>OZ242183.1:0-1795226 GCA_965205925.1 Candidatus Poriferisodalaceae bacterium
ATTACCGAGGGCGCCTGCAGCACTACCAGTGCTCTTCGCCGTGATAGTCAGATAATTTGTTATCGTTCCCGTTCCTTCAGTCCATTCCAAGCTCGCATTGATGGGTTCTAAGGCGGCTGTTCTGTGAACTCTTGGTGCGGAAACAGTTGCCCTAGTAATAGACGGACCTTTGACATTGTTTGCGGCAACTCGCGTGATGGTTGTTCGAGAAGCATTCTTTGATTTATCAGCAAAAGCTTCAGCTGCAATGGTGATCAAATCACCCTTAGCTAGGGTTTTTCCAGCGGCTGATACATTGCATTCGTCGGGATCAGCCCCGGATCCAGCTTCTATACCGAACAAGCAGACGGTCCAACTCGTTGCCCCTGCAGCAGCATAAGAGACTTTGTCTATTACCCCTGCATCATCTAGTGTCGACGTTAGGAGGGCATTGTTTAGAGAGATTTCTTTGAGTACTAACTCAGCGTCGTCTCGTAAGTTTTTCTCAGTTACGTGTACACGGAACTCATTACCGTTCTCTGGAGCGAAAATAGTGACACGTGGACGTAATGTGTCCGGCTCCAAGACTGGAACAGTGAACGAAGCAGCCTGAACCCTACGCAAGTCACCACCAACACCAACAATCTTCCCACCAACCACAGTCACCACATCACCGGCAGCAAACTTATCGCTACCATCCAAAGTAATCTTTGTTTCAGGTCCCGTCGCAGCAACCACGTCACCGTCAACTAGCGGTTGACCATTAATCCTGTAGTTCGCCTTACTGCCAGCACTATCAGTAACAGGAGTGGTAGTTCCAGTAGTAACAGTGGAAGAGAACTTAATAGTCGCAGTCGTTCGCGCATCATTCACGCTTATAGCCGCAGTAAGCGGGCTAGAAGAAAGAGACGCAGCAACAGCAGCATCCATTACCGCAGCAGGCACAACACTGTTACCACCAACAGCAGTGAACCCAACATTAGTGAAAGAACCCGAAGAATCTCTCGTCGGTAAACCCTCAAGAAAAGCCAACGTTTCAGCCGGTATCTCATCAGCAGTAACCAACAACACAGCAGACACATCATTACTGTCAGCGTTAAGACCACCAGAACCCAACAACGCTGCAGCAGACACGCCATCAGCTGTCGCCTCACCATTAACCACCGCGTAACTCGTCTTACTCAAAGTGAAATCAGCATCCTTACAAGCAGCCAAAGCGTCACGCACAGCAACAGCCGTCGCATAACGCGTCTCACCAGTAATAGACGTCACAGCAGACACGCCCGCCTCACCAATCTCCTCAATCACAGCAGCAGACACCGCATCAGTGCCACCAACCACAACAACACGCTCAATCTCCGCATCCGTCAAAAACCCAGAAACCTCACTAGGCAACGCATCAGCCTGAGTTAACAAAACCGGTAACTCCATCGCATACGCCAAAGGACCAACAGCGATCACATCAGAAGTAGACGCATCAACATTCACAACCACCGCAGATATCTGTGTCGTGTCGCAATACTCACCATACGTACCCATCTCATCAGCAATCGCCGCAGACGTCGCATAACGATCCTCACCCGACAAACGCGTCACCGTATCCACAGTGTCCAACTCCAGCAAATCATCCTCAACCGTCTGACTCACCACATCAAGACCACCAATAATGAAAACCTCAGCAACAAACTGATCAACAAGAAACTTCTCAACAGCATTAGACAAACGATTAGGAATCGTCAACACCACCGGAGCTCCCAAAACCGACGAAAGACCAACAGCCGCAGCAGCATCAACAGGACTCTCACCCGACGCCAAAATCGCCGTATCAATAAAGCCCTCACCCTCAGCAAACGCCTCAGCCAAAGCCAACGACGTCGCATAACGATTCGCACCAGCAAACCGACGCACCTTAGGCGTATCAGCATTACTGTCATTGTCATACAACGTCTCAGACGCCGTATTCGCAGCACTAACAGGCGAACCAGCGACCACCAACACCGACACAGCCAACACCGCAGCAACCAAACCTGTAAGCAACCTGCGTCCATACACAAAAGTCGACGAACCCATAAAAACTCCTAAACCGAGAAACCTAGAAACCGCTAAGCGGCAGGCAGAAACATAGCCCCGTCAAGAGACGGCACCAGTCATCATTACTAACTACCCGACACCTCATTGCGTGACACCGGATTTTCGAGTGATAACTGGCTACTTATCTAAGTTGTAGGGACTGATGGTACGGGGTATGAGTCGCAATTGCAATTGACTGCGTTGATCAGGCGAGATTGTGTGCGTTGCGGCCTAGCGTGAGGGTTCTTGAATCAAGATTTACTGTCGCCCGCCAACCGGCGCCGTATACGTTCACTGGTTGCAGTGCCGCTTTTGCTGACGCTGCTGGGTTATGCGGGTCAGGTGGCATTGCCATCGCTGGTCGACAGCCAGCCGGTGTTGTTACTAGCGTTGAATGCCACCGACATCGTTTTGCCAGTAGTGGCTCATCAGATGCCGCTGGCTGTGTTTATGGTGCTGGGCACCTTTCGACTGTTTGTAACCGACCCGTTTTTGTATCAGCTTGGCTATGAGTTTGGTCCGAACACACATGCCTATCTAGAAGCAGAGTTTGGGCAAAAGCACCGACTGGTGCGTTTGCTGCGCTGGCTGGAGAGGAGATTCAACGGAACCTTTGTTGGTTGGGTAGTGCTGTTTTGCATACCTGGCTATGCGATGTGTTTACTAGCGGGCATCTCGCGTATGCATCGGCGGTGGTTTGTGGTGGTGAATCTGGCGGGCACCGTTAGCCGGCTGGCGGTGTGGTGGTGGCTGAGTGAAGTATTTGAAGGGCCGATTGGATCGGTGGTGAGATTTATCGGCCGCTATTCGATTCCGCTGACTATCGCGATGGTGGCCTTTGTGGTGATACGCGCAACATGGAGCAGTAAGCAGCGACGATGAACAAGGCCGGGGTTATAGCTCTAGGTATGCGTCCAAGCCCACGGTAAGCCCACGATGGCTGGCTATCACCTTGCATGCGTGCAATACACCGCTCATAAACGAGCTGCGGTCGAGGCTGTCATGACGCAGAGTCAAGACCTCGCCATCGGTACCAAACATAACTTGGTGGTGAGCAACCAATCCACGCAAGCGAACCGAATGCACGGGGATGTCACCAGGACCCTGACCACCGCGGGTGCCTGGCACCAATTGGTGTTGAGTGGGGTCGTCATTCCACTGGCTTGATGCATCGGCCATGCGCTGGAGAATTTGCAGTGCGGTGCCCGAGGGAGCGTCAATTTTGGCATCGTGGTGTTGTTCGATCACTTCGGCCGAACCAAAAAACGGTGCGGCTAGCTCTGCGAAGCGCATCAACAGCACCGCACCGATGGCAAAATTGGGTGCTACAAGGCAGTTGCTGCGACCAGCTTCAAAAGCGGCTCGCAGGGTTGTTAAATCGGCCTTTGTTAGGCCAGTCGTGCCAATGACGGTATGTATGCCTTGCTCGGCGCACCAAAGTGCGTTTTGGCGTGCTGCTTCGGCGACCGTGAAATCAACCGCAACATCGACGGTTGCTGGATCGATCTGATCTCGAGAAGAAACGATTCGCGGGGGCAGGTCGACTACCGATCCAGCCGTGGCGGCTGGATCGACTGCAACGGTTAACTGTAAATCGGGGTCGGAGGCGACTGCGTTACAGACGGTCGATCCCATTCGGCCAGCAGATCCAAAAACCAATATGCGCGGCGTGGTGTCGCTTGTTGCGTTGGCCGTTGCATTTGCACCGTCAGTTGTTGCGCTGGCATTAGCTGCGTTGTCCGCCACAAGCCAAGCGTGCCACGACTAGGTGTCGGTTGCGCGGTCTAGTTGTCGCGACGGTTGCGGCGCCCACGTCGCGGACGGGACTGCTGCACTGGACCAAGATCGCCATAGGTCTCTTTAGCGATTGTGTCAAAATGCTCTTCGAAGGACACGTACTCGCGTGAGTCCGCTACCGAGGTAGCAGCGGTGTCTGCGGTCGAACCGTCAACAACTGTGGTGCCATCAACTGCTACTTCGGCAGTGTCGCCAGCTTCGGTTACCTCTCCAGTAGCTGCTCTGGCAGATGTTGACCCTGCTTGCGTAGCAACCACTCGCCGACGCTTCGGCGCTTGATCGCTAGTGTCATCGGCAGTAGCCCCCGCTGACTCTGTCTCGCTCGTGCTGGCTGTGCCAGCAGTGTTGTCGGCGCCATTACTTACAGCACTACTTGCAGTGTCTGCAGCAATAGACAAGGAAATCTTGCCGTCGCGGTCTATGTCATCAACGGTGACTCGAATCGAATCGCCCAGACTAAACACATCAGAAACAGCGCTGATTCGTTTGTTGCCACCGATCTTGCTGATGTGCAGCAAGCCGTCGGTACCAGGCAGCAGATTTACAAACGCTCCGAATTTAGTGATGCTCACCACCCTGCCGTCATAGGTAGCACCCATGTCTGCGGTTGGTGGGCTGACGACCATCTGTAGTTGCCTCTGTGCCTCTTCTATGGCGGCTCGATCGGTAGCGGCGATGCTCACCACGCCCACTGTGCCTACGTCTTCCACGGCTATGTCGGCACCGCTCTCTTCTTGGATGGCATTGATTACCTTGCCGCGTGGACCAATGACCTCGGCAATCTTGTCTATGGGTATTTCAAAGCTCACGATCTTGGGGGCGTTTTCGCTTACCTCTTCTCTTGGCTCGGCAATGGCGTCTTTCATGACCTCCAAAATGTGCAGGCGCGCCACGCGAGCTTGCTCCAGCGCTTGACTTAACACCTCGGCTGGGATTCCCTCGATCTTGGTGTCAAGCTGTAAGGCAGTGACGGCGTCATGAGTGCCTGCCACCTTGAAATCCATGTCGCCGTATGCGTCTTCGGCACCCAAAATGTCGGTAAGCGTTACGTAGCGACCTTGTTCGTACACCAAACCCATCGCTATGCCCGACACATGGTCTCGTACGGGCACGCCTGCATCCATCAACGACATCGACGAAGAACAAACCGACGCCATAGACGTGGAACCGTTGGAGCTGAGCACATCAGATACCAGTCGCAGGGCGTATGGAAACTGTTCTTTTGAAGGGATCACCGGCAACAGTGCTCGCTCTGCCAGTGCTCCGTGGCCTATTTCTCGCCGCTTGGGACCACGCATAAAGCCGGCCTCACCAGTTGAAAACGGTGGGAAGTTGTAGTGGTGCATATAGCGCTTGCGGCTGTCGGGGTTAAGCGTGTCGATTAACTGCTCCATGCGAGTCATACCGAGCGTGGTGACATTGAGCACCTGCGTTTCACCGCGCTGAAACAAGGCTGATCCGTGCACGGTGGCGAGGTAGCCGACCTCAGCTGAAAGTGGTCGCACCTGATCGGTAGCTCGCCCATCGATACGGAAACCATCGTTGACGATGCGGCCGCGCACGACCTCTTTAGTGATTGATCGCAACGCTTCGGAAATCTGGCCTCCTAGACGCTCAGCGGCGGGATCATGACCTTGGGCAGCTAGCTGTTCGACTAGCTGAGTGGTGGCCTCTTCTTTTAGAGCTTTCTCAGCGTTTAGGCGCTCTGCCTTGTCGGCAATCTGCATTATTTCAGTGATGCGCTGCTGCGTTAGTTCACGCACCTGTTCCATTACCTCATCGCTGTAATCGCGGGTGCGCGTCCATTCCATCGTTGTATGTGCAGCTGCTTCACCATCTCGTTCGGCGAGCTTTTGTCGCAGTTTGTTTTGTAGCTCAACGATGTCATTTATCCAACGCTTAGAAGCCTCCAGCCCTTCGGTGAGAGCCTGCTCGGATACCTTCGGTGCACCATCATCGTAATATTCGAACGAGCGTTCAGTGCCACCCGCTTCGACCATCATGATGGCGACATCTGTGCTTGCGGACGTGGAGTCTGGGTCACCGATCTGCCGGCCAGACACGACCATCTCAAAAGTAGCTGCTTCGGCTTGCTCGTAACTTGGGAAAGGAATCCAAGTGCCGTCTGTGCTGTATGCAAGCCGGACAGCGGCTATTGGGCACTCGAACGGAATGTCGCTAACCCACAGAGCGGCTGAAGCGCCGTTGAGCGCAACAATGTCGTAAGGGTTTTCGCCATCTATCCCTAACACTGTGCCAACCACGTGAGTGTCGTGACGGAAGCCCTCGGGGAAGTTGGGGCGCAGCGGCCGATCTATAAGACGACACGCCAAGATGGCATCGTCTGAAGCTCGTCCTTCTCGTCGGAAGAACGACCCGGGGATACGCCCAACGGCGTACATGCGCTCTTCGATGTCGACGGTAAGTGGGAAGAAGTCGGCGAATGCGCGCGGGGCTTTTGCTGCGGTAGCAGTTACTAACACTTGGGTGTTGCCGACACGAGCCATAACAGCTCCGTTAGCTAGGCCGGCGAGCTTGCCTGTTTCTAGTGTGAATGTTTTGTCTGTGTCAGCAATGGGACACGAGACGGTTACGGCGTTCGTGATGTTATTCATGATTTGATGCTCCGTGCTTGTGAGAGAGGTTTACGAGAGGGATTTACAGCTGGTTACGCGCAACAACGCTGACCAGTGTTAGGCCTTGCCCGGCTGATGGGGTTATTAGCAGGGCTAATAACGGCGCTAACGGCGCAGGCCGAGCTTGGCGATGAGGGTGCGATAGCGATCAACATCGTTGTTAATGAGATAGTCGAGCAGACGCCGACGCTGACCGACCAGCTTCAACAGGCCGCGCCTGCTGTGATGGTCGGAAGGATGAGCTTTTAGATGCTCGGTTAGATGTTTAATGCGATCTGACAGCAACGCAACCTGAACTTCGGGGGAACCTGTGTCGGTTTTGTGTTGCTGATGAGCCGCCACTGTTGCGGACTTAGAGGTCATGATGTTGGGCGTTCCTGTTGCCCGGGGTGTAAGAGTCGTAGACGCCTGTCGCCTGCCAGAGGCCAACTGCTAGAACCGATCCGACTCAATTGATATTTGCTTCTTTGTTGGGAGCGAGGCTAACAGCACACTGCGGCTATGCAACAACCGCAGTCGGCAAAACCGCTGCGGCAAGCCACAACCGCAACTAACTATTGCCCAGCTATTGCGACAGGTGTTTGAGGGCGTCTTCAACATCTCGTCTTATTTGATGTTGTAAGGCTGCAACCGAATCAAACTTGATTTCGGAGCGCAACCGCTGTACGAACTTGACGCTGGCTGCTTCGTCATAGAGATCACCGCGGAAACCGATCAGGTGTGCTTCGACTAGTGATCGCTCAGCAAACTCGTAAAACGATGGGCGGCGGCCGACGTTAACAGCGCACGGATACTGCTTGCCGTCCGGACGCAGATACCAAGCGGCATAGACGCCGTCGGCAGGCACCAACAGATCGGGCGTGGTGGGCACGTTTGCAGTTGGAAATCCCAGCTCGCGACCCCGACTGTCTCCCATAGCGACGATGCCGCGTATTTCAAACGGTCTTCCCAGCAAGCGATGAGCGCGCTCGACATCGCCTTCGACGAGCGCAGAGCGAATAGAGGTGGAAGAGATCACCTCGCCGTTGCCCGTTAGGTGCTTCACTAACGGCAGACCTGCCACTTCGTAGCCGTGCTGCTCGCCGACGCTGCGCAGAGTGTCGATGTTGCCCTTGCGTTCGCGGCCGAAATGGAAATCTGCACCAACTACAACTACTCGTGCATCAAGGCAATCAACCAGCACTTCACGAGCAAAGGTTTCGGCGGGTACCTGAGCTTGCGCTTCGTCAAACTTCACCACCAGCGTGTAATCAACGCCGGTCTCGGCGAGCAATTCCAACTTGTGATTTAGGTCGCACAGCAGCAGGGGAGCCGACTCGGGTCGCACAATTGAGGCGGGATGGCGGTCGAAGGTAGCAACTGCTGTTGCGCAGCCTCGCTCGGCGGCGAGGCGGTGCATTTCGGAGATGACTGTGCGATGACCGCGGTGAACACCGTCATATTCACCGACGGTGATGACGCTGCCTTGGTCGAGCACGGGTCGCCAGTGCATGTCATGAATGACTTCCACAACAGACAACGCTAGCTAGCTATTACTACCGCTGGGCGAGGTGGTGCTTCGGATTGCGCGGCGGCCGGTGGAGTAGTAGCTGGAGTACCCGGTGGGGTAATAGCTGATCTCTCGTGGACGGCTACCAGTTCCCCATCCGAGCCGAGCAGCGCCCACGGACCGGAGCCAGAGAAACGAGAGCGCGCGAGTGAAGCTCCGTTGCGAACCTTTTCTTGCTCGGTTGGTGTGAGCATCACCTTGTCCATCCAACGGACCAGCTCGGTAAGCGGCTGTAGAACTAGTTGCGCTGGCTGTGCCGACCCGGTTGCTGCTCGTTTGGTTTGCTCAAGTAGTGGCTCTAGTGATTGCGCTGAGGAGACGCTGAAATCGCCGCTACGTGTTCGTCGCAGATCACTTATGTGCGCACCGATGCCAAGAGCGTAACCAAGATCAGCACCCAATGTTCTGGCGTAGGTGCCCGCACTGCACTCAATCTGACATCTGTAAACGATCGGATTAGTGGGAGCTGTCTCGAAACTCTTGATGGTGACCTGACGCGGTTCGCGCTCTATTTCTAGCCCTAAGCGAGCCAGCTCGTGTAAACGTTTGCCGCCTACCTTTATTGCCGACACCATTGGCGGAATCTGCATGATGTCGCCAAGAAACTTCTCGGCCGCTTCCTTGACCATTTGGGAGGTAACCGCGCCAACACGACCGGACGGGTGCTGGACGGTGATGTTGCCAGAAGCATCAAGAGTGTCGGTTTCAACGCCCAGATGTAAGGAGAACTCATAGACCTTGTCTGCGGCGCTAGCAAACCGCAGCAGTCGGGTACCACTACCAACGCCAACCACCAAAAGGCCTGTGGCATCGGGATCAAGCGTGCCGGCGTGACCAATGCGACGCTCATCGAAGTGTCTTCGCAGTACAGCAACCACGTCGTGCGATGTCATTGCAGCTGGTTTGTCCACCAGCACCATTCCGTGTACTTGCGGAGGGCGGCGGCGTGGCTTACTCGCCATCTTCCCCGCGGTTGCTTTGTTCACTCTCTCACTGCTGTCGCTGTGGGGTTTGTGAATCTCATCCAAAATGCGTTCGATGCGTTCGGCTGCTGCAACCGAAGTGTCCAGACGAAACCTCAGCGTAGGAGTGCGCCGCATCCGCACTTGCGACCCTAACGAGCGCTGCAGCCGAGTTCTGTGCTGCTCAAGCGAAGCTTCAACTTCAAGTGCATCTTGAGGGTTACGCACGTCATAGAACACCGTTGCAGCGGACAGCTCACGATCAACTTCAACATCCGTGATCGCCACACCATCCAGTAGCGGATCGGCGAGGCGCTCTAACTCGCTTGCAACGACTTGATGTACCAGCACCCCCACGCGATCGGTGCGCTGGTAGCGCTGCCGTTGACTACCCGAGCTAGACGCGCGCGATCTCGCGCTCTTCGTACGTTTCGATGACATCGCCTTCTTTTAGGTCGGTGAAATCTGACAACCCGATGCCGCACTCCATACCGGCTACTACCTCTGCTACATCATCACGGAAGTGGCGCAGCGACTTAACAGCGCCTTTCCAGATGATCGTTCCATCTCGCAAGAAACGCACCTTGGCACCTGATCGCACGTTGCCCTGCTCCACCACACAGCCTGCAACGGGCCCAACCCGGGAGATACGAAACACTTCTCGCACCTGCGCTTCGCCGGTAACAATCTCTTCGTACTCGGGTGCCAGCATGCCGAGCATGGCGTTTTGCACGTCTTCGATTAGGCGATAGATGATCTCGTAGAGCCTCACCTCGACACCCACGGCCTCGGCCATCTGTCGGGCTTTGCGGTCGGGTCGCACGTTGAAACCGATGACCGATGCGTTTGACGCCCCCGCTAGTTGGATGTCGTTTTCGTTGACACCGCCTACGCCGCGGCTGATAAACGTCAGCTTCACATCGGGCCGCTCAAGCTTTTTGAGGCTGTCGGTGACCGCCTCGAGTGAACCGTGAACGTCGGCTTTAAGCACCACATTAAGCGTGGCGGTTTCGCCGGCTTGGACCTGGGTGAAAATGTCCTCCAAGCGTGCGCCAGATTGGACTAACCCGCTAGCAGTGCCTGCAAGCGACGCCTGACGTTGCCAGTGCTCGCGCACGCCGGCAGCTTTGCTGGCTCTTTTTTCGTCGGGCGCCACCACAAACATGTCGCCTGCGCGCGGTACCTCCCCGAAGCCCAGCACCTCAACAGGAGTGGATGGCCCGGCCTCAGTTAGGGGATTGCCCTGGTCGTTGGCCATGGCGCGGATGCGACCCCAGGACGCACCGGCTATGACCGCTTCACCGACTTTAAGCGTGCCGTGCTGAACCAGCGTCGTTGCCACCGGGCCGCGGCCTTTATCTAGATGCGCTTCAAGCACTACGCCGCGGGCGCGACCGTCGCTGACCGCGGTCAATTCTTCAAGTTCGGCTATTAACAGAATCTGATCTAACAGCTCGTCGATGCCTTCGGAGTTAAGCGCTGACACGGGCACCGTAACGATGTCTCCGCCGTAGGACTCTGGCACCAAGTTGTGATCGGATAGTTGAGCTAGCACGCGATTTTGGTCGGCTTGTTCACGATCCATTTTGTTTATTGCCACCACAATGGGAACATCCGCAGCACGGGCGTGATCGATCGCTTCGGCGGTTTGCGGCATCACTCCGTCATCTGCGGCTACCACCAAGATGACAATGTCGGTGGCCTGCGCACCACGTGCTCGCATGGCAGTGAATGCCTCGTGACCTGGTGTGTCAATGAATGTGATGAAACGTCCATCACGCTCGACCTGGTAGGCGCCGATGTGCTGGGTAATGCCGCCGGCCTCGGCTTCGACGACGTTGGATTGACGGATGCGGTCTAACAGCAACGTCTTACCGTGATCGACATGCCCCATGATGGTGACAACCGGTGGGCGGGTTTCACCCTCACCGGCTGCTACCTCTAAGTCGATGTCGAGCTCTTTGAGCAGTTCTTGCTCTTGTTCCTCGCCTGGCTCAACAAGGCGCACTTCGGCACCGATCTCCGCTGCGAACAATTCGATCATGTCATCGTTTAGTGATTGGTTGGCCGTAACCATCTCACCTTGCTGCAACAAGAACCTGACTACGTCCGCAGCCGAGCGGTTGAGCTTGGCGGCGATGTCCTTGGCGGTAGTACCGCGCTCAACGGTTACAACGCCCGCTGGAACCGGGGCGTCCGCTGGGGTATAGGAGGGCATCTCCTGTGGCATGAGTTCTTCGCGCTGACGGCGACGTCTTCTAGGGCGTCGGCCACGGCGGTTTGGCATGGGTCGTGGTCCGCCCGGGCGTCCTGCGCCTGGTCTGCCTGCTCCGCCAGGACCACCCGGGCCAGAGCCTGGACCTGACCGTCCGGGACCGCCTGGACCGCTTGATCCACCTGGGCCAGAGCCTGGTCGGCGAAAATCACGATCGCCGCCTGGACGCGCGCGCGTTCCGTGTCCGTCTGTTGAGCCACCCGATCGGCGAGGCGCCCTGCTACGGACGCGAGCAGGTGGCGGTGGAGGTGGGATGGGTTTACCGCCGGGCGATAGGGGTGGTGAACTGCGCGCCGTTGGACGTGCTGAAGGTGGAGATACTGGTGGAACTCCTGGTGGTGCCATGCCTGGCGGAGGCGGAGTTGTGGTTGCAGCTGTGCCAGTTGGTCCGGATGGTTTGTCGCTGATTGATGTGCCGAGATTTGGGCGGACTGTTGGAGCTATTCGTGTGGGAGGGGGCGGCATTGTGGGTCGGGCCGGTTCGGTGCCAGTGGAGACGACTAGAGGTGTTGCGTCATCGCCGGTGGACGAGCTAGTGGATGAGCTGGTAGATGAACCTGTTTCTGGTTCGTTGGTGTCTGGTTCGTTGGTTTCCGTAGTTTTTGCGGTGGGCGCGGCTGTGTCATCAACGGCGGTCGTGCTAGCCGTACCGCTGGTTGATGCTGCTGGCTCAGTTGAGCTTGACTTAGCTGAAACAGTCTTGGCTGTGCTCTTGGTTGTGCTCTTAGCAGCAGTCTTTTTGGGAGTGGCGGCTGATCTAGTGCTAGTTGCTGCTGCTTTAGCGCCTGAGCCTGGCTTGGCTGAAGCAGTCTTGGTTG
The DNA here is from genome assembly GCA_965205925.1 of Candidatus Poriferisodalaceae bacterium. GTDB lineage: Bacteria > Actinomycetota > Acidimicrobiia > Acidimicrobiales > Poriferisodalaceae > CAYRJD01. Next base: position 12,087 of record OZ242183.1, read on the forward strand.
TCGCTGATTTGATTGTGGCTTTAGTTGTGCTCTTGGTTGTGCTCTTAGCAGCAGCCTTTTTGGGGTCAGCCTTCTTTGCTCGTGGTTTGGTGGTTGCCCGCTTCTTGGCTCGTGCAAGCTCGGCGACTACCTCTTCGTCTGCGTCCTTGCCTTCGTCTTCGGTGATAACGGCAGCTAGACCCTCGCGCTCAACCTTGCGCCGAACGCGGTCAGCCTGAGCCTCGTCCATGCTCGAGGAGTGTGTCGTGGCGCCAACGCCTAGTGAGTCGCACAGATCCAGGATCTGTTCGAGACTTAGACCTAGCTCTCTCGAGAGCTCATAAACGCGGACTTTTTTTGGCAAATGCCTACCTCAAGATGGTGGGGAGTGATTTCGGTTGGTGGGTGCAATGAGAGAGAAACATCAGGTTTGCTCTGCGGCTTGCTCAAGTTCGGGTTCGCTAGCTGGCAGGGTAGCCGTGGCGGATGGTTCGTCAGTTGTGCTTGCTTGTGCCTCAGAGTTACTTGGTGCTTCACTAACGGCCTTAGACCATTGACCAGCGGTGATCGCTTCACCACCGTCGGCGGGCACCCATTTCATCTCGCCGGTGTCAGCATCGGTCACCCACTCACCTTCGGCCCAGTCTTGGTTCGCTAGTCCTGCCTCTTCTTCGGTGATCTGCGTCTCGCTCTTGATGTCGACGCGCCAGCCAGTCAGTCGGGCAGCCAGGCGCGCATTCTGGCCTTCACGACCGATTGCAAGCGACAGCTGGTGATCGGGCACAACTACTTCAGCTATGCCGTCGTATTCGTGGAATCGCACCTCTTTTACTTTGGCTGGCGACAATGCCTTTGAGACGAACTCGTGTAGATCTTCGGAGAACGGCACGATGTCGATCTTTTCGCCGCGCAACTCGTTGACAACTTGTCGCACACGCGACCCACGCGCTCCGACGCAGGCGCCAACCGGATCAATATTGGGATCGTTTGACCACACCGCAATTTTGGTGCGATGGCCTGGCTCGCGCGCACACGCCTTCACCTCCACTATGCCTTCACCGATTTCGGGCACTTCCAACTTAAACAGTTCACGAATAAATCCCGGATGAGTGCGGGACACGACAATTTGTGGACCCTTGGCGGTCTTGCGAACCTCGACGATGTATGCCTTTAGGCGAGAGTTTGGCTCAGCGCGCTCATACATGACCTGCTCGGATTGCGGTAGCAGTGCCTCCACTCGGCCGAGATCAAGCAGCGTGTAGCGAGAGTCGGTTTGCTGGACGATGCCTGTGACAATGTCGCCTTCGCGCCCTGCATATTCGTCGTATTTCATGTCGCGCTCGACCTCGCGGATGCGCTGAGTAAGTACCTGGCGTGCCGTCTGGGCTGCTATGCGACCAAAGTCTTCGGGCGTGTCATCCCATTCGCGGACAACGTTGCCGTCTTCGTCAAACTCTTGGGCAAAAACGCTGATCTGAAATGCCTCGTCAATGACGACATATGCCTCCTCGGATGAGCCGGGTAGACGTTTGTAGGCGGATTCAAGACCATTGGCTAATGCCTGCGCCAGAACTTCTGAGCTGATGCCTTTTTCGGCGGCCAGCGCCTGGAGGGCTTCCATGATGTCTAGACCACTCATTTTGTGGCTCCCTTCTCGGAACTGGGTTGGTTCTGGTTTGGTTTGGTTTGTTTGTTTTGCTTGCCAGCTGGGTTGCGTTTGGCGGTGCCCCAGTCAAAGATCGTGCGGGCAGAGGCGATGTCGCTCAATGAGATTGTGCTGGTGGCACTAGGCAAGGAAACTGTGATGTCGTCTTCACTGATAGCTAGCAGCACACCTTCTAACCGACGTGTAGCTGGCTGGTCGGCTTGTATGGCACGCGGTTGGGTGAGCTTGATCGTCACGGTTTCGCCGATGGCACTAGCAAAGTGGTCGGGCTTGGTGAGCTTGCGTTCCAGCCCGGGAGTAGAGACCTCAAGCGTGTAGGCAAGCATGTTGAATGGCGTGCTTTCTTGCTCGTCGAGCTTGCGTGAGAGAGCACGACTGATCTGGGTCAGATCGGCTGCATCAGGTGCTGCTGCTTCGGCAGTTTTGTCGGCTTGCGCTGTTACGAGCACCTGCAGTGTTGAACCGTTGAGCCGCAGATCATAAACGGCAAAACCTTCGGCCTCGACTACCGGATTAACAAGCTCAGCGATGATGTCAGCGGTCTCGGTGCTAACAGCGCTAGTGCTGTCGGTGGAGGAGATAGTGGAACTAGGAGTTGCTGTCTGTGGCATTGCTGTCTGTGTCGTTGCTGTGCTGTTGCTGGTTTGGCAAACGGCTTTTAGCCGCGCGTTGAACTGCGGCCTGCTGTCGTTCGGCACCCGCTTCTCAAGAGAAGCGAGGCGCAGTCGGAACGCCACAGATGTTGTTTGCAAAGTTGCTAGCAACACGGCTGCAGCTGACCGCACCCGAAAGTCTAGCGGTGGTGAAGCTATTTCAGATATTCAGGGCTAGCCGAACTGGTCGGACTAGTAGGACTAGTCGGGATTCTTGCGAGTTCGGATCTGCGCGATGACCTGATCTGTTTCGTTTATGTCGCTGCCTTGCTCATTGACTTGCGCTTGGCGATCGGCCTCGGCTGCAGCAGCGGCAGTTTTGTCGGCTTGCGCTAGTGCTGCTTCCACGCCTTCATCAGCAATCCATTTTGCCCAATGCACTAGTTGAGACACCATCTCATCCTCGGGCACTACCTGCACTACTTGGCCTCGCACAAATAAATGCCCGCGGCCACGGCCGGCGGCGATACCAAGATCAGCCGACTTGGCCTCCCCGGGTCCGTTTACTACACACCCCATCACCGCTACTTGTACGGGAAGCTCCTGGCCGTCCAAGGCAGCTTGTGCTTGCTGAGCTATCTCGATTACGTCGACCTCGGCACGGCCACAAGATGGGCAGGCAATAAGATCAACCGATTTGCGCGGAGCTAACCCCAACGATTCCAACAAACGGCGACCAGCTTTTGCTTCTTCTACTGGATCGGCCGTAAGGCTGTAGCGGATGGTGTCGCCGATGCCTTCTTGCAGCAAGGTCGCTATGCCGGCGGTGGCTTTTATCAGCCCTGCTGGCGGCGGTCCGGCTTCGGTAACGCCAAGATGCAGCGGATAATCAACCGCGTCAGCTAGCAGGCGGTATGACTTAACCATCAAACTCACATCGCTGGACTTGACCGAAATCTTTACGTCGTCATAGCCGACCTGTTCGAAGTAACCCAACTCGCGCTTAGCCGATTCCACTAACGCTTGTGGCGTCAGCCCGTAGCGCGACTCAATGTCTGGGTCAAGCGAGCCTGCGTTAACGCCGATGCGGATGGGCACATTGTGGTCGCGCGCCTCAGTGGCTACGGCCTTGATTTGGTCGGGTTTGCGAATGTTTCCGGGATTTAGACGCAGACAGGCAACACCTGCATCTAGCGCCGCCAGTGCTAGACGATATTGGAAATGAATGTCTGCGACCAATGGCACAGGTGAACGCGGCACAATCTGCGCCAAGCCCTCGGCTGCTGCTATGTCGTTACAGGTGCAGCGCACGATGTCTGCACCAGCCGCAGCGAGCGCGTAAATCTGCTCAAGCGTGGCTTCGACATCAGCCGTTTTTGTTACCGTCATTGATTGGACGGTTATGGGTGCTCCCCCGCCAACTTGCACCGGCCCGACGTTGACTGCTCGCGTTAAGCGCCGCTCGAACACCGGCCTAGTTTGCCGTGGTGCAGCGGCCGTGGTGTGCCAGTCAAATTGGAACGGCTGGGTTAACCGGTAGTTAGAGCCTAGGTAAGCCGGACGCTAAGTCGATCGGGTTGGCTATGTCGAGATATATCAACCCAAAGCCCAGAAAGCCAAGTAGTAAAAGCGAGACGTAAGCAACCGGCTTTAGACGATTGATGTCAACTATGTAGCGAGAGCGACCTCCGCGCTCACGCCAACGCTCGTAGACCGCAACGGCTAGATGGCCGCCGTCTAGGAAAAAGAACGGCAACAAGTTGAACATGCCGATAAAGATGTTGAATATGGCAAATAGAAGCAGCCTGTCAGCCCAGGTGTCGATGAAGTCGCTAGAGCCGAGCTGAGCTAAACCGACCACCGACAGAGGCCTTGTTTCTAGGTTTTCGTTGGCAGTTGGATCGTTGGGCAGCGAGATGATTCTGTCGACCAAACCAGCGGAGTCGCCGAAGATTCTGTATACCCCATAAACCGATTGCCATAAGAGACTTCCGAACTGCTGGACAGATTCGACTGTGGCAACTGGCAAAGCAGAGGTGTTGTTGTGCTCGAAAGCACCTGCAGCGACGATGCCGATGCGACCCTCGCCAGTAGCAGGATTGGTGGCTATGCGAGTCTCGAGGGTGTGCGTAATACCTTCACCATCTCGCTGGACTAGCAGCTGAATGTTTTTTCCCGGGTTGGACTTAATCGCTTCGTTGAAGCTGACCCAGTTGATAGTGCTCACAGCCGGAGCACCTTGTTCAACGACAAAGAAAACTCGGTCGCCTTCCGCTAGGCCTGACGTGTAAGCGGGAGTGGGTGTGCCGTCATCAAACTGGGTTGAGACATGCGACACCTCCCAAGCGATCTCGGTTGACCTTTCAGTGGTGCCGACAAAGCTGTAAAGGACAACAAGAGCGACGAGCGCCATTATGAAATGCGTAAGTGAGCCTGCTGTTATCACCAGCACACGACGCGGGAATGATTTTGAGCGATAGGTGCGCGACTCGTCAGCCGGATCAACCTTTTCGGCAGAGTGCATACCGATAATGCGCACGTATGCACCTAGCGGTAAGAGACGGACGCCGTATGTGGTTTCTCCATGCTTAAAGCTCCACAGGCGTGGGCCAAATCCCAGAAAAAAATCAGTCACCTTCATGCCAGTGAGGCGGGCGGTAACAAAATGACCGAGCTCGTGGATGGTGATGACACCGGCAAGGACGAACACCACCGCAGCCAGTTCGACTGAGCCAAGAAACAGCAGCAATAGGACTAGCGAAACGAGTAGTACTAGGCCACCCCACCTGTTGATTTTTGCCAATTGGGTGTCGGCGGTTTTCATGAGAACTTGCCTTTTTTCAAGATGTGGAATAGTCGCTGTGCAATGTCTGTAAGGGGTCTGTGCAATGTAGAGGGGAGGTTAGAACTATCCCACGCCGGTGTGACTTTGCTTGTTCGGGTACCTGTTCGAGGGGGTTGGGCTGGTTATGCCTGGGCATTAGCTATTGCATTAGTCACGGAGCGGCGTCCGGCTTGATCCGCTGCTACAACGGCTTCGACGCTGTTGCAAGGTTGTCCGTCGTATGCGTCGAGGGCGCCATCAAGTAGTTCAGCGATGCGGTGCCAGGCGATTGCTCCGTCTAGGAAGGCTGCAACCGCAGCTTCGTTTGCTCCGTTTAGCCAGGCCGGTGCGGTTTGCCCAGCTCGCCCAGCCGCTGTTGCGAGGTCTAGACAGCGAAAAGTGTCGCGATCTGGAGTTGAGAATTCGAGTGGGCTAAGTGCGGCCCAATCAATAGCACCGAACGCAACGCCTAGCCGATGCGGATACGCCAGGGCGTAACCGATAGGCAGGCGCATATCTGGCAAGGAAAGCTGAGCCAGAGTGGCTCCATCGCTGAAGGTAACCATTGAGTGCACCACCGACTGTGGATGGATAACGACTTCTATGTTGTCGTAACTCACTCCAAACAGCTCGTGAGCCTCTATTACTTCTAGGCCTTTGTTCATGAGAGTTGAGGAGTCGACGGTGATCTTGGGTCCCATCTGCCAGGTGGGGTGCGCTAGAGCATCTTCGACTGTTACCGACGAAAGCTGGTCGGTTGTGCGTCCCAAAAAAGGTCCGCCACTTGCGGTGAGAACCAGTTGAGACAGTCCAGGTTGGTCAGGCTGAGGCTTGGCACTGTTCGGGCTCAGGCTTAAGTTGAAAGCTTGGTTTAGGCATTGGTGTAGTGCGCAGTGCTCGCTGTCGACCGGAATGATCTCCGCTCCCGGAATGGATCTGAGCGGCTGACAGAGCGGTCCGGCCGCAATCAAACTCTCCTTGTTGGCGAGCGCTAAGCGTTTGCCAGCTTGCAATGCCGCCAGCGTTATGTCCAGCCCAGCAAAACCGACCACACCGTTGACAACCACGTCGGCTGTTGTCGCCAAGGCTGCTAACGAGCCTTGGCCAACAAGTATCTCTGGTGGTCTTGTTGTGGGCTGTGCTGTCGTGGATTGCGCCACGGTGCCTTGCACTGCAGTGTCTTGCCGCAAATACTCACTCAGTTCGTTGGCTGCCACATCGGTTTCGACTGCTACTAGCTCAGGCTCGAATAGTTTTGTCTGGCTAGCTAGAAGTTCGGTCGAGCGGACGGCACTTAGCGCGACAACTTCATACATCTGGTCAGAATCCGTGCGGGCGTTAGCCGCGGCGATTACCTCAAGAGTCTGTGTGCCAATTGAGCCAGTTGAACCTAAGACCGCGACTTTGATCGCTGTCATGAAATCGGTAGCTAGCCGAGCAAGTAGTCAGACACGTAGTACACGGCTGGCAACACAAATAGCAGGGCGTCGAAGCGGTCTAGCACTCCCCCGTGTCCTGGCAGCACCGTGCCCATGTCTTTGACTTGCATGTCTCGTTTGATGAGCGACTGGCTTAAGTCACCTAACGGTGCGGCTATCGCAATGGCTACGGCAAGCCAGACGGCATCAAACAGATTGTCGGTGAACGGGAAAATACCAGGAAAGCGGTACAGCACAAGCGAAGTGATGACCGCGCTTAGCGCCACCCCACCGATGAGACCTTCAACGGTTTTGTGCGGGCTAACGCGATATGCCAGCCGAGTTTGACCGGTGGTGGAGCCGATGACGTAGCCCAACACGTCGTAAGCGACGGTGCCGGTGACTGCGGCGATTAGCACAGCATCTCCGTGTGGCTCTCTCAATATCAGTGCCGCAAAAGAACCCAATCCGCCTATCCACGCGATGCCCATGGCGGTAGCAGCGAAGTTTGCGGTGGGATGTTCGTATTCAACCCCAAACAGGAACCAGAGAAATCCCGCCACAACAATCAGTGCGCCTACCAGCGGGTATGCCTCTAATCCGCGCCAATACACCGCTCCGACTAGCCCGGCGACGCCGGCGAGACCTAGAAAGGTGGCAGGACGGTATCCGACGGAGCGAGCAACTCCGAAGAACTCGGCTACGCCTATCACTAACAGCAATGCCACGAGCACAACCACTACGGCGCGGCCGGCACTGAGAGCGCCAAAAAATACCGCTCCAAGAATGAGGCCAACAGCGACGGCAGCCATGACGTTGCGGCCGGGGTGTTCGTCTTGGTCTAGCTCAGGTGTTTGGTGAACCGAGCGGGAGTCTGCAACGTCGTCGGAGACTGGTGTTTGGAAATCTTGGCTGCCTTCACGCCATTGTGCTGGAGCTTCTAGATCGGTCCAGGTTTCCCAGTTTTCGTCGCTGAGAGTAGGTGAGGTACCTGTGATGTCTGGAACAGGGTCGGTTGGAGCGGGATCGGCAGGAGTAGTGCTGGCTGGCGCGCCGTTCTCTAGAGATGCTTGCAACTCGTTTGAATCCATTACAGAAGTGACCGTCGCGGGGTCTACGTAAGGCTCGTCAGGATCGACATTGGCGGCTGACTGCGCAGCGGCAGCACGCTCTCGTTCTTGGGCTTCAATCAGTCGTGGATCATCGGGTAACTGTGGGAACAGCCTTGAACCGCCGCGTGGTGGCGGAGTTTCAGATGCCGAGCTTGGGTCTGCGTTCGCGTCGGTTTGCTGTTCAGGCTGTGCTTGTTCAGGCTGTCCAGCTTGTTCGTCTGGCCTATTTGGGTCGCTCATATTTCCAACAACTCTTGTTCTTTAGCGGCGAGCGCTTTGTCTAAATCAGCCACAGAGGAGTTCGTCTCTTGATCTAATCGTTGCTCATACCGGGCTTTGTCATCTGAGGAAATGTCTTTTTCCTTCTCTAGCTCTTCTAAGTCGTTGCGCGTACTTCGGCGCACATTGCGAATAACAACTTTGCCATCTTCGGCCATCTGTTTGACAACCTTGACTAGTTCTTTACGACGATCCTCAGTTAGCGGCGGAAAAGCCAGCCTCACCACCGTGCCGTCATCGGCCGGATTGACTCCTAGATCGGAGTTGCGGACGGCCTTGACTATTTCCGACATAGCCTCCTTGTCAAACGGCTGAATCACTAACAAGCGGGCCTCGGGTACTGCAAAAGATGCCAACTGCTGCAACGGAACTTTCGACCCGTAGTAATCAACCTGCAGCTTCTCCACTAGCGCCGGAGTGGCGCGGCCTGTACGCACTGTTGCGAACTCTGATAGTGAGTGCGCTACGGCTTGAGCCATGCGCTCCTGAGCATCAGAGCACACCTCCTCAGCGAGATTGCTCACCTCACCAGCGTACCTAACGGCTCTCCCTCAACTACCGCACGGAAGCTGCCCGGCGAAAGGAGGTCGAAGACCACGATTGGCATGTTGTTGTCTTTACAAACGGCGATAGCTGCTGCATCCATGACCGCTAGCTCACGCGAAAGCACCTCCAAAAACTGTACCTCATTCAGCATTTCTGCTGATGGGTCAATCTTTGGGTCGGATGTGTGCACGCCTGCTACGCCGGAATGTGTGCCCTTTAGCACAACGTCTACTTCAAGTTCGGCGGCTCTTAAAGCGGCTGCAGTATCGGTGGTGAAATAGGGATTGCCGGTACCTGCTGCCAAGATGACCACGCGGCCCTTGCTTAGATGGCTGACAGCTCGGCGGCGGATGTACGGCTCAGCGACCTGCGCCATGCCGATGGCTGTCATCACTCGGGTCGGTACATCTTGGCGCTCAAGTGAGTCTTGCAGCGCTAGCGCGTTGATGACTGTGGCAAGCATTCCCATGTAGTCGGACTGGGCTCGATCCATTGAACGGCCATGACCAGAGTTACCTCGCCAGATGTTGCCGCCACCCACAACAATGGCTACCCCAACCTTCATATTTTGCGAAACCTCGGCTATTTCGGAGGCAAGCTGATCGACGATCTTGGGGTTGATGCTTTCATCGCCAGATCCTTTAGCGAGTGCTTCGCCGGAGAGTTTTAAAACAACACGCTTCGGGGCAGTTTCATCGGACCAACGACGAGGGCGGTCGCTCGGGGCAGTAGCGGGTTTAGTCGGCATTGCTAGTTAGCAAAGTTAGGCTAGTTAGCAAAGTTAGTTGCTTGGCTGAGCTAGCTCGTGATTGACTACTTTCGCGTCGCGGCTGCGTGGATTGCAGCAGCGGCACCGGAGCTAGGCGCCTATCTCGATTTGCGCGAATCGCTTGAGAGTGGCGTCGCCCAGCACGTCGATAACGGTTTGCTTTTCGTCTTTCACAAACTTTTGCTCCAGCAAGACGTTTTCACGGTAGAACCCGTTCAGGCGGCCTTCGATGATTTTGGGCAGCGCGGCTTCGGGTTTTCCCTCGTTGCGACTAATTGCTTCCAGGGTGACGCGTTCTTGTTCAACAATCTTGGCCGGGATTTCTTCGCGGGTCATGTACCTCGGTCGGTTGCTGGCGATGTGCAGCGCAAGGTCGTGAGCAATGTCGCTGTTGCCGCCGTTAAGTTCGACCAACACGGCATTTACACCACGACCGTTCTGTTGATGAACATAAACATCTAGCACCATGTCGGCAGCGTCTGCTTCGAAGCGCTGCACGTCGCCGATTTCTATGTTTTCTTTGTGAGTTACTTTGAGCTCGTCAATGGCTGACTGCTTGGCGGAGACAGCATCTGCGCCGTCGGCCAGCACCGCTTTCAGCAGGTCTTGGGCTAGCTCACCGAAGGCAGGAGACTTAGCTACAAAGTCGGTTTCGCAACGCAGCTCTACAATGGCGCCAACCTTGCCGCCGTCGGAAGTTTCGCTTATCTCGCCAATCACGAGGCCGTCTCTGTTTTCGCGATCGGAGCGGGTAGCGGACTTGGCAAGTCCGGTCTCTCGCAACATCTGGGCGGCGGCTTCGGCATCTCCGTCACAACTGGTCAGTGCGTTCTTAGCGTCCATCATTCCAGCACCGGTTGCACGGCGCAGCTCTTGCACGTCAGTGGCGGTGAAATTGGCTGCCATGTCAGGCCTTTGACGCGGTTGACTCGCTGGAGAGATCGTCTTTGGGCTCTTCAGCAAAACTTCGGGCGGCCATATCTGGAACCTTCGCAGCCGCGGCAGCTTTTTCAGCCTGTTCGGCGGCGATACGTGCCTCACGAACGGAGGCCTCTTCCGAGGCAGCCTTAGCAGCAGCCGCTTGCTCGGCTTCGATGCGGGCGGTTACTTCGGGCGAACGATTGGTCGGAGCGGTAACAATGCCTGCTCGCTGTGCCATAAAGCGACCTTCGTGTGCTGCATCGGCAATGACACGGCACAACAGTTGTGTGCTGCGGATGGAATCGTCGTTACCTGGTATGACGTAATCGATTGTGTCTGGGTCGCTGTCGGAGTCGGCCACTGCCACTACCGGCAAACCAAGTCGGTTTGACTCAGCCACCGCAATGTGCTCTTTGGGTGTGTCCAACACGAACACGACATCTGGCAGCTTGGACATGTTGCGGATGCCATTCAGGTTGCGTTGCAGCTTGGCTAGCTCGCGCAAATGCAGGAGTGCCTCTTTTTTGGGCATGTTTTCGAAGTCGCCTGCGCGCTTCATCCTTTCGTATTCGAGCATCTTGTCAACTCGGCCTCGAATGGTTCGGAAGTTTGTAAGCAAGCCACCCAGCCAGCGCTGATTTATGTAGGGCATGGCACACGCTTCGGCGTAGCTTTTGATGGGAGCTTGTGCTTGACGTTTAGTGCCTACGAACAGGACAACGCCGCCTTTGGCAACGGTGTCGCGCACAAAGCAATAGGCGCCTTCAACAAGGCTCAGCGTCTGCTGGAGATCGATGATGTAGATGCCGTTGCGTTCGCCCGACAAGTAGCGCTCCATTTTGGGATTCCAGCGGCGGGTTTGGTGGCCGAAATGAACTCCCGCTTTTAGCAGGTCAGACATGGTGACGACAGCAGCCATCTATTTCTCCTCCTCACGGTTATTTGCTAAGTCGGGGGCGACACCGTTGACTAGTTGTTGGCTTTGCGTTTTTGGCAGAGCCGTCTAGTGCTTGGGTGACCGTGAGGTCGCTCCGACTGAAATAGGGGATAAAAGGGTCGAGTGGTGGATGTAGTAGCGGATATGAATCCGCCGGAAGTGTAGTCAGACAAGCAGCACTAACCGCACTGGTGGTCGTCTGGTTGGTATGAGTCGGGACCGTCTCGCTGCGTCGCGTGAACTGTCAGTGGTGTTAAATGTGTCTGCATCAGAGCTGGGCGGTGAGCGGGGTGGAAAGATCAGCTCCGGGTCGAGGTAGATGTCACCGCGACGGATTCCAACGTGCAGCGTCTTGTAAGTGGTGCCTAAGACTTCACCTGCTCGTACACGCGCGCCTTTACGAACACCACTTTGGGTAGCGATGGTTAGAACTCCTGAATAAGAGGTGCGCAAGCCGTCCGCATGCGAAACGGTTACGTGTAAACGTCCACCGACCTGACCGGCGAAGGTAACGATGCCATCGCCAGCCGCCCAAAAAGTGGAGCCATGATGCGTGGAGAACTCAAGGCCTCGATTGCCGGGACCGTAGCGGCTTTTGGGTGGGCGGAACGGATCGATGATGGTGCCATTTACGGGCCAGATGTAGGTATTGGGAGGTGGTTGCACGCCTTGTTGCGGATGCGTTTGTTGCGTGGGTGCCCAATGAACAAGAGAGATCACCGCTAGCGCAAGCGGGACAAGAGCAGGAGCTATCAACGAGATCTACCTACTCGTTTATTGCTCGTTTATTGCTCGTTTGCATGTTTACCCCAAGCAAAGCAATCGGTACCTTGAGTTGAGTGGAACAAGGTGCTCTGGGTACTAACGCACGAGATGAGGTGTGGCGAATAGACGAGTTCATAACCAGCCTCACCGCCGCCAGCGAAGCCACGAAGATCGCCTATCGCGATGACATGACTCGGTTTGTGGTGTGGGCGGAGCGCGGCAGCATCGCTGAACCTGAATCGGTTACCCGCCTCAGCTTGCGGCGCTACATCGCTTATCTGACAACTCGCTCGTATGCGCGACGAACGATTGCTCGAAGAGCCTCCAGCCTGCGGCGCTATTTCCGCTGGTTGCTGCGGCTCGGCAACATTGAGGTAAATCCTGCTGCCGACTTGAGCACGCCGATACGCGGTGGTCGTCTGCCAACGATTTTGAGCACGTCCGAAGTCACTGACATGTTGGGCGATACCGACGATTTTGCTCCTACTGACCCTTTGGTTCTGCGTGACTTGATGGTGCTTGAGGTGATGTATGGCAGTGGTTTGCGTGTGGGCGAGTTTTGTGGCCTGAATGCGAGCGATTTTCAGCTCGGTATGGAAAATTTGATTGTCATGGGCAAAGGATCGAAGCAGCGGAGATTGCCGCTGAGCGAGCCGTCGCAACGCTTGCTGACTGCCTGGCACAACGGCGGGTCGCGGTCTTTTGATGTGGACGTAATGGGAACTAATGCGGTGCGCGACGAACATGCGCTGGTGGTGAATCGTCGTGGCAATCGGATAACCAGTAGCAACATTCGACGAATACTTGACGAGCGATCTTCGACCCCGACTCATCCGCATGCACTGCGGCATTCGTTTGCTACGCACTTGCTTGATGGTGATGCTGACCTGCGAGTGGTGCAGGAGCTTTTGGGGCATGTGAGCTTGTCGACCACCCAGATCTACACGCACGTCAGCCGAGAGCAGTTGCGAAAGGTATATGGCATTTCCCATCCGCGTGCTTAGGGGTCATCGCACGCGCTCCCACCAGCCACCTGATTCGATCACCCAGCCACTTTGGTGCAGACGATCAAGCGTTAGTGCGACTTGAGCTAGCGAGTTTGGGGTATTGGCGTTGGTGATTAGTTCATCAATTGTGGCGGGACCTGCGATTAGCTGATCAAGCAACCTGGTCTCTTCCGGGCTGAGGTCCTTGGGGGTTGGTTTAATCACGGTTGACTGAGAGTTGAAAGGTAGCGAGCCGGGCGTTATGTCTAGGGCTAGCAAAATGTCTTCAACATTGCGCACCACCGCGCATCCGTCGGCTAGCAATGCGTTTGAGCCCTCAGAGCTACGAGAGGTCAACGGACCTGGCACTGCCATCACAGGCACGCCGCGTTCGGCTGCCTCATCAACGGTGTAAAACGATCCACCGACTGGGCCGGATTCCACTACTATCACCACTTCGGCCAGAGCGGCAACGAGTCGGTTGCGTGCAGGGAAACGCCATTTACGCGGTGTGGCTCCCATCGGATACTCGCTCAACAAAGTGCCTGACGTTGCTATGTCGTGCCAGAGTTGAAAGTTGCTGGTCGGGTAGATCACGTCAAGCCCTGACGCCACTACGCCAATGACCACTCCCCCAGCTTGATGAGCGGCACGTTGAGCCTCACTGTCGATGCCGCTAGCTAAGCCAGATACAACCGTTACTCCTGCGTGAGCTAGTCCTTTGCCGAGGCGTTGGGCGACCGCTCTTCCGTAGCCGGTGCAACGTCTGGTCCCCACGATGGCAACGCGACGACTTTCATAGTCAACTGGGGCTCCTTTTCGGAACAGCATCGTTGGTGGCTCTGGATCGTTTTGCCATAGCGGGATTTTGGCAAGTTGTGTTGGGGTTTCTAAGTGAATGCCTGCCTGGCGATGGCTCTGAAGCAGATCATCGCCGTTAATTTTACGCAATGCGGTCGCCCAGGTGTGTAGGCGATCAACGGTTACGCCTTTGCAGTTGAGAAGTGCCACGAGTTGCGATGGTTGCGGGTGACGCAAGGCGGTCAGTGCTTGTGTGGCGGTGCGCTCTGGTGCACAGTGAGTCTGGACGGTTGTATTAGGGTCGACTAGCAGAGCGCGCAGACGGGTGGGGCCGAGATCCTCAACGGAATGCAGTGCTAACAACGCAGCAAGCTCAGCGTCGTCGGGCATTAGTTAGCCACCACGCCAAGCAACTTGTTGGTGTCGGCTCGTAGAGACAATGCCAGCGCTAACTGTTCTTGTGTTAGGAGTGGTTCTTCTCCGGCCAGATCGGCAATCGTCAAAGCCACACTGCGCACACGCTGTAGACCGCGCCCACTGAGCGTGCGGTCTTCGAGGCGTGCATGCAACAACTTTTTGGCTTGTGGAGTAAGTGTTGAAACCTCGGCCAACTCCGATCCGGTCAACTCAGCGTTGGATTCAACGCCGCGCTCGACTGCTCGCTGACGAGCGCGCGCAACGCGCTTTGCTACCTGCGCGGTTTCTTCCTCATCGCTGTTGGTCTTTAGCAGCGTGCCAGCGTTGGGTCGCTGCACCATGATGCGCAGGTCAAACCTGTCAAGTAGCGGGCCCGACAGACGGCGGGCGTAGCGCCTGCGTGCGGTCTCTGGGCAACGACACCACCCCGGGCGACCGGCTTCGCCGCATGGACAAGGATTCATGGCTGCCACCAATAAGAACCGGGCAGGGAAAACGCAATTTCCGGCTGCGCGGCTGATGCGGATAACGCCTTCTTCTAGTGGTTGGCGCAGTGCCTCTAAAGCGGGTTGAGAAAACTCCCCTAGCTCGTCTAAAAACAACACCCCACGATGCGCCAACGAGATCTCACCTGGACGGATCGCACCTGACCCACCGCCCACGAGCGCAACCAGCGTGGAGGAATGATGAGGGTGACGCAGCACCGGCCGAGTAGCCAGCCCGGTTGGTAAGTCAATGCCCGCTGCAGACTGAATACGACTGGCTTCTAAGGCGTATTTGTGTGGCAGCTCGGGCAGCAACCCGACAAGCCTGCGCGCCAGCATGGTCTTGCCTGCGCCAGGCGGGCCAAGCATCAACAAATGATGTGCGCCAGCAGCGGCAACCTCTACGGCTTGACGAGCTTGTGGTTGTCCTAGCACTTCGCCGAAATCGGGAACCACAGGTAGGGGTGTTTGTGGTGGCATCGGCGGCGGATCGGGCCAGGTTGCAAGACCATTGACCGCTGAGGTCAGTTGGCCTAGGCATTTGACGGCTTGAACGTCGCGTGGAGCTGCCGCCACGGTTTGGTGATATGCGTCGGTGGCCACGATCACCTCGTGATTTGCGACTGCGGCAACCAGTGGCAGTACGCCATGTGTTGATCTGATTGTGCCGTCGAGACCGAGCTCACCGATGAATGCGCGGTTTTCTAGTGCTGCTGCGGGGATTTGCTCGGTAGCGCTGAGCACGGCCACAGCTATCGCTAGATCAAGCACGGCTCCTCCTTTGCGTATGCCTGAAGGAGCAAGATTTACGGTGACTCGCCGCTGCGGCCATTCCAGCCCGGAGCTGAGCACTGCTGCACGCACGCGATCACGAGCTTCACGACATGCGGCATCGGGCAAACCGACGATGGTGAATGACGGTAAACCGTTGGATAGGTGCACTTCGACTTGCACGACGTGACCTTTAACTCCAACGAGTGTGGCGGACGTTGCCACTGCGAGCATGTACAACTCCGGTTGTGTTGCGCGCCGCAGACATAGACACACCAGTGCGTTAGCTGCGACGAAAAGGAGAGCTACCCGACGGGGTTGCGATAAACCGGAAGCAGATCTGCGGAGTGGCTTTGGAAAATGAGCTAGACGAGACCATAAACGAGAACCGAGGCTTTGCCAACTGGCAATAACTGCCAACCGGAATAACTGCTGACTGGAATAACTGCTGTCGGCGAAAGGGATGAGTGATACTTCTTCGGTGGGTTACAACCCTTACCGCAAACAAAGCCGCAACAAGGTCGACATAGCGTTAGTGGCTGCGGCCGTGCTGGCGGTAGTGGTGCTTGTGGCTTGGGCGCTGCTGGGTTAGCAAGACCGACTAGCCACTTGGGCTAAAACGCCGACTGCATCACCATGATTTCGCCGGCCACGATTGACACCACATCAAAACGCAGGTTGCGCGTTGCTGGTCCAAAAGACACGCCTTCACTGTGAGCTTCACGCAAAAACTCCAACGCCAGCATGCGAATACGGCGTTGCTTGCCAACAGTAACAGCCTCGAAGCCATTGCCGAACCGATCGCTAGAACGAGTCTTGACCTCGCAGAAAACGAGTTGATGCGAACCGATAAGAACGAGATCAAGCTCACCTGAACTGGTTCGCCAGTTGCGTGCGACTACCTGATAGCCACGATCGACATACCACTTCTGCGCGCTGTCTTCGCCACGACGGCCGAGAGCTTGACGAGCATTCGTCACACCCCTGAACTTAGAACCGCTTTTGGTTAGAACCGCTTTTCTTTTATGCGTGCAGCTTTGCCGATGCGGTCGCGCATGTAATACAACTTGGCGCGGCGCACATCACCAATCGCCACTCGCTCAATCTTGGCGATGCTCGGAGCGTGCAGCGGGAAGGTGCGCTCCACACCGACACCAAAACTCAGCTTGCGTACCGTGAACGACTCCGAGATACCGGTACCGCGACGAGAGATGACGTAACCCTCAAACACCTGAGTGCGCTGGCGATTGCCCTCCACCACCTGGACGTGAACCTTGACAGTGTCACCGGTTTTGAAATCAGGAAGATCGTCGCGCAGGTGTGGCTTTTCGATCATGTCGGTGCTACGCATTCGGTGTGCCTTTGTTCGTGTTTTGCTTGGCGGTTGTCTGGGTTTGTCTGGGCTTTTGCTTGGTTAGCTGCCTAGAGATTCCGCAGGCCGGGATTGCCGCCCGTTAAAGGCTAAGGAGCTATGGCTCTAATCCAAACTCCTGCAGCCAGCACTGCTCTTGCTCGGTTAGCGAGCGCGCCTCCAACAGGTCTGGTCGCATTGCTGCGGTACGAACAATCGCCATGCAGTGACGCCAGCGAGCAACCTTGGCATGGTCGCCACTTCGCAATACCTCGGGCACAGTCAAGCCTTCAAAGGTTGCTGGTCGTGTCCATTGCGGATGCTCCAACAAACCATCAGAGAAGCTTTCGTTCAGCGGTGAGTCGGCGTTGCCGAGTACACCTGGTAATAAGCGCGCCACGGCTTCAATGATGAGCATGGCTGCAAACTCTCCGCCCGCTAGTACGACATCACCAACGGACACTTCACCGTCTACTAGCTCAGCGCGGATGCGTTCATCAACACCTTCGTAGCGGCCGCACAGCAGGCTGAAACCTTTAGTTTTCGCTAACTCTGCTGCAAAGGCCTGATCAAAACGTCGACCTCCTGGGTCTAACAGCAGCAATGGACGCGGTGGGTTTGTTTGGCGAACCGCAGCAAAGGCTGAAGCAGGGCTCAAGATCATGCCGGGCCCGCCTCCAAATGGTGCGTCGTCTACAGACTGGTGGGGGTCGGTTGTGGCCATGCGTAGGTTTCGACCGTTGACGGCGAGCAACCCGTTGTCTTGAGCCTTGCCCAGAATCGACAGGCGCGCCATGGCCTCGATTTCGGCCGGGAAGATGGTGAACACATCGACTGAGAAAGACGACATTGGTTTGTTAGCTCGAACGGTTGATTTCAAACAGACCGTCAGGCACGTCGACTGTTATTTGACCGGGCGTGTGAGTAACCACGAAGGTCAGTGGCACCAGGTGTCCGTCTGCTAGCTCGAGTAGGTCTGATGCTGGGTTTTTTTGCACTGCAAGTACTTTGCCGTGTTCGGTTCCGCGCTGATCGATAACGATGCAACCGATTAGCTCGTGCACCCACAGCTCGTTTGAGTTAGCAATCGGTTCCGCCCACAACATGCAACCTGCCAATGACTCGGCTGCGGAACGGTCGGCGACTTGGGTAAAACGCACAAGCCACTTGTCTCCGTGACGGCGAGACGTAGTGACGGTGAGCTTTCCGCGTGGACTTTCAAAACTGTTGGTAGGCGCGAAACGATCGGGTTGATTAGTGATCGCTCGTACGGTTACCTCGCCGTTTAGTCCGTGCGGCTTGGTGATTAGCCCAATCTCGAGAAGTCCGTCAGGCGGATCCGGCTTTGGCGCCGGTGGTTGTACTGACGGTGATTTTGACGACAGTGATTTAGCCGTCGAACTCGACCTCAACCTCGATGCCATCTTTGCGCCCAGCGGCGGTAACAAAGGTGCGGATTGAGTTGGCTACTCGGCCACGCTTGCCAATCACTCGGCCGATGTCATCGGGGCTTACTTTGGCCAGCATGCTGACCTTGGAGTCGGCTTGGGTTATCTCTACCTCAACTTGATCGGTGTGCTCCACCAGATGGCTAATGAGGTACAACAGCACTTCCTCAGCAACTGTGCCTTGATCTTGGCCTTGATCTTGATCACTCATTGTGCGCTCGCTTTTTTAGCTTTGGAAGCTTCGAACTCATCTGCTGCACCGCAAATTTTCAACAGCTTGGCGACCGCATCGGAAGGTTGGGCACCCTTGCTCATCCAGTGCACGACTCGGTCGTTATTGATTTCGATACCGGACGGCTCTTGCAAGGGGTAGTAGGTGCCGAGAATTTCCAGGACGCGACTATCGCGCGGTGAACGTTTATCAGCAGCGACAACTCGATAGCTGGGGTGTTTTCTTTTTCCGGTGCGCATTAGACGCAGTCGTACGGCCATGGTGCTCCGTAGGTAAGTGGTGAGTAGGCCAGTGCAGCCTAAGCACCGAGGCTAACGGTGGCTAGCGGTGCTCAGGCTGTTGCAGGTCGCTAGGAAGCTTAAAGCCCTCGGGTAGTTGCAAATCTAAGTCTGCCAGGATGTCTTTTTTGGACTTGGTTTGGCTGGTGGAGCCGCCGGTGCGACTAGCTGTGCCACGGTTCTTGGCTTGGTTTTTGTTTAGCTTTTTCTTGCCGGGTTTTCGGGTTGCTTTGGCTCGTTTCTTTGTTCCCATGGTCGACATCATTTTTTTCATCTGTGAAAACTGGCGTAACAGATTCGACACCTGAGTAGTGCTGGTGCCACTGCCGGCGGCGATGCGTGCACGCCTTGAGGTGTCGATGAGATCGGGTTTAGTTCGCTCATCAGGCGTCATTGACAAAACGATGGCTTCGGCCTGAGTGAGCCGCCCATCATCTAGGTCGGCATCTTTTACTTCAGAGGGCACACCAGGCATCATTGACACCAGGCCTTTCAGGTTGCCCATCTTTCGAACTTGGCGAAGCTGCTCAACAAAATCATCAAGTGTGAAAGAGCCGTCTATTAGGCGTTGCGCCGAGGCGGCGGCTTCTTCGGCTTCATAGACCTGCTCGGCTTTTTCGATCAGTGTGGTGACATCACCCATGCCGAGAATGCGAGTAGCCATCCGATCGGGATGGAACTGCTCAAACTCGTCCAACGCTTCGCCGACTGAAGTAAAAGCGATCGGGCGACCGAGAACCTCGCTGACCGAAAGTGCTGCTCCTGCTCGGGCGTCACCGTCAAGTTTTGTGAGAATGACAGCGTCGATTTCAAGAGTGGCGTGAAATACGCTGGCGGTGTTGACCGCGTCTTGGCCTGTCATAGCGTCCAATACAAAGAACGTGTAATCCGGCGACACGGCGTCTGATACGTGAGCGACCTCTGTCATTAGCTCGGTGTCGACGGCTAAGCGGCCGGCGGTGTCAACTATTAGCACGTCCTTGCCGAGCTGGCGAGCTTGAGCTAGCCCCGCGGCGGCGACCGCTACCGGATTGGGTTGCTCAGCAGCATCGGTATTAACCGTGTTGTTATCGCTGTTATCGGCGCTCGAGACCGGCACGTCGATGCGAGCGGCCAGCACGCGCAGTTGCTCTACAGCGGCTGGACGTTGTAAGTCTGCGCCAACTAGTAGCGGGTTACGTCCCTGGGATTTAAACCATTGCGCCAGCTTTACAGCAGCGGTTGTCTTACCGCTGCCTTGTAGGCCTGCGAGTAACACAACGGTGGGTGCGGTGTCTGCATAAGTCAGAGTTAGCGTCTCTTTGCCGAGAGTGGCTTGAAGCTCTTCGTTAACAATCTTGATGACTTGCTGACCAGGAGTGAGACTGGCTGAGACTTCCGAGCCAGCACAACGAATGCGAATTCGTTCGATAAAGCTGTCAACGACTTTCAGATTGACATCGGCCTCAAGCAGGGCGCGGCGAATCTCTGTGCAAGCTCCGTCGATGTCGGACTCTGTTAGACGACCTCGCCCTCGCAGGCGTGTGAAAACGTTTTCAAAGCGTTGCGTCAGGGTGTCAAACATGCCGGTTTGAGGCTAGCGAACCTGCGTGCTTAGCTATTTTGCGGTGCTATTTTTCAGCACCATTTTACGGTGCTATTTTGCGGTCGGATTAGGCGGCGTCGCCTAGCAGTTCGTCAACGAACTTGTCGGAATCAAACTCCACCAGATCTTCTACGGTCTCTCCTAAGCCAATCAACTTGACCGGCAATCCAAGCTGAGATTCGATGGCAAACACGATGCCACCCTTGGCTGATCCATCGAGCTTGGTGAGAATCACGCCTGTTACTGCGGCGGCTTGAGTGAAGCTCTCTGCTTGGCTCAAACCGTTTTGGCCGGTGGTGGCGTCTATGACCAGTAGTACCTCGGTAACGCAACCCGGTGCCTTATCGGCTACTCGGCGGATTTTGGCTAGCTCGGCCATCAGGTTGGATTTGTTTTGAAGACGGCCGGCGGTGTCGGCGAGCACTATGTCGTAGTTGCGTGACGCAGCAGCAGTGACGCTGTCGTGAATGACAGAGCCTGGGTCTGCTCCGACCGAGCCTGACACTAGGTAGCCGTCGCAGCGATTGGCCCAGGTGCTGAGCTGCTCGGTGGCTGCGGCGCGAAAGGTATCGGCGGCAGCGAACACGGCTCGTTTGCCGTCTTGTTGAAGGCGATGGCCAACTTTTCCTATGGAGGTGGTTTTACCGACACCGTTTACGCCCACAAAGAGCCAGACCGGGGTGCAAGGTGCGGTGGGTGAATCCAGCGTCAACCGCAATGAGCGATCATGGTTTTGCAGGGTTGCGCGCATTTGTTGGCCGAGCGCTGTGATGAGGTCGGTGCCTTGCGTGATGCGCTGATCGGCTGCGGTTGTTCGCAGCTGATCGACAAGTTCTGTTGCTGTGTTTATGCCAACGTCGGACAGGATGAGTGCATCGGTTAGCTGGTTCCAGGTGTCTTCATCGACGCCTCGGCCGCTGATTGTGCTGAGTGAGCGTCCTATGCCTGAGCGAGCCTTGGCGAGACCAGAGCGAAACCTGCCGACTGGTTTTGCAGGGTCAGCGCTTGGCTCTTGAGTCGGCCTTGTTATTGGCTTTACCGGTGGCTTTATAGGTGGTCTTATAGGTGGTCTTATAGATGGTTTTGCTCGATGCTGATAGCTGGGACGCGAAGTCCACCATTTGTGGACGAACGGGAGGCTTGCCAAAATCGTCAGTGCCACCACAAACAAAATGATCAGCAGCGTTGTAGAGCTCATGAAAGTTCAGCTTGCTTGGGTTAGCGCGCTGCAGGAGCGTGGGCGCCGGTAGATATTGGGGAAGCTGTCGAGTCTGGTGCGGTAGCTGTGCTGGCTCGTTTGCTGATGCGCTCAGCAATGACGGTTGAAGATCCACCCGGTGGCATTGACACGCCGTACATCACGTCTGCGAACTCCATTGTGCGTTGTTGATGCGTGACGATTACTAACTGCACCTCGTTGCGAAATTCTGACACCAGACTTAAAAATCGGCTCAGGTTGATGTCGTCAAGGGCGGCTTCTACCTCGTCCAGTATGTAAAAGGGCGACGGTCGGCTACGGAACACGGCAAATAAGAACGCCAATGCGGTTAGCGATCTTTCACCACCTGACAACAAAGAAAGTCGGCTGACTCGCTTACCTGATGGACGCACGTCTAGGTCGATGCCGTTGAATGTGGCTGCGGCGTCGCCAGCTTCTAAGTCACTGTTGGACTCGGTTAGCAGCAGCTTGCCACTGCCACCTGGAAACAGTGTCTCGAACAGTCGTCCAAAGGTTTGCTGCACGTCGGCAAAAGCGGCCGAAAACATTTTTTCGATCTCAGCTTCAATGGTCTTCACCACTTTGTTTAACTCTCGGCGACTTTGTCGCACGTCTTTCAGTTGGCTTTCGACGAACTCATAGCGCTCGGTCAGCGCTTCGAACTCTGACAACGCCAAGGGATTGACGGGGCCCATTCGTTTTAGCTCGTCTCGCACTTGCTTTAGCCGTTGATTAAAAGTGAAACCCGGTTCAATGCGAGGTTGCGGAGCGACCAACACAGTCGCCGAGTCGGTTTCAAGCTCTTCGATGAGAGAGATTTCAAGCAACTCAAGCTTGGTGGCGAGAGCGCTTTGATCAACATCAAGGCTTGTGTTGGTTGCTTCAAGCTCAGCAAGTTTGGTTTGGGTGGCGGAAATCTCACGGCGCTGGCTATCTATGTGCTCTCGTAGTTGTCTGATTTGCTCGAAACGGTCTGCGTCGCGGCGGCGCAGAAGCTGCACTGAGTCGTCCAAACGCTTAGTGGTAGCAGTTAGTCGATCGATCAACATGGTCAGGCCTGCGGTTAGAGCGTTCAGACGTTCTTGCACGCGACCGGCTTGAGTTATGGCTTGTTCATGCCCGGCTAGACGAGTTGTGATGTCATGGTTGCGCTGTAAAAGCTCACCTTGTCGCCGATCGAGAGCCTTATCTCGTTCAGCTAGCGCTGCTTCTTGCTCTGATAGCTGTCGGATACGTTCGGCCATTGCCGCAGCTTTGTCTTGAGCGGCTTGGGCTAATGCGGCTTGCGCTTCGTTGAATACTTGAGTGGCTGTTTGGTGCTGATCTTTAGCTTGAGTTTGAGCAAGCTCGGCGGCGGTCAGATCGTTACGGAGTTTGTTGATGCGTTTTTCGGCGTCAATCAATGCGGTGGCTGTAACAGCATCTGCGCTAGCTCCGATGCGCCACCCAGCAGGTCCGCAGCGGTCTCCGCGTGTGGTAACGAAGGTGAGCTTGGGGTGCTCCAAGGCGGCTCTTACAGCGGCGCGCCAATCGCCTTCTACGAGATAGATGCCGTCAAGCAGCGCGTCGAGCAGCGGAGCAAGTAGTGGCTCGTTGACTGAATCGGCAGCCGAAACAAAGTAGCGCAGAGGCTTAGATCTGGCGACATCTACCAATGTGATGGCTGCAGCGCCAGGGTCTGTGGATGTTTCGGGTAACACCAGCACTGTGCCGGTGGTATCGGAATTTGACAGAGCGCTCATCGCGGCATTGGCCTGGCTCTCACCTTGCACTACTACCGCGGATAGAGATTCGCCTATCGCAGCTTTTATGGCTCGTTCCTCACCGGCTTTTACGTCAACTATGTCGGCCAAGATTCCAACAACACCCTTAGCGTCTTGCAAAGTGGCGATGCCGGAACTCTGACGGGCTTGGTCTAGCGCTAAGCGCAGGGCGTCTGCCCGGCCGGTCCAATGTTGTAGTTCTTTGCCGACCTCGCGGAACGATTCAGCCTTGGTGCCTAGCGATTGCTCGGCGGCTGCGAGGTTGCGAGCAGCAGTTTCAACGGTGGCGGTTAGTGCTTGATCGGTTGAGGCTGAATCGGTTTCGTTGGGGCTGGCGAGGAGGGTGCGCACCAGCTCCAGCTCCTTAGCAATAGCTACTCGTTGCGGTTCAAGAGCAGCTAACGCGACGGTGATTCTGTTTTGCTCTTCGGCATAGTTCGCAGCCACGTCTTGCGCCAACACTGCGCCTTTGTCACGTTTGGTGGATCGCAGTCTCTCGTGCACCTGACCCAGCAAACCGCTAGCACGCTCCGCCAATGCCATCACGCGAGCGAGCGAGACATCTGGTGCCTTTACGCCTGAGGTGTCGGCTGCTCCGGGTAGCTGCGGTATTACCGACATCTTTTCCAAGGCGTTCTCAGCTGTCGCAATGGTTTCGCTCAGCTCGCCTACCGATACTCGCTTGGCTGCGATTTCGGTTGCTAGATCGGCTTTTTGAGTTGAAATTTTCTCAAGACCAGTCTGCAGCGAAGACAGCCTCTGGCCTGCGTCATAAAGCCGCAGTGCTTCAAATTCTTGCGTGAGCTTTTCGTGCTTCTTTGCACCTTCGGCCTGACGCTGTAGCGGCTTGAGCTGGCGTTTTAGCTCGCGTTGCAAATCGCCCAGGCGAGCGAGGTTGTCTTGCGTGGCGGCCAGGCGGCGTTCGGCTCGTTCCTTGCGGCGGCGGAACTTTAAGATGCCGGCCGCTTCTTCAACTATCGCGCGTCTTTCTTGCGGGCTTGCTCTCAATGCATGCTCGATTTGGCCTTGCGCCACGATGATGTGTTGTTGACGCCCTACTCCGGCATCACTCAGCAACTCTTGCAGATCGATCAGTCGACATTGGGTGCCGTTTAGCAGATACTGCGAATCTCCTTCTCGATACAAGCGGCGGGTGATTGCAACCTCAGCAGTGTCGATAGGTAGCTCACCATCGGCGTTGTCGATTACCAGCGTTACCTCCGCACGTCCTAATGCGGTTCGAGATTGGGTGCCAGCGAAAACAACATCGTCCATTTTTTGTGAACGCAAAGCGCTAGGACCTTGCGCACCCATTACCCAGGTGATGGCATCAACAATGTTGGACTTGCCGCTGCCGTTTGGTCCGACAACCGCGGTTACACCCGGCTCCAAGTTGAGCACGGTGGTATCAGCGAACGACTTAAAGCCTTTAAGGGTGAGGGAACTGAGATGCACGTTGCTAGCTGGGGAGACTTAAACCTGATATTCGCAGTAGTAGTGCGTTTTGCCGCCGATCTTGGTGCTGAGCACTAAACCTCGACCGTTGCGGCTGCGTTCGCCCGCGCGGCCGTATACCTCTAGCAGAGAGTCATAATTGCCAGGTTCGCCGAACAGGTTCGTGCGGCCGCCAAAGCTGACGCCGCGGTATTTCACAGCGTTGTGCATCGTCTCAACAATTGAGCGATACAAACGACGCACCTCTTGCGTATTGAGGTCGTCGGCTATGCGATTGTGGCGCAGCAAGGCTGCGTGGAGAATCTCATCGGAATAAATCGGGCCTATCCCAACCACAAACTTTTGGTCCATCAGCAGAGCTCTCAGAGATCGCTTTACCCCTTTTAGCAGCTGCCCAAACTCCACCCATGGCATTGGATCTTCAATGGGA
The DNA here is from genome assembly GCA_965205925.1 of Candidatus Poriferisodalaceae bacterium. Classification (GTDB taxonomy): domain Bacteria; phylum Actinomycetota; class Acidimicrobiia; order Acidimicrobiales; family Poriferisodalaceae; genus CAYRJD01. The sequence goes on from OZ242183.1 coordinate 37,117, forward strand.
TCAAAGCCAAGCTCGTCCTCATCGAAATAAACCTTGGCAAAACGGTCACGAGGAACCACTCGCAGCGTGGCTGTTGAATCTTGATCGACTAGCTGAATTTGGCCTTTGGTGAGCACGATGATCACCTTGGCGTTTGGCAGTGGTGATTCACCTGCCTTGGTTCGCCTGAAATGGCCGGACTCACCTAAATCAACCACTAGGTCGTCGCTGTTGCCGATGTCAAACACCAGCAAGGTGCCGCGGCGAGTGAGAGTGTGGATGGTGCGACCTTCGATCTTCTTAATGAAGGCCGGTTTGGAAGCTGAGCCGGGGAGCATCTTTTTGGGACCAATCACCTTCACGGATTTGATCTTGCGGCCTTGGCATTCTTTGTCTAAGTCGCGTCTGGTGACTTCAACTTCGGGCAGTTCAGCCAATGAGGTTCCTAATGATTGTGGGTGCTCTTGTTGGGGGTTGTGCCAACTGCACCGCCGTTGTTGGCTGCGTCAACTGCGTCGGCAATGACTCGACTAAGCAGGCGGAGAACCATCGCTGAGGCCGCGCCACCGCCCGCATCCAGGTACACCGCAGCAATGATGGCTTCAAGTGCGTCTCCCAGCAGACGGGGGTTGTTGCGACCGCCGCCACGATCCTCACCTCTGCCCAGCTTGATTACCGATCCTACGCCATAACGCTTGGCTACAGCGGCCAATGTTGAACCGCGAACTGCCTGCGAACGCACATCAGACATGGTGCCTTCGCTGAGTTTTGGGTATTTGCGATAAATGTGATCTAGCACGCACATCGAGAGCACGGCATCGCCCAGCAACTCCAAGCGTTCGTTTGAAGCAAGCGTGGTGGCATCGCGGGTGTTTTCAAATGCCCAACTGCGGTGGGTCAGAGCTAAATCAAGCAATACGGGGCTATCAAAGTGGTGCCCGATGCCCTCTTGAAACTCACTTATTAGCTGCCTTTTACTTGGTTTGTTGGAGCCGTTGGGCGTGTCGGCATCATCAGGTTTGCCTGTCAGGATCTTTACCGCGGTGCGACTTGACTGGTGAACAAGACCTGGTGTTTGTCTAGGAGCTCAGCTCAGCAAGCCGTTGAACGACATAGTCAACGGCATCACGCACTGCTTTAAGGTCTTCCAAATCTTCGTCTTCGATGCGAAAATCTTCGACGCGATCCGACAGTTCTTCTTCAATGCCTTCGACTAGCTCGATCAGCGCCAAAGAGTCGGCACCGAGATCTTCAACGAATGAAGACGACTCAGAAATCTTGGTCGTGTCATCTAACTCAAGGATGTCAGCTAGTTGTTCGCGAATTATCTGGAGGACTTCGTCGCGTGCAATGTTTACGGGATTGTCGTTTACGGGATTATCAGCGGACAACTCGCCTCCTAGCGGTTCTTACGGTCTTGATTACTTTGGACTACTTGGGCTGTGCTTACTCTGCGCGCTGTGCGGGCGAATAGCTGGGTCTTTCTCGTCTGAATGGGTGATATTAGCCGTCAGCAATCTCGTTGCCGGTGTTCGTGGCGTCTATTCCTTGCACGCTGTTAGCCAACTCGTCTAGTAGACCAGCTTCGGCCATGGAGTGGCCACTTTTTGCGGCGTTGCAGATGGCCAACGGGCTAGAAGAACCGTGACTGATGATGCAGACGCCTCGTACTCCTAACAGCATCGCTCCCCCGACTTGCTCGGGGCTTAGTTCCTGCGCAAGAGGCGCCAGCAATTCCAGTGCCGTTGGACCGATTTCGGTGTTTTTTCCCAAACGATTCATTATCAGCTTGGTAAAAAATCCCGCCGACCCTTCAAGCACCTTTAGCGTCACGTTTCCTGTGAAACCGTCAGTGACTACGACGTCAGCCGCCCCGTCAAGCACGTCATGTCCTTCGATATTGCCAATGAAGTTGAGCTTTTTGTCGTTGGCTAACAGCTTGTGAGTGGCCTTTACCAGGCTGCTGCCTTTTGCTGGCTCTTCTCCTATTGACATCAAGCCGACTTGGGGGGCTTTGGTGCCGTAACGCAAGTTAAAAAATGTTGAACCCATGCGAGCAAACTGATGCAACCAAGCGGGTTGACAATCTGCCATGGCTCCTGAGTCAAGCAGCACAACTGGCAGGCGGTCTGGTACTGGCAACGTGGTAGCAATGGCAGGGCGCGCTACGCCGCGTAACCGTCGTAGCGCTAAGAGCGCTCCAGCTGCTACTGCCCCGGTGTTGCCAGCGCTGATAATGGCCGACGCGGTTTTCTCGCGCACAGCTGCGATGGCACGCATGAGCGAGGAAGCCTTCTTGTTGCGAGCTGCTCTGGCCGGATCGTCGGTCATTTCAATGACGTCTGGTGCCTCGATGATGTCGATTAGATCTCTAGCTTTGGTCGTTGTGTCGGCTTCGTTAGCAAGGTCTATCAGCATTGGCTCCAAGACTTCAGAGCGTCCGTACATTGCTACGTGAATGCCCTCGTTCGCCGCTAGCAAAGCTCCTTCGACTGCGATTTTTGGCGCGTAGTCACCACCCATTGCATCTAACGCAACGGGAAGAGCACTAGCGGTCACAAGAGCGACGCTTGAGAGGTCAAGTCAGAACAGATATCTCTAAGCAGCGGTCGTTGAACGACAGAACCGCTCAGGAAACCTCTACTGCTTGGCGTCCGGCGTACCAGCCGCAGTTGCCGCAGACGCGGTGTGGCAGCTTGGCGGAACCGCAACGCGAGCAGACGCTGCGCGGAGCGGGATCAAGCCGCCAGTTGGAAGCGCGGCGCGAACGCGTTTTGGCCTTTGATGTCTTTTTTTTGGGTACGGCCATGGCGGCAATGCTAGCGAAGTCAAGGGTCGGTCAGGTCTGGTTTGGGAGCGATATCTGTGCGCAGCACGTCGAGTGCCGCCCAGCGGGGGTCGCGCTCTGCTTGCTTGCTTTTTGTATTCGACTTGTCAAATTCGTATTGCCCGTCTTGTTCTGCTGGCAGATTGGGACAAGGCGCAGGATTTGGGCATGGCACGGCATGAATGGGTAGCTCCAGCAAGATCGCCTCACGCACCATTTGTGTTAGATCAACGTGTTCTGACTCAAGTGGGTAGTGCTCACCTTCGACTGGAGCCGTTGAAAATAGCTCGCGCACAGTTATGTCGGTTTGTCCATCTAACGGGGTCATGCAGCGAGCGCAAGGGCCTTGCCAATGTGCCTGAATCCTTCCGTTCACGTGGACGCCTTCGGTGGTGCCGTTCAGAGTGACGTCTATAGAGATGTCTCGCCCCGGCGAGACGGTGACACCAGACAACGTGATACCAACAGGGACTGGGACCGAACCTGTTGCCTGTGAAGTCTGTGATGGCTCGGGCTCTGTCAGCGCGTCAACCGTAACTTTTACAGCCCAACGCAAGTAAGACGAACCCACTTGTTTGAGGGGAACTTTTAGCGGATGTTTTTTACCCGCCAGTTTGAATCTTTTCCGTCAAGCTTCGTCAAGCCTTTTCCTGATCAAACATCGGTGGTCGCGTAGATGTTGTCGCGAAAGGCGCTGGGGTTGCTTCGTTAGCAGCAGCTCCCGGTGCGGTTGAAACGCTCATCTGCGGATGCCGCATTGTTTGTTCTTGCTCTGCGTGCATCTGTGCCTGGGTAGGCACGTGCTGGGCTTGGTCTGGCTGACCTTGCCGCTGCGCAGCCAAGTTTGGATCGGGTTGTGCCATGCCACTCGCATGAAGCTTGCGAAGCGCCGTCTGCACACGCTCATAGGTCTGCGACAGATCGTGTGAGATTTTTTGTAAGCGACGCTCGCAATAGTCGTCAATTTCGTGCCGCCTAGCGCGCGCTTGCGCTTGCGCGTCGTCAATCAACTGGCGCGCACGACGCTCAGCGGTACGCACCACTTCTGTGCGCTGCACCATTTGTGCCACCCGCGCGCGAGCCTCGTCTATCAAGAGGTTTGCGTCGGTCGCTGCCCTGGTGAGCATCTCTTCACGCTCACGCAAGACCCAACGGGCTTGTTGAAGTTCTCCTGGGAATGCAGTTATGGACGCGTCAAGCAGAGCCAACAGTTCTTCACGGTTCACCATGACCGATCCAGAAAGCGGCATGGGTCGCGCATCATCAATGCGAGCTATGACTTCTTGGAGAAGCACTACAACACTTGAGTTGGAGTTTGGTGGCTGCGTGCTGGCGATCTCTTGGCCGGAGCTGGCAGCAGCTGTTGGGGTACGGGGGGCGAGGCTTACATGCGATAGGCCGGGTTGGCGCATGGCTTGGGGCGCTTCTTGACGTGAATGTTGCGTTGGGGCCGGAGCCGGTTGGCCTAAGCCGGCTTGAGTAGGCATCTGTTTCGGCGAGCGGCGTTGGGCTTTTTGCTCTACTCGTCGACCGCGCACGACAGGCGGTGTTGATAAACCGGGCACAGGATTAGCCGGTGGGAGTTGCGCAGATGGGTTACTCACTGAGCGCGCTCCTACTATGTTCCATAAGAGATTCCTTGAGAGTCTAGAGATGTGAAGTTCGAAAACTGGCCTCCCATTGTCTCACGCCGTAAGCAAGTAATCGGGGATAAGCGCTAAAGCTTCTTAAGGCGCTCTGCTACTGGCACGGGTACAAGGTGCGAGCAGTCGCCTCCCTTTGACACTATTTCACGAATGAAGCTTGACGCGATGAAACCCTCGTTCAAACTGCATGGAACAAAAATCGTTGGTATGCCGCTGACCGACTGGTTCATGTGAGCCATCTGCATCTCAAGATCAAAATCGGCAGCACTACGCAGACCCTTCACGATGACATCCGCTCCTACTTGGGCGGCAACGTTGATCACCAAGTCTGTGGAATCGACAATGGTTACTTGTTGTAGATGCTTTAGCGACTCTTTGATCATGGCCAAGCGATCACTCTCACCAAACATTTGCTGAGCCTTAGCAGGATTGCGCATAGCTGCTACCACAACGCTGTCGAACAGCTTGCAGGCTTTTGTGATGACGTCAACGTGGCCGTTGTGCAGAGGGTCGAAAGAACCCGGGTACATCGCAGTAAGCGAAACAGGTTTATTGGATTGGCTCACTGGGCTGACGGTAGCGCAGGTAATGAATGCGGTGGCGAAGGATGGTGATATGAGCGCGTCCGTAACGGCGAGTGCGGTACTGCTCCCAGTCGGAATCGGGTAGTGCTTCGATGGCGTGTTCGGCTTCCATGATCAACACAGCAGGCGTTAAATCAAGGACAGAACGCCAGGGGTCGGTGTCATAGGGCGGGTCAAGCAACAACAGGTCGATAACAGGTTCGGTGAGTGATAGATCTGCTGAAGGCGGGACGATCGTCAGGCCGGGCAACGCTTGCAAGGTCTCTATCGCATCAGCACACACAATGCGATATGAGTCAGGAGCGGCTCCAAAGGTCTCAAGGGTTTGTTGCACGGATTCGCAAGCAGCAACGTTGCTATCAACAAAAGTGACATGGGTCGCTCCGCGTGAAAGTGCCTCGATACCCAAAGCGCCGGAGCCGCAATATGCATCTACCACCCTGGCACCTTGTGGCAGGCCAAGACTGTGGGCCATGTTAAAAATCGCTTCACGGGCGCGGTCGGAGGTGGGTCGCATTCCTGGCTCTAGTGGGACTTGGATACGTCGGCTCCGCCAGGCACCTCCAACGACTCGTACTACCCGCATGATTGTCTAACCGTCTAACCGCGTTGCAAGAAGGCTGCGTCAAGACCCTCGCGCCGCTCAACGAACCAGCCGATCTCGTCCGCGTAGTTAGCCAGTTGAGGCTGTGTCGTAAGATCATCAGCGGTTTGTAACAAGCTCTTGGCTATGTCGCGCGCCAAGATCACCCATTCTCGGTCGTGCACTAGCGAGGCCAGCTTTAGGTCGCTGCGGCCGGACTGCGATTCGTCAAACAACGTACCCTCCCCCCGCAATCTCAGGTCTTCTTCGGCCAGCTTGAACCCGTCAGTAGTGGCTACTAGCGCTGCTAAGCGCTGCTCAGCTATCTCGTTTATCTCTTCTTCGGTTACTAAATAACAGTAAGAAGCGTGCGCTCCACGACCAACTCGCCCGCGCAGCTGATGTAGCTGTGCCATTCCAAACCGATCCGCGGACAAGATCACCATGACGGTGGCATTTGGTACGTCCACACCCACTTCGATCACGGTGGTAGAGACCAGCACGTCCACGTTGTTGCTGTGAAACGCATTCATAACTTTTTCTTTTGCATCTGCACTCATACGGCCGTGCAACAGCCTCACTGTCACCGCGGCCAGCTCGCTTTCACGAAGTTCGTTGAAGGTGGATTCGGCTGAGCTGGCTTGGATGGCTTCGCTGTCTTCGATTAACGGACACACCACAAACACTTGCTTGCCTTGAGCTACCTGCTCACGCACATGCGACCACATCAACTCTTGATCAAGTCCGCCTCTCACTAGTTGGGTTTGGACTGGTGTGCGACCGGGTGGCATTTCATCTAGCACCGAGACATCTAGATCGCCGTAGACGGTCATGGCTGCGGTGCGCGGAATGGGCGTTGCGGTCATTACCAGCATGTGCGGCATACGGTTATCGGTGCGCCCAGATTCACGCAATCGTGCACGTTGCTCAACTCCGAAGCGATGTTGCTCATCTACTACCACCGCGCTTAGATCGTGAAACTTGACCGCCTCTTGGATGAGGGTGTGCGTGCCCACAACTATGTCAATGAAGCCGCTACGAAGCTGATTTCTGATGTTCTTATGAGTCTTCTGTGTCAGTGATCCAACCAGCAGTTTGATCTTGACGGGGCGTGCAGGTTCCAGCGAGTTTGCGTTGCTTACTTTTAGACCTTTGAACAGTTCATGCAGATTGCGATAATGCTGCTCGGCTAAGACTTCGGTAGGAACCATTAGGGCACCCTGATGACCTTCGTCAACCGCAGCTAGCAACACGCGCGCCGCCACCAAGGTTTTGCCAGAACCCACATCACCTTGCAGCAATCGGTGCATGGGACGAGTCAATGACATGTCGGCTTCGATTTGGGCGATGGTGTTTTTTTGCGCGCCAGTTAGTTGAAACGGAAGCAAATCTGTGAACTGGTGCCAAAGCGTTAAGGCCGGATTAGTGGGGCTTGCAGTAACTGGGTTAAGTGAGTCGTGCGCAATACCTAGCTCGTTTTCTTCGCGTACAAGTCGTTCATGTCGCAACATCATCTGCACGCGCATTAGCTCGTCAAATACCAAGCGCGCACGCGCGGGCTGAATCTGGCCTTGAGTGGCTGGATTGTGGAATTGCTTTAGAGCGGTGTGGCGATCTAATAGTTTTTGGCTAGTTCGCACCTGCGGAGGTAAGGGGTCTGTGATGCCACGTTGTTCGCAACGTCGTAAGGCATCAGTAACCCAGTTAGCGAACTCCCAAGTCATGAGACGCGCTTTAGGTGATTGGGGGTAGATCGGCACCATCACGCCGGTGGCGTCGCCAATGAGGTCAACCACCGGGTTAGCCATCTGGATGTTGTTGCGATAGAGATCGACCTTGCCAAACATGGCGACCCGTTGACCTAACGAGAGTTGCGACTCCCGCCAGGGCTGATTAAAAAACGTTGCGCCCATCGTGCCGGTTTCGTCTGCTAGCTGCACCTGCACCAAAGTTCGACGGCCGCCTGGGCCAAAGCGGCGAGACTGAACGCGAGTAATCACCCCTGTCACGGTTAGCTCGTCACCGACCGCTGCCTCACCGATTAGCGCTAGCCGAGTGCGGTCAACATGGCGAATCGGGTAATGCGTGAGTAAATCGAAAACAGACTTGATGCCAATGCTGGCCAGTGCGTCGCCACGACGAGAGCCCACTCCCTTTATGCGTTGAACTTTGATGTCGTCAAGCTCACGCAGAGTTAAAGGAGGTTGGACTGGCTGGTCAGGCTCAGGCGCGAGGTCATTCAAGGCCGAATAAGTATGGGTAGTGAGCCTGGCCGCCATCTAAAAACTCGGCTTGAATCTCAGCGTGCGTCTCAGCTAGCCATGCCTTGATGAAGTCGGCGTCTAGGGAAGTGGCTTCGGCGCCGGTAATCACTGTGAGAAGTTCATGATGGGGTTGGATCAGTTGGTCTAGTAGGCCTATCGCAGATTCGCTTTGACTGTCGGACACCGACGCAATGTGGCCACCGATTTCGGAGCTGAGACCTATCCAGTCGCCCTTGTTAACCGGTGCGCCAGTTGATTGCACAGACGTTGAACGCACGGCTTGAGTGACCTCACCTGCGGTAACACCGCTAGCGAAATCAGCCATCTGGTCGGCGTTGTCAGCCGATGTGCTAACCGGGTCAAAGCCGACCATGGCAGCGACACCATGGGGAATAGTGCGCGTCGGTACGACATGCACTTGCTTCGATGTGTGCTCGATTGCTTGTTGAGCAGTAGAGATGATGTTGCTGTTGTTTGGGAGCAGCACTACTTCGTTACTGTCCGCTGCCTCAACGGCTGCGAGTATTTCCGCTGTTGATGGGTTCATGGTTTGGCCTCCGCTAATGAAAGCGTTTGCCCCTAGACCAGCAAAGATCTCATTAACGCCTGAAGCTGGTGAAACCGCAATCACAGTGCAGGTGGCAGAACGCTCAGCAGCGTGCTCGCGTTCGAGTTGGCCTACTTGTTCGTGCAAATCAGTAATGGCGATGCGATGTGGCCGGCCCGCAGTAATCCCTGCCTCGATAGAAGCACCAATGTGATCGGTATGGATGTGGCAGTTCCACAACCCGTCACCACCTGCCACAACTATGGAGTCGCCCAACTCTGACCACGCATTGCGGAACTCGTTTACCAGTTCATCGTTGGAATCCAGCAGGTACATCACCTCGTAGCGCGGACCGAGAGAGGTGTTTGTGGTGTTAGCGCCGAGATGGTTTGGTTCAGATTGGTCAGCGATCGCGGTGAGAGTGCTTACAACCTCTTCGGGCAGGTCGAGCGTTTGAGGTAGGGGTCGTTCGTCTACGACTGTTAGCAAAGCGTCAAGCCATAGTAAGAATCCGACAGCGCCGGCGTCGACCACACCAGCCGCGGCTAGCACGGTTAGCTGTTGAGGTGTTCGCTCAAGCGCGGTTTGTCCGGCTTGACGGGCGGCTGTGAGTACCTGAATAGCCGGCGCGCTATCTGCAATCTGCATCGCAGCTGCCGCAGCCGCTCGAGCCACGCTGAGGATGGTTCCTTCAACTGGTTCTTGCACGCTGGCGTCGGCCGAAGCACTCCCGGCAGCTAAACCAGCCGCCAGGTGGTCACCACCAATCTGTTCAGGTGCCTGAGCAAGTACCGGAGCCATGGCTCGTAAAAACTGACTAATGATTACGCCGCTGTTGCCACGTGCTCCCATCAATGCACTCTTTGCGATCGTTTCACAAATTGTGCTGCGGTCCGATAACTCGCTCGCAGATAATTCGTCTAGCGCTTCACGCACGCAAGCAAGCGTCAAAGTCATATTTGTGCCGGTATCCCCGTCGGGCACGGGGTAGACGTTGAGTAGATCGATCGTGCGGCGGTGAGTTTCAAGCGAGTCAGCAAAATGGCCAACTGCTAAGCAGATGTCTTGCGTAGAGAGTGTGCGTTCACCAGGCACGCGTTCAAGGTAGTGGCTAACAACTGAGTGGTTTGCCAGATGGCTAGATTGCCGTGTGTTTGATTGGCGCGCGGCTAGCGTTTGATCTCTCAATTTTTTATGTACGGAGACGCTTATGCAGGGTGTCATTAAGTCGTACGACCCACGATCAAAAGTGGGCGTTTTGGTGGACGACATAAAGCGCGAAGAATACGAGTTAGCTCAGAACGCTCTTGAAGGATCCATTCTGCGCATGCTGCGCCAAGGACAGCGGGTGCTATTTGAGATCGACGACCAAGGACTGGCTACCAGTCTGCGGTTGGGATCTGAAGTCGACCTGGGTACTCCCAACTGGGTAATGGACGACAAAAGGTAAGCGTTGTCTTCCAACACAAATCACCAAAAACTGCAGGACTGGGTTCGTGAGTGGGCCTCAGTACTGACACCTGAAGACATCCGCTGGTGCGACGGCTCACAAGATGAGTACGAAGCGTTGTGTAAAGAGATGGTCGCAGCCGGAACCCTGATTCCGTTGAACGACGACGCCCGCCCTCACAGCTTTTTGGCTCGTTCCGACCCAGGCGATGTAGCCAGAGTGGAGGATCGCACTTTTATTTCCACTGCTAACGAAGCCGACGCCGGGCCTAACAACAACTGGCGTGAACCTGCTGAGTTGCGAGCCGAACTGCTAGCGCTGTTTAAAAATTCAATGACGGGTCGCACCATGTATGTGGTGCCGTTTTCGATGGGTCCACTGAACTCACACATTTCTCACATCGGGGTGCAACTGACCGACTCTCCATATGTGGCGGCGTCGATGCGAACCATGACGCGAATGGGTAAGCCAGCGTTGGATGTGCTTGGTGACTCGGGTGAGTTCGTGCCCTGCGTTCATTCGCTGGGTGCTCCACTGGCGGCAGGCGAACAAGATGTGGCGTGGCCTTGCAATCCCGACAATAAGTACATAGCTCATTTTCCAGATACGCGTGAAATCTGGTCCTTTGGATCGGGTTATGGCGGCAACGCTCTGCTAGGGAAAAAATGTTTTGCCTTGCGTATCGCTTCCACAATGGCGCGCGATCAGGGTTGGCTGGCCGAGCACATGTTGATCGTGGGTGTTACCCCACCGAATGGTGAAACTCTTTACTTGGCGGGCGCATTTCCTTCGGCTTGCGGCAAAACAAATATGGCAATGATGATTCCAACGCTGCCTGACTGGAAGGTGGAGATGGTTGGTGACGACATCGCTTGGATGAAATTTGGTGACGACGGACGGTTGTATGCGATAAATCCGGAGGCGGGCATTTTTGGTGTGGCACCTGGTACTGGCACGAACACCAATCCGAATGCTTTGGACACGATGCACGGCAACTGCATCTTCACCAATGTCGCTCAGACCGAAGACAATGATGTTTGGTGGGAAGGGATGACTTCGGAAACGCCAGACAAGCTGATCGACTGGCGTGGCAATATATGGACCCCGGATAGTGATACGCCAGCGGCTCATCCAAATGCCAGATTCACGGCTCCAGCCGAGCAATGTCCTTCGATTTCAGACGTCTGGGATGATCCTGCTGGAGTGCCAATTTCAGGCATCTTGTTTGGTGGACGGCGAGCTACCACGGTACCTCTGGTGGTTGAAGCTTTTGATTGGGAACAGGGCGTGTTCTTAGGCTCGGTGATGTCTTCGGAAACAACGGCGGCTGCCACAGGTCAGGTGGGTGAGGTGCGACGCGACCCGTTCGCGATGTTGCCGTTTTGCGGATACAACTTTGGAGATTATTTCAGACATTGGTTGGACTTGGCCGATCGTCCCGGTGCCCAACTGCCGAAACTGTTCTATGTCAATTGGTTCCGTAAGAACTCTGGCGGCAAGTTCATCTGGCCTGGCTTTGGCGAAAACATACGAGTACTGAAGTGGGCTTGCGAGCGAATTGCTGGGACCGTAAACGCAGAAACCACTCCGATCGGTTGGGTGCCTGAAGAGGGCAGTTTGGACCTCAACGGGCTTAGCGACAGCGGCAGTGACACGGGCGGATTATCCGACGAAGACTTGACGACACTGATCACCGTGGATGCGAATGACTGGCAAGCTGAGCTGAGCTTGATCAAAGCTCACTTCGATCGTTTAGGTGATCGTGTACCGAACGAGCTTTTTGAACAGCTTGAACAGTTGCGTGAGCGTTTAGCGATCTATAGCGGTTGAAAATAAACTCCATCGGATTTTTGTGGGGACCGTGGTAGTAAGTAGTAAGTAAGTAAAAACGGCTTAGAAAACGTCGCTGCCTAAAAACATCGCGCGGATGGCCAGACCCATGATGAACAAGCTGCCAAGCCCAAAGAAAAGCAGTCGTCTATTGCGTAGCTGGTGTCGGTAACCGTAGAGCACCGCTATCGACAATGCGGCGCATACTCCGTAGAACACGTGAAATGATGGAGCCTCCACGCCTGAGGTTTGCAACAAGACAACACCGGCCGTCAACTCAACAAACACCAGCAAATAAGCCGCGCCAATGAACCACCAAAGCGGCTTGGCTTCTAGCCGTGGAAATCTCATAGAAGCCAACGCCCAACAGCCTGCTGCGCCGTTGAAGATCACCACTACCCAGGCGAGCACAATGTGAGTGGTTTCAATCGACGTTTTTCACTGCTCCCTCTGCATTCGCAGTTTCGTCGCTGAGTGTCATAGCGTCGGCTTCACTGGGTGTGCTCGTCATCTGCGCCAGTGACATGCTTGACAAACAGGTGAATAACCAGCATCAGGTTTTGTGCTTCACGATGACCGTTTTTTAGATTTACCTCACCAGGTCTACGAGCCTCGTTGTCGCTCAGTTTCAAGACATCTAGCGCTCGCATCAACCCCATCGGCGCGCCTTGAGACACAAGATTTTCTATGTCGCGCACGATGTGGCGTGGTCGGATGCCCGCTGCACCGATCAGTGTTCGCAACAACAAGCGCAACAGGGCACATGCCGCGGCCGGTGATCTTTCGGCGATGTCTGTGGCTTCTTGGTAAAGAGGAACCAGTTTGCGTGATAGCTCTGGTGGTGGGAGTAGATCGCTTGGTAACGGCGTTTCGTCAGGCAACGGCACCACAATCATGCAGTTTTATGATGGAGTCGGCGTCGTAACCAGCGTCTGCGAGCACTTCGTCGGTGTCTTGACCGGGATGGCGCGGCGCGCCCTGCACCTCAGGAACCGTGCGACTAAAGCGCGGTGAAGGCGACGGCTGCGTGATGCCCGCAACCTGCGTGAACACTTTGCGGTGCAAGTTGTGCGGATGTTGCGGCGCTTCTTCAAGGGTAAGCACCGGTGCAAAGCACACATCGCTGGCTTCCATGATTTCGCACCACTTGTCGCGAGACTTGGTTAAGAACAGGGCAGCTATGCGTTCTTTTTGCTTCGGCCAGTCGCTGCGAGAGTTTTGCTTTGCAAACTCGGGATCGTCAGTCAAACCGGTTTTGTCCAGCAGCTCTGAGTAGAACTGCGGCTCAATTGAGCCAATTGAGACGTACTTGCCGTCTGAGCATTCATAAACGTCATAGAAGTGGCTACCTGTATCAAGCAGGTTGGTGCCGCGCTCGTCGTTCCAAACTCCCAGCGCTCGCATGGAGTGAAACATCGCCATCAAGGTGGCGGAGCCGTCGATCATGGCTGCATCAACTACCTGGCCTTGGCCGGATCGTTGCGCTTCGAACAGGGCGCAAGCGATTCCAAACGCCAGCAACATTCCACCGCCGCCAAAATCACCCACCAAGTTGAGCGGCGGCACGGGCGCTTGACCTTTACGACCGATGGGATCTAGTGCGCCAGCCAAGGAGATGTAGTTAATGTCGTGGCCAGCGGCATGCGAGTAAGGCCCTTCTTGGCCCCAACCGGTCATGCGACCGTAGACAAGCTTGGGGTTGCGAGCGGTGCAGTCGTCAGGGCCTAGGCCGAGACGCTCCATTACACCTGGACGAAACCCTTCGATCAATGCGTCAGACGACTCGATTAGGCGTAGTAACACATCCACGCCATCGGGGTTTTTGAGATCGATCGCTAACGAGCGTCGCCCTCGTGCGAGAACATCAATAGGTGGAGTAATAGCTGGAGTAATAGCTGGAGTAATAGGTGGGGTGGTTGGTGGAGTAGTAGCTGGAGTGTCTTGAACGTTGCTTGCCCTGACGTTGCCTGCTCTATCTATGCGAATGACTTCGGCGCCCATGTCAGACAGCATCATTGCGCAGAACGGCCCTGGGCCAATGCCCTGCATTTCGATCACTCTGACACCTGTCAATGGCCCCATATGGAACTCCCTTGCTTCTGATTTGTTTTGATTTTGCCTGAAAATTTGCTGGCGAGCACAGCTAGCAGCGTGAGCCGCGCGCTGACTTTCTCACGGTAGTAGCCGCTAGGCAATGTTTGCTACGGCTGTGGCCAAGCGTTCAAGTGCGGCTGGAGTTCTTGCACCCCACCAAAACAAGTCTTGACCGTCTATTAGATGTGAAGGAGCGAACTGCTGCAGCTCAGCAAGATGTCGCTCGGCAAATGGGTATGGCTCAGTCGGAGCTAGGACAAGATCGAATGAGGTGGCAAAGATGTCATCTTCTGAAACTGCCGGATAGCGCTGCGGATGATCGGCAAAGGCCGTGCGCACGCCGAGCGCATTTAACAACGACACGGCATAAGTAGAACGGTTGATTGTCATCCATGGTTTGCGCCAGATCGGAACGAACGCGGTTAGCGCTGTGGGCGTTAACCGCGAGCTGTTTGCCAACTGCGCATCTGGTGCAGTGACAGCTGACGAGATGCTCGTGTCAAACTCTTCGCCGAGTCGGTCAGCTAGACGTGTCATCTCGGTTTGGACATCTTCTAGCGATGTCACATGCAAAACCTCGATGGCAATGTTGTGCTTGCTTAGCGCTTGGTAGTCCTCCATACGGTTTTCTTCACGCTCCATCACCACCAAGTCCGGTTCCAACGCAACGATGGCAGCGACATCTGGATTTTTTGTGCCGCCGACCTGTACCAGCTTTGGCTGCTCACAAAAGCGCGTGCACGCAACAGGACTGATGTCCCATGTCAACAGTGTTTCGGTAATGCTGGGAACGAGACTGACTACGCGAGGCGTTGGCTGAGAGCCACCCTTGCTGCGCTGATGAGCACGATTTACGGCCAGACTCATATCGCTGTTAAGGGTAGGTTCAACAACATGGTGACCGAGAACCGCAGACTGGCGAAACCACCAGCAAAAATTGAGCTCGACTCACATCAGCTCGCTGCGGTCACCAGCGAAGCCGCTCCCCTAGTGCTGCTAGCGGGACCTGGCTCGGGCAAGACCGAGGTGTTGACCCAACGTGTGCTCTGGCGTTATAAAAACGACAATGGGTTTGATCCGCGGCGTGCCCTTGTGGCCACATTTACACGCCAAGCCGCCCATGAACTGTGGGTGCGTTTACGAGCAGCGGGAGTGCGCAACATTGGTTCGCTAGGGACCATTCATTCTGCTGCGCTCAACCAGATTCGCCAATATGAGCAAAGCCGAAACATCGTTCGCCACAAGGTGTTGGCAAACCGGCGAGATCTGATCACTGAGCTGATCACAAATAGGTCTGTCAATCGTGAAAGGTCTCCTGCGCGTGGACGTATCCCATCTGTTAATCAGATTTGCGCTGAGATTGATTGGGCGCAAGCGCGTGGGATAACGCCAAAGCAGTACGCGGACCAAGATGGGCCCAACCGAATCGGTGACACGCGTGCGCAGGTCGTGGCGACGTTGTTTGGGCAGTTTCAAAAAGCTAAGGAAAATCGCAAATTGTTGGACTTTGACGATGTTCTGACGAGGTGTCGCAACTTAGTTGAATCCGACAAAGGTTTTGCAGCTCAGTTGCGATGGTCTTTCCTGCATTTCTTTGTTGACGAATTTCAAGACATAAACCCGATGCAGTTTGAGCTGCTGAAGGCCTGGCTGGGCGATCGAACTGACCTATTTGCTGTGGGTGATCCAAACCAGTCGATCTACGGTTGGAATGGTGCCGAACCTAGCTATCTGACAAAGTTTGAGACTTTCTTCCCGGGCGCCACCACGCTGCGGCTAGAGATGAATCGACGAAGCACGCCTGTGATAGTGAAAGCAGCCGAAACGGTTCTGAGTGTTGGCGATGACAACACGCATGGCATCGCCCAGACCTGTTTTATGCACTCCGGGGTGATGCCATCTTTCAGCGGTTATTGCGATGAAGCTGCAGAGGCAGTCGGCATAGCAAAGTTGCTTCGCAACGAACTGGTTAACACCTCAGGCGTGCCCAAACGATCAAGTTCGCCTGCCGGCCGTAAAAGTAGCTGGGCGGTGCTGGCTCGTAATCATGCACAACTAAGGCGCGTAATGAACGCACTTGATGACGCTGGCATTGCCTGCAAGCTGGCAGGGGCTCGCACATTGCTTGATCGCCCAGAAGCTGTCACACTGCGGAAGAATCTCGCCAACGCACGTGATTTTGCGACTGAGTTGCGCGACCAGATAGTTGAGCTAGAGCAAACCGGTGAGGCTGGCAACGAGAGTTCGCGAGCGTTTAACCGTGTGCTTGACCTGGCTCTGCAATACGTCCGTGAATATCAATACAAACAGAGCGGTGAAGGTTTTGATAGTTGGCTATCGGAGCTAACGCCTTACGACATTGACCCAGCCGAAAGCTCTCACGGTGTGGTCGATTTGGTTACGTTTCACGCAGCCAAAGGGTTGCAATGGCGTCATGTAATCGTGTCCGGAGCCAACAAGGGTGTGGTGCCAACTGGACGTAATCACTCCGAGGAGCGACGGCTGCTGTATGTGGCTATGACGCGTGCAAAAGAAACCCTGCACTTCACTTGGGCTGACGACCGCGGTCGCTCGCCTTTCCTAGATGAAATCCAGGCCGCTAACGCTCCGAAACCGCTGGCGACGCCCGAGCAAAGAGCTGAAGGATTGGCAAGGGCTCGCGCAGCGTTGAACCGTACTACTGAGCCTTCTACAAGAACAAGCTTGCTTGTGAGCGAGCTAGCACACGGAGTAACCCCCGGTCACAGTTCTTCTGCAGGCACTGAGACTGCAGGCACTGAGGTTCAGCAAGAGCGCCGTAAACAACTAGAGCTTTGGCGAAAAAACGCCGCGCGTTCCTATGGGTTGAACGCGGTCGAGGTCATGGACGACAAGGTGTTGTCAGTGATTGCGCAAAACGGTTTAGGCACGCTGGAAGATCTGGTAGCGGCGACTGGGCTGAGCAAGGTGCGTTTGGCTCGCCTGCATGAGATCATCAGCACCCAACTGCAAGAAGTGCTTATCGACGCGGCTGAACACGCCGGTCGCAGCGGCTTCGTTGAACAGCTTGACCTAAAGATCTAGATCCACCAGCACTGGGATGTGGTCTGAGGGTTTGGTTCCTTTGCGGGCATTGCGATCCATCACGCAAAAACGAACAGCTTTCGCCACTGGCTTGGATGCCAGCAGCAAATCTATCCGCAGACCGTGGCGTTTATAGAAAGCACCGTCGCGGTAATCCCACCAGCTAAATAGCCCTGCCGCGTCATAGTGCTGACGGAAAAGGTCCGTTACTCCCCAATCGCAAACGTGAGCCAGGATTTCTCGCTCAGCCGCGGTTACATGCGTGCGAGATTCGGTGTTTTCGGGATCCCAAACATCACGATCATCCGGGCAGATATTGAAATCACCGCCAACCAGCACGGCTGATTTGGCGCTGGCGGTTGCTTCAAGATGCTCGCGCAGACGCCTCATCCAGCTCAGCTTGTATTTATAGTGATCGTGATCGACAGCTCGGCCGTTGGGGACGTAGGCCGAGCTAACACGCAACGGTCCGCAAGTCGCTGACACGAGACGGGCATCTTCATCGGGCTCAATGCCGTCGGCAAATCCTCTTAATGGGTCGGCAATGCCGACCTTTGACAAGATTGCAACACCGTTCCACTGGCCGTAACCGTGATGGAGAGTTTCGTATCCCGATTTAGCAAAATGCTCGGTTGGAAAAGCATCGTCGGCCGTCTTGGTTTCTTGCAGCAAGAGCACATCGGGGGCGGCATATGCAATCCATTCGTCCACTCGTTCTTGGCGGGCATTGAAGCCGTTTATGTTCCAGGTGGCAACGCGCAGCATGTGAAAAATCTAGCTAGCTGGCTTGCTTTTAGTTAGCTAGACCTGGACTGGTTCACTCCGGGCTGACTCGCTTAGGGCTAACTCTTTCTTTACGCTGCGCAACCGCTTGCGAGCCTGGTCGGCGTACTGCTTGCTGATTTCATAGCCAACGTATGAGCGCTTGCTCCGTAGGGCCGCCTCAGCGGTAGTCCCAGATCCCATAAACGGATCTAACACCACATCACCTTCAAACGAATAAAGCTGAATAAGACGGCGTGGCAGCTCCAACGGAAACGGTGCTGGATGGTTTAAGCGCTTCGCGCTAGCGGTCGGAAATCGCCACACGCTCTTGGTGGCATCCAGGAAATCGTCACGCGTGATGCTGTTTTTGCCCTTGGAACCATCGTGAGTGCTGCGTTTGAAAGAACCCTTAGAGAAGATCAGGATGTATTCGTGCACATCACGCAGCACGGGATTGCTGGCGGACTGCCAGCTTCCCCAAGCGCATGACGATCCCGCACTGGCACCTTTGTCCCAGATGATCTCTCCGCGCATGGAGAAGCCACATCTAAGCGCAGAGTGAATGAGGTGGGCGTGCAGCGGGATGTAAGGCGAGCGCCCAATGTTGGCAATGTTTAGGCAAGCTCGGCCGCCATCAACCAGCACGCGATAGGTCTGCGCCAACACGGTTTCAAGCAAATCAAAGTAGCTCGATAGCGACAGATCCTCATCGTATTCCTTGCCCACGTTGTAGGGCGGTGAAGTGATCATCAGGTGAGTTGACTCATCGGGTAGCTGGTTCATGCGTTGCGAGTCGGCGCAATAAATCACGTTTACCTTTGAAGGAACCTTTGCGAGCTGCTGATCTCCGTTGCTAGTGGCTGCGTTAGCGCTGCTATGAGCGCGATCAAACCGAGTTGAAGCGGGATGAACTGGTGACGGCTCAGTAGAAGATAGGTCTTCGTAAAGATTTCGGTCGTAAAAATCCGACGAATCGTGGTTTATGCGTGCGGAAGTCCCAAATGCGGGTGTGGTGGATTTCTTCTGCATTGGATTTCTTCGGTGGGTTTCAAGTTGAGCTAGAAGCTGAAGGTCTTTGACTGTACCGGTCGCTTAAGGCGAGGTAAAGAGGCAAGACAAAGAAGAAGTAAAGAGGCAGTTTCGAGCTGGTAAATCGCTAACCTTTGCCGCCGTGTCAGATACAACGCCAATATCAGCGGTGTTGTTTGATTTTGGTGGTGTTATCACGTCAAGTCCATTTGAGGCATTCAATCGCTTGGAATCCGCGGCTGAAGTGCCACTTAACACGATCCGCACCATCAACGCCACCAATCCGGACACCAACGCGTGGGCGAAGCTTGAGCGCTCCGAAGTGGAAGTGGCGGATTTTGTGAGCCTCTTCGAGGCCGAAGCCGCCGCACTGGGCTACGAGTTATCGGGCTTGGCAGTACTGGACTGTCTAAGCGGCGACATACGACCACAAATGGTGTACGCGCTTGATCTGCTAGTCGAAGGAGGCTGTCGGATTGGCTGTATTACAAACAACGTGCGTAAAGGGCGCGGCCCAGCGATGTCGCAAAGCGACGAAGCAGCTAGCCAAGTGGTCGCCGTGATGAACAAATTTGAAGAGGTAGTGCAGTCCTCAAAGGAAGGGTTACGAAAACCTGACCCGCGCATCTACCAGTTGGCACTTACACGCATGGGCCTAGAAGCCAACCAGACCGCATATCTCGACGATCTTGGTGTCAACTGCAAGCCTGCGCGAGACCTGGGAATGTCAACCATCAAAGTGACCGACCCTGACGAAGCGCTGGATCAGTTAGAGCAGCTCGTGGGCTTCGCGTTGCGCTAGCCACTGCTTAATAATGGCTGCTGAATTTATCTTCACAATGCAGGGCGTTAGCCGCCACTATCCGCCCGATGTGGTCGTGCTTGACGACGTCACGCTGGCGTTCTACATGGGTGCCAAGATCGGTGTAATCGGTCACAATGGATCTGGGAAATCGTCACTGCTAGCAATCATGGCAGGACTAGATGATGGCTATATCGGCCAAGCGAAACTGACAAGTGGTCGCACTGTCGGGCATCTGGCACAAGAACCAAAGCTGGATGAAACTAAATCCGTCGGTGAAAACGTGATGGACGGGGCGGCTAAAACTCAGGCTCTGTTAGATGAATACGAAAAGGTGTTAGCCGCTTGGTCTGATCCGGACGCTGACTTCGAAAAGCTCGGCCTAGCTCAATCTCGCTTAGAGGACCGAATCAACGCCTATGGGGCTTGGGATCTGAAACGCCAGGTTGAAATAGCGATGGATGCTCTACGTGTGCCACCAGCAGATGCGGAGGTAACGAGGCTTTCGGGCGGTGAGCGCCGACGAGTGGCGTTGTGTCGACTACTGCTGTCTCACCCAGATTTGCTTTTGCTAGACGAGCCCACCAACCACCTTGATGCGGAATCGGTGGCGTGGTTGGAACAGTTCTTGGACGACTATGCAGGCACCGTGGTGGCGGTAACGCATGACAGATACTTCCTTGACAATGTGGCGGGATGGATTTTGGAGGTAGACCACGGTCACACCCACCCATTTGAGGGCAACTACAGCGCTTGGCTAGAGCATCATCAGGTACGTCTGGCATCGGAACAACGTCAAAGCGACGCGCGCGGTCGCGCTCTGGCACAAGAACTGGAGTGGGTGCGTTTGTCGCCTCGGGCGAGACAATCCAAGAGTAAGGCGCGCCTAGCTGCCTATGAACGAATGCTGGAGGAGCATCGCACCTTGACTCACGCCAACGCTCGCAGCAGTGCACTTTCTATGACCATTCCGATGTCTCGCAGACTCGGTGACGACGTGGTGAAAGTGAGCAACCTTTCCAAAGGTTTTGACGACCGCGTGCTCATCAGCGATTTGTCATTCACGCTGCCGCCAGCGGGAATTGTCGGAGTAATAGGGGCCAATGGAACCGGCAAAACCACGCTGTTTCGCATGCTGATTGCTCAAGAGACACCCGATGCGGGTGAGATCAAAATTGGTGAAACGGTTGATCTGGCGTATGTGGACCAATCGCGTGACGCTCTAAGGGACGAGCTGACCGTCTATGAAGAAATCACCGACGGGCATGACACCTTGAGCATTGAAGGGCTAGGTGGTGCCAGAGAGGTGAATGGTCGAGCGTATGTGGCGTCGTTTAACTTCACCGGGGCGGATCAGCAAAAACGCGTAGGTGAGCTAGCGGGTGGTGAACGCAACCGCGTTCATCTGGCCAAAATGCTGACTCGTGGCGGCAATCTTTTACTGCTAGATGAGCCAACCAACGACTTGGACGTGGAAACCCTGCGATCACTGGAGCTAGCGCTTGAGGAATTTCCAGGATGTGCGGTGGTCATTAGCCACGATCGTTGGTTTCTAGACCGCGTTGCGACGCATGTGCTGGCGTTCGAAGGAGACGGTGTGGTGCAGTGGTTTGAAGGGAACTTCTCACAGTATGAGGAGCGCCTAAACAACCAGCACGGCTCTAGCTAGGGAGACTTGTCAGGCTCTCCGTAGGGCAACTTTGCTTGTTCGTAGCACTCGGAGTGATAGTGCTCAACGCGATCCCATTTATTACGGACGTAAACGTTGCAGATGATCTGCTCGGCACGGATGCGCGCACGAAACTTGATCAGTTCGTCGCAGTGGGCGCAATAAGCGGAATTACCTGCATCAATGATTCGTGACACGGAACGACTGCGCCATTTCTTTTGCTTAGCCCCGGTGGTCGTCGACTTCTTTGTATTGACAGATGCAATTTTCGCAGTAGCCACAGGCACTCTCCGCTCACTGAGTACTCGCAATTCGATCCCAGTGAAATCGAACAAGCGCGCGACAAAATTGGCGTCGCAAGCCCAGAAAGTACATAACCCGCGCGCGCGAGTGGCGGATACTCAGTTAGCGCTAAAAAATCTTGCTACAAGATTTGACTAAGGAATCTTTTTGCGCTCTCCGAAGATGGGTTGGAGAAGAAATCGCTTGGAGTGGCGGTTTCCACGCACTCGCCTTCCTCCATAAAAATAATTCGATTCGCAGCCTCGCGCGCAAATCCAAGCTCATGAGTTACAACCATCATCGTCATACCCGATGCAGCCAGCTCGCGCATGATGTCAAGCACTTCTTTTACCATCTCTTGATCTAGCGCCGAGGTGGGCTCATCAAACAGCATCACCTGCGGGTCAAGCGCCAGCGCACGTGCAATCGCCACACGCTGTTGCTGACCACCAGAAATCTGGCCGGGAAATTTGTCAGCTTGCTCAGGGATTCCAACTCGCTCCAGCAAAGTCCGGGCTTGCTCTTCGGCTTCTTCACGCGAAGATTTACGTACCCACATCGGTGCCAGCGTGATGTTGTCCATCACGGTCAGATGTGGGAACAGGTTGAACTGTTGAAACACCATTCCAACCTCTGAGCGAATCTTCTCGATGTTGCGCAAGTCGTTGGTGAGCTCTACCCCTCCAACAAATATCTGGCCTCTCTGATGTGTTTCTAGCCGGTTGATACAACGCAACCAGGTGCTCTTACCGGAACCTGATGGCCCCAGAATAACGATCACCTCGCTCTTTTTGATATTCGTTGAAACGTTGTTCAATACTTGAAAATCGCCAAACCATTTGCTGACATCGCGACAGACGATCATGTCCGCATTGCTCACAGAGGCATCACCAGGTGCTCCAGTTGTCTCGCTCATCGCTCTCCTAATCCCAGTTGACGTTCCAGCCGTTGGCTGTATTTAGACATAGAGAATGTGACCACCCAATAAACCACTGACACGAATATCAATCCCTCGCGCCTGACGCCAAGAAACTCCACCTGGGCAGGAATGGCGAAGTTAGCAATCCTCAAGAAATCAAACAAACCGATAATGGCTAGCAATGAGGTTTCCTTAAACGTTGCAATCATGATGCCAACCAAGTTCGGTATCGACACACGCAAAGCTTGCGGCAACACAACAAACAAGGTCCGGTGCGTCGTGGTGAGACCCAGCGCGTTAGCTGCTTCAACTTGTCCGCTAGTAACCGATTGCAGTCCTCCGCGCACAGCCTCAGCAATGTATGCAGCGGCAAACAGAGTAAATCCCAGAACAGCAGAAGCCAGCAGGCTGATTTCCATACCTGTAGGCAAAAATAGGCTCACGATGATCGCAAAAAAGATCAACACCGTGATTACTGGCACGCCGCGGATCACCTCAATGAAAGCGGTGGATATCACGCGAAACAACGGCAACTTGGAGGTGCGCCCTAGCGCCAACAAGATTCCCAGTGGGAACGAAAACATCAGGGTTAGCGCCGCTACAAAAAGAGTCACACCAAAGCCGCCAACAAATTCGTTGGTTGGTGTTTCGACGGTCGTTGCGCTGTTGATAGCGGTAACGAGATAGTGAAACGCCGCCATCACCAGCACCCAAGACAGCACAAATCGTTGGCGCTGCTTGTTCTCGCCGGCGAAGTTTGGCGCAAGCAGTGCTACTACAACCAGCAGCAACAGGCTGATACGCGCCTTTTGCAGCATCGGAAACCAGCCAAAAAATGCGGCCGTCCAGCTGATGACCACGGGTATAAACAACGAAACTGCCGCAATACGGCCAATCTCGCCCAAGCCAGGCTTGGAAAGCCACCACAGGATCGCTCCACCAGCCGCAGCAAATCCGATCGCCATTGGGATGTCGGTAGAGAAAACGTGCGCGTAGTCAAACTGCGGGTCGCGCAGCACCAGCCAGTACAAGATAAACGGTGAGCTCAGCCAAGCAACATTGGTGATCAGTCGTAATGATTTCGGTTCTCTGCCGGATGCTCGCAAAACATGCGCAAATAGATACGCACCCGCCATCAGCAACCACATCACCGTCCAAGGAATGCGAGTGCTAGCCGCTACAAGCGCATCTGGGTCAGCGGCTACTGCGGCGTCTGAGAACGAGTAATCCCCGTAACGCACCACCCACAAGCTGCCAACGATTATCGCCAAACCAAGACCTAGCAGGCTGGTTGCCGGCACATGTCGCTTACGACGACCCTCCGGCCCTAACAGTTGCCAGATAGTGATGCCGACTACAAAGAGAATCACAGCAGCAAGCCACCACACCCAACGGTTGGCCATGGCGTCAAGAAAGGTCTCCCGCACAATGTCGTTGTTGTTGTCGCGCAAAACCCTGCCGTCGGCAGCGACTAAAGCACTCGGTTGCGCTAGCACCACACCGACAGCAATCATCGCTGCGGTAATCATCAACCAGCTAGCGACCCTTTTCAATGGGACGAGACCCCAGCGCGCCCACATGCCAATGGTGAAACCAGTCAGCACCGCCATCGTGCCGACCGTTACCCAGATTCGGGTGTACTGCTCGTCTGGATAAGCCTGCGTAAACAGCAATCGCATGTTTGTGCGAACCGCGTCCCAGTTTCGCTCTTCGCTAAAGATGAAGTTGAGCAGACCGCGCATTACCAACAGGGCGATCAGAGTGCCAACCAAGGTCAAGATCGTGTTGGAGGTGCTCGAAAAAAGGTTGTGGCGCAGCCATTCGCGGGGTTTGAAGCTTGGCTGCTGAGGTGGCAGATGTGACATATCGTCATCTGTGTTAACTGCGTCTGTGCTCATCATCTCTCCACGATCGCAAGCCGGACGTTGAACCAGTTGATAACTACAGAGATTGATAGCGAGCAAGCCAGAAAGAACAGCATCCAGATGGCCACCACCGGCAAGGTTCGCCCGGTTTGGTTATAGATGGTTTGACCAACTTGGACTATGTCGCTATAACCCACCGCGATAGCTAGTGAAGTGTTCTTGGTGAGGTTCAGGTACTGGTTGCCTAGCGGAGGCAGCATCACACGCAAGGCCTGCGGAAGAATGACACGCCGCAAAGCGGTGGAACGACGCAAGCCCAGTGCGCTAGCAGCCTCAATCTGTCCCTTCGGCACCGCCAAAATCCCGGCACGAACTGTTTCGGCAATGTATGCCGCAGAATAAATGACCACGCCGAAATACACAGCGGCAAATCCGACGGTGAAGTTCAGACCGGACACTCCGTAGTTGGGGAAGTTGCCGGGTTGAACAATGTCAGGCCTTGCGATGTCGATTGGCTGTGCATCACGACCGTTGCCAAACTTGTCTGCTAACACCGTAAACAGGTCGCTCAGCGAGTTGACAGCCCAGCTTGAAAACCCGGGCCATCCAACCAGCAAGATCGCCGCTGTAATCAACGCCGCGATCGCAACAAAGATCATTCGAAACCAGTCGTCATCAATCAGGCGCATTACACCACCACCGGTGCGGCGTTGCCTTATGAAGCTCCTTATCCACCAGTAGGCGCTGCCTATCGCTAACGCAGATAGCAGTAGCTGGATAACAATCGGATCGATGGCATCAAAGATGGTGGCAATGCCATCGAATACCGAGCCAAGAGGCGCGGTAATGGGATTGATAAACCACGCGATCACGCCGCTTGCGACAAGTAGACCCAAAGACCACAGCCAAGGGTGGGTTTGCGCTCCGGTGCGCTCGTGCATGTTATTGCGCCAGCGGTACACAAATATCGCCGCAATGGCAGCAATCACCATCAACACCAGCCACTGATAAAAGCCGTCGGAAGCGTGAACCCGTGGAACAGACAGGCCTTTGTTGGACACGTGCAGCCAACCGTGAATCGGCCCTTGATTAAGAGTTATCGAGGGCAGTGTGGTCAATGCGGCAGCGATGAGAAGAATCTGCACCAATACCGGGATGTTGCGCATGGTCTCTATATAGACCGACCCAAGCTTGCGTGTGATCCAGTTATTTGAAAGGCGCGCTAGTCCGATGGCGGTACCCAAAATGGTGGCCAAAACAATGCCAGCGCCAGATGCGCGCAGCGTGTTGACCATGCCAACCCACAGTGCCCGTCCCCCCGTATCGGGGTTGGTATCTATGCCCTCACCCAGCTTGATACCGGGATCTTCTGACAAAAAGCCAAAATCAACGGCAATATTTGTAGCTCTTAGGTTGTCACCTGCAACTCGCACCAAGAAAACCAGCGCGCCAACCACCAACGCTAAAAGCGCCACTTGCGCAAGCCATTTGACTACCGCGGCATTTCGATACAGCGGTGGACGCTGATGATGCCGCTCGTCTAGTGAGCTAGTCACAGCAGGGTCAGACAATTTCGGCGACCAGTCCCTTTGATGCGCAACTCAGACTACGCGTGAAACAGCAAAGGCCTGAGGCTTTTGCTTCTAAGCAAAGCCTCAGACCTTTGTTGTTCAAGATTGTTCAAGCGATTACCGCTTGGCATGGCCTCTCTGGGCCTTGGTGCGAGATCCGCTAGCGGGCAGGCGGTGAATAGATCAAACCGCCGTCAGTCCAGCGATCGTTAGCGGTTCCTTCACGGAATAAGCCAACCGGGTTGAGGTTACGAGCGAAGATTTCGTCGTAGTTACCAACCTGGCGGATTGCCTGCAAGAACCCGTCATTGGGTAGTCCCATGCCAGCTTGTAGTTCGCCTTCTACACCGAAGAGCCTGAGCATTTCTGGCGGTGAGGTCGGATCATCAGCCACTGCTTGAGCGGTAGCGGCTGTAACGCCGTATTCGTCAGCGATGATCGTGGCATTAACAGACCAGTCAATAATGTCGCCCCAGGCGTCATCACCGTGGCGATACGCCGGTCCGAGCGGTTCTTTTGAGATTGGCTGAGACGGGAATAGCACCCACTCCTGGTCGTCTGGTTCTTGTACCGCACGTCGGCCAATCAGGTTCGAACCATCGGAGGTAACCGCATCACATGCCCGGCTGACGAAGTTGTCGAATATCTCATCGAAACCTTCAAAGGTCAGCAATGTGATTGAAATGCCAGCTAGGTCAGCTGCCTCAGCGATGTTCTTCTCCGTGGTGGTACCAGCAGCTGTGCAAACAACTGATCCATCAAGGTCGCTTATCTGTGATGAAACCGAGAACCCGTCACTAGCGCGTGTCAGTACCTGCTGACCGTCGTAAAAGGTGGTGGGACCGAAGTTGAGACCGAGCTCTGTATCACGGCTTTGTGTCCAGGTGGTATTGCGGAAAAGCACATCAATCGAACCACTGCCTAGAGCGGTAAAGCGCTCGGCTGAAGTAAGCGGCACGAACGTAACGGCCCCACTGTCACCCAGCACGGCTGCAGCAACTACGCGGCAGTAGTCGGCGTCAATACCTTCTTGGCTTCCGTCAGGCTGTGTAGTGGAGAATGCGGTTGCAGCACCACTTACACCACAAATTAGCTCTCCACGATCTAGGACCGCTTGGAGCGTGCTGCCTTCTGTGCCGACTTGCGCGCTGTCGTCGCCATCGTCAACAGCATCATCGGCATCATCCGAACTGCACGCTGCACCAAGCAAGGCCAGAGCTACGAGTGCTACGCCTAAACGGCGAATGGTTCTTGTACGCATATTTTGTATTCCCTTCCGAAATGCTTTCAGAGCGTAGTGTCAGCGCGCAGAGTAGTGCAATACGCGGCACAAACGGCTTTGTCGCGGAAAGTTGTTACTCCAGCTATTACTCCACCAAATACTCCAGCTATTACTCCACCAAATACTCCAGCTATTACTCCACCAAATACTCCACCAGAATCTGAGATTGCCCTATGGCTGACGCTGAAGACCATTCGCTAGCCGCTGAGCTTGCAACCAAGGCTGGTGAGCGCTTGCTGGAAGTTCGTGAGCAGTTGTTTGCCTCGGGAGTGTCAAGCTGGAACGTGGGAGATGTGGGTGATAGCGAAGCTCATCATCTAATAGCTGACGCACTGGCGCTTGAGCGACCAAACGATGGATTGCTTTCCGAGGAGGGCCAGGACGATCTGGAGCGCTTGGAGAAATCCCGAGTTTGGATCATCGATCCGCTTGACGGCACGAACGAGTTTTCGCAAAAAGGGCGTAGCGATTGGGCCGTGCATGTAGCCCTGACCGAAGGAGGAAAACCCACTGCCGGTGCGGTTGCCTTGCCAGCGATCGGCGTCACGCATTGCACGAAACCTGCGCCAGAACTAGCTCCAGCCACTGGCGGTAAGCCCCGGATAGTTGTTAGCCGTACGCGTCCTTCAGGTGCCGCGCTGGTAGTTGCGAGAGAGTTAGACGGCGAGCTAGTGCCGCTGGGTTCGGCTGGTGCCAAGGCAATGGCGGTGGTGATGGGGTATGCCGATATTTATGCGCATTCGGGAGGTCAGTATGAATGGGATAACTGCGCTCCGGCTGTTGTTGCGCAAGCGGCGGGGCTCCACACAAGCAGATGCGATGGATCGGAGTTGGTGTACAACTTCGCCGACCCCTGGCTACCGGACTTCATAGTGTGCAGACCAGAGTTCGCCGAACCCGCTTTGGCAGCGCTACGGCGCGAAACCACTAGGCAACGCTAGCTAAACAGATGGCTAGAAATTCTGCGACTGGCGCGCAATAACTTAGGGCTGCAATAACTTAGGGCGATGCCTGTAGCGGAGACACCCGACAGTGCCGCGGCGAGCGGCGTCACACTGAAGGTAACCAAGTATGTCGTCAACGGTTCCGTTGCGACATTGACTCTGAATCGACCACATCGGCGCAATGCCTGGACCGGGCGCATGCACTTCGAGCTTCGTTGGCTACTGGAGCAAGCCAACAAAGACCCGGACGTGCGAGTAGTGCTGATAACCGGTGAGGGTCGTGACTTTTGCGTGGGCGCTGACACGCAAGCCCTGGAGGGGCATTCCCACCGCGGCAGCTACGACGACGGATTACCCGCCGAGGTGCCACAGCCGGGTTATGGCGTGAGCGAGTTCTTCGATCAAAACTTCGCCTTCATAATGGCTCTTGACGTAGTGGTGATTGCGGCTGTAAATGGTGCCGCAGCAGGCGTTGGATTTGTGCTGGCGTGCTACTGCGATCTGCGTTTTGCCGCAGCTGACGCCAAGCTGACTACCGCTCACGGACCGCTCGGCTTGCCAGCGGAATACGGCTTGTCTTGGGTGCTGCCACGCCTTGTGGGGTTGACCCGTGCCAACGACTTGCTTTTGTCTAGCCGCAAGCTCCTAGCAAAAGACACTGACGGTTGGGGGCTATTCAATGAGATCGTTGAAGGCGAGCAGTTACTGGAATTGGCGACTTCCTATGCCCACGATCTGACGCAGCGAGTGGCACCTGCATCTTTGGCAACCACCAAGCGGCAGGTGTATTTAGATCAGCACCGTGATGTTGGCTCGGCCGTATCCGAAAGCGACCGCTTGCTCGGTGAAATGATGCGCCAACCCGATTACCGGGAAGGTGTGGCGGCGTTGGTTGAACATCGCTCACCAAAATGGGGCGCTAACTAGCAGGTGCAGGTGCCTCGTCTCTCACAAAAACCGGCTCGGCAGCAGTGCTCGCGTCTGGGTCAAAGCGATATCCCAGAGTGTCAAAAGACTTCAAAGCCTTAAGCGTTCGCACGTTATTTCGCACTATCCAGCCTGCCATCGCACCACGCGCCTTTTTAGAAAAAAACCCCACCACCTTGTACTGCCCGCGCACAAGATCTTTGAAGCGTGGTGAGATGACCTTTACACCTGCGGTTTCGTTCAGCCGCTTAGCGTCAAACGCTGCTGCATATTCGGGCGAGGCAAGATTCACCAAAGCGCGTGCGCCTTGCGACTGAGCAGTGTGTTGCTCTAAATCGCTGATGATCAAGTCGGTGACCTGCTGGCGCCAATACTTCGGTAAAGAAGTGGCAGAGTCGACGCCCAGCGTCGCTATTGAGGTGCCCATCTCCAGCCGGTAGGGCATGATCAAATCAAGCGGCCGCAGCAATCCGTACAGCCCAGACAAGATTCGCAGACGTTTCTGCGCGCGGTTGATGTCGTGACCCGAAAACCCTGCCGCATTGAGCCCCAGATAAACATCGCCGGCAAAAGAAAAGAGTGCTGGGCGAGCGTTCGTTGAGTCATGTTCTCGCTCCCATACAGCGAACCGATCCGCGTTTAGCTCCCCCAGCTGAGGCGACAACGACATCATCTTTGCTATCCCAACAGAACCAACTTGAGACATGGCTTGAGCCAAAGGTATGGCGCTGGCCAGTAGGCGTGGTTGGCTGTGCTTTTTGGTCTGCAAAGGCGAATCGAAATCCAGCCGCTTGGCCGGTGAGATCACTGTTAGCACTACAACACGTTACGCAAGCTTCGGTGCGCTACAACGCTCATAACCGCGCATAACCAAAGCCGGGTTGCTGTTGGCAAGCAAGCATGCGAACGAACGGCACTAGGGTTTTGGTGTGCCAACCGCTGTGCAGCACTATCGCGAAATGGGTGACTTTGAGTACGGCGTAGCCGACACGCTGTCACCTCAGGTGCGGCGCGTCATCTGTAAAAACCCAACACCGTTCACTTACCGCGGCACCGGCACTTACATAATTGGTCACGGCGAAGTTGCAGTGATTGATGCTGGTCCAACGTTGGACTCACACCTAGACAACGTGCTGGCATGCTTGGGTGAGGATGAAACCGTTACTCATGCTTTTGTTACTCACACCCACAGCGACCATTCGCCACTGACGGCGGCTCTAAAGGAACGCTCCGGTGCTGTGTCTTACGGCTATGGACCGCATGGAGTTGTGCGTCCCAACGACCCGGATGACCGTGTTGATTTCTCGGCCTACATCAGCCATGAAGAGCAAGAGCAGTACCGCAAAGAGTTTGACGAGCTGCCAGACGAGCTAAAGCGAGAGGGCGCTGACACCGATTTCACACCCGACATAGCACTGCGAGACGGCGACATTGTGAACGGTTCGGACTGGACCTTAAAAGCCATCCACACCCCAGGCCATTGCTCTAACCACCTCTGCTACGAACTAGTTGAAGAGGCCACCTTGTTTTCGGGTGACCATGTAATGGGTTGGGCTACAAGTGTGGTCGGCCCACCCGACGGATCAATGCAGGATTACCTGGCTTCACTTCGCAAGCTGCTTGAACATTCTCATGAGCGTTACTTACCCACTCATGGGCCAGCCATCGAAGATCCTGCCAACTATGTGCGCTCGTTCATCGCACATAGAACCGGACGTGAAGAGCAAATATTGAGCTATCTGACTGAGGGTCCGCGCCAGATAGCTGACTTTGTCCCAAATATGTATGAGGGCTACGACAAACGGCTGTGGTATCCGGCAGCTAGCTCAGTGCACGCTCACATGCTGCATTTGTATGAAACCGAAAAGATCGTGGTGGTAGACGATCATGGTGAGCCAAAGCTGACAGCTACCTACGCCTTGGCCTGACGTGCCTGACCTTTGCGGCTAGTTATCGCTCGCTGCACCGTGCAGTATTCCGGCCGGCTCGATGCTTATCTGCCCGAAGCAACACGACTGCTGATGGTTAAGGCGGACGGCTGTGTAGCGATACACGCTGATGGAGGTGCCTACAAGCCACTCAACTGGATGAATGCCCCTAACAATGCATTGTTTGACGCAGACGAGTGGCGAATTACCAACAAAGCGGGCGAACGCTTAGACATCACACTGCATGAAGTATTTAGCGATGTTGAGGTGAAGCTGGGAGACGACCCGGGGCTTCGCAAAGACGGAGTAGAGACTCATCTGCAAGAACTAGTGGCCGGGCGCCCTGACGTGGTGTGCAAGGGAGCGGTGTTGGTACGTCGTGAATATCCCACCAGCATTGGGCCGGTTGATTTGTTGTGCCGTGACTCCGAGGGCAAGGCAATAGCGGTGGAGATAAAGCGCAAGGGTGAGATAAGCGGCGTTGAGCAGCTAACGCGCTACCTGGAATATCTCAATCGCAACTCAAAGCTGGCGCCGGTGCAGGGCGTATTTGCTGCGCAGGAGATAAAGCCACAGGCACGCGTGCTGGCGACCGATCGTGATATTCGTTGCGTGCTGCTGGACTACGACGAGCTGCGCGGCCTTACTAGCAACACGCCTCGTTTGTTTTAGCTCTGGCTGGTTTGGTTGGAGCTGCTTTGCTTAACGCAGAGTGCTATTTATGAACGAACAAGCCGTTGTCGATTACAACGCGCTCGTTCTCGCCGCCCTTGTCGGCCACAGTGCGGTAAATCGCCTGGCCTGATTTAGGAGCGTCACCCCAGACCTGAACCGTCAGTGAATCACCCGGAAACACGGGTGCTGAAAACCGTGAGTCCATGCTGAAAAACCGCTCTGGATCGCCTTCACAAACCGTGTGCAACAGCCCTCGGCCGGTGAAACCATAAGTGCAAAGCCCGTGCAGGATCGGCTTGGGGAAACCGGCCAGCTCGGTCGCAAACCACGGATCACTGTGAAGCGGGTTGTAGTCGCCTGATAGTCGGTAAGTCAGTGCTTGGTCTGGTCTGGTTTGGTAGGTCACCTCAAAGTCAGGATCTGACTCAGGGGTTTGCACCAGCGGTGTGGTGTCGCCCTCGATGCCTCCAAAACCACCTGCTTGACGAATCACTACTGATGCTCTCAACTCAAACAACGTGTCACCGGTTTGCGCATCGGTTGCAACCGCTTCGGTGTCGATGATGGCGTTGCGTTTTTCGCCTT
The DNA here is from genome assembly GCA_965205925.1 of Candidatus Poriferisodalaceae bacterium. Classification (GTDB taxonomy): domain Bacteria; phylum Actinomycetota; class Acidimicrobiia; order Acidimicrobiales; family Poriferisodalaceae; genus CAYRJD01. The sequence goes on from OZ242183.1 coordinate 69,227, forward strand.
TGTCCCAGATGCCTGCAACTTTGTCGGTGATGTTGACTGCACCTTCCACTGGAATCTGCTTGTGCAGCGTTATGCCTTGGGAACCATGCAGCAGCTTGCCCCAGTCAATATCACCGACCTTGCCCATGGAGCCGCCAGCCCCAAAGCCGATTACTACGCCTTGTGTGGGGAATGTTCGCTGGGTGATCTCATGAGAGTTATGAGTAGTGAATTCGAGCTCTTCGGTGAACGGATCGCCCGCTCCTGCCCCGATCCCCACCGCATAGAGCAGCGAGTCGCGGAACGTCCATGCACGATTTGTCGGTTCGCCGGTTGCACCGACGGCATCAGGATTGAGTGGCATTGCTTTGACCTTGGGGTAATAGTTGGAGTAATAGGTGGAGTAATAGGTGGGGTAATAGTTGCTAAGACTGGTTTAGATCAAGCAGACCGCCGTCTAGTGGCCCGCCCTCCATGTCGCTATTTAACTGGGCATCTTTCACCAACTTGCGCGCTGCATCAGCAATCTTGGTTGGATCGTCGATGGCGTTGATTGTCGGCCCGCGGTGCCAAGTGTTGGCTATTCCCAACAAGTGGCCGGAGGCTTCAAACACTCGCCCGGTTACGTCGGCTGCTTCAGCGCTGCACAGCCAAGTCACGATCGGAGCGATGAAGCGCGGATGCATCATCGCCTTCTGTTCTTCGTCTTGTTGACCCATTCCTAGATCTTCGGTCATGCGTGTAAGCGCACCCGGAGCAACGGCATTTACTCGCACGCCATATCGTTGCAATTCGCGTGCCGCGATGATCGTGAACGCTGCGATGCCCATCTTGGCTGCGCCGTAGTTGGTCTGGCCAGGGTTGCCGTAGATACCCGACACCGATGTGGTGTTGACGATGGACGCATTCACCTCTTTACCGGCCTTGGCCTGTTCACGCCAGTAGCTGCCGGCCCAACGAGCTGGCGCAAAGGTGCCCTTGAGATGCACGTCGATCACCGCATCCCACTCGCTCTCAAGCATGTTCACGAGCATGCGGTCGCGCAAGATGCCAGCGTTGTTAACCAGCCCGTGAAGATCGCCAAAGGTTTCAACCGTCTGGTTGATTAGACGCTGAGAGCCTTCCCAGTCCGAAACATCATCACCGTTGGATACTGCTTCGCCGCCCATTGCTTCGATTTCATCGACCACTTCATCGGCCGGACCCTTGTCGGCACCCGTGCCGTCGCGCGCGCCACCCAAGTCGTTGACAACAACCTTGGCGCCTTGCTCAGCCAGCATCAAACAGTGCTCGCGCCCTATTCCGCGAGCCCCTCCGGTAACGATGACAACACGATCTTCACAAAGTTTGGTCATTGACTATCTCTCCTGTACTTGACTGGAACTGATTCCATTGAATTTGACTTCGGACGAAGTCTGGCAACACTTGTGACGTATCGCAATAAATCTGGCCGAAATAGCTGAAAATGCTCTCTCCTTAGCTAGCACATCGGCGGCCAACGTGCTGCGCTACCTGACAATAAGACCCGTTGACTGCCTTACTACACTGCACGAGTGAGCTTGCCACGGAAGCTTGCAGGTGTAGCACTAGCGGGACTAATGCTGCTGGCGTTCGGCGTCAGTTGCACTTCCACGGATGAGTCGGACTCGAGTGAGAGAACGACTCAGGCTGCCTTGCTCGCAAAGATTGAACAGTTAAAAGAAGACCTTTCAACGGTCGAAGTTACTGTTTTTTTGCCAAACGAAATCGACGGTATCGATGGCTCCGCCAGCTTGACCTTGGCCGAACTGGGTGTGACTCTTGATATCAACTCGACCACCGAGGCCATAAGGGCAATACGGGAACAAAGCCTTACAGACAACACGGTAAGCGCGACTGGCACAGCCAGTGAAACGCAATGGCAGCCCCTTGAATCTGATCCGAGCGACGACCAACTCCGATTTAGTCTTGCCCCAGACACCGCCGAATCTTCTCTTAACGGCACTGAGTTATTGCGCACGCGCAGCAAACCAAGTGAAGTGATTGTCCAAAATGGTGCCCTGGCAGCACGGATAAACACAGAGTTTGTGTTTGTTGATTACGACGGTTTGCTTGCGACTGTTCTGCAAGCCGTAACAACCGATTCGAGCACCGCGCTAACCAACGGCATAGAAGTGACAGCGCCGGTGCTTGACCACCGCGTTTCTTCAAACCCCGATCTGTATCAGGTAACGATTGACACGGCTAACGCAAAATACGGCCGGCCGCCCGAACTCACATACAACGGCCGCACGCTCCAGCTTCCGCTGGAAACAGTGGCAACGTGGCTAGAGCTAGCCGATAGTGAAACCGGGCCAACAATCTCTGTGAACACCCAGTTGATCCAGCCCGCAGCAGAAGAGCTGTTTGGCACCACTGCTGACACCGAACTTGCTGAGGCGGTTTTTGAGATTACGGCCAATAATCAGGTGAAAATAGTGGCCGAAAACGGGGCAGTCTTGTGCTGTGCCAGCGGGTCGGCAGCCGAAATTATGGCTGCTCTTGATGATGCCAACCATGGTGAGCCGCTGCGCCTCGCCTCACGGCCAGCAGTTTCGGCCGAACAGCTTGAGCACATGCGGTCGCTTCAAATCGTTGAGCAGGTGAGCGAGTTCACCACTCACCATGGGTGCTGCCAAAACCGTGTAACCAACATTCAAAAGATGGCTGACCTTATGAAAGGTGCCGTGATTGAGCCGGGCGATTCTCTCAGCATCAACGAGAGGGTTGGAAAACGAACCAGAGAAAAGGGTTTTCTGCCAGGCGGCTTTATCCAGCACGGCGTTTTGGCGCAAGACATCGGTGGCGGCGTGTCGCAGTTTGCAACCACAATGTTTAACGCAGCGTTTTTTGCTGGTTTAGAAATAGACGAGTACCAGATGCACTCGATTTATTTTTCGCGCTACCCCTACGGGCGTGAGGCAACGCTGTCGTTCCCCAAACCTGACCTGGTATTGCGCAACCAAACTCCCTACAGCGTGTTGGTGTGGAGCAGCTACACCGACACGTCTATAACCGTGAAGCTTTACTCAACCAAGCACATTGATGTGACTGCAGGTCGACCGGTGGTAACCAAAAGAGACCAATGCGCACGCGTTCGTACCACTAGGACTCGCACATATTCAGACGCCACCATCGAACCTGAAGAAGATTCCTTCTTTGCCACTTACCGACCGGAAGAGGGATACGACTGTGACGGCACGCCTTCTGATCCAGAAGCGGTGCTGTGTCCTGATCCCATAGCTGAGGGTGAAACTGATCGCACCGGCGAAGAAACCAGCGAAGAAGGAGAGGTAGAAGAGGTAGAAGCCAGCATCGCGCCACCAACACAAGGAGGTGGGGGCGAAACCTCTACCACTGTTTGCGTACCGCGTTATGTCGGAACTACTACTACTACCACCGATACCGATAACTCCACCGATACCTCCAGCAATACCACCACCGGTGCGACTGATCCGGAATCGACGACCTCAACAAGCGAAGCCACTCACCAAATCATCGATGAAGACACGGGTGAAGTCCTCCTTGAGACAAACGAGCCCGAATAACTTTCACCGAGTGAAGCCTTCAGGCCAGATACAAGATGCGGTGCCTGATACCGAAGTTGACGTCCTAGTCATTGGAGCCGGGCCAGCAGGGTGCGCGGCTGCGATAACGGCCAACCGTGCAGGGCTTGAAGTATTGGTAGTGGATAAGGCTGAGTTTCCGCGCGACAAGACCTGCGGAGATGGCCTCACGTCAATGGCATTGAAAGAGCTAGCTGACTTGGGAGTAAACGTGGGTGAATGCGGCTCTGTGGCAAAACCGCGCCACGCGACGCTGCGCTCACCGTCGGGCTGGGTAACAAAGCTGTCTTTGCAAGAGTCACCAGAACCGGTAGCCATTGCCACCAGAAACGAGTTTGACTTTGCCCTCACGCAAGCGGTGCGATCAGCCGGAATCACCTTTCTGGAAGGTGTTGGCGTAGATGAGATAGCACTAGATGATCACGGCTGCGTGGTGCGTTTGACCGACTCTGCAAGCTCTCCCACGCAGAACATACGTGAGCGTCATGTTCCTACGCGCACCACACGTGCGCGTCATGTAATAGCCGCCGACGGGATCTATTCAAAAGTGCGCAGGTTGCTCAACCTTGGCCACAACAACTATCTGGGAGAGTGGCACGCAGCGCGGCAGTATCGGCGAGTGCAAACCACAGGCAGCGGTGAGCAAGATCTTTGGGTTTGGTTTGAGCCAGACATTTTGCCCGGCTACGTGTGGTCGTTTCCTTTAGCCGACGGCATCGTGAACTTCGGCTTCTGTGCTCTGCGCGCATCAAAAGGTGGCCACAAGAAAACGGGGCGCGACATGGCTGAGATCTGGCGCAGCTTGACTACCCGAGCGCACATCGCCGAAGTTTTGGGACATACCGAACCCTTCGGCGCGCAGCGCGCCTGGCCTATTCCCTCACGAGGTGTTGGTGAAATGCCGTTGGCGCATGGTCCGGTGTTGTTTTGTGGGGATGCCGCTGCGTTGGCAGATCCCCTGACCGGAGAGGGCATCGGCCAAGCTCTGTTGACCGGACGTTTAGCAGCAGAAGCGATTGCTACGGGAACGAGCTACGAACGCTCTGTCAAGCAAGCCATCGGCGCCGACAATCGGTTTTCGCGCTTGCTTAGCTCAGCGCTAAGCAGACCAGCCATAACCAACCTGACAGTGCGCCTGGTGGATTCGAACGAGTGGTCACGACGCAACTTCGGTCGCTGGCTGTTTGAGGTCTATCCCAGGGCGCTGATCGCTACGCCCAAACGTTGGAGGTTTAGCCACTAGCTGGACAGACATAGCGGCAGGCTGGCAAACTAAGCGCCGCATTATGCGAAGAGGCACCTTAGCGACAAAGTTATGAACCAATAAAGCTATGAACCCAGTAAAGCTATGAACCCAGTAAAGCTATGAACCCAGTAAAGCTATGAACCCAGTAAAGCTATGAACCCAGTAAAGCTATGAGCATGGTCGAACAAGACGCTGATGATCCTCAACAACACCCGGCTGCGGTTCACAGTCAGCGCTTTAGCCAAAGCGAGTGGGCACGGCTTAGCAATTCGGCACCTCTGCCGATCAACGAAGAGGAACTAGGTCGCTTAGCAGGCTTGGTAGAGCGAATCAGCCTGGAAGCCGCTCGTGACATCTACCTGCCTTTGTCGCGGCTGTTAAACCTGCGAGTCGCAGCCTTGTGTCGTTTACAGCTTGATACTGCCGATTTCTTAAACAGACCGCCACCGCGTCGGCCTTTTCTTATTGGCATCGGCGGCAGCGTTTCCGCCGGAAAAAGTACCACCGCTCGCATTCTGCAAAAAGTACTGGCCGCCTGGCCTGAACATCCGCGCGTTGATCTCGTAACTACCGACGGCTTTTTGCACTCCAACGCCGAGCTGAATAGGCGCGGGATCATGGGTCGTAAGGGATTCCCGGAGTCTTATCGCAAGGGTGCCCTGGTGGACTTTTTGAACGCCGTCTACAGCGGTACCAAGCAGGTAGATGCTCCTCTGTATTCGCACGTTCATTACGACGTCACTGACGATGTGCAACCCGTTCGCCAGCCCGACATATTGATTGTGGAAGGGTTGAACGTGCTTCAAACGGGCCCGCCTGCTAACACGCCGTTCGTGTCTGACTATTTTGACTTCACGATTTATGTTGACGCCGACTCAAGAGACCTTGAGAAGTGGTTTATCGAGCGATTTCAACAGTTGCGTCAGACGGCGTTCTTAAATCCGGATTCTTACTTTTCACAGTTTGCGCATCTGTCTTCTGAAGCTGCGGTGGCGATTGCTAGCACTATCTGGCGATCAATCAACCTCATAAACCTGAGTGAAAACATTCTCCCCACGAAGGTGCGGGCCGATCTGGTGTTGGCTAAGGGCTCCAACCACGAAATCAACTACGTGGAATTGCGTTACCAATAACGGTGAGATCTTGCACATTTTGTGCCATAGCTGCAGGTGAAGCTGCATCGCTACGGGTATATGAAGACGAACACAGTGTGGCGTTTATGGATCGGCTGCCGATGACGCCCGGCCACTGTCTGGTGATCCCCCGCCGCCACGTAACCGATATCTGGGAACTAACGGACGAAGACGCAGCACACGTATTGCAGGCGTGCCGCAGGGTTGCTCATCTCGTGCGTGATCGGTTAGAGCCGCTCGGTGTGAACCTGGTTAACAACAACGGTGCCGCTGCTGATCAGACTCAGTTTCACTATCACATGCATGTCATTCCTCGCTACGGACAAGACCGCTTATTGCACCCATGGGAACGCACGTTCGCCGCACCTGGCGAGATAGAGGCTTCTCATAGTCGTTTAACTGGCGCCAACTAATGTCGCACGTGCCAGCCACACTGCTAACCAACAAATATCTATAACAGGCAAGTATCTATTTATCTATTTACTTACCTATTTAAGGAAATACCAGCTATGAGCAATACAGACCACTACGCAGCCTTTTCAGCGCTAACGATTACCGGCCCTGACGAAGACGGGGTCTTAGATATTTGCATTGACACGCCTGGCAAGTTGAACTCGGTTGATGCTTCTAAGCATCTGGCGTTGGCCGATGTTTGGCGTGCCGTAGATACCGACCCTGACACTCGCACGGTGGTGATCCACGGCGCCAATGGCACGTTTTCTGCCGGCGGTGATATGGGGATGATCGAGCAAATAATGGACGACTTTGAGTTTCGCTCCAACGCCTTTCGTGAGGCACGCGACATCGTCTACAACATGATCAACTGCTCCAAGATCATCATCTCAGCCATCGAAGGGGTGGCCGTGGGAGCAGGCCTCGCAGCAGCTTTTATGTCTGACATCTCAATTGCAGGGCGCAACGCTCGCATAATCGACGGCCATACGAAGCTGGGCGTGGCAGCTGGTGACCATGCAGCGATCATCTGGCCGTTGCTGTGCGGCATGGCTAAGTCCAAGTACTACCTATTGACATGTGAGTCGATCACTGGCGAACAAGCCGACGCCATGGGCTTGGTAAGCAAGGCAGTTGACGACGACAAGGTGTTAGACGAGGCCTACGCGATAGCTCGCCAACTAGCGCAGGGCAGCCAAAGCGCTCTTCGCTGGACAAAATACAGTCTGAACAACTGGCTGCGATCAGCTGGTCCAGCGTTTGACACTTCTGCCGCACTAGAAATGCTGGGCTTCACCGGACCTGACGTGCGAGAGGGCCACTCAGCTATTACCGAAAAAAGGCCACCAAACTTCGCATGAATAACCCCAACATCTCCGACGACTCTCAAGAACACCTCACCGCACACGAGAACGCCGCGCCGATGGCTGTGAGCGCCACCGGTCCTTTGGCAGGTGTACGAATAATCGACTGCACTCACGCCTTGGCTGGCCCATGGTCAACGATGATGCTGGCCGACTTAGGAGCGGACGTAATAAAGATCGAATCGCCTAAGGGGGACATGACTCGTGATGCGGGTCCGTACACCCTGGAAGACACCGAGCGCGCTTACGGTGGTGGTTTTTCCAACTACAACCGCAACAAGCGCGGCATTGTGCTGGATCTAACTACCAGCTATGGGGTTGAGAAGTTTCTTGGGCTAGTCGACACGGCTGATGCGTTGATTGAAAACATGCGTGCCGGTGTGATGGATGGCCTGGGTGTGGGCTGGGAGGTGTTGCACGAGCGAAACCCACGTCTTGTCTATGGCGCTATTCGCGGCTTTGGCGATCCCCGGTCAGGCGAAAGCCCTTATGTGGATTGGCCCGCTTATGACGTGGTGGCACAGGCAATGAGCGGATTGGTTGCCACTAACGGCAGTGGACCGGACGACAAACACATCGTGGGACCGTTTATTGGCGATATGTACCCAGGCACGCTCGGAGCTATGGGTGTGTTAGCGGCCTTATTTCATGCTCAGCGAACCGGTGAAGGTCAGTTTGTAGACGTTGCAATGGTGGACGCAGTGATGGCATTTTCTGAGGTCGGGGTAACGCGCTATACCACCGCAGGTAGACGTGAGACGCCACCCAGCGGTAACCGCAATCGGTTTGTGGTGCCGTTTGACGTGTTCAAGACCACTGATGGATTGGTAGCGATCGCGGCGCCTTCGGATAATCACTGGCGTGAGCTTGCGATGATTATCGGCAAGCCGCAATGGGCTACTGCTGATGAAACGGCTACCGCTATTGCGCGTTACAAAAATCGCGAACCGATCGACGAGGCTTTGACGCAATGGGCGAGAAGCCGAACCAAGGCAGATGTGATGGAAGCCCTCGGCGGAAAAGTGCCTTGTGGCCCGGTGAATGAGCCTGGTGATCTGTTTGATGATCCACATGTAGCGGCACGTGAGATGTTGATTGCGGTAGAGCAACCCGTTGGTAGGCCGATAGTTCAGATCGCACCGCCGATACGCATGAGTGCAACGCCGCCAGGGATCTATCGGCGTGCGCCACGGTTGGGAGAACACACCGATGAGGTGCTGTCTGAGGCTGACGAACTTCGGTCAAAAAATAACATCAGCGACTAGCAACAAAAGTCCAGCCGAGTTCTAGCGTGGACCGTCTAGATCGAATTGACGAACGCATGCGGGTAGTTGAGATCGGTGTATCAAGTATGCAGGTTCAACCCGCCGGATAATTTCGCTAGCTTGCCGTTAACTTGCCAGCGATAGCGTTACAAAGCAATGCCAAAGCGCAAAAGACGTCGCCCGGCTAACCGAACTCGACGAACACGTCAAGAGAATCTCAATCCGGTTCGTCCGGGTCAGGTTTCTCCAAAACGCAGCGTGCCCCACGGCATAGCCACACCGGAATACGCCGAAACGGGACAGCCGTTGACCATGTCTGAGTCGTCGCTACGGAAAAGCCCGGTTGCGATAGAAGCCATGCGTGAAGCCGGTCGTGCTGCTCGGCGAGTGCTAGCCGGAGTAGCCGCGGAGATAGCTCCTGGTGTCACCAGCGACCATCTTGATGAGGTGTGCCACCAGCTCTGCCTGGCTGAGGGTGGCTATCCCAGTCCGCTCAACTACAGGGGCTACCCAAAGTCACTGTGCACCTCGGTCAACGAAATCATCTGTCATGGCATCCCTGACAGTCGTCCGCTTGTCGACGGTGACATTGTCAACTGTGACGTAACAATCTTTATTGGCGGCGTCCACGGCGATCATTCCGAGACTTTCTTAGTGGGTGAAGTGGACGAGGAATCGCAGCGTCTGGTGCAGGTAACTCGCGAAGCCATGTACCACGGCATTTCCAAGGTGCGACCCGGGGTAGCGATATACGAAATCGGTAGGGCTATTCAGTCACACGCCGAAGCAGCCGGCTTTGGTGTGGTGCGTGAGTTCATCGGGCACGGCATCGGAGCGGTGTTTCACCAGCCGCCTAACGTGCCGCACTATTACGACCCGGCGTCAACTTTCGTACTAGAAGAATCGATGACGTTCACGGTGGAACCGATGATCACCATAGGACGGCCGGATGCTTTTATGTGGCCAGATCAATGGACCGCGGCAACCGTGGACGGCAGCCGCACCGCTCAGTTTGAGCACACCGTATTGGTTACCTCCGAAGGTGTGGAATTGCTAACGGTGCGCGACGAAGATCCGCAGCCGTTCCTAACGTCAAACGAGCAGGCTGGCCGTAGTGGGCTAACCAACCAGCAACTAACGCCGCAAGCCTGGCCTGCGCAGCTACCTACGACCGCCGAACTAAAGAAGACAACGGCGGGCTCCACGCGACGGTGACAAGCTCACAGAATCGGTTGCGACACGAGCTAGCAGCTGTTGGAAAAATTGTTGCGGTATTGCTCGCAATCGGTGTTGGGGTTAGCGGTTGCGGCGCCTCAGCAGATTCAGACATCTTGCCTACCACTCGCCCGGTGCTCACCACTCTGCGACCCGACCTAACCACGACAACAACCGCTCCCATCGTTCAGCGGCGCGTGTATGTAGTTCAGCCAGGCGACACTCTGCTAAAGATCGCTACAGGCTTTGACGTCAGCGTAGGAGATTTGATGTCTGAAAACGGTAAAGAAAACACCGTTTTGCGCATCGGTGAGCAGCTGATCATCCCACCGGTTGCCGAACCCACCGGCGAGTAATCGGCCAGCGTGCGGCGTGAAGCTTGCAACAAGCGTGCTGGTAGCGACGCTAGGTCTCGCAATAGGAACGGTTGTGACTGGTTGCAGTTCGGTGACGTACGGCGATAATTCCAGCGATAACTCCACCGATAACTCCAGCAATAACTCCACCGGTGACTCAGGTGATGCTTCTAGTACCGACTCGGCTGATTCAGGCAACTCACTGACACCGACCACAACCAGCAGCGGCACAACAACAACCACAATCACCACTGAATCTGATCCAACTCGTCAGATCTACGAGGTGCAGCGAGGTGAGACCTTGATCTCTATTGCGGCCAGATTCAATATCGGTTTGAACGAACTTGTGAGCACTAACAACATCGCCGACCCACGACTGATTTATGTGGGTCAGAAACTGATCATCCCACCGCCACTTGACGAAACCGAACGACCGGCGCTAACGATTGCGCCGCCAACGAATCCGTCACTGCCGCCGGTGTTGCCGACCGTGGCGCCAACTTCTAGCACCCTTTTGCAATAGCGTTGGAAGCCATTGTGGCTGAGCTAAATGAATTTACAAACGGTGAGAGCGCGGGCGATGAATCCGTGTCTGAAGCGAACGTTTCTAGCTTTGACGCAGCGGTTGATAGTTGGTGGGAACGCTGGCGCGGCAATGAAGTCACCGACCGTGTGATGTACGGCGCATCTAATGCGGCCGAGTTCAGTCTGGTATGGCACCTCTTGGGCGGTATTCGAGCGCTAAGCCCGCGGCGCAAAGTGTCTGACGCATTCCGCTTCAGTGCATTGTTGGCACTTGAATCACTGATTGTCAATCAAGGCATCAAGCGATTGTTTGAACGCACTCGTCCCGGCACTGCTGCTGAAAACACAACGGTGCATCAGTTGCGCCAGCCGATCACATCGAGCTTTCCGTCCGGTCATGCTTCGGCTGCTTTTTGCGCGGCAGCGGTGTTATCGCATCAAAGCCGGCTTGCGCCGATTTATCGAGCAACAGCGCTACTCGTTAGCGCATCACGTATTCATGTGCGACTACATCACGCTTCTGACGTGTTAGCAGGCGCAGTTATTGGCGAAGCGATAGGCCGTGCGGCAAACCTGTTGCTACGGCGACGCTAGCTAACTCGTTACACAAATCGCCGCTAACGCTTAGGCCAAAGCGGTCGGTGCTGAGCTGTTGGCCTTGCCAGCCATGGCCTTATTCGCCAAGTCTTTGCTTTCACCGCTGTCGGTTTGACGCAGCTTTGAGCGCACATCTAACAGCACATCGGTCACTTCGCCGGACGAAACAAGCTCACGATTCAAGAACGCTCCAAGCGCTCCATCAATCAACTGGAGCGCCTCTTCGATCACCTGCATGCCCGCGTACATCTCAGCGGTATCAGTTATTGGTATCTCAGTCGGTGTCTTAGTCATAGTGCGCTCCCCTCGCTTCGTTTCTACTACTTATCTCTCTGCACTAAGCGGTTTTTCGTTCACAGCGTTCGCAATAAACACTCAGGATAAACACTCAGGCAACCCCCTATGCGAGCGAACCTATTGCGTCTGTCGCGAGGCGCCACGTAGTGAAAATCTGCTTGAACTCACTCTAGTCCCGCCCTGCGCGATCACGATGCCACCTCGCTTGTAGCGCTGTTCTCTAACACTGCTGCGTCGTAACATCTAACGCTGTGCCACAAAGCCCTGAAAACAGCGATAAATCCAGCGACTACTCCAGCGACTACTCCAGCGACTACTCCACCAATAACTCCAACGACTACTCCGCCGGTGGGGAGCTAAGCGCTACCCCGCTGGGCGTTACTTGGGGAAGCCTGGGTTCGCTAGGAGTTGAAGCGCTCGAGCCGATAGCGCAATTTTCCCAACAACACGGCTATCAATCGTTTTGGACCGTGGAAGCCACCGCCTCCGATGCAGTGTCACTGCTGGGAGCAACCGCCGTGTCAGCCCCACAGCTAGATCTCGCTACCGGCATCATTCCGATCCAGCTTCGTGCGCCCACGCTGGCTGCAATGACCGCAGCTACCTTGCAGTCGCTAAAACCGCACGGTCAGGTTTGGCTTGGCTTGGGTGTATCTGCGCCAGCGATTTTGCGTCAGCACGGCTTTGAGATTCCGACACGCCCCATTGCCATGATGCGTGAATACGTTGCTCTGCTGCGGGAGTGCTTGTCGGGTGAGGCGGTGACTTTTGAAGGCGACTTCTGGCAAGTGCGAAAGTTTCGCTTAGGAGTGCGACTGGGTGAAAACAAACCCAAGATCGTGATGGCCGCTCTTAACTCCCAGATGCTGAAACTGGCCGGTGAAGTGGCCGACGGAGTGTTGCTGAACTACTTACCAGCCAGCCAATTGCCTGAAGCAATGGCGCAGGTGCGCAAAGGCGGAGATGCAACGATCATGGCAATGGTGCATGCGACTGTTGGCGAGTTGGACGGTGTTGCCGGGCTGGCTAGGCGCGACATATTCAACTACGTGATGGCCGACAGCTACGCCAACATGTTGCGATCGGCTGGCTTCGACGATGAGGTAGATGCAGCTAGGGCGGCTTTTGCTGAACGCGATCGCGAAGGAGCGCTAGAAGCCATTAGCAACCAGATGATACGAGAGATCAATTTCGTGGGTAGCGAGCCTGAAGTTGCTGCATTTGTGCGCAGCTATGTAGATGCCGGGGTGCAGTATCCGGTGCTGATGCCCATGCCGTGGGGTGAAGACCGGCGAGCGGTAGCCGAGAGCACGATTGCTGCCGCCAGCAGGTTTGCTGACTAGGCCGCAGTGACTAGCCGCTAGTCGGCGGTTGCAACACCAACAGGACAACTCAGCCCTGTGCCACCCAGTCCGCAATACCCGTTAGGCACCTTGTCCAGGTATTGCTGGTGATAATCCTCAGCGTAATAAAACGATCCGGCATCACAGATCTCAGTGGTGATCTCACCCAAACCAGCCGCGCCTAGCACCTCAGAAAAGCGCTGCTTAGAGGCCTCAGCCTGTTCGCGCTGCATTGCGTTTTGCACATAGATGCCCGAGCGATACTGCGTGCCAACATCGTTGCCCTGTCGCATGCCTTGTGTGGGGTCGTGACCCTCCCAAAACACCTTAAGCATCTGCTCGTAGCTTGTTACCTGCGAATCAAACACCGCTAGCACCAACTCGTTGTGGCCGGTGCGACCCGAGCACACCTCCTCATAGGAGGGGTTAGCGGTGAAACCGCCGCCGTAACCAACCGCAGTGGTGTAAACGCCCGGTTCGCTCCAGTACAGGCGTTCTGCTCCCCAGAAGCATCCCATCCCTACAACAATGGTCTCAAGCCCGTCAGCGAACGGACCCATCAGCGGTGTACCCAGCACAGTGTGCAGTTCAGGCACGGATACCTGCTCGTCACGACCGGGCAAGGCATCCTCTTGCTGCGGCATCTCGATTTTGCGATTAAAAAGTCCCATTGCGGTCTCAGTTCTATGTTGGTTCAATGTTGGTTCGATGCTGGGTTGGTTCGATGTTGGCTCAGGTGGCAGCTCAGGCACTAACCAAAGCGCTCATTGACTCCAAGCGTATTACGTAGGTTTCGCATAGGGTTCGCGCCGTGAAGATTGCTGTTGATTTCCCTTCGGTCGCATTTCGTGAGGGCCCTGAGAAAGTGCTTGAGCTGGCGCGCGCCATCGAAAGCATCGGCTATGACGAGATAGCCGTCTTCGACCATGTGGTAATGGGATTTCCCAGCGAAGGACGCACCACCGTATATCCAGCAGAGATGCCGATACTCGAGGCGCTAATGCTGCTCGCAAACCTGGCGGCGGTGACAAACACGATCGGGCTATCCACCGAAGTGCTGGTGCTTCCCCAACGTCAACCGGTGCTGGTGGCAAAACAGGTCAGCACGCTTGACACACTTTCGGGCGGCCGAGTTCGTTTGGGTGTTGGAGTGGGTTGGCAAGATTCCGAATACGACGCTCTGGAAGAGAATTTTTCGACTCGCGGCAAACGGATGGACGAAGCCATCGATTTGCTGCGTGCATATTGGGCGGGCGGCAATATTGGCTACAGCAGTTCGCATTACAACTCTCACGACATGGGGATGGAACCAGTGTCACCGCAAGGAGCCAGCATTCCAATCTGGGTGGGTGGTGAAAGCCCAGCCGCTTTGCGGCGCACAGCAACCAAATCAGATGGCTGGATGGCGTCTGGCGTGAGTGACGAGCAAGCATTGAGCTGCATGAGCGAAATCAGACGCTTGGCCGAAGAAGCCGGTCGAGACCCAGCGCAAATCGGCATGCAGATGATGCTGACTCCCCCACCTCGCAGCAACGACACCACCGCCAAGACCTTTTATGCCGACCTTGATGCGGTGAGCGAACGAGTCGCATTAGTAGCCGGAATGGGTTTTGACTGGGCGTCAGTAAACGCTACGGCTATTTTTCAAGCTGGAGCAAGATCGGTAGAAGCACTGATCGAGCAGCTGGGTCTGATTTTCGACCGCGTCAAAGCCGAGACCAAATAATCGAAACCCAATAATCGAAACTAAGTAGTACCCAACTAAGGCAGGTCCGTGAAATGAGTAACGAAATGAGTAACAATGCGTAACCGTGAACTAATCGTTAGCAACTTGAATCAGTGCTGGGATAGTTGCACTGAGTTTTTTGGTTCGCTTGACGACAACCAGTGGCAGGTGCAGTCGCACTGTCCTGATTGGACCGTTAAAGGGATCGCTTCTCACTTGATGGCTGTGGAACAAATGCTGTCAAGTTGGATACCCAAGAGCGCCGATGAACCACCACCGTTTGATCAGGTTGCCGACAAGTTTGCAGCAGCGATGGCAATGCCTAACAACGAGCTGGCTCAGTCGTTTAGTTCTGTGCTCGACGGTCGCCGTAGCCAACTGGCGCAAGCCACCGATGAGCTGTTTGAAACACCGTCAATGACTCCTGTTGGGCCGGGCACTTACGGACGTTTCATGGCGATTCGTGAGTTCGACTTTTGGATGCACGAGCGCGACTGTCGCACCCCGCTCAACATGCCTACGAACAACGGTGGACCTACCGCTGAGATGGCATTGGACGAGGTTCACATGTCCGTCGGCTACATCGCTGGTAAAAAAATCGGCCTACCTGATGGCGCTTCGATTCATTTTGAGATCAGCGGGGCATGCCAGCGGGACATATTTGTGGCCGTGGATGGGCGTGCGGCTGAGGTGAACGCTTTGGACGACCCAACCGTGGTGCTGCACTGTGACTCGCTTGCATTCATGGAACAAGCTTGCGGACGAGTTGATCCAGAGCAGCCGATCGCTGAGGGGCTAATCAGCTGGTCGGGTGATGAGGAGCTGGGGGCAAAAGCTGCCAGAAACCTTCGCTTTACGATGTAACGCTCGCTACGCGACTAAAATTGCAACATGGCAACTACGACAGTGCCGGCATCACTGCAGTCGGCTCCCTTTGAAATAGCGCCAATCGACGCCTCCTTCGGGGCTTACATCCGCAACATCGAGCTTCGATCTATCAGTGACGAGGTTTTTGAGATGTTGTATGCCACTTGGCTGGAATACGCGCTGCTCGTATTTGAAGATCAGTTCCTTACCCAAGATGAGCAAGATGAGTTTGCTCGCAAGTTCGGCGAGCTTGAGTTCAAGGCAACAGCCATCTCAAACGTCGGTAAGAAGGGCAAGATCCACAGCAGAGACGATGACGACATCGTGAAGTCGCTAAGAGGTAACGAGGGTTGGCATCACGACAGTACCTACATGCCTTTACAAGCCAAGGGTGCCGTGTTTAGTGCTGAGGTTGTGCCGTCAAAAGGAGCGCAGACCGGCTGGGCCGACATGAGGGCCGCCTACGAAGCGCTAGACGCTGACACGCAGAAGTACCTGGCAGGGTTGAAGGCGCATCATTCTTTGTATTACAGCCAATCTCGGTCGGGCAATTTGCCGGCCAAAAACAAAGACGGCGGCTACGACATGTACGGCTATCACGACTTTGAAACGCCGCTACGACCGCTGGTGAAGATGCATCCCGAAACGGGCAAGCTAAACCTGCTGATCGGCCGACACGCCCATGACATTGTTGGAATGACTTCGGAACAATCAACGGCTCTGCTTGACAAGCTAAACGAAGAAGCCTGCCAATCACCACGTACCTACCACCAAGATTGGAAGCCGGGCGAGGCAGTCATTTGGGATAACCGCCGCCTGATGCATCGTGGCACGCCGTTTGACATGACCGAGCCTCGTATTATGTGGCACACCCGCATTGCTGGTAGCCCCGAATCTGAGTTGGCTAGCAACCACAACACTGACGACTTGCTGACGATGCAAAGGCCGGAGAAGCCGCTACCTGAACAGCCGGGCTGCTGCAGCTCCAGCAAACCAGAGCTAAACAACTAGTCGGCGAACCCACTAAAAATGGTCGGGTTTTGGAGGCTGGCAAGCTGCTCATTGCGGTGATTGATGTTGTCAAGCAGTTCGGGATGCGACAGCACCCAGAACCGCTTCTTGTACATGGCATCGATCACCTTGTCCGCCACTTCGCAAGGATCCATTCCTGACTCAATCAGTGCGGCGATGCGTGAGTTACGCTGGCGAGCATCTGTCGCCGGCCCATCCAGCGTGTCGCTGGCAGGCTTTGTTTCAGCAAGCACAGTTTCAGCAGGCTTGGTGCGTCGCAGGTTCTCAGGCCGATTGCGTTGAGCGCTAGCAATGTTGGTGCGCACCACACCCGGGCAAAGCACCGACACCGACAGGTTTGAGTTTGGATCGTGCTCCACCTCTAAGTGCAGCGTCTCCATGATCGCCACCACGCCGTATTTGGCGGCGTTATAAGGGCCAAGCCCAGGGGTGGGCATGAGGCCAGCGACCGAGGCAGTGCTCATGATGTGAGACTGATCGGCAGCTAGCAGGTGCGGCAAAAAGTGATGCACACCGTGAATCACGCCCCACAAGCAAACATCGATCACCCACTTCCAGTCCACCAGTTGTTGGTTGCGAATCAGTCCGCCGCCGCCAACTCCTGCGTTGTTGCAAAGCATGTGAACCGCGCCAAACTGCTGCACGGCCGTGTCGGCCAGCGCCGCAACAGATTCGGAGCTGGTCACGTCGGTTTGCACGCCGATAGCCGTGGCAGAGTCGGAGGTGTCTGCGGCTACTTCGGCGGTGGCTGTATCTAGTGCGTCGGGTTCGATGTCGGCCAGCACCACGTTGGCACCTTGCGTTGCGAAGGCGTGAGCTAACGCTTTGCCGATACCCGAAGCCGCGCCGGTAACCACCGCCACGCGGTTCGTCATCGTGTCCATTTATTCTCCATCACTGTTGCGCGGTTAGTCCTTCGAGACGTTCCATTACATCGAGATACTCGCTAATCATGTTCTCCACCACACGCGTGGCCGAGATTGATTCGTTCAAGGAGCCAACCACCTGGCCTACAAAATAGTTAGCCAGCTCTACTGCACCTTTGTTGGTCGAGTTCATGGCTGCTCTGTCCACGCGTTGGCTGGCTTTGGCGATCAGCATCGGCTGCAACGGCATCGGCAGCGTTCCGGGCGAATTTGGTCCTTCCCATTCGTCGGTCCAAGCCGAACGCAACTGTCGGGCTGGTTTGCCGGTGCGTGAGCGTGAACGCAAGGTGTCAGAAGACGACGCTGCTAGAAACTTCTCTTTCACCGCCGGGTGCGTTTCGGCTTCTTGAGTGGTGAGCCAAACCGATCCGCACCACACGCCCTGCGCGCCCAGTGCCAAGGCGGCTGCGATATGACGGCCGTTAGCGATACCGCCTGCAGCTAGCACCGGTGTTGGCGCGATGGCGTCGACTATTTCTGGTACCAGCACCATCGTGGCGATTTCGCCGGTGTGCCCGCCCGCTTCGTGGCCTTGCGCTATCACTATGTCTACGCCAGCAGCTACGTGTCGTTCGGCGTGCACTCGTTTACCGGCCAGCGCACCTACCAGCACTCCGGCTTCGTGTGCTCGCTTAATCATGTCGGTCGGTGGTGGGCCTAGCGCGTTGACGATCAGCTTGATCGGGTAGCTGAATGCCACATCCATCAGCGGCACCGCCTGGGAGTAAGTCATGGGCGGTTCGGACTCACCCGCCATCGTGGAGACTCCGTCGGTAGCTGGCAGCGGCGGCACGTCGTAGCGATCCATCATGTCCTCGACGAACGTTCGGTGTTCGGGCGGAATCATGTTTTTTAGGTCTTTGACGCTTAGCTCACCGTCTGTCTTGCCCTCGTACTTGGCGGGCACGATGATGTCGACACCGAACTGCTTGTCGCCGATCTCATCCTGAATCCAAGCCATGTCAATGTCGAGCTGTTCGGGTGTGTGACCGGCTGCACCCAGCACACCGAGCCCGCCTGCCTTGCTTACTGCTGCGACTACGTCTCGGCAGTGGGTGAAGGCGACGATTGGAACGTCAACGTCAAGCATTTCGCAAATAGGTGTCTTCATGGGTTAAACGCTAGGCGAGCTGACGTAAGCGTGCAGTCAAGCACTGTCAGGCACACGCATTCGTGTGAACAGCGTCCAGTAGCGTGCGATGATCTAGCTATGAGTGTTACCGCCGTTGGGCACAGCTACGTAGATGTCGCCACCGGCACACGGCTTGACGCGTGGTTTCCGCAGCTAGCTGGCGCAGCGGGTGACGCGGCTGAAACAACCGCACCCGATCGTTCGTGTTTGGCCGCCAAGCTCGGCTTTATTACGGGCGAAACGGTCACAGCCGTCATCGACGACCTATCGCAACCACCTACAGACCTAACCGACGCTTATCTGCGGTTGCACCTGCTGAGTCGTCGCGAGATTCAACCAAACGAAGCCAACTTGGATGGTGTTTTTGGTCTGCTCACTAACTGCGCTTGGACCAGTGCGGGGCCGGTTCTGCCAGGTGACGTTGACCGATTACGCATAGCTGCGGCCAAACAAGGAGAACCGGTGGCGGTGAGTTCGGTTGACAAGTTTCCACGGATGATCGATTACGTGATTCCGGCTGGGGTGCGCATTGCTGACGGTGATCGCGTGCGCTTGGGTGCTCATCTGGCCGACGGCACCACGGTTATGCACGAAGGTTTCGTCAACTTCAACGCTGGCACGCTCGGCCCAGCCATGGTGGAGGGACGCATTTCGGCGGGCGTAGTGGTTGGTGCCAATAGCGATTTGGGTGGCAGTTCGTCAACTATGGGCACGCTTAGCGGCGGTGGCACGGAGCGAGTGTCGCTGGGTGAGAACTGTCTGCTGGGTGCGAACTCGGGCATTGGTATTGCGTTAGGCGACCACTGCACGGTGGAGGCTGGGTTGTATGTAACCGGTGGCAGTCGCGTAACAATGCCGGATGGTTCGGTAATGCGTGGTCGAGACATATCGGGCAGGTCGGGCATGCTGTTAATCCGTAACAGTGAAACCGGTGCGATTGAGTTGCGTGTATCAGACCCGGATCGTTGGGGTGGAATCAACGAAGAGCTGCATCAGAACTAGCGGGCGCGATGAACAAACCCTGGCAGCCGTTGAGCGAAGAGGCCATAGCGAGCTTGCCAGCGCAACTAGGCGTCTACCAAATGGCAGACCAGCAGGGCGAAGTGCTTGCGATTGGTTTTGCTGGCGCTAGACATCCGTTTGGTATTCGCACCGCACTTGCTGAAGAAATAAGGCGCTTAACCGAACTGGGTGTGACCCCTATGCAGTATCGCTATGAGTTCACTTCTAACTACCGCAGTCGTTGGAACGAACTGTTGATGCTGTACATGGCCGAGTTTGGTGAGCTACCAGTCACCCAGGGTGAACGGCCAAGCCTTATTGGTCGGCTCAACCCTGCGAACTGAATCTGAACAATGGATTTTTCTCTTAGTGACGAACAGCAACTAATCGTGGAGTCGGTTAGACGATTTGTGGCCGAGGAGATCGTTCCGCTTGAGGCCGACCTTGACCCCGACGCAGGAGAACTCGCGCCACAAGACACCGAACGGCTGACGGCCATGACCCGTGAGATGGGTTTTTACGGCATCGACATTCCCAGCGAATATGGCGGCCCGGGGCTCGACACCACCACCAGAGCGTTGATGGCTATCGAGATGAGTAAACATCGAGCTGGTCTTTACAACCCTTGCTACGGCGTGTTCGGTGGAGCAGGGCTAGCGCAGTTGTACGAAGCAACCGAGCAACAAAAACAGCGTTGGCTTTATCCCACGCTGCGCGGTGAAAAGTCTGGTTGTTTTGCGTTGACCGAACCGTCGGGCGGGAGCGATCCGGCTCGTGCTATTCACACCAAGGCCTACAAGGATGGCGAGCAGTGGGTAATCAACGGCTCGAAGCTCTACATCTCAGGAGCCGATAAGGCTGATTACGCCTTGTTGTTTGCGCGCACCTCAGATGATCCTGGCAGAGCGGGAGTAACGGCGTTCATAGTTGATACAGACACTCCCGGTTTCAACGTGCGGCGAGTGGTGCACACATTGCGTGCCACGCGCTATGCCACCGAGCTGGAACTAGTGGAGCTGCGAGTGTCGGTGCAGAGCGTGCTGGGCGAGGTAAACGGCGGATTTTCCATAGCCAACGATCGTCTCAGTCGTCAGCGCATTCCCTATGCGGCGGGTTGTTTAGGTCCCGCTATTGCGGCACAAGAGATGGTGATTGACTGGGCGAAGAGTCGCGAGACGTTCGGTTCGCTGCTGGCCGAAAAGCAGGCGGTGCAGTGGATGATTGTTGACAATGAGATCGATATTCGTCATGCGCGTTGGTGCGTGTTGGATGCTGCGCAAAAGGCTGACAATGCGGAGCGATTTCGTACCGAGGCTGCAATGGCAAAACTTGTAGCAACCGAAGCGGCCGGGCGCGTTGTGGATCGCGCGATTCAGATTCATGGCGGCATCGGCGTAACAAAAGATTTACCGCTGGAGCGGTGGTATCGAGAGTTGCGCATTCGCCGGATTGGTGAAGGCCCCAGCGAGGTTCAGCGCCTGATAATGGCGCGCGACATCCTGGGCGGGAGCTTTAAGTAGCTGTGTGTGACTGATCGCCCGCTGCCGTTGGCAGGAATAACGGTGCTTGATCTTGGCCAGATCTATCAGGGTCCCTATGCAGGATTTTTACTGGCTATGGCGGGTGCACGAGTAATCAAGATCGAACCGCCGCGTGGTGAGCCACTGCGCGCACGTGGCGCCTCGCTGCCATTCGCTTTGCTCAACTCTTGTAAAGAGTCGGTAACGCTTGATCTAAAACGGTCAGCCGGACGTGATGTGTTCTTAAAGCTTGCACGCCATGCCGATGTGGTGCTCTGCAACTTCGCTCCGGGAGTGCCCGAACGCCTTGGCATAGATGCTGAGTCTCTATGGCAGGTAAACGAACGGCTGGTGTTTGCTCATGCAAGCGGGTTTGGATTGAGCGGGCCGGATGCTCAACGCACGGCCATGGACATCACTGTGCAGGCGCACATGGGGCCGTTGGGTATCACCGGTTATCCCGATCGGCCACCTGTCAAATCGGGCGCACCTTTCATTGATTTTCTAGGCGGCACCACTCTTTATGGCGCGGTGACAACGGCACTGTTTGAGGTAGCTCGCACGGGACAGGGGCGGATGGTGGAAACCTCTATGGCTGAGGCTGCATTTTTTACACTCACCTCGGCTCTGCAGCAGTGGCATGTTGGCGACGGAGTTACGCCTCGCACGGCGAACAAGCACGCAGCGCTAGGGGTAGCACCGTATGACCTTTATGAGTGCGCAGATGGGTATGTAGCACTGATAGTGGTTACAAACCGGCAGTGGCGAGCCTTGGTGGAAGTAATGGTGGAAGTAATGGTGGAAGTAATGGCGTATGAAGATTTATTAGCCAATGAGCGCTTACAAGACAACGTGAGCAGGGCGCAAAACATGGCCGAAGTGGACAAGCTGGTAGGCGATTGGATGAAAGACCAGCCTCGTGCTGAGGTGGTGGCTGCCTTAAGCGGCGCGGGAGTGCCGGTGGCCGAGGTGCGAGAGGTGGATGAGGTGGTTCGCGATCGGCATTTGATGGAGCGTGGCTTTATTCAATGGATCGACGATGAGGCACTGGGTGAGGTGCCGCTAGCGCACTCACCGATCCGCTGGCACGGCTCGCAAATGCGTGAGCTACACAGGTTTGTTGACAAGGGTGCCGACAACAGCGCCGTGCTTAGTGAGCTGGCCGATTTAGATGAAGTAGCGCTGGCCGAGCTAGCTGCCGATGAGGTGATTTAGGCGACTTCTTTAACGACGGACATTTCGTTGCCGGCGGTGGTGATGATCTTGATGGCAATCCGGCCAGTCTCAGGCACGGAAAACCGTGCCGACTTGGTGGAGAGCATGCGATCCCAACGCACTAGATCCAGTGTGTTGCCAAGCTCTTTTTTGAGTCTTTTCATTATTTTGTCGTTATCGCTGCCTGGAAAATGAATACGTCTGGCGAAGAAGCTTTCGCCGTCGTAGTTGGTGTCGATCATCCAGCAGTCGACATCGTTTTTGCCGCCCGATTTCACATTGCCGTTGGTGGGATCGTAGGTGTCAAAGCCGCGTAGCTCAACGGCAAGCTCGCCGTTTGCGTAGGTTTTTACCTCTACGTCTGGTTGACCCACCATCACAAATGCTTGGTGTTTGTCGTCAGGTTTCAAGTCGCTCAGCTGCAGGTCGCGATGCATCTGAACGCGCATCACGTTTACACGGCCAAACTTCTCGGCGTCGGCCTCGGCTTCAAACGCAAGCGCCACCACTATCACCAGATCTGCATCGTCGATCTGGCTGGCTGTGTCTAGAGCCACCCGTCGAAGTAGCTCTGCTGACGCAGGTGTGTCCTCTGGCACAACAAACAGGGCGGCATGCTTCGGTGCTTGGTCTTGGTTGTCCGCGGGTGTGTAGGAAACCAGGTGGCTAATCCAGTTGCCAGGCCAGGGCTCAATCTCGGTTACTTGGATGTCGGAAGCGCTGTCTGTTGCGTTACGCCCGGAAGAGATCGAGTTCAGCTTTAGCGCCGCTACTACTTTTTCTACGAAGTCTGAGTGTTCCACGGGGCGGTGCTGAGGCACTTGCTCAGCATCATCGTCAAAAGATCCGTCAAAAGGTACATGTGTCAAAGGTGACGAGCTTTCGACCGTAAACGCTGAGGCCACGCGCGCTATTTTCTTGTTTTCTTCGGGTTTGTCAACCAGAGGTGTGGCCTCAACGTCTCGGTCATAAGCAAGGATTCCGGCCGACACTTTGGTGACGCTTTTATAGTTGAAGCCCTTGGCCGGATCTTTGCTGTTGGTTGAGTCTGCGACTACCCAGTAGGGGTAGGTGGAGGTGATTAGGCGCTGCCTGGCAATGGCGACCGATATTGGTGAGGTGTCGCAGGTAATCCAACGTCTTCCCCAAGTCTCCGCCACTGCTGCCGTGGTGCCGCTGCCACATGTTGGATCAAACACGAGATCCCCTGGGTCTGTCGCCATCAACATGCATCGCTCAACTACTTTCTCGGAAACCTGCACCACGTAGAGCTTGTTACTAGGGTTCATCGTGCCCCAGACATTGGAAACCTCTTTGCCTGGCACCTCTTCTTCGTAGCGTTTCCAATAAAGCAATGAATCTGCTGCAGTTAAAGCGTCAAGACGATCCAGCTCCGCTAGGCGATCTAGCCCGGAATGAGATACGCTCCAGTGGAGCGTATCTCCGGTTTGGTATTCGCCCCCGTTCCAGGTGTACGGCTCTGAGCGACCGGTTTGAGAAAATCCTTGCGAGACTAATCCTCGCCGTTGGCAAAGGCGCGCGCTTGTAGGAATGTTTTTGTCAGGGTCGGCTTTTTCTTCGGCGGTTAACGGCCGAGTTGTACCGTCTTCCAGCTCAATCCGGGCGTCCCAGCTAAATAGATCCAACATCTCTTTTCGGCTAGCTACAGATTCGTACAGCTGTCGATACTTTACTTTTTCAATATCTTTTGCATACCACAGCAAATAGCTAGAAACCGATGGAAGCGTGCTAGATGTTCTAGTCCCGCCCGTGCTATAGGTGATTTGAGACACGCTGTTTTCGGCACCAAATACCTCATCTAAAATCAACGCCATTCGGTGAAGATTTTCTTTACCGATCTGCACGAACACGCTGCCGGATTCGGTCAGAAGTTCTCGGCAAAGCGTGAGCTTTTCGATCATTTGGTCTAGATAGCTGTGAACACCGCGCTCATAGGTGTCTCGAAACGCCGTGAGAGTGCGCGTGTCGTTTGGCAAGCCCCTACGGTTTTCAGCAGTTTCTAGGTTGTTTGTTTTGGTTTGGAAATTGCTCTTAAAGCCAATCCCGTAAGGAGGATCGAAATAAATCATCTGGACTTGGCCGGTTAGACCTTCGCGGCCAGCTAGCGAAGCCATCACTCTGGCCGACTCGCCGTGGATTATTCGGTTTTGCCAGTTTGCTTTATGCCTATACCACTCGTATTGAGCGTTTTTTGAAGGAAGGCCGTTAAAGCTCTCAAAAAATGAGCCTTGCGTGTCTTCGCGTCTTAGCGAGCCAATAAAAGCCTCGGGGCGAATTTTTTCCCGGATATATAACGGGTAGGCATCGTGACTGGGTTGGTATTGCGAATACCCCCCCTCCGTAAGGGCGTTGGTGGTAGCAGCAGGTTTGCGCTGCCAAGCCAGCACTGGCTCATCGTCGCGCTCTCGCACTGCGGGAGAAAACGGAATGGGAGCGCGATCCTCTTGGCTCATAAGCGGTTCGGTCTGCGTGGAAGGCAGATTGGTTCGCTCGGCCGAGTCGTGCTCGTAGCTGTCGGTTTGCTTAGGGAGTTTTTTTGATTTGGGTTTACTTGCCATGATTGTGCTTTCCTACTTTTGGCCGGTGGCTAGGGCTTGCTTGATGGTGTTATTAAGCATCCAGCCAAACTGGCTGTCGTCTTCTCCTGCTTCTTTTGTGAACTCCACAAACTCCCAATCTCGTAGGTGAGCAGGCACTTGCGGTGAGTTGCGGACGGCGGGAATCCACCACCGGAGCGCGTGCTCGGCCTTTGCGTCATCACTCTCATCTCGCTTCCCCTTCACCTCGATCAGCAGGTGGACAGCGTGCTCACCATGCCCGCCGCTGTGCTTATCACCAAGGCGAACTACGAAATCGGGTATGTAGTTGCGCCAGCGCCCTTCAAACTGATACGGCAGCGACCAGTCGAGCTGTGGGGTGTTGCGAGCCCACGCCTGAACCTTCGGGTGATCATCAAGCAAACCAGCTAGATGTTCTTCCCATTTTGAATCGCAAGGAGCAATGTTGAGCTCGGACTTTTTGGTTAGCTCAGACAGATCGGCTGGGTAATGAATGCGAGCACTGGTTTCAAATAACACGTCCTCGGTTGAGCCCAAGATTTTTCTCTCGGCAAAGACTCCTATGCGCTTTGCGGGCGTGCTTTCAGATAGGTCGTGCTCGCACGCTTTACGCACCTTGTCGGCCACCTGGTGAGCGATTTCATCGTTTAGCAATCGCCCTAGCTGATCTGGTGGCACGTTTACCTTCGGGTGGCTGAGCCAATATCTAACGGCGTGTACTGCCTGGGAAAACAGCTGCCGGCGGCGAGGCAGTGGTGCATGACCTTGCTCACCACTAACACCTTCTGAGGCGAGAGTTCCAACAATCTGCTCAACCAGCACAGAGGCAACCTTGACGATTATCTGCTGATGGCGTGCATCTTGGTCGGGTGATGTGGTGAGTGTTTGCGACTCACCTACCACCGCACTGACGACGGTCTCACTCGGTCCAACAGAGCCAAGCTGGTAAGGCTCAACCCTGTCCGGGTTAAACACAATGCCTATGCCGCTTGGCTCAACCAGGTAGCTGGTGATACGGGGGAACTCGATCCGTAACGAATCGCGGCCAGAAACGCTTCGAACCTCGTAGGTATCGCCTGGCTCCGAATCGATGGACGACGAGTCACCCACAGGCATGAAATCGAACGGGATGCCCAGCACATCGGCAAACTGCGGCTCCAAACGGCCCTCATCATCGAAGTTTTCATAGTTGGTGCGGCGCAAGGCTCGGCCCGTTACCTGCTCACATAGCAGTTGCGTGCCAAACGCTCTATACCCCAACACGTGAGTAACTGTGCGAGTGTCCCAGCCCTCGGTAAGCATTGACACCGAAACAACGCAGCGAATGTTTGCGCCCAGCTCACCGTCTCGACCAACGGTGTTCAGAGCCTCGCGAACAAGCTCTTTCGCTGACAGACCTTCATAGTTTTCGACTTCTTTGCCTTCCTCTCTTAGCTCTTCGACTCGCTTGCCCAGCAGCTCGGCTTGGTTTCCAAGCAGCACACCAAGCTTGGATTTGCTGCCTATCTCTTTGTCGCCCTCGAGATCCGAATGCACAATCAATGTGTTGAGACTTGAAGCGAGGGCGGTATCTGGTGCACCTGTTGCGAAGTTTGAAAACAGATCGAAGCCACTTTGCTTACCCGCCAAATAGTGGTAGAGAGCCTCAGCATTGTTGATGTTGTTCGCCACCACGATGAACACCGGTGGCGTCCGAAGACCCTTCTCTTTCCATGCTTCAAACTTGATTTGATAGTTCTCGTAAAACGTTCTTACAGCCGAAGTCAGCTTTGGCGGCATGGACTGTAGATCTAGGCGCTTTTCATCGACATGTTTGTAGAGGCTGCGCCATTTAGTCCCTAGCTCGGTCGGATCTATCAGAACCTCAGCATCTGTATCGCCTTCATCTTTAGTTGGCTCCTTTGCGACTTGTTGCGTGTCGTCGTATACCGGCACGCGTGGAATCTTCACCAGGCCTGCTTCGATGGCATCCATCAACGGATAATCCGACACCACCCAGGGAAACATCTGCGTGTCGCGACGACTACTGGTTTGAATAAACATAGGAGTCGCTGAGAAGTCGTAAACAGCGCCAAGCCAACCGGAATCGTCTAAGGATTTGATAGCGCTGAACCACAGCGCAGCAGACTTGTCTTGGTCTTTGTCTTCTTTGCTGGCTTTCTTGCTGTCTCGTCTTCCTTCTGCGGGGAGATAGCAATGGTGCGCCTCATCGTTGAGGACGCAAATCTGCGCGTTTGGGTCGGTGTCGGCCAGCCCTCGTAAGCCGTGCAACACTCGGCGCAGCATCGCTGAGGGTTCTTCGGTATCAGACTCGTCTTTGCTGCGGCCGCGCAAAAGCTTCTTGGCGTCACCGTGAGCATGTGCCAAACGATCTTTTGGTTGAAACACTTGGAAGTTCACTATGTGCACTTGCACACGATTTAGAGCTATGCGATCTTCTTCACTCGGCAGTAAACCCATCTCGTCATAAACGCTCTTCACTCGCTTTACTCGTTCTTGTGGTGAGGGCTTAAGCGTCTCTAGGCGCTCGCGCACCGTATGGCCAGGCGTAATCGCAACAAACGAGGTGAGATAACGGCCACGCTGGTCTTCTGGGAGCTTGTGTGCCTCGAATGCGTTGAGGGCGTGCCAGGCAATAACCATGCCCATCACTACTGTTTTTCCGGTACCGGTAGCCATCTTGATAGCTAGACGGTCAAGCCCTTCGTTGTTGTTGCGGCTGGCTGCTTGAACTTTTGCCAAAAGGTCTTTGATGCTCGCTTGCTCCCGCTCTGAAACAGACATCTTGCCTTGGGTGATTTGTGGGGCAACCTCGGTTAGCCAGATCATTGTCTCTAGCGCTTCGACCTGAGCAAAGAACGGACGGAGTGCTTGATCCTCTCTGTTCCAGTGCTTCAGCAATCGCTTAGAGGCGTCGGTTGCGCCCACATAGCGGCCGCTCTTTCGCCACTCACTTACATGACGGCGTATCTCGTTCACCGTTTCGTTCAGATCTTCGGGGTTGAGCTCCAGGATTCGTTGCTCTCCCAGTTCGGGATCGTGCTCATCTGGTACCGGCAAAGTGGCCACACTGGGGCGGCGGCCATCCTTACGAATAGGCATCGCTCGGTTGGTTCTGTCAAGTTCCCAGTGGTACTTGGTGGTTTCGTAAGGCTTGTTTATGACTGGCTGCTCGATGGGACTAAACATCGAGCTGTCGCCTGGCGTTGCTAGCTCTGACATGGCAGGCGCAGATTAGCTGTCGCCTGTGACTTTGCTAGTTCCCAACTGCTAGCCCCTGGCGGCTGGTGATAGCTGGCGTGCTGCTTCTAGGGGGTCAATGTCGCCGAAGTTCATCACCGAGATTGCAGAGGTGGTTACCCCATTGGCGTGATAACGATCGATGTGCTCACGGCACTCTTCGGGCGATCCGTGTACTAACAGCTCATCCACCAGATCATCACCGATCGTTTCTAGCGCCCCCTTACGGTCGCCCTCATCCCAGTGCTTCCACATCGCGCCGAGCCGCTCACCGCGACCGAGCCAGCGATGAAAGTCGGCATACACCGGCACATTTAGGTATGCCGCTATGGCTCGCCTGAACCCGGCTCGCACCGTGTCTGCATCTGAGCTTGGGCTCACAAAGATGCGCGCTACTAGCTCCTTGGGCTCAGCATGCTCACCGGATTCGCTAGTTGTAGTCGCGGTTTGGGCCAATGCGGTGCCGTCTACGTGCGGCTTCACGGTCAGCACGTCCTCAGCGGAGAGCCAGTTGATAATCGCTCCGTCACCTTCTCGACCCGCAAGGCGAAGCATCCCTTCACGCAGTGCCGCGATGAGGATCTTCGGCTGTACTTCGGGCGTTCGCCGCAAGGTAAACCCGTTGATCTCAAACGTGTCATATTTGTGAGTGATCTTCTCACCGGTGAGAGCCTGACGCAAAAAGCGCGTCATGTCGCGGGTTCGTTTGTATGGCTCGGTGAAATCAATGCCGTTCCAGCGCTCAACTATCACGTTTGACGATGCGCCTATACCCATCACGAAACGGTCGGGAGCGGCTTCGCATAGAGACGCAACCTGTTGAGCCATTACCGCCGGGCCGCGGGTAAATGCCGGGATGATGGCAACACCTAGACGAACGGTGGGCACCCATTGTGAAGCCAAGATCAGTGGTGTGAAACCGTCTGTGCCTTCGGCTTCGGAGCTCCAGAAGTCGGTATAGCCGAGGTCGGCTAGCTCTTTATAGGTGTCGGCTTGGGTGTGCAGAGGGCTGTCAAAGGGGATGGTTAAACCGTGCCGGTATTGCTGTTTAGGGTTGGAGGCCACGGCGCCTGACAATAGCGGCAAACGTCCATACGGTAAGGGTTACAACGTGTTCAGCGGCAGGGCTACAACCAAATGTCACACCCAGGTACCACAATATGTCTATGCAATCACAGCTTGCTTTGGCATTAGATGAAAGCTACGACGAGGGCGCTGCTGGTGGAAGGCTGGGTGGAAGACCGGGTGCCGGGTCGGGCGTAGGTGAAGCGCTAACTGTTCGACGAGCGAGAAGTCGCAGGTCGGGGGGTTTCAGCGTGTTGAGTCAGCGGACTCGCCGGATAGGTCGCCAGGGCGTGGCAAGAGCTCGGGCGAAGCTGGCTGAGCTACCAGCCAGCCCGGACGCCGATCTCGACCCTTGGCGCGGCGCTGCTTAACTCGGTGGACTAGCAAAGTGGACTAGCAAAGTGGATTAACACAGTGGACTAACAAAGCGAGCTAGCACGGTGAACTAGCACAGTGGGTTAGAGCGCTGCCACAGATACACGACCAGGGCGATAAATCGATAAATGCTGACAGCGGTCGCCGCTTGGCGTGGCAGTGTTGAGTTTGAGTTTGATACTGATGTTTATGTTGACGCTGACCAGGTTTTTGCAGGTAGGGGTCTTGCTGCTTGGCGCAGGGTGTGCGAGCACAGGCTCGCTTGTCGCTAGCGGCAACAACACAGGCGCAAGCGACAACACAGGCGCTCAGGTGCTTAAGCCGAATGCGATTGTTACACGAGTGATCGACGGCGACACGATCGAAGCCGACATCGGTGGAAACCGAACACTGGTGCGCTTCATAGGTATTGACACACCCGAGAAAACCGGCGGCTATCTCCCGGCCGAATGTTTTGGCGATGCCGCCTCAGCTCACACGGGCGAACTGATCCCCGCCGGCACCGCCCTCTACCTGGAACGTGACATAGAGCTTTACGACCGCTATGACCGTTTGCTGGCGTATGTGTACCGCGCCGCCGACGGACTATTTGTCAACCAAGAACTAGCCCTAAACGGATATGGCGAAGCGATGAACTTTGAACCAAATTCCCGCCACGCACAAATGTTTACAAGCGCCGTAGCAGCCGCTCAGCGTGCCAACATCGGGCTCTGGAACGAATGCGGCAATGCCGATGTGAGGCTCGGTTAGGTATTCAAAGGGTGCTAATCCTTGAATCGAGCTTTAAATCGAGAGCGTCGATCCTGGCATCAAGACGCACACCAAGTCGGTCAATCTTCGCGTCAAGCGCATCAAGCCTCACGTCGATACGAGCGAACTTTTCATCAAGCGCATCAAATCTCGCATCGATACGAGCAAACCTTTCATCAATGAGCGCAAACCTCGCTTCAAAGCGAGCATCTTGGTTTGCAAAGCCTTTATGCATTGCAGAGTTGAGTCTGATGAGAAAAACAGAAACCCCAAGTGCTGCCACCAGCGTCGCGATGAACTGAATGTTCATTGTTGCCATCGTACCCCCATCCTTTGATTGGCATTCTTTGATTGGAAATTGGGGGTGGCTTGCAACGGCCACCGAAATATGCGTGTTACACGAGTTCTAGCACTGCAACATCAAAACGCAAGCAGCATTCGAGCTGGGTAAAACAAGCGGGACTGTTAAGTGTTCACGGCGCCTTGCCAGGCTGGCAGCACATCAAACCAAAGCGTCATGTCGCCAGAGGCTTTCAGGTTGCCGGCCATGTATTGCTCAACCGGATCGGCTTCACCGCCAAACAGAGCCTGCGCTAGCTCATAGGTTGCTTCCAGCTTCAGTTCGGCGGCCTTGTTCGCACCCAAAGAGGCCTGCGTTATCTTGCCCTTTGTCAGCTTCAACGCTGCGTGAGTCTTTCCCTTTACCTGACCGCCCGGGCCGCCTGAAACGCTCAGCGTCAAGGTACCCGACAAGCCGCTCTGCAAATCTCCAAAAAGGCGCGCATCGCTGCTAGACAAGCCCTGAAGATATTCCTCAGTCAGAAACTCAGGAGCGGAGTCCGGCAAAAAGATCATCCTCAACGGGTTCGGTCGGAACGCGCGCCTCAACCAGGGCGTACTCCTCATAGGGATAAATCGCATCCATCACATCATCTGGCAAACCAAACCAAAACGGCGAGTTCGGGTCAACCTGTGTGGCATGCGCTAGCAGGCTCTTGCGTCGAACGGCATTATCTACTGACACCCGCGCATGAATCACGTCTTGAATGCGGTTGATGTTTTTCAGCCATTTCTTGTCGAATGGTGATTCAAGTCCGTGATCTAGGAACGCTTGATGCGTACCAAGCATGCGCCGCTTTGACCAAACAGGCGCGTACAGCTTGACTGGCTCAAAGGCAGGGCCAAGTTCTGGCCGCCATTTTGCGTCACCAGCCCGCTCAAACGCAGGTAGGCATATATCCGTTACCCGCAAGTGGTCGGGATGCGGATAATGCTTTTGCTCCAGCGGATATGTAAGTACCACCTGCGGGCAAACCCTGCGGATTACCTCCACTAACCGTGCGACCGCCTCTTCAAGATCGGCGTTTGCAAACGCTTCAGGATGGTTGTTGTCATCGCTGTCAGGCATGCCTGAATCTCGGTAACCCAGCATTACCACTTCGTCGTAGCCAATCACAGACGCAGACACGTCCAGCTCTGAGCGACGCACTTCGGCCAGATTCTCAACTACCTCAGGCCGATCCATGGACGGATTAAGAATGTCTCCAGCTTCACCACCTGTGCAACAAACCAGCGTGGTTCTAATGCCCTCATCCGCGTAGCGGCGAATGGTGCCAGCACCTTTGGAAGCCTCATCGTCGGGATGCGCATGAACCGCAAGAATCGACAGTTGGGCA
Organism: Candidatus Poriferisodalaceae bacterium; assembly: GCA_965205925.1. Lineage (GTDB taxonomy): Bacteria > Actinomycetota > Acidimicrobiia > Acidimicrobiales > Poriferisodalaceae > CAYRJD01. The sequence continues at coordinate 101,188 of OZ242183.1, forward strand.
GGCGACTTAACGGACGGCATTTCGCTCACGCTACCAACAGTTTCAAGATAAGCCGGATGCTTAATCGGCCAAAAACAAAACCAGGCAAACGTTGTCTAGGCCGCTGTGTCAGTAGGTATGAGCTCAAGATGGCCGGTTTCTTCGTCCATATCCACGTCATACCCAAGTAGGGCTGCAAACCTGGATCGACCCTCCTCTGGGCCTGAAGCCAACAGCTCATCACCGGTTCGTAAGGTGACGGCTTTGCGCGGGTTATACATAAAGCTGTTGGCACGGTGAATAGCCAGCACGTTGTAGCCAGGGTCGGCCGAAAAGTCGAGCGAACCCAAGGTGGCATTGTCTGCGGTCGAACCAGATGCCACCGGTATCTGCACAACGACATCACGAGTGTCGCCTAACGCCAGAGCTAGCACCGGATGTAGATCTTCGTCGGCCAGCACAAGCGACGCCATCTTTAGCGCCTCATCGCCGATGTCTTCGGCTGCCTCTGCCAGATGTAGCAGGCCTCGCAAGCCAGCAGAGCCAAAGTCGGCGTTGCCCGCTGCTGCACGTAGAACCCACGTTTGCATTTCCGCTTTCATAGCGTCAAGCTGGCCTTGCAGTGATCGAACAGCACGCGCCGGCGAACTGTCTTGTAGCACTAGTGCCGAATAGGCCAAACCAACGGCTGCTTCGGAAAGGTTTTTCATCTCCACCAAGGTCACCACTGCACGATCTAGGTCTGTTATCGGCGGTGCGGTATTGGGTTCGCTATCGGGCGAAGGTGGTATCCAGACCGGTGCGGCCGCAAGCTCGCGTAACCGCACGATGCCGGCGGGGTCGCCTCGCATAAACAGCACATCGCCCGGCTCAACAATGGTGTCACCGCCGATGTCGGTGTTCCAATGGCGGGCGCGCTGAACGGCTACTACACGCATGCCGACCGCTACGGGTAGCTCTAAGTCGGCTAGAGGACGGTTAGCTAGATGGCTACCTTCGGCCACTACTAGGCGGTGTGAAACTTCGGCTGCTTTAGCCAGATCCACCAACAGCGCGCGCGGAATACCTAGTTGGCGGGTAACGATTTTGGCGATGTCTGCGGCCGCATTTCCCACGCTTTCAATGGCGGAGATCACCTGCAGCACCGAGCTCATACCGTCTACCTCACGTGGATGGCGTACAGCCAGCAACGCCAGCGAACGCATCTCGTGCACCAGGTCTGACATGTCCTGCTCAAGACCAAGTACGGCCTCGGCCATACCGTCGTCTGCGAAGTACAGGGCGGCGTAAGCCAGATCAACCATCAACTCCGAGTCGTCTTTTGCTTCGGAGAGCATGGCTTTTAGGTTTCTTGGTTTGTCATCCATCAAAGCAGCTCCCTAAAGCGTAGACCGCAAAACTGCCTGCAAGCACAAAGCCACTACTGCTCACGACAGGCCCACCCAACCAACTGCCAGCACCAACGACGCCGCTCCACCTAGATCAACGGTGCTAGTCACAAGCGGAATACCCAACGTGTCCGGATCTATACCGATTCGGTTAGCCACCGCAGTCCCGTAGTAGGCAATCGCTGCGGCTAGCACCGTGGCAAGCATCCCACCGATCATTGAAACCGCTACCGCTCGAAACAACCCGGGCGAAGTGAAGTTCAGCGCTAGCGCAGCCAGGTGCGCCAAGACACCATTGAAAGCAAACACTGGCACCGCCACCGCAAAGCCAAACAACAGATCTCGGCGAGCGCTGCGTGGCGGAAATGCTGACGGCTCAATCACACCGAGATGAAACTTGGTCGAAAGTCGGCTTGACAAGATGCCGCCGATGGAGCCTGCGGTCGCTAGACAAGCTGGTACTAGTACCAGCACGGCTTGGTACTTGGTGAAGGCTTCGAGTCGATGCTCTATCACCACGCCTGCTACCACCAAAATTGCGCCGGTCAGGACTAGCACTGGCAAAGAATCGTGCAGGATGTGGCGAAGGATGTCCTGTCCGCGCCACCATGCGTAAGCCAAGGTGGCAGCACTGACAACCACTGCCACGATCGCCACTACCGGAGTTATCACTCTCAAGCTCACCAGCGCTCCGGCCGCAAACAACGCTGGCAGCGTCACAAAATCTCCAATGGTGGAGATGAGCGGTGCACTGACATTGTCAAGATCCCAGCCGTAACGAGTGGTGCCAGAAGCCAACCCAAGCGTTGCCAGCAACACCACCACCGATGCCAGCACCGCGCCAACAGTTGACACCACCACCAGATCGGCCAAGCTGATCGTGGATGTCAACCCAAAGATTGGCGCCAACACTTTTGTGATTACCCCCAACAACACAGCGGTAACCAGCGTTAGCACCGCTACTGCGGCGATGTTTTGCCCTACGACGGTGTCAGATCGCACAGTCGGCCTATAGGTGCCTGTGTGAATGCAGGTTGCTAACCGACTGCCTAGGGCACCAAAAATGTTGCCACGCATGCCGATTGCTGCTGGCACCAGCACCAGCAAACCTGGCAGCCGCTCAAGAGTGCCCGTGAGACCTGCTAGCAGCAAGCCAGCCGCAGTGGCTGCGATGCTGCTTATCACCAGCGCGATGAGACTTTCACGCGTACCGGTTAGGTCTTGACCAAACAGGCTTGTTCTAAAGCGGCGCCTTGCGCGTTCTCCTTCTAGATGTCGCCACTTCATTCCCTAAGAGTGGCACCCACGCCTGGTGTGATGTTGCCTAGGCGGGCTTAAACAAAATAGGCGGAGAAGGTCTTGGCCGGTCAGCTGGCGTTAGAGCTGGAGTTGGGATCTATTTCAACGTCGGTAGCTCCACCTTCAAGCAGCTGCGTGGCTAGGAGAGCCAGCGAATTTGCTCCTAGTGAACCTGGTACACGTGCCGCGATATTGCCGTCTGCATCGACCAGCACCAAAAACGGCACCGACTGCACCCCAAACACCTCGGACACAGCACTGCCGCGGGTGTCAGGAATCACTGGCAGGTTCCAACCCTCACGTCTGAACCACGCATCGGGTGGATGATTGCCGCGGGTTCTGTCTACAAAAGTGGAGACGGCTACAAAGTCAACACCTTGCGGCAACGGGGTTTGAACTAAGCCGTTCACCACCGCGGGAACTTCAGACTGGCAGTGCGGGCACCAGTGTGCATAAAACCCGATGAGCAATGGTCGGCCGGCCTGAGTTGAATCAAACGTTGAAACCTGTTCACCGGTGAGCAGATCTGTGCCGGTTATTGTCGGCGCAAGCGAGCCGACCGCAGGATCAGAGGTGGTGCTGTCAAAAGCGGGCAGAGCGACACCTGAGATTCCTGTTGGTGTGTCACTAAGAGTGGGTGTGGTCTGTGAGCTGTCATCCGAACTGCCACAGGCTGCTGCGACAAGTGCGAAAGCCAGCATGACCGTTAGAGCTACGAGCGGCCTTGTTCTGTGGATGATCGTTCTGTGAATGATCCTTTTCATAACCCTGACTGTCCCAACTGTTCTTATTGTCCCAACCGTCTCAACTGTATTGTGCCTGGTAGTCGGCAGACGTTATGGGAAGACGCTATAAACCAACCAACCGCAAAGCATAAGACTGACATACCCGTGGTAGGCGTCACCATTGGCGCTTTTTAAGCAACTTTTCGGCAATTTTTTAGGTAATAACGCCGGTCGCTGGCAGACTGCACAGTGTGCAAACCACGCAACTGCAATCAACGCCGGGCTTTGTTATCTACGACGTTGCCGATGCGGAGAACTATGTAGGCCCTGCCCGCTTGGGGGCCAAGCTGATTCCCAGCAACGCCACGATGTTGGCGCGCCATCTGACGTATGTGTTTGCCACCTTGGGTATGCGGCGAAGCGGGGCAACAATCGGGCTCAAGTCCGACCCGGCCGATGCCGCAGCTGCGGTAGATGCCTTAGCGACCGAGCTGGCAGAGGAGTTTTCTTCGCAACGATTGCTAACCACACCTGGCTTACGACTTGACTCAGCAATGCTGGCACCGGTACTAGCGCACGATCAGCGCAACCCAATCGCAAACGATGGTCGCAACGCAATCAGCTTCGGCGATGAACTGATTGGCGTGGGTGCTGCCACCGCCGCAGCTGCAGCGATTGGGTCTGGATCTGGGTCTCTGTCAAACAAAAGCGTCGCAATCGAAGGGTTTGGCGCGCAGGGACTAGCGATAGCACGAGAAGTGCTCGCCCTGGGCGGGTCGATAGTGGCTATAAGCACCGCAAAAAGCTGTGTTACCGGCAACTTTGATGGCGCGGCCCTAACCGCCGCATTAACAGCGACTATTGAATACCCCAGTGAAGACGCAGCGAAGATCGTTTCAACGTTGGTCGAATCGCATGGAGGCTCAGCCGGCAAGCCGTGGCAGATATGGGGCAGCGACAACGTTGACGTGATCTTTTGCGGTTCGAAACCAGGTGCGTTAAGCGGTGAGGGCGCAACGACGGTGGCCGAGAAAGGAACCGCCGTAGTGGCATGGTCAGCGGCGGCCATCTCATCTAAGGCGTTGGCGGAGCTACGCAAGGCTGGCGTGATAGCAGTAGCCGACTTTGTGAGCGCGGTTGGGCCTGCGCTGAGCTGGTGGGCCAATAGCGATACAACTCATGACCAGCTGCGAGAACAAACTTCAACGAAGGTGTCTCAAGTGATGGCTGAAACCGCAGACCACGACGACGGCTACTACATGGCGGCTTGCTATCGAGCCGAACAGTTCATGAGCACTTGGTTAGACGAACTGCCTTTCGGCCGCCCGTTGGGCTAGCTAGTCAAGTAATGAGCGACTGATTACAACGTTTTGGATCTCGGTAGCGCCGTCTAGGTAGTGAGTTAGTCGAGCTGCTGACAGGTGACGCGGCAGCGGATGATCACGGCGAGCGCCGACCGCACCCATTACTTGCATGCAGTCACTGATGCGCCGCTCGGCAACACGGGTCGCAAACTTCTTGGCGTGAGCTGCCGCAACGGGAGTAGTCCCTGGGGCTGCGGCTCGATAGGCCAATAAGCGCGCCGCCTCTAGATCGGTCGCAACATCGGCCAACAAAAACCGTACGCCTTGAAAGTCTGCGACTCGTTCGCCGAACGCTTGTCGCTGGCGCACATAGTTGACAGCGGTTTCAAGCGCGGTGCGAAGCATCCCGCAGCACATTGCCGACACCAGCACACGAGCAATATCGATGCCAGCCATAGCGGCAGCAAATCCTCCCCCAGCGGGTACAAACAACTCGTTGTCGGACACGGTGCAATCGTCAAACTCAATGCCATTGGTGCCCATAGCGTGCGCTCCCACCAGCTGATAAGCAGGCTGACGCTTGACGCCTTGTGCGGTGGCGGTATCAACCAAAAACACTGCGATGCCGCGGTGCCCTAACGATTTATCGGTTTGCGCGTACACCGACAGAAGTTGCGCTGCGCTGCCATTTGTTACCCACGCTTTGGTGCCGTTCAGCACCCAGCTATCACCGTCACGCTGCGCTGAAACCGTGATAGCTGCAGCGTCGCTACCGACCTCTGGCTCGGTCAATAAGAAAGCGCCAACCCTTTTCCCGCTTACTAGTTCTGGTAAAACAGCCTCGCGCATCTTTGGCGGTGCCAGTTTGCTGACTGAGTTAGCCAAGTTGTTATGACAAACCAACGAAAACGCCACTGCCAGATCTACCGCTGCTATCTCTTCGAGCACGCGTGCTAACCCAAACTGGTTCAGCTCTGCTCCACCGTCAACGGCGGGAACGAGCAGTCCGGTAAAGCCATTAGCTGCGGCAGATTCGAATGCCTCATGAGCAAATCGGCGCTCGCTCTCCCAGGTTTCGCTGCGCTCTGCAACAAATGCTCGCGCCCAGTTAGCAGCGGCAGACACTTTCTCGGCGCTGGGAGCATCTAGGTCGACATCAGTTACGGCAGCAGATTCACTTACCGAACTAAGCGGATCGGTGGGCCAAAGTTGTGCTGGAGCAGATTGTTTGGTCATAGTCGCCGAACTTTGGATTGCTTGCCAGTACTGCCGTAGGCCATACCGGTCATTCTGTGCAGATTACGAGAGTTGTGCAGTTTGCCTTGCAGGCGCGGTCCCGAGGCCAACAGTCCGCCGTCCACTATGTGAGCTTGCCCTGTTACAAACTGCGACTCGTCGCCCGCCAAAAACATTGCCATCGCAGCTATGTCGTCTCCCTCGCCGCGATTAGGCCAAGGCTGTATTTGCGACATCACCTCCTCAGCTTGGGCTTCGTTGCCGTCATGCATCAACGGAGTGAAAATAATTCCAGGGCAGATGGCGTTGACGCGTATGCGATGCGGTGCTAGCTCTACCGCTGTTGTGGTTGACAAGTTGACAACGGCTGCCTTGGCGGCCGAATAAGCCTGTGGTCCAGCTCCACCACCGATACCGGCGATCGATGCCGTGTTGATGATTGACCCGCCGGTGCCTTGCTCGATCATTACGCGAGCGCAGTGCTTGATGCCTAGAAAAACTGACCGCACTAATACCGCAAACGTTTCGTCCCAAGCATCTGTTGCCAGTTCGGTAATAGGGCCGAACGCCCCACCGATGCCAGCGTTGTTAAACATCACATCAAGCTGGCCGAAAGCCTCTAACGCAAAATCAACGAGAGCAGCAATGTCTTCTTCTTGTGAAACGTCGGTGCGCGTAAATCGCACACGTTCTCCTGCGCCGCTGGCTGATAGCTCCTCGACTAGTTCCCGTCCCCTGTCAACGTTGAGGTCGGCTATCACTACCGACGCTTGGGAGGCAATGAACTGTTCAACGGTGGCACGCCCCATGCCGCTTGCACCGCCGGTGACAATCGCAACCTTGCCCGTCAAGCGTCCGGTGGCTTTATTCGGTGTCATGTTCGGTTCCTTTCACTTTGCTAATAAGCGACTACTAGGCGACTAGTAATCAACGAGCATTACTCCTGCGCGCACCTTGGGCACCAGATAGGTGCTCTTGGGCGGCATGGTTTCACCTCGATCGGCGATCGCAAATACGGCTTGCGCTGGTACCGGAGCAGACAAAACCGTAAAAATGTCGGATCCGGGATTGGCGTGCGAGCCTGGCTGAGAGTTGCCTGAAGACGAAAACGGTCCTGTTGCAAGCGGTGAAGGGCGGTAGGTGATTCGCGAGTCTGACGGTTCGGTTATGTCAAACAGTGCTGGAAGCAGTTGAGCATGAATGAACTCGGAGTCCATCAGAGGCGAGCTGCCGCTAGCTGGGTTCTGCCCCGAGTTCGTTGCCAACAAATCCAGTCGACGCGCGCTGTACCAGCGCTCACCCATTCCTATGCCAAGCCAGCCAGCGTGGTCGGGGATAGCTGCGGTCTCATCGGACACCTCGGCTATTTCGCAGAACTGCGCCAAGATCTCCAGAATGCGGCGAGGCATCACATCAATGTCGGAGATCAAGCGATCAAAACCAGTTAGGACTAGCTCCTCGGGTGGCACCATCGCGACCAGCACTCGCTTAAACCCGGCCAGCGTTCCGGCCGCCACGCGATGATGACCATCCATGATGTAGATACTGTCAGCTAGCGAAACTTCTGCGCTAGCTGGATCAATGCACCAGAGTGTGATGGTTGCGCCGTCTGCGGTTTCGGCATGTAGCAGCAAGTCGCTATCGCTCGTAGCTGGTTCAACTGGATTCGCAGCAATCGTGGCATCAATGACATCTCTAATCCAAGGTGCGCCCGGGCAGGTAGCCAGAACGGGGCTCCACATTTGCGCTGTCTCTGCAAGGCTGGCCGCCAACGAAACCACATTTGCTTCATGCGTGGCCTCATGAGCGCACAGCTTGTGCTCGTCCAGCTCGATCATGCCGATCACGGAATGCTGAACCCGACCAAGCGCTTCTATGCGTTGCACAAACAACCGTGGCTCGGTCTGCTGGCTGTAAGCGCCAGCATCTAGCAGCCTCTGAAGGGCCGCCGCTGAGCGCACGGCCATACCTTGATGCCCGCTGGGATGCGTGCCCGTAATGCTGGGCGCCGATGTGACGTGAACAAACGAATCTAAGTTGTCCGCCAGCAAGCGTTCACGCATTGCTTGCGTCAGAGTGTCGTGCGGTGGCGCGACAACTCTTTTGACCCACTCCGGGGTGAGAACGGCTGCTCGCACCGGATGTATCACGGAATCACACCGGCTTGCTTCAATGCTTCAATACGGTCCCAATCAAGACCTACTTCGTTCAACACCAGTTCTGTGTGCTGACCAATCTCGGGAGGTGCCTGGGTTACCTGCCAAGAACTAGTCGAAAAATCGACCGGAGTAGCCACCATTTCCACCGTTTCACCGTCTTGGGTTGGTACCGACACCCAGCATCCGGCGGCTTGGGCTTGCGGGTCGCTACGCATGTCCAAGGTTGATTGAACTGGCGCCCACCACACATCACCTGCGTCAAAGATCTCTCCCCACTTTGCTCGCGTGCGAGTAGCCATCACATCGTCCATCTCCACAATCAACTCTTCGCAATGTTCTACGCGAGTTTCCAGTGATTCGTATTTGGGGTTTTCAAGCCAGTCGGGGCGCTCAAGGCAAGCAACTACTGCAGGCCAATGACGATCACCCTCAAGCCCCAGCATCCACAACCATTTGTCGTCTGAACAGCGATAACAGTTGATCAGCGGATTTGGTGGATTCTTGCGACTCCACGGTGTGGTTTCTTCACCGGTCATCGCGGTGACGTTGTGATCCCAACCCAACATGTATGTGCCTAACCGCAGCAACGATGTCTCTACCAGCTGCCCTTTGCCCGTTTTTGTGCGATGAAACAGCGCAGCAGACACTCCGGCGGCTGAGGCCATTCCGGTCATGTGATCACCCATGCCGCCACGCTGGTAAGGCAGCTGAGCATCTTCTGGTGTTAGAGACAATGCAATACCGGCGCGCGACCAAAACGCACCAACGTCATAGGATTGCCGATCGCTTTCTTCACCACGCAGCGACAAGCCGGTGACGCTGGCATAAATCAAGGTCGGGTAACGCTTCGTAAGGGATTCAAAATCCAGTCCGAGTCGAGCCAAACCGCCAGGCCTGACATTTGAAAGAAACACGTCGGCTTGTGCCAGCAAGCTGTGTAGCACTTCAAGACCTTCGGGCATAGACAGGTCAAGGGCGACGCTGCGTTTACCGCGGTTGTCTAAGTCAAATGGCGGATTGCCTTGCTTATAGAGCCATTCAAGCGAGCGGAATGGGTCTCCCTGATGCGTCTCAATCTTGATGACATCGGCTCCCCAATCGGCCAAAATGCCGCCACAGGCAGGTCCCGCTACCCAGACACCAAGCTCGACAACTCGTATGCCATCCATGGGTCCGGCCATCAGTCTCCGCTCCCGTTTTTGCTGGATTTCCTAGTAGCTATTGCGCTGACATGCCCGCTGGCGCAGCTATAGCGGCGGGGCCGTCAGGGTTCAGTGTGAATGGTGGGTAACGATCGGTCAAAAGATTCATGTATGCGAAAAATCGCAGTTGCAGATTTATTACTGCGACCATAAACCGGTGAAAGCCAGCGGGCCAGCGGCCAGTGAACAGCAGCACAAAAAACATGATGAGCAGCGCAAACGGAGCGACGACGAAAAACATGAATGCGTACCAAATAAAAGCGGGTATGGCAAGAATTGGGCGAAGCAACACCGTCAGGCGATTGCGGTCTGTTAGCTGCGCTTCAATGTCCGTAGTAGCTGGATAGCTTCCAGGATCCTCATCGTTATAGCTCCATTCCGCTTTCGGATAGACGTCAGTGAGAACTAAGACGTAGGCCAGCAAACGATTTTCGTAACGGTGAAACATTACGAAGAACCGCGCCAATACATCTGGGATTTTCCCGGTAAAAATCGCTACCAGCCAGGTAACAAACCAGACCGGGTTTAACACGATTCGCAAAATTTCAACGATGATCGCGTGCGGAATAATCAACAACCAGTGCACCAATACGCGCCAGTTGGCGATCCTTTCGGGGGTATCTACCGAGAACCTTGCTGGATAATCCATGGCGGCAGCTTACGCAACCTGTGAGTAAGCGGCTAATTGGGCAGATACGCCACACCGTTACTTCGTAAGTTCCTCCAAAATTGGAATCAAATGGCGGCGTAGCAGCTTGCCTGTTGAAGTTCTAGGCAGCTCTTCTAGCAAATGCACTACCTCGGGTCGTTTAAAAGGCGCAAGCCGTTCGCGTGCGTGCGCAACTAGATCCTCACCCGAGACCTTGCTGTCAGCTCGTACGACCGCAGCGGCCACTACTCGCTCACCCCACTCTTCGCTAGGGATACCTACCACTGCTACTTCCAACACTTCGGCGTGTTCATAGAGCACACCTTCTACCTCATCGGGCAGCACGTTTTCGCCGCCGCGAATAATCATGTCGCCAGTGCGACCAGACAAAAACAAATAGTCGCCCTCATCTATGTATCCGAGGTCGCCGGTATGCACCCAGCCTTCATCGTCGATGGTTATGCGAGTTTTTTCTTCGTTACCCCAGTAGCCGCTCATCGCCCTGGCTGTTAGTAACTGCACCTCGCCCATCACTCCCGGACCGACCGGCTTGCCGGTATCGGTGTCAACCACACGCATCTGTACGTCTTCAAGTAGCTGACCAACCGAGCTAAGCCGACGCAGTTTGGCTTGCTTCTCGGGTTCAGTGCCCTCAATGCGATGATCATCAGGATCAAGTACTGCGACCGTTGATGTGGTCTCGGTCTGGCCATAGGCGCCGGTGAATGCCACATTGGGTGGGAAGCTCTCGATCGCTCTGCGAATGACCGAGGGTGGCATCGGCGCTGCACCGTACGTAACTGCTTCTAGCGACTCAAACGCTTCGGGAGAGAAATTCGGAGCTTCCATCACGCGCGACAACATCGTCGGCACCAAGAACGCGTGCGTTGCCTTTTGCTCCTTTACGCAGTCGATCCACTGAGACGCCTCAAACTGAGCCAACAGCACCACCACTCGACCGCTGTAAAGAGCATTCAGCATCGATGTAAGTCCAGCAATGTGATACAGAGGCACAGCGATCGCCATGCGACCAATGTCTTCGCCTGTTGCAGCGTCGTTTGTACCCATTACATAACCGGTGATGGCTTCGTTAGTGAGACGCACACCCTTAGGCAGCGCGGTGGTGCCACTGGTGTAGAGCAGCGCACACAATCCGTCAGGATCAACCTCTGCGGGCACCGGCAACTCAAATGCCTCATCTCGAGCGGCCGCGAAAGAGCTCGGGTCGTCCAGCAACAGCACCTCAACAATGGAGTCTGGTTTGGCTTGCTCGACCTGTTCGCCATAGCGAGTTTCGCTAAACAGCACCTTCACGCCGGAATCCTTTAGCAGGTGCGCTATCTCCTCCGAGCCTGCCCTGAAGTTCATCGGTACCACGGTTGCCCCGGCAAATGCCGCTCCGAAGATGGCTTCAACGCACTCGACGCTGTTGGTTGCAAACACTCCAACCCGATCGCCTGGCTCAACACCCAGAGTGGTTAGCAAGCCGGCGGTCTTAGCAACGTTGTCAAGCAACTGTTGGTAGGTGATCTCTCGCACCGGATCGCAGGAGGTATCAATCAAGATGGTTTGGTCACCAGCAATCGTTGCTGGCATGAATAGGAGCATTCCTAGGTTCAAAGCGTTCCCTTTGAGTTATTTCGCGGTGGCTTATTGTGCCCTAACCTGAACTTATGGCAAACACCAAAGAAACACCTGACATTGAATTCTGGGTGGATCCGCTCTGACCGTGGTGTTGGGTGACGGCTCGTTGGGTCGTAGATGAGGTCGCAACTAAGCGCAACCTAAATATCACATGGCAGCCGATCAGTTTGCTGTTTAAAAACAACCCCTCTAAGGATCAGCAGTACTACTCCGCTATGAAAACCACTCACGACATGCTGCGAGTAATGGAAGCGGTGCGTGAAGCCAAGGGTGATGCGCCAGTGTTTGACCTGTATTGGGAGCTGGGCACGCGTATTCACAATGACGGCGACCTGGGATTTGATGTGGCCGATGCCCTAGAAGCGGTGGGACTAGATCGTGCGTTTGCCGAGGCCGGCGATGACGAGGCCTGGGATGAGATAGTGCGCAAGCGGATGCAGCAAGGATTGGAATTGGTGGGCGAAGACGTTGGCACGCCGATCATTGCCTGGGACCGCTTTGATGGTGAACGCATGGCTTTGTTTGGGCCAGTGATCACCAAGGCGCCTACAGGCGATGACGCTCTGAAGCTGTGGGACGCCATGATTGATCTAGGTGATATAGATGGATTCTGGGAACTGAAACGCACCAGAACACAAAGACCCGACTTCGGAGACCGACCTAGCTGACGGATCTAACTGGCGGACTAGTCTGACCGCACTGGAGAAATAGGGGTTTCCATGCCAACAGGCTCAGCTTCTTCGTCTACAGCGCTGCATACGGCTGGTGGGACCCTGCTGGACGGGTTAACCATTATCGACACTGATAGCCACTGGTCTGAGCCATACGACCTGTGGACCTCGCGTGCGCCAGCGGCGTATCGCGACCGTGTTCCGGTGATGGCGGAACGCAACGGTCGGCGGCGCTGGTGGTTTGACGGAGACATACCCATTGGTTTGCCGATCGCTTCGTCGGTGGTTGCACCCGACGGACAAAAGGTCAAAGGCACTGCCTTTTTTGATTTAGACAACGAAATGGTTCACCGCGCCAGCTTTGATGCTCAGGCGCGAGTGGAGATGTTGGATCAGCTAGGTATTACCGCTCAGATCATGTATCCCAACGTGGCGGGCTTCGGTAATCAGAACTTTCTCAAGTCGCCCGACGATGCGCTGCGGCTGATCTCAGTTGAGATCTACAACGACGCTCTGGCGGAGTTTCAGGCCGAGACCAACCAGCGGGTATATGGCATGGCGCTATTGCCGTGGTGGGATCTTGACGCCTCTGTCAAAGAGATCGAACGCTGTCACGCCAACGGCCTGCGCGGAATCGTGACCTGCTCAAACCCCGAAGAAGCTGGCATGGCTGACATGGCAACCTCGCATTGGGACCCGGTGTGGCAGGTGTGCACAGATTTGGCAATGCCTGTGAATTTCCATATTGGATCGTCGGAGGGCAACTTGGATTTCTACGGCAAGGCGCCATGGCCATCGTTTGGAAACGAACGTCGTCTAGCGGCTGGTTCTGCGAACTTGTTTATGGGTAACGGTCGCGTTATCGGCAACATGATTTACTCTGGCGTGCCGGAGCGATTCCCCGACCTGAAGTTTGTGTCGGTTGAGAGCGGTATCGGCTGGCTGCCGTTTTTCTTAGAGGTGCTTGACCACCAGATGCATGAGACCGCTCCGAATGAGTTGGCTGAACTTTCAATGCTGCCGTCGGAATATTTCAGGCGGCAGTTCTATGGGTGTTTTTGGTTTGAACGTTCAACTGTGCGACCAACCGTGGAATATTTAGGAGCACAGAGTGTGATGTTTGAAACGGATTTTCCGCATCCGACTTGCCTATATCCGCGTGACGACCATGACCTTGCCAAGGCATTGGAAGGCATTCCAGCTGACGACCTAGAAGCGATTATGTGGAGGAACGCAGCCGAACTGTACCGCCTCGAGGTTTAGAGGCTTAGAGGCTTAGCTAGTCGGCGCTCTACTGCTAAACCCTCTGCAAGCGTTAGGTCAGACGCAGCTCTGTGACAGCGCCGCAAGCGGCTAGTGAATAGCCGTCCCCAGCTTCCTACGCCTGCGGCTAGCTCGCTAGCCAGTTCAACGGCTCGCAACGACAAGGCCTCAGGCTCAACCAGCTCGGTAACAATGCCGAGCTGTTGCGCGGTGACTGCGTCAATGTCACGACCGGTTAGCAACAACGGCATAGCTGCATCGGCGCCAATCACGCGCGGCAGGCTCTGCGTGCCTCCTGCGCCTGGCAACATGCCGAGCTTCACCTCTGGCAGGGACATCACTGCATTGGTGGCGGCGATTCTGATGTCGCAGTACAGGGACATTTCGAAACCAGAACCAAAGGCGTATCCGTGCAGAGCGCAGACAGTGGGAACTGGCAAGGTAGCTAACGCCAACCAGGGATCACGATCCCAGCGAATTCGGCGTGCTTGCGGAATCGATTCGGCGTTGCCAAATTCTGTCAGGTCTGCACCAGCGCTAAAGCTCTTACCTCTTGCGCTAAGCAGTAAGCAGCGCACGTGCGCAATGTCACGTACAGCGCTGATCGCTTCGATCAGCTGATCTCGCATCTCTAGGTTGTAGATGTTGAGAGGCGGGTGATCCAAGGTGATACGAGCTACGCCGGTGACGTCATCAATCTCTAGGTGCAGAAGTACTTGGCTCATTGGACTTGGCTCATTGGGCGGGGCTTGTTTTGCTTAGGTTTTCTTTGGCAAGAGACACGAGTGGCTGAATGGCTTCCGCAAGTGAGACGCGGCGATATTGCACGGTGGATTGCATAGTGGACTGCCTGGTGGACTGCATAGTGGATTCGGTAGTGGTTGGTGGATCGGTAATGAGCAAATCAATAGCAACCGAACAAGCCAGTAGTCCAGCCAAAGGGTCCGGATAGGAGTAGGCAGGCACTTGAGGTCGTGTGTATGTGCCTGCGCTAGCGCTATTGCCAAGGCCTGAGGCTGCGTGAACGCCAGTGCCGTAGGCAATCCAGTTGCTCTCCGGAGTGTTTTGCGCAAACGCTGTGATCGCAAGCATTCGAAGCTTGGGTGCGTAGCAAGAAAGCTTGCTGGGCACTAAACCAAAGTTGGCTAACGCGCGCGGAGAAAGCGAGGTAACCAACAGGTCCGCCGTGCTGAGAAGCTGATCAAACTGACGCCGATCCGCAGGCAGATCTAAGTCCAGCTCGACTGTTTGCTTGGCAGAGTTGAGCGGCTGGTACATGGGTGATTCGCTCAGGCCGTCTGGACGCTTGGCGCAGGTGATCTTGGTTACCTGAGCGCCGGCCTTGGCGAGCAGTTGGGTGCACAGCGGACCTGCCCACATAGATGTGAGATCGATTACTACCGCTCCAGCGATAATGGTGCTAGCAACCTCCGCGCCAACGGCACTGCTGGCTAAAACAGCATCACTTGAAACAGGGCTACTTGAAACAGGGCAAGCAACGCCGGACAGGTGGCGGTATGGCGTCACCGCTAGGTGCCACTCTTGTGCCGCGCTGGCCACAACTTCCACATCGGGTTCATTGGCAACGGTTTGCGCAAAGCGTTGCCAGGTTGGGCCATCTTCGGGACCTAGATCAACACACAGCGCGCTGGATTGTTCACTGTGCTGTCCACCAACTACTCCACCGGTGGGGCTCCACATGACTGTGTTGTCGGGGCGGTCAGGATTGTCAGGGTTGTTTTGTGCAAACGGCATTAGGCGAGCCATGTCAATCCAAGCTCTTGCACTACCTGCAGGCTCTGGAAATCTTCCCAACCGATTACTTATCTCACCGCCAAGTAAGTCACCCAGCTCAAACAGGCCGGTCGGCAGCCAGGCGGTTTCGGTCATCTTCCAGCGAAATCGGGCGGCCGCTTATCAAAGAATGCAGCAAGACCTTCCTCACGATCTTGCGTTGCTGCCAGCTGATGGTTCAGATCACCTTCCAGTCTCAGTCCTTGCGCTAAACCCTGTTCCATTCCACGTGCAACCGCTTCCTTTGCAAACTCCAACGCCAGAGGTGCTGCACCCGCTAGCTGCTCTAACAATCGCTCAAGTGCTGCATGTAAATCGTCAGCCAGCTCATGCATTAGCCCCCACTGAAGAGCGGTCTGCGCAGAAATCTCCTTACCCAGCAAAATCATCGCGTTAGCTCGACCCGCTCCTATCGCACGTGGCAAACGTTGTGTGCCGCCCCACATAGGCAAAAGGCCGCCAACCGCTTGGGTTACAGCAAAACGTGCCGAACTATCACAAAGACGCAGGTCGCAAGCCAACGCAATCTCCAACCCAACAGACGAGCATTCACCGCTGATCGCACAAATTGTGGGACCGCGTACCGCAGCTATGGCCGCTGCTGGATCGGGTGATATGCCTGCAGGATCGAAACCAAGGCCAGTACAAAAATCTGTGCCCGGCTCATTAGTAACCACCACGACCGCCGGCTCTCGCCGTTCACGCGTCTCAGCACATGTCTCACTGATGACGCGTGCTTGATGCTCGCTTAGCTCCCCACCAGCGACAGTTATGCGTGTTATAGCGCTAATCGGTGGCCTTAGTCGGCTGACTTGGTTTTCTTGGGTTCTTGCAGCACCATGTCTTTACCGTTGCACTGCAAAACAATGGCGCCTGGTTTTGTTACCAGTACCTCAATGCCGGAATCTTCGTCGTTGTAGCGCTTGCCGACCTTTACGTCTCCCCCGTCAGCCGCCGATACATCGCCTTCACCGCCTTTTGTGACAATTACCTGCACGCCACCATCAAATTCAAGCCGCTCTCCAGCTTTGATTGTCCCAGCCATAGTTCATGTCCTTTCAAGATTTTGTCTGTTTCGCGTCCGGCAGTCTATTACTCAGACGTACTTAGACACCTAGACCTAGCAGGGTTCTCAGTCCTAAGCTCAGGGTTATGACGCTAGAGCCACAAGCCAACGACCTGATCGCAATGATAAATGGCCTCAATAAGCCGTCCTTTCAAGAGGTCGGGCATGAGAAGGCTCGCATGGGATTTGAACAGAACGCAACGAACAGCGTGTTTACCGAGGTTGGCTCGGTAAACGATGAAGTAATACCCGGACCCGACGGCAACGACTTAATGGTGCGTATCTACACGCCAACCCCCGAAGCTCGCGGATCGCAGAGCAGCGGACCTGGTCTTGTCTTTTTTCACGGCGGCGGCTGGGTAGTTGGCAGTATCAACACACACGACGGAATGTGTCGAATGCTGACTCAGTTTGCAGGCGTTGTGACGGTGTCGGTTAACTACCGGCTTGCACCCGAACATCGTTTTCCCACCCCTGCTAATGACTGCTACACGGCGACCGAATGGGTGCTTGCTAATGCGGAGCGACTCGGTATCGACCCAACCGCACTTATGGTCGGTGGAGACAGCGCAGGAGGCAACCTGGCAGCCGCAGTGGCATTGATGTGTCGCGATCGCGATGGACCTTCCTTGGCGATGCAGCTGCTGATCTATCCGGTGACCGACTTTGACAGAGATACGCAATCAATGCACGACAACGCAGAGGGATACCTGCTGACCAGAGCCACTATGTGTTGGTTTGACGATTCGTACTTGCCTGAAGAGAACCGCGAGCAGTTAGCTAACAACCCTTACGCCGCACCGCTTAGAGCCACTGACCTAGCAGGACTTCCACCCGCAGTGGTGATCGTGGCCGACTATGACCCGTTGTGCGACGAAGGCTTGGCATATGCCAAAAAGCTGTCTCAGGCACAGGTACCAACAACGTTGCTGCGCTACCCGGGACAGTTCCACGGGTTCTTTTCGATGACGAAGTTCTTAGATCAAGCAATCCAAGCGAACTACCTAGCCAGCACTCTCATTAGAAGCATTACCTGCTAGAAGCAGGGTTTGAGCCAACCAGCGCAGATTAGCTAGCTCTATACCTCGTGCTTGAACGACAAGCGCACCTTGGTGCGATAAGCGGTAATCGTTCCTTCGTCAATCACCACGTCTTGTTCAATCACCTCGGCTACGCGCAAATCGCGCAGTGTTTTTGACGCCTCGTTCACGGCATTCGCCGTCGCTTGCTCCCACGATTTATCGCTTGTACCGATCAGTTCGATGACGTTGTAAACGCTGCTCACGGCAACTCCTTCTTGCGGCCTCTTATTTGATTTTTGCAAAGAGGTTTTGCGTAGTATGGCATCAACTACCTACGGAGCGCCAAGTGGACGAAGCCCCCGCGTCAAGCACAAATGCGGTTGAAAAAGTAATCACGATCGTTGCGGCGAGCCCAATCTCTTGGGAGCATGCGGCGCAAACTATCGTCACCGAGGCAACCAAAACCATTCGTGACTTACATGTCGCGCATGTGGTTAAGCACGATGTATTGCTATCCGAAGGTGCCGTCGCGATGTATCGCATCAAGCTGCGACTGGCATTTCGCATTGATCGTTACCGACCTTCTCTCACGCCAGGCGAGGCAGACGTAGAGGTAAGTCGATGGTTAATAGTGACGCACCAAACATTAGGCACCGGTGAGGTAGTAGCCGAGGTTGAACGACTGTCTGCCTTAGGCCCTTGCGAATTCCATTTGCTGGTGCCAGCAACGCTGTCACAGGGCTATGCCCGCTCAAGACGCATGTCTATGTTGGCGGCCGACCCAGTGACCGGAATTCCGTCTGAAATGCTGCAGGCAGGTGCAGATTTCTTGGGTCCGGACACCGAGGGTCAAGAAAAGGCTCGCAAACGGCTAGATGCACAGGTAGAGAAGCTCAGAAAATCTTCCTACGACGTAACCGCAGAGCTAGGCGACCCTGATCCCATCAGAGCAGTCACGTCGGTGCTAGGTCGCGCCAGCTTTGACGGCATCATTTTGTCAACCCTGCCTGCTGGCATCTCGCGGTTTGTAAAAGGAGACCTGCCTAGTCGCGTGAAACGCATTTCAGATCTGCCTGTGACCTTTTTGCCTGGCAAAGTGCCCGAAGATGAGGACCTCTAGACCCGAAGTCTTGATGGAATCACGCAGTTATAAACAACGCCACGAAGCCGCGAACGAAGTGTTCGCCGGATTCACCGCAGGTAAGGGTGACGCCGAGCGGGCTTCGCTAGCGATGACACGCAGCTTGGGTGCGTTAGGAACATTCGCTTTTGACGTTGTGATGGGTGATGTGTGGTCACGACCACAGCTATCGCGACGCGACCGCAGCCTGATCGTGGTGTCAGTACTGGCCGCTATCGGATCAAACGAAGAGCTGTCGTTTCACACCGAAACCGCTTTGAACCACGGCATGACCCGCACAGAGATCGAAGAGATGGTGCTACATGTTGCGGTTTATTCCGGTTACCCCAAAGCAATGATGGCTACGCGCGTGATCGATGATCGGTTTCGCACGATCGACGGCGTTGAGCGGCTACCAGAGCGTGAAGCCGCGGCAAAACTCAGCGACGCTGAGCGACGTGGTGCCGGCGCTGAGGTTCGCCAGACCATGACCGCCAGACGTGCCGCAAAGGATCCAGATGCAGACATGGCTGCACTTGTTGAACGGCTTGGAGAGGTAGGACGGATCGCATACCACTGGGCGTTCGGTGATGTGTGGTCACGACCACAGCTATCACGACGCGACCGCAGTGTGGTGGTGATCTCGATTCTCACTGCACTGAGCCTTACTGACGAGTTGGCATTTCATATTCCTGCCGGGCTTAATCACGGGCTGAGCCGCACAGAGATCGAAGAGATCATGGTGCAGATGACGATCTACGGCGGAGTACCGCGCGCAGTCGAAGGGGTTCATGCAATGCGTAGCGCCTTTAGCAAGATCGACGCTTAGAAACTCGCAAAGCGGTCTTGAGCATCTGCAGAGCGAATAGCGCTAGCCGAAACGTCACCATCAAACTCTGACAGATCGCCTAGGCGAGTTAGCTGGCTATAACCGCGCAGCTGATGCTTCGTCATTTGAACAGACAGAGCCGGCAAGTTGACAACTCGTTGCACCCAGCGATCAACAGCCAGCTCTAGTGCATCCTCATCAGCGCAGACTTCATGAGCCATACCCCAAGCCGCAGCAGTCTGGCCGTCAATGTGCTCACTAGTCATGATGAACTGACGTGCACGCGCCATTCCTATTTCTGAAATCAGTCGTGGCGTAGCACCCCACGGCAGTGGTACACCCAGATCAACCTCTGGTACGTACCACTGAGTGTCAGAGGTGCAAATACGAAAATCACAGCAAAGCGCGAAACAGCAGCCACCGCCGATGGCATGGCCGTGAACGCGTGCAATGGTTACCACTTCGCAATCTTCGATGGCGCGCGTGGCTCGTCGGCCGAGTTGGCTGGCATACCTTGCAGCACTGGCGCTAGGTGATTGTGCGTGCTCTTCACGTCGATCGGCACCCGCACAGAATGTTTTGCCGCGCCCGCCTAACACCACTACTCGAATGTCGGTTTGGTCGTTCAGTGCAGTAAACAGTTTGACTACGTCTTGGATCATGGCTTGGTCGTGAGCGTTGCGTGCCTGCGGTCGGTTGAACCATGCTCGCAGCACGGGACCGCTTTTTTCTAGCTCAATCCACTTGAGCTTGAGTGCTGATAAATCATCAAGTTTTGAATCGTTTCTTGGCATTGCACCAGTGTTGCCGCAAGACTGGCGCAATGCCAGCTAACTCAACAACAACTGCCAACCAATCAACGGGTACTTCTTCCCCTAACGGTGTGGGCCTATCGGCTGTAAAGCATCACGACGTGGATGCATTTGGCACACGCATTCATGTAGCCGAAACTGGTTCTGGTCCGGCCGTGCTGTTTGTGCATGGCTTTCCAGAATCGTGGTACTCGTGGCGTTATCAACTGCCGGTTGTAGCTGCTGCTGGTTATCGAGCTATCGCGATTGATGTACGCGGTTACGGACGCTCGCAGGCACCCGCGGCGGTGGCGGATTACTCAATGATGCGTCATGTGGGTGACAACGTAGGTGTGCTACGCGCGCTGGATTGTGAAACCGCAACAATTATCGGCCACGACTGGGGATCGCCGATCGCTTGGTCAAGTGCGCTGCTGCGGCCTGACATTTTTAGAGCGGTTGGTCTGCTGAGCGTGCCTTACAACGTTCGCAATGATTTCAAACCGAGCGCTCAGTTTCGCATGATGGGTGCAGACGAGGAGTTCTACATTGAATATTTCCAAGAGCCAGGCCGAGCCGAAGCAGAAATAGAAACCGATCTTGCCGGATGGTTGCTAGGCATGTACTACGCCGCTTCGGGAGACGGCGTGCGCGCCCGTAGAGCTACCGGTGACGCAGCCGGTGGGCGTTTCACCGTTGCTAGTGGTGGGCAGTTACGCGATCGATTCATCTGGCCAGAGCCTGGACAATGGCCGGGTTGGATGAGTGAAGAAGACTTTGATTACTACCTGTCGGAGTTTTTGCGTACTGGCTTTTCTGGAGGACTAAACCGTTATCGCAACGTAGACAGAGACTGGGCTGACACCGCAGCTTGGGACAACGCATCGATTATGCAACCATCACTTTTCGTTGGCGGCGAACTGGACGGTCCAACGATGTGGGGTGCTGGATCAATTGCCAAATTTGACAAAACGATGCCCAATCTCCATAAGTCGGTAATCGTTGACGGATCTGGGCATTGGGTGCAACAAGAGGCTGCCGATCAAGTAAACGCCGAGCTGATTGAGTTTTTAGCGGCCGTGCATTAGCAAAGGCCCATTAGCGAGACTTTGTTAGCAGTAACCGCTAACCCAAGAGACCCATCTGTTGGACGGTGTCGCGCTCTTCTACTAGCTCGTCCCAAGACTTCTCGATTCGTGAGCGACTGAAATCGTCTAAATCAAGTCCAGTTACAACCGAATAGTTCCCAGCATCAGACACCTGACATGGATACGAGGTAATCACACCTTCGGGTGCTCCGTAGTCACCGGTCGATCCGATTCCCATCGATACCCAATCGGAGCCATCGCTGGGCGTGCCTGTAGCCCAAGTGCGCATGTGATCAACAGCAGCCGAAGCAGCCGAAGCAGCCGAAGATGCTCCGCGTGCTTCGATGATGGCCGCGCCACGTTGTTGCACGGTGGGTATGAAGTCATTTTCGAGCCAAACCTGATCGTTTACCAACTCCACCGCATTGCGTCCACTGATCTGGGTGTGGAAGATGTCGGGATATTGCGTGGCTGAGTGGTTACCCCAGATGGTCATGTTGGTGATGTCTTTGGTTGACACCGTTGGATCTAAAGTCGACGCTTTAGCGGCCAGCTGTGCGATCGCTCGGTTGTGGTCGAGTCGCGTCATGGCGGTGAACTGGCCGTCTGAAATGTTTGGTGCATTACGCATTGCTATCAAGCAGTTGGTGTTGGCCGGGTTGCCTACTACCAGTACACGAACGGCGCGATCAGCGGTCGCGCTCAAGGCTTGACCTTGCGTTGTGAAAATACCGCCGTTGGCTTTGAGCAGGTCGCTGCGTTCCATGCCTGCCTTGCGGGGCAGAGAACCAACTAGCAGCGCGTACTGGGCTCCTTCGAAGGCTGCGTTTGCATCAGCAGTTTCGACGGTGCCTGCCAACAAAGGAAAAGCGCAGTCATCTAGCTCCATCTTGACGCCAGCCAGTGCTCCTAGAGCGGGTTCAATCTCAAGCATTTGCAAGATCACGGGTTGATCGGGGCCCAGCATCGATCCGGACGCAATGCGGAACAGCAAGCTGTAGCCGATCTGGCCTGCAGCGCCGGTAACGGCTACTCGAACGGGATCATTCATGCGTAAATACCTTCCTGGTGAGGTGGTTGGCTGCCAAGTTAGCTGGGTCAGTTGAGTTAGCTGTTGGTGCTAGCCGCGTCGGTGGTGTTCTGTAGCAGCATGGCTCGCGTCATTGGGCCAACGCCTCCCAAGCGCGGGGTTATCCAGCCCGCAACCTCAGCTACTGACTCATCAACGTCAGAAACTATGCGCTTTCCCTCACGCGTAATGCCAGCTCCCACTACAGCCGCGCCGGGCTTGACCATGTCGGGCGTAACTAAGCCAGGACGGCCCGCGGCCGCTACCAGCACATCAGCGGTGCGGGTGTAGCTAGCGAGATCCGCTACTGCGGTATGAACAACTGTTACGGCTGCGTTAGCGCCCGCGCGGCGAGAGGCCAGCAGCAATGACAGAGGGCGGCCAATGGTGAGGCCGCGACCGATCACTACCACATGCCTACCTTCGACTGGTACCTCATAAGCAGAAAGCATGTGCAATATTGCACGCGGTGTGCATGGCAGTGGTGCTGGTGCGCTCATTACTAAGCGCCCAAGATTGACAGGGTGGAGCCCATCAGCGTCCTTAGCGGGCGCTACCGCTGTGAGTATTTCTGCCTCTGCGATTCCATCTGGCAATGGCAGTTGCACGATGTATGCGTCCACACTTGGGTCGGCATTAAGGGCGGCGATGGTGTCTAACAGTTCGGCTTGGCTGACATCGGCCGGCAGAGCTCGATGAATGGAATTGATACCAACCTGCGTGCAATCTTTGATCTTGGCGCCAACGTAACTGTGTGAAGCGGGATCGTCACCCACCAACACGGTGCCAAGGCCCGGTGCGCGCCCACCGCCAGCAATCAGTTTCGTGACCTGTACACCGATGCTTTCCTTTATCTCAGAAGCCAGTTTCTCGCCGTCAAGCAACACCGCGGTCACAACCGCGCAGCGTAGCTACGGCTAACCGGCTGACAGCAGTTCGCCAAGCACTAAAACGGTTAGTGCTTGAACTGCCGCTCTGCGGTAAAGAGCATCGCCAAACCCAGGTTGTCGGCCGCAGCGATTACCTCCTCATCTCGCATGGCTCCACCTGGTTGCAGCACTACCGCAACACCAGCTTCGGCGGCTGCCTCTACTCCGTCGGGAAACGGGTAAAAAGCATCGCTAGCGCAGGCTCCCCCAGCGGCACGTCCCGCGGCTTTGCTTGCGGCTAGTTGCGCTGACTCAACTCGGTTTTGTTGCCCCGCGCCTATCCCCCAGGCCGTGCCACCCTTCGCCAAAACAATGGCATTAGAGCTGACGTGTCCACAAACGCGCCAAGCAAACTTGACGTCTGCAAGTTCTTCAGCGGTGGGTTGACGTTTTGTAACTACTCGCCAGTCAGAGGGTTGGGCAACAAAGCTTGCGGGTGTCTGCGCTAACCAACCGCCGTTGATCTGACGCAAAGCGACGCTGCTCATAGCGTTATAAGCAGCGTTTTGAGCCGGATGGGGGGCAAGATCGGGTGCAGGTGCTTCCAAAATGCGGGTGTTCTTGCGGCGTTTGGAGATGCTTTCAATCACGCCAGGCTCAAAGCCGGGAGCGATGATCAGATCCGCCTGTGCTGCTTGGATGATGCGTTCAACCGTTTCTGTATCCACTATGCGATTGAGCGCCACTATTGCGCCAAATGCCGAACGGGGGTCACAGTCAAATGCGCGCTGATAGGCATCGGCTAGTCCGGTGCTTGCTGAGCCTGGGGTGGAACTTGTCGCAACTGCGGCTCCGCAAGGGTTGGCGTGTTTAACCATTACCACTGCTGGCACATCGCCGGCACTCGCCCCAAAATCGTGCGCCATGTGCCAGGCTGCAGCGGCATCAAAATAGTTGAGATAGCTGAGCGTTGAGCCTCCGTGTTGCACCACATGATCCCACCATGAGGTTGTGCCGTTAACGCGATAGAGAGCGCCTTGTTGGTGCGGATTTTCCCCGTAGCGGCATTGCTGGGTTTGCTCTAGAGCTAAATGAATGGTGGCCGGCAGCGGTATATCCGTCGAGGTGTCTGGTGATGGCTCACTCTCGTCAAACCACTTGACGATCGCTGCATCGTAGGCAGCGGTGTGTGCAAAAGCGGAGCGAGCCAAGCTTCGGCGCGTATCAACACTGAGCCTGCCGTTTGCTGCCAGCTCACTTAGCACCGTTTGGTAATCAGAGGGGCTTACCACCACAGCGACACCGTCATCTTCGGAGCCGTGATTCTTTGCAGCGGCTCGCACCATGGCTGGTCCACCGATGTCGATCAGCTCAACCCCGGGATCGGACGTAAAGGGATAAAGGTTGCAAACCACCAAATCAATGGCGTCAATCCCGTGTTCATCTAGCGCGCTCATATGAGCAGGCTTGGAACGATCGGCGAGGATGCCTCCATGGATGCGTGGATGCAGAGTCTTGACGCGGCCGTCAAGCATTTCTGGGCTGTTGGTTACATCTTCAACCGCTATTACTTCGACACCAGCGTCTCGCAGAGTCGATGCGGTACCTCCGCTTGAAACGATCTGCCAGCCCAGACGCGCAAGTCCAGTCGCTAAGTGATCGATGCCGGTCTTGTCGTAGACCGAGATAAGTGCTCTCACGCGCTGACTCCTTGTTGGTTGGTTATTGGTGGGTTTATGGTTGGTTTATTAGCTGGTTTATGGCTGGGTTTGTTGTGATTGCGTGTTAGCGAACTCAGCGATAGTGGCTGGATAGAGCTTGCGTTCCACAGCTTTGATGCGCTCATGCAAGGTTTCTTCGGTGTCGTTGGGTAGCACTGGCACGGTTTCTTGAGCTAGCACTGGTCCAGCATCGACGGTTTCGGTAGCGATATGAACCGTGCAGCCGGTCACCTTGACGCCATGAGCTAGAGCTTCGCGTACAGCATGCCAGCCTGCGAAGGCGGGCAGCAGTGAAGGGTGCGTGTTTAGAACGCGACCGCTATAGCGGTCAAAAAATGGTGCAGCCAGCACCGTGCCAAAGCCCGCCATCGCAACTAGGTCAACATCGGCTTGCGTTAGAACAGCAGCAACATCGCTGCTGTATGCAATGCGATCAAAGGTGGATCCGAAGTCTGTTCGCTCAATCACCGCAGTGTGGATATCGCAAGATTTTGCTAGCTCAATGCCTCGGCATGGGCGGTCGGACAGCACCATGGCTACCGGTAGGTTTGCTTCGATTATCGCCTCAAGAATTGATCCGGTTCCGGAAACTAGAACGGCTAACCGCACCGCGGCAGATTAGTTAGAGCTCGGTGACTATTTCGGCCATTAACTCACCGGCCTCGGTGGCGTTCATGCCTACTCGTGCGCCAGCATCTCGCAGTGCCTGGATTTTTGCTTCGGCGGTGCCCTTGCCACCCGAAACAATGGCTCCTGCGTGACCCATCTTCTTGCCTGGTGGAGCGGTCACTCCAGCGATATAGGCAGAAACCGGCTTTGTCATCTCAGATTTGATGTATGCCGCGGCTTCTTCTTCGGCAGATCCACCGATCTCACCGATCAACATGACCGCTTTTGTTTCCGGGTCGGCTTGGAAAGCTTCAAGGCAATCAACAAACGATGTGCCTGGAACGGGATCACCGCCAATACCCACACAGGTAGTGACACCGATGTCTTTTTGCTGCAGCTCATACAGAGCTTGATAGGTCAACGTGCCTGAGCGGCTCACAATGCCGACCGGTCCGCCAGGCTTAGCGATGTGTCCCGCAGTGATTCCAATATTGCACTGACCTGGGCTGATAATGCCCGGGCAGTTCGGCCCTAGCAAACGCACATCGCTAAAGTCTCGCCGCAGCCGGTTGTAGAACTTTGCCTCGTCGTGTGCTGGAACGCCTTCGGTGATGCAAACAATGAACTTGATGCCACCTTCGGCAGCATCAATAACCGCATCAGCCACTCCTGGTGCCGGAATAAAAATGCATGAAGCGGTAGCGCCGGTTGCTTCCACGGCCTCGCGGCAGTTAGCAAAAATTGGCACACCGTCTACATCGGTGCCAGCCTTACGGGGATTGGTGCCACCGACTACTTGTGTCCCGTAGTCACGATTTAGCAGACCGAAGTAGCGGCCTTGAGAACCGGTCAAACCTTGGTATATGACACGGGTGTCTTCATCGACAAAAATGCTCACAGCTATCTCTCCGGTGATCTAGTTGGCTTTGGCTGCAAGCGCAACCGCGCTCTTGGCAGCATCAATCATGGTTGGCTGCATAAACAGCTTGTCGCTTAGATGTTCCTCCAAGATCTGTCGGCCTTCGTCGGCATTTGTGCCATCAAGACGAATGACAATCGGTGCAGTGATGTCAACCCTTTCAAGGGCAGCAACGATGCCGTTAGCTACCTCTTCGCCGCGTGTAATGCCACCGAAGATGTTGATCAAGATTGCTTTCACATTGGGATCGTTGTTGATGACCTCAAGGGCACCTGCCATTACATCAGCGTTGGCGCCACCACCGATGTCTAAGAAGTTGGCGGGTTTGCCACCTACTTGGTTGACAACATCCACGGTGCTCATAGCCAGACCCGCACCGTTGGCAATGACGCCCACGCTTCCTTCAAGCCCGATGTATTGCAAACCTCTCTCGTGGGCAGCTATCTCACGCTCATCGCGGGGTTGGGTTTCGTCGTATTGCTCGTGTTCGGAGTGGCGAAACACTGCGTTGACGTCCAGCGTCACCTTTGCGTCCAGCACATGAACTCGATTGTTGGGTGTGAGTATTAACGGGTTTATCTCAACTAGGTCGGCATCGCCATCGACATAGCACTCGTAGAGCTTGGTTAGCACTTCGATCGCGTCTTGCGTTGCGGTCGGGTTCAGCTTGGCGGACTCAACCCATTCGCGGGTTTGCTCAGCGGTCAGTCCTTCGGCCGGATCTACCCAGATGCGACTGATGGCTTCGGGGTTGTCGACAGCTACTGACTCGATCTCTACGCCACCTTCAGCCGACAGCATGCCAAGATGTTTTTTAGCTGAGCGGTCGAGCGTGAAGCTGGCGTAGTACTCCTCGGCGATGTCGCTGGCCTTTTCGATCCAGAGACGTTTCACCACATGACCGTTTATGTCTAGGCCAAGGATGTTTTCGGCGTGGGTTTTTACGTCCTCAACGCTTGCTGCAAACTTCACGCCACCGGCTTTGCCGCGCCCGCCGGTGTGTACTTGCGCCTTCACCATGACGGGAGTGCCCAGTCGGTTTGCTGCTGCGACAGCTTCTTCGGTAGTGAAAGCCACCTCGCCGTCAGAAACAGGTAAGCCGTAGCCGGCAAAAAACTGTTTTCCCTGATACTCAAATAAATCCACGGCGGAATCTTAGGAGCTGCGGCCGCGGCCTATCACTTTGATGCTGCGATCTTCTACTTGACTCTCATCCAGCTTGCTTAGAACCTCGGACAAGAATCTGCTTGGCGGGTTGAAGCTGATCTGCCCGTGAGTGATTCGTTGATCTGCGTAGGTCAGATACAGCCTTTGCTCGGCGCGCGTTATCCCTACATATGCCAGCCTGCGTTCCTCTTCCAGGTCTTTCGGCTCTGTCATTGAACGAAAATGTGGGCTAAGCATTTCCTCTAAGCCGGTATAGAACACCACGGGATACTCAAGTCCTTTGGCTGCATGCAGTGTCATCAAAGACACCACACCGCCGTTGGGTAGCTCATCGGTTTCGTTCACCAGCGCTATTTGCTCTAAAAACTGATCGCAGGTGCTAAACCCGACTGAAGAGTTGAGCAGCTCGTCCAGGTTTTCCAGCCGGTCGTTGGCCTCATCGGTGTCTTCGACTGCCAACGTTTCGCTATACCCAGACCTTTCTAACGCGTGCCCTATCACCGCCTGGGGTCCTTCTGGTACGAGATCTTGCAGCTGCTCAAGTAACTCAACGAACTCTGCGACACCCTTAGCGGGTTTACCCTTCACGCCTGCTGCGGTCGCATTACGCAACGCCTCACCAAAGGTGATGTCTTGCTGGCGTGCGTAACTAGCAATTCGCTCTTGGCTGGTTTGACCGATGCCGCGCGCTGGCAGGTTCAAAACGCGTTTGATGGCAATGGTGTCTGCCAGGTTCGCCGCAGCTCGCAGAAACCCCAGAGCATCACGCACCTCGCGGCGATCGTAGAAGCGGGTACCGCCTACCACCTTGTACGGCAGTCCCTCTTCTACGAAAATCTCCTCGATGACGCGCGACTGCGCATTGGAGCGATAGAAGATGGCGATATCGCCAGGGGAAAGATCGGTTTCCCTGCAAAGCCTTTGTATCTCACGAGCTACGAAACGAGCTTCGTCATAGGCATTGTCACCGTTGTAGGTACAGATAGGTGCACCATGTTTGGAATCGGTCCACAGGTTTTTTGAAACTCGCTCAACATTGTTAGCTATCAAAGCGTTGGCGGCGTTAAGGACTAGCTGCGTTGAGCGATAGTTCTGCTCCAGCACGTAGGTAGAGCAATCCTCGCCGAAGGCGGTGTCAAACCGGTGAATGTTGTCAATGTCTGCGCCGCGAAACGCATAGATCGACTGGTCGCTGTCGCCCACTACGAACACGTTGCGATGAGCCTTGCCGAGCAAGCTGACCAATGCATTTTGAGCGGCATTTGTGTCTTGGTATTCGTCTACCAGGATGTGTGAAAAGGTGTTTTGGTAGTGCTCTAGCACTTCTGAGTTGTAGGTAAGTAGGTTCACCGTTTCAAACAACAGGTCGTCGAAGTCCATAGCTGCGGCTGCTTTCAGACGGATCTGATACTCCGCATAAATGGTCGCTAACGCCTCGTCTTGTCTGCTTTGCGCGTTGTCAGCCACAAACTGAGCTGATTGCAGCAGGTTTTTGCAGGTTGATATGCGCTGTCGCATTTTTCGGTAGGGGAACAACTTTTCGTCATAGTTAAGTTCGCGCACGACGTCGCGCACAAGGCGCACTGAGTCGGTCTGGTCGTAGATCGTGAAGCTGTTTGGGTAGCCGAGACGATGAGCGTCGCGGCGTAGCAGTAGCACGCAAGCCTTGTGAAAAGTAGAGATCGACATGCGTTTTGCTGTCGGTCCGACTAACCCGGCGACGCGGTCGCGCATCTCATCTGCGGCCTTGTTTGTGAACGTGATCGCCAATACCTCATAGGGACTTATTTCGTGGGCTGCAATGAGGTAGGCAATGCGGCGCGTTAGCACGCGTGTCTTGCCGGAACCCGCGCCTGCCACTACTAGAGCTGGCCCGTTTCCATGGGTGACCGCTGCTAGCTGAGCGCCGTTTAGGCCCGACAGGATCTCCTCGGTGGAATACACAGTGGAGGATTTGGTGGAATGCTTGGTGGAATGCTTGGTGGAATGCTTGGTGGAATGTTCAGCGGCTGTTTGGCTCATGTCAGGTTGTGTAGTCGGCGTTTATACGGATGTAACCGTCGGTGAGATCACAGCCATAGACGGTAAACGCGCAAGTGCCGGTGTTAAGTGATATGTGTATGAGTACCTCTTCTTGGTTCAGGTAATCGGTTAGTTGGTTTAGGGCTGCGGGTGAAGCTGGTGATGGGTACACCTCTTGGGTGCCGAAACAGATGATGACTTCATCTTGGTTGATGTCGCGATCGTCTTGGCATTTACCTACCGCCATCGCCACGCGACCCCAGTTTGGATCGTTGCCATGCACAGCGGTTTTGACTAGCGGTGAATTGACCACTGCTTTGGCAACTCGCTTCGCTTGTGCTTCGTCCTTGGCTTGATCCACCGTTACAACGATCAGAGTCTCGGCGCCTTCACCATCGGCAGCTAGTTGACGCGTGAGATCGGTGCAGACCTCGGTTAGAGCTGTCTCTAACTGCTCGTCAGAAACAGGGCCGCTGGCGCCGGAAGCCAGCAGTACAGCCATGTCGCTAGTGGAGGTGTCGGTGTCGACACTTAGAGCGTTGAAGGTGCGGTCAACTACTCGCTTAAACATTTTGTCTAGTTCGTTGAAGCCGGCAAGGTCAGCATCGGTAGTTATTACGGCCAGCATCGTGGCCATGTCCGGCTCAATCATTCCTACACCCTTAGCGATGCCTACAACTCGTGCGTCTCTAGCGCTTGCTTGACTGGTCTTGGGATGGGTGTCAGTAGTCATCATGGCTTGAGCCGCAGCCACTGCTGAAGTAGTGGTCTTCGCGAGGGAATCAAGCTTTCCGAGCGATTTGAAATAGCTACGCAGTTTCTCCATCGGGTACGGCACTCCGATGACACCCGTTGAACCGACGATCACCTTGCCTGGATCGCAACCGCATACCTCAGCGGTCAGTCTGGCTAACTCCTCGGCATTAGCGGTGCCTTGCTTACCGGTCGCCACATTGGCATTTTTGGAAACTATCGCTACCGCTTGCGCAGTGCCGCCAGCGAGATTTCGGCGACTGATCTCCACGCTGGGGCCGCTGAAAAGGCTTTTGGTAAAGACGCCTGTAGCTATGGCTGGTTGGCGAGTGGCGGCCAACAACAGCACATCGGTGGTGTTGTCTTTGATGCCGATATTGCCGACGTGAGCTACAAATCCAAGCGGCAGTTCCACCGTGTTGAGGGTACGCCTTCTACTCCCGTGCTATTCCCAGTTATTCCCATTCGATGGTGCCGGGTGGCTTTGAGGTGATGTCGTAGACCACGCGATTGACGCCAGACACCTCGCTGATGATGCGAGAAGAAATACGTTCGAGTAAGTCATGGTCTAGGCGCGCCCAATCAGCAGTCATGGCGTCTTCGCTGGTCACTGCTCGCACAATTATTGGGCGTGCGTAAGTGCGCTCGTCGCCCATCACCCCGACAGTGCGAATGTCTGCCAACACGGCAAACGCCTGCCAGATCTCGCGCTCCAGACCTGCCTTAGCTATCTCAGAACGCACGATGGCATCTGCTGCTCGCACGATCTCAACCGAGTTAGGTGTTACCTCTCCAACAATGCGGACGGCTAGCCCTGGACCTGGAAAAGGTTGACGCCACACGATCTCATCGGGCAAGCCGAGCTGTGTGCCTACCGCACGCACCTCATCTTTGAACAGATGCCGTAACGGTTCCACGACGCCAAAGGTGATGTCGTCGGGCAGGCCGCCCACGTTGTGATGGCTCTTGATCTTGGCGGCTTGCGGTGAGCCTGATTCGATCACGTCCGGGTACAGCGTGCCTTGCACTAAGAACTCGGCATCACCAACCGTGGCTGCCGCACGTTCAAACACTCGCACAAACTTCTCGCCGATGATCTTGCGTTTTTGCTCTGGGTCTGTAACCCCAGCCAGAGCTTCGAAGAACTCATCTGTGGCGTCTATGTGGATTAGCTCAACATCGGAGGTGCGGCCAAATGCTTCGACCACCTGTTCAGATTCGTCGGCTCTTAGCAACCCGGTGTCGACAAATACGCAGGTCAGATTATCTCCGATGGCGCTCTGCACCAGCGCGGCCGCCACCGCAGAGTCAACGCCACCCGATAGTCCACAGATAGCCCGCTGATCTCCTACCTGCGCGCGTACCTCGGCGATGGCTTGATCAATGACATTGGTTGTAGTCCAGTCGCGTGGACAGTTCGCTACCTCATGCAAGAACCGCTCTAGGAGGTCTTGGCCGCCCTGAGTGTGTGCCACTTCAGGGTGGTACTGCACGCCAAAAATGGAACGAGCACTATTTTCGATGACACAAGCCGGAGCTTCGGTGGTCGCAGCGGTTATATCAAACCCAGCTGGGGGCTCGCTTACAGAATCAAAATGCGACATCCATACCGTTGTGGTGGTGGTCGCTTCATCTGGCGGGTTGGCATCATTTTTACTTTCAGGAGCAAACAAAAGCGAGGGGTTGGTGTTGCGTATTAGCTGCGTTGCACCGTATTCGCCTCGCTGGCTTCGACCGACGATGCCACCAAGCTCTTGTGCGATCAGTTGAGCGCCATAGCAAATTCCCAAGATGGGCACGCCTAACTCAAAGATTCCGTGGTCAATGCCGGGAGCATTTGGCACATGTACCGATGCTGGACCGCCTGAGAGCACGATGGCTGGTGGGCTCTTGCTCGCTAGCTCGTCAGCGGAGATGTCGTTCGGAACTATCTCGCTGAACACACCTGCCTCGCGAATACGGCGAGCTATCAGTTGCGCATATTGAGCGCCAAAGTCCAATACCAACACAGCGGGATTGCCGCTGTGTTCAGGCGATTGAGCGCCTGGCTCCGATGCGTTCATAAAGATGCAGTGTGATGCGCAACTGCTTGTTTAGCAAGGTTGCTTAGCAAAGCTGGCTACGCATTCTCCTACATCATTCCAGGCATGCCCCCCATGCCACCGCCCATTGCGGCCGCCGCAGCAGCAGCTGATGCTGCGTCTTCTTCTTCTGGCTTGTCGGTAACTAGCGTCTCGGTCGTTAGCAGTAGCGCAGCAATGGAAGCTGCATTCTGCAGGGCCGCACGTGTCACCTTGGCCGGATCGATCACGCCAGCGCTCACGAGGTCTTCATGTTTACCGGTGTCGGCGTTGAAACCGTCATTGCCCGCACCCGACTCAACGGCTTGTACGACTACCGCGCCTTCATAACCCGCGTTTTGGGCGATCTGGCGTGTCGGAGCATCAAGCGCTTTGAACACCATGTCGGCGCCAGTTTTTTCATCGTCTCGCAGCTTGAGCTTGGAGATGGCTGTACGCGAACGCAGCAGCGCAGTGCCACCGCCGGGCACGATGCCTTCCTCGATGGCTGCACGCGTAGCAGAAACAGCATCTTCGATGCGATGCTTCTTTTCTTTCAGCTCCACCTCTGTGGCTGCGCCTACTTGAATCACGGCCACACCGCCAGCCAGCTTGGCTAGCCGCTCTTGCAGCTTTTCACGATCCCAGTCGGAGTCGGTGTCCTCTATTTCACGCTTGATTTGAGTAACACGAGCATCAACGTCGGCTTTCTTGCCGCCGCCTTCAACGATGGTGGTCTCATCTTTTGTGATGATTACCTTGCGCGCTGTGCCGAGCAGGTCGATTGTGGTGTTGTCAAGCTTGAGTCCGACTTCTTCGGAGATTACCTCTCCGCCAGTCAGGATCGCCATGTCAGCCAGCATTGCTTTGCGGCGCTCGCCAAAACCAGGTGCCTTAACCGCAACCGATGTGAACGTGCCACGAATCTTGTTGACCACCAGCGTGGCAAGCGCTTCACCCTCAACATCTTCAGCGATGATTAACAAGACCTTGCCCGTTTGCATCACCTTCTCGAGAACGGGTACCAACTCTTGCACCGAGCCGACTTTGCCGTTTACAAATAGCAACACAGGATCATCCAGCACGGCTTCTTGACGATCCGCGTCAGTTACGAAATATGGAGACAAGAAGCCCTTGTCAAATTGCATGCCCTCTGTGAATTCGAGATCCACACCAAAAGTGTTGGATTCTTCTACTGAGATCACTCCGTCTTTGCCGACCTTGTCGAAGGCTTCGGCGAGAATCGCTCCGATTGCTGGATCGGCAGATGAGATGCCGGCCACAGATGCGATCTTTTTCTTGTCTGACGACACATCTTCGGACATCGCACCGATGTCTTTAACCGCTGCTGCTACGGCTGTTTCGATGCCCCGCTTAAGCGACATCGGGTTTGCGCCAGCAGCAACGTTGCGTAAGCCTTCGTGCACCAACGCTTGTGCTAGCACGGTGGCGGTAGTAGTGCCATCACCGGCAACATCGTTGGTCTTGGTGGCTACTTCTTTTACAAGCTGAGCGCCCATGTTTTCAAACGGGTCCTCTAGTTCGATTTCGCGCGCGATGCTGACCCCATCGTTAGTAATGGTGGGAGCGCCAAACGACTTCTCCAGCACCACGTTGCGGCCTTTGGGGCCGAGCGTCACCTTCACTGCATTTGCCAACTTGTTGACACCTGCTTCAAGGCTGCGGCGAGCTTCTTCGCTGTATTTCAGGATTTTTGTCATTTATTTTCTGGGTCCTATCTAGGTATTTTGTGACTTAGTTACTTACGTGCTCTAGGCAACGATGGCTAGTACGTCGCGCGCGCTGAGAATGAGTAGATCTTCACCCGCAACAGTGATTTCGGTGCCGCCGTACTTGCTGTAGACGACGGTGTCACCTTTTGCGACATCTACGGGGATTATTTCGCCGGTTGTATCGGAGCGCTTGCCCGGACCTACCTCCACAACCTCGCCCTGCTGGGGCTTTTCTTGGGCTGTGTCGGGGATAACCAGACCGCTAGAGGTGGTCTCCTCGGCGTCACCGGGACGGACGACAATACGGTCTTCAAGTGGCTTGAGATTCATTTGCGCGGATGCTCCTTGTTGTTCGGATTTAGTCAGGCGGCCGTGCCGCATTAGTAAGAAACGCCCGGATTAGCGGATTAGCACTCTCCCTAGGCGAGTGCTAATGATAAGGGCAGACTTTGTTAGTCGCAACGTTTATCGCAACCGGATTAGTAGCAACCAGATTTGGTGAAACGGGGGTTACACGAAATCAAGTTTGAGGCTTGGGTCAGCGCCAAGACTTAGCGGTGAGGGGCCATCGTGAGCTAGTCGCCACCAAGCCGTTGCAGCGACCATGGCCGCATTGTCAGTACACATTGCGCTAGACGGCAGGTGAGCGGAGATGCCCTGCTCGGCGCAAGCTTGGGTTAGCTGTTCTCGCAGGGAGCGGTTGGCCGCTACTCCCCCGGCCAAGCAAATTCCACTGGCGCCGACCTCAATGGCCGCTTGAATGGACTTCTTGATGAGCACGTCGGTGACACTGGCTTGGAATGATGCAGCCACATCGGCGGTAGCAACCTCGCTGTGTTTGCGCACATAGTTGATAACAGCGGTCTTCAGACCTGAGAAAGAAAAGTCGAAGCTGCCACTCATCATCGCACGAGGGAGTGGCACGGCTTTGCTATCACCCTCGCTGCTAAGCAAGTCAATGGCGGGGCCACCGGGATAGCCGAGCCCCAGATAACGGGCCACCTTGTCAAACGCTTCACCCGCAGCATCGTCCAGCGTGGCTCCAAGAAGTCGGTATTCACCGTGATCAATGAACTCAATCAGCATCGTGTGCCCGCCGCTTACCAGCAGAACCACCAGCGGAAACTCCAACGAATTGTCTGCTTCGTCGAGCAGGGCCGCGTACAAGTGCGCCTCATGGTGATTGATTCCTATGAATGGCACATCCCAAACCAGCGAAAACGCTTTAGCCGCTGAGATGCCGATAAGCAGACTGCCAATCAAGCCCGGTCCGTGGGTAACAGCTACGGCGTCTATGTCTCCGCTTTCGAGTTCGGCTTCCTCTAGGGCTTGCGCCACTACTGGGGTAATGAGTGATTCGTGCGCGCGGCCGGCGATTTCGGGCACGACTCCGCCATAACGGGCATGCAGATCGACCTGACTGGAGACAACGTTGGAGCGAATCTGGCAGCCGTCGGTAACTACCGCAGAGGCGGTTTCGTCGCAAGAGGTTTCGATTCCGAGAATGTTCATGTGCGGCTATCGCTGGAGTTGCTAGCAGGATCTGACTTAGCGACGTGCTGGTGGCATTTGATGCGTTGCAGACGTTCTCCGTGTTCGGTGCTATCGATGTCGTGGCACCACATCACGATGGCGTTTTCGCGTTTTTGACCGGGGCGACCGCGGTAGTAGCCCGTTCTGGTACCTACAGGCGCGTAACCAAACCTGGAATAGAGCCGTTGCGCTGAGAGGTTGGAAGCTCGTACCTCCAGGGTCATGTGCTGTATTTCGGCTACTGCTGAGCCGACTGGAGCTGGGCAAGCTTGAACTGGGTCGGGTAGGTGTTTGTTTCGGACGGCTTGATGCAATGCCAACATCAGCATCGAGCCAACACCTTGGTTCTGCGCTTGCGGGCTTACCGCCAACGAAGCGATGTGTCCTTGTTCAGCAACCGCGATCAGACCTACGTAGCCGATCACGGTTCTGCTTTCACGCGCTATCAGATAGAGACGATTTTGCGGCTGGCTTAGCTCATCTAGATAAAGCGACTTTGACCACGGTCGCGGGTATACGGATCGATCGATTTGCAGGACGTCTCGCAGATGAGAACGCCGCATCGGCTCAACAAGCAATGAGTCGGTCATACGCGCGCTCGTTGCTCCCAGTTGATGCGAGCGTCCGGCGCTCGCAGATACTGCGGCACTACCTCTGCTGGTGACATAAAGCCACCTTGGCGTGCGTGTATGTGAGCCAGCTCAACCAGATCTGCCGAACTTGGATAAAGCGGTGGCCGCAGGTCAAAGCCGGGCACGGCTTCAAATAGCTCGTGATAGCGCTGAGCACCGTCGCCTACCACCACTAGTGCAGACGGACGATTACTCGGGACGTCTTGAACACTAGGGGCACCTTGAAAATCAGTCAGGTGTTTAACCACATCATCTGGTTTAGCAACCTGGGGTTCTTCTATACAAGCCATGGCGCCAGGTATGTCTGACCTGCGGTGATAGAGGGCGTAGAAGATCTCTTCTCGTCGGGCATCAACGGTGGCCAAGATGTTGCGGTCGCAGTCGCGAGCCGAAAACGCGAGCACCTCCAGGCTTGTGAGACCAAGCATCGGAACATCACAAGCGTGCGCTATTGCCTTGGCGGTTGCGAGCCCCACTCGTAACCCGGTAAATAGTCCCGGGCCGACATCGACGGCTACTGCGTCTATGTCGGCTAGCGAGACCTGAGCCTGCTCGCAAACGTCCTTTATTGCGGGCACAAGAGTTTCTGCGTGGCGGCGATCTTCGCTTTCATGAAACGACGCCAGCGTGGCGTCGCTGGTACCAACGGCTACCCCTACCTGCTGGGTAGCGGTCTCGATGCTAAGAATTAGCATTGTGAACCGACTCTGAAAATAGCTCACTAATTTCTGCGCAACGCGGCTGCCAAGAAGGGCCAACAAAACTGAACTCGATCAGCCTGGTATCTGCAAGGTTTGCGTCAGTTGGAGCCAAGCGAAGATGTATCTCTAAGAAGTCACGCGGAAGCTCTGGCACCATCACCTCACCCCATTCGATGCACAGAACGGCATTGTCATCAAGCAACTCCGGCAGGTCTAGATCAAGTGTTTCGTACAGGTTTTCCAGACGGTACGCGTCAAGATGATGTAATGGCAGGCGGCCTTCTCGATAGGTAGCAGCCAATGTGAATGTGGGGCTGGTGACTTGCTCTTTGATGCCTAGCGCTACGGCTAGTCCTTGCACGAACGCGGTCTTGCCGGCTCCAAGATCACCTGACAGCAGCAACACGTCACCCGCGATTAGCTGTGGTGCTAGCGCGGCCGCAACGGCCTTTGTCGCCTCAGCTGACTCGGTTTGCAAGATCATGCCAACAAGAGTGTGGTTAGTAAAACTGCTAGCCGGACTAATTCGGTGGCAGGTAACGCCGCGGCACTCTCGCCGAGATTGATGTGAGCACTTCATAACTGGAAGCACCCGCCCAGTTAGCTAGATCGGCGACGGTGATGGGCTGTGAGCTGTCTTCACTGTGATTGCCGCTAATCAACACAACCTTGTCACCGTTGTATGCGGTTCCATTTGGACCAATGTCAACCATTGTTTGATCCATGCAGATAACACCCACTGTCGGGCAACGTTCTGCGTTGACGAGCACTTGCGCACGGTGAGACATGGTGCGCTTGTAGCCGTCCGCGTATCCCACTGGCAGCGTTATAACGCGGGTTTGTTCTGGCGATTCCCAGGTGCCGCCATAACCCACCGGAGTAGACCCTGGCACAGACTTGAAGTAGATCACTTCGCTCTGCCAACTGAGCACCGGTTTTGTGCCTAGCTGGTTAGCCCAGTCTCCGCAGCCAAACAATGCGATACCAGGTCGCACCATGTCAAGGTGAGCTTGCGGTAAGCGAGCTATTGCGCCGGAGTTGGAGATATGGCGAGTAGGCGTGGGTAGTTCGTGACGGTCGTAGAAGCGGAGTGCTTCAAGGAATCGGTCAAGCTGAGTTTCGGTTTTAGGTAAGCGAGTGGTGCCGTTGCTGGTTTGCTCAGCGTCTTCGTCTGAGCAAGCAAAATGGCTAAAGACGCCAACAACCTCTACGTTTTTGCATTGCAAAGAAGTTTCAAACAGCGTGTCGGCGTTGTAGTGCTGAACGCCTATGCGTTCCATGCCGGTGTCTATTTTGAGATGCACTCGAGCAACGACCCCGGAAGATTCAGCGGCTTCGTTTACCTGTCGCAGCTTGTCGACTGAGGGTGCGGTAAAGGTGAGGTTGTGTTTGAGAAATAGCGGGATCTGACGTGTGATTGCGCCGCCAAGCACGTGAATCTCGGTGCTCACTCCTGCATCACGAAGCGCTATTCCTTCTTCGACGTAGGCGACAGCAAGGGATTTTGCGCCAGCTTGCTCTAGTGCCAGACCACAGGGGCCGATGCCGTGCCCGTAGGCATCGGCTTTAATAACGGGGGTAACAACGACGCCTTCTCCGACGTGTTGT
Source organism: Candidatus Poriferisodalaceae bacterium (assembly GCA_965205925.1). GTDB lineage: Bacteria > Actinomycetota > Acidimicrobiia > Acidimicrobiales > Poriferisodalaceae > CAYRJD01. Next base: position 139,813 of record OZ242183.1, read on the forward strand.
CGGATTTGTTGAAAGTTGCCGACAAGTAGAGCAAGGTCAACCTCGCACCAGGTAGGACGGCCAGAGTCCGCAGTGCTGTTTTTAGCTTGACTAGGCACAGCTATCGGTCATGGGTGTGTCGGCATTTAGGCTTGCGCGCGCGGCGGCTAGCAGGTCGATCTGCTGGGATGCGATCAGCGGTGTAGTTGGCTTAATGGCTTGCCCGGTTCGCTGGATGTGCGTGGTAGCGGTTCGGCCGTGCCAATGAGCCGCGGCCGCCACGGTTTGTGCCAGTCGATCCGACTCCCTGCAAGCACCGGTGGAGTGACCGGTGGAATGATCTGTGGAATGATCGCTGGAGACTCTTGCAGAGGCGATCGCACCGGCGATGACGCCGGTCAGAACATCCCCCGAGCCAGCCGTAGCAAGACGTTGCGAACCGGACGTAACCGCATACACGCAACCCGTCTTACCGTGTGGTGAGGGGCTAGGCGCGGGCGTGGCAATCAAGGTTGTAGGTCCCTTAAGCACGACAATCGCGTTGAACAACTGTGCTGCTTCTAGCACTGACTTGAACCGATCTTGCTTAGAAGCAGCACCCATCAGATGCTTGAACTCACCCTCATGCGGGGTAAGCACGGTGGCTGCGCTACGTCCTTGCACACAGTTTGGGTTTGCTGCCACTGCAGACAATGCGTCAGCGTCTATTACTACTGGCAGTGGACAATGCGCTATCAGGTCTGCTGTTTTGGCGATTACATGAGTTGTGCTGCCCAACCCCGGGCCGATAACCAACAAGCGATAGCGATCTAGGTCTTCGTCTTCTAACACATTCGCCACCCAATCCGAGCCGGTACTGAGTGCCACCACCTCTTGTGTCCGCTTGATGTCTTCGCCTTGACAGCCAGGAGTGCTCAGCGCCACCATTCCTGCTCCGGCTTGTAAGGCTGCGGCACTAGTTAGGTATCCCGCTCCGGGATACAGCTGCGAACCGGCCACTACTCGGACTGCGGTTTGCCATTTGTGCGTGTCTATGGGTGCTTGCCCCAAGACAGAGTTGGCGTCAGCGTCGGTTAGCAGGTGAGCCTGCGCCACAGAAGTTGTAGCTGCGGTTAGCTCGTTGCCTATGTCGATGACCTTTAATCTCCCCACCTTTGCGGCTGCGGGATGTAGCAACAGGCCTGGCTTTAAAGCGGCGAAGGTGAGTGTCAGCTCGGCATTCCAAGAACCGTGGTCGTAACCAGTGAGCGCATCAATACCAGAGGGCACGTCAACCGCTAGCACCGGTGCGGACGGTTGCGGACCGGGATCCCACCGAGCGCGCAACCCAGTGCCGAAGGCAGCATCGATAACGAGGTCGTAGCACTCTCCACAATCGTTTGGTGATAGCCAGTCCGGTGCGCCCTCGGCAAGGACAGACACGGCTGCTGGTGGGAGAACATCACATCGCGCGCCCCAGCTGTTCAGCATTTCGGCTGCCACGACGCCGTCAGCTCCGTTGTTGCCAGGGCCGCTGATTACAAGCACGCGCCGGCCATAAGTCCCGCCGATGAGTTCGCGAGCCGCAAAGGCAACCGCAGTGCCGGCTCGCTGGATGAGTGTGGTGGTGCTTACCTGTTTGCTAGCCGTTGAGTCTGCCTCGTTCATCTGAACCGGTGTAACGATGGGAATCATGCTTGAGTCTTATTGCGCAGCCACCACAGCACCAGCGTTAGTGGAGGTGTGCGACATTGACACGTGCCAGTTGGTTACACCGCGTTGCGCTGCTAGCGCAGCAGCGGAGCCGGTCAGGTTTAGTTCTGGTTGGCCAGAGGAAAGGCGGCGGATCTCGATGTCGTGAAAGCGCACGGATCCGATGCCGACCCCGAGGGCTTTCATGACCGCTTCTTTGGCTGCGAAACGTGCAGCCAAACGACTAGCGCGCGCAGCCGTGGTTTGCCCCTTGGCTTGATCAAGCTCAAGTTCGGTAAACAACCGCTGACTTATGCCGGTGCGTCTAGCAAGTGCACGTTCAAAACGAGCGACATCAACTAGGTCAATACCAACGCCAAGCATTTGACCAGTCTGGGGTTGGCTTGTCTGGGTTGCTGCGTCTTGCGTGCGATGTGTTTGCGTCTCAGACATGCATGCGATCTTGTAATCCTTTGGAACAGCAAAATCAGTCGGAGTTATTAGTTGGAGTTGTGTCGCCTGTGCTTGGCGTTATCCAGCTTTCAGCCAACACGTACACCGGTCGAGTTAGCAAATCAACCACATCTATTTGCCCCAAAACATCATCTTTGAAGACGGGCAAGGCCTCTGTAACGGCATCCACCAAAGCGCCATAGCGTCCGCGATATCCGCGTAGCACAGCACGCATCTGATGCGCCCTAATCGTGGATGCAAACTGACAGTGCAGCAAGGTAAGACCGACCACGCGTCCGTCCTTGGTCTCAGGCACATGAATCACCGTGCGGCCGTCACTGCCGCGTCCAACCGTTACCTCACGCTCAAACGCGGCACGGTGTTTGGTACCACGTAAGCGCGAGTCGGTTCCTGTGCGCGAGGTGATTTCACATGCAACGCCACCACGGTCGACCACTTGGATGGTGGCGGCTGGGCGGGTGAGATCTATTGCAGTTTCGTGTAACGCACCGCTGTCTGCGGTGATCTCACCGTCGATGCGATAGCGGGTATAGCCCACGACCTCTTTGACGGCGGGATCAAGAGCCGCCAAGGTTTGGAGAGAGGCATAGCTGAGACGATCGCGCGGTGCACCGGCCTCCTGCACTTGCGTTACCAGTAACGAAGCCAACAATGAATCTTCGGAGCGTGAAATACCCACAGTTACCGACTTTGCCTGATGCTTGATGGTGTCCACTGGACGAGTTAGTTCATCAATGGCGGTGTTTAAGACTCTCTCAAGATCTTCTAACACAGTCCCCGGCGTGCCAACTTTGCCGAGAGTCTGCTGATAAAGCTCAAGTCCGGTAACACCTTGCACAAATGGCAGCACCGAAGTCAGCCGCAGTGCTGTACCAACACGTAGATGTCCGTCGTATGAGCCGGCCTGTAAGGCAGATAGCAAACGATTTGCTGGAGCGGTGATGTCTTCGGCCACACCAGCCAACAGATCCCCGGTTGAGCTGGTCGGTACGGTCGCGGCATTTTCCGGTGCCATGTAGCGACCTACGGCAGCTTCAACAGCAACTCTCATCTCACGTAATGGGTCGGCCAGTGAATCAATCACACGCGCTGCTTCATAGGAAAAAAGATGCCCGGCAACGGCTGCCAGCACGAAGTCGAGTGCGCGATGCACCTGCGGGACGGTCACAACATCGGGTTCGCCAGCAAACTGACTGGTCTTGGATGCGAATACCACCGGTGTGGAACGGTGAGCTCTGTAAATCTCAATCTCTTTGGCTATGTCTGCATCCACCGAGGACGGCACACCAGCTGCGCAAACGAGGATTAATGGCTCACTTGACAGATCTATGTGCTTCTTGTTTTCGGTGAAATCTTCTGCCACTGCGTGATAACAAAGCTCTGAAAGCTTGATGCGGATTTCGCGCGCTGCGACATGGTTGACGCCGTTACCCACCACCGCCCAGTGTCTCTTAAATCCGACGTGACGACGAGCTATCAAGGCGATTTCTGCGCGGCTGGCCAGCACTTCCTCAATGGCGGCTGGCATGGCCTCTAACGCGTTTAGTAGATCGGTTGTGAACTCTTCGTGCGCTGCGGACAAGGTGCTTGCGCCAGACCGGTCAGAGTTTCCAGCAGAACGGAACTCTGAGCTAATAGCCACAGACAGCAGCACTATGGCCGCTACCTGCGCATAGAAAGCCTTGGTAGATGCCACCGACATCTCCACATCACGCCCGTCGGAGGTATAGAGGACGCCATCGGCACGTTCGGTTAGGTCGCTGTTGCGACGATTGACGATCGCTAGCACCAGTGCGCCTCGCGCGCGTACGAGTTCGACCGTGCGATTGAGATCGGTGGTAGTGCCTGACTGGCTGACCGCTACGACCAGTGTGTCGCTCATGTCGCTCGTCAAACCAAAGCCGCTGAGTTCGGTAGCTAGTTCGGCCGAGACCTTCGGAAATGCTGGATGTAAATCTGCGTGATCGCAGAAAAACGGTAGGGCGGCTGCAGCTATGGCTGCGGTTCCTTGGCCGATGGCAACGATGTTTTTGATCCGGCCTGTGTTCAGGGCTTCGCGGACGTTGGCGGGTAAGGCGGAGTCTTCAAGCACCACTCTGGCATGTTGGTTAAAGGAGTTGGAGCGATAGTGCTCGATTCTCCCGCGCAAGGTGGTGCGAAACGAGCGAGGGGCTTCGCGGATTTCTTTTAGAAAAAAGTGTGGGGCATCGCCACGGTCAATGTCTCTGGTTGTGATCTCCGCTGTGGTGATCTCATCTTTGGCCACTGGCAACTGCGAGTTATCAAATGAATAACGATCCACGGCTTGCAACCGCGCCAGCGCTTCAGGGTTTTGCTCGGTGCGATTAGTGAGATTAGTAAGACCGGTGAGATTGTCGGGATCGAGCAGAATGATCTGGCCTCGGCTGCCAACTGGATTGTTGCGGTCGGCGGATGCTTCACCATTCATCCGCAGGTAGTGATCAACCTCCTCCACCAGTCCATACGGCTCGCTGGCAACGATGTAAGCGTTGTCATTGGCGCCCACGTACAGGGCTTGACCACTGCCTCGCAGTGCCAGCATCAGACATCTAGGCGCGGCTTGCGTGTGCGCCGCAATGGCAACTGATCCTTCAAGATCGTTAACCGTGGAGGAGAATGCCGACCGCACCTGCGTGCTCGCGATAACACTGTTTGTGTTGTCCGTTAGCAAAGCACGGCGCAACAGCGTTGGTATCACCTTGGCGTCGGTGGTTACTTCGGGAGCGATTTGGAGGTTGTTGCTTTCCTTCAGATCGGTGTAGTTGTCAACATCTCCATTAAGAACAGCTGCGCAGTGAACTGATGCATTGTGTTCAGCTGTCGTGTGCTCAGCGGCACCGTGTTCAAAACCGTCAAGTGGGTGAGCGTTTGGTTCGGAGATGATCCCAACGCTGGCCCAGCGGGTGTGCGCCAAAACCGACACCGTTGTGCCAGCCGTGTTAAGAGCAGTGTGCAGCTTTTGGTCGCTGCTTATTTGCTCACGTAATGCCGCGGTGTTGTCGCCGAGTTCACCGATCTCCGCGGCAACTTTGTAAACAAACGGCGTGCCATTGGCCTCTGCGGTGCTTTTTTTGTCAGCAACGAAAACTTGCAACCCGGCCGAATCTCGACCTCTCACCTCAAGCCGATCCAAACTCGAGAGAGCAACCTGGATAGCCCACAGCCCTGTAACGCACGAACTAGTCAGCAACGCACCGGCTTTTCTATCTGACTGAGCAGCGCTACTCGACAGAGCAACGATCGCAGAAGCTGTGCGAAGTCGATCGCGCGCGATTGCAAACACGCTGTCAGCTAATCGACCAGCCAGATCGGTCGTTTCGGTTACCGCTTCGGCTGCTTGTGATGGTGGAGCATCCAACAAAGCGTCGATGCGAGCCAACTGTTCGGCCAATGCAGTTACCGCCGAGCTAACCGCTGCCTTAGTTTGCGGATCGTTTACTAGTCGGTGAACACCAGGTAGCGACCGCAGTCGCTGATCGACCGAACGGGTCATTTCGGCAGCGCTGCGTAATAACGGCATTTGAGCTACCGGTTTGGTTATCTCCCTCAACTCATTGGTGGCTTGCGCTAGCACTGGCGCCAATAGCTCAGGTGCGATTGGCGGACGATCATCGCTTTGGCTTATCACCGCGACAATTCCGCACATGCCTGTTGAGATTACCGATCGGTATAGCTGCCAGAGTTACTTTGTTGGCACAGCGCAACCAGAACCGCGGCCGCAGCTACAGCGACAGTTCGTCTCGCACTAACGCAACAAGCCGATCACAGAGCTGTTCGGCATAGTCGCTGCTTGCTGCCTCCACCATCACTCGCACCAGTGGCTCGGTTCCGCTTGGCCTTACCAACACGCGGGTGTGTGGATCTGCATTAGCGGCAATCTCATTGATCTGGTGCTCGAGAGCCGCTGGCAGTCCATCCGAAATCTCTGAGACGCGGCTCTCAAGGATGGGAACACCTTTGAGCACCTGGGGATACTGCGTCATGGCATTGGCGGCTAGAGCTGCACTGCTCTGATTTGGGTTTAATCCTCTAGACCGCAGCAGTAAGTCAGCCAGTTGCACACCGCTGCGGAGCCCGTCACCCGTGGCAGCTAGACGTCTGAAAATTATGTGGCCGGATTGTTCACCTCCCAAGTCGAACCCGCCTGCATCTATTGCATTCAGCACGTAACGGTCGCCTACGGGGGTTTCTGCGATGGCAATGTTGGCGGTTGCCAACGCCTCTCGTAGGCCGAGATTTGACATGACAGTGGAAACCAGCGTGCGCTTTGAAAGTTCTCCCGCGGCCGCTAAATCGCGTGCGAACAACGCCAACAACCGGTCTCCGTTGATCAGGTTGCCAGCGCTATCAACCGCAATCAACCGATCTCCATCACCGTCAAAGCACAACCCTAAATCGGAGCCACTACGAACCACTTCGGTCTGAGTGGCTTGCGGGTGCGCAGAACCGCAGCCGTCGTTGATGTTGCGTCCGTCAGGGGCGTCAAACAGTGCTTCAACTTCTGCACCGAGGTTGCGCAAAATCTCCGCAGCGTAAGAAGCGGTAGCACCATTTGCAGCATCAACTACTAGACGCAAGCCTTTAAGACTGCGATCGCCAATGCCCGCAGCGAGCGAGCTCTCATAAAGGCGCATTACTTTGGCTGGCTCTATCTCGCCTCGCCGCCTTTGCGGCACAGCAGCATGCGTTCTATCTGGCTTTATCTCGATTTGATCAACTTGTTCAGCAATCGCCTGTTCTGTTTGATCGCTTAGTTTGGTGCCGCCGATCGCAAACAGCTTCACACCATTATCGGTCCACGGATTGTGCGAGGCAGACACCATGGCACCGTTGCAGTTCCACAAATCGCATGCGAAAGAAACCACTGGTGTAGCAACCACTGCCAAGTCGATCACCTCTGCGCCAGCGGCTCTTAGGCCTTGAGTGAGCGCAGCCACTAGCCGTGGGGACGATTCACGCGTGTCAGCACCGACGACAAATCGTTGCTCGCCTAATACCTGTGCGGCTACAAAACCCAGGCGGTCGACAAATTCTTCGGTTAGCTGGCTGAACGCAACTGCGCGTACGCCATCAGTGCCAAAACGCAAAGACTCACTGGGCACGAATAAATGCCGCTCGGCTTAACGCTTGGAGTACTGCGGAGCCTTGCGAGCTTTTTTGAGACCGTACTTTTTGCTTTCCTTGATGCGCGAATCACGCTGCAACAAGCCAGCTGGTTTAAGAGCTGCGCGGTACTCAGAGTCAATCTCAACCAATGCCCGCGCAATGCCAAGACGCACCGCATCTGCTTGACCGGAAATGCCGCCCCCGTTCACAGTTGCGTCTATGTCGTAGTTCTGTTCTGTTTCACTCAGTCGCAGCGGCTCTGTGATATTCATGCGGTGGCTGGCCGACGTAAAAAATTTCTCGAACTCTCGTCCGTTTATCCGAATAATCCCAGTACCGGAATGCAGTCGCACGCGGGCTATGGCCCGCTTACGGCGACCGGTTGTTTGTGTGAGGGGTTGAGGCACTAGTTACTCCGTCGAAAGCTTCAGTTACTTAGCAGCACGTTTTTCAGCGCTAAGGCGAGCAGCATGGCGAGAATTACTAGCTACCTCACCGCGGCGAGTGCGCTTACCGGTGCGCTCCACAGTAAGAGGCTTGGGTGATTGAGCAGCATGAGGATGATCCGGACCGGCATACACCTTCAGCTTGTGAAGCTGCGCTGCACCTAGTCGGTTGCGCGGCAACATTCCTGCAATCGTTTTACGTACTGCATCCGCTGGACGACGCTCTAACAGATCGCCATACGTTTGGCTGCGTAGTCCGCCTGGGTAACCCGAGTGGCGATAGACCTGCTTCTGATTCAGCTTGTCACCCGTTAGCACCACCTTGTCGGCGTTAACAATGACGACATGATCACCGGTATCGATGTAGGGGGCAAACGTGGGCTTGTGCTTGCCGCTCAACAAACGAGCAGCCGCTGTAGCTAACCGGCCTAGCACCAAGCCATCGGCGTCAATGACATGCCACTCACGGGTTATCTCGCTGGTTTTTGGTGCGTAAGTGCGCATAACTAGAGAGCTAAGGCTAAGGCCAGAAGAGACACCTCGCAACGTACTGGATTTGCAGTACTCGTCAGCGAGCAAGGCTCAATAATCAACGCCAATCAAGGTGAGACCGTGAGGTGGAGCGATTCGTCTAACCGTGTTGCGATCTTTGGCGGCCATGATCTCAGGCACTTCATCCACACGATGGCGTGCCTGGCCGACCGAAACGCACAGTCCCACGAGCGATCTGACCATCTGCTGGCAAAACGCACGAGCGGTGATTTCAAACTCCAGTAGAGATCTTGTTGAAGCCTGGCTCCAGTGCGCATGCAGCACTTTTCGAACCAGACCCTTAGGCGGTTCGGTTTGCCGGCAGAAGGAGCTGAAATCGTGCTCGCCTATGAAATATTCGGCCGCTTCGTTCATGGCCTGCACATCTAGTGGCTTGGTCAGGTGCCATTGACGGTGAGCTTGCAGCGGGTCACAACTGGACGAATTGCAAACCAAGTATTGATATGTACGCGACTGTGCGCAGTAACGAGCGTCAAAATTGCTGGGAACCACACTTGCCGTGGTCACGGCGATCTCGGGCGCCAGCATTTTGTTGAGCCTGTTCGCTAAATCGGCAACGCCAGCGTCGGTAGGGTTTTCGCCAATAGAAAAAGTCACCACCTGCGCGGTCGCATGCACACCGGCATCGGTTCGGCCTGCTACCGCAAGTTCAACCGGAACTCTCAGCACGCGCTCCAACGCACTGCGTAACTCTCCCGCTACGGTTCGCACACCCAAATTTTCTGCAAACCCTCGAAAATTTTTCCCGTTGTAAGCCAGGTCTAACCGAATTTTGCTAGCCGCGTTATTGTTTTCATGGGCATCTAGCGACTTTTTTGTAGCGGCACTCATAGTGCTGAGAGTAATGTCGGCGCGAGGAATGGGGTAACTCACATGCTTGATTTAATAATCGCGGGCGGAACTGTCATTGACGGCACTGGCTCACCGGGCCAGGTTGGTGATGTAGGTGTAAAAGATGGGCGCATAGTCGCTATCGGCGACAAAGCGGTCAAGGATGCTGGTCCAGCTGACAAGACCATTGACGCTGACTCTCTCGTGGTCAGCCCAGGTTTTGTGGATATTCACACGCACTTTGATGCGCAGGTTTTCTGGGATACAACGCTCTCGCCTTCGCCTTTGCACGGTGTAACCACCGTCATCGGAGGTAACTGTGGCTTCACGATCGCTCCTCTAGAACCCGAGCACGGCGATTACCTAATGCGAATGTTGGCGCGTGTCGAAGGCATGCCGCTGCCTTCACTGCAACAGGGCGTTCCGTGGAACTGGCGCAGTTTTGGTGAATACCTTGACGCCATCGATGGCACGCTGATGCCAAATGCAGGTTTTTTGGTGGGACATAGCGCTCTGCGGCGCATCGTGATGGGTGAGCGCTCGGTTGGTGAAACCGCCACCGAAGACGATCTCAACGCGATGAAGCTGCTGTTGCGCGATTGCATCGCAGCGGGCGGCTTGGGCTTTAGTTCATCCTGGGCCAAAACGCACAACGACGCCAACGGTGCGCCGATTCCTTCCCGGCATGCGACACGCGAAGAGCTGGTGGAGCTGTGTGCGGCCGTGCGTGACACTGCGGCGGTGGCGTTGGAGTTCATCCCGACGGTTGAAAGGTTTGACGAAGACGTTTACCAGTTGCTGACAGACATGTCAGTAGCAGCTGATCTACCGCTCAACTGGAACGTGATTTTTGCTAACGAGCGTCAGCGCGATGTGATCGAACAAAAACTTCAAGCGGCATCATTTGCGGCACGTCAAGGTGGCAAGGTGATTGCGTTAACTGCGCCTATGCCTGCGGAAAGTCGGCTTTGCTTTGAGAACGGGTTCTTGCTGGACACCTTGCACGGTTGGACTGAGCCGATGGCTCTACCCGTGGAAGAAAAGATGGCGTTGATGAGTGACCCACAGCGCCGCGCTGAACTAAATGATCTAGCTCAGCAGCCGAGTGCGTTTCGCGGTCTGGCGCGCTGGGAGAGACTGACAGTTGGAGAGGTGACCGACAAAAGCCTCAGCCACTTTGAGGGCAGAACGATCGGCGAGATCGCCGAAAAACAGGGTGTAACGCCATGGGATGCTCTGTGCGAACTTGTCGTGGCAGACAACCTTAAAACCGGGTTGTATCCACCACCTGCTGGCGATGACGAACCTAGTTGGGAGCTGCGCAAAGAGCTGCTCAACGACGATCGTTGTGTAATCGGAGCTTCAGACGCAGGTGCGCATCTGGACTTCTTAGCAACCTTTGACTACTCCACTTATTTGCTAAGTGCCGCTCGTGAGCGCGACTTGATGAGTTTGGAAACCGCTGTGCACAAGCTGACCGACGTGCCGGCAAGACTGTATGGCCTAGCTGGACGTGGTCGTATTGCACAAGATTGGTGTGCTGACCTGGTCGTGTTTGATCCCGCTGCTGTTGCATCCAAGCCGGTTGAAATACGAGAGGATCTACCGGGCGGTGCTTGGCGGTTGTATGCCGAGAGTGAAGGCATCCAGAACGTGATCATTAATGGTGAACTGGCGGTGGTCGATGGTGCCTTTACTGACGCTCGGCCTGGCACGTTGTTACGTGCCGGTCACGACACAGAAAAGGTGACCGCCAGCGGCAGCTAGTGATCACCGCCGGTGGGATTTAGCAAAGAGTCCAGCTTGTCGATGTTGAAGTCGGTGCTTTGGGCAGCATCGATCAACCTGTGCTCCGCGGTAGCAATCTGAGCAGCTGCATCATGCAGCTGGCCTGCAACTTGAACCGGCACCACCACCGCGCCGTGCCGATCAGCGTGAATAAGGTCGCCAGGGCTTACCTGCATGCCATTTACCGTTACCGACACGTTGTATTGCACGACATGCACCCACACATGAGAAGGTGCAATCGAGCCAGCTAGCGCCCCGAAATCGGGTGCCCAGTCGTCCAGATCACGAATAGACCCGTTTGTTATGACACCTAAAGATCCCAGACCTGCGTGGATGTTGCTGTTGACCTCGCCCCACCAAGCGCCACAGCCAGGCAGAGGATCGATGTCTTCGATAACGGTCACCGTTGGCCCAGGCGGCTCAGCGATGTGACGGTAATAGGCCTGACGAATCGTTAAGTCTTCAGCGGGCGAACGACCCGAAGGAGCGGCCGCACGAATGGTTCCGGTTCGCGCATAGCCAACCATCGGCTCCATGGCAGTGTCTGCGCAAAAAAGCGGAGTCGTAGTGAAGCCGTGTGCTCGACGACTGGGTGCAACTACTTCAAGAGCGTTACAAATTGTCGGGGTGTCCATTGCCCGTAGGGCGTCAAGTACCTCGGGTGCTAGCACTGCTGGTTTAGTAGTCAGACCAGTTCGATCAGAGCCATGGGTGCATTGTCACCATTGCGCGAACCTAGCTTCAAGATGCGGGTGTAGCCGCCGGGGCGATCTGCATAGCGAGGACCAATTTCGTCAATCAGTTTTTGAGCCATTTCTTGGTCGCCGTTTAGCCTTGCAACCAGCTGGCGGTGCCTGTGAAGACCGCCGGCACGTGCCTTAGTGATCAGTTTTTCTGCGTAGGGCCTCAGCGCGCGAGCTTTGGCATCTGTGGTCTCGATCGCTTCGGCTGCAAACAAAGAAGCAGCCAAGTTAGCCATCATTGCGCGCTGATGGCTCGCACTTCCGCCTAAGCGTTTTCCCTTACGTGGTTGTGGCATGGTGCGCTAGCTGGTTTCTGTTTCGTCTGCATCTGCGTCAGATTTGCCGATCAGATCGGGCACTTTGTCGCTTATGGCGTTGATCTCGCCAATCAAATCTTCAGCGCTGCCATTGGAGCTATCGCCACTGCCGATGTCGGTTCCGTCGTCAAGAGAACTCGCTCCACTCAGAGTGAAACCCAGTTCGTCAAGTTTTTCGGCCAGCTCTTCTAGAGCCTTCTGCCCAAAGTTTGGAACCGCCAACAACTCTTCAACGCTGTTCTCGAGAACCTCGCCGACGGAGTTAAGAGAAGCTCGTTTTAGGCTGTTTAGGGTTCGCGAGTTCAATCCCAGTTCTTCAAGATAAAGGTCAAGATCGGGCGATTCGTAATCGCTTTGACGTTGATTGTCAACCAGGCCCAGACCTAGATCTTCATCGACCATGACAGACATCAGGTTGTACAGCGAGCAGAGACTGTCACCGGCCGATGACAGTGCCTCGCTCGGGCTTAGCGCACCATCGGTTTCTATGTCCAGTACAAGCATGTCGTAGTTGGTGGATTGCTCAACGCGAGTTGGTTCAACCTCAACTGCGACTCGGCGTACCGGACTGAAAATGGCATCAACGGGGATTAACCCAATTTCTCCTTCGGATGACAAATCTCCAGAGGACTTGTACCCCCAGCCACGCTCAACGGTGATATCAATCGCCAAGCGAGCGTCATCGCTCAGTGTCGCAAGGTGAAGATCAGGTGAGAGGCACGTCACGTCGGAACCCCAATCAAGATCACCTGCTAGCACCTCGCCCGGACCTTCCGCATCAAGTCGAACAGCCACGGGTGTTTCACTATCGCTGCGCAATACAACATCTTTGAAGTTCAGTACCAGATCGGTAATGTCTTCAACCACGCCTTTGATGGTGTCAAACTCATGTAAAGCATCGTCAAAATGCACCTGCGTGATCGCCGCACCTGGAATGGCAGACAGCAACGTACGACGAAGCGAGCTTCCTATGGTGTAGCCGAAGCCCGGTTCTAAAGGGCCGAAGGTAAACCGCTGACGGTTATTTTCTTCTTGTCCGAGGACATCAATTGCTGGTCGCTGCATTGCGACCGAAGTCGAAGTGGTACTCACTTATTCGCTCCCATTGGTCTGAGTTATGAGTTATGACTGGATTATTTGCTGTACAACTCAACGATGAGCTGTTCACGCACGGGTATATCGATCTGATCGCGCTGCGGGGGATGCAGAACTGTTGCCGACATCCGATCGCTGTCTATTGAAAGCCAAGCGGGCGGCTGCCTATCGAGCACGTCAAGATTCCAACGCACAGTTGAGTTTTCGCGTGCCTTAGGCCGAAGATCAATCACGTCGCCCTCGCGCACGCGGTAGCTGGGAATATTCACCCTCTTGCCATTCACGTTTAGGTGACCGTGGCCTACAAACTGGCGAGCCTGTGGACGAGTGGCTGCCCAACCTGCACGATAAACAAAGTTGTCCAGGCGTTGCTCAAGTAGGGCCAGCAGGTTTTCACCTGTCACTCCGGTGCGACGAGCTGCTTCTTCGTAGGTGTTATGAAACTGTCGTTCGGTCATGCCGTAGGTGAATCGGCATTTTTGCTTTTCTTGCAGTTGCGTTAAGAACTCGGAGTTTTGTGCACGACGGCGGCCGCGGCCGTGCATACCAGGTGGGTATGGGCGACGATCTAATGCTTTGGTTTCGCCGGCGGTTCCCCAGATGTTGGTGCCGAGGCGGCGTGATACGCGTGCCTTTGGCCCACGGTAACGAGACATGTCAAACCCTCCGACGCTTTGGTGGGCGACAGCCGTTGTGCGGGATGGGCGTCATGTCGCGGATGCCTGTGATCTCTATGCCACTGTTTTGAATCGAACGGATAGCGGTTTCACGACCTGATCCGGGACCACGCACATCTACGGACACTTTCCGCACTCCGTGCTCAATGGCTCGTTCGGATGCTTGCTCGGCAGCCTGCTGCGCAGCGAATGGAGTGGATTTGCGTGAGCCTTTGAAACCTACGTTGCCAGCAGACGCCCAGGACACGACGTTGCCTTGGCGGTCAGTGAATGTGACGATGGTGTTGTTGAAAGAGCTGCGGATGTGTGCCACTCCTTCACCGATGTTTTTGCGGTCACGGCGGCGGCCGGTGCGGCGTGCTGGAGCGGCGGTCGTGCCTGTGGTTGGTTCGCTGGCCGGTGCGCTTTCGGGTTCTGGTGATGGATTTTTTAACGCCTCGCTTGTGGGTGTTTCATCTTGCGACGACTCCTCACCCTCGGGCATCGTTTCTTCAGGAGTAGTGGTGTCTGTGTCGCTCATCTAGACGACCTTTTTCTTACCGGCCACGGTCTTGCGCGGCCCCTTGCGAGTGCGTGCGTTGGTGTGTGTGCGCTGACCACGCACTGGCAGTCCGCGGCGGTGACGGATGCCTTGGTAGCAACCGATCTCAATCTTGCGCTTAATGTTCTGAGCCACATCACGACGTAGGTCACCTTCAACGGTCAGGTTGGAGTCGATGAAGTTGCGAATGCTGGCTATCTCTTCATCGGAGAGCTCGCGTACGCGTGTGCTGGCTGGCAAATTCAACTCATCACAGATTTGCGTCGCAGCCGAACGACCAACGCCGTAGATGTATGTAAGTGCTATCTCGACCCGCTTTTCGCGCGGAATATCAACGCCAGCTATGCGTGCCATAAATTCCTAACCCTGCCGTTGCTTGTGGCGGGGGTTTGTGCAAATTACGCGAACGCGGCCATGACGGCGAATAACGTGGCAGCGGTCACACATTGGCTTAACACTGGGTCTTACCTTCATAGTCGGATGCTCTCGCTGGTTTCTTGATCGTTTAATGGATTGCTTGTCTGATTTCGTACGTCATGACACAAGCCAATCCGCGGAAAACCACCTGATCATCGCTGGCAGGTCAGTAATGACGAAAACGTCCAGCAATAGCCTCTGCAGAGCCTACCGAAGCTAAGCAGAAATGCCACCTGTAGCTGCGATACGGTTGTAACCACTGCGCTAATTCTCGCGCGCACTGCTGACGGCTTTAACCGCTGCGCTAATTCGCTCGTGCACCTCATTGGGTGTACCTAGGCCATCAATAGTTGCCAGGGGGAACTCCGCTGCAAACACCGAGCGCAGTGGAGCGGTCTCGGTTTCATACAGCGCCAATCGGCGCGCGATTGCTTCTGGCGTGTCATCTTCACGGCCGCGCTCAGCCATACGTTTGGACACAATTTCGTCCGGTACCGACAGATCAATCACAAGATCGATCGCTGGCTGTGCGGAGTTGGCTTCGTTGGTTATCTCCAGTAGTCCTAACAGTCCACTGGCTTGTGCGGCTGTGCGTGGAAAGCCATCCAACAAGAAGCCATGTTCAACCACATCAGGTTGTGTCAAGCGCTCTTGCACTAATCCCAGAATTAGCTCGTCCGAAACCAATTCACCGGCAGCCATAACGGCTTCGGCTTGCTTTCCCAGAGGTGTGCCTGCCGCTACTGCCGCGCGCAGCATGTCGCCAGTTGAAATATGTACCACCTGATATCGCTCAACGAGCAACTCGCATTGAGTGCCCTTGCCGGATCCCTGCTTGCCGAGTATTACGAGTTTTAAAGACAACGGCGATGCCTACGCCAAGAAGCCTTCGTAGTTGCGCATGAGCAGTTGGCTGTCCACCTGCTTCATGGTTTCCAACGCAACACCAGAAGCAATCAAGATTGATACGCCACCAAAGCCAATCGCGGCACCGCCGCCGCTAAACCCATGAGCGTCTAGGTCGCTGGTAAGTGACAACAGCACGGTCGGCAGCAAAGCCACTAGCGCAATAAACAATGCGCCGGGCAGAGTAATCCTTGTAAGCACGTGGCTTAGATAGCGCTCGGTTTGTGGTCCGGGGCGAATGCCAGGAATAAATCCGCCTTGCTTGCGAATGTTGTCGGCTTGTTTCACCGGATCAAACGAAATCGCTGTATAGAAATAGGCAAAGCCGACAATCAACGAGCCGAAGAACAAGATGTAGGCAATATTGTCGGGCTGCGTTAGATAGTCGTTGACAACGGTTTGCAGCCAGGCCCAGTTAGCCACATTTGACAAAAGCACTGGCAAAAACAGCACCGAGCTTGCAAAGATGACCGGAATAACGCCAGACTGATTCACCTTTAGAGGGATGTAGGTGTTTTGGCCTCCATAAAGCCTGCGGCCAACCTGGCGTCGCGAAAACTGCACCGGTATGCGCCTCTGGCCTTGCTCAATGAAGATGATTGCGACCATCATCGCTATCGCTACAACAATGCCGCCAATGAGATAAGTGCTGCCTTCGACCGCCAGCAGGCGGGCGCCGTCGAATGGAATGGTTGAAACAACCGAGGCGAAAATCAGTAGTGACATGCCGTTGCCGACACCGCGTTGGCTGATGAGTTCACCCATCCACATGAGCAACGCCGTCCCAGCGGTTAGTGACAGAATCACTAACGCAACTCGGTTGAAAGTGAAATCCGGAATCACGATCACGCCGGTCGTGTTGCCGATGGCACTGCCTTGGCCTCGCCCGAAGATGAATGTGATGCCGGTGGCTTGTACAAAAGCAATCGCCAGGGTGAGGTAACGCGTGTACTGCGTTAGCTTGCGCTGACCGGTAGCACCTTCTTGTTGCAGCTGCTCGAAGCGTGGGATAGCGACGGTGAGAATCTGAATGATGATCGATGCCGTGATGTACGGCATAATGCCGAGCGCAAAAATTGCAAAGTTTGTGAGCGCTCCTCCGGAAAACAGGTTGAGCAACGCAAGCACGCCACCGGTTTGATCGGCTTGGTCTCGTAGAGCGACGATGGCGTCAAAGTCGATACCGGGTACCGGTACCTGAGAGCCAAGGCGGTACGCCGCAATGATGAACAGCGTGAAAAAAATCTTCCCACGCAGATCTCTGATCTTGAAAATGTTTCGCATGCTTGAGAGCACGTAGACCTCAGCGATTCATATGTTGGTTGCCACTGGATGGTGGACGCGGACCTTTGAATGTGGGCGGGAGTGTTTCAACCGTGCCACCTGCAGCCTCGATCGCAGCGCGTGCGCTGGCCGAAAATGCATGTGCGGACACGGTTACCGGTCTGCTAAGTGTTCCACGTCCCAGCACCTTAATCATGGCGCCCTTAGAAACTAAGCCTTGGCTTAGCAGGTTTTCTGGAGTTACCTCAGTCAGTTCACTAGCGGTGATCGTGTCCAAGTTGATTGGCTGGTATTCGACGCGAAACGGGTTATTGAAGCCCTTTCGCTTTGGGAGGCGCTGCTGCAATGGCAGCTGGCCACCTTCGTACCAGGCCGGCACCTTGCCGCGCGCGTTCACACCCTTGGTGCCACGACCAGCGGTTTTCCCGCGTCGGCCGCTGGTACCACGTCCCACGCGCTGCGCGCGCTTTTTTGAACCGCGCGCCGGTGCAAGATCATGAAGTTTCAGCATTGCTTACTTGGGCTCCTTCACGACTATTAGATGGCTTACCTTGCGAAGCATGCCTCGTAATTCGGGTCTATCGGGAAGCGTGTTGGTTTTACCAATGCGGCCTAGGCCAAGCGCCCTAAGTGTGCCAACCGACTTCGGCTTTGCGCCAATGGCTGACCGCACCTGCGTTACAGAAAAGTGACCCTTCTTCGGTGCGGGGATGTTCTTTGCTGTGGCTATGGCGTTCATGCGGTTGCCGTTTCTGCGGTTGCTGGCACCGCATCTGATTGATCGCTTTCGCTAGCAGCGTTCGCTGCGCTTGCAGTGGCTTTGGTTGCGTCTTTAAGGTTACGTTCAGATTCACGGTAAGCCGCCAGCAGGCCTGGTTGTATGCACTCCTCAGGCGACAAGCCTCGCATTGTGGCAATCATGTCCGGTCGCCTTAGGTCTTTCAAACCTGAAATAGTTGCCTTGGCAACATTGATGTGATTGGACGAGCCAAGCGACTTTGCTAAGACATCTCCGATGCCTGCTTCCTCCAAAATCGCGCGAGCCGCACCACCTGCGATCACTCCGGTACCAGGCGCAGCTGGTTTCAGCATCACACGACCCGCTCCGACCTCGCCGATAACCGGATGGATGATGGTTGATCCAGCTAGCGGTACGCGAAAGAGATTCTTGCGAGCTTCTTCGGTGCCTTTTTGTATAGCTAACGGAACTTCCTTGGCTTTGCCATAGCCCAAACCAACCTGGCCTGCTCCGTCTCCGATTACTACTAGCGCTGTAAATGAAAAACGTCGGCCTCCCTTTACAACTTTTGCTACGCGGTTGATGTCAATGACGCGTGACTCACGCAGTCCGTCGTCGCTGCTTTTGCGGGGGTTTTCGTTTTGGTCACGACGACCACGGTCGCGATTGCGCTCTGGCCTGCCATCGGACTGCCTGGCTCCTGATCGCTTATCTTCAGCCTTGTCGGCTTTGCTGTCGGCGTTGTCGGAGCTGTCGGATTCCGTGACCTGGTCACTATTTGTTGAGTCGTTAGCAGATGAATCACTATCAGATGAGTCGCTAGCAGATGAATCACTATCAGTCGAGTCACTACCAGTCGGGTCGCTATTAGTGGGTGCTGACTCGTCGGAGCTTTCCAACTGCTCCACCTTTGGAGCCTCCGCCGCCTCAGATGCCGGCTTTGCTGTGTTCTCTTCTGGGTTGTTTTCTTCAGGCATGGCTTCGTCTCACTATCTCAGGTTCTAAAATTTCAGTCCGGCTTGACGCGCTGCTTCGGCTAGAGCTGCCACCCGACCGTGGTAGCGGTTACCGCCCCGATCCAATACCACCATCTCTATACCAGCGGCTTTGGCTCGCTCAGCCACCATTTTGCCAACCTGCTCGGCCGCCTCAGAATTACCAGTGCTACCGGTGCGTAAAGACTTTTCGACCGTCGAAGCAGCAGCCAGTGTGCGTCCGTTTTCGTCGTCAATCACCTGAGCACCGATGTGTTTGTTAGAACGAAACACGCTCAACCGAGGACGCTGCGACGTGCCATAGATCTTTTTACGCACGCGCAAACGACGTCGATCACGGCGTCCCGTGCGCGTCTTGCGATGTGCGGCTTTTGCAACTGCGGTTGATCTACTCATCGTTTAGTCCTATTTACCTAGCTTTATCTAGCTACTTGGCGGCTTTGCCGGCCTTGCGGATGACGCGCTCCCCTGCATAACGGATGCCTTTGCCCTTATAAGGCTCCGGCTTGCGCAGGTCACGAATATCGGCGGCTACTTGCCCCACTAGTTGCTTATCTATGCCCTTCACCTTGATGTTGGTTGCACTTGACAAGTCGAAACTGATTCCGTCGGGAGCCTTAAATAAGACCGTATGACTAAATCCCAACGACAGTTCCAAACCATTTTTTCCAGACTCCGCAGCACGGTAGCCCACGCCAACGATTTCAAGATCCTTAGTGAAACCTTCCAATACGCCGAGCACCATGTTGTTGATCAACGAGCGCGTCAATCCGTGCAGCGAGCGTTGTTGACGGGTGTCGTCGTCGCGTGCCACTGTCACCACGCCATCGGCCACTTTGACAGAAATACCGTCAGCGACATCTCGGCTTAACTCCCCTTGAGGGCCTTTGACAAACACCGAACCATCGGCTGCCTTCACTTCTACTCCGGCCGGAATTTGAATGGGTTCGATACCTATACGAGACATTGTTCTTACCCGGTCCTTACCAGACGTAACAGAGAATTTCGCCACCGATGTGCCTACGACGAGCCTCTCGGTCGGTCATTAGGCCTTTAGAAGTGGACAGCACAACAATGCCCAAACCACCCAGCACACGCGGTACTTCGTCAGATTTTGTGTACACCCGCAATCCCGGTTTTGAGATGCGCTTGAGTCCGGAGATGGTGCGCACGCGTTCGGGTGTGTACTTGAGATCAATCGTCAGTTTACGATCTGCCTGCGAGTCGCCTTCCACGCGGTAGCCACTGACATAACCCTCGCGTTTGAGGATTTCAGCTAACGACTCTTTCTGCTTAGAAGAGGGCATAGCCACAGTGTCTTTAAAAGACATGTTGGCGTTGCGGATGCGAGTGAGCATGTCCGCTATCGGGTCGGTCATTGCCATTAAAGCTTCACCTTCCGATCTACCAGCTGGCCTTAGTCACGCCAGGCACCTCGCCGGCATGAACCATCTCTCGTAAACAAATTCGACACAACCCAAACTTGCGATACACCGAACGAGGGCGGCCGCACACGCGACAGCGTGTGTAGGCGCGAACCTTGAACTTTGGGGTGCGTTGCTGCTTGTTAATGAGAGCTTTTTTTGCCATCTGTTGTTACTCCGTAGTCCGGAAGGGAAAACCCAATGCGTCTAGTAGTGCGCGTCCCGATTTGTCATCTTTGGCGCTTGTGACGAGCGTGATATCCATGCCGCGAACTTGGTTCACGCTGTCGTAATCGATTTCTGGAAACACCAGTTGCTCGGTTATACCGAATGTGTAGTTTCCGTGTCCGTCGAAGCTCCGCGGCGACAGGCCACGAAAGTCACGAATACGCGGAATCGCCAGAGTCACTAGTCGGTCGTAAAACTCCCACATGCGATTGTTTCGCAGTGTGACAGCCGCACCGATGGCATTGCCCTCACGCAGCTTGAAACCTGCGATCGATTGCTTGGCTCGTCTAATGGCTGGACGCTGGCCGCAAATTCGACTTAGATCTTCAACAGCTCCGTCTAGCAAGCCGCGGTTAGTTAGTGCTGCGCCAACGCCAACGTTTACCGAAATCTTCTGCAGTTTTGGAACCTGCATAACGTTTGCTAAACCCAGCTCGGTCTGCAGCTGAGAGCGCAGCACATCGCGGTAGAGCGCCTTCATGCGCGGTTCAGCCTGAGTTGCTGTGTTCATTGCTGGAGCATCGGTACTCATGGCAGTTCCTCGCCTGACTTACGGTGATAACGCACCTTTTTGTCTCCCTCAAAGCGGAAGCCAACGCGGCCGGGTTCACCCGTGCGTGGGCACACCACCGCCACATTTGAAACGTCGACCGACAACAGGTAATCAATGACCTGACCCTCTTGATTGGCCTGAGTGGGAGCCAAGTGCTTGCGCCCAACCCGCACGCCTTCAACGGTTAGACGTCCTTTTTCGGGATCTACCGAAAGCACTTCTCCTTCAATGCCTCGATCTGCCCCAAGTATTACGCGCACCATGTCACCCTTGCGGATCTTCAGATTTGGCAGCTGGTGTGAGCGGCGGCCTCGCCAGCGTGGGTGCACACCGCTTTTGCGGCTGGTGCTTTTTCGGTTGACAGGCATCACAGCACCTCCGGCGCAAGTGAAACGATCCGCATAAAGCGCTTGTCGCGCAGTTCACGGCCGACCGGGCCAAATATGCGGGTGCCACGCGGTTGTTGGTTTTCGTCAACTAACACGGCTGCGTTTTCATCAAACCTGATGTAGCTGCCGTCGGGTCGGCGACGTTCTTTGCGTGTGCGCACCACCACACAGCGAACTACCTCACCCTTACGAACCGAAGCATCGGGAATGGCATCTTTGACGGTGGCAATAAACACGTCACCGATATACGCGTAGCGACGACCAGTGCCCCCCAGGACACGAATGCACAACACCTCGCGCGCTCCTGAGTTGTCTGCCACCTTGAGGCGGCTTTCTTGCTGAATCATTGGGGTTTCCGTAAGGGTTGACTGAGTGTTCTTGTTTGAGTGCTTAGGGTTGGGTTAGCGGGCTCGTTCGATTACTTCGAGCAGACGCCAACGCTTAGTGCGCGACAGCGGACGGATCTCCATGACACGTACGCGATCGCCTACGCGTGCATCGTTGTCAGCGTCGTGCACGTAGAGTTTTTTGGTCTGTTGCACCGTCTTTGCGTAACGCCGGTGACGTACACGCTCGGTAACAGCAACCACCGCTGTCGACTGCATCTTGGTTGAAGTGACTAAGCCTTCGCGCACCTTGCGGCGGCCACGGGGCTGCGTTTCAAGTTCAGATGTTTCAGGTTTAGCTGCTTCAGGTTCAGTTTTCGCCTCAGCTGCGGGGGTGGCTTGTGTTTCTGGTTGATCGTCGTTACTCATCGTTGGATTCCCTGTTGACTGTTATGGCATCGGCTGCGGCAATTTCTCGTTCACGCAAAACCGTGTTGATCCGCGCAATGTCACGCTTTAGTGCCCCAAGCTGCGCAGAGTTATCAGACTGACCGGTTGCAAACTGAAACCGCAAGCTAAATAGTTCCTGAGAAACGTTTGCCTGCTCGTCTAACAACTGGTCGTCTGTCATATTGCGCAGAGTTGCCGCGGTTGTCATCAGATCGCCTCTTCACGCGAGATCACGCGTGCCTTGATCGGCAGCTTCTGAATGGCTCGGTTCATAGCCCCATGCGCCATCTCTTTACCGACTCCGCCGAGTTCAAACATCACTCGTCCGGGGCGCACAACAACCACCCAGTGGTCGGGATTTCCCTTGCCAGAACCCATGCGAGTTTCGGCTGGCTTCATCGTCACTGGCTTGTCGGGGAAAATATTTATCCAGACTTTGCCGCCACGTTTTACGTGACGGGTCATGGCAATACGAGCCGCTTCTATCTGGCGAGCCGTAATCCAGCCAGGCTCTAGCGCCTGTATTCCGTAGTCACCGAAGTGCACTGCTGTGCCTGCCTTGGCGCGCCCTTGCATGCGGCCGCGATGTTGCTTACGGTGCTTGACCTTGCGGGGCATCAACATCAATCATCACCTGGCCGGAAGTTGGGGGTTTGGTGCTGTTCGCGTGTTTGACGTTCGATCTGTTCTTCTTCTTCAAGCAGGCGCTCAAACTCGGGATCGGCTTCTTTTAGCAACGGAGCAGGTTCTTCACTGGTCTCATATCCGCTATCGCGGTGCGCACCCGAAGACACGATCGCAGTCGGACTATCGGCCTCGGTGGGTTGCCCCTCGGTTGTGGGCACCTCGCGGACTGTGCTCGAAACCTTGTAGGGCAGGATGTCGCCCTTATAAAGCCAGACCTTAACGCCGATGCGACCAGCCGTAGTGCGGGCCTCACGGAAGCCATAATCGATATCGGCGCGCAGTGTGTGAAGCGGAACACGACCCTCGCGGTACCACTCGGTGCGTGCCATTTCCGATCCGCCAAGACGTCCCGAGCACTGCACACGTATCCCTAATGCTCCAGCCTTCTGTGCGTTTTGTACGGCTCGTTTCATGGCTCGACGAAACGCCACACGGCCAGCAAGCTGATCGGCCACACCTTGCGCTATCAGGGCGGCCTCTAGCTCTGGCTGCTTGATCTCTTGGATGTTGAGCTGAACCTTCGGGTTGCCGGAAATAGCAGTTAGAGATTCACGCAAGCGGTCTGCTTCGCTACCGCGGCGACCGATAACGATGCCAGGTCGAGCGGTGTGGACGTCGATTCTTAGGCGATCGCGTGTGCGCTCTACTTCGATTCTGCTGATAGCAGCATGAGGTAGTTCATTACGCAGATAATCACGGATTTTTCGATCCTCGATCAGGTAGTCCTGGTATTCCTTGTCGGCGTACCAACGAGACTTCCAGTCCGTTGTAATGCCTAGACGAAAACCGTAGGGGTTTACTTTTTGACCCATGTGCTAGGCCTCTTTGTCTGTGTCTTCGGGCGAGTCGGCTAACACCGGCTCTGTGTCTTTAGGCGAATCAGCAGACACCAACTCTGAGTTTTCGGGCGAATCAACAGACACCAACTCTGACTCTTCCGGTTCTTCTAGGGCCTCTGGTTCTTCTAGGTTCTCAGACTCTTCACCAGCTCGACTGGCGGCAACACGTGCTGCTCGCTCGGCGCTTGCTCTTTGACGAGCTCCGCCGGCAGTTAGTCGTTGGGCTCGCAGCTCCAGCTCACTTTCCGCCAACTGCGCCACTACAACGGTCACATGTGCTGTCTGCTTGTTAATACGCGACGACCGGCCTCGAGCACGTGGACGCCAGCGCTTGATTACCGGTCCCTCATCGGCCCAACATTCGGCTACATAAAGCTCTTCGGGATCAAGCTGCTCATTGTTTATTGCGTTGGTAGTCGCACTCTCCAGCACCTTGGAAACGATTTCAGCTGCGCCGCGTTCACAGAACTCAAGCCGCTCACGCGCTATGTCTAAGTCCTCATCGCGAATCAGGTCCAGCACCGGGCGCACCTTGGATGCCGACAGCCGCGCATAGCGATGCACAGCACGTGCACCAGCGGTGACCGACAGGTCTATTACACCACTCATCGTTTACCCGCTCGTTCCTGCCCGGCGTGAAACCGGAATGTGCGCGTAGGCGCAAACTCGCCCAACTTGTGACCCACCATCGCTTCGGTTACATACACAGGTTGATGCCTGCGACCATCATGCACGGCAAAGGTGTGTCCGATCATTTCGGGGATGATTGTGGAGCGGCGGCTCCACGTCTTGATCACTTTGCGCTCGCCGCTGGCGATGAGTTCGTCCACCTTGGCTAAAAGGTGGTCGTCTACAAAGGCTCCCTTTTTGAGACTGCGTGGCATAGTGCTTACCTCCGGGTGCCCCGTGTACGCCGGCGACGGACAATCATGTCGCTGGACTTTTTGTTCTTTGCGCGTGTACGACCCTCAGGCTTGCCCCATGGGGAAACCGGATGACGGCCGCCAGAAGACTTACCTTCGCCACCACCCAATGGGTGATCAACCGGATTCATAGCAACACCACGCGACTGTGGACGCACACCCTTCCAACGGTTGCGGCCAGCCTTACCGATTTTCACCAGATCGGCCTCGGCATTACCAACCGCACCAACTGTGGCACGGCAATCGATCAACACCCGTCGCATCTCTGAGCTAGGCAGTCGCAATGTGGCATGCGGACCATCTTTGGCTACTAGCTGAACGCTTGAGCCGGCTGAGCGAGCCATCTGACCGCCCCCGCCTGGCCTCAACTCAACGTTGTGCACCGTGGTACCAACCGGGATGTACCGCAACGGCAGTGCGTTACCGGCACGGATTTCAGCTTGTGGTCCGTTCGCCAGCTTGTCGCCCACGCCGACATCGGCCGGCGCAATGATGTAGCGCTTTTCACCGTCGTGATAATGCAGCAACGCGATGCGAGCATTACGATTGGGGTCGTACTCAATAGCAGCCACTGTTGCTGGGACGCCGTCTTTGGTTCGCTTGAAATCGATTAAGCGGTAGCGCTGCTTATGCCCACCTCCGCGATGGCGAGAGGTGATTCGTCCGTGGTTATTGCGGCCACCTGTTGAACTCTTTTTTGCGACAAGGCTGCGCTCCGGCTTGGAGCGCGTGATGTCAGCGAAGTCTGAAACGGTCTGAAAACGGCGACCGGCGCTGGTTGGCTTGCGTGCTCGAATACCCATTGCTGCGCTCTAGTTCTCGAAGATTGGGATTGAGTCACCCTCGACCAGGGTGACAATTGCACGCTTGGTGTCGGGACGCTTGCCGAAAATATTGTTGCGCCGATTGCGGCGACGCTTGCCCTTGCGGTTGAGAGTGTTGATCTTTTTGACTTTCACTTCGAAAATTTCTTCAACGGCGTTACGGATCTCGGGCTTTGACGCATTTGGGTCAACTTGAAACAGATAGACGTCTTTTTCCAACAAGTTGTAGGACTTCTCGGAAACAACCGGTGTCCGCAGCACGGTGCGTGGATCTTTCGTCATTTCGTTACCGCTTCGGTGCTTGCTGGCTCGCTTACCGCTTCGGTTGGCAGCGTTTCTTTGGTGAACACCAGCCAATCGGAGCGCAAGATGTCATAGGCATTGAGCTCAGTGGCTTGGCACAGGTCAACGTTTGGGAGATTGCGAAAACTCAGCTCGGCAGTTTTATCTGCATCCTCAGAGCCCAGCACCAACAGCACTCGCCCATCTAAACCCAGGTTGTTGAGCGAGACCAGTGCCTGACTGGTCTTTGGAGTTTCAAACTGCCAACCATTAACCACCATTACTCGTTCGCTACGAGCTCGATCACTCAAGGAGGAGTACAGCGCTAAGCGCACCATCTTGCGGTTGATCTTTTGGCTGTAGTCGCGTGGCTTAGGAGCGTGCACAACGCCACCGCCTCTGAACTGTGGCGACCTGATTGAACCTTGACGCGCACGGCCGGTGCCCTTTTGGCGCCACGGTTTACGACCGCCACCGCGTACCTCCGAGCGTGTCTTCGTGTTTTGCGAACCGGAGCGACGAGCCGCCAATTGTGCGGTCACAACCTGGTGCAAAACATCCAGGTTTGGCTCGATACCAAACACAGCATCAGCTAGTTCCACCGTTCCAGATTTGCCACCGTCTGGTGTTCTCACATCTAGTTTCGTCGACATTGCTGGGTACTTTCGGCTCTTCTTAAGCGCTTACCGCTACTGGGGCCTTGACCGCATTACGAATTATCACTGTGCCGCCCTTGGGGCCTGGCACCGATCCCTTTAGCAGCATCAGGTCGCCGTCTTCGGATACCGAAACCACGGTGAGGTTGAGCGTGGTTACCTTTGCTCCACCCATTCGCCCTGCCATCTTCATTCCCTTAAACACTCGTGAAGGTGTGGCGCATGCTCCAATCGATCCAGGAGCACGATGCACCAGGTGTGCACCGTGCGTAGCCCGCTGCCCAGCAAAGTTGTGGCGCTTCATCACACCAGCAAACCCCTTGCCTTTCGACACTGCGGTCACATCGACTAGCTCACCGGGTTCGAACATGCTCGGTTCAAGCTTGGTGCCAGGCGTCAGGTCGTCTACCTCATCTACGCGAAACTCTAAAAGTCGCCGGCCGGGTTCAACCCCTGCACTTTCAAAATGACCTGCTTGTGGGCGGCTGAGTTTTTGAGGAGAACGCTCTCCGTAGGTGACCTGCACGGCCCTATAGCCGTCGCTGTGTGTGGTCTTTACCTGCACCACTCGGCAGTCATCAACGCGCAGCACTGTGACTGGCACGATGCGCCCCTGTTCATCCCATTGCTGCGTCATACCAACCTTTGTGGCTACGAGCGCTTTGTTCGCCATGGGGCTTCTCCGATTGGTGGACTAATAGCTGGGTAAATAACTAGGGTCAGAACAGCGACAAAGGCGAACACTAAGTATTCGCACTACATGTAAACGCTCCAACACAAATGTGAGGAGCGAAGTTCTGTTGCGCTGATCGGTTCCGCCTAGCGGCCTGACCGGACGTCAATTTGGTAGGTACGGATAGACCGCCCTTGTCGGGCAGGCTATCTGGCTGTAGCGGCTATGCCAACCACGACCAATCCGCCAGCCAGGGCGAAGTATTCCACCCGGGACTCGACTGATCCGGATTGGGCTGGCCCAGTTAGGGCTAGCCCGGTTGAACTTTTAGTTCAATCTCAATGCCAGCTGGCAGGTCCAGCCGCTGCAGCGAATCGACGGTCTTGTCAGACGGGCTGATCACGTCAATCAGACGCTTGTGAACCCGCATCTCAAAATGCTCGCGCGAATCCTTGTCTTTGTGCGGGGAACGCACAACCGTGTAGCGATGCTTTTCGGTGGGTAGAGGTATAGGGCCGCGAATAGTGGCATTCGTGCGAAGCACCGTCTCCACGATCTTTTGAGTCGACTGATCGATGATCTCGTGGTCGTATGCCTTTAGTCGCATTCGAATGCGTGTGTTAGCGGCCATTTACTATTCCAGAACCTTTGTTACCCGACCCGCACCAACGGTGCGGCCACCTTCACGAATCGCGAAACGAAGTCCTTCATCCATCGCAATCGGATGAATCAACTCAACGACCATGTCGGTGTTGTCGCCGGGCATGCACATCTCTGTGCCCGAGGGCAAATCCACCTTGCCGGTGATGTCGGTGGTACGGAAATAGAACTGCGGTCGATAGTTAGAAAAGAAAGGCTTATGACGGCCACCCTCATCTTTGTTCAACACATACACCTGCGCCTCAAACTTGGTGTGTGGCGTGATGGCACCCTTAGCGGTGCAAACCTGGCCACGCTCCACGTCTTCTTTCTCGGTGCCGCGTAGCAGCAGACCAACATTGTCGCCAGCCATTCCCTGATCCAGAATCTTGCGGAACATTTCAACACCGGTAACCGTTGTGGTTTGCGTATCGCGAATACCTACGACTTCAATCTCATCGCCGGAGTTGATGACACCTTGCTCGACCTTGCCGGTAACAACCGTTCCACGACCGGTGATCGAAAACACGTCCTCAACCGGCATCAAGAAGGGCTTGTCGATTTCACGTTCGGGGATGGGCACATACTCATCAACCGCTTCCATCAAGGAGCTAACTCCTTGCATCGCGTCGGCGTCGCCTTCAAGTGCCTTCAGAGCCGAGACACGCACGATCGGTGTGTCATCGCCAGGGAACTCGTACTCGTTGAGTAGTTCACGAACTTCTAGCTCGACCAGCTCAAGTAGTTCTTCATCGTCGACCATGTCGACCTTGTTGAGAGCCACAACAATTTTTGGCACACCCACCTGACGGGCCAACAACACGTGCTCACGAGTCTGCGGCATCGGTCCATCGGCAGCTGATACAACAAGGATCGCACCGTCAACTTGCGCTGCACCTGTGATCATGTTTTTGATGTAGTCGGCGTGACCAGGCATGTCAACGTGCGCATAGTGACGTTCGCCAGTCTCATACTCAACGTGTGAGATGGATATCGTGATGCCGCGCTCGCGCTCTTCGGGCGCGTTGTCGATGTCTTCAAATGCCGACACCTCGCCTCCGCTTGCCGCTGCTAGCGCCTTGGTAATAGCCGCTGTCAGAGTTGTCTTGCCATGGTCAATGTGTCCCATTGTCCCGACGTTGATGTGCGGCTTGTTCCGCTCAAATTTTTCTTTAGCCATAGGTTTCGCTCCGGTTGCTTGCCGCTGGTGCCCAGCGACCTGATCCAATTCGGTCTAGATAAATAG
Organism: Candidatus Poriferisodalaceae bacterium; assembly: GCA_965205925.1. Lineage (GTDB taxonomy): Bacteria > Actinomycetota > Acidimicrobiia > Acidimicrobiales > Poriferisodalaceae > CAYRJD01. The sequence goes on from OZ242183.1 coordinate 168,534, forward strand.
TTGATACAAATAACCGGCAGAGCATAGGCCTGCCAGTGTTATTATTCGCCGCGAATTCGTTTAATGATCTCGTCGGCGATGGTGGCGGGTACCTGCTGATACACGTGAAAATGCATGGTGTAGGTCGCCCGACCTTGAGTGCGCGAACGCAGGTCGTTAGCGTACCCGAACATTTCTGACAGCGGCACCTGAGCGTCAATTACTTGCAGAGTGCCGCGACTTTCCATTTGCCCTACTCGCCCACGACGCGCATTCAGATCTCCGATTACGTCGCCCATGTGGTCTTCTGGAGTTACAACCTCAACAGACATGATTGGTTCTAGTAGCACCGGGGATGCCTTGCGAGTTGCTTCACGCATTGCCATCGTTCCCGCGATCTTGAACGCCATCTCCGAAGAATCAACATCGTGGTGGGTGCCGTCTACTAGTTCGACTGTCACATCTACTAGCGGGAAGCCGGCCAGAGGGCCATTTTCCAGCGACGACTGCATTCCCTGATTGACCGAAGGGATGTACTCGCGCGGGATAGCGCCACCCTTGATCCGATCGGTAAAGACATAGCCCTCGCCCGGCTCTGAGGGCATCACATTGACAACCACCACCGCAAACTGACCCGAACCGCCGCTTTGCTTGATGTGACGATACTCAAATTTATTCACCGGCGAAGTAATGGTTTCGCGATAAGCCACCTGCGGTTTGCCGATACTGGCATCTACTCGGAACTCGCGCAGCATGCGATCCACCAACACCTCAAGGTGCAACTCTCCCATACCAGAGATAACAGTCTGACCGGTCTCCTCGTCGCTCTTTACACGGAAAGTGGGATCTTCTTCGCTGAGTGCGGCAAGCGCTTTACCTAGCTTGTCCTGATCGCTTTGCGATTTCGGTTCGACAGCCACATGCACAACGGGATCTGGAAAATCAAGCTGTTCTAAAACGATCTGCTTACCTGGTTCGCACAAGGTGTCACCGGTGCGAGTGTTCTTTAGGCCAACGCCAGCAACGATGTCGCCAGCCACAACGGAATCACGGTCTTCGCGTGAGTTGGCGTGCATTTGCAAAATGCGGCCAATGCGTTCACGGTTGCCGGTGGTCGTGTTAAGAACCTGATCGCCCTTTTCGAGAGTTCCGCTGTACACCCGGAAATAGGTGAGCTTGCCGACATGAGGATCGGTCATGATCTTGAATGCCAGTGCGGCAAACGGTTCGTCGTCGGAAGACTTGCGCTCGATCGTGTCTTCGCCATCGAGCGTTTTGCCTTCAATCGGGGGCAGATCGGCAGGTGATGGCAGGTAGCGAACAACGGCATCCAGTAGCGGTTGCACACCCTTGTTTTTGAAAGCCGAGCCGGTCAACACTGGGATGATCTGACCTGTGATGGTGCCGGCGCGTATAGCTGTGATTAGTTGCTTTTCTTCGACATCATTGCCGTCTAGATACGCCGTCATGATGTCGTCATCAACATCGGAGAGGACCTCAAGCAGTTTTTGGTGGTACTCGGCGGCTTGATCGGCCATTTCATCGGGAATCTCAGTCACCTCAAAGCTGGCGCCAAGGTCTTCGCCTTGCCATAGCACCGCTTTCATGGCCACCAGATCCACCACGCCAGCAAAGTCGGCTTCTAGCCCGATGGGTAGTTGCAGTACCGCAGTGTTGGCGTCGAGTCTTTCTTCGATGCTGTGCAGCGAGTCAAAAAATGACGCTCCGGTGCGGTCAAGCTTGTTGATGAAACACAAGCGAGGCACGCTGTAACGGTCGGCCTGACGCCAGACCGTTTCCGTCTGTGGCTCCACCCCGGCTACTCCATCGAATACGGCCACCGCTCCATCAAGCACTCGCAAAGAGCGCTCAACCTCAACGGTGAAATCAACGTGGCCGGGTGTGTCAATGATGTTGATGACATGGTCATCCCACTTGCAGGTGGTGGCCGCTGAGGTGATAGTGATGCCGCGTTCTTGCTCCTGCTCCATCCAGTCCATCGTGGCAGCGCCATCGTGAACCTCACCGATCTTGTAGTTGACACCGGTGTAGTAGAGGATGCGCTCAGTTGTGGTGGTCTTACCCGCATCGATGTGAGCCATAATGCCGATGTTGCGCACGCTCTCTAGCGAATGTGTTCGTGCCATGACGTCTGTTCTTTTCCTGTGATCTAGGGGGCTAAAGGAGAGGTGGCTTTACCAGCGATAGTGGGCGAATGCCTTGTTGGCTTCAGCCATGCGGTGGGTGTCTTCACGCCGCTTAGCTGACGAACCGGTGTTGTTCGCGGCGTCAAGCAACTCGTTGGCTAGACGCTGTGCCATCGTTCGTTCGCGGCGGTCATGGGAGTACCCGACTATCCAGCGGATTGCCAAAGCGTTCGCGCGAGCCGGCCGTACCTCGACAGGCACCTGATAGGTGGCACCACCGACGCGGCGACTTTTTACTTCGACTTGTGGACGGGCATTGTCCACGGCAGCAGACATCACGTCTAGCGGCTCGCCGGGAGTTTTGTCGTCGATGATTTCTAGAGCACCGTAGACAATGCGCTCGGCGGTAGAGCGCTTGCCGCGTTGCAGCACCTTGTTGATGAACTGGGTAACAAGCTTGGAGTTGTAAACCGGATCGGCAATAAGGGGTCTTTTTGTGGGGGCGGAACGGCGTGGCATTCTTGTTGCCTAACTGCCGGACTTAGAGCCATAGCGCGAGCGTGCTTGACGCCGAGACGCCACGCCAGATGCGTCTAACGCCCCGCGGATAATCTTGTAGCGCACACCGGGCAAGTCCTTCACACGTCCACCACGCACTAGCACGATGCTGTGCTCTTGCAAGTTGTGTCCTTCGCCAGGTATGTAGGCGCTTACCTCAACGCCTGAAGTCAGCCGCACGCGAGCCACTTTTCTTAGAGCACTATTGGGTTTCTTGGGTGTTTGCGTATAGACGCGAGTGCACACCCCACGACGCTGAGGGGAACCCTTCAGAGCGGGCGTGCGAACCTTGTTTGACTGTGACTTACGACCCTTGCGGACCAGTTGCTGAATAGTGGGCACTAAACCCTAAACCTTTATAACTTCTGTGGCTGCGAATAGACGAGCGCTCGGCACAAGGCTAAGGCTGCGAATTGGCCACGCAACAAACCGAGCCACCTAACCGGCCTCTCCAACGGTTGCAGCTGCATCGGCTGCAGCGGCTTCCCACGCTGGCGCGGATTCTTCATCTTCGGAGGACCAGAAACTCATGGGCTCATAGTCGGGAGCAACAGGCTCAATGTGGCGATAACGGCCTTGGCCGGTTCCTGCTGGGATCAACTTGCCGATAATGATGTTTTCTTTCAGGCCACGCAAATCGTCGAGACGTGACTCAATGGCAGCCTCAGTTAGCACGCGCGTGGTCTCTTGGAACGAGGCCACCGACAGCCACGAGTCGGCTGCTAGCGATGCCTTGGTAATACCCATAATCACCGGACGCGCCATAGCAGGAGTACCGCCGTTGGCGGTGGTCTCGCGGTTCACATTGCGGTAAACACGCTGATCAACACGGTCACCTGGCAAAAACTCGGTGTCGCCGGATTCTGTTACCTCTACACGCCGCGTCATCTGACGGATGATTAACTCAATGTGCTTGTCATGAATTGACACACCTTGCTCGCGGTAAACCTTCTGCACCTCTCTTATGAGATACAGCTGCGTTTCACGAACCCCCAAGATCTCAATCAGTTCTTTCGGGTCACGTGGGCCGTCAACAAGTGGGTCACCCGCTCGTACATCATCACCGTCGGCTACCACCAGATGTGCCATATCTGGCAGTCGGTATTCGTCAACCGTTCCGTCGTCATGCACTACTTCAACGATGCGACCGCGGCCGTCGTCCTCGCCGATTCGTACCACGCCGGCGTGTTCCACTAATACGGCTTTGCCGCGCGGAGTGCGGGCTTCGAACAGTTCCACCACGCGTGGCAGACCACCGGCTATGTCGCTACCTGCAACACCACCCATGTGGAAGGTGCGCATGGTTAGCTGCGTGCCAGGCTCGCCAATGGATTGCGCTGCTATCACGCCCACCGCTTCGCCCACTTCGATCAAATAGCCAGTAGCAAGTGAACCGCCGTAAGACTTTGCGCTGACACCAAAATCGGAATCTTCTGTCAACGGCGACAGCACCTGCACACGCGTGACTTCTGGATCGTCGCGCAGAGCAATCATCTCGGGCTCACCTAGCAGCATTCCCGCTTTGAAAACAGTGCCGTCGGACAGCTTTACATCAGCGGCCAGGCAGCGGCTGAGCAAACGTGTCTCAAGATGAGTTCGGTGATCTGGACGGTCAGGGTTGATGTCTTCGAGCCAGATGCCAGTCGGCTGAGCACCGTCGGCTAAAGGATCCTCATCGTTTACGATCAGCTCTTGTGCGACGTCGACAAGGCGTCGCGTCAGGTAGCCGGAGTCGGCCGTACGTAGAGCGGTGTCCACCAGACCCTTGCGAGCGCCAGGTGTTGAGATGAAGTACTCCAGCGTCGCTAAACCTTCGCGGTAGGAAGATTTGATGGGACGCGGGATAATGTCACCGCGCGGGTTCGCAACCAGCCCGCGGATAGCAGCAATCTGGCGAACCTGCATCATGTTTCCGCGTGCGCCGGATTCGACCATCATGTCAATCGGATTGTGAACCGATGATTGCAGCGCGCTCTCCAACGAGGCACGCACCTCTTCGGTGGCTTCGGTCCAGATCTCTACCTCTTTTTGACGTAACTCACCGTCGGTGATAATGCCGCGGCGGAACTGCTCCTCTACCCTCTCGGCCTCTCGTTCGTGCCGCTCCAAGATGGTGGCCTTGTCGGGCGGTGTTACTACGTCATCAACTGAGATAGTCAGACCTGAACGACTGGCATAGATGTAGCAGACATCCTTGATGGCGTCCAGACTTGCCGCGGTAGTACTGATCGGATACTCGTCGGCCAGCACGCGCACTATGCGACCAGTGTCGTTCTTGCCTACTTGCCTGTTTACAAAGGGAAAATCCTCAGGCAAGGTGTCGTTGAACAACACGCGTCCAGGTGTAGTGGGCTCGTACGGACTCTCACTTGTGGGTTGCTTGCCAGAACGCTTGGTGGATTGTTCATCGTTAACAGGGCCGTATACGGCATCGTCAGCTGCAGGTTTGTTTTCGGGACCAACTAAGGCTCGAGTTTCTTGCAGCAGAGTCGGGTGCCGCCACTCAATCGGCTCATGCAGAAATACTTCGCCCATGTTCAGAGCCATCTGGATCTGATGGAGATGCCTGAACACCGGAAGTGTGGAACGCTCCTTTTCAGCAGAACGCGACCGCGTCAGATAAAACGCGCCGATAATCATGTCCTGGCTGGGCACGGTTACCGGTCTTCCGTCCGCCGGTGAGATGATGTTGTTAGCTGAGAGCATCAACACTCTGGCCTCGGCTTGAGCGTCTGGCGACAGCGGCAGATGAACCGCCATCTGGTCGCCATCGAAGTCAGCGTTAAAGGCAGCGCACACCAGTGGGTGGATTTGGATGGCTTTGCCCTCTACAAGTACTGGCTCGAACGCTTGAATTCCGAGGCGGTGCAAGGTGGGTGCACGGTTCAGCAAAACTGGGTGTTCTTTGATGGCATCCTCGAGCACGTTCCAAACGTCGGGACGGCGACGCTCCACCATGCGCTTGGCGGATTTGATGTTCTGTGCGTATTCCTCGTCTACCAATCGCTTCATCACAAACGGCTTGAACAGTTCCAGCGCCATCAGTTTCGGTAAGCCACACTGATGCAGCCGCAGTGTGGGTCCAGCCACAATCACCGAACGGCCGGAGTAGTCGACTCGTTTACCGAGCAGGTTCTGGCGGAAACGTCCCTGCTTGCCCTTAAGCATGTCCGAAAGAGACTTCAGTGGTCGATTACCCGGTCCGGTCACCGCGCGCCCGCGCCGACCATTATCAAACAGGGCGTCAACCGCTTCTTGCAGCATGCGTTTTTCGTTGTTTACGATTATCTCTGGCGCACCAAGATCAAGCAGTCGCTTTAAGCGGTTGTTGCGGTTGATTACACGGCGGTAAAGATCGTTGAGGTCCGACGTAGCAAAGCGTCCGCCATCTAACTGAACCATGGGGCGCAGCTCTGGCGGTATAACCGGCACCGAATCCAGAATCATCGCGCGCGGGTCATTCACCAAACGCCCGTGCTCATCACGACGGTTGAATGCGCTCAGAATCTTTAGCCGCTTCACAGCTTTTTGGCCACGCTGTTGTGACAGCGGGCGCCGCGGCTCTGACACCGAGATGTAGTCGCTGTAGTACTCATTCAAGATGGCACTAATGGTTGCGTCTTCAACCTCTTCGCTGTTTTTAACCTTTTTGAAAAACGCAAATGCCTTGGCATGCAAAGCGGCTTCAGCGTCAGCCTCGGTTTTGACTTCGGCTTCAACTACTGAAGCAATCTTGTCAAGATCGTTGCGGCAGACGTTGAGCTTGTTGATGTAAGGCTTGGCGTTGCGTGCACGGGTTTTGCCGCGACCCTCTTTAGCGTCGGCTTCAAGCTCGGCTTCGACGACCCCTATTTGCTTGTCTATCTCAGCAATCACCTTTTTGGCGTCGCCCGAAGAACCGGCAGCCAAAAGCTTGTCCACTACTTTTGCTGAGAGCTCCACATTGGTCTGACTGAACTTCATCGCTGTCAATGCGGTACTCAGCTTCTTAAGACGCTTTTGAACTGACACGATCGTGCGTTCAATGCCTTCGGCCTTCAGACGAGCCTGAGACTGAGACTTCAGCTTCTCTAAGTTCTTCTCGATCTTGTCGAGGTTTTTGTCGCGCTTTTCTACGTTGACCGTTGCGACACGACCACGCACATCAAGGGCGTCGAGAATCTCACGTTCTTCTAACTCAAAATCAAGGCGAGTCATTAGTTGCGCTATGGCTTCCGCTCCAAGCCCACCCTCGAAGTACTCCGAATAACGCAGCTCTAGCTCTTGCCAGACAAACTCGTCATCAATAATTGCGCGGCGGTGCATTGTGCGGAAAGCGTCAAATGTTCGCAGCAGCTGATCTTTCTCGTCTTCGTACTCGCTACGAATCTCTTCAAGTTCCTGCTCTGCTGCCTTACGTGTGGCATTTAGCTCGCGTTCTTTGGGATTACGTGAGCGGGTTCGTCCTTTGGCGGCCTCGGCCACTTCGACGAAACTGGTGATGTCCTCTCGACAGGCAGTCAATGCCGCAACAAAGTGCACGGAGTTGAGAAAGCGCGGCCAACCTTTTGTCTCAGCCGGCTTGAGCTGCGCAGGCTCTACTGACTCGATAAGCGCTGGCGCGCTGGAGTGTGGGCCCACTACCGCAACTACACGCAGCAGGTCAGCTCGACAAGAAGTCAGCTTGCGCAAAAATGCGGCTGGGTTACGCGACCCGGCCTTGCCAGCCAATGCGGTTTTGGCGGCAGGCTTTGTGATCTTTTCTTCCTCGGCTTGAGTGGCCGCTACCTGCTTGTCAATAGCAGCAATCACCTTGGAAACGGAGCCCTTACCAAAGGCATCTTGCAGAGTGTTCGCTATTTGCGAATCCATCGCAGGCTTGGATTTCAGCTTCGAAAGCTCTTTTTCAAACTTGCTCAGCCTTTCGCTTACTAGCTCGGTTTCGACAGTACCGATTGCGTTGTTGATTTCAGCGATGACTTCAGAAACGCTTGCCTTTGCGGTGTCGTCGTTGAGCGACTTCTCGTCGCTTGCGCCTCTAGGGGAGTCAAGCGGGTTGCCGTTGATGACCTTTAGGTCGTCGGCGACGGGAGGGCGGCCGTTCGGCTTGTACTTGATCTTCGCTAGCTCGGAACCCAATCGATTAAGTCGTGTTGAAACGCGCGATTGCACGTCAGCTTCGTTTGCCAGATCCCCTGTGGATAGGCGGGACCGCAACTCTTGAATAATTGTCTCGGTGCCATCACCGGCTTCGAGAGCAGCTAGATCTTTTTCGAGCTCTTTGATGCGCTTTTCGATGCTTGACTCAAGCTCTTGGTTAATAACACCAATCTCGTCCATCAGGTCTTTTTCGAGCCTGGGCAGGTCTTCTTGCCGCCTTTTCTCGTCAACCCAGGTAACAAGGAAAGATGCAAAATAAATGACCTTTTCAAGCGACTTGGCTTTTAACTCTTCTTTCGGGTCGAGACCGCTAAGCAGATATGCCAGCCAGCTACGCGTGCCACGCAGGTACCAGATGTGCACGGCGGGAGCGGCCAGTTCGATGTGACCCATCCGTTCGCGACGAACCTTGCTGCGAGTTACCTCAACGCCGCAGCGCTCACAGATGATGCCCTTAAAGCGAACCCGGCGGTACTTGCCGCAAGCGCACTCCCAATCTTTCATGGGGCCAAAGATCTTTTCGCAGAACAGGCCGTCTTTCTCTGGTTTGAGTGTGCGGTAGTTGATCGTCTCAGGCTTTTTTACCTCGCCGTTTGACCATGTGCGAATGGCATCGGCGCTAGCTAGCCCGATGCGGATCTGTGAAAACTCGTTTACGTCAATCATCTAATGCCTATTGGGAGTTGCTGGTTACTTGTACTTGATTTTGGATTGGCTACGCGGGCTGGCGTTGCAGCTCGTCGTCTTCATCGGTGCCACGCTCGGGTCTACTGATGTCGATACCGAGTGACTCCACCGCTGCAAAGACATCTTCGTCTAGACCAGCCATGTCGATCTGACCCTCAGGCGACATGACCTCTACGTTGAGGCACAGAGCCTGCATTTCTTTTATGAGCACCTTGAAGCTCTCAGGAATGCCGGGCTCGGGAATGTTCTCACCCTTGACTATTGCCTCATATACACGCACGCGTCCCAACACGTCGTCAGACTTGATGGTCAGCAGCTCTTGCAAGCAATAGGCAGCGCCATAGGCCTCTAGAGCCCACACCTCCATCTCACCAAAGCGTTGGCCACCGAACTGAGCCTTACCACCCAGCGGTTGTTGAGTGATCATTGAGTACGGACCGGTTGAGCGGGCATGGATCTTGTCGTCTACCAAGTGAGCCAGCTTCAAGATGTAGCTGTAGCCCACCATGATCGGCACGTCATATGGCTCGCCGGTGCGACCGTTGTAGAGCACTACCTTGCCCGTGTCGTTCATCAGCCGTTCACCAGAGGTTGCTTCAGGGTGCAAATTGGTTAGTGCCTTCTGAATGGTTGGATGCTCACCTGCGGATTCTTCTTCATCCCAGCTGGCGCCATCAAAGACAGGCGTTGCCACGAATACCGACGGTTCGGTTCGTGTTCGGGTTTTGCGAGTGGTGTTGCCCTCTGGTTTGCTACCGATGGTCTTGCCATCTGACTCCCAGCCCCAGCGCGCCGCATAGCCGAGATGAGCTTCAAGCACCTGGCCTACGTTCATTCGGCTAGGTACACCAAGTGGGCTGAGGATGATCTCTATTGGAGTTCCATCGGCCATATGGGGCATGTCTTCAGGCGGCAAGATGCGCGAGATCACGCCCTTGTTGCCATGACGTCCGGCCAGCTTGTCGCCCACACTGATCTTGCGTTTCTGTGCAACAAGCACCCGCACGAGCATGTTCACACCCGGTGGCAGCTCGTCATCTAAATCACGGTCGAAGACTCTGATGTCGGTAACAACACCGTTCTCTCCGTGTGGAACCTTTAGCGAAGTGTCGCGAACCTCGCGCGCTTTCTCGCCAAAGATCGCTCGCAGCAGACGCTCTTCGGGTGTTAGCTCGGTTTCACCTTTCGGGGTGACCTTGCCAACTAAGACATCGCCCGGGCTCACCTCTGCTCCAACGCGAATGATGCCGCGTTCATCCAGATCGGCCAGCACATCGTCTGACAGGTTCGGAATATCGCGAGTGATTTCTTCAGCACCCAGCTTGGTCTCGCGTGCGTCGATCTCGTAGGAGTGGATATGTATTGACGTCAGCACGTCATCGCGCACAAGGCGCTCCGAGATGATTATTGCGTCCTCAAAGTTGTATCCCTCCCACGACATGTAGGCCGCTAGCAAGTTTTTGCCGAGAGCAAGTTCACCGTGATCTGTTGAAGGACCATCCGCCAATATGTCGCCCTGCTTCACTTCGTCACCCACCTCAACCAAAGGCCGTTGGTTAATGCAGGTGTCTTGGTTAGAGCGACGGAATTTGAGTAGCGGGTACTCGACCTTTGGAGACCCGCGGCGAGAAGTAACGATCTTGTTTCCGGTTACTTCGGTAACCAGACCTGGTTTGGATGCCAACACAATTTCAGCAGCATCGCCAGCCGCACGCGCCTCAATGCCAGTGCCAACGTAGGGAGCTTCGGGTCGCAGCAACGGCACTGCTTGGCGTTGCATGTTCGCTCCCATCAAGGCACGGTTCGCGTCGTCGTGCTCAAGGAATGGAATCAGTGCAGCTGCTACCGAAATGATCTGCTTAGGAGATACGTCCATCAGCTGAACATTCTCCGCGGCTTCGTATTTGATGTCTGTGGTGGCAGCAAAGTAGGTGTCCAACTCCATGCGCACCTGCAGGTCTTTCAGGCTGGCTCGCTGCGGGCTGACCCTCACCAGGACGCGTGGGTTTTGGAATGATCCGTCGCTGTTTAGCGGTGCGTTGGCCTGCGCAATGATGAACTCTTCTTCCTCATCGGCAGTGAAATAGCGCACTTCTTCGCTTACCACGCCGTCTTTCACGACGCGATACGGCGATTCGATGAACCCAAATTCGTTGACTCGCGCAAAGGTTGTTAGCGCTCCGATCAGTCCAATGTTGGGACCTTCAGGTGTTTCGATCGGACACATGCGGCCGTAATGGCTGAAGTGCACGTCTCGTACCTCAAACTTGGCGCGCTCGCGCGTCATGCCACCCGGGCCGAGCGCAGACAGGCGACGGCGATGTGTTAGGCCAGACAGTGGATTTACTTGATCCATGAACTGGCTCAGCTGTGACGTACCAAAAAACTCTTTGATCGCGGCAACAACTGGGCGGATGTTTATGAGTGTTTGTGGCGTAATCGCCTCTATGTCGCTGGTGGTCATGCGGTCGCGCACTACACGTTCCATGCGACTAAGACCGGTGCGAACCTGATTTTGGATTAGCTCCCCGACTGAGCGGATGCGACGGTTTGCAAAGTGATCTTGGTCGTCCAAGCGATAACCCGGCTGAACGTTGGCAAGCTCAAGTACATAAACGATCGTTGCAAGCAACTCGACAGGTGTTAGTACCGAAGACTGTGGATCGGGGCGTCGAAGCCTCAGCTCAAGCAGCTTCTCGATTGAACGTGTTCCGACTAGTTCGCCGCCGGGAGGTTGCAGCTTTAGACCAAACACCTCTTTTAGGCGATCGATTTCTGTGCCCAGTTTGCGGTTCAGCTTGTAACGGCCGACCTTGGACAGGTCATAACGACGATCGCTAAAAAAGGCGTTTAGTAGATAGTTGGCTGCCGCCTCGGGCGTGGCGGATTCGCCTGGGCGTACCCGCTTCATGATCTCTTGTAACGCCAGATCTTGTTCGGACTTGTAGTCGCGTTGTTCGGTGTGCTTGGCGCTTTCCTTGGCGCGGTCTTCTTTTTCCTTTTCCCACTGTGGCTTTAGGAATTCGAAGTAGTCCGTGAATCGATCAATAAAGCCTGGCTCGTTTTGCTGGTCGAAACCCAGCGCGCTTAGCAAAGTGAAAATGCTGAAGCGGCGTTTGCGCGCTACACGACAACCCGCTGTCGGATCTTTGCCAGCTCGATGCTCAACATCAAACTCGATCCATTCGCCACGTGAAGGATGGATGGTGCCCTTGACCAGCTGATGCTTGGCAGTGTTTCGCAGTCGGAAGCGTTCTCCCGGCTGAAAGATGACGCCGGGTGACCTCACTAGTTGACTGACCACCACGCGCTCGGTGCCGTTGACGATGAATGTGCCCTTGTCGGTCATTATGGGGAAGTCGCCCATAAAGACGGTCTGTGCTTTTACCTCACCAGTGGTGGAGTTGCGAAACTCAGCACGCACAAAAACCGGCGCCGAGTAAGTCATGTCTCGGTCTTTGCACTCTTCCACCGTGAACTTTGGTGGTGGACGTAAGTCTTCGTCCTTGGGGTCGAACAAAAACATCAACTGCAACTTGCCCGAGGTGTCAGTGATTGGGCTGATGTCTTGGAATGCCTCTGCAAGGCCGATATCCAAGAATCGTTTGAAAGATTTCTTCTGGATATCGATGAGGTCTGGAAGTTCAAGAACCTCATTTAGATTTGCGAACGAATATCGTTCTCTGCCGGCGCGAGACGACAAAAGGCCTCCTAGGAGTCGTTAGGTCTTAAAGACGCGCAGGCGTGCGAGGGGTCTCTCCATTGATGCATGCAAATTGCAGCAGGCGTGAAGAACCACCAGGTTTGGCGCAGCGCAGCTGCAGGGTAGCGAGTCGCGCGACAACTCACAACCAAAAGCTTGTTTTTTGGTTGTGAAGGTGCTAGGAAACTTCGACTCCGGCTCCTACACCTTCCAGTGCCTCGCGAGCCTTATCGGCTTCTTCTTTGGGAACTCCCTCAAGCACCGCAACGGGAGCGCTTTCGACTAGGTCTTTAGCTTCCTTAAGTCCCAAGCTGGTGAGACCGCGGAGCTCTTTGATGACCTGAATCTTCTTATCGCCGGTCGATGTGATCGTCACGGTGAATTCCGTTTTGGCAGCTGCTCCTTCGCTGGCGTCAGCACCGTCGCCACCAGCGGCAGCCACCACCACTGGAGCGGCAGCAGCGGTGACATCGAATCGGTCTTCAAACTGCTTCTTTAGTTCGACCAACTCGAGCACCGACATGTTGCCGATTGCGTCGAGAATGTCTTCGGTTGAAAGTGTGCTCATTGGGTTTGTTCTCCTGATTCTGAGCTGTTAGTGGACTTCGGTTCGTTGGCTTCTTCTGTGGCTTTTTCGTTGGCCTCTGGATCTATGGCCTCTGGATCGGCAGCGGCGGTGGCCTCTTCGGACGCTGGCTCAGCTACTGCTTCAGCTGCAAGCTCAACTTCAGGTTCAGGCTCTGCAGGCCGCTCGGCGACAAAAGCGTTAAGCAATCCGGACACTTCGCTCAAGATGTTTGTCATCAGCGAGGCCACAGCGGACAGCGGTGCGGCGAATCCGCCCGCCAGCTTTGCCAACACCTCATCACGTGCAGGGAGCTTGGCCATCTCATCGATCTGCTTGGCATCAATGAAAGTGTCCGACAAGATGCCGCCCTTGATTATCAGGGCGTCGTTTTTGGTAGCGAATTTGGTTAGAGCTTTGGCAACTCCCGAAGGATCTTTGCTAGAGAACGCCAGCGCGGTTGGGCCAACCAGCAACTCCACGAACTCGTCAGGAGTCTTGCCCTGTGCCGCACGACGCACGAGACTGTTCTTATAGATCTTGTACGTTGCTTCGGCGTCGATAAGAGCCCCTCGTAGCTCGGCTAGCTGATCCACATTTAGCCCGCGGTACTCCGTCAGCAGCACCACATCAGAGTCGGACAACCACTGCGTGACTTCTTCAACCACGGCGACCTTGTCGGCACGTGGTTCTGTGCGTGTCGTTCGCTCCACTTGCTTTCTCCCGCTGTTGTGTTGGTATGGCTTAAATTTGTGTGACTTGCTGCACACTTGCAAGCAAGCAAAGCCAGACCACATCGGCCGCCAGGAAAAGCAGCTATCTGATCCGCCTCGTCAGGCTTGGAAGAGTCGCAACTCGCTCCAACTTGGTGGCACTAAGGCCGACCGGATGTCTTTGGCTAAGGCGCAGGGTATCGCCGCAGGCTGATGGCGGCAACTAGCTGTGCTAGCCGATTAGCTAAAGGCTCTAGGCCAAGGCGGAAGGATCGACCTTGACGCCTGGTCCCATTGTTGATGACACAGTGATCTTGCGCACGTAGCGACCTTTTGTCGAAGCGGGACGGGCACGCTCTAACTCATCCATCACCGCATACAGATTTGCTTCAAGGTCGGCTTGCGAAAACCCAGCCTTACCGATCGCCAACGCTACGTTGCCGTAGCGGTCGGCGCGAAACTCCACCTTGCCGCTCTTGAAATCGGTTACAGCTTGCTTGACGTTGGAAGTGACCGTTCCGGTTTTCGGATTTGGCATCAGACCACGAGGGCCCAGTACACGTCCTAACTTCCCCACCACCGGCATCATCTCAGGCGTAGCAATGGCTACGTCGAAGTCGGTAAACCCTCCTTCGATTCGTTCAGCTAGGTCGGCTGCGCCCACCACATCTGCTCCTGCGGCGGTGGCATCTGCAGCATCGTCGCCCTGGGCAAACACCACTACTCGTACGTCACCGCCGGTGCCCGATGGCAGTGCAACCGTGCCGCGCACCATCTGGTCGGCTTTGCGTGTATCAACTCCAAGACGCACCGATAGTTCAACCGACTCGTCAAAGCGGGCGGTCGCAGAGGTCTTAACAAACTCCAACGCTTCGGTTGGCTGGTATTGCTTATCGCGATCTAAGCGACTCAAGATGTCCGAAAAACGCTTACCGGTCTTAGCGCCCATAACTAACCCCTTACCTCTATGCCCATTGAGCGAGCCGTGCCCTCGACCTGAAGTTTGGCGCTATCTATATCGCGTGCGTTTAGGTCGGGCATTTTGGTGTTAGCGATTTCGGTGATTTGATCCTTGGTGACAGCGCCAACCGTTTCCCTGCCCGGGGTCATTGACGCTTTGTCAAGTTTGGCGGCTTGGCGCAGCAACACGGACGTAGGTGGGGTCTTGGTGATAAAGGAAAACGTGCGGTCTTTATAGATAGTGATCTCAGCGGGGATAACGGTGCCGCGCTGTGATTCGGTTTTTGCGTTGTATTCCTTGCAAAAATCCATAATGGCGACGCCGTGAGGGCCGAGGGCGGTGCCGACCGGAGGCGCTGGTGAGGCCTGCCCGGCCTGAATCTGAATCTTTACGATGGCTACTGCGTTGGGATCTTTGGCTGGCATGGGTTTTGTTCTTACCTACTGGGTTCTTAGTTATTACTAGATCGTGTGCTAAATCTTGGCGACTTGAGAAAACTCAAGCTCAACCGGAGTTTCTCTGCCGAAGATGTTGACCAGCACCTTCACGCGTAGATGTTCTTCGTTTATCTCGACCACCTGTCCTTGGAAGTCAGAGAACGGACCATCTTTGATACGCACGCTCTCGTCAATCTCATAGATAACGCTCGGCTTGGTGCGGCGCTGTGGCTCTTCACCAGGCTCAGGTGTCTGCAAGAACGACTCAACCTCGCGACGCTTAAGCGCAGCAGGTCTCCCGTCAGGCCCGGCAAAGCCAGTGATGCCTGGTGTCGCCTTGATGTCGATAAACACCGACTCGTTTTTTTCGCAGCGGATCAATAGGTAGCCGGGGAAAATCTTTTTCTTGACGACTACCTTGCGGCCGTTCTTGAACTCAATGACGTCTTCTACGGGCACTTCAATTTCGTGAATCTTGTCCTCTAGATCGAGCACGGACATGCGAGCCTCAAGGTTTTGCTTTACCTTCTTCTCGTAGCCCGACTGGGTGTGCACGACAAACCACTTGCCAGGCCGATCGTAGGGCGACAGGGATGGCTCATCTTGGGGCTGGTCAATCTCAGCACTTGCGTCGCTTACCGCAGTTTCGGTGATGTGTGCGCGCTCTTCAGTGAGCTCAGCTTCGTTGTCTTGCTTGCTGTGTTCTCTATGCAGTACCCCTGTAGTAGCAGAGGTGTCGCCAAGCTGGCGGCGCGCCGCTTCCATCGGATTAAGGGATTGTGGGGTGTCGCTCATAGCTAAATTTCGTCTTGTAACAACTAAATGACGTCAAACAGGTTCAGCACGGCCTCACCCAACACGTAGTCAAGACCAGCGATCAATGCCGTCAACAGCACGATTGTGATGAACACAACGATGGAATAGTTGACTACCTCTGAACGAGTGGGCCAGTTGACTTTGCCTAGTTCCGCTCGTACTTCTTTTACGAATTGTCGCGGGCTTGAACGGCGGGCGTCTTCGGTTTGTGCGTTGACGGCTGGCCGACGATCACGATTGCCAACAGGAGTGCCGTCGGACGCCATCTCACCTTGTCGTTGCAGATGACGCCTTGTGCGCCGGTTCATTGCCATGTTTTTGCCTCCAGCCAAGTTGGATGTGAGCAGGGCAGGGGGGAATCGAACCCCCAACCTTCGGTTTTGGAGACCGGTGCTCTACCTAATTGAGCTACTGCCCTAAAAGGGCGTGGGAGCCCCAGAGCAAAAGCTCCTTGAGCAGGGTGCCATCTTACAAGCGTCCGATGTCGCTGCAACTGTCAGCAGGCGAATCGGTAGCGGGACTGGGGATCGAACCCAGGACCTCACGATTATGAACCGTGCGCTCTAACCATCTGAGCTATCCCGCCTGTTGCGAGCAAGGCTAGCGATGACAGCAAGTGGAGCCCCGTGCCGGAATCGAACCGGCGACACCAGCCTTACCATGGCTGTGCTCTACCTACTGAGCTAACGGGGCGATCGGACGGGTGAGCCTACTTAGCAGGTACCACCCAGACAGCAGATTGCTGGCGCTATCGTGCCTGCGATGTTCACGCGGTCTGCCACGCCCCCCGATGCCAGTGCCATAGCGGACATCTACAACCACGAGGTGCATTCGGGTCTTTCGACATTTGATATGACCCCACGCACACTGGTCGAGCAAGAGGAATGGCTAGACAAACACTCCGGTGCGCATCCATGCATAGTTGCCTTTGAAGGCACGCGTAACGATCCTGGCCGCCTGACTGGCTGGGCAAGCCTGTCGCCTTATCGACCGCGACCTGCCTACTCAACCAGCGTTGAAGATTCGGTTTACGTGCACCCCGATTTCCAACGCCAAGGTGTAGGCGATCTTCTGCTCGGCGAACTTGTCAACATCAGCGACAGCTTGGGCTTCCACTCCATCTTTGCTCGCATATCGGCAGAGAGCGACAACAACGGTGGAGTTATCGATGGTGCCACCGGTGATGCCATTGGTGGAGTTATTGGTGGAGTTATTGGTGGAGTTATTGGTGGAGTAGCAGCTGGAGTAGCAGCTGGAGTTGCAGAGACCAGCGGAGCGGCATCCATTGCGTTGCATCGCAAACACGACTTTGAGCTAGTGGGAGTTGAACGCGAGGTCGGGCGCAAGTTCGGGCGCTGGTTAGACGTAACGCTTATGCAGCGAATTTTCGCTTCTAGCGAGCAGTAGTTCGTTAGCTAAAAATGCCAGGGAAACTCTCTGAAACGCGGATCACGTTTCTCTAAGAAAGCGTCGCGCCCTTCGGCTGCTTCTTCGGTGGCATACATCAAACGAGTTACCTCACCAGCAAAAACCTGCTGGCCCATCAGCCCATCGTCCACCAAATTAAAAGCCAGCTTGCACATTCGCTGAGCCAATGGAGAACGCTGATTGATCTCAGCAGCCCACCCCAGTGCCACCTGTTCAAGCTGATCGTGCGGCACTACTGCATTCACGTCACCCATCTCAAAGCGTTGCTGAGCGGTATGTGTATGCCCCAACAAAAAGATCTCACGCGCGCGCTTTTGTCCGACCTGGCGCGCCAACAGGGCAGACCCAAAGCCTGCATCAAGACTGCCCACATTGGTATCGGTTTGTTTGAACCGAGCGTGCTCCTTGCTGGCCAGAGTCAGATCGCAGACCACGTGCAAAGAGTGCCCTCCGCCCGCTGCCCAACCCGGCACCACGCAGATCACCACCTTTGGCATGGTTCGAATAAGACGCTGCACTTCAAGGATGTGTAAGCGTCCGACCTTGGTTGGATCAATGTCGTTAGCTGTTTCGCCGTCGGCATAGCGATAACCGTCACGTCCGCGTATTCGCTGATCTCCACCGGAGCAAAACGCCCAACCGTTGTCGTCGGGTGAGGGGCCGTTGCCGGTGAGAATCACACAACCGACATCGGTGGTCATACGTGCATGATCAAGTGCGCGATACAACTCATCGACGGTGTCTGGCCTGAACGCGTTACGCACATGCGGCCTATCGAAAGCAATACGCACCGTGCCGTGCTCAATGCTGCGATGATAGGTGATGTCAGCTAAGGCCGACTCGCCCTTAAACATCGCATCTTCAACTTCGATCCAGGCGCTCTGGTCAAACAATTCAGACACGTTTGGCAATGACGACATCCGTGCCTCTTTAGTTCAAAGCCTTGAGATTAGATCTCGCTGGGGCAGATGCTTTATGCAGCTCGCTGCAGAACAATCTCCGCTTTACCGGTACGCGTATCAATCGTCATCGCACCGCTAAAGCTGCCGTCTCCAGTCAGAGGTAACGCTTCGCTTACCGACACCTCAGCGTCTGTTGGAACCAGCACCTGCGAGACAAAACCAGCTTCAACCACCAGGTCAGCACCTTGAACAACCATCATTGGTGATCCGATGTGTGAGACAAAGCCACTCAGTTCAACTCTTAACACCGTGCTGTCAGGCAGGTCAATTACCAACACACCAGAGAGTGCGTGCCGCATTGCCTCAACGCCAGAGCCAAGCTGATCATCGATTGCTGGTCGTGCGATTGGATCCGCTAGCAGCTGACTTGCTGGGTTGATGGCAGCATCTATGAAACCATCCGCGGTTCGCAAGGTAACTGCACCAGCCAGACTCAATCTCGAAGAGTCAGCAGCGTCCACATTGGTTGCTGCCAAGTTGTAAGCGACGATGCTCAGCGGTGCGCCAGCCTCTAAACGATTTATCCCAACAGTGAACTGTGCGATGGCAGGCGAATCTGCGTCACCGGGTTGCGCACCCAACACCGTGTTTTCACCGCTTTCACCTACAACACCTGGTGCAGCGGGTGCGTCCGTGGCTGTGCTTGTACCACCTGTGCTTATACCACTTGTGCTTGTGTTGTCAGAGTTCACGCCAGCCGGGGCGGTCACTCCCAAGTCCTCAGTGGTGCCGCCTTGGCGCGGTGCAACATCACTGTTGCTCACATCGGTAACTAGACCGGCATCGAGGTCAGCTTCTTGCGTGCGCACCACCTCAGCGATCGCTGGTGCAAATTGCTGCTGTGGCGTATCACCTGCGGACGACAGCACCACCGCCAACAATGCGGTACCGGCTGCAGCCTTGCCAATTAACGGCAACACAACGCCGATGAGCGGCAGTAGTAGCACACCCTTTAGCGCTTTTCGTAGTGTCTTTGCGGCGCGTGAAACCCTGGCACGTGCGTTTTCTTCGGTAACACCGGTCTTAGCAGCTATCTCGGGATAGGGAAGCTCGTCAACCACGCGCAGCCTTAAAGCCTCTTGGTAGTTAGCGGGCAACTTCATAAACGCAGCCAACAGCTCGGTGTTGTCAACATCAAGTTGCAGATCATCTTCGGGGCTAACGTCGTCGAACAGGTTGTAGTCGGGACTGCCGCTTAAACGCTCAGCCTTGGCGCGCTCACGACCAAGACGTTTGGATTCGTCGTAGCAGACGTTGTCCAAAATCCTCTGCAGCCATGGGCCCAGCATGTATTCGCCGTTGAAACGCGGTAACGCTCGCAGGGCTCTCACCAGCGTCTCTTGCACGGCATCCTCAGCGGCATCCCGGCATCGCAACCGCGCGTGAGCGCGCGTCACTAATCGAGGCCGGTACTCACGAACTAGAGCATTGAAGGCTTCAGCGTCACCTGATTGGTGAGCGATAACTATCGCGCGATCGTCTGTGTAAGGAGCCATACGGGTTGTTGGGTTGAGAATACCGCATTAAAGCGCGGAGTCGGGACGGAGTTTGAAACCTCTCGCAGTCTAAGGAGTTGTTACTAATCGACTTACTTACTGCATTTTGCGGCTTTATTGCGCTATGCAGAGGCTTTGGATTGCTGGTCTATCACCACCACCGACAGCGCTGTGATAACGACACCCATCCCGACGAACTGCAACACATTCACCTGTTCATTCAGGAACGCCCAGGCCAGCACGGTGGAGGTTACTGGAATGGTGAGTGTCAGTGTTGAGCCGAGCCACGCTGCTATGCGTGCCAGCGACCAGTTCATCAACATGTGCGAAATAAAGCCTGGCACTATCGCCAATGCCACCAACCAGAACCAAGCGCCACCTGAAGGAGCGTTGAATACTTGTCCAGAAAACAGCGCAAAAGGAGTAACCACTATCGAACAGATCAGCGCAGTGGCGCCGGTGTACTGCGCCGAAGGAATCTTTTTGCTGCAGATCTTGGAGAAAAGGAAATAGCCAGTCCAAGCAAACAGAGTAAGCAGCGCTACAGCATCGCCAAGCGGACTCCAATCGGGAACGCCAGATGAACCGAGCACCACAACCGCAGCTCCGCCAATAGCGATGCCGTTGAGTAGCCAGTGACGGGCGAGTGGGCGTTCGCCAAATAGACGCGGAGCAATAAACAACATCAGCACCGGTTGCAGCGAACCCACAACTGTGGCGTTGGCAATGGTGGTGAGACGAATAGCGGTGAAGAACAGCATGATGTCAAAGGCGAGTGAAACCCCTCCCCATAACGACACCTTGATTGAGCTGAGTTTCAGTGGCGACCCGTTGAGACGCAAAAACGTCAGCACGATGATGCAATACAGCCACATGCGCCAGAAAGTGACCGCTAACGGGCCTAGCTCTTCAAGACCTTTGGAGATGACTCCTGATGCAGACCAGCCCACCATCGCAATGATCGCTCCGATAGCGCCAAACGATTTATTTGCTGCCGGTGCAACGGTGGCTTCGCTCATGAAATGGAACCGATCCTGATTGCAACGCTATGCGCGTCGCAAGCGCCGACTAGCCGGTGCGCAAACATATGCCGCGTGCATTGCGTCGGCATGAGTCGCGGGGCTGAGATGTGTGATGCTGGCTGGGCCGTTTACTCCCCAATCTGACTGGGCCTTAGCTAGAGCATCCGCCAGGGAAATGGGGTCGCCTGAGATTGCTAACAGACCATTGACGCCTGGTTCGATTAGTTCGGACGCGGCACCGACATCGCTAGCAACGACTGCTCGACTCGCGCCAAGACCTTGTGCAATGGCAAGTCCGAAACCTTCACGCCGGCTAGGGACAACCACTAACCGTGCTTGGTTGTAGTAATGCGCCAGCTCGGTAGGTGCTATCTCGCCTACCAGCTCTAAGTCCACTCCTAGTTGTTCGGCTTGAGCTGTTAGCGATGCCCGCTGCTCACCTTCACCGACGATGATTACTTTTGCTTTTTTTAGCCTGTCGCTGGTTGACAGGGCTATGGCTTCTAGCAGCACATCAAACCCCTTTTCGGGCACGAGCCGACCTACGCAGAGCAACGGACCATCATCGGGAGCCAAGTCAAGTTGGCCACTGGCAAGTGGACCGTCGACGTTGAGGTGGCTATGCGGCAATGGCATGGGTATTACCTCGGAATGGCCAGCGCGCATCCCTTCTATTTCATTGGCTAACTGCTCAGACACCGCAGCAGTGATGTGCGCCGCTCGCAATGTGTGTCTTGCTGTCCAACGCGAAACAGGCCCGCGCGCAAGCGCCAAGTCGGTTCCATGAACATGCACAACACTGCGGGCTCCATTTACGAATCGGGTCGCAAGCACGGCAGCTACTCCCGCAGGAAACCACCAGTGGCCGTGAATCACCTGGGCACCCACGCGTCTCGCCAGACGCGCAGTAGTCCAACCAAGCCCAACCAACATGGGTAACACCCACACGGCCGCCATACCAGAGAACTGGCGATAGCTCTGACCGCGCGCAATGCGTCGTGCAATGGTGGGCGGCGCAAACCGCACTCGCACTACCTCTATTGCGAGTGGTTCTATTGCAGCTGGTTTCGACTCAGCTGTGTCAACGGCAGTAGCTGCACCGCTTAGCTGAGTGATCGTTTGTTTTAGCGGTGCGTCCGGGTGCGCCGGGCAGACCACGGTCACCTTGGTGCCAGTCGCGGCTAACGCGAAGGCGTGATCCAGTAGGAAAGGTTTATGCGGATCGTCAACCGAAATAGGAAATCCAGGGGTGCATAGCACTACGTGCGAGATTCTTTTAGGTGCTTGGCTCTCAGGCGCCTGATGTTGCGGTCCGCGCTGCTCAGTCTCTACAGATAGCTCGGGCGGCTCGTTTTGCATTCGTATCATTGTCGCACCACGACCAAGTCAAGCACTGCTTCGGTATCGCCATACGCTCAGCCGGGTGCGATCCCTCGCAAGTCGCGCCAAGGCGTGACAGACCAACGCAAACCAGTCGCTCTAATCCTGCGCTGGTCGGTGATGCTCGCCTCGATCGTTTTGCTGGCTGTCGTTGCTATCTCTCGCTGGGATTCCCTGATCGAAACCGACCTCACACTGTCCGGGCAGTGGCTAGTTCCTGCCTCGTTTACCGCAGTCGCAGCTTCGGTTTTGCTGGTGCTTAGCTGGCGTGTGCTGTTAGCTGCTTATGGCAGTTCGCTTGGTCTAGGTCGTGCGGTGCGCATTTGGTCGTTTTCTCAAACCACCAGATATCTGCCGTCAGGCTTGGTTCCGATTGCAGCTCGTGCTTGGTTGACCGAGCCGTCAGCCGTACCGCGCTTAGTCGTTGGAATGTCGGTAATCGTTGAGACCGCGACGCTGTTGGGTTGGACCGCTGTAGCGACTGCCGTCTGGGTGCGCGGTGACTGGATTCATCCCGCACTGCGGACAGCTCTGGGGCTAGCGGCTCTGGCAGGGTTGATCACCTTGCCTTTCACACTGGCTGGAGTTCGATTAGGCGCTCGCGGTGGGGCAACTAACTGGGTATCTAAACGCATTGCTGGTCTGCTCGGGCGTTTCGGCGCAACCGAAGAACTTCGTGAATCACTCGCCGGTGGACTGCTGCAAGCTAACCGCTACGGCGTTTGGCGATCCGTTGCTCTTTATGGCACAGCCGTTGCGGCTCGACTGGCGTCGTTTGTGTTGCTAGCTGCTGCGGTCTTACCGCTGGGCATTGCAACAAGTGCAGCTAGCACTGGTGCCGACGCGACCAGTCTCGCTAGCGATATATGGCTGGTGGTGGGAGCATCGGCAACGTCGCTGGTGGTGGGATTGGTAGGTATAACGCCCGCAGGTCTGGGCGTGCGCGAAACATTGCTAACAACGCTGCTCACTGCTCGCTTCGGGCTTGGCGATGCTCTGGCATTTTCGGTCGCTCTACGTGCGTGGGAGATCCTGTTAGAGCTGTTGTTCTTGGCCGTAGCGGCATACGCCGGCCGACATTCGACAAACCCCCTGCAGACCAATGCGACCTAGCCATCACGACATAGTCGTGATCGGGGCTGGGCCGGCTGGTGCCGCTGCGGGCATCACCGCGGCACGTAAGGGCGTAGACGTGATCGTGTTTGAGAAATCTTCGCGCGGACGCGACAAATCTTGTGGCGATGGACTGACCCCGCGCGCAGTTGCTGCTTTGGGTGAACTTGATATCACACTTGATGACGCTCACACCATCGATGGCTTACGAATGATTGCTGGCAAGCAGGTGCGTGAGCTGGCATGGCCTGCTACGGGACGCTTCGGCGGCAGCGGGGCGGTATGGCCCAGGCGTCGGCTTGATCAAGCGCTCGGTGACGCTGCGGCCAACGCTGGAGCAAAACTCGTTTACAACACCGAAGCGCTGCCCCTAGTTGAGAACGGGCGTTGCATTGGAGTTCAAGCTGGTGGGCAACGCATCACTGCCGACCTGATTGTGCTTGCCGCGGGAGCTCAAGGAAAAGCTGCCCGTGTGTTAGGTGCTGGGCGCGACCCTAACGAGCCCTTCGGCCTCGCCATTCGCACTTACGCCGAAACTCCACGCCATGCGGACACCTACTTAGAAGCCTGCCTCACGTTAAGCGATGAGAGCAACACCGCTCTGCCCGGCTATGGCTGGCTGTTCCCCGCCGGCGACGGCACCGTAAACATCGGCGTAGGAGCGCTAAGCACGATGCGCGGTTTCAAATCGCTCAACTTGAATCGTCTGTGCGACGCTTACCGCGATTCGGTCGCCGATAGCTGGTCGCTAGGCCCTTACCTTGAACGCCCGCAAGCGTGGCGACTGCCGATGAGTGCGGTGCAAAGACATGGGTCGGGCTGGGCTGCCATCGGTGACGCAGCCGGACTGGTGAACCCAATGAACGGAGAGGGCATCGATTACGGCCTTGAAACCGGGATGCTCATTGCCGACCTGTTCGTTAAGGATCCTGCAAGAGCGCCCACCGAATACGACCGACAGGTTCACTCCCGATTTGATGAGTATCTGAGAACAGGTCGCAGGTTTTCGTTTTTGATTGGTCATCCGAAAATCTTGCGCTCTGGTTTACGTCTTGCTGTCAGCACCGACGCCATCGCTCGACTCACACTTCAGGTAATGGGAAACCTGATCGATTCCGACACCCCTGGGGCAGCTGGGAAGGTTTTGCGAGCTACCGACCGAGCGTTAGCGCTGATCGATCCATTGTTGCGTCGAAGTCGTGCACGCGGCTGAATCCGGCCAGCAAAAATTAGCGTGAAGCTGCTGGAGTCTTCGCTTGGCGACGTGTAGTGGCAAACAGTGGCGCTATGTATCCAAAGGCGGCAACAGCGGCACCAATCATGAATGTTGATCGCAGCCTGCTTAACGACGGGTCGTCTCCTGCGAATGCCAACATCGTCTGGATACCCAGCACGATGCCGATCCACATAACGGTCTGGTTCATCCCGTTAGCAACGCCAAGATCTTTATCTTCAACCGAGTTTGCCACCAACATCTGATATGCCGGTGAGCCCAAACCGGCAGAAACGCCAGACAACATCAAACCGACGATCACAAGCCCCAAGGCCAGCGAGCTTGGGTCACTACCAGCGGCAAACGCAATCATCGATACGACCATTGCGGTTGACCCGATAAGCATTGGTAGGCGTGGGCCAATCTTCGTAACCAGTGAACCGCCTAGCGGCGATGAAATCGCAAACACACCTGGTCGCGGTGCCATCAATAACGCAGCGGTACCAACCGCATACCCGTAGGGCCCTTGCAACACCCAAGGGACAATCACAAACGCGCCCATGTAAGCAAATTGGTTGCAAGCCGCTGAGATCAATGGCAACGAAAACGTTGAGCGGCGAAACAGGCTGAGATTCAGTAGTGGAGAAGGTGCACAGCTCTCTCGCCATATGAATAGCAATAGCGAGATTGCGCCGGCGATGAACATCAGTGCTATCGGTCGATCGGTAAATACCGAGTCACCTGCGCGCGTAACGGTGGTAATGCGCGTAATGGCGAACAACACGCTCAGCGTGGAGCTAGCCAGCAGCAGCGCACCCCAAATGTCGATTGGTTCGCGTTTGCCGCGCGGTATGGGCTTCACTATCACTAACCCAAACAATGTCGCAGCGGTGCTGACGGCACCGAAGACGAGAAAAATCTCTCGCCAACCAAGCACGTTCAGTAGTGGCCCACCCACAACTACACCAATGGTGGGTGCTCCGGTCATCGCAAACTGGAACCATCCCACCGCACGCGCACGTTGCCCGGCGCCGAAGGCATGCATAAGTAAAGCCATGCCGCTGGGCATCAGTAGTCCACCGCTGATTCCGAACAACACACGTAGCCCAATGAATGACGCAATGTTCCAAACCCAATAGTTGAGAACCATTGTCACGGTCATACCGGTTAGGCCCAGCAAGAAAATCCGGCGATGCCCGTAGATATCAGCCAACTTGCCACCAGCGGGCGTGCTGACCGCCATCGCCAGCATCAGGCCAGTCATTACCCAGCCTGCGGTCGGCACCGTCGTACTTAGATCATCAGCAATCGGTACAAGCGCTGCGTTGACCAACGTCATTAGCGAGCCAAATCCCAGTACCGCCATACCTATTACTGTCAGCAGCATCCAGCGGTAGTTGGGAGGATGCTCATCCCCGCTGTCGATCAGTACAACCGGTGGAGTTACAGCTGGTGGAGTTACAGCTGGTGGAGTTACAGCTGGTGGAGTTACAGCTGGTGGAGTTATAGCTGGAGCAGTTTTTGTGATGACAGTGTTTGGCTCTGTGTTTGTCCCGATGACTGCGGCACGGCCAAGATCTTCGTCGAGGGGCACGACAGAAATCGTGTTGGCAACTCCGTTAGTGCCGGTTGTAGTTCCATTGGCCCCGTCTATACGTGTGTCTGTACGTGTGTCTATGCGTGTATCTGTACGTGTAATCGCGCGCACAACACGAAACACTCTCGGGTTAGTGGACGTGCGAGCAGATGTCATGAATGTCTTAGCCTGCCATGGCAGGGTTAAAGGGCAGAGTTAACCGAGGCCGACAACAATTAAGCGCATTTAGCTGCTGGCTCGTACACCAACAGCTAAAACCAGCTAAATGAGGCGACGGTCGGCCAGCATGGCCTCAACTTGATCTTTGGCAATCTTACACATTGCCGGGTGCGTAAAGACCCAGAATTTGTCGTTTTGTACCGCATCGAGCACCATCGGCCCCACTTGCGCCGGATCCATCCCGTCAGATAGATACTGAGTCAGCATCTCCCAAAACTTGTCACCGGCATAGGTATGCATGTGATTAGCAGCGTCGGAAGGATCGCGATTGCGTTGCGCTTGAGCAATCTTGGTATCAATCGGCCCGGGACATAGCACCGACGCATGCAGTGGAGAGTTCTCAAGTCGCAGATCTCGCTCCAGTGTCGCCATCAACGCAACCACCCCATGCTTGGAGACGTTGTAGGCAGCTAAAGAAGCCCCCGCATACAGCCCTGCTAGCGAGGCAGTGGAATTTATGTGCCCCTCACCTTGCTCGCGCATAATCGGTAAGAACACGTGAACGCCATAGATCGGCCCCCACAAGTTGATGTCGAGAGTCCAGCGCCAGTCTTCAATCGAAGAACTTCCGGCTGGGCCAGGCACACCAACCCCAGCATTGTTGCAAAGGACATGTACGGCACCGAAGCGGTCGATCGTGGCTTTGGCTAAAGCCTCAATGTCCTCCAACTTGGAGACATCTGTCCGCACCCCCAGCGTCTGTACTCCGGTCTTGTCCGCAACGTTTGACACCGCCTCTTGTAGCGGCTGCTCTTCGATATCGGCTAGCACAACGCTCATGCCCGCAGTAGCGAACGTGTCGGCCATCGCACGACCCATACCGCTGGCCGCGCCAGTTACAACCGCGATCTTGCGATCAACTTCCAACTCGGAGTTCCAGTCGTGTCTTGTAGCCGCGGCTAGCTAGCCAGAAGCTGCTACTCGAAATCGATGACGGTGCGTGTACCTATGCGGTTTTGCATATTTTTGTAGCCGTCGTTGATTCTCTCCAGCGGAATGTGATCAGAAATCATCTCGTCTAACAACAGCTGACCGTTTAAGTACATATCCACATAACGGGGCATGTCCACTCGGAAGGCGTTGGAGCCCATCATCGACCCTTGCAAACGCTTCTCCATCATGAAGACTTCATAGCCGTGTAGCTCGATCTTTTCACCAAACGGCATCATCCCGACGATCACGGTGGTACCGCCAGTCTTTGTGGCCGCCCATGCTTGCTCGCAAGTGGCCTTGAGGCCAATGCACTCAAAGGCGTATTCGACACCGCCCATCGTCAGCTCTTTAATAGCCGCCACGGCATCGGTGTCGGCACCGTTAATCGTGTCGGTTGCACCAACCTCGCGAGCGGTTTCTAGCTTCTCGTTGGTGACATCAACAGAGATCACCCGCCCCGCTCCAGCGATGCGTGCACCTTGCACCGCCGACAGACCAACACCGCCAGCTCCAAACACTGCCACCGTGGAGCCAGGCCTGATGTGAGCTGTCTTAAATACCGCTCCCAAACCGGTGGTTACACCACATCCGATCAGTGCCGCTCGATCAAGTGGCATCTCCGGGTTAATTTTGACAACCGCGTTTTGGTGAATCAACATCTCTTCGGCAAAACCACCCAGACGGGCGAACTGGTCAACGGCTTGTCCGTCCGCATTCTTTAGGCGTGGAGCTTCTTCATTTCCTCGGCTAACCGCCGCTGGGTTGGAGCAGATATTTGGCCGGCCGGTCAGACAGTTATCGCAATAACCACAGAACACAGATAGGCAAGTAATGATCCGGTCGCCGGGGCTCACGTAGGAGACATCACGGCCAACGGCTTGTACAACACCGGCACTCTCATGACCCATCACCACTGGCAAAGGCACCCCTCCCCATGAGGCATCCATGAAGTGAAGGTCGCTGTGGCACAGGCCTGCGTTGACTACCTGCAACAACACCTCGTCTGGGGCTGGCTTGTCAATTGAGATGTCCTCAATCTCTAGCTCGCCCGGAATTTGGTTAAGAACCGCTGCTTTCATTTTCTCTCCCTAGTACCTACTCAGTGCCTATTCTTCTATCCGCAACTCTTTTCTGCGGCTTAGGAACAGGCGATCTAAGTTGTCACAGTAGCCAGATCTGTGTTGCGCTTTCAATTCCTGCGCTAAAACCCTGCCAGTCAGAGAAACCTGACTGCGCTAAAACCCTGCCAGTCAGAGAAACCTGACTGCGCTAAAACCCTGCCAGTCAGAGAAACCTGACTGCGCTAAAACCCTGCCAGTCAGAGAAACCTGACTGCGCTAAAACCCAGTTGGTGCTCGGCACGACAGCACCTCACGATTTGGTATGAGCCAAAACGCTAAGGCGATTATCCCGACCGACGGCATTGACACCAGCGCCATGCTGGCTCCCACCTGTTGAGCTACCTCTCCCAAGACAAACGTGCCCAACGGTAAAGCTCCAATAGACATCGACAACAAGCCCATGGCGCGGCCACTCTTATCAGCCGAAACCGCCGTCAGCACAAGGGTTGACTGCGTGGCGGCAAACAGGCCGATCGCACAGCTTGACAAATACAGCGACCCAGCGGCTAGGAACACGCTGGGCGAAGTTGCAAATGGCACCAGCATGACCATCGCTGCGGCGGCACCAATGACGTAGGCAATTCCCCACCGCTTGTGCACCAGCAGCGATGTAATTACCGAACCAGTAATCATGCCAAACCCTGTCATGGAGGCAATAACACCTATCTGCCACGGTGTCGCGTCAAGCTTGTCGCCAACACGCTGAACTGTTGGAAAGTAAGAGAAATAGAAGGCGTTAGTCAGCACAGTGATGCCGAGAATGCTGCGCAGCGTTCGATTGGTGTGTGCCAATCGCAAACCTTCACGCAGCTCGTGCAAAGTTGATTGCCGTGGCCCAGGCTCGGCTTCCGGTGGAAGCACAGGCGCCACTACCTCGCTTTCTACTTCGCTTTCAACCCCACTTTCAACTTCGTTTTCACCGGTGTTCATAGCAGCGGCACGGGCGCTGTGCTTTGCCGTTATCTCAGCTGCAGACGGTACTTTTTGCAGCAACAACAAGGCGAAGATCAGTAACACAGCCACCATATAAAACGCAGCTCCCACACCAAATGCGTTAGTGAGGGTGCCGCCCAGCAAATTGCCAACTGCAATGCCTGACGCCAACGAAACTGTCTCTAGCGCCATTGCTTTATGAAGCTTCACGGGCCCCACCAAATCCAGCACCAGCGCTCTGCGGCTAGTCATGTCACCCACCCAGCCGGTACCGGCGATCAACAAAAACGGATAAAGCAGCCACAGACTTAGCTGATCTGATCGTTCTGCCCAGCCGATCAAGAACACCAGTGGGATCAGCACTACCAGCTGAACCTGCACCGTACGCAACCGATCGAAGCGATCGGCAATGACGCCGCCAAGAGCACCAACCAAAAGCAACGGTGCCCACATGACTGCTCCGGTCAGCTGCACCAGGCGTGGTGAGTCGGTCAGCTCATTGACGTAAAACGCCGCCAAGAACGCGATACCCCAGCGCGACCAGTGCCAGCAGACGCCGCTTGCCCACAGCGGGAAAAATCCTTTTTCAGAAAACAGACCGTCATCGTATTACGGCTCGCGCCTTGTACTCTGAGCTTCCTTGTCGTTCTTCTCGCAAACGCCTCTCTTGGCGGGCACTCTCACCGGATTGTTTCAAGCAGCATTGATTGCACACATTGTCTGTGCGGTAGTGGGGTTTGGCGGGCTGCTTGGTTTACGTTGGCGGCCAGACTCAAACAACCCAGCGCAAACCTCCGACGCGGTACCTGCTCGTAGAACGCTCTGGCTTATGGAGCTGGCGGTCTATGGCGTCCCAATCTTTGGGGCGGGCGCTATCGGCTTCGACGATCGCTTTGATTTCAGCCAGATCTGGGTCACGCTTGGCTTTTTGTTTTATGTGCTGTGGGTCGGCATCTGGCACGTCGCACTGCGACCACGTAGCTCAACAGCTAACAGCACAATGGGAGCTCCGTCACGGCGAGTCAAAGGTCTCGCATATGGCGTTTCAGATCTTCTGCTGGTAGCAGCGATCTTTGTGATGGTTGTAAAACCAGGTGGGCTCGCTTAGGCACCTGTTCGTTGCCAGCCGCCTTGTCGGAACCGCAACGTCAATGGCACTGCCCTAGCCACCATAAACAAGGTGATAGCCAGCCAAACCCAACTCAATCCCCAACCGGTTGCCAGCACCACCACCGCAGCAGCAGCAAACACCGCAAAGGCTCCAACCATCGCCTGTGCCAAAAACCGCAAATCACCAGCGCCTATCAAAACCCCATCAAGCGCAAATGCCACACCGTTTAACGGCTGCATGGCAGCAACCCAGATAAATAGTCCCGCAGTCAACGACACAACGGCCGTGTCCTCACTAAACACACCCGCCACGGGCATAGCAACCACCGCCAGAATCACTCCCAACACCGCGCCTAGCTCAATGCTGAGCCCAACCATGCGTCCACTTGCTTCTCGTGCGGTTGTGGTGTCGCCCGCGCCTAGAGCGCGCGCCACTAGAGCTTGACCTGCGATAGCCACCGCATCCAGCGCTAACGCCAAAAATCCCCACACCTCCACCGCCACCTGATGAGCGGCTACTTCTGTGGTGCCTAACTGGGCGGCAACAAACACCGCCAACAAAAACGCTCCTCGTAAGGCAGTGGTACGCACAACCAGCATCAGACCAACCCTGGCGTAGCGGACAAGGCTGGCAAAATGCGGCCACAGACAAACACCTCGCGCCAACGCCGAACGCACTACTACAACGCCATAGATAAGCGCGGCCGCCCATTGCGCTATCACCGTTGACCACGCTGAGCCGGCTATTCCAAGATCCAATCCGAAGACAAACCACAGTTCGATTACCAGGTTCAAAGCAGCGGTAAACACTGCAACTGATAAAGGCGTCACGGTGTCTTGCAATCCGCGCATATACCCGCTGCCTGCCAACATCACTAGCAACGCCGGAAAACCAAGCAAACTGATTCGTAGATACGTCAGTCCAAATTCCTCTACCGCAGGCTCGGCCCCGAACAAACTCAATATGGGAGTAGCCATCGCAGCCACAACAGCGCTGACGACAACGCCTAGCAGCAGCGCCAACCAGATCGCCTGGACTCCTTGTGCAGTCGCTAGTCGCTCGTTGCCACTGCCAAGCAAACGGCCGACCATGCCCGTGGTGCCATATGCCAAGAAGATCAGTACTGCATGCAGCGTTACTAACACCGCAGCAGCCAATGCCAGCCCCGCTAACTGGTTGGTACCAATGCGCCCAACAATGACGGTGTCAGTGAGCACATAGATCGGCTCCGCCAGCAAAGCTCCCAGCGCAGGAATCGCCAGCGCCAAAATGGCACGGTCATGACGACTGCGACCGAACACAGGTTTGTTCTACTAGCTAGTTACCGCTAGCGGACACAAGCCGGTAGACGCCATAAGACAGATCAATCACATAAAGCTCACCACGCTGATCGGGCACCAGGCCAAGAATGCGTTCGGGCTTTACTCCAAGATCTCCAAGATTGACTGCCGGCAAAACTGAGCGCGGTGGCTGTGCGGCGGTGTTTGGATTCAGTGCATATAGCCGACCGTCACAAAGATCAGCCCAGATGAACAATCCAACTAAACCCGTTAGCGCCTCTCCGCGATAAAGCTGCCCGCCAGATACAGAACACAAACCACGACCGTGGCGATATGCGAAATCGGGTTGACGATGAGGACGCGACGCTTCACCGACAAAACTGCGAACGCCTTCAAATACGTTCCACCCCAGATCCGCACCACCCTCGCCCTGATCCAGCACAGTTATCTCTTCCATGCATTGTTGGCCTACATCAGCTACCCATAACCGTTGAGTGGCCGGGTCGTAAGCCATCCGATAAGGGTTTCGCACGCCACTAACCCAGATGCGATCGTCGGCTGCGGAGGTGCTATCTGGCGTCAAATAAGGATTACCCGGAGCGGCTACCGCACGAACGTCAGGATCAGTGGCCGTTGGGTCAACCTGTAGCCGCAACACCGCTCCCAACAGAGTCGTTAAGTCTTGAGCATTGCCGAGCGGATCACCCAAACCACCTCCATCACCAAACGACACATACATATAGCCATCCACGTCAAACACAATGTCGCCACCGTTGTGCTGCGCTGAAGGTTGCGGAACACTCAGCAATTCGATCGCCGCACCAAGTGCTGTGATATCTCCGGATTGATAAGTAATCGCGTGGGCGGTGAGCAAGCTACGCCCGTCAGCAGCAGTGCGATTTAGATACAACCATTCTTGTCTTGGCCCTATTGCCATCCCGAGCAAACCTTGATCGTGCTCAGTTGCGGTATCGCTACTGAGGTCAAGTAACGGGAATTCGGACAAGACAGCTGAGCCAGTCGGTCCAGTGCCGACCGGCAAAGCGAACGCCCAGACCCTGCCACTACGTGTCCCGACAAAGCCGGCAAGCTGGGAAGACTCAGACTTGTGAAATGCGATAACCGTCACATCGCGCAGCTCAACAAACATCTGCAGGGCATAACTTTGGTTAGCTGCCAGCGACACATCGAGCTGTGGAAGGTTCTGCGGACAGGACTCATTTGAAGCGAGGTATTCCGGACTTGAGTCTGACGTCAGCTTTTCAGAGTCGGTAACTCCACCAGTAACTCCACCAGTAACTCCACCGATAACTCCACCGATAACTCCAAAGCTCACCAGCACTATCAATATCAGCCCTGCCAGCACCAGCAGTGTCGACGCTGCGGTCAGTCGCGGCCTGGATCGCACGATGTCAAGCTAAGGCGCAAACAGGTTGCGAACTTGACCATTAACCGGCACAATGCAAGTGTGCCCAGGCCAACCGACACCTCTCTTGTTACCGGCCTGGTACGCGTAACCGTTTAGGCGAGTGCCACCCCCGCTCGCCTTGTCCCCGTTACGGGGACTTCTGTGTTACGGGGTGGTTCGCTGATCTCCTAAGGGGAAAATCATGCAACTGACCGGAGCACAAGCCCTAATGAAGGGTCTCGAGATGTGCGGCGTTGAGGTGATGTTCGGGCTGCCTGGTGGTGCGATTCTGCCCGTCTATGACCCGGTGCTTGACTCACCTATCCGCCACATCCTGGTGCGACACGAACAAGGTGCAGGTCACATGGCTCAGGGCTATGCGCAGGTCACTGGCAAACCCGGCGTAGCAATGGTCACCAGCGGCCCAGCTGCTACCAACATCGTTACTCCGTTATGCGATGCCTACATGGATTCGGTGCCGCTAGTTGTAATAACCGGTCAGGTCGCGCTTGGCGCGATCGGCTCGGATGCCTTTCAAGAGGCTGACACCACAGGCATCACTATGGCCGTCACCAAACACAACTACCTGGTAACTAACGCCAACGACATTCCTCGCATACTCGCTGAGGCTTTCCACATAGCCACCACCGGCCGACCAGGACCAGTGCTGATCGATGTTCCGAAAGACATCAGCAATGATCTGATGGATTGGTACTGGCCAGACGAGATCAACTTGCCTGGCTACACACCGATCGGAGCGCTAGACGAGCAAGCCGGAAAAAAGATCACCGCAGCCGCCGAACTGATCCTTAGATCTGAACGGCCGATCATCTACGCAGGTGGCGGCTTACTCAAGGCTCGTGCCGCTGAAGCTTTGCGTGAGTTAGCCGAGCTCACCGACATTCACGTGGTGACAACTCTCATGGCGCGCGGCGTATTCCCTGACCGGCATCCACTGTGCTTGGGCATGCCTGGCATGCATGGCAACTACACCGCTGTAACGGCACTGCAGCGAGCCGACCTGCTAATCACCCTCGGCGCTCGTTTTGATGATCGCGTCACCGGCAACCCGGCTCATTTCGCGCCCGAAGCCAAAGTGATTCACGTGGACATCGACCCCGCAGAGCATGGAAAGGTTCGTAAACCCGACATCGCCATTGCAGCAGATGCTCGAATCGCAATCGAATCACTAACCAAGAAACTGCGACCACAACTCACCGGCATATCCGGCAATGGTGCTTCCGATCACAGTGCTTGGAAGTCAACCATTTCGGGCTGGCGAGAGCGGTACCCGCTTAGCTACGACCAAACTGTTGGAGGAGAGCCGCTTAAGCCGCAATACGTAATAGAGCAGCTACGTGACAACTCGCCTAAAGACACCATTGTGGTGTCTGGTGTCGGACAACATCAGATGTGGGCTAGTCAGTTTTGGAAGTTTGACTACCCATACACCTGGGTGAACTCCGGCGGGCTAGGCACCATGGGTTACGCCGTACCCGCCGCCATTGGCGCAAAGGTTGGCCAGCCCGATCGCACGGTGTGGGCCATAGACGGCGACGGTTGCTTTCAGATGACCGCGCAAGAACTCATCAGTGCAGCCGCGGAAAAGATCCCCGTCAAGATCGCCATTATCAACAACGCCTACCTCGGCATGGTGCGCCAGTGGCAAGAACTCTTCTACTCCAAGCGCTACAGCGAGGTATACCTCAGCGCGGATCATCCCAACTATGTGGCCTGGGCGCAAGCAATGGGTTGTTGCGGCATACGAGTTGATTCCGCCGAGGAAGTAGCTCCAGCCATCCAAAAAGCCAACTCCATCAACGACCGACCAGTGGTAATCGATTTCAGAGTGGACGAAGACGAGAAGGTCTATCCAATGGTGCCCGCTGGCGGCTCCAACGATGACATCATCCTTGATCAAAGCGGTGACGCGGACGCAGCCGCCAAAGGCACAGCCCCATCATGAGCGAGACAGACATACGCACGGAGCCAACGCATACTCCGCAGCTGCACATTTTGGCCGCCATCGTCGAAAACAAGTTCGGCGTGCTGGCGCGCATCACCGGATTGTTCAGTCGACGAGGTTTCAACATCGTCTCCCTAGCCGTGGCACCCACCGATGATCCTGGCTATAGCCGAGTCACCATCGTGGTAGACGTAGACGACACCAACGTCAGTCAAATTGCAAAACAGCTAAACAAGCTCATCAACGTAATTCAGATCACAGAGCTAGAACCCGAGCATTCAGTAGAGCAAGAGCTGATGCTGGCGCGCATTGAGACCGGCGACCGCTCCGCAGTCGAAGAGGTGCTGTCGCAGTTTGACGGCAACGTACTTGACGCCGACGAAAACGAACTGATCGTCAGTGCCACAGGCTCGCCCGAACAAATCGAGCAATGTGCAGCCTTGCTAAGACCGCTTGGTATCAGAGTTTTGCAACGCACAGGTCGCATTGCTTTACGTAGGCTCTCCGAATCGGAACCACCCGTAGCAATTGACTCCTAAACGCAGACAATTCGTTAGCACCAACAGCTGAAAGGCAATCACATGGCCGCAACCATCTATTACGACGACGACGCCGACCTGGAGCGACTTTCAAATCGCACAGTCGCGATCATGGGATATGGGTCGCAGGGTCATGCCCATGCGTTAGACCTGCGAGACAGCGGCATCAACGTGATAGTGGGCCTGCGTGAGGGCTCTTCATCGCGCGCCAAGGCTGAAGAAGAAGGATTGTCGGTCGGCACTGTGGCGCAAGCCGCTGAACAGTCCGACATCATGATGATGGCGTTACCTGATACCGACCAAAAGGCGATTTACGAAGAATCCATAGCTCCGCATCTAACTGCGGGCAAGGCTCTGGCCTTCTCACACGGGTTCAACATTCACTTCGACCAGATCAGCGCTCCAGCCGATGTAGACGTATGGATGATCGCTCCCAAGAGTCCGGGCCACAACGTTCGCCGAACCTACGTTGAGGGTGGCGGGGTTCCTGCACTGGTCGCAGTTCATCAAGACGCTTCAGGCAATGCTCTCGCCGACGCTCTGGCCTATGCCAAAGGCATAGGTGCCACACGCGCGGGCGTGCTTTCAACCACATTTGCAGAAGAAACCGAAACGGATCTCTTCGGTGAACAGGTGGTGCTGTGCGGTGGACTGACCGAACTGATTCGGGCGGGTTATGAAACTTTGGTGGATGCTGGCTACCAACCCGAATCTGCTTACTTTGAAACGTTGCACGAGGTGAAACTGATCGTTGACTTCATTTACGAGGCTGGCATCTCGGGTATGCGTTACTCCGTGTCAACCACGGCCGAGTACGGCGACATGACACGCGGCCCACGCATCATTAGCGAAGAGACCCGTAAAGAAATGCGCCGGATCCTCACCGAGATTCAAGACGGCACATTTGCACGCGAGTGGATCGCTGAGAACCGTGAGGGTCTGCCGAACTACAAGCGGCTAGTGGAAGAGGGCAAGCAGCATCCGATTGAAAAGATTGGGCAAGAGCTGCGAGCGATGATGCCGTGGATTACCGCGGGTAAGCAGGATGTGGCCGAGGCCTCCGGAGGTGAGGTCAGCTAATTTGCGCTTAGCCGCTCGACGACATAATCAATGCAGCCGCAAAGAGCCTCAACGTCGGCCAGTTCGATCGCAGGGAAGGCAGCAACCCTTAACTGGTTGCGCCCCAGCTTGCGATAGCCCTCAACGTCAACGACACCGTTTTCTCGCAAAACCGCAGCAATCTCATCGGCCGACACTTCGTCGCTGAAGTCAATCGTGCACACCACCGGTGAGCGCATCTGCGGGTCCGACACAAACGGTTGACACCACTCGCGCTTAGTTGCCCACTCATAAATCGCTGTGCTGTTAGCAACGGACTTGCGCGCGCTCCATTGCAGGCCGCCCATTTCCAGTATCCACTCAAGCGTGTTCGTCGTTAGCAAAAGCGTCGTTAAGGCGGGAGTGTTGTAGGTCTGGTTTTGACGAGAATTAGTTAACGCAAGTGACAGATTCAATGAAGCCGGCGTCCAACGGCCAGCACTTTCGCTGGAACCGTCCCCGCTTAGACGCTCAATTCTTTCGACGGCCTTACCGGAGCACAGCGCTATCCACAATCCGCCGTCGGCTGCAAACGCTTTTTGTGGCGCGAAGTAATAGCAATCAGCCTGCGAAGGATCCCACTCGATTGCACCCGCAGCCGAGGTTCCATCTACCAGCGTGATCACATCGGAGGCGGCGCTTGGCGTTGCCCAATCGGGACGTTGCACCGGAGCGCACACTCCGGTGCTGGTTTCATTGTGAGTCAGCGCTACCGCATCAACCACTGCTGTGCCTGTAGCCGCACCGCTAGATAAAGGTGCGCTCGATTCGGGGTGCATGCCCGGTTCACTCGCAATCACGTCAGGCATCGCTAAATGCGGAGCCTGCGCAGTTACCACAGAAAATTTCTCAGAAAACTCTCCAAAGCAAAGGTGCTGGCTGCGCTCGGTAATCAATCCAAACGAAGCGCAATCCCAAAAGCTGGTAGATCCGCCGTTACCCAGCAGTACTTCGGTTGTGTCAGCAAGTCCGAACAGCTCAGCCATACCCGAGCGCAACCGACCCACTAGCGATCGCACACCCGCGCGCCTGTGGCTAGTCCCTAAGAGATCTTGACCATGGCGTGCCACCTCTTCAGCGGCTTCTAATCGCACCTTTGAAGGACCCGAACCAAAGCGGCCATCAAAGGGAAGTAAGGCAGTCGGAATGGTTAGGCTTCGATGTCCGGCCGCCGTGTCGTTTGCAACAGGGTTGTCGGCGCCTGAGCCCGATACTTTCTTGCCGGTTGTGCCGTTCGCAGGTGCCACCATCACTGCCACGATACCGACCACGGTTCCATGCCGCTAATCGCTTAATAATCACCCAACCAGGAAAACACAAGTGCAAAACACCGCGAGCGATCGCATATCCGCTACTGCGATCGCTATTACCCCTTCAGCCACTCTGGCGGTAGACGCCAAGGCCAAACAACTGATAGCCGAGGGCGAAAACGTGATCGGCTTCGGTGCTGGTGAACCAGATTTTCCTACCCCACCGCATGTAGTAGCAGCCGCGGTGGCTGCTTGCCAGGACACAAAAAATCATCTCTACTCACCTGCAGGCGGACAGCCAGAACTAAAGGAAGCGTTGGCAGCCAAAACTCGCCGAGACAGTGGATTAGAGCTGTCTGCTAGCCAGTTTTTGGTAACAAACGGTGGTAAGCAAGCCGTGTACAACACGATGGCCGTGCTTGTAAATCCGGGTGACGAAGTGCTGTTGCCTACGCCTTACTGGACCACTTATCCCGAAGCCATCGCCATGTTTGGTGGCGTACCAAAGACCGTCTTCGCTGGCATCGAAGCCCAGTTCAAAGTAACCGTCGATCAACTCGAAGCCGCGCGAACCGACCGCACCAAGGCACTGCTGTTTGTGTCGCCTTCAAACCCGACGGGTGCAGTTTATGAGCGCAGCGAGATTGAAGCCATCGGGCGCTGGGCAGCTGAGCACGAGTTGTGGGTAATCACCGACGAAATCTATGAACATCTCACATACGACGAAACTCAACATCACTCCTTGCCCGTAGTGGTACCAGAGGTGCTTGACCGCTGTGTTGTCCTAAACGGTGTCGCTAAGACCTACGCGATGACCGGCTGGCGAGTGGGTTGGATGGCTGGTCCACCCGATGTGATCTCGGCTGCCACCAACTTACAAAGCCATTCCACCTCCAACGTCTGCAATGTGGCGCAAGCCGCAGCCTTAGCAGCGGTGTGCGGACCACTCGATGCCGTGGCCGAAATGCGTGCTGCGTTTAATGAACGTCGTTTGGCTATTCAAAAAATTCTTGACAGCATCGGCGGAGAAACATCTGGCGTTACCTGCAAACTGCCTGCCGGTGCGTTCTACGCATTTCCTTCAATGGCGGGCGTGCTAGGCCTAGAGATCGCGGGCCAAAAGATCAACTCCACGCTTGATCTGGCGCGCGTAGTGCTAGAGCAATCAAAGGTTGCGTTTGTGCCTGGCGAAGCATTCGGGGCTCCCGGCTATGCACGCTTCTCATTCGCATTGGGCTTAGACGACCTTGTAGAAGGCGCCAATCGCATAAAACAACTACTAGAGAGCTGATTGAGAGTTACATGTCGCTGGTAATAATTGCAGAACCGCTAGCACCTGAGGGAGCTGAGCTGCTGCGTGCAGCGGGGCACGAAGTGGTTGACACCGATCCAAAAATTGGCGTGCACGATCTACGCAAGGCGGTAGCTCCGGCACAGGGATTGATCGTGCGCTCTGCTACTCAGGTTGACGCTGCAATGCTGTCCGAAGCCAACGATCTGAGGATCGTTGGACGTGCAGGAGTGGGCGTTGACAACATCGATGTGCAGTACGCATCTGAGCGTGGCGTAATTGTGGCCAACGCTCCAGCTGCCAACGTGATGTCCGCAGCTGAGCTAACGGTGGGTCTGATAATCGCTAGTGCGCGCCACATCCCGCAAGCGCATACCGCCTTGTATGAGGGTCGCTGGGATCGCAGCCAATGGGTGGGCACCGAACTGTTTGGCCAAACGGTTGGCCTTGTGGGTCTAGGTCGTGTTGGCCAGTTGGTAGCGCAACGGCTAGAAGCATTCGGAATGCGTGTGCTGGCTTACGATCCTTACGTCACACAGGAATCTGTCTCTGAGGTAAACGTGTCGATTGTCAGCGACCTGGCGCAACTGCTGAGCGAATCCGACTTCGTGTCAATACACATGGCTAAGACCGCTGAAACTGCAGGCATGATTGGGGCGGAAAATCTGGCTGCGATGAAGCCAGGCGCATACCTCATCAACGCTGCCAGGGGTGGCCTCGTTGATGAAACCGCTTTGCTGGAAGCACTAGAGAATGGTCACCTGAGTGGTGCTGCTATAGACACCTGGACCAAGGAGCCTTCGGTCGATTCACCGCTGCTACATCGCACAGATGTAATCGCTTTGCCTCACCTAGGTGCCAGCACAACCGAAGCTCAGTCGCGCGCAGCCATCACAATCGCTCAGTGCGTTATTGATGGATTAGCGGGTCGACCAGTGGCCACCGCGGTAAACACGATCAGCTCCCACCGGGACTAAGTGAGGCTCGGCAGCCAAGCCGAGCGCTGCGTCTCGTAGCTGTCAATGTTGGTTGCGCTGCGCATCGTGATGCCAATGTCGTCAAGTCCTTCTAGGAACCGCTCTTGAGTGGCTGCATCCAGCGGAAACGGTTCTTCAATTCCGATTTCGGGGATAGCCACTACCAGACGCTCAACATCAATGGTGACCTCTAGGTCGGGATTGTCATGCAGGGCGGCTCGAATGGTGGTTGCGATTTTTTCACTGACCGTGACCGGGATTAGGCCGTTTTTTGTGGCGTTATTTTGAAAGATGTCACCGAAGCGTGGCGATATGACCGCCACAAAGCCGTGATCCATCAACGCCCAGACCGCATGCTCACGCGAAGATCCGGTGCCAAAGTTCGGCCCAGCTACCAACACGGTTGCTCCTGCAAATCGTTCGTCGTTCAAGATGAAGTCCTGCTCGTCACGCCATTCCGAAAAAAGACCCTTGCCGAAGCCGGTGCGCTCAACTCGCTTTAGCCAGTCGCTTGGGATTATCTGATCGGTATCAACGTCTGACCGGTCTAGCGGCACCGCTCTGCCTTGGTGAATTTTGACTTCCTGCATGCTCACTACCTGCTTTTGGCTGGGTTCTTGTAAGGAGGTGGCTAGCTGGTTAGATCGGCTGGTACTGCGAAGTGGCCAGCAATCGCTGTGGCTGCCGCGACAGCGGGCGAACACAAATGGGTGCGTCCGCCGCGTCCCTGCCGTCCCTCAAAATTGCGGTTAGAGGTAGACGCACATCGCTCGCCTGGCTCCAGCTTGTCTGGGTTCATCGCCAAGCACATAGAGCAACCCGGCTCTCGCCAGTCAAATCCGGCTTGAACAAACACCGCGTCAAGGCCTTCTTGCTCAGCTTGGTGTTTAACTGCAAACGAGCCTGGCACCACCAAGGTGCGTACTCCGTCGGCCACCTTTTTCCCGCGCACCACTTCAGCAGCAGCTCGCAAATCCTCAATACGCGAGTTGGTGCAACTGCCAATAAATACTGTGTCAATCGGCACATCCACCAACCGGTCACCCGGCGATAATCCCATGTACTCCAAAGCACGCTGAGCGGTGGCGGCATCGGTGGGGTCTTCAAAGTCACTCGGGCTCGGTATCGCACCTTCTAACGCAATCACGTGAGCAGGGTTAGTGCCCCAGGTCACATGCGGCACAAGCCTGGCACCATCAAGCTGCACCGAAGCGTCAAACGTGGCGCCAAGCTCAGTTGGCAGGGTGCGCCAATCGGCTATAGCGGCTTGCAGATCGGCGCCTTGGGGAGCGTGCGTGCGACCCGTTATGTACTCAAATGTTGTGTCGTCCGGCGCAATCAAACCGGCCTTGGCCCCAGCTTCGATTGACATGTTGCACACGGTCATACGGCCTTCCATAGACAATGCCTCAATGACCGAGCCGCGGTACTCGATGATGTGGCCAATGCCGCCACCGGTGCCAATCTTGCCGATGATCGCCAGCACGATGTCTTTACCGGTCACGCCTTCGGGAACGGTGCCATCTACTCGTATTTCCATTGTGCGCGGGCGTTTTTGCGGCAAGGTTTGTGAAGCCAGCACGTGCTCTACTTCTGAGGTGCCTATGCCAAATGCCAGAGCACCAAAGGCTCCGTGCGTGGAAGTGTGGCTGTCGCCGCAAACCACGGTCATACCCGGCAGCGTTAACCCCTGTTCGGGCCCGATGATGTGCACTATTCCTTGGCTTGGGTCACCCATTCGATACAGCGCAATCCCAAACTCCTCGCAGTTTTTGCGTAGCACCTCTACCTGTTTTGCGGAGATCGGGTCGGTAATCGGTAGATGAATATCAACGGTTGGGACGTTGTGGTCTTCGGTCGCAACCGTCAGGTCAGGACGTCTCACCGTGCGACCAGCCAAACGTAAGCCGTCAAAAGCCTGTGGCGACGTCACCTCATGGATGAGGTGTAGATCGATATAGAGCAGATCAGGTTGGCCATCGCCAGTGCGTACGACGTGACGCTCCCAAACCTTGTCTGCCAAGGTGAGCGGTTTGGTTTTAGCGCTTGAATTCACGGGTGCCTATCTAATCACCGACTTAGTGGTTTGGCACCAGTGTTGATTCTGGCGGCCACTGCATCAACTGCTGCTAACAATGCTTGCGGCCACATAAAGGCTGAGCGCAAACACGAGATAT
Source organism: Candidatus Poriferisodalaceae bacterium (assembly GCA_965205925.1). GTDB lineage: Bacteria > Actinomycetota > Acidimicrobiia > Acidimicrobiales > Poriferisodalaceae > CAYRJD01. The sequence goes on from OZ242183.1 coordinate 210,753, forward strand.
GACCACCCTTAATCTCAAAAACATCCTGAGCCTTAATCAGACGCGCCAACTCACGCTGGCGTTCTGGCGACACCACTTCATCTTGCGCCGTAATCACACTCGCCACTGGCACATCCACCGAACTCAGCCAAGTACGTGCGTCAAATATTCCCAACTCACGACCTGCCTGTAATAACCGCAACGGTTCGTGCCGGTATATCTCGCTCAGAGCCCACTCGCTCATGCCTTGTCTTGATCTTTCTTCAAGCATGCGCCCACCTATCCAGAGTGACAGACTGCGCGGCAGTACGGCAGCTGCCGTCGCCACTGCACCAAGCGTCAAAAAACTGATCAGCTCACTCAGCGACTCGCGAAACATTCCAGCCGTGGCGCACAGCACCATGCCCGCTACCAGCTCGCGATGATGCCGCCAAAGCATCTGAGCGATAGTGCCACCCATCGAATACCCCACCACTATCAACTTTTCGGCTCCCAGGTGATTCACCAAAGCAGCTACATCATCGGCGCATTCCGCCAGCCTGAACCGGCGATGCCTACGAAGTCCGCGTCCATGACCGTGCAGATCGGGCGCGACCAAGCCGTAGCGCGGTATCAAGGTCCCATATGCATTAGCCCAGTTAATGTCCGCAGTAGCCGTCCAGCCGTGGAGCAGCAACAAGGTTGGAGCACCCGGTGGAGCCTTGTGTATGCGTACGAAACCGTCGCCACGGTTTGGCAGGTTTACGACTGCACCGGGTGGGAAAGAGATTTGCCGCGCCGCAGACGAAACCGCAGTGCCGTTTGCGGTACTTATGGTGCTTGCAGTAATAGCGCTTTGAGCGTTAACGGCCAAGAGCTATGACCTTGACGCCCTGCTCCGTGCCTCCTGCAAGGTAGCTAACGATGTCGCCCGCAACAGCACCTTCTAACGCCTGACCCATTGGCGAACCAGCCGACACCACATCTAGACCGTCGGCGTGTCGCTCCTCGGTAGAGCCAAACAAAAACTTCACAGAGGTTTGCTCGTCAAGAAACTGCAACTCCACCACCACGCCCGGACTCACCTTCTTCGGCGCGTCTTGACTCTCGTTTTTGTCAATGATCTCGCTGTGCTTAAGCAAAGTCTCAAGCTTGCGAATGCGGCCTTCCATCTTGCCTTGCTCTTCCTTAGCAGCGTGGTAGTCACCGTTTTCTTTTAGGTCGCCCAGCAGCCTGGCCTGCTCAATGCGATGAGCGATATCGATACGGCCTCGACCGGTCAGATCGGTGAGTTCGCTCTGCAGACGCTCATGAGCCTCGGCTGAAAGCCGCTGCACCTCATGCTTTGCGGTACCTGTCGGGGATTTTCCTTTAGCGTTGTCTTTGCCGTTGCCTTTATCGCCTTTATCGTTGCCGCTGTTCGGATTGTTGGTCTTGCTAACAAGGCTCACCGCCATAAGGGTAATGGTGCACTTCACTATTTTGGGCACCAGACTTCAACACCAAAGAACCAGCAGCAAATAACGCAAAATAAGCACGAAAGGTCAAATGGCTCACAAAATCGCGGTAATAGGAGGGGACGGAATCGGACCCGAAGTAATCGCTGTTGCGCTTGATGTCATGTCGGCCGTAGGCGCCGATTTAGACATCACTCACTACGACCTAGGTGGTGCTCGCTATCTACGCGACGGCACCGTGCTTGATGACGACACACTGGCCGAGCTTCGCAACTACGACGCAATACTGCTAGGAGCAGTGGGCACACCTGAGGTACCTCCCGGGGTTATCGAGCGCGGACTGCTGCTAAAAGCGCGCTTTGAGCTTGATTTATTTGTAAACCTGCGGCCATTCACACTGGATGACGGTCATGACTTAACCGTCATCCGAGAAAACACCGAAGGCACCTACGCGGGCGAAGGCGGATTTTTACGCAAGAACACTCCGCACGAGATAGCGACGCAAGGTTCGGTCAACACTCGTATGGGTGCCGAACGCTGCATTCGCTATGGCTTTGAGCTAGCGCAAAGCCGTCAAAGAAAGCATCTAACGCTGGTCCATAAAACCAACGTCCTGACTTTTTCTGGCGACCTCTGGGAGCGCACTTTCAACGAGGTAAGTGTCGAATACCCCGACGTTGAGACTGCCTACAACCATGTAGATGCAGCGTGCATTCATTTCGTGACAGACCCACATCGCTTTGAGGTGATCGTTACTGACAATCTGTTCGGAGACATCCTGACCGACCTTGGAGGAGCGGTAGCGGGTGGTATCGGTTTGGCTGCGTCAGCCAACCTCAACCCAAGCCGTACGGGACCATCGTTGTTTGAGCCTGTTCACGGCTCTGCGCCAGATATCACCGGTCAAGGTCTTGCCAATCCAACCGCGGCGGTGCTGTCAGCGGGTTTGATGCTTGATTTTCTTGGAGAAGCCGCTTTAGCCACGCAAATCAACATTGCTTGCCAAGCCGTGATCGAAGACGAATCTGTGCCACAAAGTGGCACCGCTGACATAGCAGCCGCAATCGTCATGCGACTGGGCAGCTGATGAACGAGCCCGGATCTTTAAGTGCTGGATCCGACGCTATGCCCGCTGTTGATCGCGGCGCGCGGTACGACTCTTCCTGGCCAGAGAAGGTAGAGATCTTTGACACCACCTTGCGAGATGGTGTTCAGTTCGAAGGCATCTCCGCTTCACCACAAGACAAGCTGAAGGTCGCTCAGCAACTTGACCGGCTTGGCGTCCACTGGATCGAAGGCGGCTGGCCTGGTTCCAATCCCAAAGACGAGGAGTTCTTCAGCCGTGCAGCTTCCGAACTAAAGCTGCAGCACGCCAACCTGGTGGCGTTTGGTTCTACTCGCAGACCGCGCGGTCGTGTTGATGTTGACGAAACTTTGCAAGCTCTGCTGTCCGCAGGCACTTCTACCGTTTGCATCGTCGGCAAATCCTGGGACTATCACGTTAAGGAAACGCTACGTCAACCGTTAGCTGAGGGCGTCGCCATGGTGAAAGACTCAGTGGAGTTTTTGAAAAAAGAGGGCTTACGAGTCTTCTTTGACGCCGAACATTGCTTCGACGGCTACAAACGTAATCCTGAGTTCACCTTGCAGGTACTAGAAGCTGCCGCCGTTGCAGGTGCGGATTGCCTGGTGCTTTGCGACACCAACGGCGGGGCACTGCCGCATGAGGTATCGGCCGCAGTTACCGAAATTGCTAATCATTTCGACGGTGTGCGGATCGGCATGCATACCCAAAACGACACAGGTTGCGCTGTGGCAAATGCCGTCGCCGGAGTAGTCGCCGGCGCAACACACGTGCAGGGAACCGTCAACGGTTACGGCGAACGCACCGGCAACTGCGACAACACGGTGCTAATCCCCAACCTCACGCTGAAGATGGGTATCGAAACAGTGCCTACGCAATGTCTGGAGCAGCTCACCTTGGTAGCACACCACGTAGCCGAGCTACTAAACATGCCTCACCAGCACCAACAGCCTTATGTCGGCACGTCTGCTTTTGCACACAAAGCCGGACTGCACACCAGCGCCATCGCCCGCCGACCGGACAGCTACGAACACATTGAGCCAGCGTTGGTAGGCAACGCGACACGGTTTTTGCTGGGTGACTTGTCTGGCCGCGCTTCGGTGGAGCTAAAAGCCACAGAACTAGGCATCAAAATTGCACCTGCTGACTTGGCTGGTGTAGTGGACGAGCTAAAGAAGCTTGAGCATGAGGGCTATCACTTTGAGGTAGCAGACGCCTCTTTGGAGCTACTACTACTACGTGCCAGCGGTGAATCGCTCAACTACTTCGACATTGAATCGTTTCACCTAGTGGTCGTGCGCGACCCAGAACGGCAGTTTGAAACGCAAGTAACGCTGCGCATCAAGACTGGTTCAGAGTTAAAAGATCTGAAAGAGACCGTCGGCAAGGGGGACGGTCCAGTCAATGCGCTTGACAATGCCTTTCGCGAAATCATGTCAGACATCTACCCAGAATTAGATGAAGTTCATCTCACTGATTACAAGGTGCGTGTGCTGGATAACGATCGTGGTACCGAGGCAAAAACGCGCGTGCTAGTCGACTCAGCTGACAGCAGCCATTCTTGGACCACTATCGGCGTGTCGGAGAACATCATTGAGGCTTCCTGGCTAGCACTGCGCGACTCGTTCATTTATGCGCTGCATCGCTACGGACGCCAACCCAGACCAACCAGCTAAACCACACAGGTAAATCACGAACAACCGCAACGCTGGGTTCTCCTAAGATTGTCTACATGGCTGCGCCGCGTTATGTAAGAACTGATTCACTGCGCCTTGCGCCGTCATACAGCTCACCCAAAGTGGTGCCACAACGCTGGGGGCCAGATCGCCCTGCGGAACTGTCTTTTGGTCAGCCTGTTGGTGGTCCGCTGGGCTATCAAGGTCCAGATCAGGGGTACGCCTTGAAGTTGACCGGATTATTTGACGACAGGATCACCCTTACCGAAACAGACCTCGCTCATGGTGTGCAACTACAAGACGTTCATGCAGGCTGTGTGCAAGTAGGCCTGAAGCGGGCATCTCTGCTAGGGCGAGCGCCGGTGGTGTACGACTTAGAAATCGCATATCGCTGTTGGGGTTGGCTTGACGACAATGCACCAACAGAACTGGTGTCTTTGCGCAGTGAGTGTTTTGCGGGCGTGTCCGACTCTCACCATTACACGCAGGCTCGGCGCCTGGTTGCAGCTGTTCGAGCCGAAGTGCTGCTACAAAGTCCAGCAGATGTGGCGCAGCTATACGACGCCGACTGGCGTCAGGTGCTAGATCAACCTCTCGCCAGCAGTCAAACAGCTAATAAACCCAGCTAGCACGAAAAAGCACGGGAAAACACAAGAAAAAACAATGCATTTAGCAACTGACACAGACAAAGAGCTGCTGCGCCTACACCGGCGCGCCTGCACCGATTTTGCCGCACGGCTACGACTCCCGGCGTGGGAACACTTAACAATGGCGCTAGCGCCGCCGTTAGCGCCGCGCAACGTCACCGACCTACTCACGCAAACAGCAGACGGAAACCTTAAGGCCGCAGCCGCCCTTTGCGGTCAGGCAGAGCCTCCGTCGCCCGAGATGAGCAACTCTCCAGTTGAAGTAGTTGTCGAAAGTATCCGCACTGTGCTTACCGTGACAGCGGGGCTAACCGGCGAATTATCGCCTGCGGCAAGCGATCTGCTTTGGAACCGCGCAGCGGAGCTAACCGTGCTCGGCTACGACTTACAACAAGCCATACGCGCAGGGGCTGGTCTCGATGAAATCTTGGTGGACCGCCTGATAGCCGCCGAACGGAAGCCTCACGTATGGCCATACTTGAAGCCGTTACCAATTGACATAGGCACACCACCTCTGACACGTTTGCTTGCACTTACCGGGCGTTCGGCTGGTATGTGGGTCGACCCGGCCGATCCCAACTGTGAAACCGGGCAGTGCTAGCTAAACAAGTGCTAACTAAGCAAGGCACGTGACCGTTCCGCGGCTGCGCTTTGCGCCCGCGCCCACTGGCTACCTACACGTGGGGTCGGCTCGTACAGCCTTGTTCAACTGGCTCTACGCCCAACAAACCAACGGTCAGCTGATTCTTCGAATCGAAGACACCAATGCTGCTCTGAACCAACCCGGCCTATACGAAAACATCATCGAATCTCTTGACTGGCTTGGCATCACTTTTGATGGTGATCCCATATTCCAAAGCCAGCGCACCGATCTATACAACGACGCCATCAACGGCTGGCTAGCAAACGGGCTCGCTTATGAGAAGGACGGTGCGGTGTGGTTCGCCATGCCCACTGACGGCAGCACCGCATTTGACGATGTGATTCGCGGACGCGTTGAGTTTGACAACGCCAACCTTAAAGATTTTGTAGTGCGCCGCAGCGACGGAAACCCGACCTACGTCGTAGCCAACAGTTACGACGATCTAGACCTTGGCATTACTCACGTCATTCGCGGCGAAGACATGCTCAACATCACTCCGCAAGGGTTGGCCTTACGCCACGCTCTCGGCGCCACCGAGCAACCGGTGTACGCCCATCTGCCACTCATCGTCAACGAGCAAAAGAAAAAACTCTCTAAGCGCCGTGATGACGTAGCTGTTCGCGACTTTCGTTCGTTAGGAATTCTGTCGCAGGCGATGAGGAACTACCTGGTGCTGCTGGGGTGGGGCCCACCAGACAACATTGAGGTGCGCCCCATTAAGGAAGTAATCGACCTGTTCCGACTAGAAAATGTCGGTACCGGTTCGGCCGTGTTTGATATGGCGAAACTGACTGCCATAAACGCCTCGTACATCCGCGCGCTGTCGCCAGCCGAGTTTGCAGAGGCGATCAAGCCGTGGGTATGCCAAAACGACTGGGCTAACAGCTGGCTTGCAACCCGGAACAGTCAAGACCTGTCAGAGCGGCTGATTGAGCTTGCTCCGCTGATCCAAGAGCGCACCAAGCTGCTCGGTGATGCAGCCGAACTGATTTCGTTTTTCTTCGCCGGCACCGAAAACGGTGTGCCGATGCAGATCGACGAGACCGCTTGGGAGAAAGTGGCAGCCACCTGTGAGCAATCCAAGATCATCTTGACTAAAGCAGCCGAGCTCTATGACAAGGCCGACTGGTCGCAGGCCGCCAACGAATTCTCCGAGCAAGCACATCAACAGCTTCGCCAAATTGCAGACGACCTAGAAATCAAGCTTCGGTTAGCGCAGCTGCCTGTGCGCGTCGCGCTCACAGGCGCCACCATTGGCCCACCGTTGTTTGAGTCGATGTATCTACTTGGTCGCGACACAACACTGGAACGCCTACGAGCCGCGCTGGCACGGCTGTAAGAGCTCTGTAAGAACACAGTTAGAAGCTGTTAGAGCACAGTGGCTTGCAACCGAATAGCTACTATGACGCTCGCCACTTCGCATGAACAGCTTGAATTGTGCGACTCTTGCAGTTTCAATCGAGACTCCAATCGGGGATGGTGTAATTGGTAACACAACTGGTTCTGGTCCAGTCATTGGGGGTTCGAGTCCTCCTCCCCGAACACACTTCATTGGTGAATCTTCGTGCGAGTTCATGTGTTATGCCGCGCGCCTGCTAGCTTGCGCTAGCTAATCCAGTCTCAACGATTTAACTCAACTACTTAACTGCCTCAAGGGGGCGAACGAATGGCGTTGTTAGAAGTCACAGACATCTCGGTCCAGTTCGGCGGCATTCGTGCCCTGGACGATTTGTCCTTCGATCTCGAAGAGGGGCAAATCCTCGGACTGATCGGTCCTAACGGTGCCGGAAAGACGACTTTGTTCAACGTCGTCAGCCGCATCTACGACCCCACCGCAGGGTCCATTACTTTCGACGGTAATGACCTGCTCTCAAAGCGAGCCCACGCCATCAGCGATTTCGGCATCTACCGCACCTTCCAAAACTTGGCGCTATGGCCAGGCATGACAGTGCTTGAAAATGTCATGGTCGGCGACCACACCCGCACCAAAGCCAACTTTTTTACCGCCGCATTCCGCATCGGTACTCGTGGCGAAGAGCGTGAGCTGCGACGGCGGGCATGGGAAGCACTCGAAGAACTCGACCTGGCTCAGTATGCGTATCACCCAGCCGCAGCTCTGCCTTTCGGCACGCTCAAACGCATTGAGCTATCGCGAGCACTCATTGCAAACCCTCGTTTGGTCATGTTGGACGAACCTGCATCTGGGCTCACTCATCAAGAAGTCGACTCGCTCGCGCAAGACATCAAAAACCTGCGTGACCGGCACAACCTCACGGTGCTACTAGTTGAACATCACATGCGCATGGTGTTAAACATCAGCGAGCATTTGGTAGTGCTCAACTTCGGTCGCAAGATTGCAGATGGCCATCCAGATCAAGTTCGTACCCAGCCAGAAGTGATTGAGGCCTACCTTGGGAGTTCTTCATGACCGATACCGCTACTAGTTCAACAGCCGACACGACGGCCGGCCAGAGTTCTTCTGAGCCGATGCTTAAGGCCACCGACCTGCATGCCAACTATGGCGCCGTACAGGTGTTGCGAGGCATCGATTTTGAAGTACCGCAAGGCGAGGTCGTGGTGATTTTGGGTGCCAACGGCGCCGGCAAAACCACCACGCTGCGCGCCATTTGCAACATGTGCGACACCACCGGATCAATCGTGTTTAACGGCAAAGAAATCAGCCGCTCCAAAACCGCAGACATCGTGCGTCAGGGAATGGCACACGTCCCACAAGGGCGAGGCACCTTCCCAGAGCTGTCAGTAATGGACAACCTGCGCGTCGGCGCATACGTCCGCAATGACAAGCGGGTCGGTGACGACATTGAACGCTGGTTTGACATCTTTCCGCGGCTAAAGGAACGCCGTGGACAGTTAGCTGGCTCGCTGTCCGGTGGCGAGCAGCAAATGCTCGCCGTTGCTCGCGCGATGATGAGCGACCCCACCTTGCTGCTGCTAGACGAGCCCTCTCTCGGTTTAGCCCCGCTAATCATTGAAGACCTGTTTGAGCGCTTCACAGCTCTAAGCAAAGAGGCAGGCCTAACAATGCTGCTGGTGGAACAAAACGCAAACCTGGCGCTGGAGATGGCGCAATATGCATACGTAATTGAGAGCGGGGAGATTGCACTCTCTGGTCAGGCCGACAAGCTGAAGAACGATCCTGCAGTGCAGGAAGCGTACCTAGGCGCCTAAACCTAAGGGAATAAGAGATACCGTGAACTGGAACTTCGAAATCCTTCCGGATTTCATCATTAACGGACTTAAAGACGGCGCTGTCTACGCAGCCGTAGCGCTAGCGCTGGTGATCATCTTTAAGGCAACCACGCTCATCAACTTCGCTACCGGTGAGTTGGCGATGCTTGGAGCATTCTTTGCATACGTGCTCAATGTTGAGCAGGGATGGTGGTTATTCCTCTCGATCTTGGTGGCAATGGTCGTCAGCGGCGGCATCGGCATGCTCATAGAACGAGCCCTGGTCAGACCCTTCGACCCAACGGACCACTTACCGGTGGTGTTAATCACGTTGGGTCTGTTTTTGATAATCAACGCTGTAGCTGGCGACATCTGGAACTACCAGGTACGTCAGGTCAACAACCCGTTTGGTACTTTCCCAAGCTGGGTTCCCAATGTTGGCGGTGAGGCGTTTGTTGAGGTCGCTGGCGCACGCTTGCAGTACCAGACGATCGGTATCTGGATTTCGCTGGCAGTAGCGTTAGTTCTGTTAGCGCTCGTCCTTAACAAAACCAAGCTGGGTCTCTCATTCAGGGCGGTTTCTTCGAACACTGAGTCAGCGAGGTTGGTGGGCGTAAACACTGGGCGCACGCTTGGGTTTGGTTGGGCATTGGCGTCAATTTTCGGAACCCTGGGTGCTGCGTTGGTTGCGCCCTCATTAGGTGGGGTGAACCCAAACATGATGGCGTTCATCCTCATATACGCCCTAGCCGGTGCCGCACTCGGAGGCTTAGACAGCCTCGGTGGGGCGGTCATCGGAGGCCTCATAGTGGGGCTGGTTAAATCGGTGCTGGTTAGTTGGTTTGGTGTTGTGGTGTTGGGCCAGAACTACTTCTCGATCCTCCAGCTCGCCGTTGCGTTCTTATTAATCTTGATTGTGTTGCTATTCCGTCCATCTGGCCTTTTCGGTACTCGCCAGATCGAGCGGATCTAGTACGGACGACTAAGAGGAGATAGCTAAATGAGTTCACCGCTGCTGGTCGTCGAAAAAGGCGCAGCACAACACAAACAGATTCGCTTTATCGGCATGGGCTACGCACTTGCCATAGCGATCTTGATCCCGATGGTGCTGGAACCATTCGAGATCGGCAAGATGAATCGCGCTCTAGTAATGAGCGTGGCTATCTTGGCGGTCAACCTGGTCGTCGGCTTCAACGGCATGCTCGCACTCGGGCACTCGGCGTTTATGGGCGTCGGAGCGTTTGTAACTGCTTCGATGATCCAAGACGAAGGCTGGGATTACTGGATGATTATCCCAGTAGTGCTGGCAGTCGGCTTCGTGCTCGGGATAGTCGTTGGCCTGCCGGCCTTACGAGTCAAAGGCTTATATTTGGCCTTAGTCACTATCGCCCAAGCGGCCGTATTTCCGACGCTTGTGAACATAGACGAACTGGGAATCGCCGCACGAACGGGTGGTCCGAATGGTCGTGACGTTACTGAAGAGGTTGATCGGCCGGGTTTCTTGGAGTGGCTACCTGGCGTAGACGGGGCACGCGGGGCCAACGCCTACCGCTACTGGCTCTTGTTGCTGATGACGATCATCGTTCTGGTGCTGGTTCGAAATATCTTGCGTTCTCGCCCCGGTCGAGCAGTTATCGCTATCCGCGATAATGAAGCCGGCGCTGCTGTTTACGGCGTCAACTTGCCGATTTACCGCACAACAAACTTCGCGCTCAGTTCTGCACTGGGATCACTAGCTGGCCTGATGTGGTGTCTAGACAAAGACTTCGTAGCCGGCCAAGACTTCACATTCTTATTGGCAATAGATCTGATTATCGGCTTGGTGATCGGTGGTGTTGCGACTTTGCAAGGATCACTGCTAGGTGGGTTGTTTGTGGTGTGGGTACGAGACCTAACCAAACGAATATCTATTCCACTGGGCTTCTATTCCCTTGACGGCGACGGTCCCCTATCCGCCGCCATTTTCGGACTTATTCTGATTCTGTTCACCTTCTTTGCCCCTGGTGGTATCGCTTCAATGATTACCGGGGTGCAAAATAAGATTCTCCGTGTAATCCCGTTGACACCTGACGGAGATCCGATTGCATCGGCTGCCGATAGTGATCCAGGACCCTCCTCCAGGCGTCATGTGTGGGCAATACGGTTTGCACTCATTGGTCCCGTAGCTCTTCTCCTCGGCTGGTTGCTAACCAACATCGACAACCTCATAGTCGGTGTGATTGCTTTCGGACTCCGATTTTCCATCGTGATTCTCGCACCAGTTGCAGTGTTTGTGGGGGCAAATGAATGGCGCGCTGCGCGTGCTGGCAAACGTGGCGACGCTGAACAATCGCAGGTGGCTGAAACGCGTGGCCGAACCGCTGCGATTGTCGGGATTTTGAGTTTCGCCTACTTCCAGACATATGCGCTCAACGTTGCTCTGATGTCGCATCACGCCGGCCATCTGGCTCGTGAAACCGGAGACACCTCTACTACACCCATCGACGTGGGCTGGTGGCTGTTCTTCTATGGCAGTCAGACAAACTTAGCGATAGTGCTGAGCGTTATCAGTGTGCTAGCCACGCTGATAATTGGACAACGACTGTTTCTGCAGGGCGATGGCAGCACCGTGATGGGGCCTAGCGGCACCGAGACTGCTATGGAAGAAGCCAGCAACTAAATCGGTTAACAATTTGGCTGCCGCCGCCGCTGGTCGGTCAGCTAACACCAACGGGTAGGTATGGACTGGTCATTGCTGTTGCAGCGCATCTTTGATGCACTGCTTAACGGTGCCATCTATTCGTCACTGGCCCTGGCGTTAGTAATCATCTACCGCTCAACTGGCCTGCTTAATTTTGCGCAAGGCGAGATGGCCACCTTCAGTGCCTACATCGCCTTTGTACTGCTGATTGGCCCTGCACCAGGGCTAAAGGGTGGCGGCATTGCGGATTTGATACCTGGCGTGCCATTGTCGGTACCACTTGCTCTGATAGCCGCTGTGCTCTTTGGAACGCTGGCAGGAGCATTCACAGAACGTGTGATGATTCAACCGTTGGGAGATGCACCCGAGCTGGCTCTGGTGAACGTAACCATTGGACTGCTGCTGGGAATAAACGCTCTCACCGCAGCACTTTGGGGCACCGGCCCACGCTTGTTCCCAGCAGTATTCCCGGCTGATCCTGACGATTTCATCGGCATAGCCGGTGCACGCCTGCGGTTCTCCACCATAGGCACTTGGTTAACGCTGGCTTTGCTGTTGACATTGCTACTGCTGCTGCTGAGATACACCAAGATTGGACTGGCATTTAGAGCTGTCTCAAGCGACAAGCACAGCTCCGAGCTGCTAGGCCTACGTGCCAACCGCATCCTGACCGTCGGCTGGGCGTTGGCTGCTGCGCTTGGAGCACTCGCTGCCACCCTCAGTGCAAACACGGTTCTGCTTGAACCAAATCTGATGTTGCGGGTGCTCATATACGCCTTTGCGGCTGCCACTCTCGGTGGTCTGGACTCACCAAAGGGAGCTTTAGTTGGCGGGTTGATAGTTGGGTTGAGTGAAACCTTGATCCCGGCATACGTACCGTTTATCGGCTTTGAGCTAAGCGTTGTTCCGCCCTTGCTGGCGATGGTGGTTGTGCTGTTTGTGCGGCCATCAGGACTGTTCGGCACTGCTCGACTGGAGCGTGTGTGACCTCGCTAGACGTCACCTTTGAGCTAGGAGGCCGTTCACGCCGGCAGCGTGAACCGTGGGAACAACCAACGCGGATTTCGTCATGGGTCTGGGCAGTCACTGCTGCACTTGCGGTCTATCTAGTCGTGTTGCCCTTTGTTTATAACGTCACACAGCTACGGCAAGTCTCTCAAATAGCTATTTCCGTGTTGGCAGTGCTGGGGGTAAATTTCGCCACCGGCTACGGCGGAATGATCAGCCTTGGTCATGGCGTGTTTGTGGCAGCTGGAGCATTCACCACCGGCTTCTACGTTGACAACTGGTCATTGCCCTGGCTGGTTGCCATCGTGTTAGGCGCCATTACCGCTGGACTGGTTGGTGCGGTGGTTGCTCTGCCTGCATTGCGTATTCGTGGCATTCATCTGGCATTGGTCACGTTGTGTATAGCCATCGCGTTTCAGCCGATTGCAAAACGTTTTCCAGCCCTGTCAGGCGGGGTGAGTGGGCGATCGATTGACGCAACCTTTGACGCGCCTGATTGGTGGCCAGCCGACGGCAGCGCATCTAATGCCTCTTACCGCTACGTGTTTTGCTTGCTGGTGGTTGGCGTCGCCATATTGCTCACCTGGAACGTCATCAACTCACGAGTCGGTCGTTCAATACAGGCGCTGAGAGATGACCCCACCGCGGGAGCGATCTATGGCATCAACTTGGTGAGAACGCGCGTCGCTACCTTCGCTGCTAGCGCCACCTTGGCAGGATTAGCAGGCGCTTTAGGGGTGGTGTTGGTGCCGTTTGTATCGCAGTCAAACTTTCCGGCACAGGAATCGTTGATTCTCTACGCCACAGCGGTAATTGGTGGACTGGGACTCATCTGGGGTTCGGTGCTTGGCGTGGTTGCACGGGAGCTGTTGAGTTGGATCGGATCGTTGTTTGCACGCATTGACGGCCGAGGTGCGGCAAGCGAAATCTTTGACCTGCTTGACGATGAAGCGCTGGTATTCGGATTTGGGCTGATCTTGCTGACTTTCGTGTTTCCACGTGGCCTAGCTGGACTTTTTGCAAGTCGTAAATCGCGTAGCTAGTGCCCGAATAACCGTCAACGGATTTGCTTTACCCCAAAGCAGTTCCCAGAGTGATTCCCACGGTAATAAAGCCGTAACATCTGCTAGCGCAACCTAAGCAACGCGACTAGCTTTGTTTTTGGTCGGTGATCACCGACCAAAGAATTTAAGGGAATCTTTTTATGACTAAACGACGTCTTTGGCGTCTGCTTGCTTTGTTTTTCGCGTTTTCGCTTGTTGCTGCTGCGTGCGGTAGTGACGATGATGATGCGTCTGACGATGATGTAGATACTCAAACAACTGCTGCTACTGATAGCGGTAGTGACGATGACGACATGGATGACGACATGAGTGATTGTGTTGCTTCGTCGCCTACTGGTGTGAGTGAGGTGGACGTGCCTTCGGTTCCGTCTAATCCTGACCGTTCCACTCTCGATGGCATTTTTGCTGAAGCTGCCGCTAGGCGAGCCAACATTGTTGCTTCGCTTACGAACGGCATCGCTTCAGGTGAGTTCGGTGTGGATGAGAACTGTGTCTTGAACGGGCCTGGTGGCTTTGAGGTTGACTTGAGCACTTGCCCAGATGACTGGGATAACGCGAACGGAATCACTGATTCTGAGATTCGTATCGGTCACACCACTGCTCAGTCAGGCAACTTGGCTGCTTACGGCAATATCGCTCTTGGTTGGGAGACCTACCTGGATTGGATCAATGAGAACGACCCAGTCCAAGTTGATGGCTCCGATCGTGAGTTAGTGCTACTCGTCAAAGATGACGCTTATGTCGCTGCTCAAACCATTGAGTTCATTGATGAACTGATCGAATCTGAGAACGTGTTCACGATTACCACGCTTGGTTCACCGAACACGCTGGCTGTATACGACAAGCTCAACGATGAATGCATCCCTCAGCCATATGTGATGACCGGTCACCCCGCATGGGGCGATCCTGTGAATCACCCCTGGACTACTGGTCTGCAGCTGGCTTACTCCACTGAATCAATTCTTTGGGGTAACTGGATTCGCGACAACGTGGACAGCCTTCCAGTCAAGGTTGCTGGTCTAGTTATGGATAACGACTTCGGTCTTGCCTACGAGCTTGGTTTCGAAGAGTGGGCTGAAGCCAACCCCGATGTTGTAAGCGAATTCGTTCCTGTGCGTCACGACCCCGCAGCACCAACGCTGACTAACGAGGTCACCACTATTGCCGCATCAGACCCGGACGTGTTCATCTCAATGACCGCTGGTAACCCATGCCTGCTAGCTATCCAAGAGGTAGACGCAAGCGGTCTGCTTGACGAGCTAGACGCTGCTTTCACACCTTCAGTGTGTAAAGGCATCGCTGCTTACATGGCGCCCGCAGGTGACTCAGCAGATGACTGGTGGATCGTCGGTGGCGGCGGAAAAGACTCCACAGACCCAGCGCACATTGAAGAACCGTTCATTCAGTTCCTCAACGACAACCTGGAAGACTCTGGACTCGACACTGCCATTTCGCTATACGGCACCGGCTACAACTACGCCTACCCGCACGCGGAATCACTACGTATCGCTTCGGAACTACCAGGCGGTCTAACCCGCACCAACTTCATCCTCGCTGTGCGCTCAACCGAGATTTACCACCCGATGCTCCTCGACGGAATCTCCTTCGCCTCTAACGGCGCAGAAGACTCCTACTTCGTTGAAGGATCGGACTACAGCCAGTTCGACGCAGGCGAACAAAGCTGGGGCATCGTCGGTGACATCGTTGACGCCAACGGAGAATCACCAAACTGCGCATGGGACAAAGACCGAGGCGGCTGCCGCTAGGCACTAACTCGTAATACGAATAAACCTTCGTCCAACGGGCGGGCTGGTCGCACAAGCGGCCAGCCCGTTGTTCGCGTTCAGGCACATGACCACACATCTGTAACACATCTGTAATACAAGGCCCGCTAACGCGACACAAGCCGGCTAGCGACTACTGAACCGAGAGATTGTCCCGTAGATTTCCATGGCCGTTGGCAGAATCTTTGTCAGCGTCTTATTACATTTATTTATTTGCAATTTTGCAATCCTGAAAGGGAATCTTTTTATGACTAAACGACGTCTTTGGCGTCTGCTTGCTTTGTTTTTCGCGTTTTCGCTTGTTGCTGCTGCGTGCGGTAGTGACGATGATGATGCGTCTGACGATGATGTAGATACTCAAACAACTGCTGCTACTGATAGCGGTAGTGACGATGACGACATGGATGACGACATGAGTGATTGTGTTGCTTCGTCGCCTACTGGTGTGAGTGAGGTGGACGTGCCTTCGGTTCCGTCTAATCCTGACCGTTCCACTCTCGATGGCATTTTTGCTGAAGCTGCCGCTAGGCGAGCCAACATTGTTGCTTCGCTTACGAACGGCATCGCTTCAGGTGAGTTCGGTGTGGATGAGAACTGTGTCTTGAACGGGCCTGGTGGCTTTGAGGTTGACTTGAGCACTTGCCCAGATGACTGGGATAACGCGAACGGAATCACTGATTCTGAGATTCGTATCGGTCACACCACTGCTCAGTCAGGCAACTTGGCTGCTTACGGCAATATCGCTCTTGGTTGGGAGACCTACCTGGATTGGATCAATGAGAACGACCCAGTCCAAGTTGATGGCTCCGATCGTGAGTTAGTGCTACTCGTCAAAGATGACGCTTATGTCGCTGCTCAAACCATTGAGTTCATTGATGAACTGATCGAATCTGAGAACGTGTTCACGATTACCACGCTTGGTTCACCGAACACGCTGGCTGTATACGACAAGCTCAACGATGAATGCATCCCTCAGCCATATGTGATGACCGGTCACCCCGCATGGGGCGATCCTGTGAATCACCCCTGGACTACTGGTCTGCAGCTGGCTTACTCCACTGAATCAATTCTTTGGGGTAACTGGATTCGCGACAACGTGGACAGCCTTCCAGTCAAGGTTGCTGGTCTAGTTATGGATAACGACTTCGGTCTTGCCTACGAGCTTGGTTTCGAAGAGTGGGCTGAAGCCAACCCCGATGTTGTAAGCGAATTCGTTCCTGTGCGTCACGACCCCGCAGCACCAACGCTGACTAACGAGGTCACCACTATTGCCGCATCAGACCCGGACGTGTTCATCTCAATGACCGCTGGTAACCCATGCCTGCTAGCTATCCAAGAGGTAGACGCAAGCGGTCTGCTTGACGAGCTAGACGCTGCTTTCACACCTTCAGTGTGTAAAGGCATCGCTGCTTACATGGCGCCCGCAGGTGACTCAGCAGATGACTGGTGGATCGTCGGTGGCGGTACTAAAGACTCCACAGACCCATCTCACATTGAAGAACCGTTCATTCAGTTCCTCAACGACAACCTGGAAGACTCTGGACTCGACACTGCCATTTCGCTATACGGCACCGGCTACAACTACGCCTACCCGCACGCGGAATCACTACGTATCGCTTCGGAACTACCAGGCGGTCTAACCCGCACCAACTTCATCCTCGCTGTGCGCTCAACCGAGCTTTACCACCCGATGCTCCTCGACGGAATCTCCTTCGCCTCTAACGGCGCAGAAGACTCCTACTTCGTTGAAGGATCGGACTACAGCCAGTTCGACGCAGGCGAACAAAGCTGGGGCATCGTCGGTGACATCGTTGACGCCAACGGAGCATCACCAAACTGCGCATGGGACAAAGACCGAGGCGGCTGCCGCTAGGCAACCGCTTAGGTAAGTAACTAAGCCTGGCTAATTGGTTGGCCGCGATAAAAGCGGTCAACCAATTAGCTAGGTTGGTCTCTTGAGCTTGATACTAAAACCGCTGTTAGCTGTCATTGTGCGATTAAGCGCGATGACGCTTGCAGCGGTTTTGTTTTTGGCAGCTTGCTCTAGCAACCCAACTACTGACGGTGCTAGCTCCGACACAACCCTCGCTTCTACCGAGCAAACGACGCCGGCAGACGACCCGCCCGAAACACCAGATTTCGTTCCAGACACAGAAGATGGGGCACCCTTTCTAGAGCTGGACTTGGAGGGCAAAATCGAAGCTCTGTTAAGTGCCCCGAATACCACGTTCGCCCAAAACGTTGCATCGGAGATGGGGGTCGATGGGAATGAGCGCTGGGGGCCGTGGTTGTTAGATCTGATGCGTCTAAGTGGATCACAAGGCATCAGCGATTCTGCCGTATGGGCATTTGGACAAGTCAGCGGTATCGAATCCAGTGGCAACTTCAACGAAGATTTTGTGACCTACGGAACTTGGCTGCGCGGCGAACTGATCGACCCTGGTGAGGGATACTACGACTGGAAACGTCGACTGTTTTCCAATCTCATCCAGCCCGAGTACTACGACCTGCTCAGCGAGGTAACCGACCCACTAACGCTGGCTTCTATCCAATGGGGTGGCGTTCTGCGTGGCGGCATCCCTGAGCTGAACAATCCTGCCAAACTCACTGCGGCACAGGCCAGCTTCATGACCGACGAAGAACTGGTGCTAGGCGTGGTGATTGACGATCAAGCAGTCGCCTATCCGCTGCGATTTCTGGCACGTCACGAATTCGCCAACGACGTGATCGGTGACATCCCTGTTGCACTTGGCTACTGCACGTTATGTCGTACGGGACTGATGTTTGACGCCCGAGTGAATGGCCAAGTGCTCACATTTCAATCCTCAGGGCTTTTGCTTGATTCCAACAAGGTGATGGTTGACAATCAAACCGACTCGTTGTGGCATCACCTAGCGGGCGAAGCCATCTCTGGTCCCATGAAGGGCACCGTCCTTAAGACTTTTCCAATCGTGACTACTCGTTGGGCTGACTGGGTGGCAGAAAACCCAGACACCTTGACGCTTGACACGCCCGAGCCGACTTATTTCCTTAACCAACCTGAGCGGCCGCCGATTACCTACGACTACACGCCCGGCGCTGCCTATGCCAGCTACTACTCCACCGGAAATCTCTGGTTCCCATCGCTTCCAATAACCGGTCCATTTGACGAAAAAACAGGCGTAGTTACCTTGTCTCGCCCGGGCGGGAATGTTGCTTTTGACCAGGCTGGGCTGGAACAATCCGAACCTTTTGTGATTGTGCTCGAATCAGATTCAGAGGGCTCAGAGCAACTAATAGTGGTGCCAAACATCGGCGGAGCACGGATCTACCTGGTTGACCAAGCTGTGACCTCTGACGTACTGGATTCGGCCATTGGCGCATCTGGCGGCGAGCTGGGATCTGATGCGGTGAGTTCAATTGGTACCGCCAGCGTGACATTGAGCGACGGCAGCGAACATATGCGAGTGGTGTCAGGGCAGTCGTTCTGGTTTGCTTGGTCCGGCCTGTACCAAAACTCATTAGTTTGGACAGCTGACGGTACTGGCACGGTTCGCCACCCATAAAGCTTGCCGCTGCGCTATTGCAGCTCGCTAACCAAAGCAAGCCAGGCGGGTTTCAAGCCGTCAGTATGCTGGCAGGCTGCTCGGCATTGTTAATCAGCTTGCTGATCCTTGCTGCCCCCATCGTCTAGCGGCCAAGGACACCACCCTCTCAAGGTGGCGGCACGGGTTCGAATCCCGTTGGGGGTGCAGTTGTAACCGTTATCCGGTACCAAATCAAGCCAGGTATATGCCAAAGAACCCGCCGCAAAAAACTTCGCAGCAGCGCTTACAGCAAGGCGCACAGCAACCCACTGCAGCGCAATGGTGGCAACGCCACCTCCTTAACGGCACAGACCTAAGCGACCTCGATCTAGGTGCTGGCAACACGCTGCCAGATATCTGGTGCCATAACTGGTCGGCTGAACCCGAACGTGAAGTAATTCACGATGCCAAACACGGATGGCTGAACGCAGGCCAGTTAGCACAATCGGTCGAGCTAACCAGTCAGAAACTGCGTGAGCTGGGTGTATCAACCGGAGATCGAGTGTTATTGAGTGCGCCTAACTCAAGCGAGTTGGTTGTTGCTCATGTGGCTCTGTTGCTGCTAGGAGCAGTGATTGTGCCCATCAATCCGGGTTATCAACGCAACGAGGTGATCCAGATCGTCCACCGCACTGCGCCTGTGGTGGCGCTAGCTAGCGACGAAATCCGAGTTGATTGGGACAAATGGATAGCTGAGGCAAGGCACACGACCGTACCTATTTGGTCTGACGTTGTTGAAATCTGCCGCGAACCGGCGAATCAATCGCCCAACACCAATGCCCGCAAATCAACGCAAGCAGCAGAGATCTCTCCGCATAGCGGTGCTCTGCTTATCTTCACCTCGGGTTCCACTGGCAGCCCCAAAGCCGCTTTGCTCTCACAAGCCAACCTGCTGGCATCGGTGCGATCAATCGAACTGGCTTGGCGCTGGAGCAGCGATGACACTCTCCTACTCACCTTGCCCTTGTCGCACATGCACGGACTGGGTGTAGGCCTGTACGGCACTCTCACCACGGGAGCAAGGCTGGTGCTGCAAGACGGATTTGAGGCTGCCACCGCTCTTGCAGCCATCAAAACCCACAGCGCCACAATGTTCTTCGGCGTGCCTACCATTTACACCCGCCTGCTTGAGTCTGGCTCCTTGGCTGAGCTTGCCAGCCTGAGGCTGTGTGTATGTGGCTCGGCTCCGTTATCAGTCGACACGCATCACGAAATCTTTAAGAAAACCGGTCACCACATCCTCGAGCGTTACGGCATGACCGAAACCGCCATGTTGGTGTCAAATCCTTACGACGGTGAGCGACGGCCGGGCACCATCGGTTTTCCGTTGCCTGGGGTTGAAGTGCGGCTAGCTGAGGAGACCAACGAGATTCAGGTTCGCGGCCCAAGCGTGTTCGCTGGTTATTGGAACGCTGATCAAGCAAGCGCAACCGCGCAAACAACCACACAGGCAAACAACACTTTCGTGGATGGCGACTGGTTTTGCACAGGCGATGTAGGCGAGATTTCTGCTGACGGTTACGTGTCAATAGTCGGACGCTTAAAAGAAATAATCATCACCGGCGGCTTCAACGTGCATCCGCGCGAGGTAGAAGAAACCATCTGTCAGCATCCGGGTGTGTCCGAATGCGCTATCGCTGGCGAGCCCGACAACAAGTGGGGCGAAGTGGTTGCGGCTTACGTGGTGTTAGAAAAAAGCACGGCAGCCGGGTCGCAGCAAGTTGACCTAGCCGAGCTGCGCGAGTTTTTAGTTGACCGGTTAGCTAACTACAAGCGGCCGCAGAGGTGCTATGTGCTAGCCGAACTGCCTCGTAACGCGCTTGGCAAGGTGCAAAGACACCTGCTTTCACCGGACGCAGCTAGCACTACCGCCAACTAGCACCCAAGCAGGGTCTCAGGGTCTGGCTGCTTGTCGCAGGGTGCTATCTGTGTTGGCGAGCGTCTGCTGCTACAAGCCGTGCAGCAGATGCTGACAGGTCCGTGTCATGAGTCTGGCTAGCGCGTTCAGCAGACACCCGCTCGCTGTAATAGCGCACCTCATCGCGAATCCGTTCAGTCGTCCAGCCCAGTTCTGGCGCCATCAGCTCAGCTACTTCTGTAGCAACACCTAACGCTCGGTCGGCAGTCTCCACCGACAAGCGAGTGCGTCGTGTAAGCACATCGTCAAGATGCAACGCAGCCTCTGATCTCACCGCATGAACCACTTCGGCTCGCAAATAACCGCAACCAGGAGCTAGTGGTTGCGCCAGCGAAGAATCGGCTTGGATTAGTTCAATCACCGCAGGCGTTTGATCGCCATGGCGCCCGAGTAGGTGCATTGTTGCGGCGAGGCTGATGCCAGTCTCGCCCGCCAGCTCATCGCAGCGCAGACGCATCTGGCGCCAACCACGAGCGCCAAGCAGTGCAATGTTGGCAGTGCTGGTTGGTGCGGTTACTAACCCAGCGCCACGCACTGACGCATCCACCGCATCGGCTGCCATCACCCTGTAGGTGGTGTATTTGCCGCCTTTAACCGAAACCACGCCGGGTGCGGGTTGGGTAATGGAGTGCTCGCGGCTGAGCTTGCTGGTATCGGGATCTTCATCTGCTAGCAGAGGTCGCAACCCCACATAAACACCTACAACATCGTCTGGTGTGAGTGGATTTGCTAAGACTTTGTTGGCTTCGCCCAATAAGTAGTTGATGTCGCTACGACTGGCAGCGGGGTGGGTTCGATCTAGCTGCCAGTCGGTATCGGTAGTGCCGATTATCCAGTGGCTGAATAGGTTTTGGGAGTGGTTCACCGCTTCGGTGACGCTGGTGCTGGTGGCGTCGGTGAAATCGTTGGCGGCTTGGTCGGCAGACCAGGGGATGACAAACAGCACGCTAGTGTCGGTAGGAAGTACCAGCCCAGTGTTTGACGCGATCCGGTCTCGCTCAACAACAAGATGAATGCCCTTTGAGATACGCACGGTAGGGCCGGTTTTTGCGTGCGGTTTGTCTGATGGCTTGCCGGTCACAAGGCGTTCTACATCGTCGCTCCACACCCCGGTTGCGTTGATCACAGCCCTCGCTGTTATTCGCAACTTTTGACCGGTTTCACGATCAATCGCAAAAACAATCGGGAGGTCGCTGTCTGCATCGGTCGGTTGAGTTGCTGGTGCGTGGATCTTTGTTACCTGGATTGAGGTCAGTACGTGAGCATCATGGGCTGTCGCAGTTCGTGCTAGCGCCAGGGTGTAGCGGGCGTCATCGGTCTTCGCATCCCAATACAGCATTCCTCCTCTGTGTGCACCTGTTTTTAGTGCAGGCACCAGCTTTTGAGCAGTGGTCGCACTCAGGCTGCGATGCCCTGGCAATTCAGC
The DNA here is from genome assembly GCA_965205925.1 of Candidatus Poriferisodalaceae bacterium. Taxonomy (GTDB): domain Bacteria; phylum Actinomycetota; class Acidimicrobiia; order Acidimicrobiales; family Poriferisodalaceae; genus CAYRJD01. The sequence goes on from OZ242183.1 coordinate 232,853, forward strand.
AGCCTTCGGTACGCCAACGTGCGCCAGCAGGTCATAAAGCGTCACACCTGCGCGCACATAGAAACGACGTGTTACACCGCTTAGCCATGCTCTGAGCCGTCCTGCGGTGGAACGTTTGAGCAGGTATAAGAACGGCACCGGGTGAACCAGGTGAGGTGCCAGTTTGGAAACAATCAATGAGCGCTCGCGCAGCGCTTCTCGTACCAAGCCGAAACGCCATTGCGCTAGGTAGCGCAGTCCGCCGTGAATGAGCTTGCTTGATCGACTGGAGGTGCCAGCCGCAATGTCGTTCTGTTCTAGCAGTGCCACACTCAAACCACGTGCTGCGGCGTCTAAAGCGCAACCGGCACCGGTTACTCCACCGCCGATCACTACTACATCTACTTGACCGTTGGCCAGAGCAGTCAGTGAGGCTTCACGTTCTGCCACGCCCAGCTGACCAGGTTGGCTTGACTGGCTTGGCTGACTTGGCTGGTTTGATGGCTCTGTGACCTTGTACGGCACGTATCGCAGGTTATGGGTGCATGTGCAAGCGTGTACTTTGCGAACATGGCATCGAAGCCAAGCCCACCAACTATTACTCCAACTATTACTCCAACTATTACTCCAACTATTACTCCACCTATTACTCCACCTATTACTCCACCAACTATTAAACAGCTATCTTCTACCGAGCGAGTTGCGAAGCTTGGAATGTTGCTGATGTCAGGTGGGCACTATCGTACCCGCCAAAAAATCTGCCAAGAAACAGGTCTTTATGGCCAAAACTGGGACACCGAAAACGTTCGCAGAAAGTTCTATCGAGACCTTGACGAGATTCGCGAGTCTGGTATTCGAATAAGGCAAAGAACCAACGACGATTCCGTCGCAGAGTTTCTAATCAAGCAAGAAGATGCTGAGCTCACCGAGCTTGATCAACTAACCGAGGAAGAGCGCGTAACTCTGCTGCTCGTCTCAGCGAGCGTGAATCTCAACCAAGACTGGGATGTCATTGCAGTCAGCAAGCTCATCGCTAGCGCTGAGAATGGAGACAGCGAAATCACGGGTTCCAACCCGCTTGCGGGAACATCACCCTGGGTAGTCAATTTGCGACCCACTAAGCCTTTGGCGCAACTAGCCGCTGCGGCGGCTCAGTGTTGTGAAGTCAGTTTCAGTTATGGCAACAAGAAACGGGTGATCAAACCGCTGGGAACGTTGACCCAATCGGGATGGAGTTACCTCGCCGCGTTGGAAGATGGCGCAACGAAAGTATTTCGTATTGATCGAATCGAAGGTGAAATCAAGGTTGGAGAACCTGGCGGTTTTGAACCGCAAGAGCCAGTGAACTGGGCGCAGCGTCTTCCAGCCGACTCGATGTTGTTGTCATTTGAGCAAGAGCAAATCTGCGTGATAGCTATTGATAGCCAGCTATCAGCGCAAGCCGAACAAACACGAGGTGAGGTGTTAAAGCGCAACGAGGACGGCTCCATAGAACTAGCGGTACCGGTGCGCAACCCTAGGGAGCTGCAGATATGGCTCTATGAGCTGGGCTACCACGCCAAGCTTCTCCACCCGCCTGAGTTCATTGAAGATCTGCAGCATTCGCTCGAGCACTTGGCTGACCCGACAGCTACTGGCGGCACAGCCGGTGTAAGCCCGTCCCCTTCACGACATCAGACCAAATCTGACCAGGTCGACGCAAAATTCCCTAAAGCAAAGCGGACGTCCAGTGATGAGAGAGCATTAATTTTCGCCATCGTCCCGTGGGCTTACCAACGACAGCACACAACCATCGCAGACGTGATGGAGAAATTCGATCTGGCAAAAGAAGAGGCTTTGCCATTGCTGTACAGCGCCTCAGCATTTGAGCTGCTTACCCCCAGCGGGTTTGTTCAGTTCGGTTTCGCCCTACTGGCTGATAACCGGGACGACGATGCTGATCTAGAGGCGCTTAATCCAACGGAAATCGTCATTGACTTTTTTAGCCGAGACATTTTGCTAAAAACTCCTCTGAAGCTCTCTATCCAAGAAGTTGCCGGATTGTTGCTCGTGGGTGAGGCAGCCATGAACGTCCCAGACGCCGACCGCAACGGTGCGTTGGTTTCGGGTATGGCAAAAATACGCGAGCAGTTCGCAAACAAGCTCAGGTTGTCCGCAAACCTGGAAAAACCTCGCTGGATTGACAAGTTAAGCGAAGCCATCAAAACCAAGCATCGTTTAAATATGCGTTACGACTCTCACTCACAGGCGAAGATGCTGGAACTAAAGGTGAGTCCGCTGAAGATTGTGAACCAGTATGGGCATTGGTATCTGCTTGCTTCGCCGGTTGACACGCAAGGTCGAGAGGACACACAAGATCCTGTGATCCACATTTACAGGATGTCTCGCATTGACAGGCTGGAAGAAACCAACGACGAATTTGAGAACAGTTTTTCTGACGATGAACTGACGTTTGAAAATGCCATGCAATACGACGAAACGCAGCGGGTGGTGTTGTCCATTCCAAAACAAGACCTGCGCGTGATTGAGCGTTACCCAGCCGAGGCTATATATCCGGCCGAGACTATATATTCCGCAGAGGCAATACATCCTGCCAAGGCAATAGCAGCAGAGCCAGGCAATGACGACCGCTTAATGGTCGAGTACCGCATTCGTTCAGCAGAGGTTTTGGGCTTGATGTTGATGAAGCTGGGCGCGGGTTCTTACATAATGAACACGGCTGAGTTGCCAGACAATTTTGTTAGCGCAGGAGCAGACGCCGCTAAGCGGATTCTGGATCGCTACAGCGAGAACTAGAGCGGCAACCTCTTAGCTAACTAACTAGTGTCAGCGCCATGAGCAGTGCTAGCTGCACAACCGAGTTGCTTTTTCTTGACGACGCCTACGTCAAGTCGATGGATGCCACGGTGTTAGAGGTGCGCGACGACAACGCAGTAGCGCTTGACCGCACCATCTTTTATGCCACCGGCGGAGGCCAACCACACGACTCGGGCACGCTTCGGTTATCAGACGAAGACGAACTAAAGGCTGGAAAGATTGCCGGTGAGGCGTGTGTAGTAACCGATGTTCGTAAGCAGGACGACCTAGTGTGGCACTCGTTAGCAACACCTGGAGCTCTGCGCAGGGGCGACAAAGTCACCGGCAACATCGACTGGGAACGTCGCCATCAGCTCATGCGGACTCACACTGCATTACATATCTTGGGTGGAGTCATTTGGAATGAATGGGGCGTATACGTAACAGGCGGCAACATGGAGCCGCTGGCTGCACGAATGGACTTCGAGTTTGGGCAGCTGCCCGAAAACTTTGCTTCACATGTCAGCCAGCTGGTGAACAACGAAATCGCAGCTAACCGGCCAATCGAGGTGAGCTATCTAGATAGTGCTACCGCCCTGGCTGATAAGGAACTGATCCGCACAAAGGTAAACCTGGTACCTAAGTCGGTAAAGCGAATTCGTGTCGTTGACATTGTCGGGCTTGACAAGCAGGCCGACGGTGGCACTCACGTGGCTTCGACCTTGGAGGTTGGTCGCTTTGAGATCACCAAGACCCAATCCAAAGGTAAAGGCAACAAGCGGGTACGAATGGTGCTGCACGACAGCTAACCGGAGTTAATCAAACACGTTAAAAATCACGTAAGCAGCTACCGCTGTGAGGCCAAACCGAAATAACCAGCCGAAAACTCGCTCACTCTCGCGACGAAGCAGCTTGGCTCCTAACCAAGTACCTATAACGCTGGAAACCGACCCAAACAAAATAACTGGCCAACGGTCAAACCAGGCGAAACCGGCGATCACAAACAACGTGAGCTTTGTTAAGTGCCCTAACAGTTGAAACACCGAAAAGGTCGCCACGGTGGCAGTGCGTTCACCCAACTCGCGGCGCACCACTGGACCAATCACCGGTCCCACGGCTCCAACAGGCACCTGCAACAATCCGCTGACCGCACCCAGATACAAAAAAGCCTTTTGTCCTTTGCCCAGCACTCTTGTGACGATGTCAAGCGCAAATGGCCACCAACATGTCAGTAACGCAAACACAGCGATCACAATTAGGGCGGCACCCACCGGTGTAACGCGAGCTAGAAAATAGCCAGCCACCACTCCAGGCACCAGCAACACCAAGAAAGGTTTCAGCGCATAGATAGCTACGTCTGATCGCAGCACATAGCCACGCGAGCCGTTAGCCATTACCTGGAGGACTGCGTGGATAGGCACGGCTTCTAGCGGATCCATAAACCCGAGCATCACCGCCAAAAGCAGAACTCCACCACCGAGGCCGATCGCTGAACTAAGCGCAGCCCCAACTCCAGCAGCTACGACTACCACCGTTACTTCTACAACATCCATGCGTTGGCTACACCACTATCTGCAAGTATCTGCAACATTTGCGTTCAGCTGAAGTTCAATCGAGCGCAACTGCATGGAACAATTCCGCTGCTAGAGGGCCGGTCTTAGCCGAAGGGGTTAAACCAGCCTTGCGAGCACTGGCTGCAAGGTCGTGCTTTATGCGGTTTGAAAACTCTGCGATCTGTGTTGGATCATTTTCGTCTGTAATGCCATGCGTGCTAATGAACTGGCTTTTGTGAGCCAGTAGCGCAGTGATTTTCTTATCAGCAGCAGATACGTCCACGAATTCGGCATGGTTGGGTTCGTCGGCTTCAAACAGAAGCAGAGCTTGCGGCCGGTGTGCTGCAAGGTTGTGCTCTGGAAAGAAAAACGGATCGCGCGCTGCAAACGCACCCTCTACCGCCAATAATCCGGCATGACGATGGTCGGGGTGGATTCTGTAACGCTTCCATGGGTCGTGACCTAACAGCAGCGTGGGGCGTAACCGGCGAATTTCGTATGCCACTCGCGAGCGTTCAGCCAAACCACTTTCAAGCTCGCCGTCGCTGTAATCCAAAAACAGCACCTCTCCTTTAGCACCCAGTGCCGCAGCAGCTGATCGCTGTTCGGCTTGGCGGGTGTTGATCAATTCGATCTGATCGCAGAACGGATCCCAGCTGCCTTTGGAACCGTCGGTGCAAACCACATGGTGCACAACGGTTCCAGCAGACGCCCATTTGCCAAGCGAGGCTCCGCACTGAAACTCAGCGTCATCTGGATGCGCAACGATTACGAGAACGGACTCAGGTATCGCAAGGTCGTAGCTAACTGGCGACATGCTGGCTTAGGTTGTCTGGTTTTCTTGATTAGTTAGTAAGTACGAAACACTGGTCAGATCATCGGTGGTATCCACATCGTGCTCAAGTTCGGGCACACGCTGCACGGTCACATCCATACCAAGCCGCAACCCTTCGCCAATGTGGGCGTGCAACGATCCGATTCCATAGTGAAACTGAAAGTCGGTTCGCAATGGCAAGCTCATGACGTTGGTTCCGTCTAGATGCCGATCGGGAACGATCAGCACGCCGTCAGGGACAACCAGTCCGTCAAACGAAACCGCACGTGGTAAGTCGCCGTGCGCAATGATCGCGTGCGTGTAACTGGTGTCAGTTTCGCATAAGCACCGCACGGCCTCGGTGATTGACTCATTCAACCCTTCACGATCAACTCGCATTACGCTCACACCCAAATCGACCGCCCACTGCTGTGTTGCATCATCTTCGCATACCACAAAGGTGGGCAAAGGCGAAGCCGCTGCAATAACGGTCTCGGCCATCTTCTGTGCCAACGAGCTTCGCTGGCTAGGTGTTAGCTGCTCGGCTAGCCGCAGTTTGGCCTTGCTAAAACTCTTTACCGGCACTAGCACCGCAGAAGAGCCAGACACACCCGCTGACCCCCTCACTTGGTTGAGTGTATGAGCGCAATAATGATCGGGCAGCACGTAGTGCTTGGCTGGCGTCTGATCGGGCGTTCAACGTGCCAACCTGCTCTGTGTGGCAGAGCTACAAGACAGTTTGCAACAAGGTGTACTGGCACAGCTTCCAGATAAATGGGTTCAGCCGTGGTGGCGCACAGTAAATCAATCCGCAGTAGCGCTAGCCACAAGTGCCGGAGCTGGCGCAACACAGCTTCCTAGCAACGCAGCGCAAGCTGGCAGGCGGAGCTGGTCGTTACTTGGATCGCTTGATGGTAAAAGCCTTGCCCTGGTTGATCGACGAGGCTTACTGTCAACCGTTGCGGCTAGCGCAGGAATGGCAACTGCTATCGGATGGTCTGTGGATTGGTGGTTCAAGATGGGCGCTGACTGGGTGTTTCCATCACAACGCAGCGGAGTTCGCCAGCAGCTTGTGAAAGGTGCGCCGGTAGTTGAAACCATTGTTAGCACCGCAGGCGGAGAAGTAAGGCAGCGCTCGTTTGTGGCTCACCCTGCAGCGTATGGCGAGCACAATAAAGCTACAGAAAATCAAAATCAGCTTGTTATCGAAATCAGCAACCATTGTGGCGCGGCAATTGCAGTGGCTTTGTCTGTGCGTCCTTACGACCAGCAGGGGCTTGGTCGCATCGACGCAATCTCAGTAGCGGACGACACGGTTTTTCTGAGTGGTTCTGGATTACCAGACTCCCCGCCTAACAAAATTTTGGCGCTGCAAGTCGATCGCTCGCCTGGTGAGGTGGTGTTTGGAACCAGAGGGGTTGATCCAGCCAATGTTCTTGCACAGCAAGCGCGTGCCGTTGGTACTACACCACAAACAGACGAAAACGCAATGGCGTCCGTGTCTTGCAGTTTGGGGATGGCTTGCGTCGCCTTGGTGTTTCCACTGGTTCAAGGCTCCGTGCTACGCGCAACAATGCCGTTGAGCTACGACCAGATAGCTCAACATTCGCCAAAATCCAAAACCACGAATAGAAGCAAAACAAGAGGCAAATCCAAAAACAAAACCTCAGCCAAATCAGCTCAAGAACAACCACAGCTAGCTACATCTCAACGATCAGTTACCCAGTTGCCCGACGGTGAGAGAGTCGCTTCGGGTTGGCGTAAACAATCCGACACCGCTACCCGAGCTCGTCTGGGCAGCACACAGCTCTCGTCCGCTTTCCAAGCCGCTAAGACCGGATTGCCTTTGGCGGTTCGTGGTGAAATCATCAGTGCCGCCCCGTTCGGACCGGCCACTACCAGCAGTGACGAAACGCTCATTTTGATTGCGCTGGCCGAAGCCGGTTACATCGCGGCGGTACGCGAGGTGTTGATTGCTCGTGCTCAGGTTGCAGGCCGGCGTGGAAACATCAACTGGGAGAACCGAGACGTAACGGCCTCCAGCTTGATCGCAGCTGCAGGTTTGCTGACGTTGCATCCTGACGAGCGTTTGACAAGGGCATTCGCAGAAGTAGCTGCTTCAAGCGCTCGTTGGTTGTTGGCCATGAGACGACCGCAGCGGCGCAAACCGCGAGATGAACAAGCCTTTGCAGAGCAATCTTGCCAAACACGCCGAGGCTTACACGCCGCGGTTGAGCTGTTGGAGTTGGCGAGCGCAGATAAAGCTGTGCGCAACCTGCGACAAGAAATAGAGAAGCTGCCAACGACCGCCTGGCTGTCTAACGATCCTGCCGAGAACTCTGCTAGCGACAAATCCGACGATCCAACCAGCAGCGCAGCTAGCGCCTCTACTCACAGCATGCGTGGTCTGCTAGTAGCAGACGCTCAAGGTAACGGAAACAATTTGGTTGCAACGGCTCAACGAGCTCTGTCAGAAATCACTAGTGGGCAAACAATTGGTGTGCGCCGCCTGGAGTCTTTGTTGATTTCAGCTAGCAAAACTTGGAGCTGGCCAACGGTTGCGAGGTCTCCAGCAAATTTGCCGACCGCTGAAGTCCCGCTAGCTGCCAACGCCGGTCACGACTTACGGATCAACGCGCTGGTTGTGCGTTGCGTGCGCGCCATGCTGATGGACGACTCGGGCTCACGCTTTGGTGCGGCCAGTCGGCTTTCGGTCGCTCAGATCTGGCCTGATAGCTGGCTGGGTGCAGAAGTGGAGATTCAAAACTTCGCAGCACGCTGCGGCAAGGTGTCCTGGGCGGTTCGCTGGCATGGCACACGACCTGCCTTGCTGTGGGAGATCAAGCCACACGAGCGCGACAACACCAAACGCGGCGGTACCGGACGCGACAGCTCTGAGAGAAACGGCCAGGCTCCACAGCTAACTCTGACCGCTCCTGGCCTTGACCGCACCTTCGTCAGTCATGACTGGGAGGGTGAAGCATTACTTGAGGCACCTGCAAACCCGAGACCTAGCTTCGGTCTGTAATAGCTTCGCTGGGAATGAATAGCAACAAGTAGTAATGCGTAACGCAGTTATTTCTATGGCAGACCCTGTGCCAGCGTTTCCAGATGACAAAACCGAACGATCTTGCTGGTCAGCGGGTGAGCGGGTGATAGTCGGCGTCGACGAAGTTGGTCGCGGTGCTTGGGCTGGGCCACTCACCGTCGGTGCTGTCGCCATGACGCCAAGTTCACCCGTAGCCCCTGCTGGTATCCGTGACTCAAAATTGTTAAGCCCCGCCAAACGCGAAAGATTGTTTCCGCAAATCGACCAATGGTGCGAAGGCTGGGCTACCGGTGACGCAACCGCCGCAGAATGCGACGAGCTCGGAATGTCAGCCGCTCTTCGGTTAGCTGCTCAACGCTGCCTGGAAACTCTGGGCACCAAGCTCAATGTCACTCCAGATCGCGTGCTGGTAGATGGCGTAACGAGTTTTGTTGACTGGCTGCCCAACCAAGCGATCGTCAAAGGTGACCGTCGCTGCATGTCGATTGCGGCCGCTTCAATAATGGCAAAGGTGAAACGTGACACTGCGATGGTTAGCTGGTCAGACCGCTTTGCGCCTTACTGCTTTGACCGAAACAAGGGCTATCCGGCTCCCGTTCATAGGAGCGCTCTCAGCGAATACGGACCTTGCGCCTTGCATCGCACAAGCTGGTCGTTTATGGAGCGTGTCCCACTTGCGATGCCATTGCCAGTGAGCCTGAACTAGTTCTGGACTGCGCTACCGCTCTGGCGGTTACTGCTACTCACTGCGTTGCGTGCCAACCGTTAACTCGCGGAACGGGCTGGTCGTGTCAATGCCCGGCTCTTTTGGCAGACCCAAAACTCGTTCACCGACGATGTTGCGCATCACCTCGTCAGAACCGCCCGCTATCCGCATCGCCGGAACACCCAACACAAACCCTGCCCACGAGTAAGTACCCCACTCGCCGCTGTCGGCTATCAGCTTGGGTCCCAGCACGTCAGATATCAGATCGCAGGTCGCAAGCATCTGACGTGTTAGACCCATCTTCGCTAGCGACATTTCCGGCCCAGGCGTACGGCCTGCTCGCAGTGCATCCATTATCCGCTGATTAGACCAGCTCAGCACCTTGCCATAGCTATAGATGTGCATCAACTGCTGGCGTGCTAGCGGATCGTCGCTGCACTCGTAGTGCTGCAGCATCGCACTCAGTTTGGAGTAGCTGCCACCCGTGCCAGAGCTACCCGAACCGATTGACGCCCGCTCATTCATCAGAGTCGTAAGCGCCACACCCCAACCCTTGTTGATGTCTCCCAGACGCATGTTGTCAGCTACTCGTACGTCGTTGAAATAAACCTCGTTGAAGTTGGCGCCGCCGGTCATCTGACGTAGCGGGCGAACCTCAACGCCAGGGGCTTTCATGTCAACAATGAAACCGGTCAAACCTTGATGTTTAGGCAAGTCGGCATCGGTGCGCGCAATCACCTCACCCAGGTCGCTGTAGTGAGCGCCAGATGTCCACACCTTTTGGCCGTTCAGAATCCACTCTTCACCGTCTTTATCGGCTCGCATTTGCAAGCTGGCCAGATCTGAGCCAGCACCCGGCTCCGAAAACAGCTGACAGCCGACTATGTCTGCGCGGTACATCTTTGGCAACACGTCAGCGGCAACCTCAGGTTGAGCATGAGCCAAAATTGTCGGCGCCACCATCCCCAAACCAATACCAAAAAAGCCTGCATCGGGCACAGCAAACTGGGCTTCAAGCTGCGACCAAACGCGCTCAAACTTACGTGGATAACCTCCGCCGCCCAGCTCTTGAGGACCAGTTAGCCAGCCGTAGCCAGCGTCGTACTTAGCGGCACGCCACTTCTTGGATTCAGCTAGTTCTTCTTGCTCTTGGGCACGGTCAACTTCTTCAAATAATGCCGCATTGTCCGGTCCTTTGCCCCACACAAACTCTTGTTGTTTGGATTTGCGTTCGCAATGTGCTTCCAAAAATTGGATCGCTTCAGCGGAGAACTGCTCTTCGGTAATGGTTGCCGGATCAGACATGACTTCCTTTGCTTGCTAATAACGGGACTTACCTATACACGGTTACAACTAACGCAAAGCTAGCGGCGTTGCTTCCTGGCTACGCTCACGGCATGGGTCAACCAGTACGTGTCGTAGAAAAACCATCGGCCGCACGCAAGGGTTCGTTTCTGTTTGAAACGAACCGGCCGCTAACCGGGATGGGGCATCGTTATTACGGAAACGCTAAGGATGCCATCGATGCTGAGGATCCAGCTGATGTGTTAGCCAGGCGTTTGTTTGAGCGCGGCGGAGTGGACGGAGTTCACATCTACGGCAATGTCGCCACAGTAGATGTAGCTAAGGGTTACAACACCGATGGAATAGCTGAGATCATCACCGATCTGTTTGCGTACTACGAGCAAGAACGTTAGGTCGCTGAGGGACGCTTAAAGGCCAAGGTAGGTATACCAATCAGGCTTACTAGCAAGGTCAATGCATACAACAGCAATCCCAGCAGCACCGCTTCGGCGTCTGGTACACCTCGCGAGGACAACAAGAACACCAGCATTGCCTCGCGCACTCCTAGGCCGCCGATCGAAATAGGTAGCACCTGGATAGCAAGCACTATCGGAATGAACGCAAACATCGCTACCACGCCTGGTCGCACGCCAAGAGAAGCCGCTGCCAAGATGGCTGCGACTACCTGTAGTCCTTGATAGGCAAGTCCAGCTGCTAGCAGTCGGGCAATCGCACGTGGTCGGCGGCGATACAACGACAATCCAACGTGAATGGCACCAAATGCATCACGAATAACGGTGCCACCGGTTAAACGGCCCAAGCCGCGCGAGTGTTCGGCTCCCCACAACATCACACCCAGCATTAGCAAAATTCCTAGCGCTACTAGCAACAGCACCCAGCCAGTGGAGTCTTGAAACAGGGTTGGATCAAGCGCCAGAGCTGTCAGGGTCATGATTGGTAGCACCAGCCAGCCGGTTAGTCGTTCGATAACCACCGAAGCGAAAGCTCGGTAACGGTCGCCGGTCTCACGACCGAGACGGTTTATGCGCAGTAAATCACCACCGATGGTGGTGGGTAGAAAATTGCTTACAAATTGTCCTGCCAGGTAATCGCTCACCATGGGTTTGAGCGGGCGAGTCAGCCCTAATGTGCTCGCTACTTCAAACCAGCGAACTGCAGCCATCACAAAGGCCAGAACGGTGGCGAGTCCAGCTGCTAGCAGCCAGCCTGCGGCAGTGCCGGCCGATTGTGGCCAAATGTCGTCAAGGTCTGTAGCTGAGATGCGTTTGAATACCCACCAGAGCAAGATCGCGCTGACAACAATCCGCAATGCTGCGGTAATGGCTCGGCGAATGAAGCTGGTTTTACTGGGACAAATGTCCTTAGCCGCAACATCCATTGCGCTTTTTGACGTTGCGTTCACACTTCTACATCCACGCAATCGTTGACATTACGCCAGGCTCGTTGCGTCAAGGTTCTTCGCGACAGTACGTAGGCTGACAGTTTCACATGTGGCGATTCGTGTCCGTCGGTAGTACACGTCGCTTGACCGCACAGAGAGGCCAAATGTCTGACAACAGTTCAAGGCCACTGGTTGATTCAAGCCAAGTTGATGCAACCCTGCAAACCGCTATGGACTCGGGTGGTGAATGGGCCGAGCTGTTCGCCGAGGATCGCCAAAGCACGTCTGCCACTTTTGATGAGGATCGCGTAGAAGACATCACCACTTCGCGCGACACCGGGGTTGGAATACGAGTAACGGTTGGTGAGATCACCGGGTTCGCTCATACCACCGACTTGAGTTCTGCGGGCTTGGCCGATGCAGCTCGCACGGCTGCGGCTGTAGCACGCACGCGCACCTCATCACGTGAATCTTCAAAACTGGGCGGGACTAAGTCAGCCGTATCAGCTAGCTCGCGAGATTCGAGCGACAGCACAATCACTCATCGAATCAAAGTGCTCCCATCCGACATTGACATGGCTACCAAGGTGACGTTGCTTCATGTCGCTAACGACGCTGCTCGCGGCGTTGATAACGCCATCACGCAAGTAACGGTTCGTTATGCGCAAGGTCGTCGACGTTTACTGGTAGCCAACACCGACGGTATACGTGCGGGTGACGACCAGGTTCGCACTTTGTTTTCAACCAGTTGCGTTGCCAGCGGTGACGGCGGACTACAAACCGGCCGAGAAACCGTGGGATACACGGTCGGCTTCGAACTGTTCGACGATTACGACCCGGCCGAGCTTGCGATCAAAGCCGCTAACCGCGCTGTCACCAAACTGAAAGCTCGTCCGGCTCCTAGCGGTGAGGTGCCGGTGGTGATTGCCAAGGGTGGAGGCGGCGTGCTGTTTCACGAAGCATGCGGGCACGGGCTGGAGGCCGATCTTGTGCGAAAGGGCGCTTCGGTGTTTGCAAACCGCGTAGGCGAGCAGGTGGCATCGCCTCTGGTAACGCTGGTGGACGATGGCACGATGGGTAATGAGTGGGGTGCGCTCGCGATCGACGATGAAGGACATCCAACCCGGCGAAACGTGCTAATCGAGGACGGTGTACTCACCGACTACATGTGGGATTGGATGCGTGCCCGTTCCGAAAAACGTGAGCCTTCCGGCAACGGCCGACGTCAGAGCTACAAGCATCTGCCGATGGTTCGCATGACAAACACCTTCGTTACCAACGGTGACACTGAACCAGCCGACATCATTGCTGACACTCCCAGCGGGGTGTATGTGGCGCAGTTGGGTGGCGGCCAGGTAAATACAGCCACCGGCGACTTCGTGTTCGGTATGACCGAGGCTTATTTGATCGAGGACGGGCGCATCACTGAGCCCTTGCGCGAGGGCAATCTGATTGGCAACGGACCAGCGGTGCTAAACGACATTGACGTAATCGGCAATGACTTTGAGATGGGTAGCCCCGGCACCTGCGGTAAGGATGGTCAAGGTGTCCCAGTGGGCGATGGTCAACCGACCTTGCGTGTACGCAAGCTGACGGTTGGAGGCACAGCCGCGTGACCAGCCAAGCTGTTGTGGCTTCTGATTTAACTGACTCAAGTCCGCTGAGTGAGCTTGCGCGCAGCATCGTCAACCAAGCGAGCCGTAACGAGCAAATCGAAGCTTTCGTCAGCGAAGGACGCTCCACCACTGTCAAGGCTTACGACGGTGAAATCGAATCCTTACGGTCGGGCACAACAGCTGGGGTAGGAATACGTGTAGTAGTTGACGGTCGGCAAGGCTTCGCCTCTGCTGGTTCACTCAACAAAGACGTCGTGGCCGAAACTCTTGCCGCCGCCCGTGAAAATCTAACTTTCGGCGAGGTTGATCCTCACCAAGCGATCGCTGAACCAGACGGCGTTACAACGCCGGGGCTTGATCTAAGCGACCCAGCCGTGTTGGCGGTATCGCAAGATCAAAAAATCGCCAACGCTTTAGAACTTGAAAAGCGTTGTCGTGGTGCCGACCCTCGTATCACCGGCGTGCGGGTTGCCGCATGGTCTGACGCGTGGGGTGCTTCAGCGTTGGTTAGCACCGCTGGCATCGACGTGTTCGAACAAGGAGGCAGCTGCTCTATGGGCTGCCAGCCATTGGCAACCAGTGGAGACGAAACCCAGATCGGCTACGGAGGCGATGCCGCTCGTCACCCCGATCAGTTAAACATGGACGCAATAATTTCAGATGCAGTCGCCGACGCAGTTGGGCAGCTGGGCGCCACTAAACCCAGTTCGCAGCGTCTAACCGTTGTTCTGGATCCGGATGTAACCGCTGCTTTCTTGTCGATAGTGGCAGGATCACTGACTGGTGATCTCGTGCTTAAGGGACGGTCACCGTTTGCTGATCGTGTCGGCGAACAAATAGCCGCACCGATACTGACGCTGAGCGATGACCCAACCGACATTTCAACGCTGGGAGCTACAAATTTTGACGGTGAGGGCCTTGCCGCTCGTAAGAACGTGCTGATCGATGCGGGTGTGCTGCAAGGATTTCTCCACAACTGTTACACGGCCAGACGAGCGGACACGGTTTCAACCGGATCGGCGGTCGGAGCGGGTGGTGGCTCGCCGGGGGTTGGGCTGCACGCCATGGCTATGTCGGCGAACGGGACGAATGGGGTAGCTACTACTGGAGACGCATCGGTCAAACAGCTGCTAGGCGCCGTGCCAAACGGCGTGCTGGTACGCGCAGTTAATGGGCTTCACAGCGGTGTCAACCCTGTGAGCGGTGATTTTTCGGTAGGTGCACAAGGCAACCACATCGTCAACGCAGAGCTGGGCAAACCGTTTAGAGAGGCCACGATCGCGGGGACGTTGCAAAGGATGTTGCTCGACATCACAGCAATCAGCGATAAGCCAAAAAAGCTGGGAGGCGGCGTGAATATGTACGCACTGGCGATTGGCGACGTGGCGTTGTCAGGCTCCTAGTCCTTAGGGGCTAGCGTTTATCTCGTGCCTGCGGAGCCACGTGAAGATGCTCTTGCTCGGCATCCACACTTGGCGTATGCGCGCGAACCGGGTTGGATTCGGGTCGATTTTCATTCGCACACGATGTGGTCAGGTGATTCCACAACCACCGTCGAAGAGTTTTCTGAGTACGTAGCTGCCAGTGCGATAGACGTGGTTTGTATAACCGACCACAGTGCTATTGCTGGCGCATTGCACTTGCGTGAAAACCTGGACTGCCGAGTGGTTATAGGAGAAGAGATGCGCACGCATGCTGGTGAGCTGATCGGTTTGTTTTTGACTGAGCGAGTGCCGCAAGGGCTGACGCCTGTTGAAACAGCCAAACGCATACGTGATCAGGGCGGTTTGGTTTATGTGCCGCACCCGTTTGACGAGATGCGTAACAACTTGAACACCACTGTGCTTGATCAGCTAACCGAGGCTGGGCTGGTCGATGGCATTGAGATTTTGAACGCCAAAACCAGTCTGCGCAGCTTGAACAAACAAGCCGCTGAGTATGCCGCTAAACACGACCTCGCGGTGGGTGCTGGCAGCGATGCTCACATTCCTGAGGCTTTGGGTGCTGCCTATCTAGAAATGCCTGACTTCGATTCGCCAGCAGAGTTTTTAGCTGCGATGCGTCAGGGGCGAGCGGTTGGACATCATTTTGATGCCGCTCGTGAATGGCGAGCTCGCATCGTGCCTTCTACCGCTTAACTTCTACCCGCTCTTGGAATGCTCGCTGGTGAAGCTCGTGCAGCGGTCGTGTAGTTAACGGTCAAAGCAAATGCCACTAACTCACTCCATCGTGTTGGGCATCGTGCAGGGGCTAACGGAGTTCTTACCGGTGTCGTCAAGTGCCCATTTAGAACTGCTGCCGTGGCTCTTTGGTTGGGAGCACTTTGATGGCAATGCGTTACGAGAACAAGCTTTTGATGTTGCACTGCATGTAGGGACGCTGATCGGAGCGGTGTATTTCTTGCGTCATGAAATAGCTCGCTATTACAAAGCGGCCGTCTTTGAGGGCGTAAAGCAGAGCTTAAGAGCGCTCCAGCGATTAGCTACAGGTTCGCGCAACCGATCAAGCGACCTAAGCAACACTTCAAGCGCCAGCACAGAGGTGATCACTGCGCCGGGTAATCCAGCTCGTCTGAGTCGCGACGCGCTAGTCGGTATGGCGTTAGTGGTGTCTTTGGTTCCAGCTGCAGTTGTCGGCGTGGTACTGGAATCGACACTGGTATCGCTGGGTGAAAGAGTGCTGGTAATAGCGATTGCACTGTTTTTGGGTGGCTGGCTGCTTTGGTGGGCTGATCGGTTTGCGGGTCAACGCGCATCCAAACACAAGACCCAGCAGAAAGTCGAACGCACGCTCCACGACTTCTGTGCACGCGACGCCATCGGGTTGGGTCTGGCGCAAGCCTGCGCTCTAGTGCCAGGGGTTAGTCGCTCAGGAGCCACCATCACCGTGGGCAGGTTGCTGCGGTTCGGTCGCATCGAAGCCGCGCGGGTTTCATTTTTGATGGGTTTACCGATCATCGCAGGAGCAGGTGCATTTCGAGGACTGGGACTACTCGGTGACAACATTCCGTCAGATGATTTAGCTGCCATGGGCGTCGGATTAGTAACCGCAGCTCTAACCGCTTGGTTTGCTCTGCGTGTGATGATGCGATTGCTGACGCCTAAACAATCGCGTTCTAGCCACCAACTATTCACAAGCACAGCCCTCTATCGCAGTGCACTGGCGATTTTGGTCACGATCGTGTTTCTTGCTGGTTGGAGATAGCGCCGGTATCAGCGCATTCGGTATTAGGCATTAGCCCAGTAGCATGGGAACAACAACGCCCGTAATCCCTGCGCGCACCACGGCCTCTACGTCGGCGGCCGAAACATCAACTAACCAGCGATCCTCCTCTACTGCTATCACCACTGCACGCACCCGTTGCGCTGGCCCAGTACTTACCGGCTCATAAGGATCAACCTCAACGAACAGCAACAGCTCCACCGCCGAACCAATCGGCACCAGCGGCACACCAGCGGCCACCGCTATTGCGACACCGCGTCTACCCAGCGAAACTGCGGTTAGCTCAGCTAGGTCGGCCGCAGTCAGCAAGGATCCGTTTGGCACTGCGCGTCCCAGAGGAGTGATTTGCGATACGTCTATCAGTGCCTGTTCGGGTACCAGATGCTCTGGTACCTGCACCACCGCCACGTCGGCAAGGCCTGGAACTTTCCCCGCGGTTAATAACCCTTGTGCTTGCAACACCGAAACTGGCCGACCCCAAGCCAGAGCAGCATTGTCTGCACGCCGTTGCGCCGCGCCAACCAACAGTGCAGCTAGCAGCGCAATCGCAATAACAGCCGTCCAGTGAGTTGTGCCTGGACGACGATGCCACCATCTAAGAATCCTTGGCAGCATTTGTTCACTCCCTCGATCGGACGGTCGGAAGTGCCTTGAGAAGTGCTACGGCTAACTATGCCATGTCGGTGTGACATGGCAAGTTGGAATTATTAGGCGTTCACCGTCGACTTGCCTTGCCCCGAGCCGCCTGATTTGCGTTGCGGTTGAGATTTTGGAGATTTCTGTGACTTCCCGTCAGATTTAGCTTTGCGTTTCCCAGCTGTCTCACCATCTCTGCCTGACTTGGTTTCTGACTTGGTTTCTGACTTTTTGTCCGGTTTTTCTTCAGAACCACCTGTGTTTGCACCATCAGTGTTTGCACTATCACTCTTGGCACTGTTAGAAGAGTCTGGGGGACGGCTGTCGTTACGATAAAAGCCGCTGCCTTTAAACGAAATCCCAACGCTTGAAAACACTTTGCGCACCGAGCCGCCGCACAGAACTGGCTCCTTAGCTTTGTTGGTTTTCCCGTTTAGAGCTGGCAGAGGACACACCTCAAGGGCGTCATCTTTGAAGCTCTGATGAATGTCGAATTTGCGTTCGCACTTGCTGCAGTTGTATTCGTAAGTTGGCACGGCTTCGAACAGTCTCCAACGGTAAGGGACCTAGCTAGTCAGGCTGACACAAAGCAAGAAGTGTAGCCACCTGCCGTTGCTGCCTTACTGGGCTAGCAATGTCGCCGTACAGCGCTAACAACGTCGCCCGACAGCACTAGCGTCGCGGCAGTGGCTGCCGAGATAGCTTCAAAAACGGCCGCTGACCTGGCTCAGCGCTACGACATAGATCACGCCAGCGCGACAACACTGGCTCGCTACGACTTCGAACCAGATGTCTTTGATCAGCTACAAGCGCGGGTGTTAAACGGAGCTTCCCCGGATGCACGGCTAGATGCGAACCGCATCCGGTCAACCAACGTTGAGGCGCTGTCAGTCAAAGAATTAACAGAGCTGCCCAAGGTGGGCATGGCTGAACACACAGACTTGGCAATCGAAGGAATGGCCGCCATATCCGCTGGTGAGGTGGCCGTGCTCGTTTTGGCAGGGGGTATGGCAACCCGCTTTGGTGGTGGAGTCAAGGCGCTGGCGGAAGTGCTTGACGGGCTGACATTTGTGGACGCCAAGCTGACTGACTTACGGCTGATGACAAATCGCCAGATAGGGCAATCCAGTCAAACGAATCTGGTTAGTAGCGCTGGTAATGCTCGCATACCGATGTGGTTGATGACCAGCTTTCTTTCTGACGCTGCGCTGCGTAACTGGGCCAGAGACCCTGACGCCGCAAACCTAACCGCACCGATTTCCTTTGCGCCACAAAGCGTCAGCATGCGCCTACGTCTTGATGGCGAACTGTTTCGCACTGAACAAGGACAACCTTCCCTCTACGCTCCCGGCCACGGCGAAGTCAGTCAGGCGCTACAACGTTCAGGCTTGCTGGCGGATTACATCGCAAATGGCGGCAAACACGTTTACATCAGCAACGTTGACAATATCGCCGCCACGCTCGATCCGGCCATCATCGGTGCGCATCGCCGCGCAGGCACTCCCATCACCTGTGAGATCACGACCGGGCTAGAGGTCGGCGGATCTCCTTGGCTGGTGGATGGTCGTTCGCAAATAGTTGAGTCGTGGCGGTTACCGCCCTACATCAACCCTGCTAGTGCGAGCCTTGTCAACACCAACTCACTCGTGGTCGATGCTGAAACTTTGGCAACCGATCAGCCGTTCACTTGGCTTGAGGTTCGTAAAGAGGTCGCTGGCACCGTGGTGGTTCAGTTTGAGCGACTGATCGGTGAGCTAACAGCCTTTGTTGATGCCACGATGCTGTTAGTTGAGCGCGATGGTGAAAGCGGGCGTTTTCAACCGGTAAAAGATGCGAACGAACTACAACAACGCCGCCTGCAAATTGAGCAGATCTTGACCGCGCGAGGAATCATAAGCGCATGATCAAGCCACTAACGCAGTCAAACCGCTAGCGCAAAGTGGGGTCGGTAGATTTTCAACATGCTCACGCTTGAGGAAGTGCGCGATCACGTGCTAGCCACCTGTCCGCCTCGTGAGCCGCGGCCTCACCTGCTATCGGACGCTCTTGGTCTGGTAACAACCGAAGACATCTTCGCCACCGAATCCATTCCACGTTTTGCTAACACCGCAATGGACGGGTTTGCCGTGCGTTCCGTCGACGTTGCCAACCCGCCGGTTGATCTAGAGATAATCGAAACCATCGCGGCAGGCCACGCACCTAAGGTCACTGTCTGCGCCGGTCAGGCCAGTCGAATCATGACCGGTGCGATCATCCCGCCCGGCGCAGACGCTGTGGTGATGGTCGAAAAAACAGTCGAAAAAACATCGCTCACCAGTACAGACACCACCACCGTCACTATCAATGCTGCTGTCGCGCCCGGTAATCACGTGCGAGATGTCGGCGAAGACGTGTCCGCGGGCTCGCTCGCACTCAAAGCTGGCACCGTGTTGGGCGCTGGTCACTTGGGCGTGCTGGCCAGCCTTGGTCAAACTCATGTCTGCGCGAGCCCTAGACCAACGGTCGGTGTGCTCTCTACCGGCGATGAGCTAGTTGACGATGGCAGCGATCTGAAACCTGGCCAGATACGTGACTCCAATCGAGCCACGCTGCTGGGGTTGCTAACGCTGAACCAAATGAATCCTGTCGATCTCGGGTTAGTGCGTGATGATGAGACTGAAATCACAACCGCCGTCACTAACGCTGTGAGCAGTTGCGACGCTCTCATCACCTCGGGCGGCGTCAGTATGGGCGACTTTGACTATGTAAAAGAAGTACTCAGCCGCATCGGGCAGATGCGTTGGATGCAGATAGCAATCAAGCCAGCAAAGCCGTTTGCCTTTGGCACAGTTGAGGGAGTACCGGTGTTTGGACTGCCCGGCAATCCTGTGTCATCGATGGTGTCGTTTGAGTTATTTGCGCTAAGCGGATTGCGTTCAATGATGGGGCATCGCCAACCAGTTCGCCAAACGATCCGAGCGGTGGCAGCAGAGAACTTGCTGCGCAGACCTGACGGCAAAACGCACTTCTTGCGAGTGGTGGCTGAACCACCAACTAGCAGCAATCAAGCGATAGAGGGCGGCCAGATATTGGTGCATTCGGCCGGCGGGCAGGGTTCGCATATGTTGTGGTCGATGGCACACGCCAACGCTTTAGCAGTCGTGCCTGACGGGGAAGGCATAAAAGCAGGCGAAGGTGTAGACGTGCTGCTACTGGGCTGCCCAGATGTCTTCGGTAGCTGATGTCTTCAACTTCGTACAACTCAAAGTGAGCAACAAATGACCCCAGCAACCGGCGCGGCAGATCTTGTTGACCCGTTTGGCCGCACGGTGCGCGACCTGCGCATTTCTGTTACCGATCGCTGCAACTTTCGCTGTCAGTACTGCATGCCGGCTGAAGGCATGAAGTGGCTGCCCAAGTCTGAGATTCTTGACTTTTCGGAGATTGAACGATTTGCCAAGGTCTGCATTGAACGATTCGGCTTTAACGGCATCCGCCTGACCGGCGGTGAGCCGTTGGTGCGAGCGCATCTGCCACTGCTGGTTGAAAAACTCGCCGCGCTGGGCGTAGATATTGCGCTTACCACCAACGGGTCCACGCTTAATCTTCACGCGCAGGCTCTGGCCGACGCCGGGCTTTCACGCATCAACATCAGTCTTGATTCGTTGCAGCGAGAGCGGTTCTTGGAGCTAACCCGACGTGACGAGCTTGATCGGGTACTGGTCGGTATTGATGCAGCAATTGCGGCCGGGCTAGCACCGGTGAAGATCAACACGGTAATGATGCGTGGAATAAACCACGACGAGGTGCTGGATTTTGCTCACTTTGGGCGTGAACGAGGCGTGGTGGTGCGCTTTATTGAGTTCATGCCGTTAGAGGCGGGCGATGTGTGGAACGAAAGCGTGGTGGTGCCGGCGGCCGAAATAATTGAGACGTTGGCAACCGAGTTTGACGTGCAGGCAGTGAAGCGCGACAGTGAGCCGGCTGAAAAGTTTTTACTGTCGCCACAAGGTAGCGAGGATGGGGCTGACGTCAGCGAAGTTGGAGTTATCGCCAGCGTTACAAAGCCGTTTTGCGGCAATTGCGACCGCGTGCGTCTGACCGCTGAAGGTCAGTTTCGTACGTGCCTGTTTGCGTTAGATGAGTTTGACATGCGCACCATCTTGCGTTCTGACAAAGATGGCTTGGATCCAGCAGGCCTAGACGACCGACTAGCGCAAGCCGTCGCAACGGCCGTTGGAACCAAGTGGGCAGGACACTCAATTGGCAAGGTTCACTTCATCAAACCAGCACGCACTATGAGTCAGGTGGGCGGCTAGTTATTCCTCTGCAATCACGTCTAGGCTCCGATTTATATGCCTGACGCGGGTGAAAATCTCACCACCAACCCTGTCTCATCGTTCTCACATCTTGATTCGCAAGGTCGCGCTCGCATGGTTGATGTGGGCGACAAAGAGCTCACTCGCCGCCACGCTGTAGCTCGTGGTCGCGTCAACATGTTGCCCGAAACAGCAAGTGCCATAACCAACGGTAAGACCGTCAAAGGCGACGTGCTAGCGGTGGCGAGGATTGCCGCAATACAGGCGGCCAAACGCACGTCCGAGCTAATTCCTCTGTGTCATCAGCTAATGATTAGTGCTGTCCATGTCGATTTTGAGCTTGCAGAGACTTGGATAAGTATCGAAGCCCGGGTTGACACTGTCGATCGGACTGGCGTTGAGATGGAAGCGTTGACCGCTTGCTCGGTTGCGGCGCTGACGATTTACGACATGTGCAAGTCTGCCGATCGGAGTATGACCATCGACGACATCGCTCTGTGGGAAAAAACCGGAGGCAAATCCGGCACCTACCAACGCCACGACGGTGCTAGCAATCAAAACTCACCTGATAACTAGACAATGCAGTCACCGCAGTCACCAAGGTCACTAAAAACGCAAACCAGCTGCTGTAATCTCAGTTATCGCTTGCGCTCGATAAATCCTTCTCAGGCCTGTTTCGCATGACGCTGATAGTTCTCGGGGCGCTTGCGGTGGCGTGGGTGTTGGTGTTGGCGCCTAGTCGGAAACCCAAGCCGGCAAAGATTCCACTAAACCGACAACCTGGCGCAAAAAGACTCGACGGTCGCAGCGGGCTCGCCATACAGCAACCAAGCTTTAGGCCAAGCATTTCAGGTGCGTTAAAGAACACGGGAAAGCGCCTAAAACCCTCGGCGTCGAAGCTGGGTTTCCCCGCTATGAAAACAGGGTTAAATCCGGGATTACGGTCAGGATTAAACTCGGGATCGCCAGCCAGGGTGCCAGTCGCCACTGGAACCCCCGTAACCGCGCATGGTGTTCGGCGAACAGTTCCGATCTCAACCGCTGATGCTGCCCTGCGACGCCGCGACATCACCGTCATCTTGACGGCCGCAGCGCTCATAACGCTGATAGCTCTGTTCCTCACGCAAAAGGTGTGGCTAGGTGTGATCAACTTAGGGTTTGTTACCGCTCTGTTCGGTTATCTCTGGCTGGTATCTCGACGCTTGCACCTGCACTCCGGCAACCGGCCGATCAAGCGCTCCGGCTAGATTTCAGTTTGTTGGCAACTAACCGCCGGCAACACTGGGGGGTGTAGCTCAGTTGGTAGAGCGCTTCGGTCGCATCGAAGAGGCCAGGGGTTCGACTCCCCTCACCTCCACGTCGCACGCCGCTAAGGAATCGGATACCCGCCTGATTGGCGGGCAGGCTGGTCGGATGCGGTTACACCAGCCAAAACAGCTGGTGTTGCTGTTTTGGCTTGTTTTAATTTTGTCTGCCTGCTCTAGCGTCGCTTCCAGCGTCGATTATGAAGGTCTGGTTGTAGAAGATCCTCAACCACTGCCTCAGCTAGTGCTGACAGACACAAACGGAAATGATTTCGACCTCGTAGCCGACACCGAAGGAGACGTCAAGCTGCTTTATTTCGGATTCACGCACTGCCCTGACATCTGCAACATTCAACTAAACCAGATCAGCCAAGTGCTGTCACGCCCAGGAGCACCCACCAACGTCAAGGTGCTTTTTGTCTCCGTCGACCCAGAACGCGACACGCTCCCAGTTATCCGCACCTACCTGAACAACTTCAGCAGCGACTTCATCGGCTTGTTGGCCAGCGATGATCAACTTATCCAGTTGCAAAACGAGGTTGGCGCATTGTCGGCGCTGAAGCTGGACAAGCCTGACGACGAGGTCGTTACACCACCGCATTCTCACGACGGGGATGAAACTCACACCCACGACGACGTTGCTCATGGTGACTTTCAACCCGGCACCGTTAACTATGAGGTGGGTCATGACGCACGCATGTTTGCCTTTGCGCCAGACACAATCGGCTACACGCAGTACCCGCACCCCACTCGTCAGAGTCAGTACGCCAACGACCTGGTATTGCTTGCAGATATTGGGTCGACGCTTAGGGCGTCGACTGGTGCTTAGGTTAAGTCCGTAGGTTTTGTGCAGTTTTGGTGTTCCACCATTGAGGTTCCGTGGACCTGGGGTTGGCGCGCCTATCCCGGAGTTTGGCTTGTCGCGCTGACGATTGCTGTTCCTTATTTTGTAGCGGTGCGGCGCAGAGCACGCTTGGTCGGTTTCAACGGTTTTGTTAACCAAACACAGCGTTCGACAGACAGCCGTCGAGCCGTCAAAGATTTCACTAAACCGACAACCAGTAAGCAAATCAGGTGTTTCATCGCAGGCGTACTTGCGTTTTGGGTAGCTAGCGACTGGCCGCTTGGTCTGCTGGGTTCCAGCTATCTGGCCTCGGCTCACATGGTGCAGTTTTTGCTCTACACGTTGGCAGCCGCTCCACTACTTATGTTGGGCACTCCGGAATGGATGGCTCGTCAGGTCATCGGCTATCTAAAGCTTTATCGTCTGCTGCAACGCATCTCTCGACCAATCTTTGCTGGCGTCACATTCAACCTTGTGCTAATCGCCACCCACTCGCCATGGGCGGTTGACATATTGCGAACCAGTCAGATCGGCTCATTCATCATGGACATGATCTGGCTGGTGTCCGGACTGTTGGTGTGGCTTCCTCTGTTATCTCCGCTGCAAGAGCACCGTATGCGTAGCTACCCCGCCAAGATGGTGTACCTGTTCACAGCTTTAGGTGTGGTACCTGCAGTGCCTGCTGGATTCCTCACTTTTGCAGGCTTTCCGCTCTATTCGATTTACGAGCTAGCGCCAAGGTTTCACGGCTTGTCAGCAACCACCGATCAGCAAATGGCCGGGTTGATTATGAAGCTGGGTGGCATACCGATTGTCTGGGGAATGATTGCGCTAATGATGCTTCGCTGGTCCGATGAGTCACGCGCTCAGGGCGAAGTGGATCGCGCAGCCGCTAAAGCAGCCGCCCAATCTGGCAGTCAGCCGGAAATTCAGTCGACCACCTGAACTGACCAGTAGATCACCAAGATCAACAACACGGTCGCAGCGGACGCACCTACCAACGACGCAATCACGTCGTAGTACGGGCCGCGTGGGCGAGCTGGCCTTCCAAACACGGTTCTAGTTTGCCTTACTGGCTCTAGTTATGCGGTTATTACGTCAGATTTACGCGCTCACGCAGTCCCACATTCACCCACATCTTCTCGATGTGTTGCGCAACTATCAGTTCGCCCTGGGGCACTGCGTTTTTTTCAAAAAACTCAGTCACCTCGCGCGCTAATGCAGGTGTACTCATCGCTCTCACACCACCCACCATTCGTGGAATGGTGTTCTGGGGAAAGCGTCTACATAGCTCCTCCCAGTGGTCGCTCACAAACGCCCAGGCACGTGGCCCAAGATCAGCGTGTGACATCGCTGCGGCCAGCAAGAAAGGCGCGTTTTGTGTGCGCACCTCGTCACGGGCCAGCATCAGGGTTCGATCAAACAACTCTTGCGAACGGAATTGAAGCAACGCCCACAGATAGTTCTGTTCAGACTGCGGCGTTGAAGCATTGCGGTACAAGTTCAAGATGAGGTCGTAGGAATCCTCGCCGCTGGAGGCCGCCACTACGTTGAGTGCGGCGGTCGCAAGATTTGGCTCAACCGGATCAGTTGCGGAATTGTCGTCGAGGGAGCGGGTTAATAGAACGTCAGCTTCTCTGCGCACAAATTCGTCTTGACCTTCCACCCCAGCAGCACTAAACAAAACGGCTCGGAGTTCGCGCTCAAGATCTGATTCGCCCGCTACCGGTTCAAACCCCATCACTCCTAACGCAGTGGTTGCTAGATGACAAGTGAGATCTGACAGATAGTCGCGATCATCGCTTCCAGCTACCAGGTACAGGGATTTAAGACCGCTCAACATGCGTTGCCACACCCGCAGGTCGGTTTCTGCGATTGCAAGACCGGTTACTAGTTCCACAAACTCGCTTGCGTTGGTTTGGTCTGCTAGCACCGCTGCAAAAGTGTCATCCACTAGCGCATAGCGCTCAACCGGGCTCAGAACATCCAGCGCATGTTGGGTTAGCTCAGCCAGCAGTTCTGGGGAGTAGCGCGCTCGGTAGTAGCCGTGGCCGCCAGCGTTGACTGTTATCCATTCCAGAGGATCGCCGAGTTCTATTTTTGTTTCTGCTTCGGTTATCAGTAAGCGATGCTCGATCGGTGCACCTGTTTTTGGCTGAGCTCGGATAGTCACCGGTATGTGCCACAGTTCGTCTTGCTGAACGGGGCTAGTTCCGGTTCCGTAGGTGAACAGTCGTTGGCGCACTAGCACGCCATTCTTGGCGGGAGACACATCCAATATCGGATACCCGCCTCGAAAAATCCATGTTTGCATGGCCGCAGCTACCGGCTGGCTAGTAGCTGCTTCAAGCGCCTCCCACAAGTCAGTGGTGGTTACGTTGCGGTAGCTGAAAGTCTCCAAATAGTGCTTGACGCCCGCTCGGAACTCATCTGGGCCTAGATACTGCTCCAACATTCGCACTACCGCCGCACCTTTCTCATAGGTGAGCAGGTCATACATGCCTTCGGCATCTTCTGGAGACACCACATCAAACTCGATTGGGCGAGTCGAACTGAGCGAGTCCACATCAAACGCGGCACCGCGCTCAAGGCTGAACTCATCCCAACGACGCCACTGCGGACGGAAGGCGTGCGTGGTGGACATTTGCATAAACGTGGCAAACGCCTCCTTTAGCCAGATGCCGTTCCACCAGTCCATCGTTACGAGATTGCCAAACCACATGTGCGCTATTTCGTGCGCCACCACGTCGACGATGCGAGTTAGCTCGGCCAGCGTGGAGGTGTCTGGGTCTGCCAGCAGCAAGGTTTCGCGAAACGTTATGCAACCCATGTTTTCCATCGCTCCGAACGCAAAATCTGGTACTGCCACTAGATCAAGTTTCTTACCCATGTAGGCAATGCCGTAATAATCCACCAACCAGCTAAGTGCGAACGAACCAACCTCAATAGCGAACTTTGTGAGATGAGATTTGCCGGGCACATGAACAATGCGCAGCGGTACTCCTCCAACGTCGACCGGTTCGGTGGCTTCAAGTTCACCAACAATGAACGCCAACAGGTAGGTCGACATCACCATCGTGTCAGCGAAGCGGTAGCTGTTGTAGCCAGACTCGGCCGGCGGTGATTTTGTCGGATCGATCGACAGCAACTCCCCGCAGCTGAGCGCAGTGAGGTGTTCTCGCACCACCAGCGTTACGCCAAAGATGGCTTTGAAGTCGGGCTCGTCGAAACAGGGGAATGCTCGGCGAGCGTTAGTCGACTCAAACTGGGTGGTAGCAATGGTGCGCCTTTGCTGATCGGAAGAGCTAGCCATATCGGTGGAAGAGTCGGCCGTGTATGTGCTGCGGTAAAAGCCACGCAGTTTGTCGTTAAGAACGCCTACGAACTTGCAAGCGATTTGCGCTTCACCTGGCGACAGCAGGCCCTGTTCAACTTGAAAAGTGGCGCGCTCGGCTTGCTCGTCGATAGTTACGGTGGCTGGGTGGATCTGACCGGATTGGATGATCTTGGCGTCGAATACCTCTAGCTCTGCCGCGTTGAGGGTGATCGCGGTGGTTGATTCGCTGAGCAGATTCACGCTGATGACAACCTCACCCTTAAAGGTGGCGGCGGTCAGGTCGGGCTCGAGCGTCAGGTCATAACGCACTGGTATGACGTTGCGGCTAAGCCGGAAGGGATTTGTGGGGGCTCCGAGCCCGTGTGATGCTTCGGTGCCTGGTGTTTGTTGTGCAGGGGTGTTCAAGGTCGGTAGCCGAAAGTCGCGGGGCCCGGGCGCAGTGAGCGAGCTGCTAGATCTACCCATTCACACAGCAGAGGTCTGGTGTCGCGCGGGTCTATGATTTCTTCTATCTCAAAAAACTCTGCGCTGCGGTGAGGCGAACGTACCTGATTGAGGCGAAGGCGAATGTCGTCAAGTAGTTCGTCAGGCTGGTCGCTGTCGGCCAGATCTTGCTTATACGCCACTTCAATACCGCCTTCGATCGGTAGAGAACCCCAGTCACCCGAAGGCCAGGCGTAACGAAAGCTGGCCTGACCAGGTTTGTTGTTAGAAGCTCCGGCCACGCCGAAAGCCTTACGAATCACCATGCAAGCAAACGGAGTGGTGAGCTGGCCCAGAGCCGCTAAAGCTTGGGAACCGAACCGGATTGTGGCATCTTGCTCGGATTCTTTACCGATAAGAAAGCCTGGGCAATCCTCGAAGTGGACAACGGGCAGGTTAAAAACAGAGGCTGTGTCCAAAAGGCGGATCAACTTACGGCAGCTGTCTGCGGTCCAGCCGCCGCCGTAGATGTAAGGGTCTCCGGCAAACACTGCTACCGGATGACCATCTAGTCGAGCGAACCCGGTGATAATGGAGCGTCCCCAGTCTCTACCAATCTCAAAAAATGACGTGTGGTCAGCTGTTTGTGCAGGATCCTGGTCAAATACAGCGGCCAAAATTTCACGCATCTTGTAGACGCGTCGCGCGTCGCGTGGCACGATTGAAATCAGTTCTTCCGTGCGGCGTTGCGGGGCATCGCCGCAGCTAACCCTGGGAGGCAGTTCGTTCACATTGCTCGGCAGATAAGACAAGAATTTTCGTGCCCGCTCAAACGCTTCTGCTTCGGTGTCAACAGCGTCGTCGATAGCGCCATTGCTCGTGTGAATGTCTGCGTGCCCTAGCTCTTCTTTTTCGTGACCACCCAACGAAGCCTGCTCTACCAGTGCTGGTCCAGCGATCATCATCTGAGCGGTTTCACGCACAATCAGTGAGTAGTGCGAGGTCGCTACACGTGCGGCGCCTATGCCTGCAACCGACCCCAATGCCAACGACACCGAGGGTGCTATCGATAGGTGGTTAACAATTGTTTCCCAGCCCGCCAACTCTGGGATATATGTCCTGCCCGCCATCTCGATGGTCTTAACAGATCCGCCTCCGCCCATGCCATCCACTAGTCGAACGTGCGGCAACTCCAGCTCAAACGCCATGGTTTCGGCTTTGGTGCGTTTGCCTGGAATGGTGGCGTCGGCCGATCCCCCGCGCACTGTGAAGTCATCTCCGGACAGCATGACCGGACGGTTATCGATGCGGGCAGTACCGAACACAAAGTTTGACGGTGTTAGGTGTTTGAGATTGCCTTCATCGTCATAGTCGGCGACGCCAGCTGTCTTACCTATCTCGTGAAACGAGTCTTGGTCAGCTATTGCGTCAATGCGTTCACGAATCGTCTGCTTGCCGAAGAAATGTTGCCGCTCGATCTTGTCTGGGCCGCCAAGCTGTTCGGCAAGCTGTTCGCGGTGACGCAGTTCTTCTATTTCTGGTTCCCAGCTCATTGGCTTGACTTTGAGTTATTCGAAGCGTTTTCGTTGAGATCGGGTGTCAACTGCTTTAGAGCTTCCATTAGGTCTGGGGGAGGTCGGCGAGGTTTTCCCTGATTGTTGCATATACCTGCGGTAAGCAGTCCTGTTACCAGCACGAGTCCGTTCTCAGAACCATTTGAACTACTGGTGCTCTCTAGCACAATCCGTTGTGCCCAGCGACTGCTGGCTCTCTTTATTTCAACCACCTCAGTTTCTACACGAAGAAAGTCACGTGCAGTAGCTGGAACCTTAAACTGCATCTCTAGCTGAGTCACGATAATTTGCACGTCACGATCGGTCAGATCCGGTAGCGACATGCCAACGGCTTCTAAAGCCACACAGCGAGCCGCTTCAAAATATGACGCATACACGGCGTGGTTGACATGGTTGTACGGATCTAGCTCGCCGAAGCGCGGTACAACCGGAGTTACGTGTGTTGCCATCGCTAGAAAGCTAGTAAGCGCAGACCTAGTTCAGGGTTTGTGTGGCTGGCTTAATCCGCCCAAGACTTGACCTTTGCGATGACCTCCAGCGGGTTTTCGGTATCTGGCGCAATGGTGATGTCTAAATAGCTCACGCCAACCTCGCGATACACCTCGATCCGCTCGCGTACTCGACCTTCATCTCCGGTCAAGCTGGCTCGGTCAACGTAATCATCCGGTACCGCTGCGAACGCTTCCTCTCGTTTACCCGACAAAAAAAGATTTTGAATCTGCTCGGCTTCTTTCTCGTAGCCGTAACGCTTAAACAAGTCGTTGTAAAAGTTTTTATCTTTCGCTCCCATGCCTCCTACATAGAAACCAACGTTGTCGCGAACCATCTTGCGTGCAGTGTCTGTAACTGGACCAGAACCAAGAGATACGGTTCCCCCTGCGATTATCTTCAATTCGCCTAAATCGGCTGAGCGGCGAGCCTTACCAGCGGCAAGAGAATCTCCCCAAACCTCGCCAAATTTCTCGGGCAAAAAATGGATTGGCTGCCACACTTGCGCAAGTTCGGCGGTCATCTCCACGTTGCTTGGCCCAATCGAGGCCACCGCGATGGGGATGTCTTGGCGCAGTGGCTTACACATCAGGCGCAGGGGTTTGCCTAAACCGGTGCCTTCGTCTGGCGGTAACGGCAAGGAGACGGTTCGGCCGTCATGCTCAGTCTTGTCACCGGACCATATCTTGCGGCAAATTTCGATGACGTCGCGGGTGCGGCCCAATGGTCGATGAAACGGCACTCCGTGCCAGCCTTCAATCACCTGCGGTCCGGATGTGCCCAGGCCGAGAGTGAAACGACCACCACTTAGTGTGTCGATAGTCGCGGCGGTTTGAGCGATCATGGCTGGACTGCGCGAGAACACTGGCAAGATGCCGGTCATCAGTTCGATTCGTTCGGTGCGTGCAGCTATGAAAGCTAATGTTGACACCAGGTCATAGCCGTAGGCTTCGCCGCCCCAGATCAGGTCAACCCCGGCCGATTCCAGGTCGGATACGTGTTGGATAAGGCGGTCTGGGTTGAGGCTTGCGCCCGCTCCGATAGCAGTTGAAACTTTCACGACCGCGATGTTATTCCTTGTTATTCCTTTATGGGTTATTACCTCGCGGTGAGTTCCAACTGCCAGCTTCCACAGTCGTCGGTTTCAAAAAACTGGCCGTCTTCAAGCTCCACACGACGTCCATAGGCGTCACCGAAATGGGTACGAATGACGGACTCAAGGTTGGCGGTGGCGTCGCTGGTAACGGCTAGGTAGCACAACGATCCGGTACCTGAAGCGACATAACGTCCCGGCGCAATGTCGATGCCGACCAAGTACATCCCATCTTGGGTGATGGTGTCACTTAACTGGGATTGTCCGGTGGACTGATCGGTGGACTGATCGGTGGACTGATCGGTGGATTGATCGTCTTCGGGCTGGCTAGTGGTTGTCGGTATCGAGTCGATTGTCATGTCGACATCAGAAGATCCGGATCCAGTGCTAGAAGATCCATCGGTGGGGGGCTCAGCAGGTGTCGGAAGTGTCGCAGTATCAGAAACTTGCGTCTCAACCGGATCGATATCTGCGCCAGCTGTCAGCAGCCAATAAATCATTGCACCTAGCCCGAGCAGCAAGCTGGCTAGAAGGATCGCCTGTGCGGTGCTTAGCGCTAGTTTTTTTCTGTGCGTTTTTGGTAGATGCTTTTCGGTTAAATCCGTCTCGGGCAAAGCCATTGGAGTTGGTCTAGTTACGGTTGGGGCTGAGCCAGGTCCCAAAAACCGACCGAAAGCTCGCACAGAATGCGCCAATAACTCACGCAGTTTCATGGTTACCTTGTGTGGGTGCCAGCATCGCCGCTCAACGGTACAACACCCCTGACGTGAGCAGATTTTTGGGTAGGCCACTGCGTTCAACCGGTTTTGCGATCGTCCTTGTTGCCGTTGTAGCCGCCGCTGGAATCGGTCTAGTTGCGGCTGACTGGCCCTCACCAGGTTTAAATGGATCCGACTTGACTAGGTCTGACGCTCCCGACTCAGTGAAGCCTGCCGGATCTACACAAAATCCGGACATAACCACCAACACGACTACTACTATCTCAACGCAAGCTCCTTTTTCAGCAGCTAGCAAGGAGCTCATCGCTGAGATTTCACAGCAGGCGTTCATTGACGCGACGCTTGCCGTCAGCGAGGCGTTTTTTGGCGTAATACGCGGCGAGCAGCCAAACCTAAACATCTTGCAACAAGCAGGTGGAGACGTCAGTGCTGTTGAAAGCACTTCAGCGGATACACCTGCAAATGTTGCAGCAGACATCGCTGTGGACGCTCCTGGCGGCATAACTACAAATGTTGCAGCAGACCCCTATGGTGATATTGCAGCTGACAACGCAGCTATCAGCGAGGGTGCAAGATCAATAGCAGGAGCCGTCGGGCAACTCTCCTTGCTGGTGCGGTTTCCAAATCGGCTTGATTTTAAAATCACTGACGCCTGGGAGAGGCAGCACGAATGGTTGTTGACAACGGCGTTGGCGCAGGCGGAGGTGTGCCTACCTGACAGCACAGACTTTGGTTGTGATGATTTGGTCGCTCAACTAACTCCTTCTTTTGAACCGCCAGCGGGTGGTGAATATGAGCGTGTGGCACAAGAACGCACAACGGGTACTTCTGTACCAGCGAGCATGTATCTAACGGCTGCTTTTGAGTTAGCACTGTGGCGGCCAGTTGAAATGCATCCAGCCGCAGCTGATATTTATCGTCAGGTAGCCGCCAGCACGCGGTTACAAACTGACGGCGTTGGCGACACTGACAGCGCCGGTGGGACAAACTCTGGTTGCGATATCTCCGCATTGTGGATAGCAGCTGCGGTTGAGTCGCAAATGCCGTTGGTGGGGGTAATCAACTTTGGAGAGATTTATCTAACTGGTCAGCTGGCGGATAACGCTCATAAAAGCCGCACTTATGACATTCCTTCATTGGCGCGTTTCGTAGTGCGCAAAGGTTGCGGAGCTGCAGCAACACTAAAGTTGGTGACAGACACGCCATTTTGGCATCGGTTTGATACCAGCAACCTGTCCGAGCGCATCTCTCTTGCGATCAACCCCACGCTGGCGCGCTGGCGTACTTATGACGCCGAGTTGATCGGCAGTTTCCGTTCCTGCGACATAGTGGAGCGGATATTCCCTCGCTCGGAAACAGTATTTGTTAACGGCTTCCAGGTTCATCCATGCTTGTCAGAAACGTTGACAGCGCTATTTGCTTCGGCTCGGACCGACGGCATCTACCTGAATGGTGGGGGGTGGCGTTCAACGCAGCAGCAGGTGACTTTGAGAATTTCAAACTGCGCTCTGCCGCCACGTCACGCTGACAATTACCGAATTGAGTTGTCGTTAGCCCCTTCTTCAATTTGCAATCCTGAGACTGCTCCACCTGGTCGTTCACGGCATGAAGCTGGGTTGGCGTTGGATTTTGTGTGTGGCGACAGCGACCAAGCGTTGGGTTACGATCGCTGCTATCGCTGGTTAGTGCGCAACGCTCACCTGTTTGGTTTGTACAACCTGCTGAGCGAACGCTGGCACTGGTCCATCGACGGCCGCTAAGCCGCAAACAGAAAGTGTTAGTGCGTCTGCGTCTAGTTTGGCGCGATGGGAAATTCTAAAAAAATCGAGTTCGGTGTCGGACTTCCTCATCTGGGACACATCGCAACTCGCAACTCGATGCTGAAATTTTGCTCAGAGGTTGAGCGCATGGGCTTTGCCTCCGGCTGGGCCAGTGATCACGTGTGTTGGCCAAGTGAGTTCAAGTCGCAGTATCCCTACTCTGACGACGGCTCGTTTCCAGCTCCACCTAAAACTGGCTGGCTAGACCCCATCGGCACACTTTTGTTTGCAGCAGCGGTAACCGAATCACTGCGTTTGGGATTTAGCGTGCTGATCTTGCCTTATCGACCGCCGGTAGCTACCGCGAAGCAGCTTGCAACGATTGACGTCCTGTCGCAAGGACGGCTGATCTTGGGTGTCGGCGTGGGTTGGATGCGTGAAGAAGCTGAGGTTCTAGGTATGCCGTGGGATCGTCGCGGGAAGCGTTCTGATGAGCAGTTGGAGATTTTTGAGACACTATTTACTCAGGAAGATCCCAGTTATGACGGAGAGTTCTACTCGTTTGTGCCGGTTGGGTTTGAACCAAAACCTGTACAAACCCCAGTTCCCGTGTGGGTAGGTGGCCACACCACCGCAGCGTTTAGGCGTGTGGCACGTTTCGGGCACGGATTTCATGCTGCGTTTGAACCGTTGGCAAAAGTAGCCGCAGAATGGGATGAGATCGCTAATGAATGCTCACAGGTAGGGCGAAGTCGTGAAGAGGTCACGCTTTCGTTGCGTTACTACTTGGATCCGGCCAGCATTATGAAGCCTGAGGTGTCCATCGCTGGATCTACCGAACAAATGATTGACATGGTGGGACGCATCTCAGACGTAGGGGTAACGCATTTGGTGCTTGATCCGGTTGTGCGAGCCGGCTTGGAAGGTCGGCTCGAAGCGTTAGAAGCGTTTATGACCGATGTAGCGGCTCAGTTCTGACGTGAAATTTAGTTATCCGTAAGGTTTTGATTATTAGCCTGCTCGAAGTCGCTGCTGCGGAACTGCCACACTCGACTTACAAGTAGTTCTGGCACGGCAACCAGCATCTTGACCAGGCAACGGAGTGAACGAGACTGCCAGATCCTCTGTCAGGTTAATCGTGTCACCCGGCTCCGGCAAATCAGCCAAAAGCGGATCATCGGTGAGAAGCTTAAATGCGAACTTATTATCGGGTTCACGAACATCGCGAACAGAGGGAGTCAACACTGAAAGTTCTGTTACCCAGTTTGAGGTATCGGGATAGTTATCTGCCATCTCGTTCGCTTCTATAAAGCCACGAAAAAGTATGTTTTGCACGATGCCGTCGTAGGACAAGGTGACTTCCACGAAGCTTTGTCCGCCCGTTAATCTCCGGCGAACTATCGTGGGTTGACCACACTCTGAAGTTCCGTCCGCTGGTTCAAAACAATCGACGGTTGCTGCACTCAAAGCCAGATCTGTGCGTGCTACTGAGTCGACTTCGAACGCGTCACTGGTAATGGTGAAGTGTTCCGTCACTTCCTCACTGTCAAGCAGGGCTGTCACAGCTGTGTAAAGCGTTGCATCATCATCAAACCCGACTCGAACCGTCCTACGACCTAGGAGCAGGTCAACTGAAACTTCTGGAGTCGTATCTGTGTCGGCGGGCAACTCAAACCAGTCCACATACCAGCCATTACCGAGCGCTCCAGCAGCTGCACCATCTGGTTTAGCTGTAATAGTCAAGAGGTTATTTTTAGTATCCGCGAACGTATCGGCATCGCTTCCATCGGCCTCTAACGCTAGCCACGACCAGTCAGCAACCTGCGAGACTTTCTTGTCATTCACGTTCTTCATGTAAGTAGCCGGTTTTGAAACGGTTGCTCGCGTGACACGCGGTGCGTCATCGAATGCTGCCACTCGTACAGATGTGGTACGAGATTCATTACCCGATTCGTCAACAAAAGCGCCAGCATTAACCGTTATACGCTCACCCGCACTCAACACTTCATCAGCTTCCGTTGCACATCTTGCGGAATCAACACCAGACAAGCAAACTTGAAAGTCTCTCGTTGTATCCGTACTCTCGCCGAATAGTTCAGCGTCATCAAGAGCAACGCCATCTCGTTGCAGTTTTGTGATGTCAAAAGCAGGTGTGGAAGCAAGGTTTGGTTCGGTTACCACTATTCGAATAACGTTAGCGTTCTGTGCGGCGATGATGCGAACATTCGGACGCACATTGTCCGGAACAAGTCGCGCAATAGTGTAGGTAACGGCTTCAACTCTGCGGTTATCTCCAGCGTTACCCTTGATTTTCCCACCAAGCACAGAAATCGTCGTACCAGCAACAAGCTGATCACCCACTTCACTCAAAGTAATCGTTGCAACACGTCCACTCAAAGTAATCGTGTCAACCTCAAGCAGAGGTGTTCCTGCTACCCGGTAGTTCGCCTTATTGAGGGCACTGTTCGGCCAAAGAGCAGCTTGCTCATCCATCTCAGTAACAACGTTCCCTGAGAACGTGACCGTGAAAGAGTCAGCACCAGCCTTCGCTTTAACAGTCGCAGTTAACGGTTCAGACGTAGTAGCAGCGTTTATAGCTGCTTGCATCACACCAGCAGACACCACCGCAGTGCCACCAATCGCAGTAATCGACTGATCAACATAAGCCGCAGTCGCACTCCGTGCAGGAATAGACGCTAAATAATCACTAGTTTCAGCAGGCAACTGATCAGTTTGCACCAACAACACTGCAGTAACCCCATCCGCACCAGAACCCAAAAACGGTGCCGCCGACACACCATCAGCCGCAGCATCAGCGTTAATCAACGCCACCACTGAAGCATTCAACGAAACAGTCGCGCAATCATCAAGCGCGTTAAGAACCTCAACCGCAGTAGCGAAACGATTCTCACCACTCACACGCAACACATCATCAACACCAGCTAAAGCTAAATCATCAACCACACCAGGCGACACTGCAGCCTCACCACCAACCACAACAACACGCTCAACCTCAGCATCAACCAAATAAGCAGCCACCCCAACAGGCAACTCATCAACACGCGTCAACAACACAGGCAACTCAAGCGCATAAGCCAAAGGACCAACAGCAATCACATCAGCAAACGAAACATCAGCATTCACCAACACAGCAGTAACAAGCCCAGACTGGCAAAACACACCAGGCGAACCCAACTCCTCAGCCAAAACAACCGACGACGCATAACGATCAACACCACCCAAACGCTTCACCGAACGCACAGTCACCAACTCAGCTAACGCGTCCTCAACATCCTGAGACACAGCCTCAACACCACCAACAATAAACACATCAGTAATGAACTCATCAACAATGAAATCCTCAACCGCAGCAGACAAACGATTAGGAGTCGTCAACAACACCGGAGCAGACTTAGACGCAGCCAACCCAGCAGCAGCAGCAGCATCAACCACACTCACACCAGACGCCACAATCACAGAATCAACAAACCCACCAGAACCCACCGAACCAACAAACGCCTCAGCTAAAGCAACCGACGTTGCATAACGATTCGAACCACCAAAACGACGAACACTAGACGTATCCGGATCACCATCATGATCAAACAACACCTCACTAGCCGTATTAGCAGCCCCAACAGGCGAACCAACACCCACCAACACCGACAAACCCAACACCGCCGCAACCAAAACAACCAAAAACCGACGAACCATCACAAAACTCCTAAACCAACAAACCAAGAGCAGCCCAACACCACCAGACAAGCAGTCAACACTCCCAGCAAATAACCAACTCTAAAACCACCCAAAACGTGACACACAACGCTACTGCAACCATCAAAAGCAGAAGCTATTTTC
This sequence comes from Candidatus Poriferisodalaceae bacterium, assembly GCA_965205925.1. Lineage (GTDB taxonomy): Bacteria > Actinomycetota > Acidimicrobiia > Acidimicrobiales > Poriferisodalaceae > CAYRJD01. Next base: position 269,609 of record OZ242183.1, read on the forward strand.
GTGAGGTTTAGTTATCCGTGAGGTTTTGGTTATTTGCCTGCTAGGAGTCGTTGCTGTGGGACTGCCACACTCGATATGCATGTTGTAACGGTGTCGCAAACAGTGTCTGCGGGGTTTATCGGGTCGTATGAGAAAGCTAGACCCGCTGGTAGGTTAATCGTGTCACCCGGCTTCGGTAAATCAGTCAAAAGCGGATTCATGCTGTAAAGCACAAATGTGAACTCTGTATCTGGCACGATGGTTTTGGTGCGAGGGTTTTTAGCCCAGAAAGAGTTCGTATCCGGATAGTTATCTTCTGTCTGGTTCGCAGTTATCAAGTCATCGAAAGCAAAGTTTTGCACGATGCCGTTGAAGGACAAGGTGACTTCCACGAGGCTTTGGCCGCCCGATAAGCTTCGGCGAGTCATCGTGGGTTGACCACACTCATCAGATCCCTCAACCATTATACCGAAATGACCAAGAATGCTAGGGTCGATAGCACAAAGTGTGTCTGATTTGGCACTCAAAGTTAGGTCTTTGTTTGCTATGGAGTCAATTACAAACGCATCACTGGTAATGGTGAAGAGTTCCGTGACTTCTTCACTGTCAAGTAGGGCTGTCACAGCTGTGTGAACCGTTGCATCATCATCAAATCCGATTCGAACCGTGTTACGAGGCGTGATCACATCAACTGAAACCTCAGGATCGGTATCAGTGTCGGTAGGTAACTCGAACCAGTCCATATACCAGTCATTACCAGGCGCTCCACCCGCAGCAGCATCTGGTTTAGCTGTAACAGTCAAAACGTTATTTTCTCTCCCATTCGCACCTACCACAGACCAATGCCAGTCAGGCGTCAAATGGGTTTCAACTCCACTACTAGAAGACTTGAAGAGGCGAGTGACTGGTTTTGAAACGATTGCTCGCGTAACACGCGGAACGTCACCGAATGCTGCCACTCGTACCGATGTGGTACGAGATTCATTACCCGCTTTGTCAACAAAAGCGCCAGCATTAACCGTTATACGCTCACCCGCACTCAACGCTTTCACAGCACTTGTCTCAGTTGTGGAACATGTTAAAGGAGTGACTGCTGGGTTAGAAACACCAAACAAGCAAACTTGAAAATCTTTCGTTTTATCCGCACTCTTGTCTAATAGTGCAGCGGTATCAAGAGAAACACCATCTCGTTGCAGCTCTGTGACATCAAAAACAGATGTGGAAGCAAGGTTTGGTTCAGTAACCACTACTCGAATAACGTGCCCGTTATCTGCGGCAATGATGCGAACATTCGGACGCACATTGTCAGGAACCAGTCGCGCAATAGTGTAAGTAACAGCTTCAACCCTGCGGTTATCTCCAGACGCAATAACCCTAGATATCTTCCCACCTACTACCGAAACTACATCACCAGCCCTCAAAGGATCCACCAAAGTGATCTTCACACTACGATCACTACCCGGAACTCGAGCAACCACGTCACCCGCAATCAACGGCCCACCACCAACAGTGTAAAAAGCTTTATTCAAAGCACTGCTTTTATAAACAGCACTCGTAGAATCATCTGACAGTTCCACACTTTCAGAAAACTTGATAGTTACCACACCCTCCGTTTCTCCTGGCTTAGAGAAAGACGCAACAATCTCCGCAGTTAACGGTTCAGACGTAGTAGCAGCGTTTATAGCTGCTTGCATCACACCAGCAGACACCACCGCAGTGCCACCAATCGCAGTAATCGACTGATCAACATAAGCCGCAGTCGCACTTCGTGCAGGAATAGACGCTAAATAATCACTAGTTTCAGCAGGCAACTGATCAGTTTGCACCAACAACACTGCAGTAACCCCATCCGCTCCAGAACCCAAAAACGGTGCCGCCGACACACCATCAGCCGCAGCATCAGCGTTAATCAACGCCACCTGTGAAGCATTCAACGAAACAGTCGCGCAATCATCAAGCGCGTTAAGAACCTCAACCGCAGTAGCGAAACGATTCTCACCACTCACACGCAACACATCATCAACACCAGCTAAAGCTAAATCATCAACCACAGCTTGCGACACTGCAGCCTCACCACCAACCACAACAACACGCTCAACCTCAGCATCAACCAAATAAGCAGCCACCCCAACAGGCAACTCATCAACACGCGTCAACAACACAGGCAACTCAAGCGCATAAGCCAAAGGACCAACAGCAATCACATCAGCAAACGAAACATCAGCATTCACCAACACAGCAGTAACAAGCCCAGACTGGCAAAACACACCAGGCGAACCCAACTCCTCAGCCAAAACAACCGACGACGCATAACGATCAACACCACCCAAACGCTTCACCGAACGCACAGTCACCAACTCACTTAACGCGTCCTCAACCGCTTGCGACACAGCCTCAACACCACCAACAATAAACACATCAGTAATGAACTCATCAACAATGAAATCCTCAACCGCAGCAGACAAACGATTAGGAGTCGTCAACAACACCGGAGCAGACTTAGACGCAGCCAACCCAGCAGCAGCAGCAGCATCAACCACACTCACACCAGACGCCACAATCACAGAATCAACAAACCCACCAGAACCCACCGAACCAACAAACGCCTCAGCTAAAGCAACCGACGTCGCATAACGATTCGAACCACCAAAACGACGAACACTAGACGTATCCGGATCACCATCATGATCAAACAACACCTCACTAGCCGTATTAGCAGCCCCAACAGGCGAACCAACACCCACCAACACCGACAAACCCAACACCACAACAACCAAAACAACCAAAAACCGACGAACCATCACAAAACTCCTACCCCCCCCCCCCGGCGGAAATCTCAAAACCACTGAGCAGCCTCACAAGACTACACACAAACCTGAAACAACTCATTCTATACGCCACCGCTCTGACACGAAAAGCAGAAGCGGGGTGACACGCGTGTCACCCCGCTTTGCTAAAAAACTATCCTCGTGAGGTTTAGTTATCCGTAAGTTTTTGGTTATTAGCCTGCTCGAAGTCGCTGCTCTGGGACTGCCACACTCGACTTACAAGTAACTTCGGTACGGCAACCAGCATCTTGACCAGGCAACGGAGTGAACGAGAAAGCCAGACCCGCTGGCAGGTTAATCGTGTCACCCGGCTCCGGTAAGTCAGTCAAAAGCGGATCATCGGTGAGAAGCTTAAATGCGAACTTATTATCGGGTTCACGAACATCGTTAAAAGAAGGAGTCAATACTGAAAGTTCTGTTACCCAGTTTGAGGTATCGGGATCGGGTGGCCCAGTCGAAGGAACAGGCGTGTCGGGATAGTTATCTGCCATCTCGTTCGCTTCTATAAAGCCACGAAAAAGTATGTTTTGCACGATGCCGTCGTAGGACAAGGTGACTTCCACGAAGCTTTGTCCGCCCGTTAATCTCCGGCGAACTATCGTGGGTTGACCACACTCTGAAGTTCCGTCCGCTGGTTCAAAACAATCGACGGTTGCTGCACTCAAAGCCAGATCTGTGCGTGCTACTGAGTCGACTTCGAACGCGTCACTGGTAATGGTGAAGTGTTCCGTCACTTCCTCACTGTCAAGCAGGGCTGTCACAGCTGTGTAAAGCGTTGCATCATCATCAAACCCGACTCGAACCGTGTTACGGAGTGCGAGCAGGTCAACTGAAACTTCTGGAGTCGTATCTGTGTCGGCGGGCAACTCAAACCAGTCCACATACCAGCCATTACCGAGCGCTCCAGCAGCTGCACCATCTGGCTTAGCTGTAATAGTCAAGAGGTTATTTTTAGTATCCGCGAACGTATCGGCATCGCTTCCATCGGCCTCTAACGCTAGCCACGACCAGTCAGCAACCTGCGAGACTTTCTTGTCATTCACGTTCTTCATGTAAGTAGCCGGTTTTGAAACGGTTGCTCGCGTGACACGCGGTGCGTCATCGAATGCTGCCACTCGTACAGATGTGGTACGAGATTCATTACCCGATTCGTCAACAAAAGCGCCAGCATTAACCGTTATACGCTCACCCGCACTCAACACTTCATCAGCTTCCGTTCCACATCTGCGAACGGAACCGAAGGCAATGAAATCAACACCAGACAAGCAAACTTGAAAGTCTCTCGTTGTATCCGTACTCTCGCCGAATAGTTCAGCGTCATCAAGAGCAACGCCATCTCGTTGCAGTTTTGTGATGTCAAAAGCAGGTGTGGAAGCAAGGTTTGGTTCGGTTACCACTATTCGAATAACGTTAGCGTTCTGTGCGGCGATGATGCGAACATTCGGACGCACATTGTCCGGAACAAGTCGCGCAATAGTGTAGGTAACGGCTTCAACTCTGCGGTTATCTCCAGCGTTACCCTTGATTTTCCCACCAAGCACAGAAATCGTCGTACCAGCAACAAGCTGATCACCCACTTCACTCAAAGTAATCGTTGCAACACGTCCACTCAAAGTAATCGTGTCATCGTTAAGCAGAGGTGTTCCTGCTACCCGGTAGTTCGCCTTATTGAGGGCACTGTTCGGCCAAAGAGCAGCTTGCTCATCCATCTCAGTAACAACGTTCCCTGAGAACGTGACCGTGAAAGAGTCAGCACCAGCCTTCGCTTTAACAGTCGCAGTTAACGGTTCAGACGTAGTAGCAGCGTTTATAGCTGCTTGCATCACACCAGCAGACACCACCGCAGTGCCACCAATCGCAGTAATCGACTGATCAACATAAGCCGCAGTCGCACTTCGTGCAGGAATAGACGCTAAATAATCACTAGTTTCAGCAGGCAACTGATCAGTTTGCACCAACAACACTGCAGTAACCCCATCCGCACCAGAACCCAAAAACGGTGCCGCCGACACACCATCAGCCGCAGCATCAGCGTTAATCAACGCCACCACTGAAGCATTCAACGAAACAGTCGCGCAATCATCAAGCGCGTTAAGAACCTCAACCGCAGTAGCGAAACGATTCTCACCACTCACACGCAACACATCATCAACACCAGCTAAAGCTAAATCATCAACCACAGCTTGCGACACTGCAGCCTCACCACCAACCACAACAACACGCTCAACCTCAGCATCAACCAAATAAGCAGCCACCCCAACAGGCAACTCATCAACACGCGTCAACAACACAGGCAACTCAAGCGCATAAGCCAAAGGACCAACAGCAATCACATCAGCAAACGAAACATCAGCATTCACCAACACAGCAGTAACAAGCCCAGACTGGCAAAACACACCAGGCGAACCCAACTCCTCAGCCAAAACAACCGACGACGCATAACGATCAACACCACCCAAACGCTTCACCGAACGCACAGTCACCAACTCACTTAACGCGTCCTCAACCGCTTGCGACACAGCCTCAACACCACCAACAATAAACACATCAGTAATGAACTCATCAACAATGAAATCCTCAACCGCAGCAGACAAACGATTAGGAGTCGTCAACAACACCGGAGCAGACTTAGACGCAGCCAACCCAGCAGCAGCAGCAGCATCAACCACACTCACACCAGACGCCACAATCACAGAATCAACAAACCCACCAGAACCCACCGAACCAACAAACGCCTCAGCTAAAGCAACCGACGTTGCATAACGATTCGAACCACCAAAACGACGAACACTAGACGTATCCGGATCACCATCATGATCAAACAACACCTCACTAGCCGTATTAGCAGCCCCAACAGGCGAACCAACACCCACCAACACCGACAAACCCAACACCGCCGCAACCAAAACAACCAAAAACCGACGAACCATCACAAAACTCCTAAACCAACAAACCAAGAGCAGCCCAACACCACCAGACAAGCAGTCAACACTCCCAGCAAATAACCAACTCTAAAACCACCCAAAACGTGACACACAGCCATGAAAAGCAAAACGGGGTGACACACGCGTGCCACCCCGTCCGCCAAAAAACCACCCTCACGAAGCCCTGCCTCGCGAAGCTCAGTTTCGTGAAGTTTCGACCTATCAGCCTGCTCGAAGTCGCTGCTTCGGAACTGCCACACTCGACTTACAAGTAGTAACGGTGTCGCAAAAAGCTGCTTCAGGGTCTATCGGGTCGTACGAGAAAGCCAGACCCGCTGGCAGGCTAATCGTGTCACCCGGCCTCGGTAAATCAGTCAAAAGCGGATTCGTGCTGTAAAGCTCAAATGTGAGCTTATTATCTGGCGCGATAACTGAGGTGGTAGGCGTTCCGAGCCAGAAAGCATCCCTAAACGGATAGTTACCAAACGGAACGTCATCTGTAGTAAACGGAAAGCTATCTGTCCTGCGGTTCGCCCGAATCAAGTCTTGGAAAGCGAAGTTTTGCACGATGCCGTTGAAGGACAAGGTGACTTCCACGATGCTTGCGCCGCCCGTTAATCTCCGGCGAACTATCGTGGGTTGACCACACTCTGAAGTTCCGTCCACTGGTCTAAAACAATCGACGGTTGATGCACTCAAAGTCAGGTCTTTGTTTGCTACTGAGTCGACGTCAAGCGCGTCACTGGTAATGGTAAAGAGTTCCGTCACCTCCTCACTGTCAAGCAGGGCTGTCACAGCTGTGTAAAGCGTTGCATCATCATCAAACCCGACTCGAACCGTGCTACGAGATGTGATCACGTTAACTGAAACTTCCGGATCGGTATCTGTGTCGGCGGGCAACTCAAACCAGTCCACATACCAGCCATTACCGAGCGCTCCACCCGCTGCAGCATCTGGTTTAGCCACAAAAGTCAGGAGGTTATTTTTGGTATCCGCGAACGTATCGGCATCGGTTCCATCGGCCTCTAACGCTAGCCACGACCATTCAGCGAGCGTCAGCTCAGGGCCGCCGGAGAAATTGAAGGTGCGGTGAGTGATTGCTTTTGAAACGGTTGCTCGCGTGACACGCGGTACGTCACCGAATGCTGCCACTCGTACAGATGTGGTACGGGATTCATTACCCGCTTCGTCAACAAAAGCGCCAGACTCCAACGTTATACGCTCACCCGCACTCAACGCTTTCACGTCTTCTGTCTCAGAAAAGTTAATACAGTCGTGAGTTCCTACAGGCGGAAAGCCATTACTCGTTGACCAAGTGCCAACACTACCATTCAAGCAAAGCTCAACGTACAACCCTGTCCCTGCCCCGGGACCCGAACTTACGGCTGCATTAACGAATTGGACAAACTTGGTTGGAATGGGGACGCCATTTCGCTGCAGCTTTATTCCGTCAAAGATATCGATGGTGTCTTGCCCACCGTCCAGGCGGGGTGGTATCACAAGGTTCAGGTCGGTTGCCAATATTCGAACGACGTGTCCGTTGTCTGCGGCGATGATGCGAACATTCGGACGCACGTTGTCAGGAACCAGTGGCGCAATGGTGTAGGTAACGGCTTCAACTCTGCGGTTATCTCCAGTGTTACCCTTGATTTTCCCACCAAGCACAGAAATCGTCGTACCAACAGCAAGCTGATCACCCGCATCACTCAAAGTAATCGTTGCAACGCGTTCATTCAAAGTAATCGTGTCAACGTTAAGCAGCGGTTTTCCTGCTACCCGGTAGTTCGCCTTATTGAGGGCACTGTTCGGCCAAAGAGCAGCTTGCTCATCCATCTCAGTAACAACGTGATTTGAGAACGTGATCGTGAAAGAGCTAGCATCGATTTTTGCTTTAACAGTCGCAGTTAACGGTTCAGACGTAGTAGCAGCGTTTATAGCTGCTTGCATCACACCAGCAGACACCACCGCAGTGCCACCAATCGCAGTAATCGACTGATCAACATAAGCCGCAGTCGCACTTCGTGCAGGAATAGACGCTAAATAATCACTAGTTTCAGCAGGCAACTGATCAGTTTGCACCAACAACACTGCAGTAACCCCATCCGCTCCAGAACCCAAAAACGGTGCCGCCGACACACCATCAGCCGCAGCATCAGCGTTAATCAACGCCACCTGTGAAGCATTCAACGAAACAGTCGCGCAATCATCAAGCGCGTTAAGAACCTCAACCGCAGTAGCGAAACGATTCTCACCACTCACACGCAACACATCATCAACACCAGCTAAAGCTAAATCATCAACCACACCAGGCGACACTGCAGCCTCACCACCAACCACAACAACACGCTCAACCTCAGCATCAACCAAATAAGCAGCCACCCCAACAGGCAACTCATCAACACGCGTCAACAACACAGGCAACTCAAGCGCATAAGCCAAAGGACCAACAGCAATCACATCAGCAAACGAAACATCAGCATTCACCAACACAGCAGTAACAAGCCCAGACTGGCAAAACACACCAGGCGAACCCAACTCCTCAGCCAAAACAACCGACGACGCATAACGATCAACACCACCCAAACGCTTCACCGAACGCACAGTCACCAACTCACTTAACGCGTCCTCAACCGCTTGCGACACAGCCTCAACACCACCAACAATAAACACATCAGTAATGAACTCATCAACAATGAAATCCTCAACCGCAGCAGACAAACGATTAGGAGTCGTCAACAACACCGGAGCAGACTTAGACGCAGCCAACCCAGCAGCAGCAGCAGCATCAACCACACTCACACCAGACGCCACAATCACAGAATCAACAAACCCACCAGAACCCACCGAACCAACAAACGCCTCAGCTAAAGCAACCGACGTCGCATAACGATTCGAACCACCAAAACGACGAACACTAGACGTATCCGGATCACCATCATGATCAAACAACACCTCACTAGCCGTATTAGCAGCCCCAACAGGCGAACCAACACCCACCAACACCGACAAACCCAACACCACAACAACCAAAACAACCAAAAACCGACGAACCATCACAAAACTCCTAAACAAGGCAGACAGGCACAAACTAAGAAGGCAAGCACAAACTAGGCGCAGCGCGATGCCTCCGGACAAGTATCCAATACTCCCAGCAAGTAATCAAACCCCAAAACCACTCAAAACGTGACATACACCACCCAAGTCCATAAAATCCGCCAGACACAAGGGAACCTAGCTGTGTGACGCAAGGCTGAAGGTGCTAGCGGCCTTTCCAGTTGGGCTCACGCTTTTCAGAAAAGGCAAGAGGCCCTTCCACGTAGTCTTCGCTCTTAATCATGGCATGCACAGCGTCGTAGCGAGCTTCGTGAGCCTCGCGCACCCCGGCCATATCAAGGCCTCGCATCCCTGCCTGCTTCGTGGCACGAATGGACATTGGCGAACATGCCAAAGTCATCTCAGCCCACCGGCGAGCGCAATCCAGCACTTCGCCCTGTGGCACTACCTCAGCCACAAAACCAAGCTCTTTACCCTCTGCCGCTGGGACATGACGACCGGTGAGCATCATGCTCATCGCACGTTTTAGGCCAATCTGGCGCGGCAAACGATGAACACCGCCTGCTAAAGCCGCTAAACCAACCCTAGGTTCTGGCAAGGCAAACAGCGCGTTTTCTGAAGCGACAATGATGTCGCAAGCCAGAGCTATCTCAAAACCTCCACCCATGGCAACGCCGTTGACTGCGGCCAATACTGGTTTGTCTAGGTCGTATCGTGAGGTTAACCCGCCGAACCCGCTGGCGGGCATGGTGGAACGGTCGCCACCTTCGGCTTGGTAGCGCAAATCATTGCCGGCTGAGAAGGCTCGATCGCCTGCGCCGGTAACGATGGCGACCCAGAGGTCCTCGTCGTTTTGGAACTCGTCAAATAGTTCCGCCATCGCGGCATTGCCTGGGGGGTGCAAAGCGTTCATGCGTTCGGGTCGGTTGATGGTGATGATGAATAGGTGGCCGTCGCGTTCGGCGTAACAAAAGTCGCTCATGAACGCGACGCTAGTCAGGTTGCTGAGATTCTGCCAGACCGCGCTCGACAAGGTCTGGCGTCGGTGTGGTTTCTGGGTGTTGCCGCTGAGCGAAAACGGTGCAGTAAAAATAGTGACTTGTGGGCCGGGGAGGATTCGAACCTCCGTAGGCGAAAGCCGACGGGTTTACAGCCCGTTCCCTTTGGCCGCTCGGGCACCGACCCAACGCAGGGCAACGCTAGCGGCACTAAGTGCCACTAGTGGTGTGAGGTGACGCTAATGTCGCGCCTCGTGCCTTCGTTTGATGTTGTTTCGCAGACCGATCCGCAAGAGGTACGCAATGCGATTAATCAAGCGGCACGAGAAATCAGCACTCGCTACGACTTCAAGGACAGTGGCGCCAGCATTGAACTAGGGAAAGACGCAATAACGCTGCGGGCAAGCTCTGAGGATCGCATGACCGCGCTGCGGCAGGTGCTGGAAGAGAAGTTTGTGCGGCGTCAGGTGAGCTTGAAAGCACTGAACTACGGCGAGGTTGAAGACGCTGCTAATGCCACGGTGCGTCAGGTTGCGACGCTTGTAGCGGGCATCTCCTCTGAAAAAGCCAAAGAGCTAAACAAATTCATTAAAGATCTCGGCGTCAAAGGAGTCCAGTCGCAGGTGCAGGGAGATCAGCTGCGTGTTAGCTCTAAAAAGCGGAATGATCTGCAAGCGGTAATCGCAGCCATGAAAGAAGGCGACTTTGATTTACCGTTGCAGTTTGAGAATTTTCGCAGTTAGGCCGATTCCATCCAACTGCCGTTGCGTAGCCGCTTAATGCGTTCCGCCATGGGTGGGTGAGTGGTGAACAGTCCTTTGAAGTTCATTCGGCGGCTGGCAAGCGGATTGACTATGTACATCTGTGCTTGGTTAGCGGCGGCCAGACTGGGTATGTGTTTGGAGGCGGCGTCAAGTTTTTCTAATGCGCGAGCTAACGGTTCTCCGTCTGAAATCATGCGAGCTGCGGTGCGGTCGGCTTGGTATTCACGGCTGCGGCTAATCGCCATCTGCAACATAAATGCAGCTATCGGTGCGAGAAAAATAAGTAGCAGTTCACCGATCGGATTACGGTCACTGTCGCCACGACCGCCCCCGAATATGAGAGCGAACTGTGCCATACGAGCTGCGAAAGTGATGGCGGTAGCCACCGCAGCGGCTACTGAACCGATGAGGATGTCGCGGTTTCTTATGTGCGACATTTCATGCGCCAGCACACCGCGAATTTCGTACCAGTCAAGCTCGCGCAGCATCCCTTCGGTGATGCACACCGCTGCGTGGCGAGGGTTACGGCCGGTGGCGAAAGCGTTTGGTTGTGGGTCGGGACTGATGTAGATGCGCGGCATCGGCATTTCAGCAAGCTGAGCTAACTCTTGCACCGTTGCGCGGTATTTGGGTAACTTGTCAAGCGGCACCTCTTGTGCGCGAGCCGAACGGATCGCCAGCTTGTCTGAAAACCAGTAACTGCCACCCACTAGCACTATCGCTATAACGAAAGCGATCGTCAGACCGCCCTGACCAAAAAAACTGCCGATAAACAGAATCAGGCCGCCGAGTGCAGCCAGCAGAACAGCTGTTTTGGCGGTGTTTCGCATGAGTTTCTTTCTTAAGATTTAGGCTAACCGTTAGCCAAAGCGGTGGCGGCACGATCACGTACTTCTTCAACCACAGTGGCATCTGCCAGCGTGGTTGTATCTCCTAAGTCTCGTCCCTCGGCCACATCTCGCAACAGGCGCCTCATGATTTTACCAGAACGTGTTTTGGGCAAGTCAGGCACCAACACGACGGCTTTCGGGCGGGCTATGGCACCCAACTTAGTCGCCACGTGACCGCGGATTTCTTCGGCCAACTGAGCGCTGGGATCGTTGTTAGAACGCAAGATGACATAACCCACAATGGCTTGGCCAGTCGTATCGTCGGTGGCGCCCACCACAGCGGCTTCTGCTACTGATGGGTGATCGACCAGTGCGGACTCAACTTCGGTAGTTGAGATGCGATGGCCGGACACGTTCATCACATCGTCAACTCGACCCAGCAGCCAGAGGCATCCACTCTCATCAATCTTGACGCCGTCACCTGCGAAGTAACGGCCCGGGTATGTGCTCCAGTACGTCTCCATGTATCTTTCCGGGTCTCCCCAGATGCCGCGCAGCATGGCAGGCCACGGTTCGGTAATGGTGAGATACCCACCGCCGCTAGTAACTGGGTTACCAGCATCGTCCACGATCTCGACCGATACTCCAGGCAGCGCGTGAGTGGCAGAACCTGGTTTGGTGGTAGTTACACCCGGCAGTGGGGTGATCATGTGCCCTCCGGTTTCGGTCTGCCACCAGGTGTCAACTATCGGGCAGCGTTCACCGCCAATGTGACGGTGGTACCACATCCACGCTTCAGGGTTGATCGGTTCACCGACAGTGCCAAGCACTCGTAAAGAGGACAGGTCGTGCCGCTCTACCTCATCTGCACCCCACTTCATAAAAGTACGAATGGCGGTAGGAGCGGTGTAAAGCTGCGTTACCCCGTAGCGGCTGATGATGTCCCACAGGCGGTCTTTGGGCCAACTGGCGCGACCGGCAATACCTCCTGTGCGAAACTCTGGGCGAGGAGTGTCGGGTGTACCTTCGTACATCACAGAGCTGGCTCCGTTGGTTAGCGGTCCGTAAACGATGTAGCTGTGACCAGTAACCCATCCGATGTCTGCCGCACACCAATACACGTCGGTTTCGGGGTGCAGATCGAACACATAGCGGTGCGTGAAAGCGACTTGTGTGAGGTAGCCACCGGTGGTGTGCATGATGCCTTTGGGTTTAGCGGTGGTGCCAGAGGTGTAGAGCAGATAGAGCAGATCTTCGGAGTCCATGTGTTCGGGCTCGCAGTCGGCGGTAATGGCAGGGTTTGCCATTAGATCGTGGTACCAGTGATCTGTGGCTTCGTTCCAGGCCGATGCTGGGGCGGTCGGGTCATCGCTGATGCGGCGCACCACGATCACGTTTTCGATAGTTGAAGATCCGGCGGCTGCTACAGCAGCATCCGCGGTGGGTTTAAGCGGAAAGGGTTCGCCTCGGCGATAGCCGCCGTCGGCGGTGATGAGCAGCTTGGTTCTAGCGTCTTCGATTCTGTCTGAGAGAGAGTCGGCGCTGAACCCGCCGAACACGATCGAATGCGCCACTCCGATGCGCGTGCACGCCAGCATCGCTACGACTAACTCGGGGATCATTGGCATGTAGATACAAACTCGGTCGCCGCGGTTTGCACCGAGGCTTTTGAGCACGTTGGCGAATCGGCTGACCTCATCTAGAAGCTCTTGGTAGGTGATCGTGCGTGTGTCTCCGGGTTCGCCTTCCCACCAAAACGCCACCTTGTCGCCTTTACCTGCTTCTACATGACGATCTAAGCAGTTGTAGGAAACGTTTAGCTTGCCGCCGACAAACCATTTGGCGTCGGGCAGATCCCATTGGAGCACGGAGTCAAAATCTTTGAACCAGGTGACATGCTCGCGAGCTTGTCGCGCCCAGAAGCCAAGACGATCAGCTTCGGCTTCTTCATAAAGAGAGCGGTCGCAGACAAGGGCGTTAGCGGCAAAATCTGCTGGCGGAGCAAAGGTGCGACCCTCTACGTAGTAGTCCTCAATGGTTGCCTCTACTGGTGTTGATTCTTCTTTAGACATGTTTGCCTCCACGCCATTGCGCCACCAGAAAGCTACCTAAGACGGCCGGGTTAGTCAGATCGTCTGCCTCGTCTAGCAGAGCGCGATCTGCCAACACTTCGCTGGTGGGGTTGGTTAGCTGAGATTGCCAGCGTTGCTTGGCGGGGTCTGTGAGTTGGTGTATGCCGTTTGTGGCGAGCCAGTCGGACTGTGTGGTGAGGGTGTAGCCAGATGGAAGCTGGTCAAATCCCACGTCGCAGGTGATGTCAAATGTGGTTTGGATGTGAGCTTCGGTGGGGTTTAGGCGGTGGTCGGCGTAGGTGCGTAACCAGCCGGCCATGGTTCGGTCGGCTAGTTCGGCAGTGGTGGCTGTGCCATAGTCGAAGATCAGCAGTCGGGCTTGTTGTGCTGTGCTCAATAAGCGCTGTGCTCGACGAATCCAGACGCTGGCTTGTGTGTGTAGTGGTAGGCGAGTGCCTGGTTTGGCTTCGAGGTAGAGCTTGTTAGCCATTGCAGCTGCTATGGCTGGAGCAGGCTGAAGCAACTCAGCAACCCCCGGAAACCGGGCACTAGCCCGCTGTACGGCGGGTGTTAGATACAACTCTTGCCAACCGGTGGGGTCATCACTGCGTTCGACTATTCGCACTGCCATGTTGTCGAGCAACTCGTTCGCCACGATCACGCCAGACCAGTCTGTTGAGTTTGGTGCGGCTGAGTGCGTGTGCCAGTGCTGTGTGTGCCAGTACATGGCGGCTGGCAGGTCAGCGGCAACCGTTATTGGCACACCGGTTTGCGTAGATAAAGGCGCCAACCGCTCCAGAGCGACGCTACGCAGCTTTTCTGAGCGCTCGATAAGCATGTAGCAAAGACTGCTTACGCATTCCAGGCTGGCTTCGGGCATTGCTACCGCTTCCAACACCGCTTGGCACAAGGTGCCAGTGCCCGCACCGGCTTCGATCACCAAGAACCGGGACGGTTCACCTAGTTCGTGCCAGGTCTTGTCTAGATAATTAGCTAGACACCGCGCAAACAGTTGCCCGCGTTCAGGTGAGGTACCAAAATCTCCGTGATGCAAACCCGGTCGGCCGCCCTGGGTGTAAAAACCATCGCAGCCGTAGAGAGCATTGTCCATGTGGCGGTCAAACCGAATCGACGGTTGCGTTGCAGGTTTAACGGTTGCTGATGTTGCAAGCACAGCGGTTGGAGCTGTCGAAGCGGTGCTCATTCGCTCGCCAGTTTGCCTGATTTCGAACGGGCTTATTGGCGCTTAACCGCCTAGCGTGGCAAGTACCGATAGTTCGCCAAAATGGCCAATCAGCTGCGGGAAAATTCCAAATGCCAGCGTGGCAATGGCTGTTATTGACAGCGCCACAGTCAAAGCGGCAGGAACTGTCAAGAGCGTGCCGTTGTCGTGTTCTGAGGTGCGTTCAAACCACATCGGAACCAGTAAGCGTGCGTAATAGCCCAGCGCTATCACGGTGTTGATCGCTACCACCACAGCTAACACGGCCGCAGCGGGAGTGCCAGCGTCAAGCAATGCTCTGAAGATGCCGAACTTGGCAAACCAGCCACCAGCGGGTGGGATACCCGCTAACGCTGCTAAGAACAAGGTCATCAGCACCGCCAGAGCAGGTGCATAGCTAAACAAGCCTTTGTAGCTGTCTATCTCACCTGATTGCGTGCGTCTGGACACTGCCAGCACCACCGTGAACGCTCCAAGATTCATAAAGGCGTAGATGAGTAGGTAGATCACCACCGCTTCAACAGCGAGGCCGGGAGTGTCAGAAGCCACCGCGAACGGCACCAGCATGAATCCGCCCTGAGCTACACCCGAATACGCCAACAGTCGAACAACATTGGTTTGTCGCAGCGCAATGAGGTTTCCGACCGTCATAGTTACTGCTGACAGTGCCCAGAAAAACGGCTCCACCACATCGTCTCGGCTAAGAAATGCCACAAATACCAGTTGAAGCAAAGCCACCATTCCTGCGGCTTTAGACGCCACCGCCAAAAACGCTGTAACTGGGGTCGGGGCGCCTTGGTAAGTGTCGGGCGCCCAGGTGTGGAACGGCACGGCTGAAACCTTGAACGCAAAGCCGAGCAGCACAAACAGCACTGCGATGATGACGATTGCGTCCGAGCCGTCTGCGCTGGCGAAACTGGCAGCAATCTGCTCAAAGCCTGTGCCGCCAACCACGCCGAACACCAGCGACATGCCGTAAAGCATCACAGCACTGGCAAAAACTCCCATCAGGTAGTACTTGAGGCCTGCCTCGTTAGAGCGGGAGCCACCCTTACGCCAGGCAGCCATCATGTAAGCCGGGATCGAAAGCAGTTCCAACGCTACGAACACGCTGACGAGGTCGCGCGAGCTAGCCATCATCACCATTCCCAGCAACGAAGCCAGCAACAAGGTGTAGTACTCGTTTTCGTAATAGTCGCCAGCCCGGATGTAGTCCACCGACATCAACACGACGATGTAGCCGGTTATCAAAAACATCGCTTTTATGACCAGCGCAAAATCGTCCACCACGTAGGCGCCATCAAACATCGCTCGGTCGGTGCCGTCTACAGCGAGCGTCAAGATCGGTACCAGTGTGGCCAACAAACCAACGCCAGCCAGCGTGGGCATAAGGCGCTTGATGCGGTCGTCAAAGACGATGTCGGCAACGGTGATCAGTGTGCCAACCGCTAGCAGCGTTATCTCAGGGGCTAACGCATGCCAATCCAGAGCCGGGCGGACAAAATCGAGCATTCGATGCCTTAGCCGGCGGCCGCTGCCACGGCGTTCTCAACGCTGGCGGTTATAGAACTAACCACGCCGTCTGTGACGTTGAGGATCAGGTTGGGCCAAACGCCGAACAGCACCATCGCGGCTAACAAAGGTGCCCAGGCAATCCATTCGAAACGGCTGATGTCTGCGATTACGTGGTCTTTCCATTCTTCGCCGGGTTCGCCGAATGTGGTGCGTTGATACAGCCAGAGTAGATAACCGGCCGCAAACACGGTGCCTACTGCTCCAACCACCATAAAGGTGCGGAACAGTGCTGGCGACAGTCCGGCACCAGGGTTGTAGACGGACAAGATGGCTAAGAACTCACCCCAGAATCCGGCTAGGCCGGGTAGTCCGAGCGAAGCCATGGCAGTAATTCCGAGCACCCAGCCCATGCGCGGTGCGCTCTTGAGTAGGCCCCCGAGGCGTGAGATTTGCAGAGTGTGGAAACGCTCCTTTATTGACCCAGCCAAGAAAAACAGCAAGCCGGTGATGATGCCGTGAGCGACCATGCCAAACACAGCAGCGTTTAGGCCGAAGTCTGTGAGCGATGCGATACCGAGCATGACAAAACCCATGTGAGCTACCGATGAAAACGCGATCAGTCGCTTCATATCGGTTTGCGCCAGGCAGCCGAGAGCACCGTAGATAATGCCGATTACCGCCAGCAGACCGATCCAAGGCGCCCAGGCTTGAGCGGCTTGCGGCAAGAACGGGATGGCAATGCGGATGAAACCGTAGGTGCCGAGCTTTAGCAGTACCGCAGCCAGAATGACCGAGCCGACGGTCGGGGCTTCGGTGTGCGCATCGGGCAGCCAGGTGTGGAACGGAAATATCGGCACTTTGATACCAAAGCCCATGAACATGCCCGCAAAGATCCACACCTGAGTTGACCTAACGATGCCTTCACCTGCGACGTTGGTGAACTCACGCATGTCAAATGTGGCCAGCGCTGCACCCGACGCGTCCTTGGAGACGAAATACAGCGCTAGAAACGCGATGATCATCAACGCTGAGCCAAACAGCGTGTAAAGAAAAAACTTGAGCGACGCGTAGCGGCGGTTATCGCCACCCCAAACACCGATGAGGAAGTACATCGGCAACAGCACAACCTCGAAAAACACAAAAAACAAAATCAGGTCGTGTGCCACGAAAGTGCCGGCCATACCAGTGGTAAGCAAGAGGATGAGAGAGAGAAACGCCTTGGCGTTACCCGGTTCAGGGATGTGGTTCCAGCTGTAGACAATGCACAACGGCACTATGGCAAGGGTGAGCGCCAGCAGAGGTAGTGACAGGCCATCAAGTCCCAATATGAAGCGACTGTTGATGACATCTATCCAGCTCTTGTCTACTACGAACTGCAACTCTGCGGCCGAGCCATAGTCAAAGGCAAACAGCAGGTAAATACCCACCACAGCCGCAGCCAGTGACGAGATAAGCGCTATTGCCTTTAGCTCGGCCACACGTTTGCCGGGCACCAGCATCATCACCGCCGCACCTACCACTGGCAAAAACACCACCAGGGGCAACGCCCAAGCATCAAATCCCGTTGCGTCCACTTAATGTGCTCCTCTCTGAGCTGTCAGGCTGATCTTTTTCACAGCACGATCACAAACACGATCACTGCCACTGCGGCGGTCCCGAACAGCAAAGAGCCGTAAGTCTGAACCTTGCCGGTCTGCATAGCGCGCAGACCTTCACCGCTTTGCTCTGCGCCAGTACCCACAGTGTTGACGGAGTTGTCAATGACACCTTGATCGATCCAGCGATATATCCAGCGACCACTGTCGCGTGAGATCTCTCCGGCGCGATTCACCGTCTTGTCTATGACGTTCTGACTTGTCCAGTTGGTGGCCTGAGCTATTGGTCGCTTGATGGAACCGATCACAACGTCGGTGTAGAGGTGATCTAGGTAGTACTTGTTTTCTAAGAAGCGGTAGCCGGCGCCGGCCAGGCGGCTGCGTTCGGTAAGCCCGCGCGGACCGAGCTTGAGCCAGAAATAGGCCCAAGCAATGACGATGCCCGCAAGGGCGAGAGCTAGACCGATTAGCGCTAACGACAGCGATGGGTCGGGATGACTGATGCCTAGGCCTTCAAGGTAAACGGAGGGCTCTACGTAAGTTTCGATGCGGTGAGCTAAGCCCTCCAGGCCAAACGGTGACAGTACCGCCGCAGGGAGGTTGGCAAAACCGGCTACAACCGCCAGCGACGCCAAAGTCCACAGTGGGGCGGTCATGGCCTTGGGGGATTCGTGTGGTGTGCCGTGTCCGCGATATTCGCCAAAGAACGTGTACCAAACCACTCGAGTCATGTAGGCAGCAGTCATTAGCGCTACAACCGCGCCGAAGATGAGCATGAGTGGGTAGCCGTTTTGTTGACCCTTAAACGCGCCGAGCAGGATTTCGTCTTTTGACCAAAACCCTGCCAGCGGAAAGATGCCTGCCAGAGCAAGTGAAGCAATGATGAACGTTCTGTAAGTGTGCGGCATGTGTTTTCGCAGGCCACCCATCTCACGCATGTCAAAGGTGTGGTGTGCTGCGTGCGAAACCGAGCCTGCGCCTAAGAACAAGCAGGCCTTGAAGAACGCGTGAGTAAGCAAATGGAACAGGGCTGCTGTCCAGGCACCGACACCGAGCGCCATCACCATGTAGCCAAGCTGACTGACCGTGGAATAGGCAAGCACCTTTTTGATGTCCCACTGGGTAAAGGCCAGTCCTGCGCCTATGAGAGCGGTAAATCCGCCGATGAATGCCATCAGATTGATGGACGAGGAGGAAATAGACAGACCTTCGAAAAATACTGGATACAGCCGGGCAATCATGTAGATCCCGGCCACGACCATGGTGGCTGCATGAATAAGGGCAGACACCGGGGTGGGCCCAGCCATAGCGTCGGGCAGCCAAGTGTGCAGTGGGAACTGGCCGGACTTGGAGGCAACGGCGGCCATTAGTGCGATTGAAGCCATCAACAACGCCAGGTGGAACTCGCCTGGGAGCGCGGAGATGGTGGAGTTGATGGTGTGGATATCGAATGTTTGAAACGTGCCCCAAAGGATGACCATGCCGACTATCAGGCCGATGTCGCCGACACGATTAGTGAGAAAGGCTTTGAGGGCAGCGTCTGTGTTGGAGCGGTCTTCCCACCAGTGGCCTATAAGCACAAACGAACACACGCCCACCAACTCCCAGCCGACTATGAGCTGAACCAAGTTTTGCGCCATGACGAAAAACAACATCGCGCCTGTAAACAAGCTGAGGAAAGCGAAGTAGTGCACGAAACGCTTGTCGCCTTTTACGTATTCGCTGGAGTAGATGTGAACCAGCAATGAGACGGTGGTAACGATTACAAGCAGTAGAACGGTTTGACCGTCAACGAAGGTTCCAACGGCGAAGTCGAGTCCTGAACTAGAGAACCAGCCGTCGTAAGTGTTGATAACGGGAAGGATCAGCGGCTCTTCGTGGTGGACGTCTTCCCCCTCGGTGGCGTGACTGTCTTTGTCTGCGGTGCTGGTACTGGTTGCACTGTGTTGGTCGGAACCGGCGGGGTCGTGATCGTTGGTTTGGTTACCGACGCTGGCTTCTTGAACGTAGATCGCTTCGGCGGGCGGATTTTCTACTCGTTGGGTCCAAGCAAAAGCCGCTAGCAGCGACAACACCCAAACCAGCGCTACTGCAGCAATACCGACGCGATGCACGCGATCAGCACCTATGTGTTTTTTGCCGAAGAGCAAGATCACCACAAACGAGATCGCTGGAATCAGTGGGATTATGAAGGCGTTTTCTAATAGCCAGGTCATTGCCTTGCCTAACCCTTCATCAAGTCAAACTCGTCAACCGCGATGGTTGATCGATTGCGATACAGCAGCAGCACTATGGCTAGCCCAACTCCTACCTCAGCTGCAGCCACCGCAATAATGAACAACGCAAAGACTTGGCCCGTTACCACGTCGTGCTGAACGCCGAATACGACCATATTGATGTTGACGGCGTTGAGCATCAGTTCGATAGACATCAGCACTAGCACGGCGTTGCGGCGCGCAAGCACTCCGTACACGCCACACGTAAACAGCACCGCACCGAGCAGTAGGAATTGGTTCAGCAGCATTGTGCGGCCTCAGTCTTTTCGGGCCAGTACGATGGCCCCGATTAAAGCGGCTAACAGCAACACCGACACGGCTTCAAACGCGATGATGTAGTCAGAAAACACCGAGTCGGATACGTCGGTGGTACGGAAAATGTTGGCGTTTTCGTTGAGGCGAGTCGTGCCGTAGCGGTCGAGCAAGGCGTAAACGGTTACGCCTCCTAGAGCGACAGCAACGGCGGCTGCAACTGGCCACTGCGTGCCGGTCATTTTGGGTACACGACCAAGCGGTGCGCGGGTGAGCATGATGCCAAACAAGAACAGCACCATCACCGCACCGACGTAGATCAGGATCTGCGTGGTAGCGATGAATTCGGCCGTTAGCAGGACGTACTGAGCGCCTAGCCCAGCGAGCACGGCTACCAGGTAAAGCGCAGCGTGAACAATGTTGCGGGTAGTGACCATACGCAGCGCTGCTATCACGATGACAGCCGCGATAGTGCCGAAGATGATGTTTTGAGCGACCATCAGTTTGGTGAACCAGAGGCTGTAGTTGCAGTATTGGCTTGCTCAACTGTTTCGGTGGCTTCAGGCAGGTGACGTCGAACAGGGAAACCAACATCAGGAACATCGGGCACCTTGCGTACTTTTTGGTCGGAACCGGCCTCATAGTCCTGGAACGCAGGCACGGTTTCCATCCATTCCCCCAACCTGACACGATCGTGCAAAAGGTCGGATATGTGCGGCTGGCTGTATTCGTACTCTGGTGACCAAAACAGGGCGTCAAATGGGCATACCTCAACGCAGATACCGCAGTACATGCAAAGCGCGTAATCAATATCGAAACGATCCAGCAAGTTGACACTGCGCACAGCGCCACCGGCACGGCGCGGTGGTGCCTTCACCTTGTGACCCTCGATGTAGATACACCAGTCCGGACAGGAACGCGCGCAAAGCATGCAGGCCGTGCAGTTTTCTTCGTGTAATGCAATAACACCGCGTGCACGGTCTGGTGGCGCTTCTTTTTCGTGCGGGTATTGAACGGTAACCGCGCCTTTTTGAGGGGCGGGGATCAACGTTCTTATTCCCCGCTTGGGGAATAAGGTTCGCATAGCGGTGCTAGCGGTTACTCCCAAGCCTTTGATTAACCCTGGTAAACGGAACATTTAGAAAGCGACCTTTAGCACGCCGGTGGCGACAATATTGACAAGTGAGATCGGGATGAGCACCTTCCAAGCGAACTTTTGAAGCTGGTCTTCGCGCAGGCGCGGGTAGGTGAATCGAATCCAAAAGATAAACGTCGCGATTATCAGGACTTTGGCAAGCATCACGACCGGTCCGATCACGTTCAAAACGTTGTCGTCGACTCCGAAACCAGGCAACCACCAGCCACCTAGAAACATCACTGCCGCCAGTGCCGCGAAAGCGAAAGCAGTGCCGAACTCGGCCATGAAAAACAGCAGAAACCGGAACCCCGTGTATTCGACGTGAAATCCGCCGACTAGTTCAGTTTCGGCTACCGGCATGTCGAACGGTGTTTGTGTTAGCTCCGCTTGGGCGGCAATCATGAAGATGGCAAAGCCCAGAAACTGCGTAAGGATGAATGGGTTGCCGATGGCACCCCAACCAAAAATCTCGCCAGTGGCTTGAACGGTGACAATGTCTTGCAGATTGAGCGAACCGGCTTGTATTACCACGCCCATCACAGCCAAAATCAGCGGCAGCTCGTAGGCAATCAGTTGTCCGGCGGCTCGTAACCCGCCTAGCAGTGCGTACTTGTTGGCCGAAGCCCAGCCAGCCATCAGCACACCTAACACCGACAGCGAGGAAACAGCCAGGGCGTAAAAGACTCCCGTGTCAAGGTTCTCGACGACGGCATCGGGTCCGGCGGGCAGCACCACATAAAGCAAAAATGTTGATGCCAGCACCACGATCGGCGCTAACCGGAATACACGCCGATCGGCCGCAGCTGGGTGGATGTCTTCTTTTTGGAGAAACTTGATCGCTTCGGCGATGAGCTGCAACGTGCCGTAAGGGCCAGTGTCATTTGGGCCAAGACGGCTCTGCATAAACGCCATCATTTTGAACAAGAACAAATAGACCAAAACGAGTGAGGTGGTCGGGATGACTACCAAAGCGACGATCAGTTTGAGACTTGTGGATTGCCAATAAACAAGGCTGACCAGGTCGTTTAGTACCTCACTGCCGCTCAGAAGCCCGGTGCTACTCATCGGTCAATGTCTCCCAGGATGAAATAGAGAGAGCCGAGAATGGTGATGATGTCTGGCACGTAGGTACCTCGCATCACCCAGGGCACGACCGACACGTTGCTGAAGCTGGGCGTGCGAATCTTGACGCGGAACGGACCTTGACCGCCCTTGGAGACAACGTAGTAGCCCATTTCACCCAGCGGATTTTCGGTGGATATATAGGTTTCACCAGGCGGAATGGAGATAATGCGCGGAATTTTCTTCGCCATGATCGGACCGCTTGGAATATTGTCTAGTAGCTGATCAACGATGTGGGTAGCTTCACGGGTTTCTTGTAAACGCACCCAGTAGCGGGCAAATGAGTCACCGTCTGGGTGGGTCCAAACTCGCCAGTCGACTTCGTTCCAAGCGAGACCGATGTCTGTGTCTCGGCGCAGATCCCAATCAATACCGCTTGCTCGCAGGTTGGCGCCGGACATGCCGAAACTGAGAGCGGTTTCGGCCGGTATTACGCCTACACCGCGGCAACGTGCTTGAAAGATTTCGTTGCCGAGCAGTAGGTCTTCCATCTCGTCGCAGAAGACACGCATCTTTTTCATGACCGCGTGAGTTTCTTCGATCCAGCCTTGTGGAAGGTCGTCAAACAGGCCGCCTATGCGATCAAAGTTGGGATGAAAACGCCCGCCGGTTACTTCTTCGATTTGATTGAGCACTCTCTCACGGTCGCGGAAAGCAAAAAAGACGGGAGTTAGTGCGCCTACTTGCACACCCATGTCACCGAGAAACAATGACAAGTTAGCTACGCGGCTCAGTTCGAAAAGGATCGTACGAATCCATTGGGCGCGCGGCGGTGCTTCGACACCAAGCAAGCGTTCGCAAGCAAGAATGAACGGAACCTCGTTAGCGAAGCTGCCCAGCCAGTCAATGCGGTTAATGAGGGTGGTGCATTGAGGGTAGGTGCGAACTTCGCAGAGTTTTTCGTAGCCGCGGTGCATGTAACCCATGATTGGTTCGGCCGTGATGACTTGTTCCCCGTCCAGCTGGCAAGCAATGCGCAAGGTGCCGTGAGTAGCGGGGTGTTGTGGGCCGATGTTGAGCGTCATGTCACCGGTGTCGAGCTCAACATGTACGCGTGCCTCAGCGGCTTGGCCTGCCACGTAAGCCGCCTGAGCGCTTTGGCTTACGTTGGTGCTGGTTTGGGGTTGGGAGGTTTCGCTTGCGGGCATTGTTTATCGGACTGGGTTTATCGGGTTCGGCTAGTTCTGTTCGGCGAGCGAGGCTTCAAAATCGGCCATGACTTCGGCTTCAAGCTGCTCTTGCAAACTCTCGGGAATTTCCTCGATGTCAACTACTCCAGGCCATGGCTTCACCTCGCGCGCAAGCAACGGGAAATCTTTGCGTAACGGGTTGCCTTCAAAATCGGTTGGCAGGTAGATCGGTTGCAGGTTTGGATGCCCGTCGAAGCCGATGCCGAACATTTCGTGAGCCTCACGCTCATGCCAGTCTGCTCCTAAGAAAACGTCTCTAATGGTTTCAACGCTGAACGTGCTTTCTGGTGAGTCGGGCAGGTCGGCTTTGATAGTAAGAGTCACTTTGTGTTTGCGAGAGTGGAGGCTTAGCAGCATCTGGAAGCGGGTTTCTCCGCCTGCCAGGCGGAGGGTTTCTCCAGCGGCGGTGCTTGCGGTGGTGTTTACGGCGGCACCATCTGCGTCTGTTGGGGTAGCAGAGTCCGTGGGACCAGCAGGATCGGCAGGATCGTCTAGTTCGGTGTATTCGTAGCGGCCTTCAGGAGCGTCACTCCAATCGATGGCCGACAAAAAGCCGAAATAGTCGAAGCCGGCGCCAAGAAGTTTCTCTGCACATTCACGCCAGTTGGCAACGTTGATCCGCACCCAAAGTCCTGCTCCGGGCTGCGCGGCTGTCTCAACTACGGCATCGGCGAGCAACGCGGTTAACTCGGCGGCAACGTTGGCTAAGTGCTCAGCAGTTGGTGGTCGAGTACTGACTGCTTCATCGGGAATGCTCACGCTTGCACCACTATTGGTTCGCCTCGCCAACGTTCGCTCATGTCTTCGGCCTGGATGCGTTCTTGCAACAGCACGATCCCTTCCAGCAACGCTTCGGGTCGTGGCGGACAGCCGGGCACGTACACGTCCACGGGGATTACCTGATCCACGCCTTTGGTAACTGAGTAGCTGTCCCAGTAGGGGCCACCGCAGTTGGCGCACGAGCCCATTGAGATCACGTATTTGGGTTCGGGCATCTGTTCGTAAAGTCGCCGGATGACGGGAGCCATCTTGTCGGTAACTGTGCCGGATACAACCACGAGATCTGCCTGGCGTGGGCTGGCCGGGAACGGGATGACACCCAAGCGCATCACGTCATAGCGAGGTGATCCAAACGCGGCACCCATTTCGATAGCACAGCAAGCCAGCCCCCACTGGTACACCCACAGTGAGCGTGCTCGCCCAAAATTGAGTAGCCACTTAAGCGGCTTGACTTTTTGAATTTTGTCTACTAGTGCCATGCTGTTTCGCTAAACCCACCTAAGTACGTTTTTACGCCAGGCGTAAAACAATCCAAGAGCCAGAATGAAAATGAATATTGCCATCTCGACTAGACCGAACAGGCCGTAGGCCTCAAGTCGAGTTGCCCAAGGAAATATGAAAACCGCTTCAACATCAAACAAAACGAACAGCACCGCAAACACGTAGTAACGAATCTGGCTTTGCGTCCAGTCGCTGCCAACCGGGTCTACACCGCTTTCGTAGGCGATGAGCTTTTGTCTTGTGGGGTGTTTGGGTCGCAGCAAACGAGCGATGCCAAGCATGGTGCCAGCCATTGCCACTGCCGCCACACCGAATATGGCGACAGTCAGATAGCTACGAAGAAAATCGGACACAACAGCAAACGCTAGTCAGCGCGGGTTAGTAGAACTAGAAAATCAGGCTGAGGGTTCATGTTGGTTCTTATTGATCTAGCTGAAGGAAAAAAGCGAGACGGCATCTGTTGCGAAGGAGATAAGAAACTGTGGGATGACACCTGCCACAACCGTGATGCCAACGAACCCGCATAGGGCTAGGCAAGCGGTGAGCGGGACTTGAGTCGGCAGAACGTTAGCGGAGTCTGCTTCGTTGTCAGGGTTTGGTTCTCCGGTGGAGTCATTGGTGGAGTCTGTTTCGGTACTGTGCGCATACATCGCTAACACGACACGCAAATAAGCAAAGGCCGAAATAACCGCAGTCAGCATCGCAACTACCGCTAACACGTAGCCGTCTTCGTTCACTATGGCAGCGATCACTTGGAATTTGCCAATAAACCCAGAGGTAAGCGGAACCCCGGCTTGCGCTAACAAGAAAACAGTAAAGGTAAGCGCAAGCACTGGATGTTGATGAGCGAGCCCGGCGAAATTTGACAAGTCGTGTCGCGACCCGACTAGCTGTCTTGCAGGTGAGCGCATCAGTGCCAGCACCGCGAAACTACCCAACGTCATAAACGAATACGTAAACAAGTAAAACAGTGCTGCGCCCGCCCCCTGCTCCGTAGCTGCCGCCACCCCGATCAAGATGAATCCGGCATGACTGATTGACGAAAATGCCAGCATCCGCTTTACATCGTTTTGCCGGATAGCTAGCACCGCTCCAATCGCCAGAGTTGTGAATGTGAGTCCGGTTAACACGGGCGTCCAAGACACCGTGTGTTGGCTAAACCCAACAAACAGCACTCGCATCAACGCCGCAAACCCTGCTGCTTTAACGATCGAAGCCAGATACCCGGTAATGGGACTGGGCGCGCCCTGGTAAACGTCTGGCGCCCACATGTGGAAAGGCGCAGCAGCAATTTTGAAAGCGAGCCCGACCAACAACAAGGCAATGCCTGCTAGTAGCAGGTGTTCGTCTAGCAACACGTACGTACTGAGAAAGTCGCCAATGCCTGAAAGGTTTGTGGAACCGGTGGCTCCGTAAACGAGGGCTATGCCATAGAGAAAAAATGCTGAGCTGAACGCTCCGAGCACGAAGTATTTGACAGCTGACTCACGGGAGTCTTCGCGACGAAGATGCAGCGCGATCATCACGTAGAGCGCTATTGACAGTGTCTCGAGCCCTAAGAACAAGACAATCAGGTCATTAGCGGAAGCCATCACGATGGCACCAGCCGCGGAGGTGAGCAGAAGAGCAGCCAGCTCGGGTGCGGCTAGTTGGTGTCGTTTAACGTAATCGTGGCCAACTAGTGCAGTACCGATCACGCCTAACCCAGTCAGCACGGTAAAAAACAGTGAGAACCCGTCAATGCCGAAGGCGTCGTTAAGAGTGGTGCGGGTGCCGTTGTTTTGAACATCGGCCCAGAGAACCAGCCCCACGATGAAGATGGCAGCACCAGAGGTCACCGCGAGAACGGTTGAAAAGGTAGCGGGGAATGCTCGGCGCGACAGCGAGGCGGCTAGCAAAACGAACAGTGTCACCGAGAGCAAAATGATCTGTGGTGTGAGTGCCCACCAATCAACGAGCGGTGAAACGAAGACGCCTGGCTGATCACTCATGATCGGTAGTCGCTGTGTTGTTATCGGTGTTGCCGATGGTTGGTGGTTCGAAGTCTGAATACTCAGAAATGTGCGCTACCAAAGCCTCAGCAGCCGGTTCGATCCGGTCAAGCACCGGCTTTGGATAGACACCCAGCGCCACTATCGCCACTACAAACGGTGCCAGCACTAGCCGTTCTTTGAGACGTAGGTCGGGAGTTTCTCGATCGATTGCGGTTGGTTCACCGTGGAATACACGCTGGTATGCCCACAGCAGGTACACCGCTGCCAAGATCACGCCAGACGCTGCTACCACGGTCCACCAGCGACGCGTTTCGAACGAACCGATCAAGATCATGAACTCGCCAACAAAACCGTTTAGACCGGGCACGCCTATCGATGCCAACATCACCAAAGTGAATACCCCGGCGTAAACCGGAGCCGCACTTTGGATGCCAGCCAGTTCGGATATCTCGCGAGTTTTGCGCCGTTCGTAAAGCATTCCCACCAGCAAAAACAAAGCACCAGTGATGATGCCGTGGTTGATCATCTGTAAAACAGCACCGGTGATGCTTTGACTGGTGAAGGCGAACAGACCCAACACAATGAAACCCATGTGTGCCACCGAGGAATATGCGACTAGTCGTTTCAGGTCGCGTTGCATCGCAGCGGTGATCGCGCCCCACAGCACACCGGCTGTGCCAACGGTTACCAGCACAGGTGCGAACCAGACCGACGCCTCCGGAAACAGATAAATCCCAAACCGCAGTAAGCCATAGGTGCCGAGCTTGAGCATGATCGCCGCTAGCACTACCGAACCTGCGGTAGGCGCTTCGGTGTGCGCGTCCGGTAGCCAGGTGTGCAACGGAACGGCTGGGATTTTGATGAGAAAAGCAATAGCAAACGCCACAAAGCACAAGCGAGCGGTATTGGTGGCAAGACCCTGAGTGGTGGCTAGCTCAATGAGGTTGAAGGTGATACCAGTACTCGTGCTTGTGTCAGCTCCTGAGCCAAGTATCGCCACAGCGATGATTCCGACCAGCAGAAAAGCCGAACCGGCCATCGTGTAGAGAAAAAACTTTGTGGCCGCATAGCGGCGATTTGTGTAACCCCAACCGGCGATGAGCATGTACATGGGTACCAGCACTACTTCGAACATGACGAAGAAAAGAAACAGATCCAGTGACACGAACGCACCGATAGAAGCGGCTTGCAGTAGAAGCATCCAAGCCGTGTAAGGCTTGGGGTCACGGTGCGGATTTACCGCGACTAGCGCTAAAGGAATAATCAGTCCGGTGAGAACAACCAACCACAACGAAATTCCGTCAATGCCGACATGCCAAGAGATGCCGAGCGATGAAATCCAAGATTGGTTGGTTTGGAGTTGGAAGCCGGCTTCGTTGGCGTCAAACTGGATTGCGGTGTAGATCGCCAAAGCGCCGGTAGCAGTGGCAAACAAGATGCCAGTGGGGCGTGTGTAGTCAAACTGGCGTCGTGGTAGCAGCGCTACCACGACTGCGCCGACAGCGGGCAACAAGATAAGAGCGTTTAACAGCGGAAAGCTGGTTTCGGCAGCGAGCTCGGTCATAGGCCAGCTCGCAGTACCAGCCAAATCACCAGCGCAACTGCGCCGACAGCGATAGCAGCGGCGTAATGGCGCAGATAACCCGATTGCGGGCGGCGCAAGATTTCACCGAGTTGCGCAATCAGCCAAGCGATCCCGTTGACCGCTCCATCTACAAACCGAGCGTCGGCCTTAGCGGCGGCTTCGAAGCTGGCTATGCCCGGACCGCCGACCGTACGACTGACGGCGTAGTCCACGTACATGGCGTTTTCGAGCACCGCTGGCTCTAGGCGCTTTGTGCTGATTCGGCGATACAGCCAGGCAGCCATTGCAATAGCTATACCGATGAGTGCCGCGACGATTGAGAGCACCGCCAGGACAATCTTGGTGGAGGTGCTTGACACAAACTGATGCGGGTGCGCGAAGATCGGCTCTAAGAAATGCTCTAGCACTAGCCAGTCGCCCATTAACGGCAGGTTGATAATGCCGCCGACCGTTGCAGCGAGAGCCAGCAACACCAAGGGGACGGTCATGGTGCTAGGAGATTCGTGCGGAGTTGGTAACGGCTCGGTGGTTGGTTCGCCTACCTGCGCTTCTACTTGCGCAGGGGTTTGATCCCAGCGTGACTGGCCGAAAAACACAAGGAACGTCTGCCTGCTCATGTAGTACGCCGTCAGCAAGGCTGTTGCCAGCCCAACCGCCCAGAGCAGCGGGCCAATGGTGGGTTGCTCCCACGCCGCAAGCAAAATCTCATCCTTTGACCAAAACCCGGAAAACGGTGGCACACCTGCGATCGCCAGCCAGCCAACGATGAACGTGCCAGCGGTAATCGGCATCACTAACCGCAGCGCACCCATTTGTCGCATGTCTTGACGGTCACCCATGCCGTGAATGACCGACCCGGCGCCAAGAAATAGCAGTCCCTTGAAAAACGCATGCGTAATGACATGGAAAATCGCTGCCACATACGCGCCGGAGCCGATCGCTAAGAACATGTAGCCGAGTTGACTGATGGTGGAATAGGCCAGTACGCGCTTGATGTCATGCTGAGACACTGCTGCTAGTGCAGCAAACAGAGCTGTCGCAGCGCCGATGATGGCGATGATCAGCAACGCATCATCGGTGAGTACTGCGTTCATTCGCACCAGCAAAAACACGCCAGCGGTAACCATCGTGGCTGCGTGCACCATCGCTGACACAGGGGTGGGGCCTTCCATGGCATCAGGCAGCCAGACGTACAAAGGCATCTGTGCGGATTTTCCAGCAGCGGCCAGCATTAGCAACAACCCGGCTGCAGTAGCGGTGGTGTTGGCGAGCGCGGGAGCGGCACCGGCTAGTTCGGTGTAGTTGAGAGTGCCTACGGTAGTCCACAACAAGAACATGGCGATCATAAATCCGAAGTCGCCGATGCGGTTGGTGATGAATGCCTT
This sequence comes from Candidatus Poriferisodalaceae bacterium, assembly GCA_965205925.1. Classification (GTDB taxonomy): domain Bacteria; phylum Actinomycetota; class Acidimicrobiia; order Acidimicrobiales; family Poriferisodalaceae; genus CAYRJD01. The sequence goes on from OZ242183.1 coordinate 299,613, forward strand.
CTGGCCAGCCACCGCAGCGGTTGAACGTTCGTGCCAGAATGAGATGAGCAGATAAGAGCAGGTGCCGACACCCTCCCAGCCAAGGAAGGTGAGCACGAGGTTGTCTGCCAGCACTAGCACCAGCATCGAGAACAAGAACAAGTTGAGGTAGATAAAGAACTTGGAATAACGAGGATCGCCATGCATGTAACCAACGGAATAAAGATGAATGAGCGTGCTGACGCCGGTGACAAACAACGCCATCGTCATTGACAAGCTGTCCACCAAAAACGCTGCGTCTATTTGCAAAGCGCCCGTTGGCACCCACTCAAAAAGCGTTTGAGTGAAATCTCGACTGGTGGTCCCAGTGGCAGTAACCGTGGTGGGTGTATCTAGCAGGCCGAAAAAAACAATGACGGTGACAACGAATGAGCCAGCAGAAAAGCCGGTGGCTAGCCAACCAGCACGCGGTTCGCCTAGGGCACGACCAAAGAACAGCAGTACTGCAAACCCGGTCAGTGGCATTGCAGGTATTAGCCAGACGAGTTCGGTCATTAGTTGCGAAGGCTGGATAGTTCGTCGGCGGTGGCGGTGGGTCTACGCCTGAGCACTGCCAGCACTAGACCCAAGCCGACCACCACTTCAGCGGCAGCTACCACTAACACAAACAGCACAATGGTTTGTCCGCCCACATCGTCAAGTTGGCGAGCGAAGGCAACGAAAGTGAGGTTGACGCCGTTCAGCATTAGTTCTACACACATCAGCAGCACCAGCGGATTTCGACGCATTAGCACACCTATAGCGCCGATGATGAAAATGGTTGCGCCCAGCACTAGATACCAACTGGTAGTTACTTCAAGGCCAGCCATCAGTTGGTTGTTTCCGTGGAGTTACTGGTGGAGTTACTGGTGGAGTTATCGCGAGATTCAGTCTTGGATTGGCGAGTGAGAACGACGGTTCCCACCACAGCGACCACTAACAGCAGTGAGGTGAGCTCAAAAGCGTAGAGGTAGTCAGAGAACAGTGACCGGCCAAGCGAAGCGGTGCTGGAATAGTCAGCAGTAGAAGGCAGTACTCCTCCAACAGAGCGAAGCCCGGTGGCTGGGTTGCCGACCAAGGAGATGGCGCCAACCATTACCGCTAGCGCGCCAACCGCGAAGCCGAAAGCAGCCCATATCTGAAAACGCAGCGCTCTTAGATGCCTGGGGGTGGCCCGGTCGACGCCTAGCAACATGATGACAAACAAGAACAGCACGACCACTGCGCCCGCGTAGACGATTACTTGCACCGCGGCCAGGAAGTGAGCATCTTGAGCAACAAACAGCACCGCTACTGCGAACAACGTCATCACCAGCATCAAGGCGGAATGGACTGCGTTTCGAGATAGCACCACACCAAGCGCGCCTATTAGAGCTGCGGCGGCCGCAATGACAAAGACAATGAAATCGATCATGCTGAGCTGTCGGGGTCTGTCAGATTTTGTTCTGCGTGCTGACCCTGCTCTGGTGCTCGCACTCCGTAACCCAGTTCGCCACTCCAGCCGACATGTCCTTCGTAGTCGGGGTTGCCTGAAGGCGCAGTAGCTCGCATCCAAGCTGAGGTGTGTTCATCGTCATTCTCATGCCATAGCTCCCACGGCTGTTGGCGAGGGCGACCTTCATCGTCGGTTAGCAGTTCTTCTTTGACGTAGACGGCGTCGCTGCGGTTAGAGAAGCTGAACTCGAACATCTTTGACTCAGTGATCGCTTCGGTGGGGCAGGCCTCAACGCACAGGTCGCAGTGGATGCAACGTAGATAGTTGATTTCGTAGACGTAGCCGTAGCGCTCGCCCGGGGAGGTGGGCTGGCTGGGGTCATTGTCTGCGCCGCGCACGTAGATGCAGTTGGCCGGGCAGACCGCAGCGCAGAGTTCGCAACCGATGCATTTTTCCATACCGTCGGGATAACGGTTGAGTACGTGTCGCCCGTGAAAGCGGGGCGGCTTGGGACGCTTATCGGTGGGATATTCAGTAGTGACTCGCTCCTCGAAGAGCTTGCCGAAGGTGATCTTGAATCCGTCTAGATAGCCCATTGTGTTATCCCTCTGCTCGCGTATCTGGCTGTGCAGACGCGGGGTTTGTAAGTACTGAACTTGCTGACACTGATAGTTCGTTATCGAGACGGTTCCGTTTGGCGGCCTTTTGAGCGCTAAGCAGCAGTAAATAGCCAGCAATACCCACACCAAACACCGGTGCTAGCACCGCTAGCGGGTTCCATTCGTTGTTGATCATTAGGTTGATCAGGCTCACTACCATCAGCCAGAACAGCATCACCGGGATCAACACTTTCCAGCCAAGTGACATGAGCTGGTCGTAGCGCAAACGTGGAAGTGTGGCTCGTAACCATACGAACACGAATAAAAATCCGATGACCTTGGCTAGGAACCAGAAGGTGGGCCAGAAGAATGTCCAGCCAAAGAAGATCGGGCCGGCGGGGCCGCCAAAAAACAGTGTCACCATGATGGCGGACATGGTGATGACGTTCATGAACTCAGCCAGAAAGAACAGAGCAAAACGGATGGAGGAGTATTCGGTGTGGAAACCGCCAACTAGTTCTTGCTCGGCTTCAACCAGGTCGAAGGGTGGGCGGTTTAGTTCAGCGGTGGCTGCGACAGCAAACACAGCAAACGGAATGACACCAGTGGTTAGCAGCAACCAGGTATTGATGCCGCCAGCTTGGGAAGCAACGATGCTGTGTGTTGAAAGCGTGCCGGTAACTATGACCACAGCGACGACCGCCATGCCAAGCGGGGCTTCGTAAGAGATGGCCTGAGCGGAGGCTCGCACCGAGCCGATGAGTGGATACTTAGAGCCTGACGACCAGCCGGCCAGCATCACGCCATAAACCGCTACCGACGACATCACCAGCAGAAGAAGTATTCCAACGGGTGGGTCGGCGACCTGCGCAATGGTTTCTTTGCCGAAGATGGTGATGGTGCCGGTGCGGCCGGCTACGTCTTCAAACACGCCGCCGATGGGGACGATGGAGAACGCCACAAATGCCGTTACCGCTGAGAGATAGGGAGCGAGACGAAAAAGCAACGGGTCTGCGGTTTCGGGTCGTAGATCTTCTTTAAAAAAGAACTTGACGCCGTCTGCGAAAGCTTGTAGAAGTCCCCACGGCCCAGCGACGTTGGGGCCGATGCGGTGCTGCATGTCTGAAATGAGTTTGCGCTCAAACCAAACCATGAACATGGTGGCGACAAGCAAAGCTGCGAAGGCAATCAGGACTTTGACGCCCATTACAGCAACGTCGCCCCAGTCAACACCGTCTATGAAGAGTGGATCGCCGGTCATTGGGTGGCTGAACTTGCGGCAGCGTCGATGGTGGTTATGTGTACGTCTACAAACTGGTCTGTGGCAGCAAAAAGTTCACCGGGTTGATTGGCTGCGGTACCGCTGGAGTGGTCGTTGAGCTGATTCAGCCGTACGACCGCGTTGCCACGACTGACTGCGGAGCTGTCAAAAACCGGAACGGTGATGCTTGCTCGTTGCGAAGCCAGTCGAACTTGAGTGCCAGCAGTGACACCAATAAGTGCAAAGTCGGTCGGGTTTACCAGCAAAGCTGGTCCCGGAGGTAGTGACACCAGTGAGGGTGAATGGCTTACAGCGACCCCCGCGTCGTAGAGCGAGCGGATGGTTACTAGTCGCAATGCGTAGCCGTCGCGTGGCGGTGCGATGGGCGTGTGTGAGTCGACCGCAGTGGCTGACTCACCAACAAGGCTGGTCAGCACGCCTTGCGCGCCAAGCTGCGCTACTGCGTTAGTTCCGCAGTCAGCAAAGCCGGGTACTTGCTGAGCGATCTCATCGGTGACTTCGGTGCGGTTAGTGAAACCTAGATCGTGACCACAGTGGCGAGCTAGTTCGGCGGCGATCAACCAATCCGGACGTGCCGAAACCGGCGCAGTCACTAGTTGCGCCACCGTTCGAACACGACCTTCAAGGTTGATAGTGGTGCCATCTTTTTCACCGAAGATCGCTGCTGGCAAAACAACGTCAGCTGCTTGCACCGAAGCGTTGCTAAAGGCGTCGACAGCAACGACTAGGCCAGCACCTGCTAGGCCGTCTTTCGCTAGCTGCGTATCAAAGAAGTCCGCTGCTGGGTCGGCGCCCAGCAAGAACAACACATCAATCTCACCTTTTGCAGCCGCAGTTAGCACATCGGCGGTGTCTAAGCCGGCAGGGCTTGGTGCTAAGCCCATAGCGAGAGCACCACGCACATTTGCTCGGCGCAGCACCGGCAAGAACTTGGCGTGCGGTAGTTGCTGTGCCAACAGCTGCGCGGCCGCGCAGATCGATTCTTCACTTTCGGCTAGCGATCCGCGTCCTATCACCACCACGACCGAACCGTTCGTTAGTCGTTCGGTGAGAGCTTCTCGCTCAGGACCTTCTGTAACGAGGTTTGGGTTAGCGGAGTTTGGCGCAGTCGGATCGATCAGGCTCTTGGACGCAAGCACGGCTTCACCGCCCAGGCACTGCACCACATGCTTTGCGTAGGGACGTAAACCAGTGGCAACCGGACCGACCTCTACTAACTGAGTGTTCCTAGTGGCAGCTGCACGTAACCGCAGATAAAGCACAGGTAGTTCTTCTTTGATGTCGGGTCCAAGCAACACAACGGTGTCTGCTTGACAGGCTTCATCGATGGTGGCGGCTGGTAGCTGCGTGAGTAGTGACAAGGGCAGGCCGTCGTTTAGTTGGGCATCAAGGTGGCCGGCCGGAAAAACGGTTTGTGCCAGCTTGGACCAGGCGTAAGCGTCTTCGTTGGTTCCGTGTGCGCCACCAATGACTGCTACTCCCCCGGGCCTAGCGTCAGCAACCGCAGCGGCAACTTTGGCAAGGGCGGTATTCCAGCTGACTGATGTGCTTGCTGCAGTATCTGACGCTGGGCTGGCCAGTTGTGGAGTGGTAATGCGGTGATTGCTGTTGTTGACCTCAAAGGTAAAACGGCCTTTGTCGCAAAGCCAACCCTGGTTGACGGCATCAATGTCGACGCCAAGAAAGCGCACTAGCTGATCGCGTGAAGACTGAATAGACATCCCGCAACCGACAGAGCAAGTGGTGCAGGTGGAACCAGCCTCTCGTAAATCCCACGGCCTTGCCTTGAACCGGTAGGGCGCGGCGGTGAGAGCGCCGACCGGGCAAAGTTCAACGGTGTTGCCTGAGAAGTAAGAGCTAAACGGTTCATCAGGAAAGGTGAGAATGTGAGTGTCGTTGCCCCGCTCGGTGAAGCTGATGAGAGGGTCGCCAGCTATTTCGTCGGCAAAACGAGTGCAACGGTCGCACAAGATGCAGCGTTCACGGTCTAGATCGACTAGCTGGGAAACAGGTATGGGCTTGCGGAAGTGTCGTTTTTCCTCTACGAAGCGCGACTCTCCCGGGCCATAGGCCAGGGTTTGATCCTGCAGCGAGCACTCTCCGCCTTTGTCGCAGACTGGGCAATCGAGGGGATGGTTGATAAGCAGGTGCTCCAGCACGCCTTCTTGAACTTTGCGAGTCAGTTCGGATTCGGTTTCAACGACCATCGATTCGGTCACAGTCACCATGCAAGAAGGTTGAAGCTGCGGGCCACGACCGGTGTCGATTTCGACCAGACACATCCGGCACATACCGACCGGGCTCATGCGTTCGTGGTAGCAAAACCGTGGAATGTAGATGTCGTTGCGTTGCGCAGCGGCGATAACTAGTTCGCCAGCTTCGGCAGCGATTTCGTGACCATTGATGGTGACCAGCACTGGGTTTGGCGCATCTGGGTTTGTCGTGTCTGTCATAGCGCCGGTTTCGATGTCGGCAAGTGATCAGTAGCCGGGGAGGTTGTGATCTCCACGGGCACCGCAGCCGTGTTGGTTAGCTGTTCGTCCAGGTGTGCATTTGGTGCTACAAGAGCTTCGAACTCTTCGGGAAACAGCGTCATCGCCGAATGAATCGGCACATACGCCGACGGTCCCAGAAAACAGATCGTGGTCATGGCATAGGGAAACGGATGCGCCGCAAGGTCGCGGTTGGGCACTGCCGCGTGCGGGAACTCGTCTCCTGGGCAGATGGTTTGACCGACCTCGATTAGTAGTTTTAGGTCGCGAGGGGTGCCGTTGCCGTCGAGTATGCGGCGCAAGATGCGCTCAAGCCAGGTAGCTCCTTCGCGACAAGGTGTGCACTTGCCACAGGATTCGTGGGCATAAAACTTCGTCAGAGACAGTGCCATAGCAACAACGTCTGCGGTGTCATCCATCACGATGACCGCGCCCGATCCAAGCATCGATCCTTCAGGGCCAACTGCAGAGGCCTCATAAGGCAAGTCGAGCTGAGCGGAGGTAAACCACGGAGCCGAGCCGCCACCGGGCACAAACGCTTGCAGCTCTCGACCCGGCTTCATCCCTTGGCTGTAGTGCTCTCCCATGATTAGATCGCCGAAGGTAGTGATGCCATTGGTGATCTCATAAACGCCGGGGCGTTGCACCTGCCCGCTTACCGCCACCATGCGGGTACCTGGCGAGGTTTTGGTGCCAATGGAGGTGAAAGCGGCTGCACCGTTTGCAATGATCCACGGCAGGTTAGAAAGCGTTTCAACGTTGTTGACAATGGTGGGTTTGTTGTAAAGACCTAGCGCGGCTGGAAAATACGGTGGCTTTTGGCGAGGCATGCCGCGTTTGCCTTCCAGGCTCTCTATGAGCGCTGTTTCTTCGCCGACCACGTATGCGCCTGCACCCCAGTGCAAAGTGATATCGACCGAGAGGTCGCTGCCCATGATGTTGTGGCCGATATAGCCGGCGGCATAGGCCTCGTTGAGGGCTTGACAAACGCGCTCTTGAGCTAGCGCCATTTCGCCACGTATATATAAAAAGCACTGTGACAAGCCGACGGCATAGCAGGCGAGCAGGCAGCCCTCGATTAGCTGATGCGGGTCTAACTCCATCAACAAGCGGTCTTTATAGGTGCCAGGCTCGGATTCGTCTCCGTTTACAACGAGATAGCGCGGCCATACCCCGGGCGGGCAAAACCCCCATTTAACGCCAGCAGGAAAGCCTGCCCCGCCGCGACCTAACAGCGTGGCTGCGCGGACCTCTTCGTGGATTTCACCCGGCGTGCGGCTAAGCGCTGTACGTAGTGCTTGATAGCCGCCGGTCGCTTCGTAGCCCGACAGAGTGTGCGCGTCTGCAACATCAAAGCGGCTGGTAACAACGCGAACTGGAGCTTTAGGGTCGTCAGCATTTGGTGGGATGTAGCCAGCAGCGCGTGGTACTGGGCGATCGATGCTGGGTTGGCTCGTCGGCTGATTCATGAGGTTTGATCTTGACCGTTGCGGCGCAGCCAGACGGGAGCTTCGGTAACAAGTTCTGGTGCTACAGCACCTACGGCTGCGTGCGCAGGGATTGTTTGACGCACACGTGCCAAAGTGCCGTGCGGTGGGATTTCGTCTGACAGTTTTTGGTTAACGAGGTCGTCTATCAAGGCGTCTAAATCGGCTGGGGTTACGCGGTAGCGATAGCGATAGTTGACCTGCAGGCACGGGGCTTCGGTGCAGGCTGCTTGGCATTCGGCTGGAGACAAGGTGAACATCCCGTCAGCGGTGGTACCGCCGGCGTGAACTCCTAAACGCTGTTGCGCGTGAGCCATCAAATCGGTAGCGCCTGCTAACGCACAGCTGGTAGTAACGCAGACGTTCAGTAGATAGCGCCCCACCGGCTCCCGCTTGAACATTTCGTAAAACGAGCAGGTCCCAAGCACCTGAGCGGACGTAGATCCAACTAGCTCAGCGATTTCGGCCATGGCTTGCTCGCTTACCCAGCCTTGTTGTTCTTGCGCCAGATGTAGCAAGGGAATAGTTGCCGAGAGTGGACGGGGGTAGCGCTGAATGATTTCTTGAGCCAACGCCTTGTTGTCCTCGGTAAAAAAACTCAACGATCCACTTCTCCCATTATCGGATCGATGGAAGATATAACGGCGACGGCGTCAGCCAGTAGACCGCCGTGCATCATGTGCGGTAAGGCTTGCAGATTGATGAAGGATGGTGCACGAATGTGAACGCGTTGCGGTTTAGGACCTCCGTCTGAAACTAGGTAGCAGCCAAGCTCGCCGCGGGGTGATTCGACAGCTACATACACCTCACCTGCTGGCACCTTGGAGCCCTCGGTGAAAATCTTGAAGTGATGGATGAGCGCCTCCATTGATTCATCCAGGCGCGCACGCGGGGGCGGAGTGACTTTGCGGTCTTGCGTGCGATACGGGCCTGACGGCATGTTGTCGACGCATTGCGCCACGATGCGCATTGACTCGCGTACTTCGTTTAGCCGTATTGCGTAGCGGTCAAAAGTGTCGCCATAGGCACCGACCACCACATCGAACTCCACTTCGTCGTAAGCGAGGTAGGGCATGGTGCGACGCAGATCCCAAGCTTCGCCGGTGGAACGCAAGATGGGACCGGTGATTGACAGTGCTAACGCCTCTTCTGTGGTGATGAGGCCGACGTCTTGTGTGCGGTCGCGCCAGATCGGCTGTCCAGTCATCAACGTGTCAAATTGTTCTAAACGTTGCGGCAGCAGAGCAAGAATCTTGGCAACGTCTTGTTCCCAGCCGTCAGGTAGGTCGGCGGCTACTCCTCCTGGGCGGATGTAGTTGTGGTTCATTCGCAGGCCGGTAACTTTTTCGAAGAAGCGGAGGATTTCCTCGCGCTCACGCCAGCCGTAGAGCATCACACCGACTGCTCCTAAGTCCAAGCCGTTAGTAGCAAGAAACAACAGGTGTGACGCCATTCGGTTTAGCTCGCACATCAGCATGCGTATCCAGGTGGCGCGTGCGGGAACTTCAACGCCCATCAGTTCTTCAACAGCGAGTGAGAAAACAAGCTCGTTGAATAGTGGGGCGGCGTAGTCCATGCGAGTGACGTTGGTGGGACCTTGGAGGTAGGTGAGCGATTCGGCGGTTTTTTCCATACCGGTGTGGAGGTAGCCGATGATCGGTTTGGAACGCAGCACGGTTTCGCCTTCAAGTTCCATGGTTACGCGCAGCACGCCGTGAGTAGATGGATGCTGTGGCCCCATGTTGATGAGCATGGGTGCGTCTGTGATTTCGGTTTCGGCCGATGGCTCTGGTGTATCAACGTCAAGATCAGGGTGTGTTCCTGCGGCGACTTGGGTAGCGACAGACGCTTCGGACATTCGTAAGACCGCGTCCGGGTTTCGCAGGCCGACGGTGGGAATGACAGGGTCGCTGCTGGTTACCGGTGTGTTGGTTTCGGTCATCGGCCGGGAACCGCCTTGAACTGCACCGCGATAGCACCGATGTCGTAATCCTTGCGGAGCGGGTGCCCTTCCCAGTCCTCTGGCATCAGAATGCGGCTGAGGTCTGGGTGTGACTCGAAGACGATTCCAAACAGGTCTGCGGCTTCACGTTCCGGAGCCTCAGCGCCCGGAAATAAATAAGTGATCGTGGGTATGCAGGGGTCATCGGCAGAAACCTGCGCACGTACGCGCGTGCGACGGCGGGTTGTCATGTCAAGCAGATTCACAACTACTTCGTAACGCTGCGGCGCAATGGATTCGGGTAGCTGGCGGTGAGAGTTGGTAAGCGAATCAACTGCACAAACATCAATACAAAACCGATAACCGTCATCGTGAAGAGACTGAACTAGCGGTAGATACTGCTCGACCGTGCAGTGCCAGACGGACTGGCCAGAAGCAGAGATCGTTTCTGTGGCTGTGCTCATACTCTCGGTAGAGCTATCGGTCACGAGATTCAGTCAGCGCCTGGTCCAGTTCTAGCTGAGCACCGACGCCAGTTTGCTTACGACGTTGCGTTAGTTCGCCGGAGCCGATCTTTTCATGTAACGCCAAGATGGTGTGAAGCAAGGTTTCCGGGCCCGGTGGGCAGCCGGGTGCATACATGTCTACCGGCACTATTTGATCGACACCTTGGACTATGGCGTAGTTGTTAAACATGCCGCCGCTGGACGCACAAACACCCATCGAAATCACCCATTTGGGTTCGGCCATCTGGTCGTAGATCGTGCGCAGTACAGGCGCCATTTTTTGGCTGACGCGCCCGGCCACGATCATCAGGTCGGCCTGACGTGGCGAGGCGCGAAAGGTTTCCATACCAAACCGAGCCATGTCGTAATGCGCTGTGCCGGTGGCCATCATTTCTATTGCACAGCAAGCCAAACCGAACGTGGCGGGCATTAGTGAACGTCGGCGCGCCCACTTCACCAGCTCCTCAATGGGAGCCGTGAATACGTTGTGGCGCAGACCTGCTAAGCCGTCGCCAATTCCTAGCTCAGACTTCAGCTCTGAGATACCAGACTTCGGCTCGGAGATACCAGACTTCGGCTCGGAGATACCAACCATTACGCGACGTGCTCCGTGGCAGATGATGTGGCTGTGGTAGATGATTCGGTTGCAGCAGGTGGTGTGGCTGTAGCCCGGGTTTGGGTGCGGGCGTACTCACGTCCATCTAGGCCAACCTGGCGAACACCGAAGCCAGCCGGTGGTGCTGGGGCAGGTTTTGCTAGAAGTGCTCGACGCGCCGGGCCCCATTCGAGGCCACCCATCGCTAACTCATAAACAAACGACAAAAAGAAAATCGTTACGAACACCAGCATTGCCAAGAAACCGAACAGGCCTAGCTGGTTGTTGGCAACCGCCCACGGGTACAAGAACACGATTTCTATGTCGAACATGATGAACAGCATTGCCACCAAATAAAACCGCACCGGATAGCGCTCAGGTAGGTCGGCTTGATCCGTGATACCACATTCGTAGGGAGCGATCTTGGGGGCGGTGCTACGCCGAGGTGCGAGCAGACGCGAGGCAGCGATGCTTAACAGTACGAACACCACCGCTAGAACGGATAACGCCACGACTGGCAGGTATTGCTCCATGGCGCTAGCAGCTTATTGAGTTAGCGCAGGGTGTTTATTCGGCGGAGGCTGCTCGTACAGCCCAGATTGCTTGGTCGCGACGGTGTAAGTGATAGCAGCCCAAACCAAACAGAAGTGCTGAGAAAGCAGCCAGCAGGGCTGGGCGTAAGCGCACGTTGCCCATATCGCGCACCATCACAATTGAGTAGACGGGCGCGGAGGTGTCAATTTGACTGACCGGCAAGATGATCGTGCCTTCGTCATCGACCAGGTTGGGATCTATCTGGTTGACCGGAGCAAACGGCTGAATCTGAACCACGGCGTAGACAGTGTGAGCGCGGCTGGGCAAGAAATATTGCGTTAGAGAGTTGTCTGGAATCCCTAAGAAGCGGTAGCGCTCACCGCCGGTAGTGAGGATGCGGTAGGTGTGGTAGTCGGTGGCTGCTTTGAACAGACAAGAGTTGGTGGCCTCTAACCGCCGCTGGTCAGCATCGGAGCAAACCACGTGTCCGTCGGCTGCCGATTGAGCATCGGGATCATTGACAACCTTCCAAACGTCGGACGGATCTTGAGTTGGGCCGAAAGCAGCCAGCTGCTGGACCTGTTCAACAGGCACAGCAGCAGGGTTGGTGGTGACGTGTGTTACATCCCAGACCGGGCCGGTACCGATCCAGCCGATGCCAAACACCCACCACACGATTGCCATCAGCAACATCCATCCCCATAAACCTGTCCAAGCCACAAGAAAGCCGAGGCGAGTGCCGAGGTTGGTAGCCAACAGTAGGTAAACCGAGCCGCACAGAACGCCCACCGAGGCGATGACCGCTAGATAGCCAGTGAGAACTGGATCCCAGCTGACAATTGACAAGGTGGTCGTGAGGTCGAGTTTCATTGCGCGTTATTCCTAGTTACAAGGTTCCTAGTTGCTGTCTTCGTCGGAGGTGCTTGCGGTATGCAGCCGTTCGAAGTCAAGAGAGGCTTGCTCGGTTGAGTCAAGGCTGCGTTCATACTCGGCAATGGCAGTGATCTCTTCTTGGGTTAGCACTCGGCCGAACCCGGGCATTCCGTAATTTCCTAGTCGAGCAAACTCGCCGTAAGCAACATTGTCTTCGGCGCCATTAGAGATAAAAGTGACATGGGCTTCGATATCTGGGAACAGGCGCTCCAAGCTGACGTTGTTCAAAGCTGGGCCATAGCGGCCGGCTCCGGCCGGGCCGGGCAACACGTCGATGGTGCCGCCGTTGTTGGGAAGATTGGCTGGACCGACTGCGGGCCAACGCGGAGTGTGGCATCGCGCGCAGTTGAGTTCAAACAAGATCTGGCCTTCGGATTTTTCTGGCTCGGCTGTCATCGCTGCGGTCTTGCGACTCGCAGCTCGTTCCTTTGCCTGCTCGTCGGTAATCCGCTCACGCCACAGCCATGCCACAAGATCGGTGACCTCTTGCATGTTGAGCGGCCCACCGCCCTCTAGCCCCCAGGCGGGCATAACGCCGCGGCCATAGGTAACGATGCTGGTGACTTCGCTGATCTCATCCAAAGTCTCGGCTCGGGTGTCAAAACGAGTGAATACGTCATCAAGCGCGGGCGCTTCCCAGGTGGTGTTAATGAGGAAGGTTTCTCGATCGGTGATCTGGTTTCCGATATCAAGTACGACCGGAGCGAAACGTGCGCCGCCTAAATCCGCCCCGTGGCAGTTGGTGCATTCAAGCTCAGCTGCTAGCTCTTCACCGCGGTCTGCTGCCCACTCAGAAAAGAACTCTTCCGCGCCAGCGCGGCGGCCACCTTCTAGCAGCCAATAAACCGGCAGAACTAGCGCCATAATCAGCAGCATCAGTACGCCAAAGGCCTGCACCTTCTCCAGTCGAGGGCCCTCTAACGCGTCATCGTCTAGCGGTAGTCCGCGATTGGGCGCCAGCTCAATTTCGCTGCCGACCTCTCGTTTGGCTTGTCGAATGTTGACAAAGACATAGAGCGACCAGCCGACCACCACAACGGCCAGTAGCACGATTGCGATTGACCGCTCTGTAGTTGCGGCCAACAAAGTGCTATTAGGCACAGTGTGGGCCTTCTAAGCCTTGCCCTGTGGTGTCGGTGCCGATGGGAGGGCCTTGCGAGACGGTGCCGGTATCAACTACGACGTTGCCACCTTCGATGGTGACGGGGAAACGGTCCATGCCGCGAGGTGCGGGACCAGCCTTTTTCTCACCGACCCGGTTGTATTGCGAGCCGTGACATGGGCACTCAAACCACTGCGAACTGGGGCACACCGGCACCTTGCAGCCCAGGTGTGGGCACTTTTGCCAAAGCGCTACGTAGCCGGTTTGTATGCCCTCGAGCACTGCACCGCTGTAAGCCTGTTCAGCTGCTGCCTGGGTAACGGCATCTTTCGGATAAGGCTGGATGTAGCACTGCGCCTCTGAAAAGTAAGAAAAGTTGACAGCAGGTGTGCCGGTAGCGATGGCTTCGTCGATCGAAGCAACCGTGCCGAGTTTGACCTTTGCGCCGAAACCTTTTTGAGGGCGTGGCCACAAAAAGGCAATGTTCGCGGCACCAAAAACCGACAAACCGATCGTCATCAGAGTTACTGAAGAACGGTTGAGGAACTGGCGGCGAGTGATGCCGATTTCGTCTTTGGTCGGTGGTGACCAAGGTTCAACAGGGCCGGGATCTTCGGTAGCTGCGACATCGGTTTGTGTGCGGGCCAGAGCAACCGAGCGTTCAAGCTCGCGAGCTTCGGCGCTGCGACCGCTTGTCGGTGCTGACTCCGCGCCTTGGCGGCGTTGCTGGCGGTCTTGGCCGTGCGCTGCTTCGTCGCGACGACGGGTTTCGCGTGAGAGACGGCCTAGGCCGCTGGTGTCACTGCGTCTCAGCGACACAAACGCCACAAAGGCTGCCAGTACTACTAGCGCAGGGATTGCGATGGCGATGATGGTTCCGGTCGACATGGTCAGCTGCTCTATTGCGTTTTGGTGGAAGACATAGCGGAAGACATTTTGGTGGAAGACATAGCGGTCTACAAGTGGAAAATACCGTGCAGACCGGTGTCCCACGGATAGGTGAAGTTGAAGCCCTGGCCACGGAAGAACGATCCGATGATCACTAGTACCGCCCAAAACATCAGGTGAATGGTTTGGATGCTGATCGCAAATTTGCGATCTTCGGGTCGGTTGGAAGGGTTGCGGTCAATGTAAGGGGCGAAGGCCAGCAGTACTAGAACCACGCCCGGAATGGTGACGCCCGCGATCATGGGGTCGAACATCGTTAGCAACTCTTGTAGGCCTAGGAAGTACCACGGTGCCTTGGAAGGGTTAGGGGTTTCGTTTTGGTTGGCAAGCTCGAGCAGCGGTGCATTAATAAACAGAGAAAACACCAGAACGAAAGCGGTAATAAACAGTGCTGCTGTGAACTCTGCCGCTAGCAAATGCGGCCAGACGTGAACCTTGTCGCCTGGTGTGGCTTTGACATCTTGGATTGAGCCGGACTTAACCACGGTGAGTAAGCGGTGCGTGTTGCCATCTGGGCCGGCCATCATCGGCGGTAGGGCGCCAGTGCGGGGGGGAGCGGTTGCGACCGCGGTGGCGCTACCTCCGGGCGAGCCGCCAGGTTGTTGGCTTGCTGCTAGCAGTGAGCGAGGAATGGTTTCGCCGTTGTCGTCGTTGGCTTCTGCATCGCTAGTGTCAGCTGCAGCTGCGGGCGTATCGCCACCGGTGGCTTGTGCGCGTGCTTCAGCACTGCGGCGAAGCAGATGCTCTGGGATTTCAGTCATCTAAAAATCTCCTACAACGTTGCCTAGAGAGGTCCCGAGATTCCGCCGTCTTTTCGCACTCGCCAGAAATGGATAGCCATGAAAATGACGATTACGAAAGGCAGCATCAGTACATGCAACACATACCATCGCAGCAGGGTTTCGGCGCCAATCTGTTTGCCACCTAGCAGCACAAATCTAACCTGATCGCCGAATACGGGTGTGAAACCCATCATGTTCGTGCCCACCGTTACAGCCCAAAGTGAAAGCTGATCCCAGGGCAGCAGGTAGCCGGTGAACGACAGCAAGAGCGTGAGCATCAGCAACACAACTCCGATCACCCAGTTGAACTCGCGTGGGGCTTTATAAGCGCCGTGATAGAAAACGCGTGCCATGTGCAAGAACACTGAGAGCACCATGAGATGTGCGGCCCAGCGATGCATGTTGCGAACCAGCAAGCCGAACGCCACGTCGGTGTGCAAGCTCTCGATGTCTGCCCAGGCAGCAATGTCGGTCGGGCGATAAAAGAACATCAAAAAGATGCCTGTAACAGTCAACAAGATGAACAGGAAAAAGCTAAGCCCGCCTAGGCACAGCGTGTAGCTGACCTTGACTGCGTGCCGTTTCACCTTCACCGGATGGAGGTGGTACAGAACGCTGTTCATGATGACGTAGGAACGGTTTCGAGGGCTGTCTGTGTAGCCCTTGCGAAAGACTGAACCTGGCCGGAACACCGACGTCCAGAACTGACTGCCTTGCAACCAATCGGAGGCAGCCTGACTGCCGGACTGAATGCGTTGTGGCAGGCTGGATTTAGTTTTCTCGAGGTTGTCTGCCATGTTTGCTAGAACCGCATTCCATAGGCGTAGCCGTGAGTGTCGGTGCGACCGTGCACGTCTCCTTCGGCGGGTGGGTTGTTGCTGACTCGACCCAACGTAATGACACCGGTGGGGCAGCGGTCAACACACAGAGCGCAACGAGTACAGACGTCGTCGTCGATTATGAAAATCGCGTTGTCGGTGGGGTCAAGGCCAGGCTGGTCTGCGTCGATGGCTTCGTCGATGGCTTCTGTGGAGACGTACCAGATGCATTTCCACGGACAGATGTCCACGCAGCCTTCGCACTGGATGCATTCGGACTGGTCAATATTGATGAACTGCTTGGGCTTGACGGCAGCGTCAAGGTAGGCGGCGTCAACGGTTTGCAACACGTAGTCGTCGCGGAACCGCGGCATGGGAGGATTGGCTTCGGTTTTTGCCATAGCTGTTTCCTAGTTTCCTTACCTATTTGACTTAGTTGCCGTGAATGAGTGGACGACCGAAATCGGACACAGGTTCGGCAGTGGTTTTTTCTTGGTCGCGCTTTTGCCACCAGCGCCAGAGCACCAGCAAGCCACCTATTGCTACCAAGTGTTCGATGACAACGACAAGGTCACTGACCTTTTTCAGATCCATACGTGTGGGGGGAAACGTAATGGGTGATGTGAGGAACTGACCTTCGGTGAAAAGAAACCGTTCAACCGACCAACCCCACTCGTTGTCGGTGAGCCGTACCCAGCGGTCAGGCAAGATGCCAAAGACCATCAACAACAGCATGAATACGAAGACTGCGCCAAGCATGGCTTCGCCCCAGGTGGTTGGGCGATCCGTCGGGCGACGTTTGCCGTAGGTCACAACGACCCAGACCATTAAGGCTGTAACGACGATCGCCGTTCCAAGAGCTACCACTCTCTCATGTCCTCCGTGAACTCGTTACGTAGTAGTGAATTGTGCAAATTATCTGGGAATTAGTCATCTGCGACAAATCGCTTTGCTGAGATTACCCGTGCGCGCGCGCAATTGCAGTATTGGGTGGCTGACGGCGCTCAACATCACGACGATTATTCATGATTGCCTGGTGGATTACTTGGTGGATTCACTGGTGGATTGATTGGTGGATTACTTGTTGATGAGTTAGCACCGTTTCGGCTTTGGCTTGGCGTTGTGGCGGTCAGCGCGTATTGTGGCGCGTTGTCTTGAGTGCTGGCACACTGCTTTTTGTGACGCGGTCATAATGAAGAAGACATAAGAAGTTGAACAAACAGTTGAATAAACGAGGCATAACGAAGAGGACGCTTTGACCGAAGTTCCTGAGTACTTACTGCAGCGCTCGCGCGAGCGCCGAGCCGAACTAGGCCTGCTTGACGACACTGACGCAGATGGTGCAGCAACAGGTAGCGCTGACGCAGCTGCAAGCGGCGCTGCTGGACAGCTAGCAGCAACTAGCGGCGCTAGCGCTGACGCTGCTGCTGCTATCGCGGCGGCCAAGGAATCAGCCAAGTTGGAGGTTCCCGCTGAACCCGAACCGGATCCTCAATGGGTATTAGCCGCGCGGCGGCGCCATCGCATTCCGATCTGGGCGATGCCGGTGCTGCTAGCTCTGCCGCTGTGGGGCTTTGTGTATGTCAAGCTGACCGAACCTCCGCCCGAACCGATAACTGCGTTGACCGAGGGAGCTGCTACCTATGCAGCGCGGTGCGCTAGCTGTCACGTTGGTGATGGATCCGGTTCCGAGGGTGGTGGCGTAGGACGACCTCTCTACAACGGCGAAACGCTGTTGACTTTCCCCTCTCTTGATGACGACCTACTTACT
This sequence comes from Candidatus Poriferisodalaceae bacterium, assembly GCA_965205925.1. Classification (GTDB taxonomy): domain Bacteria; phylum Actinomycetota; class Acidimicrobiia; order Acidimicrobiales; family Poriferisodalaceae; genus CAYRJD01. The sequence goes on from OZ242183.1 coordinate 316,857, forward strand.
TGGATCAAAACCGGCAGTGAAGGTGTGGGCGTTGGGAACATTTATGGTGATCCGAACCGGCTAGGCGGTCCGCGCATTGCTGGCGAAACCGGTGCAAACATGCCCGCTTTTGAGTCGGTATTAAGCGTGAACCAGATTTATTCGGTGGCTCGCTATGTGCGAGAGGTGATCTCTGGTGAAGAAATCGCCGACGAAGAGGCTGTCTTACGGGATGAGAAGTGGGAAAGCCTGGGTGGTGGCGGAGCTGGTGATGCAGGTACCGGTGGTGGGCACGGCTAACAGGCTGTTTTGCCTGTTGCGTTAACTGACAGAAGCCGCAAGCTCTTGCGCGGCGTAGGCTGCTGCGCTGATTACTTCGTCTATTACTTCATCGGTGTGTGCGAGTGAAATAAACAGCGCCTCGTATGCACCGGGTGCAAGGGCTACTCCGCGCTTAGCCAAGGCATGAAAGAAACGTGCATAGGCAGCCTCATCTGTGCGGCGTGCTGACTCGTAGTCGGTTGGCACGGTGGAAGACACAGTGGAGGGCATGGTGGAAGACACAGTGAAGTGCAGTCCTACCAATGAGCCGACCCGGATTACCTGAATCGGGACGGCCGAGGCGGCGCCAAAAGCCTGCGCAAACCCTTTAGTCATTCCATCGGCCAGACGTGTGGCTGTCGCTGTCAGTTGCTGATAGGCGCTGCTGTCAAGCATCTCAAGTGCGGCTAAACCTGCGGCTGTCGCCAGCGGATTACCTGACAAGGTTCCCGCTTGATACACAGGACCGAGCGGCGCCAAGGCAGCCATCACATCGGCGCGACCGCCGACCGCGCCGATCGGTAAGCCGCCACCGATCACCTTGCCGAAACAAGCCAAGTCGGGTGTAACGCCAAAGTATTCGGTAGCTCCGCCGCGTGCGATGCGGAATCCGGTGATTACCTCGTCAAAAATCAACAACGTTCCAGCCCGGTCGCAAGCCTTACGAAGATTTTCTAAGAAACCCTCGTGCGGGGCTATCACTCCCATGTTTGCCGCCACCGGCTCAACGATTACCGCCGCTACTTGCTCGTTGAGTTCGGGCACAACGTTGTAAGGCGCAACGATGGTGTCGGCCACCGCAGAGTCGGGCACACCGGCTGAGCCAGACAATCCAAGAGTGGCTACTGCACTGCCTCCTTCCGCCAGCAGAGAGTCGGAATGTCCGTGATAGTTCCCAGCGAACTTGACGATGCGATCTCGACCTGTAAACCCGCGGGCAAGTCGCACGGCCGTCATTGCGGCCTCAGTGCCAGAGCTGACCAAACGCACCTGTTCGATGCCCATAACGCTTTCGCAGATGGTGGCAGCGAGTCGGATCTCAGCTGCAGTTGGAGCGCCGTAGGAAGTACCTGCTGCTGCTGCTTTGGTAATGGCCTCGGTGATGAGAGGGTGCGCGTGCGCGCAGATGACCGCGCCATACGAACAGATGAGATCTATATAGCTGTTTTGATCCGTGTCGGTTATGTAAGGACCACTAGCTGACGCGACGAAATAAGGCGTGCCGCCGACCGAACCAAAGGCACGCACCGGGGAGTTGACGCCACCAGGGATGACTTGTCGTGCTTGGTCAAACAAGGCCTGCTTGCTGGGCTTGTCGGCGGTGCTACTGGCGTTCACGAGCCAAACCCTAAGGCTTAGTGGTTTCGCTAACGGCCCTTATAACAGCGGCGACAAGCTGGTTGGGTGTCGTGTTAGTTGAGACCGTGGCGGGGGTGAGACCAAGTTGCCGGCAAGCCTCGGCGGTTGTGTCGCCGATGCAGACCACCGCTGTGGCCGGGTTGGGTTGGTGGTCATGCTTGCGCAGTTGTGCCAAATATCCATTCACCGCTGAGGGGGATGCGAACACAACCACGTTCGCGTTGATGACATCGTCTAACAAGTGCAGTGGTAAATCTGGTTGAACCGTGCGGTACGCCGCAACAGCGGTGACGGCCCAACCTCGTGTTTGCAGTCCTGTAACAAAATCTGGGCGTCCTTGCTGTGCCATTGGTACGAAACAGTGATCGGTGAGGCTGGGCGGCGGGAAAACCTTTGCCAGTTCGGCAGCGTTATGAATAGTCGGTACTAGGTCGGGCGGCCGATCAATCTCTTGAAAGACTCGCTCGGCAGCGGCAGGACCGACCGTTGCGATTTTTAGATGAGCGAACCGCTCACGAGCGCCGCGACGATCTGCACGCGTAAAGGTGGCAGCAACAGCATTGGCAGACGTAAATGCCACCCAGCTGAAACGATCGAGTCGCAACAGTGCATCGTCAAGAGGCTGGCCTCCGTCGGTGGGTGGAACGATGGCGATAGCGGGAGCTTCAATGACCTCTGCTCCAGCATCCTCAAGAGCTTCACGCAGCGAGAGCGATTGATGTGAAGCGCGTGTAATGACCGTTTTACAGCCAAGCAGGGCTTGGGTATTACTGCTTGGTCGGGTCATTCGAGCTCAAGAAGTGCCGCTCCGCCAAGATCCTCGAGTAGGTGCCGAGCTAGCGATTCTCCTAGAAGGACACAGTGCGGTGCCTGGCCAAAAACCCCCATCCTGGCTATGCGTTTGGCCGTTACAACCTTTTTGCCATCAGGGCTAGCAAGCAGTGCGGTCAGCTCCAAAGTTCTTCTGAAAAGACCGCTCTTTTGTGTCGCCAGCGCGCCAGCCGGTAGATCGCAACCGCCACCGAAGGCAGCCAGAAATGCCCGTTCGGTGTCTACGCAAAGGGTGGTTTCTGAATCAATAATGTCTTTGAGTACGGATTGAGCCTGGTGATCATCTGAACGGCACTCCACCGCAATGGCTCCCTGACCGGCTTGTGGCAACACAAGCTCCGTGCTGAGAACTTCGGCGCAGTGATGCGTGAGCTCTAGTCGTTCCAGCGCAGCCATCGCCACAACAACCGCATCGATGTTTTCTTGATCAGCGGCAGCAATACGGGTTGCGATGTTGCCGCGCAAACCTACAAAATTCAGATCTGGACGAAAATGAGCTAGCTGCGCTTTACGGCGAACAGAGCCGGTAGCCACGGTTGCTCCCGCAGCTAGACCATCCAGCGAAGATCCGACCAGCGCATCACGCACGTCGGTTCGCTTTAGACAGCCAACCAACGTAAGACCGTCGGTGGGTGTGGACCGCATGTCCTTTGCGCTGTGCGTGGCGATATCCGCTCGGCCATCAAGCACAGCCGCTTGTACCTCCACCACAAATGCTCCTTGTCCAGCTAGTTGCTCGATCGGGCGGTCATGTTGCTTATCACCTGTGGTTGCAACCTGGACTAGTTCAGTGTCCACACCGTTGGCAGCTAGCTCCACCGTAACTTGAGCTGCCTGATACAACGCCAGCGGACTGGAACGTGTGGCTATACGAAGCAAAGCAGACCGAACGCGTCGCGCTAAATGTCGAACAGTCGGCGAACCGAGTCCGTCAGCTGCGTACCTTCGCCAGTTCCAGCTGTGTCTTTTAGAGCCACCGTCGGCTTGTGTAGAAACTTTGCCACTAGCGACTTGGTCATTGCCTGCACTGCTTCACGATGAGCATTGTCCCAGTCGGGATGGCGAGCAAAGATGCGTTCAAGCTCAGCATCAGCAGCTGCTTCAACCGATGAACGCATGGCCGTTATTAGCGGCGCAATGTCGCGCTCTAAGGATGCTTGTGTGTAGCGCTCAACCTCGGTATCGATTATCTGCTGCACCAAGACCACTTCAGCTTGACGCTCTTGGCGTCCAGCAGCCGCAAAACGAGTGAGATCATCCATGTTCAGCAGAGTGACGCCATCAATTTGCGCTACAGAAGGGTGAACATCTCGTGGCACGGCGATATCCACGATTAACAGTGGCCTTCCCGCGCGCTGAGCAATAACAGAGTCGATGTGAACGGCCTCGACAATGACTTGGCTAGCTCCTGTAGCAGTGAGCAGTATGTCGACTTGGGTTAGGGCTTGTTCGAGTTCGGTCAATGCGATAGAGCGCCCACCCACCCGCTTTGCAAGATCGTCAGCGCTTTCGCCGGTGCGGTTGGCAATCAGTATTTCTACCGGGCCGGATTCGTGGCTATCACCGGCCAGGGCCACAGCAACAGCCTGCGCCATCTCCCCCGCGCCGACGATGAGCACCTTGCGGCGGGTGAGGCTGCCAATTTGGCTTGAAGCCATGGCAACCGCCGCGTGTGGCACCGAAGCGGTGTGACGACTGATTTGTGTTTCCGTTCGGGCACGCTTGGCCGCGGTGATGCTGTGACGGAACAGGTGATTGAGGTTGGTCGCGCAGGTTGTGTTGGTGCGAGAGATTTCCCAAGCTGATTTGATCTGCCCAAGAATTTCCGACTCACCGATGACAGCAGATTCAATTCCTGCAGCAACCGCGAAAAGATGATCTGCGGCCTGGGTGTCTTGGAAGCTGTAGGAGTGTTCGAGATCAAGGCGCGTTCGCAGTTCTTGTAGGGCAGCAGCGACACGGCTGGGATTGTCACTTGCTGTTGACACATAAAACTCGGTGCGGTTACAAGTAGAGACAATGACGGCTTCGTCGATGTGCTCGCTTTGCGTCAGCTCGGTGAGGTGCGCAGCAAGGTTGCTCTGCTCAACGCTGCAGCGCTCAAGCAGAGCAAGCGGAGCGCTTTTGTGGCTGATGCCCATTACGACAATTGACACAGATGAATCCAGGTCGGCGAGAAGGAAGGCAGCCGTAAAGCCTATTTAGTCACCACTGACCAAACACAAGTTGAATAGTTGCGGCAAGCAGTATTAAAGCGGCTAGGGCAGCCAGTGCGATTGCGGGACCGCGTCTCACTTTGCCTCGCCTTTGGCTCTTACCTCGTTGACTACTTCTTTAACTCTTTGTAGGCGCACCTCGGTGCCGGCAACAAGACCAATATCGGAAGCGGTTTCGTTTCCACCCACCAGCACCTCCAGCATGGCGTGGACATCTTCGGTAAGAACCAACCGACCCGGTGCGGCACTTGCCTGTGTCGGTTGGGACTGAGTGGACTGGACGGATTGCATGGATTGCGACAAGGTTGCGAGCCGAGTGTCTTGCCCAAAACTGACCTTGAGCGACTCGCCTGGCGTTATCAGCTCAGACAGCACAGAACGGTCAATGTTGAGCTGAGCCACGCCGTGGTTATCAAGAGAGAGCACCTCAGCCACCAAAGTGCCGTCATCTTCGGCTCGTGGCATTGGCAATACGGAAGGTAACAACAAAGCTGAGTCAACCGGATCACCAAGGTTTTCCAACGGTTCACCTTGACAAATACGCGTCACTGCGGGAGCCAAGACATCGCGAGCGGGGTGAACAGCGGAGGCTGATGTGGTTGTGGCAGCCAGATCTGCGCTGGACAAGCGCACAGCTAAATCGGCACCACCAACCGTTGCAACTGCAGCCGCTAACACACCGTTGTCGGGACCGGCCAACACGGCTTGGCCATCACCAACCTCAACCGCAATCGCAGGACGTTCCAGTCGCCTGCCGATCGATACCAGGACAACACCAGGCGCGAGATAAGGCACGCTGCGCGCCAGCATCAAAGCTGCGGCCTTGGTGTCGCCGGGGTCGATGTAGTGACACAGATCAATGACGGTGAGTGATTCGCAATGATCTTGCAGAATCGAATGAATCAAACCAACAGACTCGTCGCTCAGACCAAGGTCGGTGATACAAGTAACGGTGTTGAACCGTAGTGACGGCACTTTCACAACTGTCTCTCAGCTAGTAGACGCTGCGGTGGCTTGGCCTAGTTGTGCCGATCGCTTTGTTGCTGCCTCAACCGCGTTAGCAAACGCTGCTCGCACGCTGTGCTGCTCAAGCAGCTTCAAACCCGCTGCGGTGGTGCCGCCCGGTGAAGTGACATTGGCTCTCAAATCCGCTGCTTGAATGCCTTCACGGATGCCTTCACGCAACAGCGCGGCTGAACCCAACAACGTTTGCGTGGTTAGCTCGGTGGCGACTTGACGAGTAAGGCCGATCGCCACGCCCGCGTCAATCATTGCCTCGGCAACCAAGAACACATAGGCCGGGCCTGAACCTGACAGTCCGGTCACCGCATCAAGATCGGCTTCGGTGGTGCGAACCACAATGCCTACCGCTGACAAGACATCTTCGGCCCAGTCGAGGTGATTTTCAGCGAGAGTGTTGCCGCAGATGGCCGCAGCTCCTTGACCCACCAGAGCGGGGGTGTTTGGCATGGCTCGGATGATCGGCAGAAGCTCAGCTTCTTTTGAGACGGCCTGCTCAAGCGTGGCGATGGTTACGCCTGCAGCAATCGAAAGAATGCAGCTGGAATTTTTAGCCGCTGTTGTTGCCACGGCAGGGATCACATTGGGTTTGGTTGCGAGAATTGTGTGGGGCAACTGGCCGGCCGTCATGGAGTTGGGATCTATGTCGGTCTTGGTGTTTATTTTGTAGCGCTCAGCCAAAAAAGCACAGCGTTCTGGCATCGGTTCGACCACAAGAACATCGTCGGGCTGGTACTTCTTCGCTTCAAGTAGCCCAGCCAGCAGAGCCTCACCCATCTTGCCGCCGCCCACAATCACAAGCTTGATCATGACTTCACGCTAACCGTGCCAAATGTTTGCGACTGTGCCCATTGGTGTCTGAACGACTGTGCCCATTGGTGTCTGAACGACTGTGCCCATTGGTGTCTGAACGACTGTGCCCATTGGTGTCTGAACGACTGTGCCCATTGGTGTCTGAACGACTGTGCCCATTGGTGTCTGAACGACTGTGCCCATTGGTGTCTGAACGACACTGCACCACTCACTTCCTATGCGGTGCAGTGTCGTTCGACAACGTTCAAAGTAATGGAGTGTTTGAAATATGCAAGGAGAATTATTTTGACGGTGCGCCTATTACACATATAGCTAGTTACATATATAGCTAGCGCTTAGGTTTGACGCCGTGGCCTAGCGACAACAGGGTCTCAAAATCTCGTTCAACGTAAGTCCAAAGCGAGCCAACGATGCGATCAAGCTCATCCTCATCGACGCAGTGTGTCCCAAGCTCGCCAGTGAGGTAGTAAGCATCCTCGGAACCAATGCAAAACTGAGCGCCGACCAAGGCATGATTTCGCCGTAGTAAGAAAACGTTGACCTCATCTGTGCGTTGAGTGGCAATAGGCAGAACGTATGTCTCATAAGCCAGAGTGCGTTGGCGCAAGGTCAGCCAAATAGCAATGACATCGCGCGTGTCGCCGGCCAACCGAATGTACCAACGGAGCGGAATCGTGTCGTCACGACTGACATCAAGCAACAGTGGCCTCTCAAGTGAGCTGGTATCGGCTGTTATTGCGCCAGCGGCTGTTATTGCGCCAGCGGCTGTGGCTGTCGCGCTGCTGGCTGGTTGGCTGTGCTGCCATTCGTCCAGCCATTCATCGATTCGCTGCTCTAGAGCGGCAAGTTCTTCGGTGGTAGCGGGATTCCTGGTCATCACAATGTCACAACCTTGCGCGATGCTTACACGCAAGATTTACACGCAAGCGACAAGCAACTCACGCGAAGTCAAGGTTGCAAGTACCGCCGCAGCGTTGATCGCGGAGGCTTCCCAAGTGTGATCTGCAGCGTGAGCACTCCCCCCACTTCCCAACCGAGAAGCAAGAACGGAGTCTTCTAAAACACGATCAATTTGAGCCGCAAACTGCGCGGGGTCACGGTCGCTCACTAGCAGGCCAGTAACGCCATCGGTAACGCTTCGGCTAAGCCCACCAACATCGGATGCCACTACGGGTGTGCCGCAGGCGGCAGCTTCAAGCGCAACCAAGCCAAACGATTCCGAACGGCTAGGCACCACGCAAATGTCAGCGGCTCGATAGTAAACAGGAAGGAGGTGGTGCGACTGCGGTGGAACAAATATGACTCGTTGAGTTAAACCAAGGTCTGCAACAAGTTTGTGGAGTTCGTCGAGCGTGTGTTCTCCATCTTGACCACTGGGTCCACCAACGATCATCAAACGAGCATCTTTAGAACGAGAAAGCGCTAAGGCTTGAACGGCAACATCAGCGCCTTTTAGCGGTTGCAGTCGGCCAACGAACAAGAGGGTGGAAATTCGTGGAGTTGCAGGTTCGGTGGTCACCACTTCTGCGAGGCCAAGCTCTACTTGGGCGGCACTTTGATCACCTGGCGAAAACAAATCCAGATTCACACCAGGGGTAAGGATTCGGATTCGGTCAGGCACAACGTCGTATAGCTGGCATAGCTGGTTTGCTTCCGGCTCACTAGAAGCGAACACGACATCGGCGCAGTCCATTACCTCTTGTTCGGCGACCGCACGATGGATGGGTTCCGCATCTCCCTCGCGTGCCTTGATTCGAGCAAGTGTGTGGAATGTGACGGCTAATGGCACATCAAGTTCGTGCTTGAGGCGGTGCCCAGCCACACCTGACAACCAGTAATGAGCGTGGATGGCGTCAACCGGACGCTGCTCTATGTGCTCTGCTACACGATCGGCGTACAGATCGACTACTGCAGGGAGGTCTTCTTTAGCAAGGCCAAGAGGGCCAGCGTCAATGTGGGTAAGGCGAACGTTGGGAGCAATTTCAACATGAGCAGGAGTGTTGGAATCGGTGCGGCGCACATAAATGTCGCAACGCGTGCCAATTGCAGCCATTGCAGCCGAGAGCTCTCGCACATAAATATTGAGGCCGCCACCGTCGCCTGTGCCTGGAGCAGACAATGGAGAGGTGTGCATCGACAGGATTGCCAGTGATTTCGGTACAGCTAGTCGTTCATCTAGCCGATCTTTGACTGAACCCACAAGCGTCAGGCTGTCATCAAGGCCTGGCTGCGGTTGTCGCGACAATGGCTGTATTGACACGGCTACAACCCTAGAAGCGGATTAGATCAATCGCCCACAACCAAGCCGGCCCGATGACAAACAACACACCCAAGCGGCGCAGCGGCCATCGGCTGGTCAGTGGTGCGCGCATCAGGCTCGCTGGGCATTGTTTCTCAACCCCTCGATGTTTCTCAGCTCCTCGATGGTGTGCCGATTGATACCGAACCACGAGGCTCTGAGCCGTTAGCAAGGTGGCAACTGCGATAATCATCAACCGCAGGGAATCCTCCGGCACGTAGGGCGGCAGCGACACAGCGGTTGTCGCGAAGATCACGGCGCAGGCGCCTGTCAGTCCGGCAAAGACTCCCACTAGTCGGTGTAGTTCTTGACGCATGCGCCCAGATCCGCTTCGGCGAGACTTTCGGCGTAAGAACTTTGTGCCGCTTAGAAAAATCTTCGCCAGCACTTTCAGCGGGTCAACGCTTACCCCGTGCCAGATGCTTGTACCCGTCTCGTATATAAACACCACACACACCAGAACCACCGCGCCTGACACAGTTTCTTGCGCCAATACGCCGACTGCGCAGGCTGGAATTCCGACCACGAGCCAGGCCAGCACTAGCTCCCCTGCTCTGTTCAATGTCTTGGCTAGCTGACGGTCAGCTTGCCAGCTGACAGCCACGCTGCCGAGCGCGGCGCCCATAACAACAACACCTGCAAGGCGTAAATCAATCAAGCCCGAAGACGCCAACATCGCCGCTAAGACAGCACTAATCGATTTTGCTGGCCAGTCGCCTAAACCGTGCTCACCACCATGCTTTCCACCATGCCCACGCTCGAGATCTTTGTTCAAGCTCAGGCGTGCTGCGTTTTGCCAGCCACCTAGACACGCAGCAACAATCAGCAAGACTCCGAATGCCGTTGGATGAACTGCGAGTGCAACTAGCTGAAAAATAAACCACAGCAGCACCCAGCGATATCGCTCAGCTGGGCTAGAGCTGTGTCCATTGAGAGCCGTCGTTGAGCTGCCTGACAGGTCAGGCTCCTCCGGAAACAGGAGGCAGCACGGCTATCTCGTCACCGTTAGCAACAGCCGTCGTATTTGGAACCGCTTCTCCGTTAAGCCAGATTCGACTTGTATCAAGGATTGCCGCGAACTGTTCACCGAAGGTGTCGCACGCCCAATCCAAAGCGGCGGCTAAATCGTCTACTTCAAGCTTTACGCGGTCGGTTCCTGCCGCCTCCCTAGCCGAAGCAAAAAGTCTCAAGGTGACGTTAGGCACAACAAAGCTGAGGGTACCTACCGACAAATACAAGCTAGAACCTGCCAGGCTGACATTGTGACATCGCTACTAATCATTAGGCATGGTCAATCTGAATGGAACCTGGCCGGTAAATGGCAAGGTCAGGCCGATCCACCACTTACGAAATTGGGCAAACGTCAAGCCAAGATTGCTGGTCTAGCCATGTCTAAGCAGACGCAAGATGCACGCCAAGACGGCTCTCAAAGCAGCAGTCACTGCAGATCAGTGAAAAGAGTGATCACAAGCGATTTAGAACGTGCTCGTCACACCGCTGAGATATTGGCTGAGATGCTGGGTGTTACAGACCTCGTGATCGACCCCACTTTGCGCGAGCGTCATGCCGGGGAGTGGGAGGGGTTGACTCGCTCAGAAATCGAAGAGCAGTGGCCAGGTGCGATTGGCGAACGTCGCTGGCCGCCAAACTTTGAAAGCGAACAGAGCGTGGCAAGGCGACTGTTGCCAGCCCTGTGCAAGCTCTGCGCTGGCTTAAAACCGAACGATGGCGTTTTGATGGTGAGTCATGCGGGGGTGGTTAAGACGGTCGATCTTTATGTGGGTGCGGAGGAAGTGCCCGTCCCAAATCTGGGTGGTCGTTGGTACAAGATCAAAGCCAGTGAGACTTGGGGTTGGGAGCATCTTGAGCCCGGTGAGCGGGTTGACTTTGTAGCTAGCAATACTGACCTAGCCCTCGAGTAGAGGTGAATAGCTAGTGCTCTAGCTCAGTCAGACTTGTTCAGCCAAGACAGAGCCTCAGCTGGATCTACGCTCTCATCGGCAAGTAGCTGTAGCGATTTATCAACCTGCGCCAGCTCGGCCTCAACGTTGTCAAGCTCAGAGCTATCGGGTGCTGCACTATCGGTCAAAGCGTCGGATACTGGAGTGCCAGGTTCGTGCGCGCTGGCGTCGCGAGCTGAGTCGCGTGCTGTAGCAATGCGGCTAATGCTACGACACTCCCGATTAGCTCACTGTTAGCGTGCTGGCGCCCATCATTAGCCTAAAAAGCCGGGCCGCTAGCTCATCTGGTAGAGCAGGGGACTTTTAATCCCAAGGTGCCGGGTTCGAGCCCCGGGCGGCCCACCAAACATACAAAACGCACCTCTGCGGCAACCTAGTGTGGGTTCGTGGTGCAGTTGCCTATCCGTCAAATTGACCCTGATCTTCCCTTACCTAGCTACTCAAAACCCGGCGATGCAGGTGCAGATCTGTTCGCGGCTGAACCGGCTTCGCTCAAGGCTGGCGGTGGTCGAGCTTTGGTACCAACCGGAATAGCGGTTGCGATCCCTGAGGGCTACGCCGGTTTCGTTCAACCACGTAGCGGGCTGGCGTTACGGCACGGTGTTACCTGCCTCAATACGCCCGGACTGATTGACAGTGGCTACCGCGACGAGCTGCGCGTCCTGTTGATCAACACCGATCCCGATGCGGTTTACGAAGTGCAACGAGGTGACCGGATCGCTCAACTTGTGATTCAGCGCGTCGAAGCTGTTGAGTGGGAGATAGTTGAGACCCTGGACGATTCTGAGCGTGGCCTGGGAGGGTTCGGTCATACAGGCCGCTAGTAGAGACTGCAGCAGCCAGGCTGGGTTAGTTGCGCTAGCTGAGTCAAATGTCTCACCCATCTGTCATCTTGTTGGCATGAGCAAGAGCAGCAAGACAAGTAAGAACACAAACCTCGACTGGTTTAGCCCGACGCTGTTTGAAGAGATTGCTGAGACCGCCAGGCCGCTAGTAGAGACTGCAACAACAACAGCACCGATCGTTTCATTAGATAAGTTCCGCTCGCAGATAACTACTAGCCCTACTAGCTCACTGGTTCGCGCTCAGCGCATCAAACGGTTACGCGAGAAAGCCAAGTCTCGCGCGCGCCAACGGCTCACCTCTCAAACTTGTCAATCACCACAGCTAACTGTTCATAAGTTCCAAGCATCACAAGTACATCTCCCGCCAACAGCGTGAAGCTGTCTGTAGGTGCAACAGCCCACTCCCCGTCACGTCCGATCGCCAGCACCGAACCTGGCCAGTCCTCGCCCAACACGCTCTCACCTAGCGACATTTTTGCGAGCTCGCTTTCGGGCTCAATGCGATACTCCTTCACCAAAGTTTCGGTAGCTGAGATGTTCGGTAACAGCTCGTCAAAATAAGTCACTACCTCGGGATGCTGCGCAACCGCTGCCATCCGCGCCGCACCAATCTCGTTTGGATTGACAACTCTGTTAGCACCAGCACTCATCAGCTTTGGGACGGTGTTGGGAGAGTTCGTCCGCGCCAAAATGAACAGATCCGAGCGCATCGCACGCGCACTCAGCGTTACATACAAGTTGGCCACATCGGAGTTAAACGCCAGCACCAGGGTGGCTGCTCGATCAATTCCGGCTTCTATCAATGCCTCGTCATCGGTGGCATCGGCAGTGATAATCAGATGATTGTCGTTCACTACTAGCTCATCGAAGTCGATCACCACCACTTCGCAACCCTGCTCGACTAGATCCGTAGCAACCGCACGACCCACCTGGCCATAGCCACAAACAATCGTGTGACCGTTCATCTGGCTGATCGTGTCACGCATGTGTCGCCTCCTTAAGCGGTCGTCAAGATGCCCTTCAAACAACGTGTCCATCAGCACACCCAGCGTGTACAACGCTGAAGAAGTTCCGAGCAAGATAAGCACGAGAGTGAATATCTGGTAGCCAAGTCTGCCTGCGTCAGGCACACGAGCTTCGGAATATCCCACCGTTGAAATCGTGACAATGGTTTGAAACAGGGCGTTAAAAGGCTTGAGCCCGAGGATCGAGTAACCAATCGTTCCAACGACTATCCCCCCTAACAGCAGAGCCAACCCGGCACGAAAACGATTCCAGGGGTCCTTTATGTCGCCACGACGGCGGCGGCGTTGTATTACTCGATCAAGCCTGCGCGCAGGTCGTTGCATTCGGCGCGCTTGCAACCGAGCCCTACCTTTTTGGCTCCTGGCACGGTTGAGTTGACGGTCTGGTTGACCGCTAGTGCTACTGCGAGGCGGGTTACTTTTGCTAGTTCTGCGCCTGGCAAACACACAAACAAAATAGAGGTTTAGTGCAACGACTGCGAAACCTCAAAACTTAGACGCAGGTTTGAGCTGCCAAGAGGGCTCCCCCATGAGTCGTAAGGTGAGCGCAATGTTTGTCTGGATTGACCTTGAAATGACGGGTCTGGATCACCGTGTTCATCGAATCGTTGAAATCGCCACCGTCATTACCGACAAGCATCTTGAAACGGTTATCGAGGGGCCAAATCTGGTGATAGGGATTAACAACCAGGACCTCAAACAGATGGGGCCAGAAGTAACCGAGATGCACACTAAAACCGGATTACTTGACCAAATCAAAAACTCCAAGCTCACGCTCGCGCAGGCTGAGCAACAGACTGTCGACTTCATAAAGACCAACGTGGCTAATCCCTCTGAAACTCCAATTTGTGGCAACTCGATTGGCACCGATCGACGGTTTTTAGATGAGCACATGCCGCTGGTGGAGCAGATGTTGCACTACCGCGTTGTTGACGTTTCTTCATTGCGGATGGTTGCCGAAGCGTTGGTGCCCACCGTCGTGCAAGCGTGGCGCGCCAATGAAGATAAAACGCACGCAGTCAAACACCGAGCTCTTGATGACATTCACTCCAGCATTAACGAGTTGCGTTACTACTACGAGCACTGGCTGAGACAACAAAACCCCAGCTAGAACTGTGGCACTAGCCTGAATCGGCGTGAGTAAGCCGATCCGTGAGGAGCAGTTGCCACCCGACGACAAAGTCGTCGAGATGGCACCAAACATCCGGCGGATTCAGCTTCCCATGAACATGCCGGGTTTAGGTCACGTCAACTGCTACATCCTTGACGATGACCGAGGGGCAGCCTTGCTAGATCCGGGATTGCCTGGGCCTGCTTCGTGGAAGGCGCTGAAGCTCGGCCTCAAGCAAGCCGAACTGCCACCCGAGCGTGTTCACACAATTCTTGTCACACACAGTCATCCCGATCACTTTGGGGCGGCCGGACGCTTTTGCCAGGAGTACGGCGCCGAGTTGATTACGCATCGAAACTTCCGTTTGTGGTGGGACGTTGACGAAGAAGACGAGCATCCGCTGGAGCCGGTGCACGACACAAACAACGACACCGGTGTGATTGCCGAGGTTGACGAAGAAGATCCCGAAGTAACTACCGAGCCATTGCATGAAATAAGCGGTGGTGGCCCTAGCGGCCCGACCCCTTGGGGTGGCAAGGGTTACAAGCTTCCATGGCATCGGCGTTTGTCATACGAGATGATGAAAAAGGGTTGGGGCGGTCGCTGGTTCAAGACGCCCGTACCTACTTCGCGCATTGACGATGCCGACCGCATCAAACTGGCGCGGCGAGAATTTGTAGCGATACACACCCCTGGACACACCATTGATCATCTGTGCCTGTTTGATCCGGAGACAGGTGTAATGCTCTGCGGGGACCACGTACTACCAACCATCACTCCGCACATTTCTGGCATAACAACGGCCAAAGATCCGCTCAACGACTTCTTCAACTCACTGGACCGCGTAGCCGAACTTGAAGGAGTCGAGCTAGGTCTGCCAGCTCACGGGCAACCGTGCATGGATTTACGTGGGCGCGTGCAAGACATCAAGCGTCATCACAACGAGCGCTTAGACGTGCTGCGTGAAGCGTCTGATCACCTAGGACACGGATCAGTGCAGCAGTACATGAAGGAGCTTTTCAAGGAACGCTCTTGGGGATCTATGGCGGAGTCTGAAACGTTTGCGCATCTTGAGCATCTGCGACAGATTGGCGAAGCCACAGCTCGACGTCACCCCAGCGGCATCGTGGAGTACAGCTTTAACTAAGCAAAGCAGCTACTAGCAAACTGTGAGAGCTGCTAGCAAGCCAGCATCACGCCCAATAAATGCACTTGACTATTTCATGGCTGGCTGGTGTTATCGCACTGCTTAGCTACATCGCTTAGCGGCAAAGGGCGTTCTTCGGCACCTGTGGATTGCCTGGCTTTTTCTTCGAAGCTCGATAGGGCCTCAATCTCTTCCTCTCTTCGAGTTCACGCAACGTAGTCGCAGTTGTGCGCATTCGCATGAAGTCGCGGCGAAGGAGTGGCCATGCTCAGACAACTCACCAATCCGAATACTGCATGGAGGGGCGCTAGCCGATGTAACGACGGTACTGGCGTTTCTACGCGTGTTTTCTTTTCTGATAGATACGCCGACATTTTGCGAGCCAAAGCCATCTGCAGCCGCTGCATGGTGAAAACAGAATGCTTTTCGGCTGCTAGACGTCGCAACGAGGAATGGGGAGTGTGGGGAGGAGAACTATTCATTAACGGTGCTGTGCGTGAGGTAATGACACGTGGCCGCCCACCAGCTAAACCTCGACCGAAGTTGGAGATAGACGAAGTTCCACTTCCACCCGATCTTCGAATGTCCTTTTAGAGCTGTTGGCTGAGGGGCGCACAAATCCCGCTAATGCCGACCAGTAATCTTCTGGCATATGCCTACGTCCGGCTCCAAAGGCTTCTTGCGGTGGCTACTGCTCGGTTGGCGCCAAGCGACCTTCTCAGTGCTTGCGGTCTACACCGTTGCAGCAGTGATTTTCTTGGGTTTGGGTGGAGCATCACCGGAATCTTCTATGGATGTCATGGAAGAAGAAATTGTGGCAGCCGCTAGTGCCAGCAGCGGAGTTAGTGAGATCGTCAGCCAAGCCGGAAGTTGCGATGAAATAGACCCCACGGCTTTGCTAGCAAGCGCAACAAACTCTGACGAAGCCGTCCACGCAATCACCTTCAACACGCTAAACCTCGAACCTGCATCGCTATCGGGCTACGCAGGGTGTCCGTTGATCATCAACTTTTTTGCGTCGTGGTGTGTGCCTTGCGTAACCGAAATGCCCGACATCGAGCAGTTTTGGAATACGCACGGCAGCCAGGTAGCGGTCGTTGGTTTAGCCGTGGAAGATGTTGAGCCTGCACGCGCAATTGTCGCTGAAACCGGAGTTACCTACTCCATAGGTCTTGACGAAAGTGATCTGCTTATCGAGTTGGGTGGGCTGGGTATGCCGACAACGGTCTTCGTTTCTGCCGAAGGTGAACTGCTTCAGTCTCACAGCGGGATCTTGACGTTTGACGATTTGGTGTCGAGAGCAAACGAACACTTTGATCTAGACGACTATTTTGAAGCCAACGACGGGGCTGAGCAATGAGCGCAACTCAACTCACATTTGCATTCACCGCGGGAATGGTGGCCACCATCAACCCGTGCGGATTCGCCATGCTGCCCGCCTATTTGTCCTATTTCTTGGGACTTGATCGCAGAGCAACCGAAACTGGTGCACGCGCCGGTATCTGGCGAGCTCTGCTTACCGGCGCCACTGTGTCGGGCGGATTCCTAGTGGTGTTCGGCATTGTTGGCCTACTGGTTACTGCTGGTTTAACGGCCATCAACAGCGTTGTCCCGTGGCTCACCATCGGTATCGGCATAGCGCTTATGGCAATAGGAGTGGCCTTTTTAGCGGGCTGGCGGATGACTGTGTTCTTGCCAAAATTCGATCACGGCGGCGGCGGACGCGACGCTCGGTCACTGTTCTTGTTTGGCATCAGCTATGCGGTGGCTTCGGTTTCGTGCGGTCTGCCAACCTTCATCGTGGTGGTTTCTACCTCGGTCAACGACTTCGGTTCTGGGCTGGTTGCGTTCGCTGTTTATGCAGCAGGAATGAGCTTGGTGCTTACCTCACTCACCATCAGCCTTGCGTTGGCACGACGATCTCTGTTAACGCGTCTGCGCAGTTTGATGCGTTACACCGACCAACTAGCGGGCGTGCTAATGGTGCTAGCCGGCGCGTACCTGATCTTCTATTGGCTAAGCGACAGGTTGGAGTGGTCGGGATTGGGCATCGTGCTGAATGTGGAACGATGGAGCGGTGACTTAACAAACTTTGTGGCTTCTATCGGCGGACTACGGCTGGGACTAATCATGAGCGTGGCAGTAGCACTGGGGTTGATGGCGGCACTGGCAGACACCAGCAGCAGCGGAGCAGACCCAGACGAGGCAAGCAACGATGAAGCAAACAACGCCGATCTGCTTGAGGTAGGAGTGGGTGACGATGGCACTCCATCTGCATGATGAATCGCTACTAAGTACCAACAAGCCGTTCGCCACCTTGTTGAGTCGCCCCGGCGTCAGCGAAATACTGACACTGCGATCTCAGTTCGGGCTTATGGCATTTCACGGTGGTTGGCTTGAGGAGGTCACCGACGACATAGCCAGCGAAGTGGCATTACGCGCAAACGCTTCGGTGTATGCCGTGCTACAAGGTCCGAATGATCAGTGGCATTTGCCTTCACATCTGGTTTGTCCTGATGAATCACCTTCGCTAGCAGCGTTTCTTGATCACGTCGATGTAGCGATTTCTATTCACGGGTTCGGTAGACCCGATCTGATGCGGTCAGTGTTGCTGGGTGGACAAAATCGGCAGTTGGCCGAGCATGTGGCAATCAATCTGATTGAACATTTGCCACATTATGAAGTGTTGCACAAGCCAGGTGATGTGCCGCTTCGGTTTGCGGGACAGCATCCGATGAATCCGGTGAACTTGCCGCGCATGGGTGGCGTGCAGATAGAGCTGCCACCCAGAATTCGTGGCAAGAGTCCTATGTGGACCGGATTCAATGGGCGCGAGGTCGGCCAAGAACGAGTGCCTCATCACGAGGCACTGATCGCTGGGCTGGTGCAAGCCGTTGAGACTTGGCCGCTTTGATCGGGTTAGCTGATTTGAGTTATAGCTACTTAGGGCTGTAGCCGCGACAGCTGCCATGTGGGTTCTGATTGGGCCGGTGAGGTGTGTAACTCATACACCAGCCGATCGTGGATTCGGTCGCTGCGTCCTTGCCAAAACTCAACGCGCTGCGGATGCAACGCATAACCGGTCCAATGATGGTTGATTTCAAGTTCAGCGGATTGAGCCTCTATGAATCGACGTTCAATAGCACCGCGATTGGCGGCACGCTCACTTTGCTGTGAGCAAAGCATGGCTATCTGCGCCTCGCGTGGTCGATCAGCGAAATAGTTGGCAACAGCCTTTGCGCTTAGAGCAGTAACGCGTCCATCCATCCGCACCTGTCGTTCCAACGCCAACCAACTAAACACAGCAGCCGCGTTTGGATTACTTGACAGGTCACGTGCCTTGTGGCTATTCGCGTCGGTGTAGAAAGCAACCGCACCAGCTCTGTGAGCTGGCGTTATCTGACCGGTGTCATTGGGGACTGGCCGAGCCAACACATTACGTACCGATGGTCGGCCATCGTCTCCCACGGTGGCCAGCGCCATGGCATTGGCGTTGAAGATCTCAACCTCAAATGCGAAACTCAGCCATTCATCAAATAGCTCGAATGGATCGCTGGGAACTTCGCTCTCGATAATGCCTTGGTCCATAAGACGATTCCGGGCCGCAGCTAGCTTGTCGGCCGATTTGGCTTTGCCTGTGTTACTCATGTGCATATGCGCACCAGGATGACTCCGCGACAATCGTCCACCGCAACATTGGTGGTAGCACTGGCCGTTGCCGGAATCGTGGGAGCCGCGCTCCGTTGGGGCGTCGGTGCGGTTTGGTATCCACGTGGAGCTTTGTTGGTAGCGAACATCGTCGGGTGCTTTCTTACCGGTACAGCAACTCTTACCGGCTCCGCGGTACGGACAAACGTAATGGTCACGACTGGTCAGCCGAGCAAATCAGACAAATTGTCGAAGAGAGACTGGGTAGAACAACGCGAAACAGGTGTGTGGTTCACCGTCGGCCTATGCGGTGCAATCACCAGCTTTTCCGCGGTCGTAGTTGAGCTAGCTGCTGACATTGACAAAGGACAGTTTGGCACTGCGGGGTTATGGCTAGGTGCGACGGTGGTCGGCTGCGCCTTGGGATTTTGCCTGCCAAGATGGGCATCGAGTTGCATAGCCAAGTTCGCATGACGCAGTTCGCATGATGCAGTTTGCAGCCATTGGGGCATTTGCGGTGCTGGCAGCAACCGGAACCTTGTTGCGCTGGTGCGCCACTGGTAAGACCATCTTCTGGAGCAGTCCAGCGACTGGTCTTTCGGTAGTGAACCTAACGGGCGCATTTTTTGCTGGTCTGCTCTACAACATTGACTGGGACATCAATGACGTGTTTGTAACAGCACTAGTGGCGGGAGGAATCGGCGCGCTGACGACCGTCTCTGGACTGGCGAGGCAGGTTGCTCGCATGGCTCAGGCAAACCGGTGGTTGTCAGCGGGCTATCTCGCAGCCCTAATAGCAGGCGGCATCGTTGTGGCTTGGCTCGGAATGCAACTAACGGGAGCCAGCTAGCAGTTATTACTTGCTAGTTACCGCTAGTAATCAGCTAGCGGGTTCAAGCGAGTCAAACCCACAAAGTGGTCGTAACACTTCGGGTACAAGCACCGTGCCGTCAAGTTGTTGAGCGTTCTCCATCAAAAACACCAGCATGCGAGACACAGCGCAGGCCGTGCCATTGAGCGTGTGCAACAGACCTCCGCTATCGCCATCGACGAAACGCGCCGCGAGCCGCCTGGCGGAATAGTCCGTGTAGTTCGAGCATGAGGTGATCTCGCGATAGGCACCCTCAGACGGTAGCCATACCTCGATGTCGTATTTCATAGCGGCGGCCGCTCCTAAATCGCCAGCCGCCACATTGATCACCCGGTAAGGCAAACCAAGCGTGCCAACGATCTCCTCTTGCAAAGCCAGCAAATTTTCTAACTCGTCCCAACTCTTGTCCGGGTCGCAAAAGGAAAACATCTCAACCTTGTCGAATTGATGTACACGAAAGATGCCGCGAGTGTCTTTGCCGTGGGTGCCTGCCTCGCGGCGAAAGCAAGATGAAAATCCGGCGTACCGGCGCGGTAACGAAGCTCGGTTGAGCCTCTCATTTCGATGTAACCCTGCCAATGCGACCTCAGAGGTGCCAATCAAAAACAGGTCATCGCCGGCGATCTCGTAAACCTGGTGACGATCTGTCGGAAAAAACCCAGCCTCAACCATCATCTCTTCACGCACCAGCACGGGCGGCACCACAGGTTCAAAACCATGCTTGTCAAGCAAATCCAGTGTCCACTGGATCAGGGCGAACTCAAGCCGTACAGCTTTGCCCATCAGGTAAGCGAAGCGTGTGCCGCTGTTACGCACAGCACTATCACTGTTGACTATGCCCAGCACCTGCCCGGCGGCGGCATGGTCGTATTTAGGCGGTGGGCTCTGCTCCCCCACCTCTCGCAGCACGACAAAGTTTTCTTCGCCACCGGCAGGCACTGCTTCATGAGCTGGATTGGGAATCTGGTATGCCAGCTCGTGGAGGCGGTCGCTAGCTTCGTTTTCTCGGTTTTCTAGCTCGGTAAGAAGTGACTTGATTTCAGTTGCTTCTGTGAGCTTTGCTTGCCGCTCTGCTTCGTCGGTTGCACGACCAATGGCCTTACTGGCTGTGTTGTGTTGTGCTCGAGACTGTTCTGCAGCATGAACTGCTGCACGATGTTCGATGTCAGCTGCAATTAATTGTTCGGCTTGGCTGGCGGTAGCTCCTTTAGCTATGGCGCCAGCTCGGTATTGCTCGTCGTCACGCCAGCGGCGCAGGTCAATCATTTAAGGCCTGGCATTTAAAGTCTGGCATTTTGAGTCTGGGGTTTGGTTGGTGGGTTGCCTAGCGCAGCGACTGCTGGTTAACAGAAAGTGCCAGCGTCGCACCCGGCTGGGTCTCCCCAGAACACAAACGACGTAGCCATAGCCGCATAAACACCGATCGTCAGTACCAAGCCCGTTGCAAATAGGTAGGTAAATAGCTTGTTGTCGAAGCGAAGATGCATGAAATAGGCCACAACGATCTCAAACTTGACGACCATTAGCACCAGCAGTAGCGGCACCTCTATACGACCAAAGTCGTAGAAATAGGTGAGTACCTCAGCTGCTGTCAGTACCGCTAGCAGCAAGGCAACTTTGACATAACCCCAGTCGCTGAGGCCGTGCTGCTCGTGCTGCTCTTCGTCGTGATCTGGAGTGATGGTTTCGGTGGTGCTCATAGCTGTATATCTGAACGAATCTGTCTGGGGAAATCTGTCTGGTGGAATTATCGCGGACTAGAACTAGGGGATGAGATAAACGACTGCAAAAATCACGATCCACACAATGTCTACAAAGTGCCAATAAAGGCCGACGATTTCAACCGTTTCAGCATTCTTGGCAGTAACCACGCCACCTTGGACTAGCGCCCAAAGCGCCACCAGCATGATGATGCCAAACGACACGTGAACCCCGTGGAATCCGGTCAGGGTGTAAAACGCAGAGGAAGAAACGTTCACCGTGTAGCCCAAACCCTCGCGGTAAAAGCTGGTGAACTCGTATACCTGTCCAGCGACGAACACACCACCAAGCGCGGCGGTGGATAGCAGCCACAGCTTGCAACGTTCCATCTCGCGACGAGCGATTGCAGACACTGCCAGCACCATCGTCAGCGAACTCATCAGCAATACGAACGAACTGACCGAAGTAAACGGAATGTCAAACAGTTCCGCGGCTGTTGGACCCTCGGTATCTGGACCCGTGCGATTGCGAAGCAGCAGATAAGTCGAGATCAGCGCACCAAAGAGCAGGCAATCTGAGCCAAGGAAGGCCCACATCGTCATCTTTTCGTTGCTGAGCCCTGTGGTGGTTGGGACGTGATCATGGTCGTCAAACTCGGTGGGGCCATATGCCACCTGGCCGGTGGTTGTATCCGCTTCAGGCATTGTTATCTCCACCGGTGTTAGCTCCACCGGGGTTAGCGGTTGCTCCGGTGACATCCGAATCGGGGTCGTCCGAATCGGGGTCAGCTGGGTCTGGGGCATGCGACGAAGGCTCGGTAGCGGGTTCAAGGCTCCAGCCAAACATGGCTCCAATTATCAGCAGCAAGCCAATACCTGCCAGCCAGAGTGTGTAAATCAGCCCCAGCGCAACCAGTGGCAACCCCGCGGCCAACACCACCGGCCAATACGACGGAGAAGGCAGGTGTGGATGTTGATCACCTTTTTGCGCTATTTCGTTGCCATCCGCGATTCGCCTCAGCTTGCCGGTGCTGTCTGGTTGATACTTCTTATGCCAAAAATCATCAAGATCTGTAACCACCGGCACATAATCAAAATTGTGCTCGGGAGTCGGCGAAGGAATAGCCCACTCCAAGGTGCGCCCATCCCAGGGGTCAGGTGGCGCTTGAGGAATCTCGCCACGTCGATAGCCACCCCAAGTTTTGAAAATGTTGTAGGCGAATATGAGCATCGCCACCAAAATTACAAATGAACCGATCGAAGAGACAGCGTTCCAAAAATCGAAACCGTCGTATTCGCCGTATTGGCTGTGCCGCCGAGCCATGCCTTGTAGTCCAACGATGTGCATTGGCCCAAAGGTCATGTTGAATCCCAGCAGTATCAGCCAGAAGTGCCATTTGCCTAATCGATCGTTCAGTCTGTAACCAAAGGCCTTAGGCCACCAGTAGTACATGCCCGCAAACAAGCCCATGAGCGCGCCACCAAACAACACGTAATGGAAGTGCGCCACTACGAAGTAGGTGTCGGTTTGCTGAGTGTCCGCTGGGGCTACCGCATGCATCACGCCCGATAAACCGCCGATTGTGAACATAGACACCAAAGACACAGCAAAAAGCATCGGCACCGTGAAACGCAGGTTGCCACCCCACATCGTCGCCAGCCAGTTCAAAATCTTCACGCCGGTGGGTACTGCAATGAACATAGTCGTCGCAGCAAATGCAGCTACCGAAACAGGCCCTAAGCCGGAGGTGAACATGTGGTGTGCCCACACGCCCCAACCCATAAATCCGATGACTGCTCCCGACAACACGACTACCGGATAACCAAACAAAGGCTTACGACTGAACACCGGCAAGACTTCGGAAACAATGCCAAACGAGGGCAAAATCAGTATGTAAACCTCGGGATGACCAAATATCCAAAACAGGTGCTGCCACAGCAGCGGATCGGATCCCATCGCAACGTTGAAAAAGTTCGCGTCGAATATGCGATCAAAGGTCAGCAAAATCAAGGCAACAGTTATGACCGGTAGAGCGAACAACAACAACAGCTGAACCACCAAAGTCATCCAGGTAAACACCGGCATTCGCAGCAAATTCATGCCAGGCGCGCGCATATTCAAGATCGTGACAATCAAGTTGATAGCCCCAACCAGTGAAGCAAGACCGACGATCTGCAGACCCAGCGCGTAAAAGTCCATGCCGTGCCCGGGGCTGAATGCCACACCGGTATTCGGGGCATAAGCAAACCAGCCGCCGTCCGGGCTTCCGCCCAGGAACCAGCTGAGATTTAGGAAAAGACCCCCGCCTACAAACAACCACAGGCCCAGTGCATTGAGCCGTGGGAAGGCAACGTCTCGCGCGCCGATCTGTAGTGGTACGAAATAGTTGGCAAACGCAGCCGCCATCGGCATCACCACCAAGAAGACCATCGTGGTGCCATGCATGGTGAACAACTGGTTGTATTGATCCGCGGTCAGCACCGTGCCGTTAGGCGTGAACAGTTGAATTCGGATTAGAAGCGCCTCAAGTCCGCCGAAGAAAAACCAGACCATGGCAGCAACGCCGTACATGATCCCGATCTTCTTGTGGTCGACGGTGAACACCCACTGTCGCCAGCCCTTGGAGTCCACAGGGCGAGCCCAGACTCCGGTGGTTTCTCCTGGCACATCGATGTCATCGTCTGTTCGCAGCGCGATGGCATCGGTTTTGGGTTGGTCTTCGATGATGGTCATTACGGTCTTTTCAAAAGCAGATCAGTTGGGCAGCACTGGCGCATCGCCGAGAGTTTGCAGGTAGGCGATGATGTCGTCAAGTTCTTGGTCGCTGAGTACCGCGGAGAAGTCCTGCATTCCCTGCCGGTTGTCCGCGCGAGCGGGTTTTTGTTCGGGGGCTTGACGTACCCACTCGCGCAGCTCGGCCACGTTGACCGAACCGTCGGGCAGATACAGGTCAAACAAGGCGCCAGCGAAAGAAGTCCGCGTCATGAGTTTGGTGAGGTTGGGTGCTACCCCGGCTAAGAGGTTGGCGTTGCCGTCCGAGGCAGCCTCATAGACGTTGTTGACAACGTGGCAACTCTGGCAATGCGTGCCAAATAGTTCTTGCCCGTTAGCAGCCGCAGAGTTCGCTACCGGCTCCGCAGTGGGTGTCATCTGTTCTGCAACCCACCGGTCGTAGTCGTCTTGCTCAAGCACGATTGCTCGTATCTGCATATTGGCGTGACTGAGGCCGCAAAACTCCGCGCACTCGCCGTAGAACACGCCGGCTTCATCTGAACTCATGGTCAGATCGTGGACACGGCCCGGCACGGCATCTTTCTTGCCGTTTAGGCGAGGAATCCAAAACGAATGGATCACATCGTTTGACAAGATCTCGAGGTTTACTTCCTCACCTACCGGGATCACCAAATCATTGGCGGTAACGATGTCTGCGACGCCATCATCGTCGATGTCGTAGCTGAACTGCCACCACCACTGCTGACCTTCCACCACAATGGTGCGACCTTCGCCGCGTTCGGCTAAAGCAAACACTGCTGGCAATGTGAGCACAGTCAAAAACAGGAGCATGGCAAAAGGTATGAGAGTCCAGGTAATTTCAGCCTTGCGGTTGCCGTGAACTTGCTTCGGTAATTCGTCGGGATCGTCGGTTGGTTTGGAGCGGAATCGGACAACTATCACCACAACTGCGACAGCAACGATGACGCCGACGATGATCGCCATCACTCCAGACAGACGCATCAGGCCGTCGATCTCGCGCGCGTTCTCGCCGACTGGTTTGGTTGCATCAAGACGTCCGCTTGCACACGATGCGGTAAACAGCACTAGTAGTCCGACCGCTGCACATGCGGCCGTGGTCTTGGTGAGTTTGACGGCGCGATTAATCATTGTTCGCCTTGCGTTTGCTCGTTGTCGTTTTTCTCAGAATGGGGGTGGAACTCGCGTTCACCGATAGCTGCTGAGGTAATTCCAGCCACGATCACACCAACAGCGGCCAGTACCAGCACCGTTGCAACGATGCGACGACGCAGTTGCGGCAAGCCATACAACACGAAAGCAAACACCATGATGCAGGTTGCCGCACCAATGGCTATCCAACTAGCCGCATTACGGCTAGCGGCTAAGAAAACTCTTGACGCAAGTAGAACCGGAACCGCAATGCCTAGCGTAGAAAACAACGAAATCTCAAACGGACGGACCAAACGTTGACGTTGAGTTTCGTTGGCGGCCTGGTCTAGCGACAGTCGCTCAGACCATGCCGACAATGTCCACTCCACTGCCGCTATCAGCAGCAATCCAAAACCGACGATGGTGAAGATCGCATCAATCACCAGTCCAACCATCAGCAGTCCCATACCGAGGGCAGCCATTACCGGCCAGTAGGCAGGCAAGGCGGGATGACTGTGAGCGTGATCACGGTCACCTGAATCGCTATCGCCCGCCACCAGCGACAATGAGGCCATCAACGTGAATGAACCTGCCGCGGTGCCAAGCACGATCGTGGCGTACATAACAACGTGGCCGGTTCCATCAATGCCAGTGGCAAGACCTATGACAGTGGCAGCGAGCGCGGCAAGTGCAATGCGTCCAGCGAAGTAACGACTAGCTATTCCGACCATCAGTGCCTACTTCACCACGTACACGACATACCAAGTAGCAATCCAAGCCAGTACGACGAAATCCCAGAAAAATACGGCGGAGCCAAGCGGTGTGCTGCCGACCGGTCCGACACTGCCGCCCAGTGAGCGCAGCGTCATCAAACCCAAATAAAACAGCCCTACCACAACCAGTGCTAGCGCTAGTCCAGTAGTCGCGAAAGCCAGGTTTGCCCACTCGCTTGAACCAATCTCTAACTCCAAGCGATTAAGACTGTAAATAGCCATGTTCATAAACGCGAGTCCCAGCATCAACGAAACGCCAATGGCTAGCCAAGCGTGACCAGTCTCGCGGCGGCGGCTAGCCCAGAGCGCCCAGTGAACGGTAACCACAGACGCCAGCAGAGTTAACAAGGCGTAGACAAGTTGGGGATTTGGTACGGCATGCCCGGCGAGCCACTCATTGCCGGGATCAATGCCAGATGCATGCCGACGAGCTAGGTAAAAGCCCAGCAGTGCACCGATCATCATGGCGCCAGCGGCGATTGCGAAACCAGTAGCGACCAGTTGACGGTGTGGACGCATCGGTGTGGACGCAGTCGAATCAGCAGTGGCTACGTCGGTCATTGAGAGGTCGCTTCAACGGTTTGTACGTCTGGCTCTGAGACTGGCTTCTCGCTTGGTAGCAACGGCATTCCCGTGGTTAGTACTGGCAGTGTTTCAGACTGGCCGGGCAGTGGCGGAGAATCAAGCAGCCATTCAGGTGACAGAGCTCCCCACGGATCAGATACAAGGCTGGCTGATGCATCAGATGCGTTGTCTGTACTTGTGGTTTGACCTGTGGTTAGGGTTGAGCGCAACAAGTTCAACACAGTCAGCGCCAAACCAGCGAACACCAAAATCACGCCAATCAGACCTAGCACAGTAAAGCTGCCAGCGGAGGTGCTATCAACTAGAGATTGGTAGTTGGTGCTGAGCGCGGGGTCGTGATAAACGAACTCGGGTTGCTCTGCGAACGCACCAGACAACACCGGTCCGAGCCAGGCAGCCACAGCACCAAACCCGACGGCGAGAGCCGACAGGCAACCGACGGATTCCAACAGCTTTGTTCCCCAAATTTTTGGTGCCCACCAGTGCACCGCGGCTAGAGCACCCAGGCCGCCAGCACCGTAAACAAGCAGCGACATTTGGCCGGTAACGAACGTTGTGAAGCGCAAGGGTGCATTCCCGTCTACTCCTCGGCCAGCGATGTTGAGCCAGTCGGCCACAGCACCAAGCAGTCCAATCACTATGGCGAAAAGCAGCAGACTGCCTGCTCCGAGCGCGGCTAGTACCGCGGTGCTGGGTTTAGACGATTTGCCGGCAGACGCGTCGGCTGTGCTTGTGGTTTGGCTTGTGGTTTGCTGATCGGCTTGGCGCGTATCGCGCTTGCGTGCTTGTGAGCGCGACTGCAAAACGGTGAAACCAAGCAACCCCAAAAGCGCCGCTACCCCCACTGCAGCACCGGCATAAAGCGCAACCAACACGATGCCTTCGGCGCCGTCAACTATGTCGGCACCTTCGGTGGTGATACCGAAGTTGACCCAAGCACCAAAGCCAAAGAGTCCAACAAGACCAATGGTGAAGTACAACGCCAGTGGCTC
The DNA here is from genome assembly GCA_965205925.1 of Candidatus Poriferisodalaceae bacterium. Taxonomy (GTDB): domain Bacteria; phylum Actinomycetota; class Acidimicrobiia; order Acidimicrobiales; family Poriferisodalaceae; genus CAYRJD01. Next base: position 344,236 of record OZ242183.1, read on the forward strand.
GAACACTCTGCGACGCGCTACCGCCAGCATTATTTCAGCGATTACGCCTAGCACTGGTACGACAAAGATGAACAGCTGCGGTGTTTGATATACCCAATCGATGCGTTGCCAAACACCCGCGTTGCCACCCAAGAACACCTCTCCGTAGCGGTGATCAAGATAGAGAATCGTTATCTGGCCAAGTAGCACCGGTAATGTCACGGTCAGCATCGAAGCTGTCACCAACGCAGACCAGCTGAACGGTGGTGTGTCGTCTAAGAACAGACCAGGTGAACGCATAGTAAGCACGGTGGTGCCCACGGTTATCGCTCCTGCCAGCAGCGATAACACAAGCCCGGCTAGTGCTAATAGATGAAGATCAACTCCGTTTTGCCAACCGCCGTAAGGACCACCGTTACCTACGTAGGCACCGAGCAAGACTCCTGCTGACACCAGCCAGCCCCAGAAAGAAGCTGCAGCTGCTCGCGGGAATGCAACATTGGCTGCTCCGATTTGCAGCGGAACGAGATAGATAGCAAGCCCGATGAAGAGCGGTATCAGTCCCAGTAAGACAAGCGACTCGCGAGTCAAGACAAAGACTTGCGCGAAGCTGTCAAAGCCCAATACGGGCGAGTCGTTATCGGAGATGAGGTCTAGGCGAACCAGGAAGTCGAGAACCAGCGCTAAGCCTGTAAAAAGCAACGACAGCGTGATGAACATCCGTCCGATGCGCTTGTGATCTGAGGTGTGAAGCCAGCCGACAGGACCCTTGTCCTCAAGCATGGTGTTGGTGTTGGTCATTCGCAGTTAAAAGTTCAGCTTCCGAATGGATACAAGGTGCCGATCGGTTGGCTATGCGCGCCAATACCGACCGCAAACCTTAGCCAATAGGAGAGTACAAAACGAACTTCGCATTGTGGTGCGGTCACAATCCGAGTCGCACGATCACATCTGCGGCCATAGCGCAAAACAGTAGTCCCAGATATGCGTTGGAGAAATGAAAGACCCTCATTGCACGCGCAGAGCTTTGGTCGCGCCACAGCTGAAGCGTCGCCACAATGAACACAACCCCGGTCACTATTGCCACGATCCAATACAACGCACCCAGATCCGCAGCTATACCGAACACCAGCGACAAACCGGCAACGATGACTGCGTACAGAGTTATCTGATGTGCGGTTGCCCGCGCAGTTTTAACAACGGGGAGCATCGGCACACTGGCTGCTGCGTATTCATCCGCGTAACGGATTGCAAGCGCCCAGAAGTGAGGTGGTGTCCAAAAGAACACCAATGCAAAACCTAGCCAAGGGGCAATGCCGAGTGAACCGGTCACCGCTGCCCAACCCACAAGCACAGGCACTGCGCCGGCTGCTCCGCCAATCACAATGTTTTGAGGAGATATCCGCTTAAGCCAGAGTGAGTAAACGAACACATAGAACAAGCAAGCCGCAAGCGCCAGACACGCCGCTAGCAGATTCACCGTCGACCAAAGCAAGGCAAAGGCCAGCACCTCTAGCACCACAGCGAAGATGAGTGCTCCTTTGAACGAAATCGCGCCAGTCGCTAACGGGCGGTTGGCTGTGCGCTTCATCAGTCGGTCAATGTCGTGGTCGATGCACATGTTGAAAGCGTTGGCACCAGCCGCCGCAAGAGTGCCGCCCACCACCGTGGTCAACATCAACCAAATCGAAGGCAAGCTTTGGTTGACGCCGGGCAGAGTTGAATTTGCCGCGATCATCGGCGGAATGGTGGTGACCAGAAGTAGTTCGATGATGCGTGGCTTAGTGAGAGCTATGTAGTTGAGGAGAGGGCCTTTGCTTTGCGGCAATCTCGCAGCGTGAGGAGAACTAGGCGTGCGAGGAGAATTTGCCCGTGAAGACTGCGACGCACTCATCGCCCGCACGATACGGGCAAATTTGCCGTAGTAGTAGCAACAACAGTCTCAGCGCTGCGTCTAGCGTGAGCGCGTGCGCGTCAGGTTCCCCTTACTTGAACCACAACGATTTGCAATATTGACGTCTCTGGCTCTTTGGTCGTTGATTGCGATCGTTATTACAGGTGCTTCGGTGCGATTGACCGGCAGCGGGCTGGGCTGCAGTGATTGGCCAACCTGCGAACCTGGTGAGCTGGTACCAGCGGCCGAGTTTCATGCCTGGATTGAGTTTGGGAATCGCCTTGTAACCGGTCTGGTGGCTTTGGCAGTGATCGCAGCCGTAACTGGATCATTGTTACGGGTGCCGCGGCGCACTGATCTGGTCTGGTGGTCCGCGGCACTTGTCGCTGGAGTACTGGCGCAAGTGATTCTGGGCGGCGTAACGGTGCTGACACACCTGTCTCCGCCGATCGTGATGGCACATTTTTTACTGTCGGCTGTGTTGGTGGCCGCAGCGACCGTGCTAGCTCGCCGTGCACGAGTGATCGACGATGAGCTGTTACCAGCGCAGGCAACACTTTCGGTAGCGGAGCCGGCGTCAGGGCGTGATCAGACGGTTTCAGGCGGTCTAACTAGTCGAACGGTCATACGGGTGCGAACCGGTTGCTGGTTGTTGACTGTGCTGGTCGCGACAGCGTTGTTTACCGGCACGTTGCTTACCGCCTCCGGACCGCATGGGGGTGATGAAGACGTGCAGCGACTGGATCTGGTGCTAGGAGATGTTGCTCGCATACATGCCATCACGGTGATTGTGACGCTTGCGTTATTGCTGGTCTTGCTGGTGTGGTTGGCTCGACGAGTTGCTGGATCGGCGGATTCAACGACATTTCGAACGGAGCTGTTATCGGTGCTGCGGCGTTTAGAGATCTTGCTGGTCGTGCTGGCAGTGCAAGGAGTGGTCGGTTATGTGCAATATTTCAATCAACTGCCGGTGCTGTTGGTCGGCATACACGTAGCCGGGGCAACTCTGGCAGTAGTGGCGTTGACGCGTTTGGTGATGACCGCCGAGTGGCTCAACACGAGTACGAGCCAGACTGCTAGCCAGGTTGCTAATTCAGGTTGCTAAGCGACAATGGAGAACGCAGAATTCAAGTCATGAACTCACACAGCTGTCAAGGCAGTGGAGCACCCAGAAATGCTTGCAAAAAAGATCAAAACCACTAATGGCGTCGACTGAAATTGCAAGCCCCGAAATAATTGACGATGTGGTCACCGGTGACGAGACTGACATCGACGTCCCATGGGTGGTGCTGGTATGGAACGACCCAATCAATCTGATGTCTTATGTCGTTTACGTGCTCCAACAATTGTTTGGCTATAACAAAAAGAAGGCAACGGATTTGATGCTGGACGTACACAACAAGGGACGCGCAGCGGTGTCATGGGGGACGCGCGAAAAGGCCGAGCTAGAGGTATTCCAGTTACACGAATACGGTCTGTGGGCGACAATGCAAAAGGATCGGTGAGCCTCTAGTGAGCCATTTCACACCGCAGCGTGATGGCAGCATTGCCATCCATTTCAATCGGGCTAGCGAGAATGAGTTCTTTGAAACCATTGCTGAGCAGCTGCGCGACTCTCTGATGAGCACGCACCTTGAACAAGACGATGAAATAGCTGAGCCGTTGAAACGGTTGTTTCCGGCGGCCTATGTAGCAGAACGTGAACTCGAACTGCAGTACCGGCGGATGACACGCGACGAGATGTTAAACACGCGGTTGGAACAGCTGCAGGTGTTGGAGAGTTGCGTTAGCGCCGACGTGCTGAAAGGTGATCAGATCCGACAGTTCATGCAGGCACTAAATGTGCTGCGCTTGGTGATGGGTGGCGCTCTGGACGTGTCGGAAGGTGATGATACGTCTGATATTTATGAAACGAAAAGGGAAGACATGTCCTTGGAGCAGCTGGCTCATCTGCAGTTTCAGTACCTGGGAAACCTGCTGGGTGAACTGGTGGATGCCGCCGATCGCGCCCAAGCGATGCTGCGCAAAGACACAAGGGGTTCCGGTAACGAGCATTAGGCACTCAGCGGCGCCCAGCTGAACAACATAGCCATAGCCTGAACCTTCCCGCCCCCATCGTCTAGCGGCCTAGGACACCGGCCTTTCACGCCGGCAGCACGGGTTCGAATCCCGTTGGGGGTGCCCAAAATGCGGCGAGCAGTCAGGCGCGTTGAAAGGAGCACCATGGACGAAAACGCGCACAGACAGTTCGGACCAATGCCGAGGCGGGTGCGACTGCTCGACGGATCCGAGCATGAACTCGCTAAGCCGGGCGCAAGGCTGATAGCGAGAATCTTGGATCAGATAATGATCTCCATCGCAGCAGCAGTGGTTCTTCTGTTTTTTGGTGGTGCGGTGAGCAATGACATCGCCGACGACTCTGCCGGGACGGGTCTTTTTGTGTTTTCACCTGTCTTTGTCTTGTCGATCTTGGGATTGCTGATCTATGAGGTGTCTCTTACCGCTATTAGGGGTCAAACGCTGGGTAAACAGATCATGTCCATCAAGGTGGTCAGCATCACTGACGGTTTGGTTCCAGGCTGGGGCAAGAGCTTCGGCCGCTGGGTAATTCCCGCCGTGCTGGCATTCATCCCAGTAATCGGACTGGTTGGTCTGGTCGGCTACCTGGCTCTGCTGTGGGATAGAAACCGTCAAACCTGGTACGACAAGGCCGCAGGCACAGCCGTGATCAAGGTACCAAGACAGAGGTTCTAGCTGGGTTGTTTTGCTAGTCGCTTTCAGCGACTAGCGGGAGTTGCAACCGCACGGTTGCTCCTGCTCCATCGGTGTCAACTACTTCGGCAGTACCACCAACCGACTGGGCTACCTGCGCAACGATCGCTAACCCCAAACCCGAACCAGGCATCGATCTAGCTTCGGGTGCACGATAAAACCGCTCAAACACATGCGGCCGGTGAGTCGGCTCTATCCCTGGTCCGTAGTCACGCACAGTGACTGCACCGCCGTTTACGACTACCACTATTGGAGATTCGGGCGATCCCCACTTGACAGCGTTGTCAATCAAATTTGATACCGCACGCCGCACTAACGCAGGTGCGGCCATCACTGTGCATTGTCGCACGTTGCATTCGATTTCACGATTGCTCCGGTTGCGATAGCGCTCAACTACCGAGGTAACGATCTCATCCAGCGACATCTGCTCGGGTTCGGATTCTTCGAATTCGTGAGTAGCTAGCGCCACCATCTCCGCTACTAATGCAGTCAAGTCGGTCAGCTCTAGACGCACGTCTTGCAGCAACTGCTGTCGATCTTCGTTAGTGAGTAAGGCTTTGCCAGCGGCTTGTTCTCGCAACAGCAACTCGATGTTGGTACGCAAGCTGGTTAACGGGGTACGAAGCTCGTGATTTGCATCGGCTACTAGCTGTTGCTGCTGACTGCGCGACTGCGACAGTGCTTCGAGCATGGCATTGAAGCTGTTGGCTAAGTCGCTTAGTTCGCCAGCGCCCTCGGGTTCGATGCGGTGTGCCAAATCTTGGGTTTTGGCTACCTCAGCAGCCGCAATAGAAAGCTTGTTCAGCGGCCGAATAGAGCGTCCCGCCACCACAAAACCCAACAGTCCCGAGCCAGCGATACCTGCCAAGGCGACTATTCCCATGGAGTTTCGCAATCTTGCTAGCACTTCGTCTATTTCGGTTAGAGGACGTGCGACCATCACCGCAAGGTTGGAGGGAATTCTTGGCGGAGTGCTTGTATAAACACGCAGCTTCACGCCCCTTACCTCCACGTCAGACCACGCAAAGTTTCTGTCGTGTTTAGCTACGGCCCAGTCACGCCTTGACACCGGCAGTTCGACCGCTGACCAGTACAGCTTCTCGTCCTTGTTGTTGATGACCTGAATCAGGGTGTCTTCAAGACCGAATCTGCCTCTGCCTCGAGTTGCAGTGAGAGCCGCAACCGTGACTTCGATCGAAGATGCACGGTCTCGTAACTGGTCGTCTAGTCCAGCACGTGCGCCCGTACGGGCAATCCAAAGCGTTACCACCAGCATGATCAACACCGTTACCGCAGCAGCGCTAGCGCTTAGTAGCGCTATGCGCGTGCGCAAGCTCATCGCTGCAAAGCGGTGGAACTTGCGGCAGGCTCGCGTAGCACGTAACCCACACCTCTCACGGTTTGAATCAGCCGCTTACCAGCTGTTTCGGTTTTTGTACGCAGATAGCCGATGTACACCTCAAGGCTGTTAGACGACAAGGATGTGTCGTAGCCCCAGACGTTTTCGTAAATCTGGTCGCGGGTGAGTACCTGATTGGGATATTGGAGCAACATCTCAAGCAAGGCGAACTCGGTGCGAGTTAGGTCAATGGCTTCACCTGCTCGCGTCACTTCTCGACTAGCAGTATCAAGCGTGAGGTCGCAATAGCTAAGCAGGGCAGCAGCACTACCTGGGCCTGTCTCTAGATCAGATTTTGGCTGTCTGCGAAGCAGAGCTCGCACGCGCGCAAGCAGTTCTTCTAATTCGAACGGCTTCACCAGATAATCGTCAGCTCCAGCATCTAAGCCTTCGACACGATCCGAAGTCGCATGGCGAGCGGTGAGCAGCAAGATTGGCAGGTCGCTACCACTGCCACGCAGTTTGCGGCACAGTTCAAAGCCGCCGAGGTTGGGCATTGTGGCATCTAGCACCATGACGTCACAGTGCTGAGCAGCCTGGTGACCAGCCTTACCGTCAACAGCGGTGATTACCTCATAACCCTCTACTAACAAGGCGCGGCGCAAAGACTCCCGAATGGAGCGGTCGTCATCAACCACCGCAACCGTGTGCTTTGGCTGTTCGCTTGGGCTATTCATATTTGAGTCATATTTGAGCGCTCAGTGTCGGCGCTGCTTTGAGTGACTGCCTACAGGCTCGGCTGACAGCGTCACCAGCGCATCACACTCAACTTCGTAATCAAGTCGTTGTAGCGCGTCGGCAATGTCCCACCATTGCACCTGATCCACCTCGTCTGGATCGCCGCAAAGCTCTGCGGGGTCGCTGTTACAGCTCATCGGGTAAAACATCACCACTTTTGGCAGATGATCGTCTACTAAATAGCTGACCGGATACGGCTCGCCTAACACTTCGGTGGTTACACCGGTTTCTTCAAAAACCTCGCGCAGCGCCGCTTGGGACCAGGTTTCACGTTTTTTAACGTGGCCTTTTGGAAGGGACCAGTCGTCATAGCGCGGACGGTGCACCACTAGCACCTTGCCCTCGTGCAGCACCACTCCACCAGCTGCACGCGTAACTGGCGTATTGCGATAATCGGGCTTGTTCTTGGGCTTGCCGTGTTCGGATGGCACTGGATTTGAATCGTAGACCGGCAATTCTGAAATAACCCTAAGAAACAAGAAGTGATTGCTCGTTAGGGAAAGCGCACATCGGGCGCTAACCTCAGCGCCTATGAGTAAGGCCTGCCAAGTAACTGGGCGCAGACCGTCGGCCGGTAACACTGTGTCGCATTCGCATCGCAAAACTAAGCGCTGGTTTAAGCCGAACATTCAGAAAAAAAGGTTCTTTGTTCCAAACGAGAAGCGCTGGATAACTCTGACCGTCAGCGCCAAAGGCATCAAGACCATAAACAGGCGCGGCATCGAGTCGGTAGTGGCTGAGATCCGTAACCGCGGCCAAAAGATCTAGCGGCACAGAAAGACACGAGGATCGAGAGACGTCCCTATGGCTAAAAGTGACAAACGCCCTGTGATCAAACTAAAATCGACCGCTGGTACGGGCTATACCTACAGCACTCGCAAGAACAAAACAAACACGCGCGACCGAATTGAGCTTCGTAAGTACGACCCAGTTATTCGTCAGCACGTCATCTTCAAAGAAGAGCGTTAGCAGGAAATAACAGCCAAACCGGGTCAACGCAACGTAGCTACGTAAGCCCTGTTTTGCATCAGCTGACCCTTTTGGGCGCACGCCGGCTTGCGATCCATGCAACGGGGCTAAGCGCCACTAGCGCGAGCAGCAACCAGAACTCACCCGCAAAATCAGCAGCTCGCGCAAATCTGCGGGGTATGCGGCGAGCGATTACCACGCTTGGTGTGCTGCAAATAGATGCGGTCAACGCAGTGGCTCGCTCACATCTGCTGGTACTGCGTCCACGACTAGCTGGCATGGCCGACTCAACGCAGGCTTTGCTCTACCGCGCTACTTATGCCGCTGATAATCGGCAGCTAACGGAATATTGGTGCCATGAAGCATGCTTTTGCGCAGTCCAGGACTGGCCGCTTTATCGCTGGCGAATGCAGCGCGCCGAGACAGGTGAAATCTGGAAACCAATGGCCAAGTTCGCCGCAGCGAACAGTCGCGCAATCAATGAGCTACTGACCGAGGTTGAACGTCACGGCCCGGTTTCTGTGTCGGAGTTAGAAACCATTACCGGGGCTGGCGCTAGCGCGTCGAAACGTAAGGGTGAATGGGCGCAATGGAGCCACACCAAGCTGGCATTGGGCTGGCTGTTTTGGGCTGGTTACATAGGTGTGGCTGAGCGCGTCAATTTCACACGCCGCTATGACCTAATCACACGAGTGTTACCCGCCAAGGTGGTTGACAAGCGCATTGACGAAGACGAAGCGCAACGAGAGTTGTTGTTACAGGCCGCTCGGTGCCTAGGAGTAGCAACCGTTGCAGACCTGGGTGACTACCACAGGCTGCCGAAACGAGAAGCGCCCGGCCGAGTTGCTGAGCTGGTTGAAGACGGGAAACTGTTAGCCGTAAACGTTGAGGGATGGTCGCAGGACGGCTATGTGCTGCCGTCGCAAATCAGAGTTCGACGGCAATCGCAATCTGTGTTGTTGAGTCCGTTTGACCCGCTGGTGTGGTTTCGTCCGCGCGCAGAACGACTATTTCGTTTCAAATATCGGCTGGAGATTTACACACCGGCGGTCAAACGACGCTACGGCTATTACGTGTTGCCCTTCTTACACGAAGATCGTTTAGCGGCACGAGTGGATGTGCGTGCCGATCGCGACAACCAGGTGTTGCGGGTGCTGGGCGTGTTTGGCGAACCCACACCGGACGAACCCGTTGCAGTCAAGGCTGACGCAGCACCGTGGCAAACGCCGGTGGAGGTTGCGCTGGCGCAAGAGTTAGCCGCATTGGCGCAGTGGCTTGGCTTAAATGACGTGATAGTCGTCAGCAGCGCGCGCGGTGACCTGGCAAAACCGTTAAGGCGAGTCTTACATTCCAACTCTTAACCAAACGCAGAACTACCACGAGGGTTGAGGCGGGTAGAGTTCTCCGCTGTGCCTAAGGTCGCCATGGCGGCCAGAGGGAACATTTTGGTCCCGTGGTGAAGTCTGGAGTTCACGCCGGCCTGTCAAGCCGGAGGTCGCGGGTTCAAATCCCGTCGGGACCGCGGTCGGATAGCTCAGTTGGCAGAGCGCGCGCCTGAAAAGCGTGAGGTCACCGGATCGACGCCGGTTCCGACCACAACTGTTCAAAACAAAACCGCTGGGAACAACTGGCCTTTGAAGTCGACATAACCTGAGGGTGTGACGGCCGAAGTTGAAACCCACTTGACAGGACTAAACCCACAAGTGCGGTCATTGGCAAAAGGACTTCACAAAATCTTCACCTCAGCTGGTTGTGAATCGTACGTCAAGACGATCTATGTCGGCTACGACATAGATGGAGAAATGGTGGCCGCCGTCTACGCGCGTACGGATCACCTTGAGGTTGCGCTAGCGCTAGAGGAGGATCGGGTGCATCCGTTGCTAGTTGACGCCTCACATTTAACGTGGCGTACCTTGCCTGTGGCAGCAATCTTGCGGAAAAAAACCGACATGGCCGGGCTGGCAGAACTAGTAGCCGAAGGAGTGTCTCGCATCCAAGCAGGCACCCACAACGTGCACCGAGACAACGATTTTTTTGTTAAATCTCGTAAGGCCAGGCGAAGGACAGGACCTCGCCGTTAACTAGTTGTTAGTTGAGCCTGTTGGCACATCGGATCTTTTGCGTGTTACGCCGTCCGCTATAGCTGCTGCAGCTACCGCACTGGCGACTGCTGGCACCACCGATTTATCAAACGCAGTAGGGATCACATACTCGCTCATCAGCTCATCGCTTGGCACGGAAGCTGCGATTGCCGCTGCGGCAGCCACCTTCATTGATTCGGTGATGTCAGTAGCAAACGCATCAAACGCTCCTCGGAAAATCCCCGGAAACGCTAGAACGTTGTTGATCTGATTGGGATAGTCGCTGCGACCCGTGGCCGTTACAGCAGCAATGTCAGAAATCTCGTCAGGCAAAATCTCCGGATCTGGGTTTGCCATTGCAAACACGATCGCATTATCAGCCATTGCTTCTACATCTTCTCGGGTTATCAGTCCTGGTCCACTCACGCCCATGAAAGCGTCGGCTCCAGCCATTGCGTCACTAACGGCTCCAGTCAGTCCTTGCGAGTTGGTGTTCTCCGCGAGCCATCGCTTTGACTCGTTCAGGTCATTGCGCTGCTTTGAGATAATGCCGCCTCGGTCACACACCACTAGGTCCCCTATGCCGCTGGCTTTCAGAATCTTGGCAATGGCTACCCCGGCCGCGCCAGCACCGAGGATTACACAACGCATTGATGATAATTCTTTGCCTATCAGTCGGCCTGAGTTATTCAGTGCCGCTAGCGCTACCACAGCGGTGCCGTGCTGGTCGTCATGAAAAACAGGGATGTCAAGAGCCTCCCTTAGCGCTGCCTCCACCTCAAACGCTCCTGGTGCGGCAATGTCTTCCAGATTTATGCCGCCAAAAGTAGGAGCCAGACGGATAACGGTTTCGACTATCTGTCCCGGTGTGGACACGTCTAAGCACACCGGGAAAGCGTCAACGTTGGCGAACTCCTTAAACAGAAGTGCTTTTCCCTCCATCACCGGTAAAGCGGCCAGCGGTCCGATATTGCCGAGACCAAGCACGGCGGTGCCATCGCTGACTATGGCCACCGTGTTGCGGCGAATAGTGAGGTCATAAGCCTTAGCGGGATCTTCGGCAATGGCTCGACAAATACGCGCCACGCCAGGGGTGTAAGCCATGGAGAGGTCGTCGGCGTTGCGGAGTGGGATACGGCTATTGGTTTCAAGTTTTCCGCCTGCGTGAAGGGCAAACGTGCGATCAACCGCTGAGAGCACCGTTACATGGGGTAAATCATCAAGTGCGCCACAGATAGTGGTGACGTGATCTTCATCGGTGGCATCAACAACTATTTCTTGAAGCACCGACGAGCCAGTTATCTCAAAGCCAGCGAGAGAAACTATGTTGCCTCCCACGTCTCCGATGGCGGTGCAGAGCCTGCCTAGCGTCCCCGGTACATGGTCAAGCCGAACCTCGAGAACGGCAGAGAAGGCGGCTGTTGGTCGCGCCATGGATAGCTCCTTACGGGCTGGACGTTTCACGAGAGATTCGCGAGGCTCCGCCGAATCTTACGTCTTAGGTTTATTGCTTAGTTTTCGTAACTGAAGCCGAGATCAGGCGCGGTTAGAAGCGGCTCGAAGGCAATGCCTTGCTCTTTGGCTAGTTCAGCTCCGGTGCCGCCTCGATCAACGACTGGCAAGATCAACAACGGTTGCGCTTGCGCTGTGCGCACAGATTCAGCAGCGGTCAAGGCCGATGTTCCGCGTGTGGCGACGTCTTCGGTGATTACAACACGGTCGCCAGAATTAAACGCGCCGGCAATGCGGCCAGTAACACCGTGATCTTTGGCTTCGGCTCTCACGCTAAACGAACGCAGTGCGATACCGCGTTGCGCCGCTAGCGCCGCAATGCCAAACGCAATCGGATCCGCTCCCATTGTGAGTCCCCCAATGGCATCAAACGGACCGGCCGGATGGTTTGTGATGATGTTCAACGCAAGATCGGCGATTAAGAGAATTCCGTCTGGACGGCAGGCAGATTGCTTGGCATCGATGAACCAGTTGCTGGAGCGTCCCGATTTCAGAGTGAAGTTGCCTGTCTTAATGGAGTGTTTTTGGAGGTGGTCGACCAGTGCTGCCTTAGCAGAGCTGAGCGAGGAGCTGCTGGAGTAGGTGCTAGTCACGATCTACTAACCGCACTTGTCCAGTGCCTGCGATGATTTCACCTACTACCCATGCGTCATGACCATGTTTTTGCGCCACTGAGATGGCTTGCGCGGCGCCCCTCGGCAAGGTTCCACCGTCACCTGGCACCGCAACCACCATCCCTACGCCAAGGTTGAACACCGCTTCCATCTCGGCCTCGATTACCGGCCCAGCTTCTTCAATTTCGCAGAAAATTCTCGGCTTAGGCCATGAACCACGCTTAATCACTGCATCAACTTGTGGGCCTAGCACGCGTACAAGATTTGTTGCTATTCCACCGCCGGTGATGTGTGCAGCAGCTAGAGCTCCACACTCGGCAAACATTTCATGCACCGCTGGCGCGTAAATCTTTGAAGGCGACAGCAGCTCGTCGCCCAGAGAGTGATCCGCGCCCGTCCAAGCTGGCTCAGCTAGCCGTTTGGCTTGCAGGTTGGCTTGGTCTGTGGACGGTGAGGCCAGATCGCCTAGCAATGCACGCCGCGCCAAGCTAAATCCGTTGCAGCGCAGGTTCGGCGATGCCAGACCTATCAGTAGTGCCGAGTTTGTTGTCAAGGGTTTCGGTAATCGTGATCGTTCAGCTATTCCGATTGCGAATCCGCACACGTCAAGAGCATCGGGTGCCATCTCGTCTGGATGTTCGGCAATCTCGCCACCGGTCAAAGCACAGCCTGCTATACGACAACCATCTGCCATGCCGCTGACAAGCTGGGTCACGATTTCGGGGTTGACCGAACCCATTGTGATCTGATCTTGAAACAGCAGCGGTTCTGCACCCAGGGTGGCTACATCATCAACGCACATCGCAACGACATCGATGCCAATCGTGTCAAACCGTTTAAGAGCGGATGCAATCATAGGTTTGGTACCTGCCCCGTCGTTGGCTGACACCAACACGGGTTCTTCGTAGCCAGTCGGCAGGGCTGTAACCGCCGCGAAAGCGCCAATATCGCTTAACACTTCTGGCCGATAGGTGCTACGAGCTAAAGGTTTAAGAGCTTCGACGGCAACCTCGGATGCCGCAACATCAACGCCAGCTTGGGCGTAGGTGAGTGGATTACTCGGTGGGCTACATAGAGACATAGCCCACACCACCGCCCGCGCCGATTTCAATTTTCTGACCGTTTTTTATCACCAATGAGTCTGCATCTTGTTCTTGTTGAGATCTTCCGGCTTGCGATATCTCTTCTACCGATACGGGATATTCACCGGTCAGACACGCCGTGCAGAAACCTCCTTCATTGCCGTTAATGGCGTCAAGCAGTTGCTCTATAGACAGGTAGGCAAGTGAGTCGGCCTTAACAAAATCACGAGCCTCTTCAAGAGTGTGATTGGCTGCCAGCAGTTCTGCAAGCGAGCCTGTGTCCATCCCGTAAAAGCATGGCCAGCGGTACGGAGGTGAAGAAATGCGCAGATGAACTTCCGCGGCACCGGCGGTTCGCAACATCTCCACGATGGCGCGTGTGGTGGTACCTCGCACAATGGAATCATCAACCACCACAAGTCGGCGACCTTCAATGTTGCCGCGGATTGGGTTGAGTTTGGTGCGTACACCGTGAGCGCGCATGCGCTGACTAGGGGCGATAAATGTTCGTCCTATGTAGCGATTTTTGACCAAACCGTCGCTGTATGGAATGCCGGAGGCATGTGCAAATCCTTGCGCGGCAGGAATGCCAGATTCGGGTACGGGTATGACGCAGTCAGCTTCAACAGGCGAAGCGGTGGCTAGATACTCCCCCATCCGTTGGCGCGTGGTGTGAACGCTCTGGCCGCGCAAAACGGTATCTGGGCGTGAGAAATAGATGAACTCGAATGCGCATAGAGCAGGCTTCGTGGGAGGGAATGGTCGATACGAAACGTAGTCGTCTGCGGATATCACGATCATCTCGCCGGGTTCAATCTCACGGACAAATTCGGCACCGATTGTGTCTAAGGCGGGGTTTTCTGAGGCAAGTGCCCAGCCATTTTCTAGTTTTCCTAGACATAACGGCCAGAAGCCGTGGGGGTCACGCACGCCAATCAGATGATCGTGACCCATCACCACAAACGAGAATCCACCTTGCAAAGAAGGAAGCACGTGTTCTAAGGCTTCCAGTAGGTTGGCGTCACCCGCGCTGGTCGGGTCGGTCTGGTTTGGGTCGTATTTTTCAAGTAGGCGTTTTGCAAGGAGCTCGGCCACCAGATCGCTGTCGCTGGTGATGGTTCCTGCCAGCATTCCGTTGTCTTTGGCCAGCTGTTCGACATTGGTCAGGTTGCCGTTGTGTGCTAGCGCTAGTTCGGAGTTGCCGGCGCTGCGGTGAAACGGTTGAGCAGCCGTCCAAGAGCTGCTACCAACAGTGGAGTAACGAGTGTGACCGATCGCAAGATGACCTTCGAGGCCGCCCAGAGTGCGATCATCAAAGACACTTGACACCAAACCCATGTTTTTTACGGCCGTCATGCTTTCGCCGTCGGATACAGCAATGCCGGCTGATTCCTGACCACGATGCTGCAGGGCGTACAAGCCCAGATAGGTGAGGTGAGCTACCGGTAAGCCAGGTGCGTATACGCCAAACACACCGCAGGCTTCGCGCGGTTTGATTAGCTCGATCATGATTCGAGCCTTACCGCAAGATTGGTGTTCCAAGCTTCAAGCGCGGCACTGAGCGGCAGATCCAGGGCAGGTGAACTGCCGTTGGGGTTTTCGGCGGGCTGAGGCGTGATTTGAATGCGCTCTCCGCCAGCCACGCCAATTACCTGAGCCATCACTTCAGTTTGAGCAGCATGGGTTAACAAGGCGTCTACTGACTGTGGTGGCACACACACCAGCACTCTGCCATGTGATTCATTGAATAGTGCTCTTATCGCTGTGTGCGCGAGGTTGACTGCATCACTGCCTGGGTTAGTAGCGAGGGGTGCAACTGCCTCGCACCCAACAGATCCTTTGCAAGCCATTTCAAGCAAGGCCATCACAATGCCACCTTCGGACACATCGTGAACGGCGGAAATAGCGACAGTACCGCCTGAACCACTCGCACCTGCAACCAAGTCAGCCACTAGCGCTCCTACGCGCGCGATGGAGTACAGGTCAGGCTCAGCTAACGCGCCGGATTTGTTCCCTTGCAGATCCCAAGCCCAGAGCGTTCCACCCATCGGCACATCTGCATTAGGTAACGGACCAAGTAGCACGATCTCATGGCCAGCCACCAACGCTGAACCAGGCGGTGGCTGCTGCAAGTTCGGATGAACGCCAAGCAGGCAAACCACAGGAGTAGGAGCTATATCAACACCGTTGGCTTCGTTGTAAAGGCTCACGTTTCCTCCCACCACGGGAGCACTAAAGACTTCGCAAGCTTCAGTCATGCCGTCTATCGACTCTGAGAGCTGCCACATCACCTCTTGATGCTCGGGGTTACCGAAGTTAAGGCAGTTCACAAGCGCATAAGGCTTAGCACCAACACAAGCCACATTCAGCACCGCTTCAGCAACTAGTGCGGCGGTACCAAGACGTGGATTCGTATAGCACCAGCGATGGTTGCCGTCGGTGCTTAGTCCCAGACCGCGACCAGTGAGCTGGCCGGTTTGCGGATGCCGCAACGTCAGCAAAGTTCCATCGGTGCCGGGCGCAACAACGGTGTTCAAGAAGAGTTGGTGATCGTATTGGCTGAAAATATGTGAGTAATTTGTAAGCAGTGCCAATACTGCGCTTCCGGTTGGCACTTGTAGTTGATTCTCACTATCGGATAGTAAGTCTTGGGTGTATCTCTCGGCAAGATCGCTGGGCGCACGCATAGGCCGGTCATAGTTTGGGGCGTCCTCGGTCAAGGTGGAGGCAGGTATTTCCGCTAGTGGAATGGTCGGTTGTGACATGGTGCTGTCAACTATTCGCAGCATTCCATCTCCGGTGACATGACCGATAACAGACGCTCTCACTTCCCACTTATCGCAAATCATTAAGACGTCTGACACATTTTCTTTAGCCACTATGGCCAACATTCGTTCTTGTGACTCGGAGGTCATTACCTCGAACGGCTCCATGTTTGGCTGGCGGCGCGGCACTTTAGACACATCCACCTCCATACCGGCACCGCCACGTGCTGCTGTTTCACTAGTTGCACACGTCAAACCGGCACCACCAAGATCTTGTAGCCCGCTTAAGAGTTTTGCATCCAACATTTCTAAGCAAGCTTCGATAAGACGTTTCTCTTCGAACGGATCACCAACTTGAACACTGGGCAATTTTTTTGCATCTTCGGCTTCATCACCGAACCCGGCTGATGCCAGAACACTGACTCCTCCAATCCCGTCACGGCCGGTAGGAGCACCCATCAATATCGCGGCAGCTCCGGGCTCAGAAGCTTGCCCCAAGACAAGTTTTTCGATTGGTAATATCCCCATTGCTACGACATTGACGAGCGGATTAGTTGAATAGGTCTCACACTCGACAAACTCTCCACCAACGTTGGGGACACCCACGCTGTTGCCGTAACTCGATATTCCGCTGATAACTCCGTTGGCCAGCCAGCGATTTCTAGCATCTGAAAAACTGCCAAATCGCAAGGCGTCCATAACCGCAATCGGGCGCGCACCCATTGTGAAGATGTCTCGCAGAATTCCACCAACTCCAGTAGCTGCACCCTGAAATGGCTCAACTGCCGAAGGATGATTGTGGCTTTCAATGCGAATTGCTACCGCTATATCGTCACCAACGTCAACCACGCCAGCATTCTCACCTGGGCCTACTAGCACCCAAGGTGCCTTCGTTGGCAGCCGACCAAGATGACGTCTAGAGGACTTATAGGAGCAATGTTCGGACCACATTACGGCGTACATCGCAAGCTCAAGTGAGTTCGGTGGGCGACCTAAAAGATCATCGATTACACCAGCCTCACTCGCTGTCAGTCCTAGCTGAGCGTGGAGAGGAGCGTTCTCTGTACTCATTTTGAATCAGAACTATTAGGAAAACCGGCAGCCATACTTAACAACTAGTTGCAATTCTCTTTCCAAGACTGGTAAATTGGATTTCGACATAAACTTTTGTTTAGTGCTTAATAAACTGCAAGAAAGGACATAATAAATGTCAACGGATAATTCTTCTACGAGTACTGTGTCGCGGCCTCGCTCTGATGCGTGGGAGCAAAGTGCGGCAGTCCGCAGATACCTCGAAGCAAGTGAAAAGGGTAAGAACAAGCCAAAGTTTCGTCGTAGCCCTGAACGGATGCAGGCTCGCATAGATGATATTGACGCTGAGATACCCGCTGCTCCAGTCTTGAAACGACTCTCACTGATACAGGAAAAGAACAACCTAAAAGCTGGCTTGGTTGCGAAAGACACACAGATTGATATGAGCGAGCTTGAGAATGACTTTGCGATGCACGCAAAATCCTTTGCAGAGCGTAAAAACATTGGCTGGGCCGCTTGGCGCGCGATGGGCGTGCCAGTTCCGCTACTGAAACGAGCGGGCATTAGCCGCTAACCGCTTGCAGCAAGCCGTTTAACAATCTATTTCCATCATCGGCGCCAATGAGCGCCGATAATGCGCGTTCGGGGTGAGGCATCAACCCAACCACGTTGCCTGCCTCGTTACAAACACCGGCAATGTCGTCAACGGAACCGTTCGGGTTACCTACGTAAGTAGCCACTATCTGGTTGGCATCCCACATGGCATCAAGCTGATGGCGATCACAGGTGTAGTTACCTTCAAAATGGTTGATCGGTAACGCCAACTCGGTGCCAACTGCAAGCCCACCAGCCAGCGCATGTTTAGTTGACGTCATACGAATGAGCTGGTTAGCGCATACAAACTTTTGCCCGTTGTTCTTGCGCAGTGCGCCGGGCAGCAGTTTTGCTTCGGTGAGCACTTGGAAGCCGTTACAGATACCGACGACCGGTCCACCTTTCGCCGCAAACTGTGAGATAGCACTCATAATCGGTGAAAACCTTGCGATTGCGCCAGCACGTAAATAATCACCATGTGCGAATCCGCCCGGAATCACAACGGCCTCAACTCCGCCAGCGGATCCAAGGTCGGTGCGAGCATGCCACAAGATTTCTGTTTGGGCGCCGAGCTGTTGCAGTGCATAAGCAGTGTCAAGCTCACAGTTGGTTCCCGGGAATTGGATTATGCCTACGCGAACAGTCACTAGACCGCTCCTATGCCTATGCGAGCGGTCACTAGACCGCTCCGATCGCGAGCGTGACTTGAACGTGCGCTTGCTCTATAACAGGATTAACGAGCAACCGTTCACACATTTGGGTTACATAGTTCTCAGCAGCCGTCTGCGACACATCCCGAACTTGTAAGCGAATGGCCTTACCAACACGAACGTGGCCGGCACGATCAAATCCCAGAGCTGGTAGCGACCGTTCAATAGCCGAACCCTGCGGATCGGCTATCTCATCCAACGGTAAAATCTCTACAAGCACGTCGAAGGTTTGCAAATCTTGTAGAGATTTGTGGGATGGTTTAGTCGTCATTTGGATACTTTTTTTGAGTAAGTATTTGAGTAAGTATTAGTTAGTAGCTAGCAAAAATAGGCGCATTATAGCTCTACGTATTATGGGGTATTACGGGCATAGATTGCTAAAAACTAGTTTTGGATATGTCATCGGTTGTACCCATAGCAGTCAGCCAGTCTTCAAAAGCGCACCCGGTAATGGTTTCGTATGCCTGGATGTAGCGGGATCGTGTTGCTGCTATCACCTCGTCTGAAAGCGGCGGTGCCGGCGGCTGCTTATTCCAGCCAGTGGAGGCGGTCTCATCACGTACAGGTTGTTTATCCAACGAACTAGGCGTGGCACCTGGTTTCCATTCGTCAGCAGGCCAAAAACGCGATGAGTCGGGTGTGAGAATTTCATCAGCTATGACTAGCTGGCCATCTACGAAACCCAGCTCAAACTTGGTGTCTGCAATGATGACGCCGGCCTGAGCAGCATGCGATGCTCCCTGTCTGTAAACCTGTAGGCATAGATCACGCGCCTGCACAGCTATCTCGTGTCCAACCAGATCTGCAGATTGCTCAAATGAAATGTTGATGTCGTGGCCAGTGTCGGCTTTGGTCGACGGCGTAAAAACCGGTTCTGGAAGCTGTTGAGCCTCAAGCAGATTGGCTGGCAGTTTCGTGCCGTGCATAGTGCCGCTGTCGGTGTACTCCTTCCAAGCCGAACCGGTGATATAGCCACGCACGATGCATTCGATCGGCAGCATTTCTGCTCTACGCACTAGCAGAGATCTGCCGGCCCATTCGGGACGCGGGTCAAATTGCATGGTCTGTGCGATTTGAGAGAGAAGTGCAGGCTTGTTAATACCAGCTAGATGAGTCTTGGCTACCGGCGACAAAAACTCACTCCACCAGACCGTCATGGCCGTTAATACCTTGCCCTTATCCGGCACGGTTTGATCAAAAACGACGTCAAAAGCAGAGATTGCATCGGTCGCAACCATCAGCAGATGACGATCATCCACCTCATACATCTCACGGACCTTTCCCTTATGGATCAGAGGTAGTTCGTTCACAAGGTTGGATTGGGTTGGTATGCAGCGGCGGCGGGATAGGCATCTAGCACTGGAGTGGCGCTTGTGATGAACTCACTCACTTGGTTACTAGCTAGGCCTGTGAATGAGCTGGCATCAGAAACAATGGCTGCCACATACTCGGCGGACAGACCGAGTCGTTCATCTGCGGTAACAAGATCAAGAAATGAGCTATTGCCTGCTTCTTGGTCGCCGGCGCGACGCTTTAGCACTGCGGCAACAGCATGCTCACGGATTACCTCATGGGCTTGTTCACGCCCACAACCTGCTGCCACAGCTGCGTTTAGCAATCTGGTGGTCGCCAAAAACGGTAAATACTCGGCCAGTTCGGCTGCAATGGGAGCTTCAAACGCACCGAAATCGTCCAACACTTCCAGCACAGTTTCGATCGCTCCGTCAATCGCGAAACAGGCGTCCGGCAGCACTACGCGTCGCACAACCGAACAGCTCACATCTCCTTCGAGCCACTGATCACCCGCTAGCTGAGCAACCATTGCAAGATGTCCTCGCAATACCATCAGCAAGCCGCTGATTCGCTCTGAAGAACGCGTGTTCATCTTGTGAGGCATGGCCGAAGAACCAACCTGACCTTCTTTAAAGCCTTCGGTAACTAGCTCGTTTCCGGCCATTAGCCGCACCATGTGGGCGATATTGCCAAGCGGTGCCGCTGCCAAAGTGAGCGCCGCTACAAAGTCAAGATCATGCGAACGCGGGTATATCTGACCTACAGATGTGATTACCCGCTTGAATCCCAAATGCTCAGCGATACTTTGCTCAAGATCGGCAACGGCTTTGGCGTTACCACCGAATAAATCAAGCATGTCTTGTTGCGTTCCTACGGGTCCCTTCAGTCCACGCAGCGATTGTCGTTCCAGCAGATCTTCTATGCGCTTAATGGCGTCCAACACTTCTGTGCCTATGGTCGCCCAACGCTTACCAAGAGTGGTGACTTGCGCAGCCGCATTGTGAGTGCGCCCTACCACTGCCAGATCGCGGTAGCTGTCAGCTACCGCGCAAAGCCGTGCAAGCACTGCCACCAGATGGTCCCGCACTAACACAAGTGAGACACGCACCTGTGCTTGCTCAATGTTTTCGGTGACATCTCGTGAGGTCATTGCGCGGTGAATGTGCTCATGACCAGCAAGTGCGGAGAACTCTTCTATGCGTGCCTTTACATCGTGGCGTGTAACGCGCTCGCGAGCTTCTATTGATGTGAGGTCTATGTTGTCGATGACAGCTTCATAGTCGGCGACCACGCCTTCGGGCACAGACACGCCCAGCTTTTGCTGAGCGCGCAGCACCTCCACCCACAGGCGGCGTTCCATTGCAATCTTGCGCTCGGACGACCAAATCGCGGTCATCTCTGCTGAGGCGTAGCGCGTCGCTAAGACGTTAGGGATATTGGTCACTACCGTGCTCCCGCAGCACGAAAATCAGTCAAAGCCTTTGTGAGATTTTCGTCAGCCAGAGCCAAAATCTCAACCGCCAACAAGGCTGCATTGGCAGCACCACCCACTGCCACGGTTGCCACGGGAATGCCACGCGGCATTTGCACAGTTGACAGCAGGGCGTCTAATCCATTGGCAACACCTCCAGCCAGCGGCACGCCAATGACCGGCAGTGTGCTTTGAGCTGCAACCGCGCCTGCTAGATGAGCAGCCAGCCCGGCACCGCAGATGATTACGCCAAACCCGGCATTGCGAGCGTTGGAAGCAAAATCAGTCACTTGAGCGGGAGTGCGATGAGCGCTCATAACGTGTGTTTCGTTGACTACGTCAAACCGATCGAGCATCTGTGAAGCGGCTGACATCGTGTCGGCATCGTTGGGTGAACCCATCAAGATCGCGACCTTCACAAGATTCCTAACTCGGCAAGTTTGCAGGTGACTAGCTGAACGCTACGCAATGCGAAGCGTTGGATCGGGGAACTTCACGTTGCTTGCCGTTGGCATTTCCATGGGCATTTTAGTGCGCACTTTCGTGACCATTTTCGTAACTAATAGCCGCTGCAATGTCGGTGCGATATTGCATACCTGGCCAGTTGATCTTGTTAACCGCAGAGTAGGCACACTCTCGCGCTTGGGTCATGGTTCCAGCTTGTCCGCATATTCCAAGGACGCGACCGCCTGCGGTCAGCAGCCGTGAGGATTTTCCTTGAGAAACACCCGCCGCAAAGACCATCGCACCGGGCACTTCTTGCGCTTGGGTCAGACCTTTTATTTCATCACCTGTGAGCGGGGAGATGGGATAGCCGCTCGTTGCACACACTACGCAAACCATTGCCTCATCACCAACCGCTGGGGCCTCTCGCAGATTTCCAGTAGCAGCCTGATGTAGTAGCTGTGCTAGATCGTTTTTTAAGCGCGGCAAGATCACCTGCGCCTCTGGGTCGCCAAATCGCACATTGAACTCAAGCAAACGGGGACCGTCTGGTGTCAACATAAGCCCTGCGTAGAGCACGCCGCGATAATCAACGCCGCGACGGACAAGCTCAGTCATTGTCGGATCAATCGTCAGGCTTGCGAGCTCGGCTACTTCTTCGTGACCGATGCCTAGTACCGGTGAAAAGCATCCCATGCCACCGGTATTGGGACCGGTATCTCCGTCTCCTAGGCGCTTGTGGTCTTGTGCCGCGGTGGGAATAGTCACCGCTTTTTGTCCATCACAAATCGCAAACAACGATATTTCCGGGCCGGTCAGTCCTTCTTCGATTACCACTGTTTGTCCGGCTTCGCCAAAACCCTCGCCCGACAGCTTCAGTATTACGTCTGCTTTGGCCTGGTCTAAGGAGTCGGTCACCAGCACACCTTTACCAGCCGCCAGACCGTCGGTCTTTATTACATAGGGCGGCGGCAAGCTCGCCAGAAAGTCAAATGCATCGGGTAGTTCTTCGGCACTGAAGCTGCGGTAGCGAGCGGTTGGTACGCCCGCATCTTCAACAAGTTGTTTCATCCATGCTTTAGACCCCTCAAGACGAGCACCATCTCGACCGGGTCCGAACACCACCTTGTCGTCGGCTCGTAGACGGTCGGCAAGTCCATCGACCAGTGGTCCTTCTGGGCCAATGACAAACAAGTCGGCGGTTATTTCTCGCAGAGACTGGTCGCCGATACTGCCCGGGATACCGGGTGAGCCTGGCGTTACTACTACCTCTGCAGTACGTGCCAGGGTTTGCGCAAGAGCGTGTTCGCGACCACCGGAACCGACAACACAGACTTTCATGTTTGCGTTATGGCCTTACGCTGCAAATCGCAGATACTGCTCGCGGCCTGGCCCAACGCAAACAAAGCGAATGGGCACACCAAGTTGACGTTCAATGAAACCTATGTAGTCCACGGCAGCCTTGGGCAGTTGCGCTCGCCCTGTAACAGCTGAGAGGTCGGTTTGCCAGCCGGGCAGTGTGGCATAAATTGGCTTGGCTCGATCGTGTAATGCTCTCAGGTGCGGAAGATATTCATAGCGCTGACCGTCCACTTCGTAGGCCACGCAAACCTTGATGGTTTCTAGCTGATCAAGCACGTCAAGTTTCGTCAGCGCTATTTCGGTGCAAGCATTTAAGCGCACAGCTTGGCGTCCCATCACTGCATCAAACCAGCCGGTTCGGCGGCGGCGGCCGGTATTAGTGCCAAACTCTTTACCGGTTTCAACAAGATGGTCGCCAACCTCGTCAAACAACTCGGTAACGAACGGACCCGAACCGACACGAGTCATATAAACCTTGGCAATCCCAATGACCTGATCAACAGCGCCGGGACCGATGCCCGAACCAACTAACGCGCTACCAGCCACCGGGTTAGACGAGGTAACAAAAGGGTAGGTGCCATGATCGAGATCTAGAAAGGTGGCCTGAGCACCTTCAAACAGCACTCGTTCACCGGCGTGTAAGGCTTCGTGCAGCCAACCAACAGTGTCAGCCACCAGCGGCGTGATGTAGGGCGCCACTTCTTCGAGAAGCCGATCGGCCAGAGCAACAGGATCTATCGGATCGTGTTCGTAGAGCACGGTGAGAAGCTGATTGCGATCATCTAGTACCTGTTTGAGACGGTCCCGCAAGTGTTGCGGGCTGAGCAGATCTTCAACTCGCAAGCCCATACGTGCGGCTTTGTCGGCATACGCGGGGCCGATGCCACGCTTGGTGGTGCCGATCTTGTTATCGCCGCGTCGAGCTTCGGCTAACTCATCGATCAGTTGGTGATATGGCAAAACCAGGTGAGCAGCAGGGCTGATCATCAGTCGACCGCAGTCGACTCCGCGATCTGTAAGCATTTTCAGTTCATCCAGCAGCACCCAAGGGTTGACTACGACGCCGTTGCCGATGATCGGGGTTACATGTGGGTAGAGAACGCCGCTTGGGACCAGTTGCAAAGCAAAGGTTTCACCGTCAACCACAAGCGTGTGGCCTGCATTGTGGCCGCCTTGGTAGCGGACAACGTGCAGGCAATCTTTGGCGACCATGTCAACGATGCGACCTTTGCCCTCATCGCCCCACTGCAAACCCACCACTATTGACCCAGACAATTTTTACTCCGCTGTTAGCTGCTCCGGCAGACGGCTTCGCAACACATCGCGCAGCGTGCGGTGGTATTGCCAGCTAATTCTAGCCTGCTCGTCAAAGAGCTACTTGCCTAGACGACTAGGTGGCAGTGGCACAAATCCAGGTGGTGGCTTCCGGTTGGCTTGTGCGGTGGCTTGCTGTGCAACCTGTTGAGCCTTGGCAAGACGTGCTTTGAGAGTGGTGACACGCGCTTCTAGCACGAGCACCCGTTTTACTCCCGCCAGATTCAACCCTTCCGCTGTTAGCTCAACAATGCGTAAAAGGGTTGCAATGTCTCGCTCGCTATAGCGGCGGCTACCGCCAGCGGTGCGGATCGGCTCCAACAGTCCCTTACGCTCATAGATGCGCAACGTTTGGGCATGTACTCCGGCAAGCTCCGCGGCTACAGAAATGACGTAGACCGCATGTGTGGAGTCGGGATTGCGTTCTGATTCGGCCATTACATACCCGTCTTACAAGGTTGTCTTGCGGGATTTGCCTGAGCTGGTTGACTTTGTGTCAGCAGTATCAGCTGGATCAAGCTCCGCCAATCTCGTAACCAGCTCCCGTTCGGAGCGCGAGAGTTTTTTGGGCACTTTTATATCTGTAGTTACCAGCAGGTCGCCCGTCTTTTTGGCTGTCTTAACTCCACGCCCCTTCACTCGAAAAGTGGCACCCGATTGAGTCCCCGCTGGGACTTTCAGCGTAACAATGGCACCATCAAAGGTTTGTATCTTCAGGTCGTCGCCTAGCGCTGCCTGCGGATAAGTAATCGGCACCTTCATCGTCAAATTGACGCCCTTGCGACTGAACACGGGATCTGGTTTTACTTCAACCACCACATACAGGTCGCCGCTTGGTCCGCCATTGCGACCAGCACCGCCTTTACCCGCAAGTCGGATGCGTTGGCCGTTGTTCACACCAGATGGAATGCGAACATTCACTCGTCGATTCGAGGAGATGCTGGCACCGTTAGCTGGGTCGGCACCCAAAGTGATTGTGGTGGTTAAGCCGCTAACGGCATCTCGAAAAGACAGGCTTATACGAGATTCAAGGTCAACACCTTTCATCGCGAAGTTGGCCTGTCCAGGACCACCAGACCTTGAGCCTGGCCCAGGACCGCCGAAAAGGTTTCTAAAAATATGTCCTAAATCTGTATCACCAAGGTCGCTCATGTCGCCGGCGTAGGTGGTGCGGGTGTAGCCGCTCGGACCCGAAGCATGACCGCGACCGCCGCCAGGCGCAGTTGAGTAGGCACCCGCCGCTCCTAGCCTGCGCGCTTCGTCATATTCTTTTCGCTTGTCTGCGGATCCGACGACCGCATAGGCGGAAGAGATTTGCTTAAACCGCTCCTCGTTTCCGTCCGTTGCATCGGGGTGATGTTTGCGGGCGAGTTTGCGGTACGCCTTCGTTATTTCTTTGTCGGTGGCTTTTGGCTTAACACCGAGTACTGCGTAGTAGTCGGTGTCGAACCACTCGCGAGACGGTGGCATTCGTTATTTCTCGTCAGCGGGATCTTTTCGCTGCCCCACCTTCACCATTGAAGCACGCAATACCTGACCATTGAATCGGTAGCCGGTACGGAACTCTTCAGTAACGACTTGCTCGTCTGACTCGGAGTGCTCGGCACCATCACCGGGTTCGTTGGAAACGGCCTCGTGCTCATTTGGATCAAACACCGCACCCATCACGTCGATGCGTTTCAAACCGGCTTTACCCAAAGCCTGCAGCAATGCTTGCGCTATGGGGGTTACCTCGCTTGAACCCTGTAGGGCAGCTGCATCACACGCATCAAGCACCGGCAGCAATGACTCGACCACCAGGCTCACACCTTTGTCGATTTGAGCTTGACGCTCATTCGCGTTACGCCGCTTGAAGTTTTGATAATCCGCTTGAGCTCGCTGAAGTTGATCCAGGTATTCGTCGCGCTCAGTCGTTGCTTGTAAGAGGGCCTGTTCGGCCGGGCTGACAGTGGGCGCAGAGTCGTCGGTCACTGGGCTTGTAGACGCTGAACTAGCAGCTCCGGGCGCAGGAGAACCCGGCTGGCCTGGTTGGTCAGTAGCAGGCTGACTGGACGGGGAGTTTTTTTCGCTCACTGATCTTCGTCAACAATCTCAGCATCAATCACGTCGTCTTCGTTCTCGTCATCGGCGCTAGTTCCGTTGTCTCCATCCGCACCGGTGGTGCTTTGATCTGAGGCTGCGGCTCGCTCGTACATTTTTTGGCTTAGCTCTTGGCTTACCTGCGACAGCATTTCCATGGTTCGGTTGACCTCATCATCATCCTCACCCTTAAGAGCGTCATTGACATTTTCGATAGCCGACATCACAGGGGCCTTCTCATCATCGCTCAAGTTGTCGTCTTGGTCGGTCAGCAACTTTTGCGTCTGATACACCAGCGACTCAGCCTTGTTGCGAGTCTCTGCTGCTTCACGGCGCTGGCGATCTTCCTCGGCATGTGATTGCGCATCGGACACCATCTTGTCGATCTCATCAGAGCTCAACGACGACTGGCCGGTGATGGTGATCGTCTGTTTCTTGCCAGTGGCTTTGTCGGTTGCGGACACATGCACAATTCCGTTGGCATCGATGTCAAAGATCACCTCTATCTGAGGCACACCACGGGGCGCGGGTGGCAGATCGGACAGATGGAACTTGCCGAGAGTTTTGTTGCCTGACGCCATCTCACGCTCACCTTGCAGCACATGAATCTCTACAGACGATTGCATGTCATCGGCGGTGGTAAAGATCTCCGATCGTTTGGTGGGAATGGTCGTGTTGCGTTCAATCAGGCGAGTCATCACACTGCCTTTTGTTTCGATGCCCAAACTCAGCGGCGTCACGTCTAGCAACAGCACGTCCTTGACCTCACCCTTGAGAACGCCCGCCTGAATCGCCGCACCTACCGCCACGACCTCATCGGCGTTGACGCCCTTATGGGCTTCTTTGCCAGTCATCTCTTTGACTAGCTCTTGCACCGCTGGCATGCGAGTAGAGCCGCCAACCAAGATCACGTGATCGATTTTCGATTTGTCAAGATCTGCGTCTTTGATGGCTTGCTCGAATGGTCCACGACAACGGCCAAGCAGGTCAGACGTGAGGTCTTGAAACTTTGCTCGATTGAGTTCGTAGTCCAGGTGCAACGGGCCACTGTCGGTCGCTGTGATGAACGGCAGATTTATCTGTGCCGATTGGCGCGACGACAAATCTTTCTTGGCTTGTTCGGCCGCTTCTTTGAGACGCTGGCTGGCCATTGCATCTTTACCTAGATCAACACCGTGGTCACCTTTAAACGAAGTCACAAGCCAGTTAACGACGGCTTGATCCCAGTCGTCGCCGCCTAGTTTGGTGTCACCAGCAGTGGATTTCACCTCGAACACACCGTCACCGATCTCTAGCACAGAGACATCGAAAGTTCCGCCTCCTAGGTCAAAGACCAGGATGGTTTGATCCTGGTTTTCCTTGTCTAATCCGTAAGCCAAGGCCGCCGCGGTCGGCTCGTTGATGATGCGTAGCACTTCCAGGCCAGCAATCTGACCGGCTTCTTTGGTAGCAGTACGTTGAGCATCGTCAAAATAGGCCGGCACCGTAACGACAGCCTGTGTCACCTCGTCACCGAGGTATTGCTCAGCGTCTTTCTTCAGCTTTTGCAGCACACGGGCTGAGATTTCCTGCGGCTTGTATGTCTTGTCGTCAATCTTGATATTCCAGTTAGTACCCACGTGGCGCTTTACCGATGCAACCGTGCGGTCTGGATTGGTTACGGCTTGCCGCTTAGCGGGCTCACCGATCAACACCTCACCACTTTTTGAGATTGCGACAACTGACGGTGTCGTGCGGTCACCTTCTGCGTTGGCAATGACTATGGGTTCGCCACCCTCCATCGCTGCCACCACAGAGTTGGTGGTTCCGAGGTCTATTCCTACTGCTTTAGACATTTTTCTTGCTCCATTTATTTGCTTATTTACTGACATTTACTGACTTTGGCCTGTAAATGATTTGCTATAAAGAGCAGTATATAAGTTGAGTGTGGTATTCACAACTTTAGATGCTTGAGATCCACTTGATGATTGCCGCTAGGTTTCTAAGGTGCGAACACTTCTGCTGCTGCGGCATGGACAAAGCCAATGGAACTTAGAAAATCGGTTCACCGGCTGGCATGACATTGGCCTGTCAGAACGGGGGCAAACCGAAGCGCGCCAAGCCGGTGAGGCAATAGTTGCGGCTGGTTTAAGACCGACCGTGGTGCACACCTCGCTACTGGTACGCGCGATCGCCACTGCCAACGAGACGCTGGCAGTGTTGGGTCGATTGTGGATACCTGTGCGACGTGACTGGCGTCTAAACGAACGGCATTACGGCGCTTTGACAGGACTGAACAAGGCCGAAACTGCCGAGCAGCACGGTGAAGAGCAGGTTCATATTTGGCGACGTAGCTACGCAGTGGCGCCGCCGCCAATGGAAGACGATCACCCATATCTGGGACAATTGATTGACGATCGCTACGCCGGCCTAAGCGAGGCTGCCCAACTGGTTCGAACGGAGTGTCTGGCTGACGTGGTTACGCGAATTCAGCCTTGGTGGCAAGAAGCTGCCGCCACGGATTTGTTAGCGGGAGAAACCGTGCTGGTAGCCGCTCACGGAAACAGCCTGCGGGCACTTGTGAAGATGCTTGATGAAATACCTGACGACAAAATTTCAGACCTGAACATTCCCACCGGTGTGCCGCTGGTGTACGAGCTGGACGAAAACTTGATGCCAGCGCAAAAGGTCAGCATCGAGCAGCGCTATTTGCCGGTTGGTTAGCAAATAGCGTCTAAAGCGCGTCTAGTCCACGCTCGTCTGTGCGGATACGAACAACTGAGTCAACGTCTGTAATCCACACCTTGCCGTCACCGATTCGTTCGGTTCGCGCGGCGGCAACGATCTGCTCACACACCTGATCGGCAAGGTTGGCGGCCACCAGCACCTCCACTCGCAGCTTCGGAATGAAATCCACGTGATACTCCGTGCCTCGGTAGGTCTCGGTATGTCCGCCCTGGCGTCCAAACCCTCGCACTTCAGATGCGGTTACCCCCGACACGTCAAGATCACGCAGCGACTCGATCACCGCTTCCAGACGATGAGGCTTGATGACTGCGGTCACAAGCTTGATCATGATCTTCTCCTGTCGGTTTGTGTGCGGCCAACCAGCAGCAAGCCTGCCAGCCAAGTCGTTATTTAACTCCAACGCAAACCTGTTAGCACCGTCACGCGCACGCTGCCTTGACTTAAGTCGGACTTAAGTTGGAGGAGAACCTCAACCGCGCGCTAGATTGCCAGCATGGCTGCCAAACACAGAATTGATCAACTCCACAAAGTGGACCTGTTCTCAACTTGTAGCAAACGAGAACTTGAAAAAATCGCTCAGATGGCTGAAGAGATCACCATCCCAGCCGGCAAGGCTCTGCTAGAACAAGGAACCTCAGGCCAAAAGGCTCGCGAGGCGTATGTAATCGTTAAGGGCAGTGTGACCGTGCGACGCAACGGACGCAAGATCGCTGAACTGGGTCCGGGTGAATCGGTTGGAGAGATGGCGTTGTTTGATGACGGGCCACGCACTGCGACGGTGGTCTCAGCAACCGACTTGACCGTGTTGGTGCTGCAGCGCCAACAGATGCTGGGGTTAGTTGATGAGATGCCTGCGCTGGCATCGAAGATGATGCAAGAACTTGCCCGCCGTTTACGCGAATCCAATCGCAAGCTTTACGGCTAACCCAGGCCGCCTAAGTGGCCTAACAAAAAGTCGGTTGTAAATTACATGAACAGTCGTCGCCTACGTCCGCATCAGTTGGTTCTAGTAATCGGCATCGCCTTTGCGGCGGTAACAGCTGCGTCGGGCATTGCTGCAGCGGTGTTCGACTTTCACCTTGATGGATCCGAACCGATTCATCGAGAGGTATTTGGCAACATTGACGACGCGGTCAAGTTTGCGTTTTATGCGCTTACCTGCGTTCTGATCATCTACGGCGCTTACAACTTCTCTCAGCGTGCTCGTAACTGGCAACGCGGAGCGCCAGACAAACGCACAACCACACGCGCCAATGCTCGCAATCGTGTGCGTGACTACCGCGCAGGTGTGCTGATGCAAACCCTCCTACGCGATCCCGCAGCGGGTTTAATGCACGCGCTGCTCTACTACGGCTTTCTCGTGTTGCTGGCGGTAACTACCACTCTTGAAATAGACCATCAACTGCCTGAAAGCTTGAAATTTCTAAAGGGTCAGACCTATCAAGGTTTCAGCCTGGTTGGTGATTTAGCCGGCGTGCTGTTTACCGCTGGTGTGCTGTGGGCGCTGGTGCGGCGCTACGTTCAGCGTCCGTATCGCATTCGGATCAAGTCTCGGCCAGAGCACCTTCTGATATTGGCCGTGCTGGCTGGGCTGGGCATTACTGGATTTGTTGCCGAAGCTATGCGTATAGGTCTAGCTGGCAGACCGGACTGGGAGCAATGGTCGTTCATTGGCTACCCACTCTCCGCAGCCTTTGATCAAATGGGAGCGTTGGCTGGTTGGCATCAAGTTCTCTGGATTACCCACGTATTGGCATTCATGGTGTTTTTGGCGATCTTGCCTATCACGATGTTGCGGCACATGTTCACCTCACCAATGAACATGTACCTGCGCGACCGGGAACGGCCAAAGGGAGCGATGCGGGCGCTACCTAACTTGATGGAAGCCGAAGACATAGAAACAATCGGCGCTTCAGTCATAGAAGACTTCACCTGGAAGCAACTACTCGACACCGACAGTTGCACGATGTGTGGACGCTGCACGGCGGTATGTCCGGCCAAGGCAACAGGCAAGCCGCTTGACCCACGCGAGATTGTGCTTAAGACAGGTGAGGTAATGGCAGCTACCGGTGAGCACGGTGCGGTATCGCCGCCGCTCGGAGTGGGCGGGGACGTAAAGGTGCCGGCAAACGACATGTTTGAACGTGTTACTCACGAAGAGCTGTGGGCGTGCACGTCTTGTCGTGCTTGTGATGAAGCCTGTCCTGTCAACATCGAGATACTCGACAAGATTCTTGACATGCGCCGCCATTTGACTTTGATGGAGAGTGAGTTTCCCTCTGAGCTTGGTAGTGCGTTTCGCGCGATGGAAAACAACGCCAACCCTTGGAACATGAACAACGCCGATCGTGGTGATTGGGCTGACGAACTAGACGTGCCAGTGGTAGACGGATCTACTGACAGATCTAACCCGTTTAGTCATGAGTACCTATATTGGGTGGGTTGCGCCGGCAGTTTCGACGATAAGAACCAGCGCGTGTCGGTAGCTACAGCCAAGCTGCTGCAGCGTGCCGGGGTTGACTTCGCAATCTTGGGGCCGGCGGAAATGTGCACAGGTGACAGCGCTAGGCGGGCTGGCAACGAGTACCTATTTCAGATGCTGGCGATGCAAAACATCGAATCTCTAAATGAGATGGGGGTACGCAAGATAGTGACACAGTGCCCTCATTGTTTCAACACACTTGCAAACGAGTATCCGCAGTACGGGGGTAACTGGGAAGTTATTCATCACTCGCAGCTGCTTGAAGAGTTGGTGGCATCAGGTGCTTTGGACTTGTCACAAGCGCGCCTAGATGAGCGTGTGGTGTATCACGACTCGTGCTACCTAGGTCGTCACAATGATGTTTATGTGGCGCCGCGCAAGGTGATCGGCTCTTTGGCTGGTGTGGAGATAGTAGAAGCGCCGCGCAACGGCAACAAGGGGATGTGTTGCGGTGCAGGTGGTGCTCGCATGTGGATGGAAGAAACGATCGGCACCAAGGTGAACGATGAACGTTCGAAAGAGTTGTTAGATACGGGCGCTAGCCGAATCGCGACCGCTTGTCCGTTTTGCTACATCATGATCGACGACGGGGTGAAAGGTCACGGCGTGGAAGAAGACTCGGTGAAGGTGGCCGACATTTCCATTCACCTGATCGACGCACTCGAACCAGATGAGGCGGGCAGCTAGCTAACTCAGCGGTGGCGAGCGAAAGTTTTCGAAATAGCGGCTGGGTGTAGGACCGCGCTGGCCGCGGTACTTAGAACCCAAACGATCCGAGCCGTATGGAAACTCGGACGGAGTCGTCATCTTGATGAAGCTGATTTGTCCAATACGCATACCCGGATAAAGCTTGATGGGTAAGTTGGCAACGTTGGATAATTCCAGAGTGAGATAGCCATCCCAACCCGGATCCACAAAACCAGCGGTGGTGTGTATAAGCAGACCAAGGCGCCCAAGCGAGGATTTGCCCTCCAATCGTCCAACCAAATCATCTGGCACCATTACTCGTTCCAAGGTTGCGCCAAGCACAAACTGCCCGGGATGCAACACAAAGTACTCCCCTTGCAGTACTTCAATAATGTCGGTTCGGTCACGCTGATCCTGTGCCACATCAATCACCGGAATCGAGTGATCGCGAAAAACTAGAAACGAAGAATCCAGCCTTAAATCAACCGAGGAGGGCTGAATGGCTGAAGGGTCTAGCGGATCAATACAGATACGTCCGGCAGCAATTTCCTCGCGAATGGATCGATCCGACAAAATCACAGGCGGCCGAGCCTAGTAATCGTCAGGGCTACCCTCAGCTGCTTACTGCGGGTGTAGTTCAATGGCAGAACACCAGCTTCCCAAGCTGGGTACGGGGGTTCGATTCCCCTCACCCGCTCGGTTTTCAGTCCATACGACTGAGCTTTTATGCGGCTTGTCACGAATTCGCCAGCGATGCAATGGCCCAGATGGTTGCCACAAGGCCAACAAGCGCATAGGGCAACGTTCGCTTCCAAGGAGCGCGCGTTAGTTCGCCAGCGCGGCGAGGTGCTTGTCGCCGACGCACCATGGCAGCTGCGTTGCCTACAAGCATCGCTGCGCCGAATGCCAATATCAACAGCGGGATGAGGTCTTCGCCGAGAAACATCGGTGAGTTACTAGTAGTCCTGCTGCGAGATGGAAACACCGCGCGCAGCCACTGAGTCGCCAGCATTAGCAAAGCATGCGTATTGGGGGAGGAAAGCAAGGTTGGCTTTGCCGATGGGTCCGTTGCGGTGCTTAGCAACGATGACCTCGGCTGCTCCTTTTTCAGGGCTATCGCTGTTGTAAATCTCGTCGCGGTATAAAAACATCACCACGTCGGCGTCTTGTTCGATCGCTCCGGATTCTCGTAGGTCGCTCAGCATGGGACGCTTATCGCTGCGCTGTTCCAGTTGGCGGCTCAGCTGAGATAAGGCGAGCACGGGTGTGCGTAGCTCACGTGCCAGCACTTTGAGGCCGCGCGACATTTCAGCAACCTCAACCTGACGCGTTTCTGAATCATTGCGACCGCTCATGAGTTGTAGATAATCGACCACTATCAAGCCCAGGTCTTCGCCGGTCTGGCGAGCTAGTCGGCGAGATTTGGCACGTATTTCAGGGATGGTGAGGTTTGGGTTGTCGTCTATCCACAGCTGCGCCTGCCCTAAGCGCTCGATGCTGTCCGTGATCTGTGTCCATTGCGTTGTCTCGAGTTTTCCGGTTTGCAATTTTTGAGAATCGATACGAGCGTCGGCTGCAAGCAGTCGATTCGTTAGCTCAAGATGTGCCATCTCCAGCGAGAAAAACAGCACGGGCTTGCTAACGGTTACCGCTATGTGTGAAGCAACCGTCAAAGCGAACGCGGTCTTACCCATAGATGGGCGCGCGCCGACCACGTTCAGTGTTGAGTGCTGCAGGCCCCCCAGGATTTTGTCAAGTTCATCGAACCCAGTAGCAGCTCCTGTGATTCCGTCGCTATTTTCATAGATGTCTTCAAGGTGCGCTAACGCGCCTTCTAACAAACCCTTCAGATGGGCCGTGGAGTTAACGATGCGGCGCTCAGCGACCGCGTATACCAAACCCTCTGCTTCATCAAGAGCGCGCGGCACATCGCGTGGATCGCTACGTGCCAGGTCGCAAATCTCAATTCCAGACCTGTGCAAGCTCCGCAACAGGGCTTTCTCTTCGACACTTCGGGCATATGTTGCCGACCGAGTTGTAAGAGGCGTGGCGCGCTGCAGTGCTAGCAGTCTTTCCACACCGCCCGCCTGCTCTAGCACATTGTTGCGAGTTAGTTCCTCTGCGACAGTTACGTAATCAACTCCAACACCATTTGCATACAGTGCCGCGATCGCGTCAAAGATGTAAGCATTCGGCTTGTAATAGAAATGAATGCCGGTTAGTAGCTCGATAGCAGGAGCAATCGCGTCCGTGGACAACATCATCGCTCCGAGCACTGACTCTTCTGCATACCTGTCCTGCGGCAGGCCGTGCTGTTCGCTTACATAGCCATCACGCACATCGGAGTAGTTCTGCGCGTCAACGGGTTCTTGATCTGCTAACCGGATCTCTTCTGTCGGTGCTGTCGGCTCAGGCGGTTCTGCCAAATCGATAGGCGGCTGCTCTGGTCCACTCATGAACTGCAATCATGCATCACCACGGTTGTGGATCCGCGGTGGATTTCTTCTGAATTTCCTGGAAATCCAGTGGAATTTCCTGTGTAAAACCCAGCTTCACAGCTAACAATTTGCGTGCAACCTGTGAAAAACTGGGCCAAAGAACAGACTTACTCCGGCGCAACCACGTTGACTGTGAATGTGGCGTGAATCTCGGAATGCAGATGCAGCTGAATTTCATGGGCTCCCAACGACTTGATGGGTGTTTCAATAATCAGCTTTCGCTTATCCACAGTCTCGCCGATCAGATCCTTGACGGCTTCTGCGATCTCCGTTCCAGAAAGTGAGCCATAAAGCTGTCCAGCAGAGCCTGCTTGAGCCACGATGGTTACGCCTTCGGTTGTGAGCTTTTTGGCTAGCTCCGCGGCCTTCTCATGCGATTGTTTTTCGCGTGTAATACGAGCCCGCATCATCTCGTCGGCTTGTTTGAGCACTCCTGCGGTAGCAGGCATTGCAAGCTCTCGCGGTATCAGATGGTTACGGGCAAACCCGTCAGCAACATCTAGCACTTGTCCGGCTGTACCGACTCCATCGACATCGCTGCGTAGAACTACCTTCACTGCGTCGGCTCGGTTGAAGTAGAAGCGGCAGTATCGGGTGCAGTAGTACTTGGTGCAGTGGTGTCAGCAACCACTTTGCGATTCGTATCCGAAGATAATGCGGGTTCCTCAGATGCTGAGTCAAACCCTCGTTCGTGGTTTTGGCGGGTGTTTCCGCGGTCCTCGCCTTCTCGACGGTCGAAGCTTTCGCCTTCTCGGCGGGGGGGACGGCTGGCATCGTCGCGACCATCGCCCCTATCGTCGCGACGATCGTCGCGCCTGTCATCGCGGCGATCGGTGCGCCGCTGCGTAGTAGGACGCCGGGCGTATTCGATTAATGCCATCTCGCGCGCAATCTTGATTGCGCGTGCTACTTCACGCTGCTGACGCCTGTTGTTTCCGGTGATGCGTTGAGAGCGTATTTTGGCGCGCTCAGACATGAATCTGCGCAACAACTCGACATCTTTGTAGTCGACATAGTCTGCGCCGTTGTCCTGTAGGGGGGTGACCTTTTCACGGCGAGATCTGCCTCTTGTGTCTCCTCCGCGGTTGCTACCGCGCGTCTGTCGTTTTTGTTGGGCCATTAGAAGGGCTCCTCATCTTGTGAAACTTGACTTGTAGATTTGTTATCTAAATCGGTCACTGCGCCGGCGTTGTCACCCTTGGTGTTTGCGGCATTGTCATAATTTTGGCTTCCACCAGAACCGGTGGTTCGCTCAAGTTTTGCTGTTGCCCAGCGCAGCGACGGTGCTACCTCGTCGGCAATGATTTCAACGACATTGCGTTTTTCTCCATCTTGCGTTTCCCAGGTGCGCTGCTCAAGCCGTCCCGTCACAACCACCCGATTACCGCGAGCTAAAGAGTCGCTGACGTTCTGAGCCATGTCACGCCAGCAGACAGCGTTGAAGAAACTCGGCCGCTCTTCCCACTCATTGGTGCTGCGATTATTGAAGCGATAATTGACGGCAATTCCGAGCGTTGCGCGCGCTATTCCATTTGCTGTGAACCGCAGCTCAGGGTCACGTGTGAGGTTTCCCACGATTGTCACGGTGCTATCAGGCATCTGTTACTCCGATTTGTTCTTCCGATGCTGCTGTTGATGGCAGCTCAGTAGTTTCGTCATCTTTAGTGGTAGTGGCGCTGGCTGTATCGCTTGTTGGCTCACTGGCTGTTGTGCTGCTCGCATCAGTCGAGGCAGCTTGAGCTTCCTCGGTAGCAGTGACTGGTTCTTGTTTTGGAGGGTTGGCACGTTCGTTTAGCCGACGCGCAACCTCATCGTCAGGCAACCGAACAACCTTGTGCCGCACTACTTCGTCCGCTATCAGCAGTGCACGCTCAACCGGATCTAGAGCGCCTGGCTCAGCGGTGAGCTCTAACACCATGTAATGGCCGTGTGTCTTGTGGTTGATTTCGTAGGCAAATTTTCTATTCGCCTCAAAATCATCGTTGGTAACGGTTGAAACCTCATCAACTCGGCTGCGAACATTGTTACGCGCCTGCGATAAAGAGGCATCGGCAAGATCGCCATCCAAAATGACCATTAACTCATATGTGCGCATGCACGAACTCCTGTGGACCCGAACTAACGGGGCCCCTAAAACGGGGCGGGAAATGA
This sequence comes from Candidatus Poriferisodalaceae bacterium, assembly GCA_965205925.1. GTDB lineage: Bacteria > Actinomycetota > Acidimicrobiia > Acidimicrobiales > Poriferisodalaceae > CAYRJD01. Next base: position 380,885 of record OZ242183.1, read on the forward strand.
AATTGAATCAGCCGGAGCGCAAGCACCGGTAATCGCTAGCCAACGCTAGGGCAAGCGTGCGACATTTGCACCCTGCATTATTTGGCTGCTTTACTTGGTTATGGATCCCGTTAGGGCTGCACGCTCGGTTGCGGCCAATAATGCAGTCCTTGCATCAGCTCGCTAAACGTTGTTGTCAGGTCCGGTATCGCTGAGTCTGGCGCTGAGTCTGATTCTGCTCGAGGCACCGTGTCTTGCGTTGTGGTTTCTCCGGTAGTGGCGTGCGCTGCGATTAGCAGCCGGTCGCTCCAGCCAACGATCCAGTTAGATGTGTGGTCGGTTCCAGCCGGCTCCGCAGATGTCACCGCCTCGGTACTAACACGCGCAACGAGCGGAAGGTCTTGCTCCACGCCCAGAGCATTGGCGGAAATCTGTGCAAATGGTTGCATGAGTTCGCTAAAGAGTTGCTCTGCAGTGGTCTGCGAGAAAACACTTTCAAGCTCTGCGACATGTCGTTCTATCTCACTTGTGGAGCCGTTTGTGTGCGTAACAGCGGGCAACAGTTGCGGCCGCACGCCGGTGTTGGCCACCAACTCCAATGGTGGTGCGGTATTCACCGACAAAATGAGATGGGTAGCGCGCAACTTCCCCGCATGGCTAAGCAACGAAAATGTCGCGGCTGCCTGCCTCACGGAAGCCTCATCGGCTAGTGGTGCTGGTTCGGTATCTTGCCGTTGTTTTGTCCTCTGCTGGCTGGACGACAGTTTTCCAAGCAGATTTTGTGCGGTGAACTCAGCGTTGAATACGTCACCGACCGCGGCACGGACTCCCCCGGTGTCATCAAGCATGATGAGTTCTGGCACCGCACCGGCGGTGCCAGAACTTGGGTTGTCAGAACTGGCGTTGCCAGAACTTGAAGTGACATAGTCAACGACCGTTAACTGATAAGGCAAATCGATAGTTGTGACTACATGTAGGCCTCCAAAGTTGACCGTCGCATCCCCATAGCGATCCAACAATTCTTCGTGAACTGCATCAAGTGCTTCTGTTAGTCCGGCCTCGGATGCTTCTTCGGCGACGTGGATGTGCAGCAGAACAGCCTGATCGGATGCGAGCTGGGATGATCGCTGTCGCAGCAGCTCATCAATTGTTTGTGAGCGAGCGTCCTCTAGTTCGGCGGCAGTGATTGCGTCTGCTTCGTACATTGCAAACAGCACCGCATTGCGTGCCAACGTTGCTGACACGCTCTGTTCGGAGTCACCATTGTTCGAACCGTCGAAATCGGTACGCCCAAAATCAACAGGCCCAACACCAACAGGCATAGCCACTCCTGGCGGCAGTGTTGCCTCGGGGGCCAGCCAGGCCGCTAGAAAAGCAGCCTGTCCGGCGTTGAGGTCAGCAATAGAAGTACCAAACCAGGCCCTAGAGGCATTTTTTATGCCGTAAACACCACGACCGTAAGACGCAGCATTTAGATAAAACTCCAACAGTTCTGATTGAGAAAGAGCACGCTCTACGCGGCTGGTTAGCAGGGCAGCGCTAAGACGAGTTTTAACAGACGGTGGCCGAGACAGAGGTGCCGGGTGAGAACCTGATCCGACTATTTGCACATACAGTTCAGCCAGCGTCTTATCCGGTGGCTGAGCTGACGATGTCATCTGTGCTTGCGTCGATTGCTCGGTCAGCGAATCCCATAATCGTGTTAGCAGTTCGGGTGCAGAGACTTTCAGGTTCTGCGACTGTGTAACTGCCCCAGCCGCGGCGACAAACACAGGCGCCATTGACTCAAGACCCACAAGGCTGGCTGGCTCATGGCCAAGTACCGCACTGTCATCAGCAGATACATCAGCAGGCAATAGTCGTGCTAGTTCTGTGCCGTAGCGGTCATAAAGCACGCTAGCCGTAGACGTTTGCAGGCTTGGAAACGAAGCAGAGTCAAGCAATCGCGTTGATAAGCCGACTGCTACCAGCAGGATCACCGTGACGACGAACGTTGAGATCGCTAACCGCTTAAGCAACTTATTGATCAATCAGAGGGTCCATAAAGATAAAAACTTATGACCTGATGACACGCACCACATGGGAATCTCTATCATCGTACTCAACTGAAATTCTCAACTTTGAACCGTCAGAAAGAGTGCCAGTAGTTGTAGAGCCAGTCTCTAGTATCGGGTATCTATCAAGCCTTAATTTATTAGCAGGATCTGCAAACCAAAAGGTAAGTGGAAGTTCTCCATTACCGCGTGATGTGTCCACCTCGTATATGAGAATTCCTTCTTGCGCCAAGTTGTCTACTTCTATTACTTGATCACCAGCGCCATCACAACATGGAAAGCGGGTAACGGTTTTGTCGTCATAACCAATGCTTCGGCGAGACTCGATCACAATCCCTGACGTTCTGGTAACCGGAATCATCACCATTGCAGTGGTTTTTGAAATGGCAATAGGGCTAAGAGTTATCGTTTCGTCAAAAGTCGTTTCTGTCAAGCAAGCTACCTGGTCTTCTCTCAACCAATTAACTTGCCAGCGTGACCATGACAGCATCTCAAGTGGGCTGAACAAACTGTAAGTAGATACTCCCCCTGTAAGAGACCAACCGCGTGGTAACGAAACATCTGAATGGAATCTAGAATCACTGGAATCCACAGATAAGTGACCGCGGAGCCCCATTAGGCCGGTTTCTATGGTCGTCCAAGCCTTGCCAGCCCCAGCACTACTTCGTGGTGCGCTGAACTCGTTTGGGCTATAGCTGTAAAGATCAGCTAGCCCTAGGTTGTGCATTATTTCATGTGCAGCAGTAGGCCACCAAACATTTTGAGATGACTGCTCTACTGGGAATGGCTGAGAATTTATAATGGTAAAAAGAATTAGATCTGGGTTTCCGGGTACGAGATTAAGTCTAGGAGCGGCAACTCCACCACCAAAATGTTTGCTAGGAGCCACAATCATTACGGCATCAAAGTTGTTCGAAAAATCAAAGACTGGGTCTGCTAAGGCAACCACCACCCGAGATAGTCTCTCAGTGTGTAGTGTTTGAGAACTAGCTTCGCTAACTACTGAATAGTTTTGCCAACGATCTGGTACCCTTAGCCAGCGGTCTAGCCTCTCAAATTGCACGTCTAGCTGCCCATAACTTGATGCTTCAAGGTAGCGTTCGGTTTCTACAAGTTGCTCTAGGCCTTCATCTCTCGTTGAGTGAGTAGCGGGTGCGTTAGGAAAATCTACGAATAGAACGGCGATACGTAGGGTTCCGATGGTGGGTGGTGCAAATGTTGGAAGCGGGAAGCCAACCGACACTGTGTCATGAACATGTTGATCAAACCCGTGCGTTATGTCACCCAGATAGGCATGGCCAGAAGCATTAAAGCCCGCTAGCCGGCAGGTGTTTGGATCACCTGAGATAAAGGTATCTAGCAAGCCGGGTGCAACAAAGTTTTCACCGTTAGCAGCCGCAACTGCCGCGCGAGCAACATCATCAGAAATCGCATTTTCACCACCGATCGTGGTAAGCGAAATGCTTGAACTAGTGCTTAAGAGATAATCCCTTGCTTCCACGGGGAAATTCATAGATCCAACAAGCAGTATCGGTGTAGTTCTTGCGCCCATACTTAGTCCCTGACCCAGCATGGGTGCTGCACTAATGCCGTCTGGCAGAGCAGTGTCGCTGATCAATGCGACGGAGTCATCACTGAATGTTTCCCTCAGGCACTCCTTCAACACTTCAAGCACCCTGACGGACGTAGCGAACTGATTGTCGCCGTCTAAGCGCGTAACCGTTAAGCCGCTGGTCGCGCGCAGTCCGTTCGTAAGCGAATCCAGATTCGTAATCGAATACGACCCACCAACCACCACCACATGCTCAATGCTGAGAGTGGTTAGTGCTGCGTTTGTCTCAGCTGGGACTTCGCCATTGGCCGACACCAACAGCACTGGAAGGCCCATGGCATATGACAATGGTCCTGCCACGGTTACATCAGCAAACGAAGACGAATCGCCAGCCACTAACACCGCCGCGCGTTGGCCACTAGTGCAATATTGCTCTTGTGAGTTCACCTCAACGGCAATGAGTGAGGCGGTATCAAACCGATTTAGGCCGCCGATGCGTTCCACGCTTTGCACACCTGGCACTGCTCGCAAGGTGGCAACCACTTGCGCTGACACAGCGGCTTCGCCTCCTACAACGATCACCTTGGTGATGCCCGAGCTTTCTATCAAATGCGCGGCCGGTGCAAAAATCTGATTCGGTCGTGTTAACAAAACCGGGCCATTTACTGCACGTGCCAAACCAGCAGAAGCAGCAGCGTCGATCAGGCTTTCGCCTGAGGCCACAACAGCTGTGACCACTGGTGTGCCCCTGGCTTGCGCCGTAGTTATAAACCTCTTAGCCGCTGCTAGCGATGTTTCGTAGCGAGTGGCTCCAGCAAACTCACGCACACCTGGTGTGCGCAAATCATTGTCATCGTCTGTCAACACCTCAAACGACCCTTCGGCGGCCAACGCTGAGTCCGGTGACAGCGTGAGCTCGGCAATCACCGGGAACGACATGGCCAACAACGCAGCCACGGCCGATAGCACGACAAAACGGCGCCAAGACGCGCTCAGTGAAAAACTCCAGAACAAAGTGCCGTCATAAGTGCTTACCCCTAAAGCGATTGATGGGCGCTCGCCGCTGGGATTGTAGTCTGGCGGTATTCCAGCAAGTAGGCGGGCGCTAAACATGGCGGCCAAACCGGTAAATAGCAGCGAAACCGACCTCGAGAGCCTCAAAACACTTGAAGCAATAGCCGCTCAGCTAGACCTTCTGGAACAAGGCATCGGATCTCTGGTGGCAGCATTCAGGGCTGCAGGACACCGCTTCTATGTGGTTGGTGGTTGGGTGCGAGATTTGTTGCTATCAACTCATCCAGATTTAGTCGCAAAGAGCACTCCGGACGCGGAAACAACTGACAAGAGCAAACCTGTCTTAAAAGACCCTGCCTTAAATGACCCCGCCTTAAATGACATAGATGTAACCACGGACGCCCAACCTGACGAAATAGAGCGCCTGCTGGCCGATTGGGCGGAAACTGTCTGGACCGCAGGTATTGCTTTTGGCACCGTCAACGGTCGGCGCGGATCATTTGTGGTGGAAATCACGACTCACAGAGGTGAGCAGTATCAACAAACGTCTCGTAAACCCTCAGTGACATTTTCCGAAGACATCAAGACCGACCTCGGTCGGCGCGATTTCACAATCAACGCATTCGCCATTGAGCTCCCAAATCGCCACTTCGTTGACCCGTATAACGGATTGGACGATTTGAAGAAGCGTGTGCTACAGACTCCCAACGATCCGATTCAACTCTTTAGCGAAGATCCTTTGCGCATTCTTCGCGCGGCACGCTTTACGGCATCGCTTTCGTTGCAACCAGCTTCGCCGCTAGTAGCGGCAATGCGTGAAACCTGCGACCGACTAGCGATCGTGTCAGCGGAACGAGTCAGTATGGAGCTGCAAAAGATTTTGGCCTTACCGAAACCAGGGAGAGGTGTTGCGCTGCTGGAACACACCGGCGTGTTAACCCACCTCGGTGTCACACGAAACGGTCAAGTTTCGGCTACCGAGTTGGCCGAGGTGATGGATGCGCTGCTAGATCATGACGTTCGCTGGGCAGGCCTGGCCTATCTCGGCGAACACTCTCCAAGCCAGGCTCGAGAGCTACTCCACGCACTGCGCTACTCAAAGGCGGTGTGCAAACACGTTGAGTCAATCTTGCTGGCATTACACGACCTACAAAAAACCTCTCAAGAGATTCGTTCGACTAGCCAAACAAGTCTCAAACCAACAGCACGGCAGTTAATGGCTACTCACGGCAATCACTTACAGACTAGTGAAATCCTCTGCGCAACTGTCAGGCGTGAGAGGTCAGGCGCAAATGTTGTGATCTCTCAGGATCTACTGAACGAAATCCACCATATTGAAGCCACCGAAGAAGTGCCACAGCTAGGCAAGCCGTTGAATGGCAAGGCGGTGCTCTCCATTGCTAGGCAACACGGTTACAAGTTGGTCGGCTCGCAAATCGGTGACGCGCTTTATTTCTTGATGACATGCCACTTCAACGAAGGACCCTTGTCGCCGGAACGCGCCGAAGCACTGCTGGTCAAACAACTAATCAACCTTGGCACCAAGTAAGAGCTTTTCCGATTCGGTTGCCTGCACCGATTCGGGTACTAGCGCTAGCGTGCGTAGATGGCGTTGTTGCCAAGCGCTGCGGTATCAGGCACCACTATGCGGACGGGAACGATCGATTACCGGCTCGAACGCAGTCGGGTGCTTGACGAAATCCGATCCGGCGACGTCTCAATCAACGCCGTCTGTGACGCTCACCCCGAACTGCTTCGGGTTGCAAAAAACGTTGCCGCGCCAACGGATGAGAGCTGCCCCATTTGTGAAACCGGTGAGCTGCGCTTGGTTGGTTACGTGTTTGGGCCGAGATTGGGCAGCGGCGGCAAGTGCGTAGTAAACGAAGCCGAGCTTGGGCAAATCACGCAACAGCGTGGCGAATTCAACGTTTACGAAGTAGAGGTTTGCGCAGACTGTGGCTGGAACTACCGGCTTCGCAGCTACCGAATCGAAACGCCCGCTAAAGCGATCTAACACGCAGTCTGGCTGCGAATAGAGCCCTATGCGAGATGGCGCGCGTTGCAATTTACAGCGAAAAACGGCATCCTGGTAGCCGTATTGCCTCACATGCTGCGGCAACCGAATTGGCTCCTTGGTGGAGTTGTTGGTGGACTTGTTGTGGAGTTGTTGGTGGACTTGTTGTGGAGTTGTTAATGAAATTTAAGATCGGTGACCGCGTCATTTACCCGCATCATGGTGCGGCGAAGATCACAGCGATTGAGACGCGCCAAGAGTTTGGTGAAAAGAATGAGTACATCGTGCTACGCACCATTCACGACGATCTCACATTGCTAGTGCCGCAAAACAAAACCGGCGAAGTTGGCATGAGGCCTCCGATAGACGAAGACGACGTTGAGGACTTGTTCGACTTGTTGGCTAAGAAGGAGATCCGGGAGCCGGCGAACTGGAGCAGGCGGTTCAAGAATCACCAAGAAAAACTGAAGTCCGGCGACATTTATCAGGTGGCCGAGGTAGTCCGGAACCTGGCTTTGCGCGAAAGTTCAAAAGGCCTATCCGCGGGTGAAAAATCAATGCTGGAGAAGTCCCGCCAAACCTTGGTGTCGGAGCTGTCAATCAGCATGGACGTGTCTGAGGAAAAAGCGCTCGACGAGGTTGAACTGCGTCTAGCCGGCTAACGGCAACGTGCATTAATGACAGGGGCGGCAACTGGGACAGCATCCCGGTTGTGGAGAGGTTGTTTGTCTCGGCGTTGTTTGTCTCGTCCTCGGCAAACCCGGCAGATAAGTGTCCTTCTTGTGGCAGGACTGCTTGCTGTTGGGTTTGTATTGCCGCTTACCCCAGCCAGCGCGGGACTAATTGGCACACAAGTAGGCGACAATTCCAGTCAGCTCGCAGGCGGCATGCAACTGTTGTCAACCGACCTTGGTGTTACCGCTGAGGGCACAGTACATCTGAAGCTGCAACTACCTGGCGTGGTGTTCGAGCACGACGAACTGAGTGTCAATATTCACGAGCGTGTGAAATCCGAGGCCGGTTTTCTTGCTAGCGCACAAGACCAGTCACTTGCAAGTGTGCTGCACACGCAAGTGTTCTTGGTGAACGAACTTGAACCCAACGCCATTGGTGTCATTGATTTACCGCTTCACATCAATGCCGCACCCACCGGCATCGCAACCGACTCTGAAGCGGAACGCGAACGAACCAACGAAGCAAACCCAGAAGTTCCAGTAGCACGGTTAGTTGACAAAGGCGTCTATCCGGTAGCTATCGAACTACGAACGCAATCTCAACAACTCGTAGCTCGAATTGTCACGTATGTGGTTCTCCTGCCAACTCAAGACGATGCGACTGCGTCTAACTCGACAGGATCGGTCAGTCTGAATGTGTTGTTCACCGCCAATCTGTCTCCAGATAGAGCGGCAGAAGAACAATCATCTGCAGAGCTCAACGACTGGCTAGACGTGCTAGGCCGTCACCGTGCCGTACCTGTGTTGGTAAGCATCACGCCGACACTGCTTATCGATCGCTCAATCGCAGACTCAGCCCACCGATTTGTGCGAGATGCAAACTACCCGGTTGATTTAGGTGCCCTGGCCGCAGCCAACCTTGATAGTGAAATTGATCAGCTCTTCAGGCTGGGAGAACAATCGCTTGAGATGTACGGGCTCTTAGCGGATGCAGATTTATGGGTCGGCAACCAAACCACCAGTTCACAAGAAATAGCCGTAAGAGCCAAGCGTGGTGTGCTCTACACAATCTTGCCCGCGTCAATCTTGACAAGTAGTCCCAGACCAGGTAGCCAACCAGCCGGTAGCACGGCGGTAGATAACGCACCGATTCGCGAGCCGGTTCGTGTGGCCTTCAGTACTACAGAGAACGGTGACACCGATGCGAACGACAACATGGTTCGCTCGCTTGTGACAAGTCAGTTAATCGAGATTCAACCAACTGACACTCCCGGTGCCGCAGCTCAACGGTTGCTCGCTCATCTAGCAGTCATTGCTTTTGATGAAACCCACCACAAACCAACAGACGTGGTGGTAGTTGATCTAACGGACGCAAATCACAGTCCCCAGTTGGCCGAAACGATTCTTGCAACGTTGGAGCAGCTGCCGTTCATTCAAGCACTGACTGCGGATGAGGCGATCAACAAGCTCCAAGAGGTTGACTCCTTGTCTCAACCGCAAATGCTTTACCTACCCACTCACCGACAAAGCGAATTATCTCCCCTAGTTCGCGACGGTTACTTTGCTGTTCGTCGCCAACTCGACTCCTACAGATCGATGATTCGTGACGAAGACTCCGCAACATACGAAGAGCGGGCGCAAGAGCTGATAGCTACCTTGGCAACAGACATCACGCCCAGCCAGCAACGCGCGCAATGGCAACAGATCAGCAACTTTGTCACGTTGGAGTTAAATCAGCTAGAGGCCAACGCCAACAGTTCGGTCCGGCTTACATCGCGCGCGGCACAGGTGCCGTTTAGTTTCCAAAACAGCAGCGCTATCCCCCTTCGGGTCGAGGTTCGTTTGCTCAGCGACAAGCTCACGGTGGAAGATTTCGACGATGGCGAGTCCACAACACTGCTACTACAGCCTGGCGTTACCACTCGAGAGTTCGGGTTGCGTACGCGAGGTTCGGGAGCATTTCTCGTGAATATGGAACTGCGCTCGCCCGACGGAAATCTGCTTCTGGGACGAACCCCGATAGTGATGCAGGCAACCGCCCCCACCTGGGCTGGCTTGTTATTGGCAACAGGCGCCACAGCATTTTTGCTGATGTGGTGGATCGTAGATTCACGGCGGCATAGAGCGAGCAGCAATGTCTAACGACAATGATGCGAGCACAGGAGACATTTCGACTGATTCAGGTGCTGGTCGAGCAGCCACCGGAATAGGTCTGTCGCGTTTAAGCGGTGTGGCGCGCGCAATGTTGGTTACAAACGTTCTGGGTATAGGGGCGGTTGGCGATGCCTTCGCTGCTGCTCTGCGTATTCCCAACATGCTGCAAAACCTGCTGGGTGAAGGCGCGTTGTCTGCTGCTTTTGTGCCGTCTTACTCCAAGCTGGTTGAACAAGATCGGACTGCTGCAGGTCAGCTCGCAGCAGCGTTCGCTTCATTTTTGTTAGCCATCGTCTCCACAGCTGTGCTGGTAGGCGTCGTTGCTGCACGCCCCATCACACGCCTCATTGCCTGGGGTTTTGAAGGTGAACGATTTGAGCTGGCAGTAAAACTTGTGCGCATAACCGTGATCGGGTCCGGCTTACTGGTGATAGGTGCGTGGTGTGTGTGCGTGCTCAACACACATCGCCGCTTTTTCTTGTCGTATGTGGCACCCGTGATTTGGAACGCGACGCAAATTGCTGCATTGGTGCTGGCGGTGATGCTTGGCTGGGCGCAGCAAGATCGCGCAACGGCTTTGGCCTGGGCAGTGACCATCGGTGCTACCGCACAGGTGCTGTTTTCATTGGCAATGGCGTGGCGTAGCGACCCTTACATCATGCGGACAGGCATCTTCAAAGCAGGTGACCACTATGCAGATGGCACCATTACGCAAACCCAATCAAAGAGCCTGGCTCTGCCTAGACGCTTGAGCGCTTACCTGAGTTGGCGACAACCAGCCGTGCGAACGGTGCTACGACGCTTGGCACCAGCGGTTGCAGGGCGCGGAGCTTTTCAGATATCCGCCTTCGCAGACTTAGCGTTGGCTTCTTTATTGGCGGTGGGTGCCACCGCAGCATTAGCCGCAGCCCAAGCGCTGTACCTGTTGCCGGTGGCACTAATCGGTGTTGCCGTGGCGGCGGTTGAGCTGCCGGCGCTAAGTCGCATCACCAACGAAGATGAGATAGCTAGCCGCACAGCAGAGCGCCTTAACAGCAGCACTTATCTCGTATGCGGAGTAGTTGCCCTTTACCTAGCAGCCGGGGTGCCTCTAGCTGACACATTGTTCAACCTTGCGGGACTGCGCAACGCCGTCGGTCATGACGACGTGATTCTGATCGCAGCCGTATTAGGCACCTATTCATTGGGGTTACCTGCCATCGTGGCCTCTCGCTTGTGCCAAAACATGCTGTTCGTGGCAGGCAATACTCGCTCCCCCGCACGCATCGCCATTGTGCGCGTGTCGTTATCTGCGGCCGTTGGGGTTGCGACGATGTTCCTTTTGGATCAGTTACTGGTCGTAAACGGCAAGATCACCGGAATTTCGAGCCTCTACCAAAACCTCCTTACCTCAAATCCGTTTTCTTTAATGAACGATGCTGTGCGTCTTGACTCGGCTCTGCCAGCTCGGCTGGGAGCGGTTGGTTTGGCGTTGGGAGCGTCATGCGGTGCCTGGGTCGAGCTAATTTTGTTACGGCGCACCGTGCTAACTCGCCGAAACGGTCTCGTTTTCGCACAATCCACGCCACCTCGTTGCGGAATTGCTTCAAACCGACTGATTCCAACCAAACTTGGCCACCATATTTTCCCAGGCTTAGCCGCACTAGTAGCAGGCCTTTTGGGAGGCTGGTTATTAAGTCTAATGGATGGCCTAGCAGCGCTCGTGAGATTGGTCATCATCGGTGGTGTCGTCAGTGGCACTCATTTGAGCCTGGGTTTAGCGCTAAAACTGCCAGCAGCTAGACAACTAGTCTCAATCCCAGCGGCCTGGTTGCAAAACATGCGCCGCGGCTAGCAACTCTGCTGCAGATAACACAGCAGCAGGACAGACACTGAGGGATAGAGGTAACGGCACGCAATGACCAACACTCCTAACGTCAAAATTGTCACTGACAGCGCCTGTGACCTCCCACCCGAGGTAGCTGCGCGGCTTGGCGTCACCGTTGTGCCGCTATGGGTGCGGTTTGGTTCAGAAGAGTTCAAGGATCGCGTAGATCTCAGCATTGACGACTTCTGGCAGCGTTGCGCCGACACGGGCGCGCTTGCGCAAACCGCGGCACCGTCCGCAGGAGTATTCGAGCAAACCTTTCGCGACATCGCTGCTGCTGGCAGCAGCACCAGTGAAATAGTCGCAGTCATGTTAAGTGGCGCTTTGTCGGCCACCATTGAATCCGTGCACCTTGGCGCACAGGCAGTGTCAGACACGATCGGGGTGCGAGTAATTGACAGTCAGTTCGTGTCTATTGCGCAGGGCCTGCTGGTGAAACTGGCGGCCGAACTAGCAATGTCAGGCACCAGTGCCGACGAAATAGAAAATACTCTCGAAGATGCTCGCTCTCGCACAAGCCTTTATGCCGCTCTAGACACGCTCGAAAACCTGCGCAAGGGAGGTCGCATAGGAGCTGCTCAATCACTACTGGGTTCGGTGTTGTCAATCAAGCCCCTCATCAAGATTGCTGGCGGTGAGGTAAAACCAGACGGGCGTCAACGCACCCGAGCGAGGGCGCTCGCACATCTGCGCGCTCTAGTAGAGGAAACACCTGAGATTGAAGAGTTGGCGGTAATTCATGCGGCCGCCAGCGACGTTGATGATTTTGTTAGCTCGTTAGCACCACTGGTGGATTCCGAAATTTTGGTTAGCGATATTGGTCCGGTTGTAAGCGTTCATTCTGGCCCTAGAGCCATTGGCGTTGCGATTCGTACGCGACCTGGTGTGATCAACCACTGATTTGAGCCAGCCGGCCGCACAATGAGCGGAACTAATCGCTACCAACTAATTGAGCAACTACCAAACTTAATCCCGAGCGAGGTCACACAAACCTGGCTAGGTGTGGATCTGACGCTTGACCGGCCGATAACAGTTCGTCTAACCGACGTAGACAGCGAACCAGGACGACGGTTGCGGTTGCAAACCCAGTCGCTTGCTGCACTAGAGCATCCCGGTCTTTTACACATTCTTGACAGCTACATCGAGGGACGCCAATTTGCGATAGTCACCGAGCGCTTACCGCTACACACCCTGGCAGATGAGCTGTCAGTCGACGGTGAGTTCGCGCGTCTGACCACAGCAGAAGCTCTAAAGGCTGCCGCCACAATGGCAGAGGCGTTACATGCACTACATACAGCAGGTTTTGCTCATGGCGGTGTAAGTGCGGAGCAAGTGGGGCGGCGGCGTGAGGGCGGTTTCATTCTGCTTACCGGACCGCCCACTGGAGATGCGGTACGCATACCAGCTACCCCAAAAAACGACGTGCGCAGCTTGGGTTCTCTGGCGCACGAACTATTAGTTGGTACCCCTCCAGTGCAAAAGCCCAACAACACATGGCGGATCGCCTCATCGGTACCACCGGTGATAAAGCCCTTGCTCGTGCGCGCTAGTAGTAATAACAATCCGTGGCCTGATGCAAAAGCCCTCACTGACGCCTTCAAAGATGCGGCACGTGAGCTTAAAAATCAAGAGGAAGCTGCAAACGCAAAGACCACTAGACGCAAGCAATCCACCAAGCGCAACAGACATTTGGATCAGGGGTTAAGCAGTAGCCAACCACGGCAACGACGGGTGATGCTTACCTGGCTTGCGGCGTTGGTTGTTGGAACGCTCGCCGTGGTGGGTAGCAGTGTCTGGCTGGTAGCACAAGCGCGCGATAACGGAGACGAGTCGCTTGTAACGGTGGACACTGGTTCTACTGTCCCCTCAAGTGCGCCAAGCCCTACAAGCACAGTGCCAGCAGCAAGTTCTTCGAATACTTCGGTAACTGTCCCAGAGGTAACACGTGTTCCTGCAGAAATAGCTCACGTCACAGATTTTGATCCTTTCGGCAATGACACTGTCGAACACCCCGACCTTCTGCTGGAACTCAACAACGGCGATCCGCTAACAGGCTGGCGCACTTCGCGGTACAACTCCCCGAACTTTGGAGGCCTAAAAAACGGGGTCGGTTTATTGGTTGAGCTAGGTGGTGAGACGGTTCCAGACCTTGCTCGAGTGGTGATTGAATCACCCAGCACGGGCTGGGCTTTTCAGCTTTTCGCATCAACTGAGCGGCGCACATCGCAAATTGAGTGGGGTGACCCGGTAGCGGAAATAACCGTTGGATCAAACCGGATTGAACCGATAGCGGTGGATTTTGATTCGTTGCCCGCAGCCACACTTTTGTTGTGGATAACCGCTCTTGGTGATGAACTGGACTCAGGCGGATATCGCGTAACGGTGACCGGCATTCGCGTCAGTCGCTACCACACTCCCTAAAACCCAGATCCGCCCAGTGCTGGCTGATCGATGCGATAGGTGTCTAGCAGTGGTGCACTATTTAGGCTTGTCGCCGTGAGTCCCAGCCCCAACAAATCAGCAAGAGCTACCAGTACGACTAGCAGCGACTCCAACGACATCATCGCCAAATTCACTGCCAAATTCACAAATGCTGTGGAGGTTGTGGCGTCACGCACCACTCGGCCGGTGACGATGGTTATCCGGGCAATCGTTTTTGCAATGGTCATCGCACTGTGTGCCATCACAGCCATAACACTGCTCGTGGTTGCGTTTATTCGTGGAATTGACGTGGCGGTCGAAGCCCTGTTTGACGGTGAAGTCTGGCTGACGTATTTCATATGCGCTGGCCTGTTTGGGTTGCTTGGCATGTTGCTCTGGTCAAAACGGCGTCCAGCAAACCGGCGACCAACGAAATCGTTGTCATGAACGACAAGGCTCAGATCCGCAACGTAATAATCATCGGTAGCGGACCAGCAGGTCTAACGGCCGCCATTTACACAGCGCGTGCCCAGCTCGAGCCACTGGTTATTGAAGGCGAACCGAGTTCTACTTCAGATCAGCCGGGTGGCCAGTTGATGCTGACCACCGATGTTGAAAATTACCCAGGTTTTCCAGACGGAGTGATGGGACCAGACCTAATGCAGAATTTCCGTCAACAGGGTGAACGTTTCGGCGCGCAGTTTCTGACGGCAAAAGTAAGCAAGGTTTCGTTAGATCAAAAGCCGTTCAGTGTGTCCGTCGGCAACGACGAATACCTGGCGCGCAGTGTGATCATCTCTACTGGAGCGCAGAGCATCATGCTCGGCCTCGAAAACGAAGACCGTTTAATCGGACACGGCATCTCCACCTGCGCTACTTGTGACGGTTTCTTTTTCAGAGACCAAGAGATTGCGGTGGTGGGTGGCGGCGACAGCGCAATGGAAGAAGCATTGTTTCTCACACGTTTTGCCTCGAAGGTGTATGTGATTCACCGACGTGACAAGCTGCGCGCCTCGCGAATAATGCAAGAACGAGCGTTCGATAACAGCAAGATAGAATTTCTGTGGAATAACGAGGTCGCACAAATACACGGAGATGAGCAACTAACCGGGATAACGCTGACCGACACGAATAATGGCAACCAGCAGCGCGAGCTAGCCATAACCGGTTTGTTCATTGCTATTGGGCATAAGCCAAATACAAGTTTGTTTGATGGCTTGCTTGAGCTAAAGCCAAACCAATACCTTGTAACAGCCCCCGACAGCACCGCCACCGCTGTCGAAGGAGTGTTCGCCTGCGGAGACGTGCAGGATGACTTCTACCGACAAGCGATAACGGCAGCTGGTTCGGGTTGCATGGCAGCAATCGAAGCCGAACGCTGGTTGGAAGCGCAGGGGCACTAAGCCGGCCAGGCGAACAAGCAAATCCTTTTCGTTGGTAGACTCGGGTATCGGCCGCGACTATGGCCAATATTTTCCATTAGAGAGGCAACGATGAGTGCTCAAATCTCCAAATTAGACGAACATACGTTCGAAGAAGAGATCAGTGGATCAGATGCGCCCGTGCTGGTGGATTTTTGGGCTGAATGGTGCGGGCCTTGTAAACAGATCGCACCGATTTTGGAAGAGATTGCAGCGGAGCAGGAAAATCTTCGCATTGCCAAAGTGAACGTCGATGACAGTCCTGAGCTAGCGATGAAATTCAACGTGATGAGCATCCCAACGCTCATCGTTTTCTCCGAAGGTGAACCCGCCAAACGCCTGGTTGGCGCAAAACCAAAGGCTGCACTGCTGGAGGAGCTCGGAGAATTCCTCTAAAAACCTCCCCCAAGGATCCGTCTAGAGACGCTGCTCTTAGTGATAGCCGTCTCACCCGACCCTTCAGTGTCGGAGCACGTGGCGATCATGTTCGAGATTTACAGCAGCGCATTAACGCTCTACCGTTAGATATTTATTGCCCTATTACCGGATTTTTTGATCTAGCAACCAAAGACGCTGTACAAAAATTCCAATCCGATCGGTCCATCGATGTAGACGGAATTGTGGGAGTTCAAACCTGGGCGTTACTAGTTGAGGCAGGCATTCAACTAGGCGATCGCGCGCTATACCTGCGTTCGCCCGCCATGCGTGGTGATGACGCGGCAGATCTCCAGCAAATGCTCAGTACTTTGGGGTTCTTCTCGGGACGGATCGATGGTATCTGGGGATCAGAATCGTCTTCGTCACTAGTCGATTTTCAGCTGAACGCAGGAATTGCCGGCGATGGAGTGTGTGGTGCTCGCACGATTGTGGCGTTGGAACGCGTGATGCGGCCGCTGACTGACGCTAATTCGGTAGCGCAGTTACGAGAGCTTCACCGCCTACCAGTCAATGACACAACATCAGGACTTACCGGGCAACGCATTGCGCTTGGAGAAGTTGGTGGGCTCGGAGCGATAACTGCCGCTGCTAGACGCTCTCTCTTAGCTGACGGAGCTGAGGTTTTGCCGCTCAATCATCCAAGTTGGAGTGCCCAAGCCGTACAGGCCAACCGGTTTGGCGCAGCGGTTTACATCGCTACTGAAGTGCGGGACGTTGCCCCGTCGATTAGCTACTTTCAAGGTCGTTATTTCACTAGTGAGCTTGGCCGAAACCTGGCACAAGATCTTGTTCAAAAACTTAAACCCATCATTGGACATATGGAAATATGCGGAATGGCCTTACCTGTACTGCGAGAGAGCCAGATGCCTGCAGTCTTTCTAAGAACCGGCGGTACAAGCACATTGCTTGAACATGGCCAAGAAATTGCGGAAGCTATGAGTACGGCAGTTGCAC
The DNA here is from genome assembly GCA_965205925.1 of Candidatus Poriferisodalaceae bacterium. Classification (GTDB taxonomy): domain Bacteria; phylum Actinomycetota; class Acidimicrobiia; order Acidimicrobiales; family Poriferisodalaceae; genus CAYRJD01. The sequence continues at coordinate 397,427 of OZ242183.1, forward strand.
GTTTGCTGAGAGGTTCTACAGGGCAAAAAACCTAGGTTTACCCACAAGTTATTCACACTTGTGCGCAACCCACTACTTGAAGTTTAAACATCACGGGTTCATTCTGTCGGAGTTTGCCAAACCTTAAAGTAATGATTTAGGTTGTGATTACGTCTGCGGCACGCCCAAGATCGCTGAAATTCTCGTAAGATCCTCTAAACCAGCAAAGCGAATTTGGATTTGCCCTGTTCCTGACCTCATTTTGACACTTACCTGGGTTGACAGCAGCTCTTCCAGTAATACTGCGGTTTCCAATAGGGCAGTAGCATGCTCAGAAGACACTTGAGAGAGCTTTTTGGCGTTGGATCTGCCATTTTCACTACTTATTTCGTCATCAGCAGACCGCGAGGCTGTCCGGACCGCATTTTCGACGTCTCGAACCGACCAGTTTTGCTTAACTGTCTGATTTGCTAGTGAGTTTTGCAGTTCTTGGTCATCAGTTCCAAGCAAAGCGCGTGCATGTCCTGCCGAAAGTGATCCTCTCTGGAGCAATTGTTGAACCGGTGCTGGCAGACCTAACAGACGTAGAGCATTTGTGATAGTCGCGCGACTTTTACCCAAACGCTCCCCTACTTGCGCATGTGTTAGTCCGAAATCGTCTTTCAGTTGCTGAAATGCGGCTGCTTCTTCTAAGGCACCCAGATCCTCGCGATGAACGTTCTCGATAATCGCGTTTACCAAGCTTGATTCATCGTCAGAATCTTTAACTACTGCGGGAATAGTGGCTATACCGGCCTGTTTTGCCGCTCGCCAACGCCGCTCGCCGGCGATGATCTCAAACCGGCCTGTCCCAGCAACCGCTCGCACCACTATTGGCTGTAATACGCCGACAGACTTTATCGAGTTCGCCAAGCTTGTTAAAGAATCAACATCAAAATAGCGGCGCGGCTGCAAATGGCTTACTTCTATTTGTGCAAGCAAGATCTCTCTGTAGACGCTGTCATTGCTCGGTATTAGGGCGCCGAGCCCCTTTCCCAGCCCTACTGTCTTTGCGTTCATTTCATTCACCCTAGTTCTGTAGAGCTTGATTCTGAGGGTATTTTGGAGTTGATAGCAATGACTTCTCGATCAAGGATTTCTTGTGCTAAAGCTCGGTAAGCCTCAGACCCTCGGCTAGTTTTTGCGTACTCCGTCACTGGCAAGCCATAGCTAGGGGCTTCGGTGATGCGTACCGAGCGAGGAATCACGACATCGCAAACAACATCGCCAAAATGTTCTCGTACTTCCTGTACTACCTGTGCAGCTAGGCGTATTCGAGAATCGAACATGACCATGACAAGGGCCGTGACCTGTAACTCAGGATTGATGCTTTGCTGTATAAGCCCAACGTTGTGGACTAACTGCCCCAGACCTTCTAACGCGTAGTACTCACACTGAACGGGGACTATCACCTCTTTAGCCGCGGTAAGACTGTTCACGGTCAATAAGCCCAACGAAGGCGGGCAGTCAAGAATGATAAAATCGTACACATCAAGGAGCGGCAATAGCGCTTGGCGTAGTTTCGTTTCACGACTGAAGGCAGATACGAGTTCAAGTTCAGCGCCGGCGAGTTCCATTCGAGAAGGTGCTACAAAAAGATTCATAACACTGGTCGAAACGATGCAGTCCTTCATCTCGGCATTACCAAGGAGAACCTGATACATCGTGACATTCAGATCACGTGGATCAACACCCACACCGGTAGCAGCATTGCCTTGTGGATCAAGATCCACTAAAAGAGTTCGTAGTCCTTTTTCAGCAAATGAGGCGGCCAGATTGACTGCAGTGGTGGTCTTTCCAACGCCGCCTTTTTGGTTTGCAACGGCCAGCACACGTGCCACACGATCTCCCAAGTTTTGGCAACGGATGAGTCTTTGGCTGCGTCTGCGAAACCAACTAGGCGGAGACTACACGGAAAAATCTGTCAGGTGGCTGGTGATTTCATAATCATGTTTCACGTGAAACATCTAGTCGAGCGGATAGTGAGCTATCACTGATTTGAGTGATTAGAACGTTTGTTCGATACCCTGTCTTGAACGCGCAAGGCGAGCGCTTAGGCTCGCGAAACAATGACTTCTGCTGAAGACTCTCGCCTCGAAGCCAGCTTTGAGCGCGCGCAAGCACAAGGCTTCCTCGGAAAAGGCTCCACTGCCAAGCACATACTTCATGCACGCGCACATGCCAGCGTTGCATTTCGTGAAGTCGTGCTATCAGCAACACCGACGGACGATCAAGACACACGTACTACCGTCGATCAAAGCGATCAAATCAAGTGCCTTGATTTAGGTGCTGGTGGGGGAGTGCCTGGTCTAGTCATTGCGTTCGATCATTCGACGATCACCATGACATTGCTTGAACGGTCTGATCGTCGTTGCGAATTTTTGACATCAGAAGTGCTTGAGCTAGGCCTATCGAACACCGTGAATGTGGTGTGTGCCGATGCAGCAGAAGCAGCTCACGATGAAGCCCACCGAGAAAACTACGACTTCGTCTTAAGCCGCTCCTTCGGTCGACCGTGCGCGGTAGCAGAATGTGGCGCCGGACTAGTAATCCCAGGCGGTGAGCTAGTAGTAAGTGAGCCGCCGACAAACGATCCAGCGCGCTGGCCCACTGGGCCACTAGCCGAGCTTGGGTTTGAACTCAGCGAAATTACCACCTCCATGCCGCATTTTGCCGTGCTCCGAAAGACTGATCTTTGCCCGGTTGATGTCCCTAGACAGTGGAACAAAATCGTTAAGCAGCCTCTGTATTAGGCGCCAGCAGCAGGCGAAACCACCACACGACGGCGTGGCTCGTCACCAACAGAAATAGTCGTTACTCCGTCAATCTGGTTGATCACGTCGTGAACAACCTTGCGGTCGGCCGCACTCATTGGTTCAAGCCCACGCTCAGTGCCATTGGCCTTAACACTTTCGGCCAACTCTCGTACATAGGCCTCAAGTGCTTCACGGCGGCGATAACGATACCCACCAACATCCACACGTAAACGAGCACGACTACCAGCGGGAAGCTTTCGCTGCATCATGGTTTTGCAAACTTCATGCAAGGCCGAGATGTGTCGCCCACGTGGGCCGATCAGCGGGCCAAGTTCGGCAGGTTCACCGACCAGATTTACTTCGAAACCCAGCTCGTCGGTGCCCACAATCTCAGCGGTTCCATTCACGCCGAATGCGGCAGTTAAGCCATTAACGAAATCGAGCACCATCTTTTGCTGAGCATCAAAATCCATGCTTGGGGCATCAGTAGTCGTATCAGAAGTTTCCATGGACATGTTTGGTTCCTCGCCGGCTATCTAAGCCCTACCTAGGTAAGCCTACGGGTACGCGTGCTTCCTTCGGTTGGAGATGAGCCTGGCGTTGGACTCTGCGAACTGGTCGATGAAGACGATTTCGGTGCAGAAGTTTCTGCTTGCCTAGATGGTGGTCGCTTACCGGATCGATTGCCCTTCGAAGCGTTGCGACTACTTGCATTGCGACTACTCGAACGGTTGGCAGGTTTACCTCCGCGCGCCCTTGACTTGCGTGGGTTGCGATCATTAGAGGAACGTCGTCTAGTGGAAGATCTGTCACCTGATTGCTCGCCACCCCCAGGCTTGATCCGCGCACGCACCCGAGCAGGAACATCACGTCGTAGAAATCGGCCAACACGTCTTGGTTGATCCAATACTTCAATCTCTGCCTCATCAGACAGAACACCCAAACGATCGATGGCTTGCTTGCGGGCACCATCAACGGTATCTGCGTTAACGATTATCCATTCCATAGAAATGCTCTGCTAGCGCTTCTTGCGCTTGCGACCATCGCCAGCTGTGCGCCGGCTTTGAATCGGTTTCGGTGTCTCTTTGCCGTTATTACTAGCAGCAGCTTGACCATTCGTTCCGCGACCAAAGAACCTTCGGCGGGGTTTGTCCGTCAGCCCTTTGTTCGTTGGCGCAGTTGCTTCGGTATCAGACACAGTGTCTTTTGAAATCCCGTTACCGGCCTTCTCACCCGCTGAGGCTTTTTTGCCGGTGCTGGTTTTGCTGCTGTTATTGCTGTTTGATTTATGGTTTTGGTGCTTGGATTGGCGAGGCTTTGCCTGGCGAGGTTTGGGAACACGAGCAGTCCCTATTTCGCCGCCCGTTCCGGACACGCGGCGCGCAGCACTGCGCGCCGCTCTTTCAGCTAGTCGCTGTTGCTCGGCATCACGCGCCTTGCGCGAACGCTCATTCACAACTTCAGACACCTCTATATCAGGCCTTTCCGGCTCGGCTGGCTTGTCAGAACCACCTGGTGGAGTTCCAGATGTTGCCTCGACATCAATAAGCGACGGTCCAGTATCAGACACTGACGAAAGCGAGCGATGAATGTATGCCTGCTGCCCTATGCGATAAAGCGAAGACGCCACGAAGTACACAGCCAGGGCTGATTCCACAAGAAAACTGAACACCGGCAGCATGAACGGAAGTACCTTCATCATCACTTCCATCTGTCGGTTGGGCGTGGCAGCTCCAACTCTGCGAGCTTTCATTTGACGTTGTTGAAACCAGGCCAAACCGAAGGTCACAAGTATCAACGCCAAATAGGGGAGCGCGTCCACAAAACTCTCACGCAACACATCGTTGGCGGAACGTGCCAAGTCCATGCCAAACGAACGCATCTCACTTTCTCTGACCAAGTCCTGGTACAACTGTGAATCAGAGTTCAAATACTGAGGACAGAACCCAGACGCACCCGCGCAGCTATCAGTAGTGGTGTTTTCTGCGGTCAGACCTCTAACCACCCGGTACAACACAAAGAAAATGGGAATCTGAACCAGCGTTGGCAAGCAACCACCCAACGGATTAACGCCGTTGGCCTGATACAGCTTCATCATCTCTTCGTTGAGCTTTTGGCGATCTCCGCGGTGCAGAGCCTGCAGCCGCTTTATCTCAGGTTGAATCGTTGACATTTGCATCATCGACCGCGTGCCCTTGATCGTGAGTGGCGTAAACACGATCATGATCGTCAACGTCAGTCCAACAATGGCTAAGGCATAGGCATTGTTTCCGACTAAACCATCAAACAGGTCATAAAAGAAAGCAAGCACCCACGCCAACCCGCTGAAGAATGGATCAAACATCAGACCTCTTTTGCACTGTGCTGTAACTCAGCAGAATTCGCGCGGCTGTCGCTCAGTGGGACAGGATCAAACCCAAGCCCTCCCCACGGATGGCAGCGCGCAAGCCGTCGAATGGAGTACCAGGTTCCCCTGATCGCTCCGTGCATTTCAATGGCTTCGAGCGCGTACTCCGAGCAAGTTGGATCATACCGACATACGGGAGGGCGAAATCGTGGGAAGGCTCGATAGCCCTTCACCAAGATCTGCAGCACAGCGGCAACCGGGCGGCGCGATTTGTTCACTGGATTGTCTTAGGCACGGGCAGACGCCGGTTTTGCTTGTGTCGTTTTAGTCAGGATCGTTTCTAGGTCACTACAAACCATGCGATAAGAAATAGTGCCCGTACTAGCAATCGCTCCTCGTGTTCCAACCAGAAACCGGCCAAGCGGCAAGACGGTTTTCAACTCAGTTAGCGCAGCACGAAGACGTCGCCGCAAACGGTTCCTTTGCACGGCGGTGCCATAGTGAGAATTCACAGCAAACGCCACTCGTGGTCTGCCTAGCGTCGCGTCCATAGCCGAGCGCACCCACAACGCATCGCCATTGACCCGGCGGCTGTGCCGCAGCAACTCAAAATCAGACAAGCCGCAGCTATCAAACGCCTTCATCGCAAAGTCAAGGCGAGGTCTGGCTGCTCACGCGCTGAGCTTGCTCCGTCCTCTACGACGTCGCGCCTGGAGCACCGAGCGTCCAGCTTTAGTCGCCATACGCCGACGAAACCCATGCTTACGCGCGCGGCGGCGAGTGTTTGGTTGGTAAGTGCGTTTCACTCTGCAGTCTCCACTGTGTCCACGTCAAGATCTAAATCAAGCCCAGCTCATGAGCCCTGCAACTTGAGTGCATCCAAGGCTAGAGGCAGCTGACAAGATATCGCGCAAGCCGCTGCGGCTACCCCCTCAACAGCATTTGCGCGAAGGCGCAAAACATCATAAGTTGCGCACCCCGATCTCTAACGGGTCTTACTAAAGCACCCTGGTAAAACCTGTTGCAAGTTTCAAGGCTTTGTAGGTCATACGTTGCGTAGGTCATACATTGCGATCGGTTCTCTAGCAAACCAACAACAATCAAGAGCAATACCTCTATGAACCGAACCCCAAAGAATCGAACAAATGTCAAAAAGTGACATCACCACTACCGGACTGGCACCCGACTCCAAAGGTGCTGCGCTTTGGGATCACTGCTACGAGACATTAAAAGAAGAAAGCAACGAGCCTGGGTGGATGACGTGTCTGCGGTACCTGCACGCAATGGAAGTCGATGAAAACCGCGTCCTGCTAGCAGTACCAACAGAGAACATGCGAACACGTGTTTACGACCGTTTTTACCGGTTGTTGCTGGCTGCGTTGGCAGAGGCAGGAATTGAAAACGCTGAGGTGGAAATTGCGGTGCGAGAAGATCTACCGCCGCTAGCTGACAACAACATCGCTTTACAAACCGATATGACCGAGGCATTCAGCGCGGCAGCAGAGCAGGAACATCGATTTCAAGATGGTGAGGCCTCGGCACCAGCCGCTGAGAGCTCGCAAACGCAAAGCGCACTATCGGCGAGCCAAAACAAACCCGCTTCTTACGGCGATCCTTACGCGTTCGAAAATTTTGTAGTCGGCTCCAGCAACAGGTTCGCATTCGCCGCGGCGTTGTCCGTGGCCGAGGATCCGGTAAGCAACTACAACCCCCTTTTCATCCACTCAAATCCTGGTCTTGGCAAGACTCACTTGCTGCGAGCCATATCACTGTTCATTCGCACACATCACAAAAAAACCAGGGTTCACTACGTCACGACCGAGACATTTCTAAACGAGTTCGTCGATGGGATGACCAACCGGCATAAAGATTTTAAAAAGCGGTACCGCGATGTAGACGTGTTGTTGCTAGATGACGTTCAGATCGTCGAAGGCAAAGAGGGCTTTCAAGATGAGCTCTTCCACACCTTTAACGACTTGCACGCAAACAACAACCAGATTGTCTTTTCTTCAGATCGTCACCCCCACAACCTTTCTAAGCTTCCCGACCGCTTGCGTAGCCGTTTTGCAGGCGGTCTCACCGTTGATATTCAGCCACCGGAATTTGAAACCCGCTTAGCCATCCTGCGGCACAAGCTTGCAACCTCACAACGGAACGGTGCCGGCAAAAAAGTCTTAGACGATGTGTTAATGCTCGTTGCGGAGAAAATCACCAACAACATTCGCGAGTTAGAGGGTGCTCTAACACGGATAACCGCTTACAGCAATCTCACAAACTCAACCCTCTCATGCGAACAAGCGCGCGAGATCCTTGGAGAGCTGTTAGCGGACGAGGCGAAAAGGATTACGCCCCAGCTAATAATCGAAACCACGGTCACACAGTTGGGCTACTCGGCTAAAGCTCTCAGTAGTCCCGATCGGCAAAAGCCACTGGTGCGCGCACGTCACACGTGCATGTATGTGATGCGGGAACTCACCGACCTGAGCTACCCAGCTATCGCTGAGCATTTTGGAAGTCGCGACCACAGCAGCGTGATGCACGGTGTCAAAAAAATTGGTGACGAAATGCACGAGGACAAGCAGTTGTTCAACCAAGTCGGCTCACTAATCAACAAAATCAAAGCGACATAAGTCCTTGCGCACAATGGCTGAAAAATCTGGGTATAACTGCCCTGTTATCCGCTGCCCAGGCACTAATGTCAGCGTGATGCCGATCGCCCTGTGGACACTGTGAACACCCTGTGGACGGCCAATGCCAGACTGGTGGTGGCTCGCAAGCACCTATCCACTTTCCACAGGCCCTACTACTACGACTATAAATAAATAAGCAAATGCTTGACAGTCACAGCAGCCAGACCCATGGATAAGTTCAGCGGGTACGACAAATACAACCAGAGCGCGCCAGCGGTAGCTAAGCCTGTGCTATCTCGTACTGAGATGACAAAGCTGAAGCCAAAGATGAGGAACCGAAAACAATGAAGATCAGTTGCGATAAAGAGGTGTTCCTCAAGCGTCTAGTGGCAGCTTCGCGCGCTGTAACGACGCGCCCAAATCTAGATGCTCTTAACGGTTTGCACTTTTTGACCAAGGACGGAATGCTGACCATCACTGGCAGCAATCTGGATATGACTATTAGGGCACATTTTGAGGTGAGCGTCAAAGACGACGGAGAGGTAGTCGTACCCGCTCGCACGCTGACCAACATTGTGCGTGCGCTAGCAGACGGGGAGGTTGTTATTGAGACTGAAGCCGACAAGGTGATGATTTCAGGCGGTGCTGCAAAATTTGAAATGAGTACATACCCGGTAACAGAGTTTCCAAGCGTGAGCGATCCCAAGAGTGATCAGGTAACGGTCAGCGCAGAAGACTTGGCTAAGGGGATACGCCAAGTTGCTGGAGCAGCCAGCGACGACAACGCCAGACCGATATTGACTGGCGTGCTTTTCGAAGAGCATGAAGGCGCGCTGCGGATGGTGGCAACCGATTCATACCGGTTAGCGCTCTGTGATTTACCCGGTATTGGCGTGCTGAAGGCTGGGCAGAAGGTAATCGTCCCAGCCGATGCGTTGGATGTACTCACACGGGTCATGGATCATGCCGGTGAAGATGAGAAAGTGGCAGTTTGTCTGGCAGAGCGAGATGTCAGTTTTGAAATATCGGATGGTGTTGGCACGCTTCAGATTGTTACCCGCTTAATTGAGGGAGATTTTCCAAAATACGAATCATTGATTCCGGAGTCTTCGCCACGCACACTGGAAGTCGATACGGTCGAATTAACTGCAGCTGTCAAGCGCATCACACAGATAGCCCCTGAGGCATCCACTCCTGTACGGCTTTCACAGCGTGATGGCGGCGTAGATCTTGAGGTAAAGGCGCAAGACGTCGAAGGCAAAGCCGAAGAATCTGTTTCTGGCACCTATGAGGGAGAGAAGCTGATGATTGCCTTCAATCCGCAGTATTTATTGGCCGGATTAGAGGCGGTCAATGCCAAGTCTGTTGTTCTCGCTTCTACCGATGAGCTGAAACCGGCGGTGCTTAAGCCCGCGGATCGAGACGACGTGATTTACCTAATGATGCCGGTACGCATTACCTAGCAGCGGCTCAGGCCACACGACTGCGGCGAAGCAGTGCATATTGAGCTGGTGCAGTTGCGAAGTTTTCGTAACCACCAAGACACCGTTGTAAATCTTGATCCCGAACTGACGCTGATCTACGGGCCAAACGGGCACGGCAAAACAAACCTTCTCGAGGCCATTGATCTGCTCAGTGGACATCGTTCGTTTCGCAGTGCGCAGATCAGCGATCTAATACGTGTGCCCCATCAGGGGCAGGTGAATCAACAAGCTCGAGTATGCGCTGAAGTCATGCGCAAAGACCGCAGGCTTGAAGTTGAACTTCTGTTCACCACAAACCCAAGGCAAACCTGTAAAGCATCAGTTAATCGCAATCTGGTAAAGCGTCTTAGCGATCTAGCGCAAGCCGTGCAGACGGTTGTGTTTACTCCTGCAGATCTTGCGCTGGTACAAGGGCCACCTACGGGCCGGCGACAACTGTTGGACAACATTGCGGCGGCACTCAGCCGCGAATATCGCCAGCGAAAGAGAGACTTTGACACGGTGCTACGACACCGGAATGCCTTACTAAAGCAGTCTCGCTTCAAGCTTGACGCGGATGCTGAAAGAACACTTGAGATCTGGGACAGTCAGTTGGTCGAGTGTGCTGATGTTGTGGGCGAGAAGCGGGCAAAGGTGGTAGCGCGACTAAACCCGCGTGAGGCTTACCTACAGCTTGCTGCGGAGACGGGCGTAAGTCCACGACACCGACAATCCACCGATCGAATTCTGTCCTTGAGCTACCGCGCGCCGTGGCGCGAGAACGGGTTAGCCGAAGCTCTAAAGCAAAGTCGGCAAGAAGACCTACGCAGGGGAACCACTACCGTGGGGCCGCAACGTGATGATATTGACATCACGCTGGACTCGTTGCCGGCTGCTACGCACGGTTCACAAGGGGAGCAACGCACTGCAGTATTGGCGTTGCGGTTAGCACAGCATCACATGTTGACCAAAATGCTTGACGATCCACCCGTGATCCTCCTTGATGATGTTTTCTCAGAACTGGATAATCAACGCGCTCAGAACCTGATTAGCAGTCTGCCTCAGTGCCAAATCGTGATTACCACAGCTACTGGCACGGTGCCACCCAATGTCAGTGTGGCATCACGAATTGAGTTACAAAATGGTGCAGTCGTTGAATAATCAACCAGATTCGAGTCCACCTGAAGTGCCAGGGCTGCACTTATTGCGTAGTTCGTTGGATAGAGCCGTCGAGCTGCTCGGTTCCGGAACGGTCATAGCCAAGGTCATCAAGCTCTGGCCCGAAGTAGTTGATGAGGATTTCGTCACGCATTGCCAGCCTGAACGTCTGACAGCCGGCCGCCTGTTGGTGAGGGTAGATGACTCAAACTGGGCTACCGAGCTGCGCTTTCACGGCGCCTATATCGTGCAAAAACTGAACGAGCTATTGGGTTCGGAAGCGGTGACTCGATTGGATATCACAACCCGAAAATAAGCAGGGTATTTATAGGTGCCGGTCGCTACAATAAGCACTGCATTTTCTATTTGGATTTGCAGCTATAAATACTAATAAATAAGCCAAGATTTGTGTCTAAGAAAACTATAAACCCTGCCACAGAAACTACTGTTTCAGAAGCTTCTGAAACAGCAATAGCTAACGGTGAATTAGAAACCTCATCAGATTTTTCAACGTCTGATCGAGCGAAGGTAAATAGCGATTACACCGCAGCAGATATCGCGGTCTTAGAGGGGCTTGAACCTGTTCGTAAGAGGCCCGGTATGTTCATTGGTTCTACCGGACCAGATGGCCTACATCATCTTGTTTATGAGGTTGTGGATAACGCCGTAGACGAGGCCATGGCCGGCCATTGTACGGAGATCAAAGTCGTACTGCTGGCTGATGGTGGCTGCTGTGTGTCGGATAACGGACGTGGTATTCCCGTGGGACCCGTCAAGGAATACAACAATCGGCCAGCAGTCGAAGTGGTACTAACCGTTTTGCATGCTGGAGGCAAATTTGGCAACTCGGGCTACAAGGTTTCTGGAGGCCTACACGGTGTTGGAGTATCCGTAGTTAATGCCCTATCGAGGTCATTGTTATGTGAAGTTTATCGCGAAGGTAAGCACTGGAGCCAAGAGTTTCATAATGGTGGCGAACCGGTAGCAGCTTTGATTGAAGTAGGTTCATCTCCGCAAGGGCACACTGGCACAACTATCACGTTTTATCCAGATCCAAAAATCTTCAAAAACACGGTAGAATTTGAAGCAACTACCTTGGTGAATCGTCTGCAGCGTATGGCGTTTCTAAATGCCGGTTTGCGTATTTCTTTCCAAGACGCACGAGCAGCCGCTGCGGACCAACCGGTCGGTGAAGAAGTGGTGTTCTGTTATGAGGATGGAATACGTGATTTTGTACGACACCTCAACAAAGGTCGCCAATCGCTTTATGAAGAAATCGGTCTTCTTGAGTACCACAGCGCTACTGCAGATTCAGGCGAAGAATCAGATGGTGAATCCAACGGCGATGTAGCCATTGCTTTCCAATGGAACAACGGATTTAGTCCGGATGGAATATCCAGTTTTGCTAACGGCATTGCCACCGTTGAAGGAGGGATGCACGAGCAGGGCTTCCGCGCCGGCCTCACATCTGCGGTCAATCGTTATGCCCGTGAGCGTGGGACGCTGAAAGACAGTCACGACAACCTGACCGGCGAAGACATCCGCGAAGGGCTTACGGCGGTAATCAGCGTCTTGCTCAACTCCCCACAATTTGAAGGACAAACGAAAGCCAAGCTGGGCAACACCTTCATGAAGTCACTAGTGCAGACGGTTACTTATAGGCAGCTAGGCATCTGGCTAGAAGAACACCCGAACGAAGGTAAAGCCATTGTCTCCAAAGCCCTCAACGCGCGTAAGGCTCGCATAGCTGCACAGCAAGCAAAAAACACCATTCGTAAATCTGCATTAGAGGGTGCTGGCCTGCCCGGCAAGCTCACCGATTGCTCATCAAAAAACTCTGCTGAGACCGAGCTTTACATCGTTGAAGGCGATTCGGCTGGCGGATCTGCCAAAGATGCCCGCGATCCGGAAACGATGGCCATCTTGCCAATCCGCGGGAAAATTCTAAACGCAGAACGATCCAGCCGTGAACGGATTTACTCAAACAGAGAGGTGCAAGCACTGGTTTCAGCTATCGGTGCAAGCACGGGCGAAGATTTTGATGTCTCAAAAATTCGCTACGGCAAGGTGATTCTCCTGTGTGATGCCGACGTGGATGGCAGCCACATTAGGACACTGCTACTGACGTTCTTTTACCGGGAGATGATGGATCTGGTCAAGCATCAAAAAGTCTTCATTGCCCAACCACCGCTTTATTCCACCAAGATCGGCTCTTCCACGAGGTACCTAAAAGACGATGCTGCTAAAGACGTGTTCATGGCCGAACATCCGAATCATCGCAACGAATTCACTCGACTAAAGGGATTAGGTGAGATGGACTTCGGTGAGTTGTGGGAAACCACGATGAACCCAGAAACCCGCACGTTGCTGCGAGTAACAGTGGAAGAAGCCGTAACTGCGCATCTGACCTTTGAAACTTTGATGGGTGAAGATGTGGATCAACGCAAGCGCTACATCTATGAACATGCACGCGATGTGCAAATGCTCGATGTTTAACGAGGCTTGACGCATGAGCGACACATCTCAGCTAGATGAACCAGCAAATGGCACCGCCGCTACGTTCGACATTGAGGTTGCCGATGAAATGCGGCAATCATTTTTGGACTACGCAATGTCGGTCATCACCTCACGCGCGCTACCAGATGCGCGTGATGGCCTCAAGCCGGTTCACCGCCGAATTCTCTGGTCAATGTTTGACACGGGGTTGCTTCCTAACCGGCCGCACAAAAAATGTGCGACCGTTGTAGGAGATGTGATCGCTAACTATCACCCGCACGGTGACACATCTATTTACGAAGCGCTTGTGCGAATGGGCCAAAACTTCAGCCTGGCAAACCTGCTTGTGGATTCTCACGGCAACTTTGGCTCACCCAACGATCCACCGGCGGCCTACCGGTACACCGAGTGTCGGCTCACCCCCCTAGCGCTCAGCTTGATCGCCGGCATCGACGAAGAAACAGTCGACTTCACCCCAACTTTTGATGGATCTCGCACCGAACCAAAGGTGATGCCGGCACGATTTCCCAACTTATTAGTCAATGGCTCACAAGGCATAGCGGTGGGTATGGCCACCAACATCCCCACGCACAACCTGGAAGAGGTGATTGACGCCACGATTCACCTCATCCGTAACCCTGAAGCAACCACGACAGACTTAATGAAGTTCATCCCCGCGCCAGATTTCCCGACCGGTGGTTGCATCATGGGTCAAGCAGGTGCATTGGAGGCCTACAAGACCGGTCGCGGCTCTATCCGTTTACGAGCCAAGGTCGCAATAGAGGAAGCTCGTAAGAATAAACGGCTAGTCGTTACCGAGATTCCCTATCAGACTGCGGTGGAAGGCATAGAAGAAAAAATCGCTGACCTAGTCCGCCGCAAAATGTTGGAAGGTATCCGTGCGGTTCGGAACGAATCATCAAAAGGCAAAACTCGCATGGTGATTGAACTTAAGGCAGACGCCAATGCTTCGGTGGTGCTGAACCAGCTCTACAAACAGACACCGCTGCAGTCCAATTTTGCGGTGAACATGTTGGCGCTACGTGATGGCGTACCTAGAACCTTGACCCTGCGTGACGCACTAGTGGCTTACGTCGATCATCAGGTAGAGGTAGTAACACGACGCAGCGAATACCGCCTTCGGGTAGCAAAGGATCGCGCCCATGTGGTGGAAGGACTGCTACGAGCGTTGGACTTGATTGACGAAATCATCAAGGCAATTCGCAGCAGTCAAGATCGTGCCGCGGCACTCCAATCCTTGCGAGCTGGCACATTGAACTTCTCCGAAAGGCAAGCCAACCACATTTTGGATATGCAACTGGTGCGTTTGACACGGCTGGGGCGATCAAATCTCGAAGAAGAAATTGCCAAGCTGCGCACCACTATCACCGAGCTTGAACAAATTTTGTCTGACGAAGGCCGGTTGCGGGAGGTGATGATCGAAGAACTGTCGCAGATACGCAAGGACCACCCCACTCCTCGTCGTAGCGAGATCGTGGCGGATGAGGGAATCATGGCGTTGGAGGATCTAATCGATAATGAACCATTGGTGGTAACGCTTTCAACAGACGGCTACGTGAAATCAATGCCGATCGATGAATTTCGCACTCAAGGGAGAGGCGGCCGCGGAGTAATGGGCGCCAAGATGACGGCGGATGATGTGCCGGTGAGAGTGCTGACTACCACTGCGCATTCTTATTTGCTTCTGTTCACCAACCGAGCAAAGGTGTATCGGGTAAAGGCATATCAAATTCCTAAATCCCGCCGAACAGCGCGCGGCATGGCAGTGGTCAATTTGCTGAACCTGGAACCAGGAGAAACTGTTCAAGCCATGATCGACGCCGATCACTTCAGTCCTGAAAATCATCTGACATTTGTTACTAGCAATGGACAGGTGAAGCGGACGGCTTTCACCTCTTACGCAAACATCCGGTCTAACGGACTTATCGCCTTGGGTTTGCGTGACCAAGACGAGTTGGTGCGAGTGCTAGAAACACGACCGGACGAAGATCTACTCATCACTACCAGTGGTGGAAAGATCGTGAGATTCTCGTTAGCCGAAGTACGTCCGTCAGGACGAGGAACTTCTGGAGTGCGTGGCGTCAGATTGCGGCCGAATGATGCAGTGGTGGCTGCAGATACTGCCGCTAGCGATGATGAGCGGGATCTGTTCCTAATTACGAACGCTGGTTTCGGCAAGCGCACCAAAGTCAGCTTGTTTGCACGTAAGCACCGTGCCATTCAGGGCATGATTGCCATAAAGCTGCGCGAGGATCGTGGAACCAAGGTGGTTGGGGCACGTTTGGTTGACAATGACGATGAAGTGTTGCTGCTAGCGACGAGCGGAATTTTGATCCGTGTTAGCGCCTCTGAGATTTCACAGCAAAGCAGGGTCGGTAGCGGGGTGAGAATCATGTCGCTTGGCGAGGGTGAATCGGTTGCAGCCATTGCTCCTATCGATATGCCCGAAGAATCTGTCGATGTTCGCGCAGAAGCAGCAGTTGCTACTTAAGCCGGATTATCCGCTGCGGGCTCACGAGTCCGGTCAAGCTGTGTTTATGGTGGTGCTGGTTGTTTTCACTTTGCTAGTTGGGTTGGCATTTGTGGCACATTGGTCTGTGGCCACGATTACTCAAGCACGTGCTCAAAGCATTGCCGATGCGGTGGCATTAGCTGCTGTAAGCGGTGGTGACGATGCGGTTACTGCTGTGATGAAAGCGCAATCGGTTGACATTCGAGACCAGCTAGAGGTTAATTTTCTTTCAAATTCTGAGCCTCGGGAAGATTCCAGTCCGAATAGTGCACCGAACAGTACTTTGGCGCACAGTGTGTTACTAGAGGTGCAACTAGCAAATCAGAGTGCGTATGCCGCTGCAGCGGTGCGCTAGGGCAGCAAAACCAAAAGCGTAAGCTTGAACAAGTGGCTACTACCAGCTCCGAAGACTCAAAGCAGCCGCAAGCTGATTCGACGCCTAAGCAGGTTGAGAGCTCACCTCCGTTTGATCCGGCTTCCGAATCGTTAACGGCGGCTAATCGTCTTCACCGCGCACTGGGATTGCCGGAAGTAGATATCCCCGCCACCGCAAAGCCGCCAAGCGCAAAATCACCTGCAAGCATTCCGGCTTTCGATCCGAAGCGATCGTCACAGAGTTCTCCACCAGATGATGAGACAACAAAAGCGAAATCGGCTGTCTCACCTGAGAGCACACCAAAATCAACAACACCAGAAATCCAAGAAAAACCTTCGCTTCTAAGACGAGGGCAAGAAAACCGACGGCGCGTTCGTCGTTCACGCCGCACAGTTCGCCACATTGACCCATGGTCAGTATTCAAAGTTTCAGTTCTGCTGTACATCTGTCTTTATGTGGCGGTGCTGGTGGCTGGTGTCGTGCTGTGGTCGGCACTCCAACGCACGGGTTTAGTTGAAAAGCTGGAGGATTTCATAGCCGAGGTCGGTTCGTATTCGGTGTGGGAGGTTGACGGCAGCGTCATTTATGAGCGAGCCCGCATCATCGGTCTAGTACTTGCAGCTGCCGGTGTTGCGTTGAACGTGCTTTTGGCGATCGTTTTCAATCTCATTAGCGATTTAGTCGGGGGAGTGAGATTGACTATCCTTGAAGAAGACAAGTTTTTTCCCGACAGCGACCAGGCAAGCTCAGTTTCCTAGCAAGATCGCTAGCATCAATGCCTCTGGGGCTATAGCTCAGTCGGTTAGAGCGCACCCCTGATAAGGGTGAGGTCGTTGGTTCGATTCCATCTAGCCCCACAAAACGCGCTATCCAATCTGGGAGTAACCAATGCTGCGACTGGTGAGACGGGTGCTACTGGCACTAGGTGTTGGCTCGCTCGTAGCGACCGTCTTGCGTTTACGAAACCCGGCCGAGGTGGCACACAGCGAAGGTAAATGGCGCGAGCTACGCGGCCAGGACCTGCATTAATGCCTCTAAACACTGCAAGAACGCGCCGAGCTTGGCAGGTGCACAAACGGCGATTGGCGCTGTGAGTACTGTCGCAATTCTTGGTGCTGGGGTGGTCGGACAAAAAGTCGCTCGTCAGCTGGCAGCAGTGGAGGAGGTGGAGCGACTCATCTTGGGTTCTCGTCATCCTGCGCGCCTGCGAGGCTTTGCAAAACAGTTGCTGGATACCGATGTTGAAGCTGTGTCACCTGGCCGTCTGCCAGATGCTGATGCGGTGATTTTGAGTCTGCCAGCAGGCGGACACGCGGCGCTTGCTGCCAAGGCGCTAGCGCGCGGATCGCATGTGATTTCACTGTCGGATTCAGTAAATGACACTGAAGAACTTTTAGCTCTCACAAAAACAGCAACGGATGCCGACCGATCACTTGTTGTTGGAGCTGGATTTTCACCCGGGTTGAGCTGTTTGCTAGCAAGCCATGCCGCTAAAAAATTCGACAAGCTTGTTGAGGTTCATGTTGCTCGGATAGGCACAGCTGGACCGGCCTGCCAACGGCAGTTGCATAGAGCTCGCACCGGTTCAGCGGTTGATTGGCGAGCTGGTGAATGGGTGCGACGCCCTGGTGGCTCTGGTCGAGAATTGGTTTGGTTCCCGGATCCGTTAGGTGCGCATGATTGCTATCGCGCAGCAGTGCCAGATGCCCTACTACTGGCTCCAGCCTTTGATGGCGTAGAGCGAGTAACCGCTCGAGTAGCAGCGACACGCCGTGACCGCCTGACGGCCATGCTTCCGATGTTGCGTCCGCCTCACGCTGACGGTGGACCAGGAGCTGTGCGAGTTGAGTTACGTGGCTTTGTCGACGGCCAACATCATTGTGAAATCTTGGGTGCTATCGATAACCCTGGCCTAGCGGCAGCGTCCGTGGCCGCGTTGGCAACACAATGGTCACTAGAGGGAGATCTGCCGGTGGGAGCCTTCGGGCTTGGCATGTTGGATGACCCTTTGCGCTGGCTAGTGGAGCTCGGCGATCGTGGCGTGCGAGTAGCAACCTACGAAGGTGTGTTGGCTTAGCTAGTTGGCCTTGGCTACAAGGCCATTTTCTGTTGCCATGTGGTCAGCAGCGACGCGTCACCAAACACCTCTAGTTCGGATGGCGCGATACGACCCCACAACATCAGCAGCAAATCTGATGCTGTGCCGCGAGCGGCTACATCTGCTTTCGCGTGCTTGCGTTCAACCTCAATGCCGTCAGGTGTGCGTGTGATGAACCATTCTCCGGCAATGTCGTCAGAGTCGTTATCTGGCTCGTTTACGTGTAGGTGCAGAGTTTGGCCTTCACCAGCAAAGTTGGTTGGCTTCCGCCACGGGACGAAGTAGTCGAACATTTCGTCGATGCCGTCAACGGCTACTGCATGTTTGATGGATTGAGGGTTGTTTACGGCGGCCTGAATGTCATGCCTATGAATAGAAGCTTCATGACACATCCGCCGCATCCAAAATGCCACCGTTACATCAGGTAAATCGAACGCCCAGGTCTTGTCGTCTGGATCCAGAGATTTCAGCGTTTCAAGCAGCTCTTGTGAACTAGTTCGATGCCAGTCGTTAGCTGACCCTTGTGGTCTCTCTACTGATGCTCGGTCAATTGGTTGCCCAGTTTTTGAAGATCTAGCGACAAACGTCCAAATTTGGCTGAGGTGAACGAGCAAGTCGTCCACCGTCCATGTTGGACAACCGGGGACGTTGGTATCGCCAGATGTTGCGGCGGCGGCCTCGCTGATGAGTGAAGTATCGGACGCCAACGATTGCAAATGCTCTTCAGGTTTCACACAAACAACCTAATGGGAGCATTGAAAGCCCATACCCTTTGAATAAATGCCTCTCCTCGACCCTGTTGTTTTGCTCAGTGTTGCTTCTTTTACTGTTTCAATTCCCAGCCCTTCTTCAAACTCAATCGACCTGGGACCGTTCGAGTTACGTGCATACGGCGTTGTACTAGCGCTTGGAGTGCTGGTAGCAATTTGGATTACGCACCGTCGCTGGATCTCGATTGGTGGTAATCAAGAGTTAGTTAGTCGGATGGCGTTTTGGGTAATTCCAGCCGCCATTGTGGGTGCACGCATCTATCACGTTGTCACCGATTTCGATAAATACAACGACAACTTGTCTGATATTCCCAAAATTTGGGAGGGTGGCCTCGGCATTTGGGGAGGCGTAGCCGCTGGCGCCCTAGCCATGTATCTGGTGTTGCGTCGTAGTGGCGAAGACTGGGGTGCAATGATGTGGGCGGCCGCGCCTGCAGTGCCTGTAGGGCAAGCCATCGGCCGGCTGGGCAACTGGTTTAACCAGGAACTGTTTGGTCGTCCATCCGACTTGCCATGGGCACTAGAGATAGACGCCAACCATCGGCCAGTGGATTACGTGTCGTTTGAAACGTTCCATCCGACGTTCCTGTATGAGGCGTTATGGAATCTTGCTCTGGCGGCAGCCTTGATTTGGCTGGCGCCGAGAATTATGCGTTGGCTGCAGCCACACAGTGGTGCTTTAGTGGGCGCCTACATGGTGGGTTACACGGCTGGACGATTTTGGATTGAACTGCTGCGGGTAGACGCGGCTAACGAGATTGCTGGCCTGCGTGTAAACGTGTGGACTTCCATATTGGTTGGACTGGCCGGTGTTGTGATCTTGCTGGTTGCTTACCGCCGTCAGCGAGGGGCTAGTCGGATCGATTCCGATCTCTAGTTACGCAGGATGGGACCTCGGTAAGAAGACGTAAAGCCGTTGTCAATCAGCCAGTCGTGTAGTGGGTGCGAAACTGCACGCTGCCCGTCAATTCTTGCTAGTTCGATTGCGCTGTCTTCGAGTATGGCGCTGTCACGAATCTTTTGGCGCAGAGCCTCAATCCAACGGACGTCGCGACTGTTCTCAAAGGTTTGAAGACCATGCCCACCGCTGTCTAGCTGCACTAGTGGAACTCCATCGGCCAGCACAACAAGAGAACCTGCACGCCGTGTTGGATGTCCATCGCTTGCTGGCCACGGTAATGCTGCCCCATAGGGTTGGGCTGGATCCGTTGAATCCAGAACTAGCGCAGCACCACTAGCCGCAGCAGTTTCAGTCGTGGAACAAAGATTGCGTAACAGTTCAACAGCGGCGGGGGAAGCGAATTGTGCACCACCCAAACCATCAATGAAATAGCCACGCCGCACCGTCCCGCGTTCCTCCAAAGCACGCAATGTTGCATAAACACTGGCAAAACCTCCAGGCTGCTGCTCTGACAACACACCGGAGCGAGTCACAATTCCTTGCCGGTCAAGCAACGCCAGGGAGTTGTAATGCGCCCGTTCTGTGGTTGGCGGCCGCGACGAGTAAAGCGCCTTAGTGCTAGACCAGCGACCAACGGCGGTTGGTGGCCCAATAGAACCCACAGAAGTTGCCATTGCTAGATCTCGGCTAGAAAGGCGCATCCGGCGACGAGGAACGTTTGGCCCCACGAAACTTGGCCCACGCCGGCTATGAGTTCTGCTTGTGCGCGCGCGGCTTCTACCAACTTGGGTTCTGCCTGCCAGCACGGCACGCAAGGCCATGAGGGTGTCGTTTGTTACCTCACCAGCCCATACCAAATCCCACAAAGCCGAAAGTACTGAGTCGTTAATTTGAGCCCGTGATCCTTTGGATAGTGGTCCTTCACTTGTCGCAGCATCTAGTAGTTCAGGCCAAAATGCCGAGCCTCGTGTTAGCAGCACCTGTCTCAAGATGTTGTGAATGTCGGTTTGCGCTATTAGCTCGCTCGGGTCGGGAGCCAGTAGCGCAAAATCGGAGCGCCAATAAAGACGAATGCGACCATCGCGTCTGCCTAATGGGCTAGCCCCTACCCAAATCAGTTCGCCGCTTGACAGCAGTGCATCGAGGTCTGCTGGCTTGTAATCACGAACCCGTGCTGGCAGTACAGCGGTCTCGAGTGTCGATGCCACAACTTCAGCGCCGGACAGTGTGTGAATGGCATTCATCAGTGCGTCCTCACCAACGCGTGGTCGATCTATGCCGTGCCAGATTGACAAGAATCGCCCGTAATTTGAAGGCGCGGCCGGTCTTATCTCACGGCGAAGTCGAGCTAATGAACGTCGTCTCAAGGTTCGCAACACTTCTGTGTCGCACCATTCGGTTTGAGTTCCGTCCGGCCGGAATGATCCAGCAACTACACGTTTTTCGCTTTCAAGCAAACCCAACGCATCGCGTATTGTGTTGATTGATGTACCCAGCCGCAGGGCGGGCTCGTCGGCATTAAACGGTCCGTGTGTACTTGCGTAACGCGCCACTAGTTCGGCCAGCTGCCGGTTCTTAGAAACAGTGGGATCTGCGGTAGCAAGCGGTACCGGCAAGCCTTCAGGTAGCAGGCATCCCAATGCGGCGTGGTAGCGAGCTGCGTCCTCTACGGTTATGAAGCGCCTTTCGCCAGCTACCTCCACTTCACAGACACGTTGACCGGCGTCCAGTTCGCTTAGCCAGTCAGTCATGGTGGTGCTAGTTACGGCAATCTCTACAGCACTTAGATCACCTAATCGCCTCAACTCATCATGCAGCTGATCAGCGTCATTGGCACGAATTTGCCCCAGTTCGATAGTGAGACTGGCAAGTACTTCCGGGTCAAGTAGTTCGCGCAACTCTTCTGGGCCGAGGAGATCGGTTAACAGTTCCTGGTTTAGCGATAATGCCGCGGCTCGCCGTTCGGCCAACGGCATGTCGCCGCTGTACATGTAGACACTGGTCCAATCAAATAGCAGCCCCTGCGCCATTGGAGAGGCGCCGTGAGAATCAACGGCTGCGATTCGAATCCTGCGCGTAGAAATATCGCGCAACACTTCGATTAGTGCCGGCACGTTGAACACGTCTTGCAGACACTCGCGCATGGTCTCCAGCAACATTGGAAAGTTGGGGTACTTGGCGGCTACTTCCAGCAGCCCGGCCGCTCGTTGACGTTGTTGCCACAAGGGAGTGCGTTGACCTGGCTTGCGGCGAGGCAGCAGCAGTGCTCGACTTGCAACTTCACGAAAACGTGACGCAAACAAAGCTGTGCTCGGCAGGTATCCAATAATCGTGTCGGTAACCGTGTCCGGATCAAGCGATACCAGTGATACAGGATCAAGCGCGGACATGGTTGTGCTAGCTGCACCGGCGCTAGCTGTACCGGTGGTGGCTGGTTCGGTGTCGGGTAGTCGTAACACGATGCCGTCGTCGTTGTACAAGATGTCTATTTTTTGCGAAACAGAGCTTTGAGAAACAGGATTATCAGTGCCACCTTGTTCCAGCAGAGACTGCATCGCAATAGCCCAAGGGGCGTGAACCTGTGAGCCGTAAGGCGTGAGAACGCAGATACGCCAGTCACCGACCTCATCACGGAAGCGTTCTACGACAATGGTGCGATCGTCTGGGATTGCGTCAGTCGCGCCACGCTGCTCGTCCAGATAGAGCAGCAAGTTGGCGGCGGCGGCCCGGTTTAGTCCGTGTTTGCTTTGGAGAAGAGTTAGCAGAGGTTCAAGCGGAGCGTCTGACTCTGGTTCTGACGCAGTGTCGTGATCACCAGCGGTTGTGGCGTATAACTCGTCACGTAACGCAAGTAACAAGCTTTGCGTTAGCACTGGTGGCAGTGCATCAATCGTTTCACGCATGAACGCGCCGATTGCTCTGCCTAACTCCAGCGGTCGCCCCGGTCCGTTGCCATGCCAAAACGGCATTTTGGCTGACACACCAGGAGCGGGCGAAACAAGCAACCGGTCATGGGTTATCTCTTCAATGCGCCAGCTAGAGGTTCCTAGAAGAAACGTCTCACCAGCGCGCGCTTCATAGACCATTTCTTCGTCAAGCTCTCCAACACGCGATCCGTCAAGCGTGAATACCGGATACAAACCACGATCTGCGATGGTTCCACCGTTAGTTACCGCCAACCGGCCGGCTCCTTGGCGAGGGCGAATAGTGCCAGCTATGCGATCCCACACGATGCGTGGCCGCAGCTCGGAGAATTCCTGCGACGGATACCGCCCAGCTAACAGGTCAAGCACCGATTCAAAAACCGATTGACTAAGACCGTGATAAGGAGCTGAGCGGCGTAGCACGGTTAACAGTTCGTCGGTACTCCATTCATCTACAGCAACCATCGCCACGATTTGCTGCGCCAACACATCCAACGCAAGCCGCGGATACTGGATCTGCTCAATTTGACCGTCGCGCATTCGTTGCACCACCACGGCTGTCTCAATTAAGTCGTTGCGATGACTAGGGAAAATTTTTCCAACGCTGCGAGCGCCCACCTGATGTCCTGCGCGTCCGATGCGTTGCACTCCCGCCGCCACAGAACCAGGAGACTCAACCTGGATAACCAAATCCACCGCGCCCATATCAATGCCTAGCTCTAACGAAGAGGTCGAAACAATCGCTCGCAAACGACCTGATTTCAGAGTGGTTTCAATTTCTAGGCGTTGCTCGCGGCTAAGCGATCCGTGATGTGCACGCACTAAGGCGGTGCTGGTCGTGACTGGGTTAGCTGAAGCAACTCCAACACTTTCCGCTGCGCGGTTAATGCCTTGTTCATAAAGCTCATTGAGGCGGCTTGCGAGCCGTTCAGCCAGCCGTCTGGCGTTTACGAAAATGATGGTGCTGTGATGCGTCAAGATCAGATCAAGCAGGTGAGGATGAATAGACGGCCAGATACTGTTGGTGTTTGAAACGTGCTCGGACTCGTTGCCAAATTGGAAGCGGCGAAGATTGCCCATATCTCGATCAGGGACAATCACTTCAATGTCTAAGTGCTTGGTGTCACCAACGTCGATGATCTCTACTTGACGTCGCGCAGTACCGGGTTTTGCACTGGCTGTGCTGCTGGTTTGCCAACCACCGAGAAACTCAGCTACCTCTGACAACGGGCGTTGAGTGGCTGATAAGGCAATGCGTTGAGGTTCTTTGTCTGTTAGCAGACACAAACGCTCCAAAGACACAGCTAGATGACTGCCTCTCTTGGTGGCAGCTACCGAGTGGATCTCATCCACGATCACCCACCGCACAGCCCGTAACGCTTCACGTGCACGCGAGGTGAGCATTAAGTAGAGCGACTCGGGAGTCGTGATCAAAATGTCAGGCGGGCTGGTAACTAAGCGTCTCCGTTCGGCTTGGGTGGTGTCACCGGTACGCACCCCAACGGTTGGTGTGTGCACTGTTAGTGATTGTTGAGCGGCGATCTCGCTAATGCCCTCAAGCGGTAGGCGCAAATTCTTGTCAACATCGTTAGCAAGCGCTCGCAACGGCGACAAGTACAACACCCGCGTACGTGCCGCTTTTTCAGGTACCGGTTCGGTCATGACGCGGTCAATGCCCCACAAGAACGCGGCCAGAGTTTTACCGGATCCCGTTGGAGCAGTGATAAGGGTGTGATTGCCCTCCGCTATGGATTTCCAGCCTTCAATTTGCGCCTGCGTGGGTGACGCAAATGCACTCCTAAACCACTCTTGAACCGGCGCTGTAAACGCCGCTAACGACTGGAGCGGCACGCAGCTTGCTGCCTAGCTAGCGGGTGGATTCAAAGTTCCGTCAAAAAAGCTCTTGTGTGCCCCGTCGCACAGTGGCTTGGTGGTGGATTCTCCGCAGCGACATAGCGCTACAGGCGAGCTCCCGTCGCTCTGTGTCACAAGATTTCCGGCTTGATCAGAAATTACGCACGCCCCGCGAACAACCAACGGACCATTATCAAAAATCTTTACTGTCACGCCCTCGGCGGTATCGCTAGGTTCGGATGATGTTGCAGACATATTGCTTACTCGCTTTCAGAGTTTCATAGTAAGAGACACAATTGTTAGGCGCTACGAGCTGCCTCCGCTAGAGGCGCTGGCAACTCCAAGGAGTAAACCACCGCTACTTGTCGAGTGGCGCGAGTCAGAGCGACATACAAAGCACCTAACCCACGCGGTTCTTCATTCACGATGGCTGTCGGTTCCACCACCAGAACGGCGTCGGTTTCAAGCCCTTTCACTAGTGCGACCTGCGCCAAGGTCACATTTTGATGAAGTGCTCCTGTGGCGTTACGACTTGCAGCGTTGGCACGACCAAACACCACTCCAGCTTGTGTCAGAGCTGCTTCGATCTTGTTGATTAGAGATGGCGGTGAAACCGTAAGCACCGAGTGACCTTCAGCTACAAGATCTTGCACGGTTTGCACCACAACCGACAAGTAGTCGAACATTTCGTTGCTGCCGTCAACGGCTATGAACATCGGCACTGGCCCGTTCTCGCGCACCGGCACGGCTGGTCGCACATCTGGTTGGCTCACAGCTAATACTCGGTTAGCGGGCTCCAAACTTGGCCCTGCGATGCGGTAGCTGAGGTTCAGTTCACGTTGGCGCACCGACTCAAACGTTGCCACGTTGAGGTATTTGACGATTTCTTGCCAGTCAGCGACAGCGCTAGGTGAAGTGGTTTGTGCGATGTCGCCAACGATGGTCATAGAACCGTTTAGCGAGCGGCGTGCAATCATTCTCAGCGCCATCGGTGAATGATCTTGTGCTTCGTCGATCACAATATGACCAAAAGTTCGAACCTCCGGATCCAACACTGTGCGTCGCTCACGACTGAGGCGGGCCCCTAACAGTTCATAAGCCTCGTCCAGTAATGGCACATCGGCGTCACTCCATATATAGGAGGCGTCGGATTCACCACGTGGGCGGTACAAGACGGATTGTTCTTGCTCGGTTAGAAGATCTTTCGCACTGGCAGCTAGCAGAGCCGGCGAGCCGAACAGATCTCGGAGCAGCTGGGCTGGCGTTAGTGAAGGCCACATGCCTTCAAGTGCTTCAACAAGTGCGGGATTTTCACTTAGACGCTCGCGAATCAGCTCAACGGGAGCGGCTTCTCTCAGGTGCTCTGGCAGTCTCGCGATTCGCCTAGCGCTCACCGAATCCTCTTTTTGAGGTTGCGATGCGGTAAGTGTTGCAAAAACTGAGTTTTCAACAAACCTGGTGGCCGAGTTGTGGTGTTTAAATCGTTTGCGAGCTTGCGCAATAATTTCGTGTGATTGTTCCGGAGTAAGCGTCAGATAAGACGCTCGAAATGGCAAACGCAAACGTGTTTTTAGTGGGCGTTGCCGTAATGCCACTGCGTTCGCTAGCACTTTGGCCATCTTCGGTGAACCTTTGACCTCTGCTTCGGCCGGCGTGTCGGGCTGTGTGATTCGAACGTTTGGAAACAGATCGCTGAATAGGTCAGCAAGTACATAGAGATGCGCTCCAACTTCACCCAAGCTGGGTAGTACGCGCTCGATATAACGCAAAAACAGACGGTTTGGACCGATTACTAGCACGCCTTGATCAGCCAGCGGAAAACGGTTGGAGTAGAGCAGGTAAGCCGCGCGATGAAGAGCAACGACGGTTTTTCCGGTGCCAGGGCCACCTTGAATAATTAAGACTCCGGGCAGTGGTTCTCGCACAATTTTGTCTTGGTCGGCTTGAATGGTGGCGACAACGTCTCTCATCTGAGGGCCACGCCGCTCTTCAAGTGCGGCATAAAGAGCGCCATAGGCACGCAGATT
This sequence comes from Candidatus Poriferisodalaceae bacterium, assembly GCA_965205925.1. Lineage (GTDB taxonomy): Bacteria > Actinomycetota > Acidimicrobiia > Acidimicrobiales > Poriferisodalaceae > CAYRJD01. Next base: position 423,778 of record OZ242183.1, read on the forward strand.
GTGCGGGTTTTGTGTGAGATTTTTATCGTTTGTGAAGAACAGATCAAACTCGAAGATTTCGTCTTCGATGTCGATTAGTTGTGAACCCCTTGTAGTGAAATGACGCCGCCTCAACAAGCCCAGCGATTCTTGAGTAGTTGCGCGAAAAAACGGTTCGGCAATGCGAGTGCGCCAATCAACCACGACAGGCTCTTGATGCTCGTCCGAGACAGCTATGCGACCGATGTAATAGACGGCTTCTAGCGCGACTGTGTCGACATCGGTGTTGGTATCGCCGCGGTTTGCTGCGTAGTCAATGCGACCAAACACCAATGACGATGGCCCCAGTTCTAGATGAGAGAGACGGTTTGCAACCTGATCTTCTATTACGTCTCGTTCAAATAATGCCTGGCGAGTTCCACCGCGGCCGACCTCAACCATCGTTCGTAACCGGGTAGCACGCTCGCGCGATTTCTCAAGTAACCGGTGAGCGCGTGTTATGTATGCCTGCTCACTCGCTATTTCCGGGTGCCGTCGTAGGCCATCGGAACGATCTTGTTCTGGCAATATTCCTGACTTTGTTTCGACCTGGCTTGCTTGGGTTTGTTAGCTAGCTAGCAAACTGACCAGCATTTCTCGTGTGGCGTCACGCTCGTCAGAGTTGCCAAATGCACTGCCACCAAAACACGTCACTCCACAACTCTCAAGCGACCGGATGCGGTCACTCACCTCGCTTGCCTGCCCGATAATCGCGAAATCTTCAGGCCCTTCAAGGCCCTCGTTGTCAAGCATCGCCCGATATGAGGGGAGAGTTCCATAGATGGCGAACTCCTGAGCGGCGCGCTTGCGAGCACCTTCGACGTCGTCGGTAACACAAACCGGGAACGCCGCCACAATCTGTGGTGCCTTCCGACCGGCTGCTTGAGCGGCTTCATTGATGGTGGGTGTGGTCAGCTCGGCCAGAGTTTTTGCGCCGGTCATCCAGGTGATGGTGCCGTCGGCCAGACGACCTGTTAGTCGCAGCATTTGTGGCCCAAGGGCGGCTACAAAAACAGCCGGCGCTTCGGCTGGTGGGGGAGTGATTTCACCTCTCCCGGTAATCATGTCGCCTGAGTGGCTCACCTTTTTATCTGTCAACAGCGGCATCAGAATGCTGAGATAGTCACGCATGTGCGCAACGGGACGCTCAAACTGAACTCCCCACATGCCTTCGACCACGGGTTTATGAGCTAGCCCGATACCTAAGTCGAGACGATTGCCGATAATGGATTGAACGGTAAGTGCCTGCTGTGCAAGCATCATTGGATGACGCGGGAAAGTGGGCACGACGGCTGTACCGACTCGAATGCCTGGCACGTCGCGAGCTGCTACCGCGTAGGCGGTGAGTGCGTCCATGCCGAAAATTTGGGGCGTCCAATAGCGAGTGAATCCCTGTTCTGCAGCGGTCTTGAGACTGGCGGTTAGCCCGTCTGTGTTTTGATCAAATCCAAATATTGAGATTTCCATGGGCACTAAACGCTATTGGCATTTGGTCTGATTCGCTTGCAACATTCGCTATAGCAAAACCTTTAGCTAAAGGCAGCGAAAACCTCTTCCAGAGCCTTTAGTTGCCCGCCGCTAGTGCTGGAAGGCACCACGATTGGTGTAGTACAACCCTGATCGAACCAATCTTCTATGCCGTCTCGAACCTGAGTGGCTGAACCATAAAGAGTGACGTTTGACAGCCAGTGATCAGACATTGCGGCGGTGACTGCTTCGGTGTCGTTGCTTGAAAGAGCGACTTCTATGGCGGACATTTCTTCTTCGTAGCCAGCCTGACGCCAGTAGTTCCGGTAGTTCGGTAGCCCAACGTAACCCTGCAGTGTCTTGCGATTGCGAGCGGCACCAGCTGCAAGGTCATCGTCGATAACGGTGGGGATCATGTTGCCTATGTGGAAACTGCTGTCGGCGCCTGCTTGCTTTATTACGTTGGCGGAATTCGCAAAGTCGTTCCGTGCCGCATTGGCCCACACCGCCCCTTCAGCGATTTCGACAGCTAGTTGGGTCATCTTGTTTCGTAATGCTGCCAAGACAATTGGAGGCATCTCTCCATGACTAGGTTCGGTTGATCGCATGGTGGACACGTATTCACGAATGTCGCCTAGCGGCTTGCCAGGCGTAACGCCGAGCCGTTGATGAACCGGTCCATGAGTTACTCCGAGCCCCATGTAGAAGCGGCCGGCAGAGATTTCATGTATGTATGCCGCAGTAGAGGCAAGATCAACCGGATTGCGGAAATAGATCGGTTGCACGGACGTACCGAAATGGATTTCATTAGTTGCCGCGGCGATGGATTGGCAAAGCGCCACCGGGTCACCCAGAGAAGGGCAGTAGATACCACTGAAACCACGGTGCTCAATCTCGGTTGCGAGCTCAATGGTTTGGCGGCGGCGTCCTTTTACTGCCGCAAGTGAGATGGCTGGCATACGACTTTGGTTATCGGTCATTGGTAGGTCCGTTCATTGGTAGGGAGCTTAAGCAGGGGTTGCTGTGTCCTTAATAGCAAAGAGAATTAGCAGTGCCCCAAGCGTTGTTGCGATAGATAACGCAATAGCCGGAGCAAAGCCAGCACGATCGATAAGGAAGCCACCTGCGGCCGGTCCCGCTAAAGCACCCACTCCTAAGCCGGTGTAATAGACACCGATCGTTCCACCCAGATTGTTTGCTCCCAACCACTTGGTCAACACGGATGGGGTGGAGGTAGCCAAAACCGCCCATCCAAGCCCATGCATCATTGCACTTACCACCAGTAGCACGTAAGACGAACCCGCTCCGATCCACACCACCAACGCAAACAACAACAGCGCGTAGCTGAGTCGGGAAAGGTTCATAGCACTCATGCAAGCGTCAAGCAGTCCGTATGCGAGTCGCCCAAGCACGCTGCTGGCGCCGGAGACACCGACCAGCAACGCAGCCGAACCAGAGCCAATTCCTTGATCTATGGCGTAATCGTTATAAAACAAGATTGGAACGTAGAAACCCGGACCGAGCAGTACCACCGCGAGGTAGTACCGACGAAATTGTCGGTTGCGCACCAGAGTGGACAGCGAGATCAAGTGAGATTCGCCGACCCGAGTTTTTGGGATGCGGTCGCTATAAAGCGTCGCCCAAACGGTTGTAGGCAGTGCCACGACTGCTAGAAAGATGTAGGCGCTGCGCCAGTTGTAAGCGCTGATGATTGCTTCGGAAACGATCGGTGTTACTAGCACGCCTGTGCCGACTCCAGCCAGGAGTACTCCTAGGGCAAACGCGCGATTGCGGGTAAAGGTGCGGCTGACTAAGCCGATCGACGAGGTGTAGCAAAATCCGACCGACAAGCCCACTAACAGGCCAAAGCTGAGAAAAGCTTGCCATAGCTGCGTGGTCGCAGCGGTAAGGAGCAGGCCGCCGGTTAGCAGGACAACGCTGGATGCGATGATCGGCCGTGAGCCGTGACGGTCGCTAAGACGTCCGCCTACTGCACCACCGATGTAATAGAAGCAGACGGTCACGGAAAACAAGGTGGAGACCGGACCGGTGCTTGAGTTGAACTCGTTGACAAGCGGTGTCAAGAAAACGCCGAACGAATACATAGCGCCGAACGTGAAGAAGTTGGCAGTCGCTGTAGATATGGGCACTACCCAGCGTTGGCGCGTCAGGTGCTGCTTATTTGTTGCCATACTGCGCTAGGGGGCTGTAGCTCAATTGGTAGAGCGCCTGCTTTGCAAGCAGGAGGTCGTCGGTTCGATTCCGATCAGCTCCACATGCTACGTGTCGCCAAGCATTTCAAGAAACTCAACTTCACCAGTTATCTCTATAGACGATCCTGATTCGGAAAATCCAATTGCTTTGCGCAGTTTTCCTGATAGCCCGTCGGTGCCGACTACTTTCCGGTTGATTTCACCCACCACCAGATAATCAAGCGACTTAACAACTCCGTCCGCAATTCGTGCGCCGACATTTTCCGCATGATGCTGCGCTTCTCTTCTTGTCATTGACTCCAGTTTTCCCGTGAATGCAATCAACCGTTCAAACAAGGGATGATTTTCGCTGTATGGGTCACCATCTTGCCTGCTGAGTTCAGGTTTCTCCCAGGGTTGGCGTGGTCGCCTAGCAACAACCTTGGCGTTCGAGAATCCTTTGTAATCGCTGCCAGATACTTCACCAATCCGGTAGCCCAAAGTTTCAGCCATGTCTTCAACGCTTTCGCAAGAACAAGAAGCAAGTGCCGACAGAGTGATTTCTGCCGCCGCGTTTGCATCGGACAGAGCATCGTGATGTTTTAATGCGATACCTAGCTCTGCTGCGAGATCATTCAGTCGGTATGACCAGCGATCCGGCCAAATTTTCTTGGCCATTCGATAGCTGCATGCGAACCTGCAGTCCGACGGTAAGTAGCCGTAGTTCGCGGCGCAATGGCGCAAAACCGAGATATCAAAAGCGGCGTTGTGAGCAATCACTAATCGTCCATCAATCAGTGCCTCTATCTCAGGCCACACCTCAGCAAAGGTGCCTGCGGTCTTTGTTTGGGACGGAGTAATCCCGTGAATTGAAATGTTGAACGTGTCGTAGAGATTTTCGGGCGGTTTGATCAGGCGGGCATCTTGCGCTACCACAGCACCTTGCTCAACGATGACGACACCAATTGCGCATGCCGAGTTTCTTGAAGCGGTGGCAGTTTCAAAATCGATGGCTGCAAAAGTCTTCATGGAGCGCAAGCTTGTCGTGGCCAGGCCTAGCTCATTACCAATCCACCAGAAACCGACAAGGTCTGGCCGGTTACGAAACCAGCGGTTTCGCTACAGAGAAAAGCAACGGCGCTGGCAACCTCGTGCGGTTGACCGAGTCGTTTCATTGGTACAGCTCGCGCCATCGAGCCGATCACCTTGTCTGCGTCTCGCGCCCCGGCCGTTATCTCAGCTATCAAAGGTGTTTCAGTTGGGCCAGGGCAAACCGCATTAGAAGTCACACCATTACGAGCAACCTCGCGTGCAATCGTTTTTGAAAACGCAATCACAGCGCCTTTCGCTCCCGAGTAAACCGCCTCTAATGACGACCCCACCCGGCCAGCGTCAGAACCGATATTGACGATGCGTCCGAATCTTGCTTCAAGCATTGATGGCAGAAAGGCGTGCACGGTTCGCAAAGCGCCCTTGTAGTTGAGCTCAATGACACGATCCCAAAAACTCTCGTCTGTTTCGAGAAAAGGCATTAGATCATCCCAGCCTGCACAGTTCACCAACACTTCCACCGGACCCAACTCATCAATGACTGCTAACTGGCCGGCCAGCACAGAATCGGAATCGGTTACGTCCATGTGAACTGTTATGGCCTGACCGCCAGCACCAGTTATCTCTTCTGCGGTCTGCTTCGCTTCTTCATCAAGAATGTCGGCGATTGCAATCCGTCGACCGTCCGCCGCAAGAGATTTGCAGATAGCAGCTCCTATGCCACGGGCACCACCGGTTACTAACGCAACGCGATCTGCGACAGGTTGACTTTGCTCATCAGGCTGAGCCTGGTTTGGCTGGGGCATAACTGTGACTCCTGCGCTCTGAGGAAGTGGTGATCCAGCTAGTGCTTAATCGCGGGTGGCGCGTGCGACCGCACCCCATTTATCAAGCATTTCTGGGTCTTTGACTATTTGGTCTTTGGCTAGATACATCACAATGCGAGCCGTGGTATCGGAGTACCGGTCGCGCAGTCGGTCAGCCATTTCATCCCATGGAGCCACCACGGCAAAATGTTCCAACATGTCGTCGGTGATTAGATCCGCCATACCTGCCACATCACCCTTACGAAACTTGGCGCCTAAGGCTTCTGTCATACCCTCATAACCCAGATCTGTGAACTGGAACGAGTAGTTGGGTGTGGTGCCATAAAACGCGATCTGCGTTTTGACGTAACGAATTAGTGGAGCTAGCTCCTCAGGTGAATCTCCAGGTGCTGCAAAAACCGGCACTATCAGGTCGAGATCGCTAAGACTTCGACCTGCGGACTGAGCGCCCTGTTCCACCTCCGGTAGCAGCCGGTTCTCTATGTAGTGCAGAGAATGCAGTGGATGCACGTGCACTCCGTCGCTCACCTCTCCAGCTACTCGATTCATCACTGGACCGACCGAGGAAATGTCAACCTTGATGTCGCCGTAGTCGTGGTTGCGTGGTGTCCATTGGGCTGGGAGCAAACTCAAGTTGAAGAACTCGCCCTCATGGCTCAGCTTTTCCTCCCCACGAAACGCGCGCAGACAAGCCTTTACCGCCAGCACGTAATCACGCATTCGCGCAGCTGGACGATCAAACTCGGAGCTGTAACGGCGCACGATGTGTCCCTTTACCTGACTGCCAAGTCCGAGACGAAAGCGGCCTTTTGTTTCACCTGCTATCTCCCAAGCAATCTGCGCTGACACCATTGGGCTGCGCGGGAAAGCCACTGCTATGCCAGTGGAAAAAGTGAGTGATGGTGCAGCGGTGGCGGCAGCTGCCAGTTGCATCCATGGCACTTGCCCGGTTTCTGTGTAAAGGATTCCGGAGAAGCCGGTCTTCTCCAGATCACGTGCAAGTGCGGCGCTATCAGCCCAAGTCATTGAGCCTGTCATCAGATCAAATTCCATGGCACTCCTTGTCAGGCTCGCTCAAGCAAAACCACAAGCCCAGAATTATGCAGGACCTGAAAATGTTGTGCCCATAGAGGAGAAGTCGTCAGACACTCCGTTAGAACGCTCGGCTTCGCGGGTTTTAACTTCAGCTCGAGCTACCACGTGATGGTGCACCTCATCAGGACCGTCCGCGAGCCGCAGAGTGCGTTGTGCGTGCCACATGTCCGCTAGTGGGAACCACTGTGATACGCCAGCTGCGCCATGCATCTGAATGGCCTCGTTGATGATGTCACAGCATCGCTCAGGCACCATTGCCTTGACTGCGCTAACCCAGACGCGTGCCTCGGCGTTGCCCAAAGTGTCCATGGCCTTAGCCGCGCGCAGCACCATTAACCGCATTGATTCCACCTCAATGCGTGCCCGTGATACCACCTCCATGTTCTTACCGAGGTTGATGAGTTTCTTACCGAAGCCCTCCCGGCTGAGACCACGATCAACCATCATTTCAATGGCTTTCTCGGCTGAACCGATTGACCGCATGCAGTGATGAATCCGCCCAGGGCCTAACCGCAATTGCGAAATCTCAAAGCCTCGACCCTCGCCGAGCAGGATGTTTTCTTTTGGTACTCGTACATCGCTGAAGCGAATATGCATGTGCCCGTGAGGAGCATCGTCACCGCCGAACACGTGCATCGGCCCCAAAATCTCCACGCCAGGTGTGTCGATTGGTACCAGTATCTGGCTCTGTTGCCGATAGGTGTCGGCGTCAGGGCTGGTACGCACCATTGTGATCATGATCTTGCAGCGCGGGTCACCTGCCCCGGAGATGTAGAACTTTTCTCCGTTGATGAGCCACTCTTCGCCATCTAACAAAGCACTTGTTTGGACCTGCTTGGCGTCAGAACTCATTACCCCTGGCTCAGTCATGGCGAAGGCCGAACGGATCTTTCCTTCTAAGAGCGGCTCTAGCCACTGTTTCTTTTGCTCTGGCGTGCCGACTCGCTCCAGCACTTCCATGTTGCCCGTGTCTGGTGCCGAGCAGTTCAGGCATTCAGAAGCCAGACGGTTCTTGCCTAATTCGTTTGCGATGTAGGCGTAGTCAAGGTTGCTGAGGCCTTGGCCAGTCTCTGCATTGGGCAAGAAAAAGTTCCAAAGGTTTTGTTCTCGAGCCTTGATTTTTGCAACCTCAAGCAGTTCCAGTTGACCTGGCGCCCAACTCCACCGATCTGAGCGGGTTTCACCCAGTTGGTAGAACTCCTCGGTTATCGGATCAACTTCGGTTTGGATGAAGCTTTTAACCGCTTGGTATAGCGGTTCAACCTCACGCGACATTCGTAAGTCGAAATCGTCTTGGTTAGCTGACTTCAATGCGCCACCGACCACTTCATGCTCCTTCGTTGCGGAATTTCCTGGACTGCGCGCCACGCTAGCGCTAACTGGTGTTGGATTCCATCGTTGAGCGCGTTGTATTGAGTACCTTCTTGAGCGATGTTGCGATGCGTGCGCGGTGGTTGTACAGAAGAAGTGGTTGCTGGTCTGGGTTATGACATACGAGCTCAACAGGCTTGGATTTATGACCTGGAACCGGAGATAGCTGCCGGCGGGTCGGTTGCGCCGGATGGAGCGATGGCGTTGTGTGAAAAACACACTGGCTTGGCAAAAGTTCCGCAGGGCTGGAAGTTGGAAAACAATCGAACTTCTAGCGGTAGTGCTGACTTGAACAGTGACAGTGATGAAACCGCAGCCTTACCGCCGGAGGTACTGCCGACACCCAAGACCGACCCAGTGCCGCGACCAGAACCGAGCGCACCCCAAATCGATGAGCCTGACCGGGTCGAGCCAACCCGTCGAATCACAGCCCAACCAGTCGAACCCATCCAAGAGGTCACTACCGAAACACCACTGCTTGAGCGTGCTTTTCGAGCAGTCCCGGCTCGCTATTCCCCGACAAGCAGTCAGACCTCTTAGAGAAGTCAGCTGCTAAGCGGCTGCTCTTTAGATCTTTAGAGCAGTTCACCCAACCTTTCATCTGTAAGCATCAGTCGTCCTTGCGCAGATAACGAAGTTCGAAACCGCACTCCGTTTGCATCGGCCAACACCAAGTTGTTTCCGCTGTTGGTTATGTGTAGTTCGATACCTAGTTCGGCCTCGAGTACCGGTTTGATGGTGTCAAGTTCTGTTCGAATCAGCTGGCGTCGTTCGGCTTCTAGCAAGTCCATATCGAATTCAACGAAATCGCCGGGTTCGGTTGAACTCATCTAGCGCTACCTTGGCAGTGTGAGCTTGTGGCTGGCATTGCTCTTGTCGCTGTTGTTCATCTACGTGGTTTACCGCTTAGGGCTAAGGCTGATGGCGGCTTTTTCACAACCGGTACCAGAGCCACCGCCGGCGGGTGAACTACGTAAGGTTCGACTGGAATACAGGTGCAGCATCTGTGGCACTGAGATTCGCATGACTCGCGCTCCAAGTGAAGCACCGGAACCGCCTCGCTGCTGCATGGACGAAATGGACTTAATACGTACCGCTGAAGACGTATAACTCAGTCAACTAGCGCCAGCGTGTCGCCAGCAGTATTCCTGCTAACACCACTAACAGGCCAATCACGATCCAAGCGCTATTAGGACTACCGGGCAGCCAACTCAGATAGTTACCGACAATGACGAACACTCCAATACCCAGCAGGCCTGCAATGGACCAACCCAGCAAAGGGCCGCTTGGCTTGTGACCACCGTGGTCTTCGTGACTATGTACATGCTGGGGAACGTGACTGGGCCGCGTGCCTTTAGCGGTGATGCGACTGGTTCCACGTGGCCTAGCCATACTGCAACCTTAGAGCCAACGGATTAGTCATCGGCTAGTTTTCGCTAGTCGAAACTACGCCAACAATCACTGAAATCACCTGTGACTCTGCGAAAACCGGCGTGCCAGATGCAGGGTCAAGCTCTAGCACCTGTCCAATATCAAAGCTGCTGGCTGGTATCTCCCGTTCCGTTTGCACGGTTCTAAAGCCAAGATCCCGCAGCTTGGCTGCAACCTCGAAAGGATCGGTAGTACCCAGCGAACTAAGGCTCGGAACGACCGCATTGTTGGATTCAAAGCCGACCAACACCACTACCTCTGAACCGGTTAGCAAGATTGATCCTGGGATGGGATCCAGCCCTATTACTCGATGCGGTTGTCCAGCTGCTTGTCCGATGCTGGCGTCGTGTATGCGAGCAACAAAGCCAAGCGCTTGCAATGCGGCCACGACCTGCGGCGGATTGTCTGCTCCGCCAAGCGCATCGATGGTCGGCACAACCAGTTCTTCTGGTCCGTCCGATAGCAGAAGCGTTACCACGCTGCCGCGTGACAAACCCGTACCCACGGCAGGATCAGAGCTGATGACTGAGTTCACTGGCACCAACGATGAATAAGCACGCTCAACTCGCTCCACCAAACCCGCTCTGGCAAGCGCTACGCGCGCGTCCTCAAAGGTGTGCCCCTCAACAGCGGGTACCGCCACTTCACCGCGGCCCGTTGAAACGGTCAGCGTGATGATGGTTCCCTGCGGACGTTCTTGAGTGCTTGGCACGCTTTGTTCAATCACGACCCCAGCTTCGATTGCATCGTTACGAATGTCGATGCGGTCAACGGTGAATCCGGCGGCAACAAGAATTTGCTCTGCCTCTATAAAAATCCGATTCGTTACCTGTGGAACTCGCACAGTGTTGAGCCCTTCGGATACGAATAGCGCAATTGGGTTGGAAGCAGTGTCGCTTGGATTAACCAGCACGCCGGATCGTGGGTTTTGCTGGAAAACAAGATTCCTATCGATGTCGTCGCGGTCTTCGAAAGTGATGACTATGTATTCGAAACCCTGCTCACGCAGCAAAGCCTCGGCCTCTTCCCAGTTCGTACCAACTAGTTGAGGCACACGTACCTGCTCGACCGTGACGACGTCTCCATTTGAGGAATCTCCAGAGTCGATTGAGCTGACTAGCAGAAACACCAGACCGGCAATAACGATCAGCATCACCACAAGTACTGCGATCCAGATTGGTGTGCGGTCTGGTGGTTGAATCGGTTGTGGTTCCAGAATGTCATCGCCGATCATGCTGCCGGTAAAGCTGCCACCGCCAGCACCAACTCCAGCAGTAACTCCACCATTAACTCCACCACTTGTGCCAGCTTTGTTGAAGTCGTTTTCGTTTTGATTGACCGACCCCGCACCCGAATCCACAATGCCTTGCTGAGGATTAATCGAAGCCGGTTGATCACGATCACTGACAGCTGTTTCAGTGGCACTGGCCGGTTCTGCTACCGGCGGTACTGCTGACGATGATCCTTGCGTGCTGAGCGGGGCAGCCGCCGCGGTGATGCTGTCGGTATTTGAGTCAATCCTGCGTGCCGTTTGCGCGATCGGTGCACCAAGGCCAGAGCGAAACGCTTGGAGGTCACTGAGCATGTCTTCGGCGCTGGCGTAGCGTTTTGCTGGATCTTTTTGCAAACCATGCAAACAAATGGCTTCCGCGGCTGCGGGAATGTCATTGTTGAAATGGCGTGGCGGCAACGGCTCTTCGCTGACGTGTTTGTAAGCAATGGCGACAGCGTTATCTCCGGTGAACGGCGGTCCTGCGGTGAGCATCTCGTACAACACCACCGAGAGTGAGTAGATGTCACTTCGCTGGTCAGCTTCGTAACCCCTGGATTGCTCGGGTGACAGATAGGTAGCTGTGCCCATTACTGACCCGGTCTGAGTGAGGTCTGGATTGCGTCCGGTTAGGGCGCGGGCAATACCGAAGTCGGCCACTTTCACGCGACCTTCGGTCGTGATTAGAACATTGCCAGGCTTGACATCGCGGTGGATCATTGCGTTGGAGTGAGCAAATGCCAGTGAAGCAGCGATATCTATGGCGATATCTATGGCTCGATTTGGGTCTAAGGGTCCTTCACCACGGATGATTTCGGCCAGATTCTGGCCGTCGGCATATTCCATAACGATGTATTGCGTGCTGTCTTGTTCACCCCAGTCGTAAACACTGATCACATTTGTATGACTGAGAGCCGCAGCGGCGCGCGCTTCTCGGCGGAAACGCTCGAGAAAGGAATCGTCAAGGGCGAATTCTCGAAAGAGCACCTTCACTGCTATGGGACGATCCAGCACGCGATCACGACCCAAGAAAACTTCGGACATGCCTCCACGTGCCAGCCGGTTGTGTAGCTCGTAGCGACCACCAAGTATTGGTAGGTCAGAGTCGGTCATGACTGTGCTTTCGGAAGGGGTTCAGAGGTTTGCATTAGTGCTAGTGATTATCGCGGCTATTGACTATCGCGATTGAAACCATCGACGTCTTGGTTCGGGTTGTGTCCCGTATGCGCTATTGCTTGACGTGTCGTCGTCATCTGGGCGCGCAAACAAGATATCCACCACCAGTGCTGTGGAGTTGTCGTTTCCGCCGTGGTCATTAGCGGCTTGCACTAAGGCACTTGCGGCGTCGCTTACGGAAGAGTACGCAGACAAGATGGAGGAGATTTCGTCTTCGGGCACCTCGTTAGTGATTCCGTCGCTGCACAGCAGGTAACGATCACCACCAGTCATGCTGAATATCCAGTGATCCACAGACACCGTGGGTCCTACACCAATTGCTCGAGTCAGCGTGTGCCGATGCTCGTGAACGGCGGCTTCAGCTTTGGTAATGATTCCATAGCGCAACATCTCTTCTACCCGGTTGTGGTCAAATGTGAGTTGCTCAAGCACTCCGTTTTGCTGACGATAAGCCCGCGAATCGCCCACGTTGACAAGTCCAAGCTGGTGGCCAGTTTTGGTTTCTATCACCGCCAACGCGCACAGTGTGGTGCCCATGCCCAGCAGTTCGGCTTGCTCTATTGATCGTGCATGTACGACCGAATTGGCATGTACTACTGCCTCCACCAGACTGTCCTGCGTATTGGGTTTGCGAGACACCATGGCGCGCACTGCCAAATTTGATGCAACCTCACCACCAGTAGCACCTCCTAGCCCGTCGGCTACCACAAACAAAGCCGTATCTGCGTACATGGAGTCTTGGTTCTGTGCTCTCACATGACCTACATCGGTCGCGCCCGCCCAAGAGAGATGAACCTCGTTTGCCGTTGAGTGTTCTGTGTTGTTCACGGTTTCACTTCGAACACGGTGGTGCCGATCTGAATCTGGTCTCCGGGATGTACAACGACGACAGTCTGAATCAATTGGCGGTTTACGTAGGTGCCGTTATTTGAATCCAAATCTTCAAGCAGTTGCTGACCGCCTCGAACAAATAGGCGTGCATGTTGCTGAGAGCAGTAGCCGTCGTCTAGTACTACATCGCACTCAAAGCTGCGACCAATAACTAGCTGTTCAGCCAAAGTGTGGCTGCGTCCTTTGTCGACCTGCGGAGTGCAGACCACAATCGATTTTGGTACCGCAGGTGCAGCAATCGCCCTACCGGCTTGTCCCGGCTTGCCTAGCCAACTTTTCAGGCGTGATCGTAGCGCAGTCATTCAAAAAGTGATTGGCCTTTACCCAGCTTATTCTTTGAGTTAGGCCGATCTCAGCCGCCGATTGTAAAGACTGAGACAGCCGGCGAAGTCGCAGCATCGGTAGCCTTCTTTTAAGCGCGCGAGTGGCGGAATTGGCAGACGCGCAGGCTTCAGGTGCCTGTGCCCGTAAGGGTGTGAGGGTTCAAATCCCTCCTCGCGCACGTTTTCGTGCTGAGCCAAACTGCTAGCAGCAGCTTCGACCAGCCGAGTTTGTTTTATCTAGACAACAGTCGGTGTTATTGCAGTTACGTTCAAGGTCAAGCAAGAACTGCTTGGTCTTAAGCCCACCTTCACCGCTATAGCCGATGAGGGCTTTGCTACTGCCGATCACTCGATGACAGGGCAGCACGATCGGAACAGGGTTACGTCCGTTGGCGTTGCCGATCGCTCGCACGGCTTTGGGTCGGCCAATACGACGAGCTTGTTCGCCGTAGCTGGCTGTCTCACCGCCGGGAATGGTTGCCAATGCTCGCCATGCTTGCTGCTGAAATTCGGTGCCTCGCAGATCTAAGGGTAAATCGAAGTCGCAACGGCGAGAGTCGAAATACTCAGCAAACTGTGCAATAGCGGCCGCGAGTACCGGATGCTTGGGTGAGCTTTCTATGTCACTAAAAGGCGGCAACCCTGCAACTTTTAGATCCTCTTCTCCTTTTTTCCATGAGACTGAACGCAGCCCCGCGTCGGTGGACACGAGCGTTAGCTCGCCCACCGGACTGGGACAGGTGGCGTGGTAATGCTTGTCAGAGACAGCCGGGTTAGTAGTCATTATTTGCTCCTTTTATTTAGCTGGACTATTTAGTTGGATTGGTTTGGATTGGTTTCAGCCTGGTTGGCTGCACTCCAGATGTATTGAGCAGCCCATGATCGATACGGCCGCCAGGCAGCAGTGATGCTGGCCTCGTTACCTGGCTTTGTCGAGCTCGCTAGGCCGAGGGTTTCTAGTCCTTTCAGAAGTCCTAAGTCTCCGGGCGGCCAAGCATCATCACGCCGGAGAACACGCATGGCAATCAACTGTGCTGTCCACGGGCCGATACCTGGCATGGCGCACCATTGCTCGGTCACTTCTTCCAGACTCGCGACGCTAAGCAGATCAAGCTCACCACTTGCAACGGCGTTAGCTACTGCTAGCAGTGTGTCTACACGGCGCTTTGTCAGTCCGAGATCACTAAGCCGATGTTGCGCAACTTCACTGGCATCTGGGAAAACGTGCGTTATACCTTCGATACCGCTGTTAAATGAGCTTCCTACTGCTGCTGCAATACGTCCGGTGATCGTGGAGGCGCCAGCCACTGAGATCTGTTGACCCACGATGATGCGCACGATCGTTTCAAATCGATCCCAGTTACGTGGAACACGCAAGCCTGGCTGTTTACGAACCAGTGATTCCAGATGCGGATCAGACTTGAACAAATGGGCTGCAGGTCGCGGGTCTTCATCGGTGGCAAAAAGCGTGCGACAGCGCTGAACGTCATCAATTACACAGTTAAACGATGAAAGATGCAACGTGAGTGCAAGATGTTGATCGTCATGCGCGTCGGTTATTTCAATCACACCCGGTTCGCCGCACACATTGATCGAACGGCGGTAGGTATCAGCAGTGACAACCTCCACGCCAGTCGTTGCGCGTGGACGCAAATGGCTCAACACTTGACCGAAGTTGTATGGCCGCACATAGGGCACCAGCAGTCGTAACCCGCTGTCGATGTTCACCGCTGCGCCGCTGCGCCGCTTGGCGCGTAGTTGAGTTGGACTGAAACCAAACACGTCGGTAATGACTCGATAAAACTGTCGTTGACTACCGAAACCGGCAGCAATCGCAATGCTGTTGAAATTGAGATCTGTGTCGTCAATAAGCTGACGTGCGAACCGGGCGCGACGTGAACGAGCTAAGTAATCCGGTGTCGCACCGATGTGCAGATCAAATAGTCGACGCAACTGGCGAGCGCTGTAACCGACTTCGCTAGCCAGGTCAGCCTCGGTGCTGTAATCGAGATAGCCGTCGGTTATTAACGCCAACGCCGCTTCTACGGGTTGAGATTCTGTTGAACCTACCCATACCCCCGCACGTCGGTAAGGTCGACAACGTAAGCAGGCTCGATAACCGGCAGCCTCAGCAGCAACTGCTGAGCGATAGCGGGAAGTGTTTTCAGGGTTCGGTTTAGCCGGGCAGCCTGCCTGGCAATAGATACCGGTTGTGCGTACGGCGGACACATTCGGAGCTTGGACGGCCGATGTCATGCAGAGAAGTATGGCAGGCCTTTTCTCTAAACCTCAGCCGTATTCGGACAACACTAAGACAGATTCGGACAGAGCGGTTTTGGTTGATTTCCCAGTGGTTGCACCGAAAGATCCTGGTAACGACTGCTAACGAAAAGCGGGGATGCCTGTGATTTCTTGCCCCAAGATGAGTCCATGAATTTCCTCGGTGCCCTCGTAGGTCATTACCGACTCCATGTTGGCGCTATGGCGCATCGGTGAATACTCCGTGCTTACACCATTGGCACCCATCATCGACCGCGCTTGGCGCGCCACGTCTATCGCAACCCGGCAATTGTGTCTTTTAGCCATCGATATTTGATGTGGTTGCAGCTCGTGAGTTTCTTTTAGCTGACCCAACCGAATTGCTTGCAGATTGGCATTGGTAATAGATGTCAACATGTCTGCAAATTTGATCTGATTTAGCTGAAAGCCGGCCAGAGCCTTACCGAACTGCGGTCGATCAAGCTGATAGTTGAGCGCTTCGGTGTAGCACGATCGCGCCACACCGGCAGCTCCGAAAGCAATGCCAAAGCGAGCCTCACTGAGGCAACTAAGCGGTGCACCAATGCTGTGAGCCTTGGGTAGTCGCATGGCTTCGGGTACTTCAACATCGTTCATATAGAACTCACCGGTTACAGAGGCACGCAGCGACAGCTTGTTTTGAATCTTGCGCACCTCCATGCCCGGGGAATCAGTTGGTACTAAAAAGCCTCGGAAACCATCGTCGGTGTTAGCCCACACAATTGCAAGATGAGCAATGCCCGCATTGGTGATCCAACGTTTTGATCCGTTGAGCAGCCAAGTGTCACCTTTTTGGATGGCGCGAGTGGCCATCGAACCCGGATCAGATCCGTGATCGGGTTCGGTCAAGCCAAAGCAGCCGATCACCTCACCGGCCGCCATTAATGGCAGCCAGTGTTCTTTTTGTTCTTCGGAGCCGTATTTCCAGATGGGAAACATGCAAAGCGATCCTTGCACCGAAACGAAACTACGCAGTCCACTGTCGCCAGCTTCCAGCTCGCGACAAACAATGCCGTATGCCATAGCAGATGCGCTAGCGCAGCCATAACCATCAAGATGCATGCCGAGCAGACCCATCGAGGCGATAGTTGGTATGAGATTCATCGGGAAAGTGCCGGCTTCAAAATGTTCGGCCACTACGGGAACGAAGTCGTTGACAACAAATTTCTCAACCGTGTCGCGGATCATTAGTTCTTCTTCGCCCAACTGTTCGTCAAGTTTGTAGAAATCTGTCAGATCTGATGGTTCGCTCATGGCTGCAAGTATGACCCGAACCAGTCAGTTTTGATACGCAGTTTTTGACACGGCGTAGTCTGTTAGATGTGCCAAGCGACACGCCTGAAGTGCCAGACGGCTCCTCTCGGTTGTATTTCCGCCAACTGCTATCTGGTCGAGATTTTGCTGTAGGTGATCAGTTAGCAACACAGATGGTCAATTTCAGTTACCTGATTGGTGATAGGTCGACCGGTGAAGCGGTGCTGGTCGATCCGGCCTACGACGTGGCCGAACTAGTTGAGATAGCCGCGGTTGACGGCATGAAACTGACTGGTGTGCTAGCGACGCACTATCACGCCGACCATGTGGGTGGAGACATGATGGGCAACCAGATTGAAGGCATCGCAGAACTGCTGGAGCTGGCCGGTTTGAAGATACACCTGCAAAAACCTGAGGCCGAATTTGTGCTTAAGACCACAACGGTTTCGGCTAGCGACCTAGCACTGCATGACCCCGGCGACAAGTTGATGGTGGGAGAAATTCCTATCGAGCTAATTCACACACCAGGACACACGCCAGGTAGTCAGTGCTTTTTGGTGAACGATGCGGTTCTAGTAGCTGGTGACACCCTGTTTTTGGATGGCTGTGGTCGCACAGACCTGCCGGGCAGCAACCCCGCAGACATGTATCACACCTTGCATCACACGCTGGCTCGTCTGCCAGACGCAACAATGCTGTTCCCCGGTCATAGGTATTCATTTCACTCGTCTTCCACGATGGAGATAACACGGGCGAACAACTTTGTCTTCAAGCCCGAATCTGAGGCTCAGTGGCTGACGATGTTTGCTCAGTAACGCAAGAATCAATATAAAACTCACTGCATAAAATCTCGACAGGAAATCCCTATGAACCAAGACCAACGTGTCACCTAGCCAAGCCGCAGCGCGACCGACAACGCCGCCCATCATCTCGCCGGCTGCGACCGGTGATGATTGCATCTGGTGTGATGTGCGCTGGTATGTGGACGGCCGCAGTGGCTATGACGCCTACCTAGCAGGACACATAGACGGAGCCATCTTCGTTGACCTTGACAAGGATCTAGCGGATCCCCCAAGTGAGCAGCAGGGCAGACACCCACTGCCATCTGCTAAAAAATTTGCACAGACTTTAGGAGAGTTAGGTATCTCCGAACACGATTTGATCGTGGCCTACGACGACGGTGGAGGCTTTTCAGCAGGCCGGTTCGTTTGGATGATGCGTGCGCTGGGTTATCAGGCTGCTCTACTTGATGGAGGCTTGCAAGCCTGGCCAGGTGAGCTGTCAAGTTCGCCAACCAAGCGCCCACCAACCGAAGTGCCCGTGCGTGAATGGCCAGCAGCCCAATTGGCTGATGCGGATTACACCGCTGCGAATGCGAAGTCGGTAGTGCTTGGCGATGCTCGCCCGCCCGCTCGTTTTCGAGGCGAGGTTGAACCGCTGGATGCTCGCCCCGGACACATTCCCGGCGCGGTGAATCTGTCGTGGGACGAAAATCTTGACAGCAAGGGACGCTTCCTAAGTCCTGAAAAGTTAAGGCAACGCTTTGAGAACGTAGGCATTGGCTCTGCCACGAACGTTGCCAGTGATGAGAATCCGCCTGACGCTGCACCGATTATGTATTGCGGTTCAGGGGTGAGCGCTTGCCACAACCTGTTGGCACTTGAGCACGCAGGATTGGATGTAGGTGCCAGGTTGTACCCGGGTTCTTGGTCGCAGTGGAGTGCTCAACTAGAGCGGCCAGCCGAACTGGGTGAACCAAATACTTAGGCAATTAACCGCAATCCAGCGGTGGCTAGCGCAGCGCTGCTGATTGTTACGTATATCGGCAGTCGCCGCCAGGCGCAGATAACTGCCACACCGACCCCCAGCAGTCGCGCATCGATCACCACTTCACCACCGCTGGTAAGCGTCTGCTCAGCAGCAACGGCGCACACTATTGCCACAGGTAAGGCGTTTAGTAACGCAGTAGTTCGGCGACCAACCCGATTGAGGTCGACTAAAAACATGCCGATAAGCCGTTGCCCTTGAACACCCACCGCTAGAGCTCCGATGACTGTCCAAGTCAGCATTCAGATTCCTGGCTTTGTTCCCACCCGGGTTTTCCCTCGCGTGTTTCAGGTTTTCCAGCTTGGTGACGGTTTGGTAGCAGCACCCAGAACGCCATAAACGCAGCAATCAAGATCGACAGGCCTGCGGGTAAGGGTTCGATTAGTGCTACCGCTATCACAGCGGCACTCAAGCCAACAACAGGCAATTGGCGTTCATGTAGCCGTGGCCAGATAATCGCGACGAACATTGCCGGAAACATGGCGTCGAAACCCCACACAGAAACATCACCGATTTGTTCACCGATTAAGACACCAACAACTGAGCCAAGCCACCATGGCACGACTAAAGCCAAACTCATTGTTACAAATACACGGCGCGATGTGCCTGCCTCGGCGGGTTCATTCAGTGCAAGCGCCACGTTTGGATCAAGTGTGACGAGCGCAGCCGCTGCCTTAGCGCTGCGGCGAGGCCACAAGCGTGGCGAGACCGCGGCGGCCAATAAGCCAAAACGTGTTGAGACCAGCCAGCCCCCAAGAACGCCCGATAGCACACTGCCTCCCGCCACGGTAACTGCCGCAAATGCCAGAGTTGCTGTTGCAGAAATAACAATCCATGAGGCTGCCAGTACTAGCCACGGCTCTGTTCCTGCCTCAATATGAACAACCGCTATCGGTATCGACAATGTAAAAAAGGTTGCTGCGATTGCTGCAACTTCGCTTTTTCGCAGCAACGGTCGGGGCTTCATTGGGGCAGTGTTCTACAGATTGAGCGTTAAGTCGTGATATCACATTGAAGGCCGTGATATCACATTGAAGGCATAGTGGAGAGATGGATTTGATCAACTGGGTGGCCGAAGCAACGCCAAAGCTTTCGAGGCCGCTGATGTTGGTTGCTTTCGAAGGCTGGTTTGATGCCGGCAACAGCGCGACCGGTGCTTTGGATTGGCTGCTTGAGACCGCACCGGCCGGTGGAAAGTTGGCGGAAATTGATCTCGAAGAGTTTCTGGACTTCCAAGAAGTTCGCCCGATCGTTAAGCAAAAACACGAAGGTGACCGCGCTCTCGAATGGCCGACCGTGAACTGTTACACCGTTGAGGAAACTGTGCGCCACGATCTTGTATTGCTGCAGGGAGTGGAGCCGCGCATGCGCTGGCGAACGTTCAACGAGGCTGTGTTACAAGTAGCGACCTCAATGAAATGTCAAATGATCGTAACGATGGGTTCCACTGCTGCGAGTGTGCCTCACTCGCGTATGCCCACTGTGAAAAGCAGCGCCGGAAACACTGAGTTGGCCAAGCGAATGGGGCTGGCAGCGCCGACTTATCAAGGGCCGACAGGAGTTATCGGAACTCTTCACGACATGGCTGATAAAGCCAACTTTCCTGTTATTTCCATGCGAGTTGGCGTGCCGCACTATGTCGCTGGTCCACAAAATCCGAAAGGCACACGGGCACTGCTAGCTGAGTTTCAACACATAACTGGAGTGCAAACGCATTACAACCTGCTGGACAAAGACGTCTTGACGTGGGAAGAGCGTGTGAACGAAGCAACCAAAGATGATCCTGAGATCGTGACTTATATCTCACAGTTGGAAGTCGAATCTGACCGGCTGGCGGAAGAAAGCCTGCCTAGCGGTGAAGATCTAGCTGCGCAGATTGAGCAGTTTCTGATGGAACGCAATCCTCACGAAGATGATCTCTAGCCAATCCACGAAAGCGATCTAGGTATTTGCGATGGGCGGTAACACGTTTGGGGAACGATTTTCGATAACTACGTTTGGTGAATCACACGGTGGTGCGGTTGGTGTGACTATTGACGGCTGCCCGGCGGGCATAAAGCTGGAGGCAGCTCACATTCAGGCAGATCTAGATCGTCGCCGACCAGGGCAAAGCCGTTTGGTTTCTCAACGTGATGAAACCGACAAGGTTGAAATCCAATCAGGCCTGTTTGAAGGTGAGACGCTGGGTACTCCAATTTCTCTAGTTGTACGCAACATTGATGCCATGTCGGGTGCCTATGAAACCATGCGTGACCTCTACAGACCTAGTCACGCCGACTACACCACCCAAGCCAAATATGGAATACGTAACTGGCAAGGTGGCGGTCGAGCTTCGGCGCGCGAAACCGTTGGTCGTGTAGCTGCCGGAGCGGTAGCTCGCAAAGTTTTAGAGCAGGCTGGCGTAACGGTGCTGGCTTGGGTTAGCTCTGTTGGTGAAATCGATGCAACGGTCGATGCCGAGTCCGTGCAACTAGCCGATGTAGAGGCGGATCCCACACGCTGTCCTGACCCAACCACGGCCAAGCTGATGACAAAAGCAATAGAAGCCGCACGCAAGTCAGGCGACTCATTAGGAGGAATAGTTGCCTGCGTAGCACGCGGAGTCCAAGCTGGTCTTGGCGAGCCCGTGTTCGACAAGCTAGACGCCGAACTTGCAAAGGCTGTCATCTCTTTGCCCGCAGCTAAAGGAGTAGAGATAGGTAGTGGCTTTTCAGGCACCAGAATGTCGGGCAGAGCGCACAACGATGAATTTCTGCCCGGTGACGATGGTCGACCACAAGTAGCTAGCAATAACAGCGGCGGTATCCAGGGTGGGATCAGCAACGGCGCCGACATAGTGCTACGAACAGCATTCAAGCCAACTGCCACCATTGCCTCGCCGCAGAAGACGGTAAACGTAGACAACGAACCTGTTGAGCTGACTGCTAGCGGCCGGCACGATCCTTGCGTGTTGCCGCGCGCTGTGCCAATGGTTGAAGCCATGGTCTGTCTGGTGCTAGTAGACCATCTGCTACGCCAGCAAACTACGCGCTTGGCAATCTCACAACCTCGTCGTAGAGCACAGTCGGATTCACAGGGCATAAAGACCACGCCGGGCTCAGAGACCTAGCTCGTTGGATCTGACGCAGGAACTGCTGTTAGCAGCGGCGTGCGTTGTGGCAGGTGCCATCAACGCTATGGCTGGGGGAGGGTCTCTAATAACGGTGCCCCTGCTGACGGTGTTTGCTGATCTTGGCGGATTGGTGGCCAACGGCACAAATCGAGTCGGAGTGTTAACACAAAATCTCTCCTCAACGTTCAGCTACTCCAAAGCTGGCGTGCCTGGCATTCGCAGAGCCGTGGCGGTCTTGATACCGGTGTTTGCAGGCTCGTTAGTCGGCGCGTTTTTGGCGTCACGTCTAAGCGAAACCGTTTACGAGATCATCTTCGGCGCGCTAATGCTGCCGCTGTTGGTGTTCAGTTTTTGGCAGCCAAAAGGGGTTCGACGGCCCGATGCTGTAATCACTTGGCCGCGCTACGTAACGGTGGTGGTGTTTCTTGGCATCGGCATATACGGCGGAGCTTTCCAAGCTGGCGTTGGTCTGATAATTGTGCTTGCGTTGTCTCGTGCTGGCCTAGATCTAGTGAACGCAAATTCCGTGAAAGTGGTCGTGATAGCCATGCTGACAGTGGCAGCAGTGCCAGTGTTCATATTCGCTGATCAGGTTCATTGGGGTTATGCAGTGGTGGTTAGCGCTGGGTTTGCTGTAGGCGGCTGGATTGGCGCACGCATAGCGGTGCGGGGAGGTGAACGTTTGATTAGACCGGTGATGCTGGCAGCAGTTGTCGCCCTAGCTGGTCGAATGATTGGGCTGTACTAATCGAGCGGTCTAATGACCGCTCGCATAGGCAAGGCGTGAGACAGTCGCTAGAGCGCCTTCGCCATCGCAACAACAATCTGGTTGAGTATCTCCGGCGAGGTAGCGAAGTTAAGTCGCACAAAGCCTTTCCCTTCCTCACCGAAGTCAAGGCCGGAGTTGAGAAAAACTTTGCCCTTGTCCAAGAACACCTCAGACGGGTTGTCACCTAAACCCAACTCTGCGCAATCAATCCAGGCAAGGTAGGTGGCCTGAGGTTTGTGATAGTGAACACCTGGTAGATGTTCTTCCAGCAGTTTCGCCACGAGGTCACGGTTGCTGTTAAGTCCGATCATTAGTTCATCGAGCCAGGATTGACCCTGCTCCCAGCCAGCAATTGTGGCTACTTGCCCTAACTCGCTGACGCCACCGATCTTGCGCGGCAGCGTGTTCAACACGGCCGGACCGTAACGCTGTGAGGCGCTGTGAATAAATGCCACTCGCGCGGCTGCCATGTTGAAGGATTTGGTGGCAGCCGTAAGCGTGATCGTGCGTTGCGAGGCCGTTTCACTGCTTGCGGCGACCGGTAGATGCTTGTTAGGGGAGTACACGAGGTCGCAGTGGATTTCGTCAGAAATCATCAAGAGATCGTTGCGGTCGGCAATGTCGGTGACCGCGGCTAGTTCGGCGTCGTTCATGACTATGCCAGTGGGGTTGTGAGGCTGGCATAAGAACAGTGCGGTAACCCCGTCTTGTGCCGCGACGGATTCGAGATGATCTAAGTCAAGTCGCCAGCCGTCGCTGGTTTCTTTTAGTGGATTCGCAACGAAGCGACGCTTGTTTTGTGTGATGGTCGAAAAAATCGGTGGGTATAAGGGTGTCTGCAACACGATGCCGTCGCCGGGTTTTGTGAGAGCTTCAATGGTTATTTGGAACCCTTGCATTACGTCGTGTATACGAATGATCTCATCGGTACTGGTTTCCCAACCAAAAGCGCTTTTCATACGCCTAACGAATGTTTCGTACAAGGGGATCGGAAGGTCGTAGAAGTCGTAGCCGAGCCCGCCTGCGGCTATGCGATCTTGCAACGCTTGGACTATGCAAGGTGCAGGCTCGAGATCCATGTCGGCTACCCAGGCCGCCAGAACGTCTGCACCGCGACGTCCCCATTTGACGCCAGGTCGGTTCATAACTTTTTGAGGATCGAGTTCAAAAATCATTAGTGAGTCCGTCTTGTCTACGCGCATATCTGACGATTACAAGCGGGTAACCAACGAATGCTATGACTGCGAATGCGAAGTACTGAAAGGTGTACCCCAAATGTGGACCAGCGTCTGTTTCGGGTGGGTTAACAGGCTCCAAGTTAGTGAGCACCGGTGTGGCGGTGACTAGCTCTAGATAAGAGGGTGCGAGCGTCTGAGGTGTTTGAGCATCTATGCGCTCAACGTCGACGCGCGCGAGTGAGATCAGACGTCCGTTAGGTGGATCGGTTGGGCCGAACAAAGCACGGGTTTGTGTCTGACGAACGCGACCAAGCAGCGAAACTGGTTCGCTAGGCAATAGTTCGTTAGCTAGCGCAGTCAGTGCAGTTAGTTCGGTCTGCTCTGCTTGCTTGGATGCGGTGGTCACGTCAATGCAAGTTGCGCTTTGAAGCCAGCCGGCTACTACCAGCACTGCACTCTCACCGGTATCGCCAGACGAACTACTGCTGAGGGTTTCTAGTTTTAGCGGGAGTGCAAGGTAGCAGCCGCTAAATCCCGTCTGGCTGCGGTTACGAATCAGGACGGCGTCATCGTGTGACCAAGTACCGGAAACCTCCGCCATGCGCCATGTCAGCTCGCCGAGCGCTTCTGGATCGCTCGCGATTTCGCTCAAAAGCTCGGCTGCGGTTAAAGCCGACGCAGCCTCGCGGTCTCGCACGGCTTCGTTTTGTTCGCGTTGTTCGTAGTGCCGACTTAGCTGCCACAAGCCAGCAGTTATGAATGCAGCTAGCGCGGTGAGCGTAAGCAGATGTCCAAATATCCAGATCGGCTTGCGCGCGAAGCCGTACATCGTGATGAAGCTACCTATATCGAAATCGGGGCTAGCTGGTCAGCTATAGGAAACCCCAACACTTGGCTTAGAAATGACAACTCAGCTTCGAGTGCGGCGGCGATGTTTACCGCTTGACGGAAACCATGCGCCTCGTCTTTGAATAGCAGGTAGCGATGCGTCACTTTCGCTTTGGCCAAAGCCTCAACCAGCTGCTCGGATTGCGACGGCGGCACGACCTTGTCTTGATCTCCTTGTAATACCAGCATTGGTGTGCGTAATCGATCGCTGCGATAAAGAGGTGATCGCTGCTTGTATAGCTCAGCGGCCTGCGGCCAAGGGCCGATAAGTGAGTCCAAATAATGAGCTTCGAATTTGTGTGTATCGCGCGCTAACGACTCCAGGTCGGCGACTCCATAGCGAGAAAGGCCTGCAGCGAATGTGTCTGTGCTTGTTAAGGCACACAGAGTGGTGTAGCCGCCGGCGGAACCGCCTTTTATTACCAGGCGTTTCGAGTCAACTAGCGCCGGCGGACCCTGGCTGGACGCATCCTGGTTGCTCAGGTAGAGCGCAGCACCAACGCAATCATCCACATCGGCAACCCCCCAGAGTTCTTTTAGTGAGTTGCGGTAATCGGTGCCATAACCGGTACTGCCGCGATAGTTGACATCAACCACACCGATACCGCGGCTAGTCCAATACTGGATGTTCAGATCCAACGAACTGCGGGCACGACCCGTTGGTCCGCCATGACTTAGCACTATGAGCGGCGCAAGCTCATCGATCGGACCTTGATGTGTGGCACTGGTCGGCGGAAAATAAAATCCGTAAGCCATTGCTTCGTCTGTGCCCGCTGTCGGCGTGGGGAACTCAATGGTTTGCGGCACTGAGATTGAATGCTCATCCAAAACCAAAGGAGAAGCATTTTTGCTTTGGTTTTTACTCAAACTTCGATAGCTGCCGTCTGGTGCGATCTCCACAACCTCGGCTTGTTTGACCCAACTGCTAGCGACGGTCACGGCGTTGCCCGCAGGCGTTACTTCCAAACGCCCAAATTCTGTGAAGCCGGTATCCACCTCTTGGAGCTGGCCACTGACGATGAGTCCGATGTGCGCGACACCGCGATTCACCCAGGTGCACCACAAGGTGTCTGGCTGGTCACCTACCCAGGCGTAGGTTTGCTCTGCAAACATCCAGGTAGGTACACCAAACTCAATTTCGCTTAGCGCCTGCGGCCGATCAATCAATGGCTGGCTTACCTTGGATTCAATATCGACCTTGTGGATGTCCCAGTAACCATCAATGTCGGAGATCACATGCAGCTGACCGTCGGGACTCCAGCGTGGTTGCTGAAGAGCGGGACCGTCAAGAATTTGGCCTGCATCAGCGTCTGCATTATCGGTTATGTCTGCTGGTGACCCAGAAGTGATCATGGAGGGTTGTAAGTCGATGACGTGCAGTCGTGTGTGATCCCACGGCATGTTCGGATGGTTCCAACTGATGAATGTCAGCTGACTACCGTCGGGACTGGGTTGTGGGGAAGCGTAAAAATCTGCTCCTGCGGCAAGCACGCCAATCGTGCCGTTAGGTCCAATAGCCACTATTTCATTAGATGGCTCGGACGCCTCGGCTGAGCTAGTTGCACCAGCACCCGCTGGCTTGCTGTGGGTTTCTCTTACCCACACGGTCGTGTCGGTGAGCGGGATCACTGCAGGGTCGGCGTAGCGATGCTCGACAGCTTCGCTCAGTGTTTCATCTTGAATCTTTTCTGTGATGGCGGTCACTACGTCACCGGAAACAGCCAAGATGCACTGATTTACGGTGGCGTCAGCACCCGCTATTACTGGCGGCTCATTCCCGCCGGCGCTGAATTTTTGATTGGTTTGCTCAAGGTATGTGTTAGGCACCGGTAGCCAGGCGCCGCCACCGTATTCATGCACTCGCGTCGTGATGTCGCCGTGGTAAGTCAGGTCGCGCGGTTGTAACGGCGGACCACCAGCGTTTGGGTCTGTTAACTCAACGCCAACGATCGTGGTTTTTCCTTGGTTTAGTGGCCGCCGTTCAGCCCACAGCACCCAATTGCCTACCACGCGCGGCTCTCGCCGACTGGCCGATGCCTCTGCCACTTTTTTGGCCTTCAAAGGTGAGGGCCAGCTACCAAAGGGCGCGGTCGTGAGCGAGTTCTTCTTGTCGTTGCGGTGAGTCTCGACCGTTGGCTCCATATTTTTGTTCTCTTGATCGCTATTCGTTGAACTGCTTGTTATGTGATTTTGTGCTTTGGTCGCTAGCGTTGTTAGCGAACCGAGGGAGGGCCCACCACCTTCCTCGGTTCATTTTATTTGGCCGGGTGTTTCTAACTGGCCGACGATGCGAGTGACCGAAGCTTCGGCTGCTGTGAGCCGTGAGCGACAGTTATCAATGTGGTGTGTTGCGCGTTCAACTAGTAGCGCAAGCGCATCAATATCTAAGTCAGCGGTTTCCAGCTGGGCGAGGATTGTGTTGATCTCTGCCATCGATTCTGCGTACCCCGGTGTTGCGGGCGCTGACTCTGTTTCAGACAAGTGTGTTTCTGACATTGGTTTGCTTTCTTTACAAGGTTTATGCAATGACGGTGAGCTAATTAACGATGCTGCGAAAAACGCTCGCATGGGTCGTGGTTTCTAACTCATCACCGACCGTTGGCTGTGCGCGCACGACGGTGCCGTCACTGGTGTTACGAGTGATAGAGAAGCCACGCTCGAGCACACGCTTGGGATCGTGTGATTTCACGAGAGCGGCGTGGTTATCTAAAACCGTGTGCGCTGTTCTGATCTGCTGTTTGGCGAAGCGGCTTAGTTGAGACACAGCATGATCAATCGAACTGCTGGCACGCTCTAACGGTTTAGTGGCCAGAATGCTCAATGAGCGCGAGTAGTTACTCAACGAAACTCTTGCACCATGAACTGCAGCAGTGCTGCGCCGCGCGAGCGTCTGAGCTGACGTGTTCAGGTCAGCTTCGAAATCGCTCACCATCTCAACTAACCCTGCTGCGCAGGCGGTGGGTGTCTTGAAAGAAGTGTGAGCCACTTTGTCGACAATGGACTCGTCGATTTCGTGTCCGATGCCCACAACTATGGGCAGCGTGCAGTTTGCTACCGACCTAGCTACCAGCTCGGTGTCGAACGTCAACAGATCGTTGCGGTCGCCGCCGCCTCGCACCATTGCGATCACGTCTAGGCCTCCTCTTGGTTGGGTGTATCGCTCCAGAGTTGCCATTGCTGAAACCAAACTTTGTGGCGCCTGATCGCCTTGCACTCTCGTATCACACAGCACAACCTCGAAGGCGTAACCGCTGATGTTGATCTCGTCTAAGAAATCTGCACAAGCTGCACTGTCAGCCGAGGTAATCAGACCGATCCGCAGTGGCACGGCCGGAAGTACCAGTCGGCTGTTCTTATCCAGTAGTCCTTCAGCTTGCAACGATTTCAGTAGTGCTGCCCGATCTTTCTCAAGCTGCCCAAGCGTGAAATTCGGGTCGATAGCGCTCATGTAAAGCTGCGTTTTTGACTGTGCTGGGTAGTAGCCAACTCGACCACCGATACGGATCTCCATGCCGTCTTGAAGACTTAGGTTTGCGGCAGCTAGCTCACCAGCGATGTTTCGTTGTGAGCCAGCAAACAGTGCAACGGGAATCTTTGCTGCGGAACGATCCGCCGAAGCGCCCTGCTCCACGAGAGTGAAATATGTGTGACCGCTAGCAGCGTGAAAGTGGTAGCTGGTTATTTCACCGCGCACCCAGACGACATCTGGAAAGCAGCTGTTTAAGACCTCTTTTATGGCCTCGCTCAGATCCTTGACACTCCAAGTGCTGTCTTGCGAGTTCATGAGGCCAAGCTACGGCACAGGCGCGGCATTTTCTGCCGCTTTGCCTAGCTACCCTGCCGTTGGAAGGTTGCCAGAGCGGACGAATGGGACGGTCTCGAAAACCGTTGTGGCTCTCGGGTCACCGTGGGTTCGAATCCCACACCTTCCGCACGATAAATCCAACGGCTAAGCGCACTGGTTACCTGTGGTTCGCAAAGAATGCCCGCAGCAGTTCGCCGCATTCTTCTTGCTTGACTCCGCTTGTTAGTTCGCATTGGTGGTTTAGCCGCGGATCAACCAGCACGTTGTAAAGCGTTCCAGCCGCGCCTGCCTTCGGGTCAAAAGCACCGAACACCACGCGCTTCACTCTTGAAAACACTGCTGCTCCAGCGCACATAGGACAGGGCTCCAGCGTGGTTACCAGGGTCGTGTCATCAAGGTGCCAGGTGTCGAGAATTTTAGCGGCATCGCGCAGCGCTAAAACTTCTGCATGGGCGGTGGGATCACCGGTTTGACGCCGCTCGTTGTGGCGGGCAGCCAGCACGCGGTCGCCCAACAGCACTACCGACCCCACCGGTACATTGCCGATTTCCGATGCCAAACGAGCTTGCGCCAATGCGAGATCCATGGCTTCGTTGACATCCAGTTTTTTCACGCGGAGAGTGTGGGATTCGAACCCACGGAGGTCTTTGACAACCTCACACGCTTTCCAAGCGAGCCCATTCGTCCACTCTGGCAACTCTCCGTATTTTCCACCAATGTCTTCCACCAATGTCTTCCACCGAATTCCGTCTATCGCCCCACGAGGCGGCCAGGTGATCTGCGGCACACGACGAGTTCTACTGAGAGCTGCTGCCTTCCGGCCCTGACTCGATTCGCAGGTCGCCGTTGCACAGGACCCGACCGCCACGAAGGGCGACCACGACCGCAGCGTAACGACTGCCCCAATGTCCGACCCATCACTAAGATCACGACTGAATGACCTACCAATCGCTCTACCGCCGATTTAGGCCGCAACGATTCGAAGAGATCATTGGGCAAGAGCACTTGGTGCGTGCGCTCCGAAACGCTGTCGTTGAAGACCGTGTTGGGCACGCCTACTTGCTTAGCGGTCCGCGTGGTACAGGAAAAACATCCACCGCTCGGATCCTTGCGAAAGCACTCAACTGCGATCGTCTAGGAGAAGACGGTGAACCCTGCGGAGAATGTGACCGCTGCGTCTCAGTCGCAGACGGCTCTTCATTAGAGCTCATAGAGATGGACGCGGCATCGCATAGCTCAGTCAACGACATGCGAGATCTGGTTGCTACCGCCGCATTAGGAGGCGCGGGCCGCCGCAAGGTGTACCTGCTCGACGAGGTCCACATGTTGAGCACAGCAGCCGCAAACGCTCTGCTCAAAACTTTGGAAGAGCCACCCGCACACGTGGTTTTTATCTTGGCGACTACTGATCCGCAAAAGGTGCTCCCCACCATCCGCAGCCGGACGCAGCACATTGAGCTCACGCTGGTGGGCGCTAGCGAGTTAGCCGAGCATTTACGCAGTGTCGCCAAGCTGGCAGATATTGAGCTAACCGACAGCACCGTTGACTACTTGGTTGAACGCGGCGCAGGATCTGTGCGCGACGCACTATCGGCGCTAGATCAGATAGCTACCGCTGGCGGTATACCTAGCGACCGTACAGAAGCAACGCAATTGGTGAGTGCCTTAGCGAGCGGAGACTTGGTTGCTGCGTTAGGTGCGATTGCGAATGCCGTAGTTGCGGGCGCAGACCCGCGCGACCTCACGGAACGGACAGCACGACGGCTGCGAGACATGTTCTTGATCGCGAACCAGGTTGAGCTAGTTCAAACATCTGACGAGCAGGTGGCCTCTAATCGTGAGCTGGCCGACCAGATGGGTGTTCGACTCATCGTGCGAGCGTTGGAGCTGCTTGGCGTGGCACTGGCGCAAATGCCGCAGTCAACTGATCGCAGACTGACCTTGGAAGCAGCGATAGTGCAGTTGCTGGCTGATGCTGCGCCCCCACCACTCGCCGCACAGCCACCGAAACCAGCTCAGGAAGCTACCGATGCTCCTGGCGCCGCTTCCAGCGACACAGCCGTTGATGCGCCTAGCACCGCTACGTCAAACAGCACGAATGACGCGACGGAGTCCAGTTCTGTGGATATCGGCCCAGTTCGAGCAGCGGGCTCGCGATCGAAAACCTTGAACCCGACAAGATCCAACACGGAAATAGCCGCGGCTAAGCAAGGTCTGGCGAGCGCGCGTGAGGCTCTGAATAAACCGCTCGATGCAACCGCGACAGAAACCTCTGCAAATACTTTGACTGCCTCACAAATCAACGAACGTTGGTCAGAAGTAGTTGAAGCCATTCAACCACCAGGTACGCGTGGTTTCTTTGCGCAAGCAACCGTCAACCAGGTTGAGAACGACAGCGTGTCGTTGCAGCTACCGCCCGGCGTGCCGACTGATCAGGCCCAACAGCGGCTTGGAAGCGTGTCGCAAGCACTGACTGATGTTTTCAGCCGCCAGCTAACCGCTCAACTGGACGACTTGCCTGACAACCAAGACGCCGCCCAACCCCAGCGCGCCCAGCCGCATGTAACACGAGCTGTTGCTTCGCCACCGCTTAGCCGAAGCCTGGCAAAAGGCACCAGCGCGATCGAACAACAAGCCGTTCGCATGGTTCTTGACACTTTCCCAGGATCACGCATAGTCATATAACTCCAAGTCCGCCCGCATGGTCAAGACGGACATAAAGACGGACATAAAGTCAAGACGACATGTACGACGGACCGATTCAGGATCTAATCGACGAGTTAGGTCGTATGCCGGGAATCGGACCAACGAGCGCTCAGCGAATCGCGTTTCACCTACTTAATGCTCCGCGTTCAGAAGCCGACCGGCTAACCGAAGCCATTACAAACGCAAAGGACCGGATTGGGCGATGCCGGACCTGCTGGAATATTTCCGAATCAGATCCATGCCGCCTTTGCTCTGATTTAAGCCGTCAAACAGGCGTGCTCTGCGTAGTTGAAGAACCTAAAGATGTTGTGGCACTTAACAGAGCCGGGTTTTCCGGCCGTTACCACGTGTTGGGTGGTGCTTTAAGTCCGACATCGGGGATTGGTGCTGAGCAGCTGCGATTTCGTGAGCTACTAGCTCGCATTGATCCAGAACAAGTCAAAGAGTTGATTGTGTGCACTAATCCAAACATTGAAGGAGACATAACCGCCTTGTTCTTAGCGCGTCAAATGGAGCCACTTGGACTAAAGGTGACTCGCCTTGCTAGTGGCCTACCGGTAGGCAGCGACTTGGAACACGCAGACGAACAAACCCTCGAAAACGCTTTAAAACATCGCCAAACGCTGTAGCCCTGCTGGCTTCGCCGACTAAGGGGTTCGCTGACAAGAAATTACCAACGACAACGCACGGTGTTGGTAGTGAGATGGGCTAGCGCGCAACAAAAACCTGCCAAATAAAGGGGTAAGCCGTGTCTGCATCTATCAAACCAAAGCCCAAGAGTGACTCCAAAAGACCAATCACCATCCATCTACCTGAAGCCGACTCTCCTAGCCACGTCCACAACCGCACAGACGCCTGGCGTCTCACACGGTCGGTAAAAGCACCAGGCGCGGAAATAATCGCAGTGCTGGCTGGTGATGAGCACGTGTTGAAGGCATTTGCATCTGGCCGAGCCGAGCTAGTGCAAGCCATGATCGAAGATGCCTACCCGTTTGTGTGCTTGATAGATCTTTTGGAATCCAATTCGGTATGGGTGTTCACGCATCACGATGCTTGCGATGCGGTGCGCCGCTCAATACGAAAGTCGTTAGCTGACCGTAGCGGTCTGGTCTTGTTAGATGTGAGCGAGACACTAAGCCCGTTAGCTTTCGCTACTGATGGAGCGCATTCTTGAGGCAATAAATGCTGGTGTCGATGGCACGGAAATTGCAGCGCTACCGATCCCGGATCACTACCGGGCGGCTTATGTGCTGCGCAACGAGCAAACAATGTTCGAAGGAACTCCTTCCGCCGACAAAGATCCGCGCAAGGCAATCCACGTCGCAGAGGTACCCACTCCCGAGCTAGCACCCGACGAGGTTTACCTAGCGGTAATGGCCAGCGCAATCAACTTCAACACGGTTTGGTCGTCAATTTTTGAGCCGCTACCAACGTTTGGGTTTCTTGATCGGCTCGGGCGAGAGAGCCGCTGGGGAGCACGTCATGCGCTCGATCATCATGTTCTGGGCTCAGACGCTTCAGGCGTGGTTCTGCAATGTGGTACAGCGGTACGCAACTGGCGTCCGGGCGACCGCGTTGTGGTGCACTGCAACTATGTTGACGATCAAGACCCAGCCGCACACGAAGACTCGATGATGGCCTCAAACCAGCGAATCTGGGGATTCGAAAGCAACTTCGGTGGCTTAGCTGAACTATCAATAGTGAAGGCCAACCAGCTAATGCCCAAACCTTCCCACCTCAGCTGGGAAGAATCGGCCGTCAACGCTTTGTGCGCTTCCACCTCATATCGCATGTTGGTAGGCGATAATGCAGCACGCATGAAACAAGGCGACTCGGTGCTTATCTGGGGAGCCACAGGCGGGTTAGGTGGTTATGCCTGTCAGCTAGTGCGCAACGGCGGCGGGACACCCATTGGCATCGTGAGTTCGCAAGACAAGGTCGATTTGCTACACGAGCTGGGTGTCGAACATGTGATCAACCGCAATGCCGAGAGCTACCAGTTTTGGAAAGATTCAACCAGTCAAGATGAGAGCGAATGGCGACGCTTCGGCAAAAAGGTTCGATCCCAAATCGGTGAAGACCCGGACATAGTGTTTGAACACCCTGGCCGTTCCACGATGGGCGCCTCGGTGTTCGTTGCGAAACGCGGGGGCAAGATTGTTACCTGCGCAGCAACTTCTGGCTACATGATCGAATACGACAATCGACACCTATGGATGAAACTCAAGCAAATCGTGTCAAGCCACTTTGCAAACTACGCCGAGGCGTGGGGGATGAATCAACTCATCGACCAAGGACGCATTCATCCGATCCTGTCAGAGGTTTATGACCTGGCCGACGTGGGTGAGGCGGCTCTGGCGGTGCACAAGAATCTGCACGAAGGAAAGTTGGGAGTGTTGTGCCTAGCCGACGGTGAGGGACAGGGCATTACCGATCTCGAAAAGCGTGAGCGAATTGGACCCGACAAAATAACGCTCTTCGCCCGGCACACGGCTGCACTTAAACAAGCGGCAGAGAATGCCAAACAGGACTAATCAAGACCAATAGGGCTCTGCGTAATAAGATCCTGACCGATGCTTCTGACCGAGATTGACCACGTGGCGATCGCAGTTCACAACCTCGACGAAGCTGTGGCCTACTACGAAAAAGCGTTCAACGCAAAGGTTGCTCATCGCGAAATCGTTGAAAATGACGGGGTGGAAGAGGCACTGCTAGCGGTAGCTGAAAGCTTCATACAGTTACTAACCCCTACGCGTGATGATTCGCCGATTGCCAAATATCTCAGTAAAAGCGGTGAGGGACTGCACCACGTCGGCTATCGAGTGGATGATTGCGCGGTAGCGCTTGCTGCAATGGTTGCTGCGGGCGCAACTCCTATTGATGCCGCGCCGCGACTTGGCTCACGTAATACGACCGTAGCGTTCGTGCATCCAAAAGGTAACCTCGGCACGCTCATTGAGCTAGTCCAGGCTTAGCTAGTCGTTTAGCCTGGCTGAGCGCTTGTTGCTGAATTATTGCGATAACCGCGTAAACCCAGATCCATTGAAAGGTTCATAAATGAAAAAGCTTGTTGGCAAGGATCAAACACATCGTCGCCGGTCACCCCTCTTAGCGTTGTTTGCTGTTTTGCTGGCAGTCGCGTTGATTGGCGCGGCATGCGGTAGCGATGACAGCGACGCGGACGAGACGGTCGAACCCGCTAACGGCGGCACGGAGACTGAGGAGCCGGCTGCTCCCAGGTTTGTAATAGGCCTGGTTACCGACACTGGCAGGGTTGATGACAAAAGCTTCAACCAATCTGCTTGGGAAGGTGTAGAAGAGGGAGCTGACGGCCTAGCCGACGAAGGCGTAGACGTTGATTTTTCGTATATAGAGACAGTTGCCGCTAAGGATTACGAAAGCAACATTGGCCTGTTTTTGGAAGACGGAGTTGACGTTCTTGTAACCGTTGGCTTCGGATTGGCCGAAGCGACCTTTACCGCTGCGCAAGAAAACCCCGACGTTTTGTTTATCGGCGTTGACCAATTTCTTGCTGATGCTTCGCTTCCCAATTTGGCTGGCCTGATCTTTGAGGAAGCCAAGTCTGGTTTCCTAGCTGGATCGCTTGCAGGACTTCTAACGCAGACCGACAAGGTCGGAGCCGTGCTAGGTACCGACCTGGTGCCACCGGTCGTGGCCTTCAAGGAAGGCTGGGAAAATGGTGCTCGTTATACCAACCCGGATGTAGAGGTGATCTCTACGTATCACCCCGGTGGGCTTGACACCGCTTTCAACGATCCGGAATGGGGCGCAACAACCGCACGTCAAGCGCTTGATCAAGGCGCAGACATCATTTTCGGAGCAGGTGGAAACACCGGCAATGGCGCTCTCATCGAGGTTGCCAGCGAGGAGGGTGCGCTTTGCGTCGGCGTTGATACCGACCAGTGGCTAACTCTGCCGGAGGCGCAACCATGTCTTGTGACTAGCGCTCAAAAGTTGATTACTCCAGGCGTAACCGATCTCATTTGGAGCGCATATGACGACGCTTTCCCGGCGGGTAACTACGTGGGTGAAGTTGGACTCTCAGCGTTTTATGACTTTGACGATCTCGTAACCGCCGAAATTCGTGCAACGTTGGGCGAAGTTGAGGATGGCTTAGCAGACGGCAGCATTAGTACTGGTTATCCGATCAGCTAGCTGAACTAACGGCAAGCCCAACCAAGCGGCCACTAACTGTGGCACGCTTGCGTGCCGATGCAAGAAAATAACGACGCCACCAGCAGTAGCAATACTGCTGGTGGCAGTCGTACCAACGCTGGGTTGTTGGCCGTGCTGCTACGGCCAGCAGTGGTTCCGGTGGTGGCCGTGCTGCTGGGACTGGTGATCTCAGCTGTTCTGATCACATTTCAGGGCAACTCTTTTATTACCGCTTATAAAGCACTCCTTGATGGCGGCTTAGGCGACAGCGATGCCATCTTGCGAACGCTTCAAAAGTCCACCCCGCTCATCTTTGGGGGGCTGGCGGTGGCCTTTGCGTTTAAGGCAGGCATGTTCAATATCGGTGGGCAAGGGCAGCTCTTGGTTGGCGCCGTTTTTGCAGGGTGGGTTGGATTTGCTGTCACCGGCTTACCGATTCTCATTCATTTACCGTTAGCGATAATTGTTGGTTCGCTGGCCGGCGCTATCTGGGGAGGTATTGCCGGTGTCTTAAAAGCCACCACCAGTGCGCACGAGGTGATTGTCACGATCATGCTGAACTTCGTGGCGGGCAATCTCACAGACTGGCTGGCATCGAGTCCCTGGCAAGATTCTGCAGGAAGCAACATCTCCGCTCGCACACCGCTGGTAGCTGACACAGCGATAATGCCGACCTGGGGTGCGGTCCCTACGGGATTCCTACTGGCCTTGGTGGTGGCAGTGGTGGTTTGGTGGCTGCTCGAGAGAACCACCTATGGCTTTGAAGTACGCAGCGTGGGCGCTAACCGCCAGGCCGCGCGCTACGCAGGTATTTCTGTTGGCTGGATCCTGGCTACAACGATGATGGTGTCCGGGTTACTAGCTGGCATGGGTGGAGCTATGGAAACGCTAGGAGTGGATGGACGATTTTCAGCTGGATTCAATGTGGGACTGGGATTTGAAGGCATAACCATTGCTTTGTTAGCTCGCGCGCATCCGATTGGTGTCATTCCAGCTGGCCTGCTCGTCGGAATCATGGAAGCAGGCGCGGCCAAGATGCAGTTCGAGTCCGGAGTACCACCCGAACTGATAGACGTGATGCAGGCGCTGATTTTGTTCTTCGTAGCGGCTCCCATCATTATTCGTTGGTTGCTGCGACTACGTGACCCAGAGCAACGACTGCAACTTGGTGCAGGTTGGGGCGCCAACTGATGGTGGCTAACGCCGACTTGGTATTCACGTGACGTCTACAAGCATGCGGACACGCTGGCTGATCTTTTCGGGCGTGGCAGTAGTGGTCGTTGTCTGGGGCTTCTATATCTACGAAGGCGCACAAACCACAGCGGTGGTTTCGGGCACCATCCGTTCGGCAACTTTGCTGGTTCTGGGCGCCATGTGCGGAATGATTGGTGAACGATCCGGCATAGTGAACATCGGTATCGAAGGCCAGTTCCTAGGCGCTGCCTTTACGTCATTCACGGTCGCATCTATCACCGGTTCGTTAGAGCTGGGGGTGATTGTCGGCGTCGGGACTGGCATGGCCATGGGCTGGCTGATGGCTGCGATGGCAGTGGGTTTGCGGGTCGATCAGATCATCGCTGGCACGGTCATAAACATTGCGGCACTCGGGCTTACATCCTTTTTCTACGACCGAAGCCGTTCGCTGGGCATGCCGAAATATGTGCCTATAGATCTTGGCGGCCTGAGCGATTTACCTCTGGTTGGAACGGTTTTATTCAGTCGACCACCACTCACCTACATCACACTTGCATTAGTAGTGATCGTGCATGTGGCGATATTCAAAACCGTGTGGGGAATGCGGACAACTGCGATAGGTGAGCATCCGGGTGCAGCGGCCACCGTTGGAGTGAGCGTGCACCGCCTCCGCTACCTAAATATGACATTGGCGGGTGGACTAGCCGGATTTGGTGGCGCATATTTGGCGTTAGAAGCGGTTGGCACATTTAGTAGAGCGATGTCGGGTGGTCGCGGCTTTTTGGCGCTAGCCGTGATGATCTTTGGGCGTCGAACGCCATTTGGTGCCTACGCAGCAGCGCTGGTGTTTGGGCTTACCACTTCGCTGCAAAACCAATTCCAGCTAAACGGCACGCTGGATATTCCACCGCAATTTGTGGGAATGATGCCGTTTGTTGTAACGATTTTGGTGGTGGCTCTAAGTGGTCTATTTGGTCATATGCGAGACCCGGCAGCTCTTGCACAGCCCTATGAGGAGGGGTAGATGACTGATCCGAGCCTGGCGCGTAGTGCTTCTAAGCCTGCTGGTGCTCCCAAGGTTGCGTTAGGAGCGCGGGCAATCTCTAAACGCTTCTCAAGTGTGGTTGCTAACAGCGACGTATCGCTCGAGTTGGCACCAGGCAAGGTGCTTGCGTTGCTTGGTGAAAATGGTGCCGGTAAGAGCACATTGGTAAACATTTTGTTTGGGCTGTATCGGCCCGATGCCGGTGAGGTGGTTATCGCTGATGAGACGGTGCGTCTAACCAGCCCGAGCGATGCCATCGCGCGCGGCGTGGGCATGGTGCATCAACACTTTCAACTGGTGCCACCCATGAACGTGGTGCGCAACATCGTTTTGGGAGCCGAGCCACGCAGATTCGGAATGGTTGACATTGCTAAAGCTCGTGAGCAGGTGCTGGCACTGCAAGCAAAGTTCGGTCTTGAAGTCGATCCTGACGCCAATGTCGAAGAGTTACCAGTTGGCGCTCAGCAACGAGTGGAGATATTGAAAGCGCTTTACCGCAACGCACGCGTGCTCATTCTCGACGAACCCACAGCGGTACTAACACCACCAGAAACCGAACACTTACTGAGTGTTCTGTCAGGACTCATTGCGGATGGCCTGAGTGCTGTGTTTATTACACACAAGCTGCGAGAAGCTCTGTCCGTGGCTGACGACATCATGGTGATGCGCAACGGTCATGTAGTCGGCACCACCACTCCGGCTCAAACGAGTGAAGCGGAGCTGGCGAAAATGATGGTGGGACGCAGCGTGCTGTTGCGAGTGCCTTCGGGCGAAGCACATCCGACTGACGAGGTTTTAAGCATCAAAAATTTGAGTGTGGATAATGATCTGCGTCACCAAGCAATCAACGATGTGAGCCTTTCCGTGCGTGCCGGTGAAATAGTTGGTATCGCAGGCGTGGAAGGCAATGGTCAGCGCGAGTTAGTGGAAGCCGTTACTGGCTTGCGGCGGATCAATTCTGGTGAGGTGCACATAGCCGGTGAGACCCTTACAAGAGCAACACCGCGTCAAGTATTCAACGCTGGCGTTGGCCACGTGCCCGAAGACCGTCGTAAGCACGGACTAATCGGCACTGCCGATGTGGCTGAAAATTCGGTGCTTAATTGCTATCACCGGGAGCCGTATTCATGGAACTACATGCTGCGGCGAGATCAGATAAGTGCACATGCAAGACAACTGGTGGATGACTTTGACGTGCGCACGCCGTCACTGTTTGCGCCTACCGATCAACTTTCAGGCGGTAATCAGCAGAAGTTGGTGGTAGGTCGAGAGTTCAGCCACGACGTGAAACTATTGGTGGTTGCTCAACCAACACGCGGTGTGGATATTGGTGCTATTGAGTTCATTCATCGCCGCATTACCGAACAACGAGATGCGGGTGTGGCCGTGCTGTTGGTATCGGCTGAACTTGATGAGGTGATGGGATTGTCCGACCGCATCGTCGTGCTCTACGAGGGTGCAGTGGTAGCAGAACTTGATGCGAAGACGGCCGATCGCGAAGAGATCGGTTTGTTGATGGCAGGAGCGCAGCGGTAGCTAGCAGCTAGTTAGCCAACTAGATAACCCGATCACTTCCGCCATCGATCGGAATTTGTGTACCGGTAGTCGCTCCAAACGCTCGGTTGCATAGCTCGGCTACGAGCAGCCCAACGTCGGCTGCGGTTATCTCACGGCCCAAAAGGTTACGTCTGCGATACTGCTCTGACGTAATGCCGTAACTGTTTGCACGTTGCTCTATTAGCTCGTCGCTCCACAGACCCGTGTCAAAAACTGCATCCGGATGAATCGTGTTGACGGTGATGTTGTCAGCGGCCCATTCCAGTGCTGCAACTCGTCCAAGCTGCGCAACGGCTGCCTTCGAGGCGGAATAAGCGCCAGCATGAGTGCCCGGTGCAAGCACATTTTTTGAGCCCACTAGCACGACACGCCCGCCGGTAGGAGACAGCCGCAGGTAGCGGTGAACGCACTGCAGCGTGCTAGCGACAGAGGTGAGGTTGAGGTCAAGTGTGCGTTGCCACTGTGCGAAGTCAAGGTCAGCGATAGGTGCTGACGGCCCAAATGCCCCAGCGGCTATTACAACGATGTCGATACCACCGAAGTGTTCAATGACTGTCACCAACCCAGCTGCAATGGCTGCGGGGTCGGTTACGTCGGTCTCCAGTCCCAGCCAACGGTCGTGATCAAACGTGGCGGTGATGCCTTGATCGATGTCCAACCCGGCCACAGTGGCACCTTGGCTGGCTAGCGCTTGTGCTGTTGCCTTGCCGATGCCCGAAGCAGCTCCGGTTACTACCGCCACCTGTCCGCTAAATGCCGCGCTTGAGCCTCCCGCCCCGAGACGCAGTTTGGCTTGCTCTAGCTCCCAGTACTCAACATCAAATAGGTGGTTTTCGTCTAGTGCTACGTATTGGTCAAGTTGCTCGGAGGCTTCGATGACACTGATTGTGTGTAGGTAAATGTCAGACGCGATTTTGCAATCGTTGGTCGATTTGCCAGCAGTAAGTAGTCCTAGCTCTGGGTCAAGTATCACGCGCGGGGCGGGATCAAGCATTGTGAGATTTTCCGCGGAGCTAGACGGCTTGATCTGCTGGTCTGGCTGCTTGCCTTGCTTTAGCTTGGCGAGCCGTTCTTGATTGCGCTCGAAGTAGGCCTCATAAGTGGAAACAAAATCCGCCACCGGCTCGCCGCTACTTTTACCGGTCCTGCCTGTACGTACTAGTGGAAACTGCTTTGTGCGGATGATGTGGTCAGGTGTAGCTGGCCCGCGCTGGGCAAGCAACCCCACATTGTCACCCTGACAAAATTCCAACGCCTTTGCTCCGCCGTCACCGGTGGTGCGTGACAACAACAACGGCCGTCCTGCTGCGTTGGAGACTTGCGAACGCAACTCAGCCATGACAAGCGCTTGTTCGCTAGTTAGCTCTGACAGTGATGTTGCGGTGTGCTCGCTGACGCCGAACTGGGCGACGCCACCGCGGCTAGCCAAGTAGTTCTCAGCTTCGGTAATCAGACGAATCATCGAATCGTAGGCATCGCGGGTGGTTTCACTAAACGTGAATATGCCGTGATTTAGCAACACCATTGCTTCGGTGCCGCCATGTGACTGCTCATTAAACTGCTCTGCGCAAACGCGTGCCAGATCAAAGCCGGGCATCACATAGGGAATTACCACCACACGATCTCCCCACACTTCGGCGACTTGTTTGCGGCCGTCGGTGGTGTTAGTCAATGCCAGCACAGCGTCGGCATGAGTGTGCAACACCGACTTATAGGGCAGGCAAGCATGCAAGATCGCTTCCACCGAAGGGTTGGGGGCAGAGGCATCAAGCAGATTAAGGCGAAGCTGGTTAACCATCTCAGTGTCACTGAGCGCAGGCAGCTCGGCCAAGCGGCGAACAGGCTCCAAACGCAACGGAGCAAACCCGGGCGGCTCGATGGTGGCAAGATCCCAACCGCTGCCCTTCACATAGAGCACTTCAACGGCCTCGCCGTGCACGTCTTTGTTGAAGCTCTTGATGGAGGTGTTGCCGCCGCCATGCAACACCAACGCTGGATCCGAACCCACCAGCCGTGAGCCGTAGGTGATCTCACCTAGATCACCTGAATGCGTTGCCGCTTCGGTGTTGTCCCAGAGGTTTTGCATCAGTCTTGAGCGGTGATCGACGTTGGGCTATAACGGTTGGCGCTCTGCGACACAGCTGTGAGAATCGCCTGTTCATACGGCGGAGTTAGCACACCCATTTCGGTGATTATGGCAGTGACCAAATGCGCTGGGGTTACATCAAAAGCCGGATTGATGGCATCGACGGCGGCTGGTGTTAGCCGCTCTGCACCGAGAACATGATGAACCTCAGCGGTGTTTCTTTGTTCTATTTCGATCTCTTCACCACTGGCAATAGAGGGATCCAACGTGCTGGTTGGCGCGGCCACATAAAACGGAATACTTGCCGCACGTGCCGCAAGAGCGTGGGGGAGTGTGCCGATCTTGTTGGCGGTATCACCATTTAGTGCAATGCGATCTGCTCCCACCAAAAACGCCTGAACCTTGCCAGCCAAAATCAAAGAAGCCATTGCGCTGTCTGGCACAACCGTTACTTCGATACCGGCATCTGATAGTTCCCAAGCGGTGAGTCTGGCACCTTGCAGCAGTGGGCGAGTCTCGCTAGCAAGCACGGCGACCGGTTCACCGTTGCCGGCTTTGACGTAGACCGGAGCAAGGGCTGTACCGATGCCGGCTGTGGCAAGGCGTCCGGCGTTGCAGTGTGTGCCTACAGCGGTGATATCACCCAACAGATCACTACCAAGTTTCCCAATCTGGGCGCAAGCCTGCGAGTCTTCATCTGCGATGCTTTGCGCTTCAACAAGCATCGCTGCGGTGATGTCCGCCAAAACGTGGTCATGGTCGTGACCCTGGCTACGAGCAACGTCAGCGTCGCTGCTGGCCGCGTTACACAACGCAAGGCCTTTACCAACGGTGCGGTTTACTGCCCAAGCCAGATTTACCGCGGTTGGTCGCGCAGTGCCAATGCGTTCGCGCAGTGTCTCCAGCACGGAACGGGTTTCGTCCAGCGTTGCAGGCTTTGCCTCACCCAGGCCGATCACCGTTGCTAACGCTCCGAATGCACCTAACGCAGGAGCGCCTCTAATTTCTAAGCGCTTGATGGCGTCGATTGCGGCGTCGGTGCTGTGAATGTCGAGCATCACGAGTTCTGAAGGTAGGCGTGTCTGATCGATAATTTCGATGGAGTTTCCCGTCCAACGAAACGGTTTCGTTGGCGACTTTGATTTCACTGCTACAGCATGCCTGCCGCGCGTGGCTTTGGTCGACCGCGCGGCTTTGGGCAACAATGCGCACTAGCACCATCGAAGCGCATAATGATCTAGCCGGATGCAAGCAATATCGTTACGACCGGCGAGCATGACGAACCTGGGAGAAAATTCGTGAAAGTTCCATTCACAGTCTCTGACTTTTTATATCGAGCCGAAAACGTTTACCCAGATCGTGTAGCTCTGGTGGACGAGCCCGACGCGCCCGGCGGCGAGCTGGGCGAAGTCACCTGGAGTGAATTCGGCACACTGGCGCGAGCGCAGGCTGCCAAGCTTGATGAGCTTGGCGTCGGTGTGGGTGAGCGGGTAGCGATGGTGTCCCAAAATGCGGGTCGACTTATGACCTCGTTCTACGGGGTATCGGGTTATGGCCGGGTGTTCGTGCCGATCAACTTCCGTCTAAGCCGTGACGAAATCGCCTACATCGTTGATCACAGCGGAGCATCGATGCTGCTAGTGGATCCGTCTTTGGAGGACACTCTCAAAGATCTGGAAGTTGAACGTTTTGTGGTGATGGGAACCGATGCCGATGATCAGATGTATCTGCGAGACACTGAACCAGTCGCTTGGGAATCAAACGAAGACGTAACAGCCACCGTTAACTACACCTCAGGCACTACCGCACGTCCCAAAGGAGTGCAGCAAACCCATCGCGCCCTGTGGGTAAACGCCACCACGTTTGGTTGGCATGCCGGAGTCAGCGATCGAGACACCTACCTGCACACACTGCCGATGTTCCACTGCAACGGCTGGGGCATGCCATTTGCAGTTACTGGAATGGGCGGTAAGCACATCGTGCAACGAGAGGTGCGCGGTGAGCAGATCTTGAGCCGCATCCAAGAACACGGTGTGACCTTGATGTGCGGCGCGCCGGCGGTGGTGGCTGCGGTATTAGATGCTGCGGCCGACTGGAAAGGTGAGATACCTGGCGCTGGCACCGTGCGCATGGTGGTAGCTGGAGCACCACCGCCAACTCGCACAATCGAGCGCATGGAAACCGAACTCGGCTGGGAGTTCATCCAGATTTACGGCCTGACCGAAACCTCTCCGCTGCTAACTATGGCTCGCTGCCGCCCCGAGTGGGATGAACTGGGTTCTGAAGAAAAAGCGCGCAAGCTGTCCCGGGCTGGCGCTCCAACTATCGGAGTGAAGATCAACATTGACGATCAAGGTGAAGTGCTAGCGCGCTCCAATGTCGTTCTAGAGGGCTACTGGGAGCAACCCACCGAGACTGCTGAAGCGATCGTTGACGACTGGTTTCACACCGGTGACGGTGGCTACCTTGATGAAGAACATCATCTCATCATTTCGGACCGCAAGAAAGACGTAATTATTTCCGGCGGCGAAAACGTGTCCTCAATCGAAGTGGAAGATGTCATTTTCAGTCACCCCGCTATTGCAGAGGTGGCAGTGATTGGTGTACCACACGAAAAATGGGGCGAAACCGTGAAAGCGTTGGTAGTGCCGGCCGAGGGTGAGAGCATTTCGGAACAAGATCTGATTGATTTCTGTCGCGAAAAGATGGCGCACTACAAGTGCCCAACCAGCGTGGAAATACGTGAAGAGTTAGCTCGCACAGCCACAGGCAAGCTGCAAAAGTTCAAGTTGCGCGAACCGTACTGGGCGGGCCTGGAAAAGCGAGTCAACTAACACCGTAAGACCTAACACTCTTGGAGTAATCACTCCCACGCTTGGAATCTGACAGTAGCCTGCGGTCATGCTGGTCAAACAACATGCTGGTCAAACAAAAAGCCTTAGATGCAGGTTGATCAGCTAGCGACACAAAGCGACCTCAGCGTTGACACCATTCGCTATTACCAAAAGCTTGGACTGCTTCACTCGCCACAACGAAACGGCCGCATTGCCGATTATGACGAGAGCCACGTAGAGCGACTAGCCGAGATTCGTCAACTGTCTGCGGCCGGTTTCACACTGGCACAGATCGGCCGCCTTAGCGACACCTACTCCGAACCGCTATTGCAGGCGCTGACCGCTAGC
Source organism: Candidatus Poriferisodalaceae bacterium (assembly GCA_965205925.1). Classification (GTDB taxonomy): domain Bacteria; phylum Actinomycetota; class Acidimicrobiia; order Acidimicrobiales; family Poriferisodalaceae; genus CAYRJD01. Next base: position 467,966 of record OZ242183.1, read on the forward strand.
GCAGGTACAACCGGCGCGGTAAGCAACTCCAGTGTTCAGACCAGCCTGAGTCTCACCGAGCTAGCAGAAGCTTCCGGTCTAGACCGAGAAGCGTGCGAGCTAGCTGTGCTAGCGGGCCTTATTGTCCCGATTAGCAGTCCGGTAAAAAGTGCCGTTGACGGCTCGCAACAACGGTTCAGTTCAAGCTCAGTTGAAATGCTGAAGGTTGGGCTGCAACTGCTTGAGGCTGGTATCCCACTGGAAGATTTGATGGCCATTGCCTCGTTCCACGCCAGCAGCATTGAAAAGGTTGCGGAATCGGCAGTGAACCTTTTTGCCGAGTATCTCCTACCGGATGATCGTGAAAGCCAAGCACCGCAGCCAGCTGACTTAGGTGAGCTTGTTAACCGATTGGTGCCTCTTGTTACCAATCTGGTGGCTCAGCACTTTCAGCGAACACTGATTAGCAAGGCAACGCAACGAATCCAAACAAAAGATTCTGAGGCAATAGTTCTTCAGCGTTTTGAAGCAGCACCAGGGCTTGATCCTCTGAAAGTTTTTGCTATCGCTACCGACACTCAGCGTGCGTATTGGGCGGTGCCCGATGATGATTTAGAGATTGTCGCAATCGGCTCGACCGTAACTTTGGCAGCTACACAGAATGAAGGCCGATTCGCTGAGACTGATGCAGAACTGCGCGAGCTAAACGTCATTATCGAAGGTGAACCAGGACCACCAATTACCGGTCCGTTGTTGTTGGGAGGATTCGCCTTTGCAGAACTACCCGACTTTGCTGGAGAAGTTGTTGGAGAAGTAGCTGCAGAAGTTGCTGCCAAGCCCAAACCTGATTGGTCAGCTTTCGGCGCAGGTGGATTGACGTTGCCCGAAATACTCATCGTGCGAGCCAATGAGAAGACGTACATAACTGCCGCACGGTCGGCACTAACTCGTGCACGAACACTCGTCGAAGAAGCCCAACGCGACCATGACGGTAATGCTCTTGGCCATGACGCTCTTGGTAGCAGTGCTGCTGGCGAACCTGATCTGGCTTCGGACAACCCAACTTCGGTTACCGACCCTTCATGCACAGACCTTGACCCGTCATACATAGACCTTGTTGCGCGCGCACTCGCTGACATTGATAATCGTTTGTTCACCAAGGTTGTAACCGCTCGCATGCTTGAGCAACCTTGCTCGACTAGTCCCGTAACTCTGCTTAATCGGTTGCGTAAGCGCTACAACTCATGCGCGATTTTTGCCTTCACCCGCGGTGACCAAACTTTCCTCGGGGCTAGCCCCGAGCTACTTCTCAGACTGGAGGGCACTCACGTCCAAACCGAAGCTCTGGCAGGTTCACGCTCGCGCGGTGGCGAACCCGTGCGAGATGCGGCTCTAAGTGCGGAATTGTTAGCCAGTGCTAAAGAACGCGCCGAGCATCGTGTCGTAGCGCAAGCCATTCGTGAGGCACTCATCAACGCAGGAGTGAAGCTAGCCGAGCCAACCGAACCATCTGTGATGACGCTGCCCGCTATCCAGCATCTTCACACACCCATCGCCGGCGGAGCTCCAGCCAATACGCGCGCACTAGATCTGATCGCAGCTTTACACCCAACCCCCGCTGTGGCGGGCACGCCGCGTGCTGCTGCGCTGAACTGGATTGCTAAGCACGAGACGTTTGATCGTGGCTGGTATGCCGGTCCGATCGGTTGGGCAACACCGGCTGGTAGCGGGGAGTTCAGAGTTGCGTTGCGTTGCGCCTTGCTGTCGTCAACAACGATGACGCTGTTTGCGGGGGGAGGCATCGTGGCTGGTACAGAACCGCAGGCAGAGCTTGATGAGACAACCATCAAGTTTGAAGCACTGTTGTCGGTAGCTCAATCTGAGCAACAAATCCAACCATCACAACCAGCATGAGTGCAAATAGCAGAGTTGCCACCTATAGCGCGTGCAGCAGTTTCTTTGACGAAGCAGTAAGACAAGGCGTGCGCCATGCGGTTATTTCGCCGGGCTCACGGTCAACTGCTTTGACGCTCACCGCAGACGTAACCCAGGGGCTCAACACCTGGATCCGTATTGACGAACGCTCGGCCGCCTTTTTCGCACTCGGGCTAGCAAAAGCCACCGGCACACCAACCATGCTGATCTGCACATCGGGCACAGCGGCGGCTAACTACTTGCCAGCAGTCGTTGAAGCTCACTATTCGAATGTGCCGCTGCTGGTGCTTACGGCTGATCGGCCACCAGAACTGCGCGATTGGGGTGCCGGGCAAACCATTGACCAGAGGCATCTTTATGGCAACCATGTCCGTTGGTTTTTTGAGGCACCCATTGCAAGCGAGCTAGCCGATCTAGGCGGGAATAGCTACTCAACTCGCTGGTGGGCCAGCCTTGCTGCGCGTGCAGTCTCACTTTGCCTTAGCAGCGCTCAGGGTCCGGTGCATATCAACTGGCCGTTCCGAGAACCATTGGAGCCACCAGCGGACTGGCAAAAACTGGCGGCCGAAACCAATAGAACCGTCGAAACCAGTCGAGCAGCACCACCCAGCCAGACAAGTCCAGCAAGCCGAGCAAGCACCGTTGCGCTAACCAACTTGGCAAACAAACATTCAAGAGGAGTCGTTGTTGCCGGACCTATGCATCACGCTGGCGTAGCAGCTGATCAACTGCGCGAATCCGTCTCACGATTTTGCGCCAAAACGAGTTGGCCCCTGCTAGCCGAGCCAACATCGCAACTTCGCCATGCTGCACTACAGGAACCGATCAACCACTTTGACCTACTACTCGCAACACCCTGGGCAAGTGACCAGTCGGCCACTGCGGTAGTACGTATCGGCGACGCCCCTGTTTCTAAGCCGCTACGACTTTGGCTTGATAAACATCAACCAGAGCACCTACTAATCGATCCTGCTGGCAATTGGACCGACGCGAGTTTCACTGCCACCACAACAATTAGCGCAGACCCTGCTGTGGTGTTGTCAACTGTGGCAGATGAGCTAACGGAACAAGGCCACAAGCCAGGAAAGCAAGCGCAGGCGTGGAAATCTCGCTGGGTCGCAGCCGATGCAAAAGCCAGTGAAATCATCGAACGCTTTACGGCGAATCCGGACATTGCGGCGCTATCACAAGCTGCTGTGATCATCGCGCTGGGTCGCCATCTTCGCGCCGAGCACACATTGGTTGTTTCAAACTCCATGCCAGTTCGCGCTGTTAACACTTACCTGCGAGCCCGCACAGAGCCGCTCGCGGTGCATGCCAACCGTGGAGCCAGTGGCATCGATGGAGTGATCTCAACCGCGACTGGGTTTTCCGCCGCCGGACACCCCACGACCGTTTTGCTTGGTGACCTGGCGTTTCGTCACGATCTGGGCGGTCTAGCAGCAATAAATGAAACAGACTCTTTGCAGGCTGATACGCCAACTAACACACTGGCAAGCTCGCTAACCGTGCTGGTCATTGACAATGGCGGAGGCAGGATTTTTGAAAGCTTGCCTGTCGCAGAAGTTGTCAATCCCGACCAATTCCAGCGTCTGTTTGTAACACCCACCACACCTGACACGAACCACATAGCGGCCGGTTTGGCGTCCGCATTCGGGTTTGAGCACCACCACGTCAGTGCGGGTAATCAACTAGATGAGCTATTGGCAAATCCATCCTCAGGCGTCAGAGTGATAACTGTGCCAATCAACCCCGAGGACGATCACACCTTGCAAAGGTGTATAGCAACCGCATTAGTTGAGGCTCTGGCTGCGTTGTGATTGCTAAGCCAATGAACACTGGTGGTTGGATTGCGCGTGCCGTCAAGGTGCCAGTGATCAAGCCCGCAGTGAGCATTACTGGAGCTAACCGCAACCCAGACGCTTTACCGGTGCTACTACTGCACGGCTTTACCGGTAGTGCTGAGTCCATGGCGCCTTTAACCGAACGCTTAGCAGCACCGACGACCGGCGAATCTCGGCGGGTTTTGACGGTCGATTTGATAGGACACGGCGCAACCCAGTCTCCACCGGATCTCGACCGCTATTCGTTGACTTCATTCGTTAAGTCGTTGGATGTGGTGCTAGCGGAGACTGAGCATCCCACCGCACATGTAGTGGGCTATTCGCTTGGTGGTCGTGCGGCGCTTACTTTCGCTACTTTCCGACCAGAAAGATGCGCCTCGTTGACGCTTATCGGAACTACCCCTGGCATAGCTGATACCGATCAACGGCTAGAACGCCGACGTAGCGACTACGACCTAGCTAACCGCATTGCACGTCATGGTGTTACTAGCTTCGTGCAGGAGTGGACTTCGCAACCAATGTGGGACAGCCTGCGTAAGCGCATCGGTTCTGCTGCATGGCAAGCGTCACTGAATCAACGTGCACGCAACCATCCACTTGGTCTGGCGCATAGCTTGCGCGCAGCGAGTACAGGCGCCATGACACCGCTGTGGGGCAAGCTTGGCGATATTGCCATTCCTACGCTGGCTCTAGCCGGAGAAGAGGACACCAAGTTCTGCAAGATTGGCGTAAAACTCGCTCAAGAGATGCCCGATAGCGAGTTTGTTGCCGTGCCAGATGCCGGTCACGCTGCACATTTGGAACAGCCCGACACCGTGGGCAACTTGATTAGCGCTCACCTCAACCGATACAGCAGACAACAAACCAGCTCGGCTAAGCCAACAAATGAAACTGCCGCCTCGTGAAAGTCACACTGACCGAGGTTGAACTACCACTGAAAGCACCGCTGGTAACCGCTCACGGGGCATTGTCGGTACGCCGCATCATCCAGGTAACAGTTGAACAATTCGGGCGAAAGGTGCATAGCGAGGCCGCCCCATTGCCAGGTTTTGGTCTAGAAACCTACGAAGAGGCGCTTACTCAGCTAGAGAGATGGGCCGAACAAGTAAGCACTGCGGGCGACGCTGACATGCATGTAGCGCTGCCAGTAACGCCATCCGCTCATGCTGCGGCCGCTGGTGCGGTGGCCAACCTTGATGCGGCATTAGAAGCGATCACATTGACCGAGTTGCTAAACGGGACAAATAGTGATTACGACCTCCTTAGCAATGGTTCTGATGGCTCCATTAGCACAGCGGGTTTTGTGGATGGGCCACAACGTCTCGCCGTTCAAGCTTTGGTAAGCGAGATCGATCCGATTACTGCCGCACTACAAGCTGCTGATGCCGCTCGTGCTGGTTACCTAGCAGTCAAGCTAAAAGTCGGCGCGCATGCCAGCCACGACTTTGCTAGCAGAGACATAACCCGCATAGTGGAGGTGCGGCGAGCATTGCCAGCGGCAGTAGCTCTGCGGTTAGATGCCAACGGCGGTTGGGATAGGTCAACCGCTGGGCGAGTGCTGCGAGCAGTTTCGAGTCTTGACATTGATTTCGTTGAGACTCCAACGAAACAACCCGCCGACTGGGCGCAGCTAAGTCGCCGAACCGGCGCGCGCATAGCGGCTGATGAGCATCTCAGCGGACCCGGCGCATCCGAAGCCTTGGATCAGTTGATAGCGGCCGGTGCAATAGCGGTCGCGGTGCTGAAGCCGGCCACGGTTGGGGGTCCACAAACTGCCTACGATCTAGCCTGTCGAGCTTCGGTCAGTGGAGTTAGTTCGATTGTGTCGTCGTTTATGTGTGCCACAGATGGTTTACGCATAGCGCGCGATGTGGCGCTAGCGGTTGCTCCCAACGCTGTTCACGGTGTAGGCACCGGCGCAGTATTTGCCGGATCGTTGGCGAGCGATGTCACACCCGAAAATGGCTATCTACGTTGGACAAACAATCCAGTCTGATCAATGTCACATTCGTTCTCTAGTGTGTCGCTGTGACTCCAACACTGATCGTCTTTATCTGTGTTACAGCGGGTGTAGCTGTAGCACTAGGTATTTTGCTTGCGCGCGCGGTTAACCAGCGAAAGCTGGCGGACGAGAGAGCATCTCAGCTAACCGTGGAACTGGCTTCTGTCAACGCTGCTAGCGAAGCGCGTGTCGAAGAACTCGATAAGGCTCGTGAAAATTTAGAAACCCAGTTCAAGGGGGTTGCGGCGGAAATCTTCGAGTCGACTCAAACAACATTTCTTAAACAAGCCAAAGAGCAGTTTGACAGCCAACGTGAAATTGGTAATAAGGATCTAGAACTACGGCAAGCAAATATTCAAGGAATGCTTAAGCCCATTGACGATTCGTTCAAAAAATTTGAGCGACAGGTTGGCGAGATAGAAAAAGCACGCTCTGGTGCTTACGAAGGACTGATCACGCAAGTTTCGCAGCTGCACAACGACACGGTGGGGTTGCGTTCGATATTGAGTTCATCGTCTGCGCGTGGCAAATGGGGAGAGCAGACCTTACGCAACATCTTTGAGATGGCGGGTATGCGTGAGCACATTGATTTCGAAGAGCAGGTAAGCATGTCTGGCACAGGTTCCGGCGGAGGTGCTTCACGACCGGACGCTGTGGTCCACATTCCTGGCGGTCTAGAAGTAGTCATTGACGCCAAAACCCCTTTCGACTCTTACTACGAGTCGCATAGCACTGAAGACACCGCCAGCCAGGAGAAGCATATGACTAACCATGCCAAAGCAGTGTTAGCGCGCGCTAAAGAGCTGGGCGATCGTGACTACGCAAATCTGGTTGAGGGTTCGCCAGATTTTGTTGTGATGTTTGTACCGACCGACCCAATGTTGGATGCCGCCATAGACGTAGAGCCAACATTGTGGGAAACAGCATGGGCCAAACATCGTGTGCTGATAGCTACACCAGGACTACTTATGGTGTTCTTGCGTACGGTAGCGGCGGCTTGGCAACAGCAAGATCTGCGAGCCAATGCCCAAGAAATCACCAAAGAAGCCGTCAAGCTTTACAACGCTTTGCGGACCTATACCGGACATTTAGCCAATGTTGGCAAGGGACTTGAACGCGCGGTTAAGGCGCACAACGATGCGATCGGTTCGCTTGAAACTCGTGTTTTGCCGCCCGCACGCAAGCTCGAAGATCTTGGCCCAGCAGCAGGTCAAGACAAGATCGACGATGTGCAATACGTGGAAACCTCTGTCCGAGCGGTAACCAAGCCGGAGTTAAAAGGCACGCCTGAACAAGCGAGCATGCCCGAACAGGAGAACTAGAGCAGATGTCGCTGGATTTTGCCCAGTGCGGTACGCGGAAAGTCCTGCACAATTTCTAACTCGTGTGGCGCGCAATAAGCCGGCAGATCTTGTTTGACGTGATCGCGCAAGGCTTCTAACTTCGGCGCGCTTTCACCGGTGACTGGTAGTACCACTGCTACCACCACTTCTCCCCAGTCAGGATGCGGTCGTCCTATTACCGCACATTCGTTAACCCCTGGCGCGTTTGTTAGCGACTTCTCTACTGCAATAGGCCAAACGTTCTCACCACCAGTGATGATCATCTCGTCGCTTCGCCCGAGCACACTGAGCTTGCCTTCAGGTGAAATCACGCCGCTATCACCAGTCGCAAACCAGCCATCTGCAGTTAGCGGACTTGTGCCGTCGCGATAACAGCGAAGCAACATTTCACAACGAACCTGAATCTCCCCGTCTTGCACTCGTATATGCACTCCTTCCAATGGCCAACCGTCGTAGACCACACCACTGAAGGTTTCGGTCATTCCGTAGGTGGCGACCACGTTGGAAGGACGTTCGGTTGCCACGGCGGAACCACCCACGAGAATTGCTCGAAACAGCGTCGGATCAATCCGATCCAGAGCAGTCGGCACTAACGCGGTGAGGGTGGTTCCCTCGTTGGTTGCTGCCGCGGACACTGTTGCGGGGTCAAACCTGTCGTGCACAACGAGGCGCATGTTTGCTTGCCAAGCTCGCACGACCACCGCTAGTGCGCCCACATGAGCAAGTGGCAGGCAGGCCAGCCAACAGTCGGTCGTAGCACTGGTCGAAAATGTTTCCGTCAAGAATGAGTTGGTGGCCTGGGCGCTGGCTGTTAGTGCTGTGTGCGTTAGCACTACTCCTTTCGGCTCACCTGTGCTGCCGCTAGTAGTCATTACTAAGGCGTCACCGGTTTCGACCGGGCGACCACCTTCGCAGCGCTGCCGGCCAGTTTCGTCAACTACTGCTGTAGCACCCATCTTGGTAACCAGCTGGCGCTGCATCTTCAGCGGCAATCGTTGATCTACAGGTAAGACCGCGTCATTGTTGTCCCAGGCACGTCGCAGTTCGTCTACAAAGTGCGTGCCGTCACTGAGCGACAACGCCACCAACGATCTGCTCACTTCCGACGATTCCTACGTTCTTGCCTACGAGCCGCGCGTTCTTGTTTGCGCTCTGAGCGTTCCTGTCTACGAACTGAGCGCTCTTGCCTGCGCGCTTCGCGTCCTTGTTTACGAGCCTCTTCTTTGGCTTGCAGACGATCAACGGGTTTGTGGTTAGACGGAAGCAAGTGCTCATAGTTGGTGGCGGTCGCATAGTCGCCTTCGATTTCTGTCCCAGCAATGAGCAGTGCCATCAGCTCGGCGGTTGCTATTGCATCCCCCAAAGCGATGTGGGCACCCGTCTGCGTTATTCCAAATTCTTTACACGCCTCGCTGAGGCTCAGCCCGGTTAGCTGATAGGTGCAAATCCCCCACCCCTTCGAGAAGTTCACCCCAACTCGCTTAAAATCTTGTTGCAGCATTCGTCCGTCAAATGGCAAGTTGTGGGCCGCCAAAATAGTGCCGTCCAGTGCCTCCGCTAGTGGGCCAGCAACTTGATCGAAAGTTGGCGCACAAGCAGCCATCTCGTTTGTGATTTTGTGAATGTGAGTTGGACCTACGTCGCACTCAGGATTGATGAGCGTTGTAAAGGTTCCAACATCACCCAAATTTCCGCTTGTTATATCAACGAACAGCACTGCTATTTCAATAATGCGGTCGGTCTTACCTAATCCTGTTGTTTCGCAATCAATGACTGCGATGAAGTCTTTATCTTTATCCCTTGGTCTAAGCACACAGTCTCCTTGACTGGCTAACTAGTAATCAGTTAGCAAAAATGTGATGGTAGATAGCTTGTGTGACATGGACGTGCACTTAGTTGATGGTACGTACGAGCTATTTCGCAACTTCTTTGCTGTGCCGTCTAGGAAAACGGATGACGGACGTGAGATTGGAGCTATCCGCGGAGTCCTAACCAGCATGATGTTGCTGCTCGAAAACGGTGCTACGCATGTTGCGGTTGCGACTGATCATGTGTTCAAGTCTTTCCGCAATGACCTGTGGGATGGCTACAAGGACGGTTCCGATATTGATCCCGCCATTGCCGAGCAGTTCGAGCCATTAGAAGAGGCGCTTACGGCCATGGGGCTGTGTGTCTGGCCGATGACGGAGTTTGAGGCCGATGACGCGTTAGCTGCCGGAGCGGCATTGGCTGCAGCCGACAAACGAGTTGAGCGAGTGCTTATCTGTACGCCCGACAAAGACTTAGCGCAATGTGTCGGAGCGAGCGGCGCAATCACCGTTGGTGGTGAGAAAGTTTTTCAACTGGACCGCCGCAAAGAACGACTGTTTGATGCCAACGAGTGCCAAGAAAAGTTTGGGGTAATGCCCGAATCGATTCCGGATTATCTAGCACTAGTGGGCGATGCTGCCGACGGGTTTCCAGGCTTGCCAGGCTGGGGAGCAAAGTCGGCTGCCACGGTGCTGAGCCGCTACGTCAAGTTGGACAAAATTCCCGACTCACCGACCGATTGGGATATTGAGGTGCGTGCCCGTGAGAAGCTCGCAAACACTCTGTCCCAAAACCGCGAGCTAGCTCTGCTATTTCGCAAGATTGCAACGGTGCGCACAGACGCGCCGGTAAGCAAATCGGTCAATGAGTTGCGTTGGCTAGGGCCTCAAAAGAATTTTGCTGCCATCTGCGCGCAGATGGGCGCTGATGCGCTGCCGGAGCGCGCGAAAACACTGAGCATCAAGAACACTGCACGCAAGTAGCTAACTCGCCACACCCAGCTACTCGGGTTGATTCAACTCGATCATGTTGCCTGCCGGATCAAAAAAGAACGTTTGCAGCGCATTTGTGCCCGGAATGGCAACAGGATCGCGCACCTCAACCCCACATTCGCGCAGCTCGACTACAGCGCCAGCAATGTTGCTGACCTTGAATGCCCAATGCTGACCCTTTGGCGGTTCCCAGTCTGAAACTTCGATCAGATGCACTTCTGCTCCCGCATCGTTGCGTAGCCAACATCCGTTGGATTCGAAATCGGGTCGCTCTAATTGCTCCATGTTGAGAACATCTACATAAAACGTTGCCGCTGCGTCAACATCGGCAACATTGATCGAAACGTGGTGAACGCCGCCTAGATCCATATCGCAAGACTATGCGGGCTCATTGCGACGCATGGCCGGCGCAGCTTTGCTTGTACAGCCAAGCACAGCAAAGAGAGCAACCACAAACCGGCACTACGCTCAGGCACGTGTCGGATCACTCCATGTCTGAACGATTGGCCGAGCTAGACAAGCGCCGCAACGAAGCGCTGCAAGCAGGCCCGGAACGCGCTGTCCAACGTCAACACGACAAGGGCAAGATGCTGGCGCGCGAACGCATCGACTACTTATTTGATGAAGGGTCTTTTCACGAAATCGATCAGCTAGCCCGGCATCGTGCACATGACGTTGGCCTAACCGAACGCCCCTACACCGATGGAATCATCACTGGGTGGGGAACCATAGACGGACGCAAGGTGTTCGTGGCTAGCCAAGACTTCACCGTGTTTGGTGGTGCGCTAGGCGAAGTGTTTGCTGAAAAGACACACAAGATCATGGATCTAGCAGAATCGGTCGGCGCGCCCATCATCGGCCTGAACGACGGCGCTGGCGCGCGCATCCAAGAAGGCGTGGTTTCGCTAGCCGGTTACGGCGGCATCTTCCGCCGCAACGTGCAAGCCTCCGGTGTGATTCCACAGATCAGCGTGATCATGGGACCATGTGCGGGTGGTGCGGTCTATTCGCCTGCTATGACCGACTTCATATTCATGGTGCGCGACACCAGCCATATGTTCATTACAGGGCCTGACGTCGTAAGAACCGTTACCGGTGAAGAAGTATCGCTGGAGGAGCTAGGGGGTGCCGGCTCGCACAGCACCAAGTCAGGCGTTGCCTCTTTTGTCGCCCAGGACGAACACGCAGTACTTGATGACGTGCGTTCGCTGCTGGCGTTTTTGCCATCAAACAACCTGGACACGTCCCCGATAGTTGAGAGCGAAGATCCGGTCGACCGCGACTGCCCAGAACTAGCAGAGCTGTTACCTGACAGCTCAAACATCCCCTATGACATGAAGCAAGTGATCACGGCGGTAGTTGATGACGGCTATTTCATGGAATACCACGCTCACTGGGCGCAATCGATCGTGTGTGGGTTCGCCCACATTGAAGGTCGTTGCGTCGGTGTAGTCGGTAATCAGCCGATGATGATGGCCGGCGTGCTTGACATCGAGTCGTCTGAGAAGGCTGCTCGTTTTGTCCGTTTCTGTGATGCGTTCAACATTGCGCTGCTGACGTTTGTAGATGTGCCGGGCTTTTTACCTGGAGTCGACCAGGAACACAGCGGCATCATTCGCCACGGCGCGAAACTGCTCTACGCCTACTGCGAAGCAACCGTGCCGCGTGTGCAAGTGATTACCCGCAAGGCTTATGGCGGCGCTTATGTGGTTATGGACTCAAAGAGCGTCGGCTGCGATCTTTCGTTTGCATGGCCCACCGCCGAGCTGGCGGTAATGGGGCCGCAAGGTGCGGTAGAGGTGTTGTACCGGCGGGAGTTGCAGCAAGCCGCCGATCCGGACGCTCGCAAAGCCGAGCTGGTGGATGAATACACCGAGAAGTACGCCAATCCGTATGTGGCTGCCGAACGCGGCATCGTTGACGCTGTGATCGACCCTATTGACACCAGACGCAAGGTGGCTGCTGCGTTTGCACTGATTCACACCAAGCGTGAGAAGCTGCCGCAACGAAAGCACGGCAACGTCCCACTTTGAGCTTGTGATCACCGACGACAGCGCACAACCTGCCAGCTCAGCGCACAGCAGCATGCGAATAGTGCCCGAGCCGTTTGCGATTAAACCCACACCGACTTCAGATGAAGCTGCCGCGATAGCAATGGCTCTTGAAATGCTGTGGCCACAACCAGTACCTGATTCAGGTTTACGAAACGGGCAAGACAAGACTCGTTGGCGATTCAGCGGCAGAACTTGGGTGAACCAAGATCGTTGGTCGGGCTGGCATCACCCTTGAGCGAACCGGGTCAACCACATGACAACCTGCCTTTAAGCGATCTAAAAGTTGTCGACATTTCAACCGTTTTTGCGGGCCCACATTGTGCTCGCTATCTCGCTGATTTTGGGGCTGACGTAATCAAAGTAGAGCGACCAACTGGCGACACCGTCCGCAACATCGGCTGGCGAGATGCCGAGGGTGAGACGCTTTGGTGGAGGCTGGTTAATCGCAACAAACGCAGCGTCACGCTTGACCTAAAGCAACCAGATGACCTCGCCAAGCTGCGCCGTCTATTAGCAGTTGCTGATGTGCTGGTAGAAAATCTTCGACCCGGCAAGCTTGAAGCGCTCGGCCTGGTTCCAGCAGATCTGATTTCGAAGAACGACAAACTCGTGATCACTCGTTTGACAGGCTTCGGTCAAGATGGCCCTTACAAAGATCGTCCCGGATTTGCTTCGCTGGCGGAGGCAATGTCTGGGTTTGCGTCTCTAAATGGTGACCCAGATGGTGCTCCGTTGCTGCCACCGATTGCGCTCACAGACGAGATAGCTGGGCTAGCGGCTGCATTTGCCACAATGGTCGCGGTTCACAGTGGGTGTGGGCAGGTGGTGGACGTGAGTCTGCTGGAATCCATGACGCAGGTAATGGGTCCTCTGTTCACCGCCTGGCACAGTGAAAAATATGAACAACCTCGGCTGGGTTCGGGCATCCCCTACACCGTCCCACGTGGCAATTACCGCACGGCCGATAATAAGTGGTTGACAGTCAGCACCTCTAGCGATGCGGTGGCACAGCGAGTCCTAAAGCTCATAGGCGCTGATGATGAGAGGTTTGCCAGCTTTGAAGCCCGCACAACGAACCGAAAAGAACTTGACGCCTTGCTTGCACAGTGGACACAACAGCGCACCATGGCAGAAGCATTGGCCGAGTTTGAGCTAGCCGAGGCTGCGGCGGCGGCAGTGTTGACGGTGTCTGAGCTAGTGGCCGATGAGCACGTGATCGCGCGCGACTCCCTAATAGAAGTCAATGGACTGCTAATGCAAAACGTGGTGGCGCGATTGTCCCGCACGCCTGGCCAGGTTCGCTGGGCCGGACGATCTCTTGGAGCTGATAATGCTGATCTTGACAGGGCTGATCATGACAGGGCTGATCATGACAAGGCCGACTTGTCCAGCGAAGAGGGAGCAGGAGAGCCTGACTGGCCCTGTGCTAACTAGTTCGCTACAGCACTTGACCGGAGCTTCTCGGTTAAGTCGGCAAGTTTGGACATGATGACAGACAGATCAAAATCTTTCGGGGTGTAAACAGCAGCTACTCCGGATTTCAACAAGCTTGCTTGGTCGTTGCTGGGAATAATTCCCCCCACTACTACCGCCGCCTTTACACCTTGCTCGGCTAGCTCAGCTTGCACTGCGGGCACTAGCTCCATATGGCCGCCGGACAAGATCGACAATGCCACTATGTCCACGTCTTCGTCACGTGCGACTGCAGCAATGTGCTCAGGAGTTACACGAATTCCGTCGTAGATCACTTCCATGCCGGCGTCGCGAGCTGCGACCGCAATTTGTTCGGCTCCGTTGGAGTGGCCGTCGAGCCCTGGCTTCGCAATCAGTAGTCGCGGAGGGCCGCCCGACAGTTCCGAGCAACGGTTAGCAACCTCGGCCAACCCAACAAGTTTGTCGCGGTTGTCGTGCTTGCTGGCAGTTCTCGCAGCGCCTCCGATTCCAGTAGGAGCGCGGTAATCACCAAATGCTTCACGAAGAGCGTTAGCCCATTCTCCTGTTGTGACGCCCGCATGCCCGGCCGCGATGGTTGGCCCCATGATGTTTACGTCACCTGTGGCAGCGATTCGTAGATCGTCAAGTGCGGCGACTACTGCATTGGAATCTCGCTTAGCGCGCCAGCGCTCCAGATCTTCTAAAGCGTCGGCTACTACCGCCGGATCGACTTGCAGGATGGGGTTGGCACCGCCGTTGCTTGTGCCGGTGCCGTCGGCCGCGCTAGCACTCGTGCTCACCAACGGTGAATCGGCGGTCTCGGTGTACTTGTTGACGCCGACAACGGTTTGTAGGCCTTGCTCAATTCGTCGCAGGCGCGCGGTGTGACTAGCTACTAGGCGAGTCTTTAGCTCTTCAATTGCTGCGAAAGCACCACCTAGTGCCAACACTTCGTCTAGCTCGGTTTGTGCGGACTCGATCAGTTCAGACGTGCGTGTCTCGACCACCTTGCTGCCGTCGAAAATGTCTTCGTATTCGAGAAGATCAGATTCTTCAGCCAAAATCTGTTGCATACGTAGAGACCATTGTTGATCCCATGGTCGCGGCAAGCCGAGCGCTTCGTTCCATGCTGGTAGCTGCAGTGAACGTGTGCGAGAGCCTTTTGACAGGGTCACACCGAGCATTTCCAATGCGATGCGAGTCACATTGTTTTCAGGTTGTGCTTCGGTCAGCCCCAATGAGTTGACCTGCACGCCGTAGCGAAAGCGCCGCAGCTGCGGGTCGGTCACGCTGTAGCGCTGGGAGCAAATGGAATCCCACATCTGCGTTAAAGCCCGCACCTTGCAGACCTCTTCCACGAACCGAATGCCGCTGTTCACAAAAAACGAGATCGACCCGACCACCTTGTCAAAGCGGTCAGGAGGCACCTGCCCGCTGTCTCGCACAGCATCAAGCACGTCAATGGCTGTGGCCAGCGCGTAAGCGATCTCTTGGGTTGGAGTGGCGCCGGCTTCTTGCAGGTGGTAACTGCAAACGTTGATTGGATTCCAGCGAACCATGTGCTTGGCGCAGTAGCTGATGACATCTACGGTCAGTCGCCGACTCGGCTCAGGAGCAAAGATGTAGGTACCGCGGCTTAGGTATTCCTTGACGATGTCATTTTGGGTGGTGCCTCTCAGCGTTTGCAGATCGATCCCATTGTTTTGGGCGTGAGCTACGTACAGCCCCAGCAACCATGCTGCGGTGGCGTTGATGGTCATTGAGGTGTTCATCTGGTCTTGCGGAATGCCTTCAAGCAGCTCTTCCATGTGACCAAGGTGTGTTACCGGCACACCCACTTTGCCAACTTCGCTTTGAGCAAAAGGATCGTCAGGGTCGTAACCAGTCTGTGTTGGCAGATCGAATGCGATTGAAAGACCCGTCTGACCTTTCGTCAGATTTGTGCGATAAAGAGCGTTAGACGCGGCGGCACTTGAATGACCGGAGTAAGTGCGCATGAGCCATGGCCGGTCGTGTTGCGGTTGATCGTGCGACGGCTGGTCGGTCATGTTGATCGAGGTGATTTTCTAGCGGGGTACTAATCAGTTCTCAAGCATCCGGAAAACCATGGGCTGATTCCAGATTTCAGCTAGCGGGCGTGTAATCGCTTCTGCCAGAAGTTCTAGGTAGCTTTCGCGTTCGATTTCCACCGCGCCAAGACCGGTCAGATGCGGTGTGCTCCACTGAATGTCGACCAGCGCCCCACCGGTCACCTTCAAAGCGTCCACCAACGCAACTAGCGCGACCTTGGAAGCGTCAGTAGTGGTGTGAAACATCGATTCACCGGCAAAGAATGCGCCAATAGCGATCCCATAAAGGCCGCCAGCTAGCTCTCCGTCTTTCCAAGCTTCAACGCTGTGTGCCCAACCCAGCCTGTGTAGTTCTTCATAGGCGGTCTTGATGTCGTTGTTGATCCAACCGTGAGGGCGTGCTGGGTTTGAGCACGATTCAACGACCTCGTTGAAGCTGCTGTCAATCCTGATTTCAAAATCGCCACAAGCCCGGCGTAGCGATCGGCTGACGCGCATGTAGCTAAGCGGCAAAATGCTGCGAGGGTCGGGCGACCACCAGCCGACGGTGTCACCGAGAGGCATAGGAAACAATCCCGAGCGGTACGCGTTTAGCAGCGTGCCCGGTAAAAGATCCGCACCTGCTCCGACTAGGCCATGCTCATCTGATGCGCTGGCTGGTGGAAACGACCAAGTGCTAGCGGGTGGCTCAATCGGCCCACCCTCGGTCATAGTCCGCATTATGCGAGCCAAGGGTAGTGGACTTGGAATGGCTTATTTGAAGGCACTGGCTAGTAGTCGATTTCTAGTTGCTGAGTGACTCGTATGCGGTCCGGTCGGCTTCGCTGGCGTCGCGAATAGTTACCGATGTAACCACCACATCTTCTACCGGTACGTCCCCAGCCTGAGATCCGTTGGCACGAGAGCGAGTCTCAGTCGGCAAAGCGTCCACGGTTAGTACCACATCGATGCCTTGCGTCACGATTCCAATTGGTGAGTACAGAGGCGGCAAGCTTGCCCCGTCATCGCCGGTGATGATGAAGAACTGCGAACCGTTGCTGGAGGGATCACCCGAGTTAGCCATGGCTACAGATCCCAAGCGATACCAATCTTGTACCGGTAGCCCGCCGGTAAAGCGGTAGCCAGGTGAACCGGTACCAAACGCCATCTCCACGTCGCCGCCTTGCACAACAAAGTCACTGATTACGCGATGAAAGATGGTGCCGTCATATGCACCAAAACGAGCAAGCACAACAAAGTTGTTGACACTTGCCAGGTCTAAAGCGGGGTCAAGCGTCAGTGTGAAGTTTCCAAAGGTGGTTTCAAAATCTGCAACGTAGAGCTGATCCGGGTTGATGCAGAGAGGTGGCGGGGCAATGAACTGGCTGGTCTGCGGGCTTGAACCATCTTCGGCAGGGCAGGTCACGGTGCTGGTTGCGTCTTCACCGGAGTCGTCGGTACCGCTGCTACCAGTGTCGTCTGTGTTTGTGTCGCTTGTCGATGAGTCATCTGTTGAGGCACTGCCAGAACCAGAAGAGGAGTCGGTCGTGTTATCACCGTCAGAACCGTCGCTGTCCGCAGTGTCGTCGACCGTTTCCGTGTCTGTCTCGGTAGCCGTGCCAATGTCAGATGGGTCGGTTTCGTCAGTAAAAATGCTGTAGAGAAAAGCAGCCGCTACTAGCACAGCCGCGATAACCACCACACGCAGTGTCAACTTGATTCGACGGCCTCGTTGCTCCGTTTTTTCTTGAGTGACGGCACTCAGCATTTGGTTTTCACGCTGTCGCTTACGTTTTTCGCTTGGCACTGAGCTGTACAAGACCTTTCTAGCTAAGGCTGCATTTACTTTGGTTTATACCTCGGATCCGCAGCATGACTCGACCCATCCGCGAGGCTACCCAGTGCATCGGTAGCGTCTAACCACGTGACGCTGCTAGTGCAGAAATTTGGCGGAACGTCGGTTGCAAGTCCGGCTCGCATGGCTGAAGTTGCCGACTATGTAAAGCATTGTCGTTCCCGCGGCGATGACGTTGTCTTGGTTGTTAGTGCTATGGGCAGCGAAACCGACGATCTGCTGCGTCTGGCATCCGATATCACTGATAACCCACCTGGCCGAGAGATGGACATGCTCATTACGGCGGGCGAACGCAAGGCCACTGCGCTGATGTGTATGGCACTGCACATGGTTGGCGTTGAAGCGGAATCGTTTACTGGTAGCCAGGCTGGGCTAACAACTGACACCAACCATCGCAACGCCAAAATTTTGTCGATTGCGCCTAAGCGCATTTTGGAATCCCTAGCCGACGGCAAGGTGCCAGTGGTGGCTGGCGCACAAGGCGTGTCAACCGACAACAATGTGACGTTCTTAGGCAGAGGTGGTTCTGACACCACCGCCGTAGCGCTAGCTCACGAACTTGGTGCCGAGGTGTGCGAACTGTTTACAGACGTCTCCGGTGTGTTTACCACCGACCCGCGGGTTTGTTCGAAGGCGCGCCGCATAACCACGCTCACCTTTGATGAGTTGATGGAGATGACCGCAATGGGCTGCCCAAAACCGGCTGCTCGATCAGTTGAGGTAGCAAGGGCCTACGACATGCGTTTGCATGTGCGGTCAGCATTTACTTGGGAACCTGGCACATGGGTGATTAAGCCAGGCGACGATATCCAACATTTATTATCCGACAACGAGCGGGAAGCCGATATGGAGCAAGCAATCATCAAAGGTGTCGTGCCTGACACCAGTCAAGCCAAGATCACTATTACCGGTGTGAAAGATAAGCCAGGTGTCGCTGCCATGGTGTTCCGGTCGTTGGCGCAAGCCCAGGTAGTCGTTGACATGATCGTGCAAAGCGCTAGCGCTAGCGGTGAGGCTGATATTTCATTCACGGTGCCCGAGGAGTCCGCCGAAAAGGCACGTGAAGCGTGTGAAGCAATGTCTGATCAGTTGAGTTTTAAAACAGTGGTTGCGGACACGGCTGTTGGTCGTGTGTCCTTGGTAGGGGCAGGGATGGCAACGCATCCGGGAGTGGCGGCCACGATGTTTGAAACCCTGGCCGCTCAAAAAATCAACATCGAAATGATTGCCACGTCACCGATCCGCATTAGCTGCATCATCGCCGAAGATGAGACAGACAAGGCAACCATTGCCCTGCATACCGCTTACGGCCTGGATCAATAGGGCTTGTAACCTGGGCGCTTGTGGCTGTCGGCACTGCTGGCGTAAGCGAACCCCGCGAGGCGAGTAAGAAAATGCGAGTAGGAATAATCGGCGCGACAGGTCAAGTAGGCGGTGTGATGCGCGCCATCTTGACCGAACGTCAATTTCCGATTGACGAGTTGCGTCTGTTTGCATCGGCGCGCTCGGCAGGTAAGACCCTGCCGTGGACTGATGCGGCCACTGGCACCACGACTGAGGTTGTCGTTGAAGACGCCGCCACAGCTAGCTACGACGGGCTTGACTTAGCGCTTTTCTCTGCCGGTAAAACCGCTTCTGCGAAATTAGCAGAACAGGTAGCCGACGCTGGTGCGGTAGTGGTCGACAACTCCTCTGCCTGGCGCATGGATTCACAGGTCCCATTAGTGGTGCCTGAGGTAAATGCTGACGAAATAGCTAACGCAGTCAAGGGCATCATCGCCAATCCCAACTGCACAACCATGGCTGCTATGCCCGTGTTGGCACCGTTGCATGCCGAGGCGGGTCTGGTGTCAATGGTGATCTCCACTTATCAAGCTGTCTCAGGGGCAGGTTTAAGCGGCGTGGATGAGCTTGTCAGGCAACTTGGCACCAGCGCGCAAGGGGATCTGCCAGCTCTGACTTTTGACGGCAATGCTGCTACAGGCGGTGAGTCGGAGGTATTTGCGAGCCAGATCGCACACAACGTTCTGGCGTTTTGCGGGAGCTATGTCGGTGACGGCAGTGCTGAAACCGACGAAGAGCAAAAGCTTCGGAACGAGAGCCGCAAAATTCTTGGAATATCTGATCTGGCAGTAACAGGTACCTGCGTGCGTGTGCCAGTGTTTACGGGCCATTCCTTGTCGCTGAACCTTCGGTTCGAAAGAGCCATGTCACCGGAGCTCGCTACCGAGCTACTAAAGACTGCCCCAGGCGTTGAGCTAATGGACGTGCCAACACCATTGGCCGCGGCAGGAAAAGACGCTTCGTTTGTGGGTCGTATACGTAGAGATTCGACAGCAGACAACGGTTTGGCAATGTTTGTCGTAGGAGACAATCTGCGCAAAGGTGCGGCTTTGAATGCTGTGCAAATAGCTGAGGAAGTTCAAAAGCGACATTAGCCAGATGCGCGGTTTTATTGCTTTATTGCCTGTTGGTCGGGCAGGCGGGATTTGAACCCACGACCTCTTCGTCCCGAACGAAGCGCGCTACCAACCTGCGCTACTGCCCGTTAGCGCCCTGAAGCTACCTGCGCTACTGCCCGTTAGCGCCCTGAAGCTACCTGCGCTACTGTCCGTTAGCGCTATTGTCAGCTTGCGCTGCTAGTAGCCGCTCCACTTCGCGTCTAATACTCAACGCATTCAACGGTTTCGCTAACCATGCATCTGCCTCGGAGTGCTTAGCTAAAAACACATCAGCACTGCGATCTAGCAGCAGCAGGATCGGTACTCGTTCCAGTCGATTAGCGCCGGATTCCAGCCGCAGATCTTTACAAACCGCCATGCCGCCCATTGAGCCGATCTGAAGATCAACGATTACTAAATCGGGTTTGTCTTTGATTACGCGTTCTAGCACTGCGCGACCATCGCTGATGGAGCTAACGCTTATGTCAGAGTCTTCAAGCGCTTCGGTGATGGTCTCTACCACCCAGTTGGCTTCGGTCGCCAGCAGCACTTCAATCACGTTGCGCCACGTTAGTTGCCAAGCTCGTTAACTAGGGAACGGATCTTTTTGGTAGCGACGATGAGCTAAACGTCAAACAGGGCGCCACAAACGGCAGAATGCCCTGGTGAAACACGGCCAGCATCGCACGCGCCACCGCTTAACCATCCTCGGTTCTAGCCGTTCCGTCAAATCTGGCAGAACTTCCACCGCAGTCAAGGTGGTCAGGATTGTTGGCGTGCTTGCTTTGACTCTTGGCCTAGCGATAACTCTATTTCCGCGCGCCACGATGGCCGCCGAAAATCTGTCGACCCAAGCAGTGACCGGTGAAGACTCGCGACCGTTTCTGGTAGTGGCAGAAGTCAACGGATTGATTGACAGCGTTACAGCGTCGTACTTACGCGAACAAATCGTTGCGGCGACCAACGAAAACGCACTGGCGCTGGTGCTACAACTTGACAGTTCGGGAACCACTCTCACTAGCGTCGAGCTAGCGGACCTACTCACAGAGTTAGATCAGGCCGCAGTACCGGTAGGCGTGTGGGTAGGGCCAAGCGGTGCAACCGCACGTGGCGGGGCAGCGCATCTACTTGCCGTCGCTGATTTTTCGGCGCTGGCACCCGGCAGCACCGTCGGAGAGTGGCGCGACTTGTCGCAGGTCAGCCGTCAGGCAAGGTTTGCGGTTGTGAATAGCGCTCTAGTAGATAGCGCCTTAGTGGATGATCCTGCCACCACCTTGTTGGATGCTGATGAAGCTGCTGCTTCGTTAGTTGCATCAGTGGTTTCGCCCAGCGTTGGTGATTTTTTATTGGCGCTAGATGATGGTGAAGTTATTCCGTCAATCTCAACTGAGGTCACAAGCGACGATGGCCGGGTGCAACGCACGCTGTCTGAAAATGTTTCGGTGGCTTTCGTGCAGTTGTCCTTACTGGACAGTCTTTTTCACACAGCAGCTAGTACGGCCATTGCTTACCTGTTGTTGCTAGTGGGGTTGTCCATGGTGTTGTTGGATTTCTTTACCGGCGGTGTCGGAGTGGCCGCGGCAGTAGGTGTGGGTTCTCTAGCGCTTAGCGCTTATGGGCTCGCAGAGCTGGACGTTCGTATCTGGGCCTTAGTTGTCTTGGTGATATCGGTTGGCGCCTACGCCATTGACTTGCAAGCAGGCATCCCACGATTTTGGACAGCGGTTGGTTGCGTGTTGCTAGTAGTTGGCACCGTGTTTTTGTTTGGACGACACTCACTTAGTCTGATTCCACTCATTACTGGCGTGGGGTTGATGGCAGCGTTCATGCTCTTCGGTATGCCAGCACTGATTCGCACTCGGTACGGAACCACCACAGTTAGTCGTGAGTGGCTGATCGGTGAGGTCGGTGTCGCAGTAACCGACTTAGATCCCGAAGGCGTGTTGGAAGTGAACTCGGCGCGTTGGGGTGCACGTACTAGCCAAAGCTCATCCCAAGCAGTGACGCTAAGAAAAGGCCAGTCTGCTCTAGTTACCGGACTTAGCGGAGTGGTGCTAGAGGTTGAGCCGCAGAATCCGAATGAGCTAGCCTGATTTCAAATCGCGCACCGCGCGCATAGAGTGCGGACTTCTTAAGGGGAACAAGAGAACAAGGGGGAATTGTGAGTGCTTTGCTCAACGAGGAATGGCAAGACAAGGCTGCGTGCCGCGGTCCACATGGGGATGTCTTCTTTCCGCCGATTATCACTGAAAGGCGTGAAGAAAAGCGTGAGCGTGAACGTAAGGCAAAATCGATCTGTGCTCAGTGCGCTGTTACCGATGAGTGTCTGAGCCATGCGCTTGAGGAGGGTGAACATCATGGCGTGTGGGGAGGCACAAACGAGACCGAACGCCGGCGCATGCTTCTGGGGCTGTAGCTAAGCGATAGTTAACTCGACGAGCTTGGACTAGCCGAATCTGGCAAATCAGGATCTGGCAAACGCGGCCCGGCAATACGTAGATCGCCGCGACGGCGCGTAACACCGGAGCGATCCAAACAACCCACCAGCGGCAGCGTGAATTTTCTGGTCGTACCCAAGGCGTCCCTGATTTGCGCCATCGTTATTCCAGAGGGCTCAGCCGCAAGCAATCTGGCAACATGCTGTGCGGCAAGGTCAACCGCCTCGGCGGCAAACCAAACCCCGTCCGCTTTAATGATCAGCTTGCGTCTGGCTAGTTCAGCCAACTCGGCAACGGGTACATCAAAGTCTTGATCAGGCGAAAATGTGGCAGCGCCGAGATGAGATATCAACGGATGATCTGCCAGCGCATCGACTTGATCTGCGTAACGCGCCTTGCCGTCTACTACCGCTACGTTGTCGAGCCGATCAAGTGCTAGGCGTTGCCGCTCGTCGAGTCGAGCAGTGTCTAACCCAAGCGATCCAGCCTCGTTAACCATTTCCGAAACATCAGCGACCAGCGCGGTAACGGCGGCATCGGTCCCAACCCAGCTTCCCAACGTCGGTTCTGCCCGCTGGCCGGTCAGTCGCTCTAGCTCGTCTACGTCAGTCCAGCCGCGCTCGGCTATCACGCGATTCAGATCCCGATCTGGCTTAGCAATGGTTGCGGGAAGCTTCGGATCAACGTCCAACACCACGCCACCACCGACGGTCTCGATTCGTCCGAGTTCTCGCAACACAAACCGATCACCGGTCACCAGCGGCAGATCATCTGTGAGAAACAGTCTTACGTTGGCGGTCTCTCCGGGCGTCAGGTGGTTTCTTCCCAACACTCGCAGACGTACCGGCGTCTGGGCCGATCCCACATACATCATGTAGGCACCTCGCCTAGTTACCTCATGGGTGAGGGTGTTCAGGGCAGTTAGCTGTGCGTCCAGCTTGCGGGTGAGGTACCACTGATCAGAACGGACCACGGCTACGCAGCGCTGCAGTTGCTCAGCGTCGGCTCCTGTCAGGTTCAATGCCACGCGATGGCCGGGACCGATCTGGGTGCGAGTTTCATTTTGGCTTTGTATTGCGCGCACGCTTACCCGTGTACCTCCCGGCTCGAGCATCAGTGCATCTCCGATTGCGACTGATCCTCCCGTCAAGGTGCCGGTTACGACTCGTCCCGCACCAGCTATAACAAAAGATCGATCGATCCATAGGCGTGGGCGTTGCTTGTCAACAGCAGTCGGCAGAGTTGCTGTTAGCTGGTCAAGAGCGGCTCGCAATTCGTTAATCCCTGTTCCGTTGATTGCGTTGGTGGCAATAACAGGGGCATGTTCTAAGAAGGTTCCAGCAGTGTGTTCGGCGATCTCAAGCTGCGCCAGCTCTAGCTGCTCTAGATCTAGCTGTTCTGGGTCTTGAGCTTTAGCGAATGCATCAGCGTGGGTTAGTGCTATGACACCAGCGGACACGCCTAACAGTTGAAGAATGGCAAGATGCTCGGCAGATTGCGGCTTCCAGCCCTCGCTAGCGGACACCACAAACATCACGGCATCCAAAGCGCCGACGCCTGCCAGCATGTTTCGAATAAACCGGATATGTCCGGGCACGTCTATGAAGCTGATTTGTCGCCCCGAAGACAGAGCTGTAAAAGCGAAACCCAACTCAATGGTTAGGCCACGGAGCTTTTCTTCTTTCAGCCGATCCGGGTCGACTCCGGTTAGGGCTCTGACCAGCGTTGATTTGCCGTGATCCACATGACCAGCCGTTGCGATGATGTGCACGCGCCTAGAGCGGTTTAGAGGACGTTGTTGATGGCGGCCGCCACCACTTCGTCGTCGGCTTGGTTCACCGTACGTAGATCGATCACAGTGAACTGATCTCGCACGCGCGCGACCACCGGCATGCAGTGAGCACGCAATGCAGTAGTGAGATCGCCAGGCAGTTCTAAGCCCGCCGAAGGGATCGTTTGATCCGGTAACGAGCCGGCCCCTGCCAACGCCTCGGTCAGTACAACGCGTCCGACGCCAGTCGCTTTTGCTAGTGCTTGCGCGCGTTGTTCAAGCTCGGCAACGGGCACTGATGCCATGGCCCAAAACGGAATAGCTGCACCGTCACGGCGTAGGTATGCCAGAGCGGTCTGCTGTAGTGCTGCCAGCACTAAAGAACCTGGTCGCAATGCCCGCATCAGGGGATGAGCAGCGCACTTATCAATCAGTTCTTTTTGTCCGCAGATGATGCCCGCTTGAGGGCCACCAAACAGCTTGTCGCCGGAGAAGGTGACAACGGCTGCACCTGCCGCGAGTGTTTGATAAGCACCTGTTTCGTTGCGTAACCAGTC
Organism: Candidatus Poriferisodalaceae bacterium; assembly: GCA_965205925.1. Classification (GTDB taxonomy): domain Bacteria; phylum Actinomycetota; class Acidimicrobiia; order Acidimicrobiales; family Poriferisodalaceae; genus CAYRJD01. The sequence continues at coordinate 492,468 of OZ242183.1, forward strand.
CGGTCGCGTTCCTATCCAGCTGCAACGCTCGTCTATTAGGCCAGATCCAAGATCAACCACGACAGGCAGACCGAGCTGAGCTAGTTCTGCGACTTCAGTGGTTTCGGTGAAGCCACTGATCTTGTAGTTGGAGGGGTGAACCTTTAGCAGCAATGCCAAATCGTCATCTTGCGCGTTGGCGTAGTCGGCTATGCGAGTGCGGTTGGTGGTTCCGACCTCAACTAATCGTGCGCCCGACTGAGCCATTACGTCCGGCACACGGAAACCACCACCTATTTCCACCATCTCACCGCGGGAAACAGCTACTGCGCGCCCCTGTGCCAGTGCTGCTAGCACCAGCATTACAGCCGCCGCGCAATTGTTCACCACGAGCGCAGCTTGTGCGCCGGTCAACTGAGCCAGCAGTCGTGAAGCGTGCAGATGGCGAGAGCCACGTTTGCCGGTGAGCATGTCAAATTCAAGGTTGCTTGCGCGCATTGTTGCGTCAGAGTTGGTTGCGTCAGGGTTGCCGTTAGCGATGGCATCGTTAGCCACAAGTTCCGGTTCTAGCTGCACTTTCGCCAGCGGTGCTCGTCCTAGGTTCGTGTGCAGTAGTACTCCGGTGGCGTTGATGACCGGCCCTAGTAGCGATTTGTGAAGCTCAACTGCTATGTCGCGAGCTGCGTCAGGGTTGCCGTTAGCGATGGCATCGCGTGCTGCAAGTACCAGCAGTGGGTGTGGCAGCCCAACGTCGGCAATCGATTGTGCGAGCTTGTCCACCGAAGGTGGCCGAGCGTTATCAGGCATTTGGCGAACTGCCAGATGGCAAGGTAAGTACCACCTCGCTAGGCGCATGTAGTTCCGGGTAGGCAGTACAAGTCGTTAGATCGATCGGTGGAGCTATCTCAGAGACCAGAAGTTCAATTATTTGGTTAAACGCTGTTGCTGCTGGACCGTTTCCGTTCGCTGTCAACGGAGCGCCTTCATCACCAGCCTTGGTAACAGCTGCTTCAAGCGGGATCGAGCCAAGTAGTGGCACTTCCAGGTCGTCGGCGAGATGCTTGCCTCCGCCTTCGCCAAATATTGCAAAGCTCTGACCGTCTGGTGTTTTGAATGCCGACATGTTTTCGATTACTCCAACGATCGGCATGTGGCTGCGCCTGGCCATGTCGGCCACTCGCACGGCGACTTTTTGTGCACTTACGGCGGGAGTTGTTACAACCAGCATTTCCGCTTGCGGTAAAAGACGCGATAACGCCATCTGAACGTCGCCCGTGCCTGGCGGCATGTCAATCAGCAGGTAGTCCAATTCGCCCCACGCCACATCGTGCAAAAACTGTTCCACCGCTTTGGCCAGCATTAAGCCGCGCCACATCAGAGCTTTTTCTTCCGTGTCAATCAGCAATCCGGTTGAGACCACCTTGAGCTTGCCTTCACCTACAGGTACCTCGATAGGGACAATCTTGGAGCCGACCTCGTTTGCGGTCGAAGGGCGGGCAGAAAGACGACCTTCAACGCCCAACATGCGTGGCACGCTGAATCCCCAAATGTCGGCGTCCAAAACGCCCACCGTGAAGCCTCTTTTGGCTAAACCACTTGCCAGGTTCACAGTGATAGAAGACTTTCCGACACCACCCTTGCCCGAAGCGATCGCCAAGGTGCGCGTACCGGGAGACACCTGAGTGGGTGCCGCGTGTTCGCGGGCGTGTTTGCGCGCACGCTCCATTACTCGAGTTTTTTCCTCTTGGTTCAGCTCGTCCCAATGGAGCTTCACGGCGTTAATCCCGGGCAGAGACATCACGCGCGATTCGCAGTCTCGTTTAATGGTGGCTCGTAGAGGGCAGCCAGCGGTGGTCAACGCAATAGTGATGTGAGCGGTGTCGCCTTCTCGGTAGGCGTTACGCACCATCCCTAAGTCGACGATGTTGTCGTGTAGTTCAGGATCTATAACACCGCGCAGCACGCCAAGCACAGCCAAGTCGGCCGTGTCAGCAGCACTGTCAGCGGTGCCGTCAGTAGTGGCGGCCGAACCTGAGGCTTTGTCTGATGAAATGCTGTCCGGTGTAATGGCGCCTGGTGAAACGTCACCCTGTGAAGCGGCCACGGTTGGCAGGGTACTTGTATAGCCCTAGATTCTGATTTTCTTTGCTAGCGGCTGTGCCAACTACTAGCGGCTGTGCCGATAGCGCAGTAGCATTGCCAGTGTTCTAACCAAACTGAGCAGGGAAGTTGAGGCGAGCAAATGATTACTCTTACCGATGCCGCATCTGAAAAAGTCCATGAGTTGATTGATGCTGAGGGCGAACCCGGGCTGGCGCTACGAGTAGCCGTGCGTCCAGGTGGATGCTCAGGATTCAGTTATGAGATGTTTTTTGACAGTGAGATCAATCCCGACGATAAATCAACTCACTACGGCACAATTTCGGTGGTGTCTGACACCATGAGCGCTCAGCTGCTTGAAGGTGCGACTCTTGATTTTACCGATGGTCTCATGGGCTCAGGGTTTGCAATCGACAATCCCAACGCGCAGCGAACCTGCGGTTGCGGCAACTCCTTTAGCTAATCGCAGCTAAGTCTGCTCGACAGATCCCAGCAGAGCGCGATAGATCTCGACAGATCTCGTATAGATAAAGCAAGGCTCGAATTTCCGCCGCATGAGCGAACCGAAACTTGAAAAACTTCGCCGCATTTCGGCGGCCAATAGTGGTCTTTGCACCTTCGTGTGCCTAGATGAATCCGGAGCACCGCACGCCTCTGTTATCAACGCCGGAGTCATGAATCATCCGTTAACCGATAAGCCGGTTGTGGCGGCGGTGGTGATGGGTTCCGCCCGCAAGATCACCATGTTGCGCGCAGATCCGCGCGCTGCGGTGACATTTCGCCACGAATGGGATTGGGTCGGCGTACGTGGCCGGGCTCAGATAATTGGCTTGGATGACCCGGCCGATGGTTTTGACATTGCTCAACTGCCGGGTTTGCTGCGAGAAGTGTTTCAAGCAGCAGGTGGAGAACATGATGACTGGGATGAGTATGACCAGGCGATGGCGACTAGTCGACGTGCCGCGATCTTTGTGCCGACCGACAAAGTGATCTCAAACCCAGGCTCGGTGAGCTGAATATCGGGCTGGCTGTCCCGATAAGACCGACAGTCACGGCTACGACGCGACACACGCGCTGGCTGTGGTTGGCTAGCGCTCTGGTGGTGGGAATCCATTGTGTGATTGCTTTAGCCCACGGTGGACCAGTTGCCGTGCCTGATGTTCCGGCCTATCTAAGCGTTTCGCAATGGGTAGTCGGAGTGGGGCAGTCAACTTCTGGCTTGCAGTTCCATCCCGGTTACGGCTTACTCCTTGTACCAGCCGCTGCCATAGTTCAAACCGACGGCCATGCACTTCACACGCTGGCGTTGGTGTTGAATGCCGTTGCTGCGGGAGCGGTGGTTCAGGTTGCGGTGCGGTTGGCGTGGCTTTGGCTGTCGAAGCCATTGATCTTGATAGCGGTGGCGCTGCTTGCTGCGTTGCATCCGTCAGTGACAGCAGCATCTCGCATTGCCTGGCCTGAAACTTTGCTGGTGTTATTGACATTGAGTATTGGGTTATGTCTGGCTACGGCCTGGGGTTCGCACAACAAACCAGCTCAACCAAATCAGCTAGGCCAAAGCCGGTCCGTGGGAATACGACTGAGCGCTGCAGGCTTGTTAACCGGACTGGCTTTTTCGCTACATCCTCGAGCGCTTGTTCTGACACTGGCGTTGGGAGCAGTGGTTTTTACGCAGCATTGGGTACGTAAATCGTGGTTAAGTATCGCCGCTGGGTTGAGCGTTGGCTGGTTACTTTCGATTATCGCTGTGACTGCGACTAGTACCTGGCCATCACAGCGAGTCAGCGCTGCTACCAGCACTGAAAACGGATTCGAGTCGGTTGCCACTGCTGCGGGTCAACTAATCAGCCTGGCCGCAGGTACTGCCGGCCTAGCTCTGATGGGATTGGTTGTCGGTGTCTGGATAACGCTGGCCGCCATACGAGCATGGTTGGTGACTCGAATTTTAGCTAACCCGACCTCCCCAGACCAGCAACCAAGCTTTGTTGATCGTTACGACAGCGGCACAACTGCGGTCGCAGTGTTCTTTGCAGCGGGAGCAGTTGCCGTGATCATTCTTGGTGGTTGGGTGTTGGCGGGCAGTGCACGCGCGGACACTTTTTTGTATGGGCGTTACGTAGACCCGTGGGCGATTCCGTTGTCGGTCATAGCGATTTGCTCCCTCAACAACTTGCGCAAAGCCAAACGAGACCAACCAAAAAATAACGCAGCATCTTCCTCACGCGTCCTGCTCTGGGACGTTGCGGTTTTTGCAATAGGAACTGCGGTGGTAGTGATTTTGATTGCAACACAAACGAGCGCCTTCACCCCTGGACGCCGAATAATGACCTTGTCGCTCAGCCCTATTTGGTCGTTAACTGGGCCGGCGGCTGCTCGAGATGCTGTGCTACTTGCGATGGTGCTGGTCTTGGCTGGAGTGACGCTTTTTGCTTTTTCGCATCTGCCAGTGCCGCAAATCGGTTTGGCTGTGTTTGCCCTGACGTTGTTTAGCCTTGCAACCGTTTCAAACCATAGGCATCTGGCAAACGTTGGAGATATTTCCGCCGGTCAGGTCGAAACCGTCGAACTGGCCGTGGGATTGTCTGCGTTGGATGGCGTTGAATGCCTGGCTTACGATGCCGACACGTTGCCCGGTTATGTCCGCTGGCTGTATCAGTTGCAAGCACCGCAGCTGAACCATGAATCAGTCAGTTTTGCTTCCGAGCAAACCGCATGCGGACCGCTGGTCATCGCCCGTCCCAGCAGCATCCAGCAATACTGCCCCAACGCTGATCTGTTGGCGAAAGAAAGGCTTGGCGACTGGGGGTTGTGGCGGCTGCATGAAGCTTCGACTTGTTAGGCGTTTTTGATTAATAGTCCACCGTCGACCGGCAAAACCGCTCCGGTCATGTACTGACTAGCAGGCAAGCAAAAGTTCAGCGTGCCGTGAGCTACTTCTTCTGGCTCGCCGTAGCGGCCAAGTGCCGTACGACGCTTGGCAAAGATCGTTTTGTGTTCGTCGGGAATGTCTTCGGTCATAGCAGTACGAATCGGTCCAGGACAGATGCAGTTGACGGTTATGCCTTCCCGCCCAAGTTCTACCGCTAAAGACTTGGTCAAACCAATAACACCGTGTTTGGCTGCGGTGTAGGGCGATCCAAATTTCGTGGCACCCCACCCTTCAGTTGAAGCGATATTGACAATGCGAGCGGCGTCACTTTTCCGCAAATGTGCCAAAGCAGCCATGATGGTGTAGGTGTGAGCGGTTAGCAGTACGTCTAACGAGGTCGCCCAATGCTCGTGATAGTCGGCGGAGTCAATTGGCGCGAACCGTGAGATACCTGCGTTGTTGATGAGATAGTCAATGCCGCTGAAGTGTTCCGCCACCTCATCGACCACCGTTTGTACACGAGCCTGATTTGAGACGTCCATGGTCCAACCCGCAGCAGTTCCGCCAGCGTTTGTTATCTCTGCTACCACGGCATCAACTTCGGCCGCTCCCAGATCTGTTACTGCCACTCGTGCGCCTTCGTCGGCAAATAGATGAGCGGTTGAACGGCCTTGTCCGACTCCTGCACCGGTAATAAGGACGACTCGATCTTTCACTGAGCGGCTTAGTTGTGTTAATCGCGTCATTACATCTCCCGGCGTGGCTGTTCACTTTCAGTACCTTGAGCTAATACTCTGCCAGACTCTGCCAGGTGATCGCAGCGATTTCAGCGAAAACCCAACTCAAGAAAGAAGCCTTCAACCATGGCAACACCCGTCGCTCACTATTCAGCTTCTTACCGAGCTGGCGACTTTTTGTTTATCTCAGGCCAGATCGGCATTGTCGATGGTGCTCTAGTGCCTGGCGGAGTTGAGGAGCAAGCCCGTCAGTGTTTAGCAAACCTGACTGCTGTAGCGGCGGCCGGAGGCGCATCGCTGACCGACATCGTCAAGTGCACCGTGTTTATGACCGATATCGCCAATTTCACCAAGATCAATTCCATCTATGCCGAAGTGTTTGGCGGGCATCGCCCCGCACGCTCAGCCATAGCCGTTAGCGGATTGCCACTGGGAGCGCTGGTAGAGATCGAAGGCTTTGCACACCTGCCTGGCTAACGTCATAACCATGGTTGGTGCGATTTTTCTGGTTGTGTTACTGCTACTAAGCCCCGTGCTTATCACCCTGTCCTTGGTGGCGGTAGCAGCACTGTTTGGCTCGACGCTTAATTCTGATGCTCGAGCGCGGCACGACCACAGCAGCCTGCTTGAAACGAATATTTGAGTACGTAGCCCTGTTGCTTGGCGCTCCCGCTAACATTTCGCACTTGTAAAGGGAGCTACATGACCTACCGAGCCGAATACATCTGGATCGACGGGGTTGAGCCCACCGCACAGGTGCGGTCTAAGACCAATATTCTGCCAGACGACATTGAACCCGGAATTTGGGGTTACGACGGCTCCAGCACCAATCAAGCAACCGGCGACAAGTCTGACGTTGTGCTGCAACCCGGGTTCATTTGCCCGGACCCGATTCGTGGCGGAGACAACGTGTTGGTGATGTGTGAGTCACTGCTGGCTAAGGACATGTCACCGCATCCCACCAACACTCGGGCAGCCGCGCGCACGGCTTTAGATCGCTGGGGCTCGCAAGAACCGCTCTTAGGACTCGAGCAGGAATACACCATGCTCGATCCCAGCACTGGTTGGCCTGCAGGGTTTCCACCTGACGGATTCCCCTCGCCACAAGGGCCCTACTACTGCGGTGTCGGAGCGACAGTGATTTTCGGACGCGACATCGTTGAGCAACACGCAACCTGGTGCATCGAAGCGGGTATAACCATTTCAGGAACCAATGCCGAGGTGATGCCTGGTCAGTGGGAGTTCCAGATTGGCCCGCTCGACACGGTGGCGGTCGGCGATCAACTGTGGGTCGCGCGCTACCTGCTGCAGCGTCTTGGCGAAAATTTTGACGTTGCAATTTCTTTTGAAGGAAAGCCAATGAGTGGCGACTGGAACGGTGCAGGCATGCACACCAATTTCTCGACCAACAAAATGCGTGGTAGCTATGACGCGGTTATTGCCGCGGCCGAGTCGCTTGGTTCACCAGAAAAGCGTAAGGAGCACATGGCTGGGTACGGCTACGGCATTGAACAGAGACTCACTGGCAATCACGAGACCCAACGTCATGACGAATACAGCTATGGCGTGTCGGATCGTGGCGCGTCGGTGCGAATTCCTTGGCAGGTAGAGAAGAACGGTGGCGGCTACATCGAGGACAGGCGTCCAAACGCCAACGCCGACCCGTACGTTCTTGCAACACTGATGACCAACACCATCTGCGAAGCGCTGACCGACTAACGCAAAACTCGCTTTAACCTGCCGTTTGTGCCGCAGTTGCTCGTCGGTCTGGCTCAACTAAATCTGACGGTTGGCGACCTATCAGCTAACACGACAAACATCATTAGTGCTTACCGCACTGCCCGCTCGCACGGAGCACAATTGGTGGTGTTTAGCGAATTGGCCGTAACCGGTTACCCACCAGAGGATTTGCTTCTAAAGCCGGCTTTCTTGCGAGCTTGCGCCGACGCTCTTGGGCAAATCGCGGCCAGCACTGAGGCAACACCCGCGATTGTTGGGTTTCCTGAACTGGCTGGAACCGTCTACAACAGTGCTGCAGTGTGCGCAGACGGCCGTGTGCAGGCCATTGTGCGTAAGCAGCGGTTGCCGAACTACTCAGTGTTTGACGAGCAACGTTATTTCACCGCGGGAACTCAGATAGGACCGCTGATTGAGGTATCAGGTATCTCGGTAGGCGTGTCAATCTGCGAAGACATCTGGGATCCAGGCGCCACCGCAGCACAGCCGGGTTCGCTTGCCCCCGTCCTAGCTGAACAAGTGGCGGCCGGCGCGCAGCTGTTGATAAGCGTGAACGGCTCTCCGTATCAGCGTTCTAGGCAAGCCGAACGTGAAAGCCACATCGCAGCGCAAGCTCGGGCCGCTGGTACCGCTTTGGTCTATGTGAATCAGGTAGGAGCGCAAGATGAGCTGATCTTCGACGGTGGGTCGTGCGTGGTCAACGCCAGCGGGAACTTGCTCGCGCGCCTGCCCGCTTTTGAGCGGGCCATAGATGTTGTTCAGGTGCCCATTGGCTCTGAGTCAGCTGAATCCGAGTCTGCAGATCCCCGGTCTACTAACCCAAGCCAAATCACTTCCTGGCCTGAACCGTTGGCTGAAGTTTGGCAAGCGCTCGTGCTGGCGTTGCATGACTACGTCACCAAAAACGGATTCAGTGACGTGGTGATTGGCACTTCGGGCGGGGTCGACTCCAGCATGGTCACGGCCGTTGCTGTTGATGCTTTGGGAGCCGAACACGTTCATGCAGTGTCAATGCCGTCGCGTTATTCCAGCGACCACTCCAGCAGTGATGCTCTCATGCTGGCCAAAAATCTAGGAGCCGACTACCGCTCGATTTCGATCGAACCAGCACATTACGCATTAGCCAACATGTTGGAGATAAGCCCAGACGTAAGTGTCACTAATCCAAAACGCGTAGCTCAAGCGGAAGCTCTGACCGAGCAAAACCTGCAGAGCCGTATTCGTGGAGTCATCTTGATGGCGCTATCAAACCGGCACGGCTGGCTGGTGCTGACGACCGGCAACAAGACGGAATTGTCGGTGGGCTATTCAACCCTCTACGGCGATACCGCAGGCGGCTATGCCGTAATAAAGGACTGTCCCAAACTGCTGGTTTATGAGCTATGTCGCTGGCGTAACGCCCAAACCGAAGCCCCCTGGATTCCGCAGTCTGTGATTGATAAGCCTCCCTCGGCTGAGCTAAGCCCCGGACAGCTTGACGAAGATCACCTACCGCCCTATCAGCTGTTAGACCCGCTGGTAGAGGGCTACGTGGACGGTGATCTAACCACCGACGAGCTAATAGATCTTGCCACCGCTAGGCAAGATCTAGATGCTGACGAAGTGCGGCGAATAACTCGCCTTGTTGATCTTGCGGAGTACAAGCGTCGCCAATCACCGTTAGGGCCACGCATCTCAGCTAAGAGCTTCGGCAAGGATCGCCGAATGCCTGTAACTAATCGCTTTCGCTAGCCAACACCGCTTGAGTACGTACCTGCTCGGCTATCCATGGATAGGTTTTCTGCAACCCCTGTGCCAAAGAGTGCAGTGGTTCAAAACCCAGCTGTTCGATTGCCTCGTTGGAGAAGTTGCGGCTTTGAACTCCCACCGGGCCAGGCACCCACTTAGGAATAATCTCATTGCCGGACACTTCAGCCACTTGCGCTAGGAGTTCGTTCACGGTCAGGTATTCACGAGTACCGAGATTGGTTGGTTCGCTGCGGGCGCTGTCGGTTAGCAGTCGTATGGCAGTTACAAGATCTTCTACATAAATGAAGCTGCGTACCGCAGTTCCGTCGCCCCACACCTCCACAGTGTTGTCACCGGCTAACACTGCCTCTGCAACCTTGCGGCACAATGCTGCGGGTGCTTTTTCACGTCCGCCGCGCCAGGTGCCTTCTGGCCCGTAGCAGTTTTGAAAACGAGCGATGCGCGCCTTAAAGCCATATTCACGACTAAACGCCGTAACCGCACGCTCGGCGTAGAGCTTCTCCCAGCCGTACTCATTGTCAGGTGCAGCTGGGTAAGCGTCGCTCTCGCTGAGCGCGGGTTCGCCAGAAACCATGTCGCGATAGATGCACACCGACGAAGCCAAGAAATAGCGATCAACTCCAGCGGTCGCAGCAGCCCTTGCGACGTTGAGATTGATCAGAGCGTTGTTGTGCATGATGTCGGCTTCAGCGCTGTTGATGAAACCCATGCCTCCCATGTCTGCAGCTAGCTGATACACCTCGACCGGCTTGTCTTTGTCAAGAGATGAGAACGCTGCACGAGCAGCGACAGGATCCCGCAGGTCAATCTGCAAAAACTGTTGTGCTGCGGTTGTGCTCCACTGTGGACGGGAGATATCAACCCCGCGCACCCAATAGCCGTCAGCGATTAGCCGCCGAACCAAATGGGTTCCAATAAACCCGCCCGCACCGCAGACGACAGCCTGTTTTGCCACGCCTAGACGCTACTGATGAGCGCGGCACCTACAAGCGGTTGCATTTGCGTCTGGCATCGTTAACATCCCGCTCCCATAGCAATGCCGCGAGGCTGCCTTGCAGGTCACGCTTATAGCGACAGTTTGTTGCTTTAGGTCAGTAGGGTCTGCAAAGCAAAGTGCTTGTCCCCACGAGGAGTGCCGTGGCCAAAGAGCGGGTTGAGCGAGACGAGGAAGATCTTGTCCGCATGTACCTCACTGACATTGGTCAGTATGAGCTTCTAACCAAAGACGACGAAGTCAGGTTGGCTCAGCAGATCGAAGACGGTGTGGCTGCGGACAAACGACTCAGCAGGAGGAAGATCACAGATCCCTCTATTCGCACGCGACTAATTCGCCAGCGGAACAAGGGCATTCGAGCAGAGCGGCAGTTCGTGGAGTCAAATCTACGACTGGTGGTGTCAATCGCAAAGAAGTACCAGGCTTCCGGTCTGCCGTTGCTAGACCTAATCCAAGAGGGAAACCTCGGGTTGATGCACGCGGTAGAGAAATTTGACTGGCGCAAGGGCTTTAAGTTTTCTACCTACGCCACCTGGTGGATTCGTCAAGCTATTACACGCGGCATTGCCAACACCGGCCGCACAATACGGCTACCTGTTCATGCCGGAGACACGCTTGCACGCTTGCAAAAAGCTCAGTCTCGTTTAGAGCTAAAACACGGCCGAGCAGGCACTTTGACAGAACTGGCGGCAGAGGTCGACATGCCAGAAGACAAGGTCACCGAGGCGCTGAGGTTTGCGGCCGAACCGCTATCTCTGTCTGAACCTTTGCGTGAAGACGGCGATGCCGAGCTGGGCGACGTGGTCGAAGACAGGTCTGCAGAATCGCCATTTGAGGTGGCCGCGACCACTCTGCTACCAGTAGAGATCGAACGAATGCTGCTGCCGCTAGATGAGCGTGAGCGAGACATCTTGAAACTCCGATTTGGCCTTGACAGAGGTGAAGCACGCACCTTGGAAGAAGTCGGACTGACCTTTGATCTAACTCGTGAACGTGTTCGTCAAATTGAAGCACGAGCGATGTCAAAGTTGCGTCACCCCAGTTCTGACACTGGCGCGCGCGATCTCTTATCGATGTAGCTGACTTGGATAACCGGTCAGGTCACTGAACTAGATCTTCCTTGTCGACGAAACCACACATCGCAACTGAAGTGACAGCTTTTGCAGGTTGCGCTGCTCCAAGAAAGGTGCTGTTATGCGGCGACCTTCATGGCGATCTTGTCTGGATAGATGCTGCTATTTATGCGGCTGAACAAGCAGGCTGCGCAGTGGTATTGCAGGTTGGCGACCTCAACTGGCGACCCGAAAGGCCGCAAGGCCAGGAGCTAATCCAAAAGGTGGCCAACAGTTCGGTTGCATGGCTACTAGTGGACGGTAACCATGACAATCTGGATGACCTTGCAAAGGCCGCAGCTCCGTATCGACCGCTAGTAAATGGCAACGATCAAGACCCGCACGGACTCTGGGGACCAAAGCAACCAATTGCGCTAAGCAAGAACATGTTCTGGGCTGCGCGCGGTAGCCGTTGGAACTGGAACGGGGTTTCGTTTGGTGCGTTAGGCGGAGCCTGGTCACCAGGCTGGTGGTTTCGCAAACGCGCCATGGAATGGTTTCCACGCGAACTCATCACGCGACGCGACCTTGAAGCGTTGGGTAACGAACCATTGGACGTGCTGGTTTGTCACGATGGCCCCGGTGGCGTAGCACCCATGATTGAGATGAAAAGATCACGTGCCCAGCGTCCATCTGATGGGCAAATCGGTGAGGGGAATCAGCGCCGCATTCAAACGGCAGCACAGCGCACTAAGCCGCGTTTGTTAGTACATGGTCATTGGCATGTTCGGCACTCAAGTACCTGGCACGCTCCCTGGGGTGAATGCCAGGTTGAAGGACTGGGCTCTGATTTGCGTCCAGGCGCGTTTGCGATCCTCGACTTAGAGACGCTGAGCGTGACCCAGCCAGCCGAGGTTGCGCTAGCGATCTAAAGAACTAGTAGCGGTTTTGTAGGAGTTGCTACGCGTCTGAAAGACGACGAGCGATGATGACGATTAGTGCACCGATAATTACGGCTAGAAGCAGCTTTTTCTTCATGTTGTTTCCTCAACTTGTTCGTTAGCTGGCTAAGCGGTTACGAGTGCAACCCTCTCAGTGCAACCCTCTCATTAAGCATGCTAGCTAGCAGCTGCTTTAACAACGTCAGGCTCGCTAGCTAAGGCGCGCACTGCGATTCAAGTCAACAAGCTGGCGGAGGTGGACGGGAATCGAACCCGCCGAACGGGGGTTTCCCGTTCCAACCGCTTTGAAGGCGGCGGAGCCCACCAGGCGCTCTAACACCTCCGCCGCAAGCTTGCCATGACGTAGTCATCTAGCCAACTCAAAAATACCTGACGACTCATCGTCTTCACCGTGCTAGTAACTCTGGTGAATCACCTCCCCTTATTGCCCGAATCGGGTGAACTTTTCTCGGTAGTGAGGTATTCATGCTGTTTGCGTATGTAGGAGCCAAAGGCGGAGTTGGTACCACCACCGTTGCGGTAATGGCAGCGTCCGGGGCAGCTCGCCTGGGGCGTGAGGTGGTGCTAGTCGATCTGACTGGAGACGTTGCCGTCACGGCGGGTGTTAGCACAGACTTAGCTGGCATAGCCGACTGGGCTAGGGCGGATGACCTATCTCTAGGTTCCGTGGATGCTCTACAAGTTGAGCTAAACGACCAGGTGGCTTTGTTGCCACGCGGTAAGGGTGAGTTTGATCAAACCCGCTTGACAACCCTGTGGTCCTTGCTCTGCGGCAAGCCTCAGGTGGTCATTGTTGACGCTGGAACCGGAGCCGCGGCAACCGAACTGGTAGGCGATGACAACGTACGGCGAATAATGGTGGCTACTACTTGCTATTGCGCCGTGTACCGAGCCGCCCGTATGGCAAGTCGTATCGACGACATGGTGGTGATCGCCGACCCGACGCGCTCACTAACGGTGGCCGATGTAGAGGGAGGCGTGGGTAAAGACGCAGCGGTCGCGATAGCGCTTGATCCTGCTATCGCGCGCTGGAGTGACGCCGGACTGTTGCTTGACAGGTCATACAGGTTGTCCAAACCACTCGATGAGCTGTTGTGAATGCTGCTGCTGAGAGCTCTCTGCTGGAGTCAATTCACGAGAGTTTCTTACCTGGCACAAATCCACAGCCACGCACGGTTGCTACGGCCGTTGAAGCCGCAGCGCCGCTATTGGGCCGGGTCAATGCGGCGCAAATGGTGTCAGAGGTGTTAGCTCGCCTGGCCGGCACTGGGCCACTTGCGCAGCTATGGGACGACGAAGAAATCACAGAGGTAATGATCAACGGTTCCGGTCCGGTGAGCATCGAACGACGCGGCGAGCTGAGTGAGATCGGTCGTGTAAGCCAAGTAGAAGTTGAGCGCCTAGTGGAGTATCTCTTAGGCCCAACCGGTAGACGAGCAGACCGGCTTAGCCCAATCGTCGATGTGCGCCTAGACGACCGCACGCGTTGCAACATTTCCGTCCCACCAGTTGCGGTAGACGGCCCGTACATCACCCTGCGACGTTTCCCATCAACGGCAAGGCAACTGAGTGAGTTAGCTGACACCAAAACTCAAAACCAACTAAAGACACTGCTAAGCACGGGCGCAAACCTGCTGGTCTTCGGCCCCACCAGCACGGGAAAGACCTCGTTGCTGGCTGGCTTGTTGGCAACGATGCCCGTCGGTGAACGCATCGTGGTTGTTGAAGAAGCCGCGGAGCTGCCGCGATTGCACACCAACGTGATTCGTCTAGAGGGTCAGCCACCAAACATCGATGGCAAGGGATCTGTATCAATGCCACAGTTGGTGAGGAATGCACTGCGAATGCGACCGGATCGCATCATTGTTGGTGAGGTAAGAGGCACCGAAGCGACCGACTTGGTGCAGGCACTAACCACGGGGCATCGTGGTTCGTTAAGCACGATTCATGCCAACAGCGCTGAACATGCTCTCTGGCGATTGGAGCAACTTGCTCGTCAAGGGGGAGCCACAGGCGATGTGGGCGGACACATTCGTTCGGTGATCGATGTCCTTGTGCATATGTCCAAAGCAGCGGATGGATCTCGGAGTGTGGTGGGCGTGCATGAAGTAGCTGCGGTGGCTGCTTAGTGCTGTTGGTCTTGCTCGCGATTTTGGGTTGCGGTGTGCTTACCTCCCCTAAGTATCGGCGCCTTGTAGCGGCTTGGCTACGCAAACGTCGACTTAGGCATCAAGCTCGCAAAAGAGCAGCCCACATTGGTGAGTATTGCGCTGATATCGCACGCCGACTTCACGCCGGTGAGACTTTGCTGCAAGCCATGACGGCTAATCGTGGCAGTACTAATCGTGATAGCGCTAATCGTGCGGATGCGAAATTTGATAGTGCCAACAACACGCTAAACGAGCCAATTTGCCAACTGCTTGACGAACATAATCGTGGTGTCACTCTTGCTCGTGCGGCTGCGCGTTGGGCCGAACGTGACGGCACCGAAGAGACCGCCTTGCTTCGTACCGCTGTGGTGCTTGCCACTCAGCAGGTTGGTGCAGATCCCGCTTTGTTTGATCACGTTGCGCGCACCATCAGTTCACGCGAAGAACTACTAGCCGATGCACACGTGCAGGTAGCACAAGCGCGTGCGTCTATCTGGGTTGTGGCTGCCTTGCCGTGGGCCATAGCCGTGGTGCTGGTGGCCGAAGGAGGTGTGGCCGCTCAAGTCTTGCTTGGCACGACTCTGGGCCGGTTTTGCATTTTTGCTGCCGTGGTAATGGAGCTAACCGGTATCGGCTGGATGCGGTGGCTGATTAATCGAGCCGTTCCATGACTTTTGCCTTATTACCTTCCTTACTGCCTCCCTTATTGCCGCCGTTATTAGTTGCTGCAGGGTTCGGCTGTCTCGGCTGGTTTACGCGACCCAATCTTGCGCGCCGTCGTGCTTTCAAGAACTCCTTCGCACATGCAAAGACCACTGCAGATCTAGACGCTGCTTCTTTAGCCTCTTTAGTTAACCGATCTTCTAAGAGCCAGCTACCCAATGGAGCTCTTTCAGCCAAGATGGCTTACCGGTTAGCGGTTGAGCTAGGCGCAATCGTTGACATTGTCATGGTGGCGGTGTCGTCGGGTTTGTCGGTCTTGGCGGCTTTACAGCTGGCTGCGCGTGATGGACCACCTCGGCTTGGCCAACATCTCGGCGCGTTGCTCAGCCAAGATGACCTTCCCTTGGTTGACGCATTAGCCGAGTTCGGCCGTTACAGCGGTCCGCGCGCTAGACCATTCGTAGAGGTGCTTGTATCTTCGATCCGCTACGGCATTGCATTGGTACCCGCGTTAGAGCGCATCCAACATGAGCTGCGAGAAGAAACCCGCCGCCGTATTGACAAGCGTGTTCGCCAATTACCTGTGCTAATGCTGTTTCCGCTTGTTTTTTGCGTGTTGCCAGCACTGGGTTTAGTGGGGGTGGTGCCGGTGCTGGTTGCCGCTTTCCAGTTGTGAAGACCAGTCGGCTTACTTTTCACTTCCGCTTTTTCACTTCCCGTGAACCACGGTTTGGCTTAACCCAACCAAACCCAGACGATGCCAGCTTCTACGGACACAACAGAAACGGAGCCAATTGTTATGAACAGTTACACACGCCTTTACACGCGTCTTTGCACACGCCTTTTTACCCCTGACCAAACCGGTCAGACCACTGCTGAGTACGCCTTGCTGACGGGTGCTATTGCACTAGTGATCGCCGCGGTAGCGGCTTGGGCAGCCAGCACAGGCAAGATCAGCCGACTGCTTGACGTGGTATTCAACTATTTGGTTAACGCTGTTTCCTGAGCATCCACGCTTGAAGCGGTGCGAGCACGGTCAGGCCACCGCTGAGTTTGCTTTGATCTTGCCGTTTTTGGTTGCATTGATGCTGTGCATCGTGCAGGTTGTGCTGGTGGCGAGAGATGCAGTTTTAGTAGCACATGCAGCGCGCGTTGGTGCGCGTACTGCAGTAGTAGCTCAAAGCGAGCAAGAGGTCGTAGCGGCGGTGAAAGCAGTCGTACCGCTGCAACCGGAGCGACTGGAGGTGTCGCAGTCGAACGAAGGTGGGTTGGTGCGTGTAACGGTGCGCTATCGCAGTGCTACCGAAGTTCCACTTGCGGGCTCATTCATCGGCGATGTGGAGCTGAGCGAATCGGTTGCTATGTGGAATGAACGCTCGTCTTAGAGCCTCTAAAGCGATCCGCAAAATATTGGACTTGCTTTTTGTCACACTTATGCAGTACAAATACAAATTACATTCTTGTAGTTACGTAAAAGTGACTTACACGAGTCTTCGTCAAAGGTAGGCAGGCATGGCATTTATCCAAGAACTGAGTGGATCCGAAGAAGAACAGGAGCAGTGGTGGAAACTCGCCAACTGTTTGGGCGTTGAGCCGAACCTGTTCTACCCAGAGCGTGGCGCAAGCACCCGTGAAGCTAAAGAAGTCTGCCGCGGTTGCGCGGTGCGCGACGACTGCCTGGAGTACGCAATCAATAACGGAGAGAAGTTCGGCATCTGGGGTGGACTGAGTGAACGTGAACGGCGCCGGTATCGACGCCAGCGACAGATGATGACCAAACGTGCCGCAGCAGGCTCAGCCTGATCAACGACCGTCGTGCTACTAGCCGCCTACCGCAGGTGGTTGCGAGCGATGTAGCGTTACTGAAATGCAGGCAGTGAGTCTCGGAGCCCCAGAGTTGCTGATCATCTTGGGGATCGTTTTGCTCTTGTTCGGCGGAGCCAAGCTACCCGCGCTAGCGCGGTCGTTAGGTAAGGCTCAGCGCGAATTCCGCGACGGTGTTAACAACCCCGATAACGAATCGAGCCAGCCCGAGCCAGGCGGCTCTATTTCAAAAGACGAGACCCAGTCAAGCTAAGCCCAGTTGGCTTACTAGGCCGCCGTTTGCGTCTTAGCCATCGCTAGACGTGTACGACGCCTCTCGCTGAGGATCCGGCGACGCTGCCGCTCAGAAGTACCGCCCCACACACCGTGGCTGATGTGGTTTTGAAGGGCGTACTCCAAGCATGCATCAGCGACGGGACAACCCTTGCAGATTTGTTGCGCAGCTATTACGCCGAGCCCATCGCGTGGAAAGAACACGGAGGGATGCGAGTCAGCGCAGTTGCCGTGCGACATCCATTTGGTGGGGAGTAGTTCGGTGTCGAACAAGTCATGCAACGATTCATTGCAGGCGCGCTTGTCAGTTTCGCTGGCCGGACGTTGAAGAGTGATGGTCTCGGAATCGTGGTTCATGATGATGCACTTTCTTGTTCTCAGTCATAACTCCTGACGAGGCCATTTGGTTCTCAGTTTCATGAACTCTTATCGCAATCTCATAATTCTCTACCTGAGCGATTTTGCAGCCGGGCGAAACGTCTTGCCTGCATTTCACTTTGCTAGGATTTCGCCACGTGAAGTTGGTTGCACCGCTCGTTTTGTCACATTGGACGCGTTGGGCACCGATCCCGCTAGCAGCTGACATCTTGAGCTAGCACAGCCAGATTTCTCCAAGACAAGCCATACATTAGAACTGAGACAACTGGCACGCTGCGCTATGACCCCGATCAGCACGGACACCGATCAGCGCAAACACCGTTCGGTACAAACTCGGCCAGTACAAGCTCATCTAATGCGAACCCAACCCCTTAAACCTGCCTGAATACCTACCTAATTCAAAAGAGATTTTTATGTCACACATGGAACCGGAATACGAAGAACGTCCTCCACCCGAAGTTGGAGTGCGCGTTATGTACTTAGGGCCAGTCGCTCCTCACTGGGAAGTCGAAGGCCTTTATGGAGAACAGGCCGAAGTCGACGACTTTCGTCGACGCACCTTGGCACGGCTGCAGCTGTTGCCGCCACACGACCCACAGTTCAGTCGTAACCAAGCACGCGTTGAGCGCGACGCTGAGAGAGACAACTTTGAGCTGCGTTGGGATCTTGGAGCCACCGAAGGCGAAAAGAGGGAGTAGGTGCCCGTCTTACGTGCAACGTTCGCCTTGCTTGCAACGTTTGCCTTGCTTGCGGCATCTTGTGCTAGCGGAGGCGATAACTCCAGCAATAATTCCACCAATAATTCCACCGGTGACTCCACCGGTAACGGCGGGACTATCTCAGGCTCGCTTTTTGTGACCGGCTCGTCCACAGTTGAACCGATAACAAATCTGCTCGCTGAAGCATTCGGTGCGCAAAACTCCCGCGTCGCTATCGCAGTCGCTGGGCCGGGCTCGGGTGATGGACATCGAGCGGCCTGTGCCGGTGAGGCACCTATCTGGAGCAGCTCGCGTCAGATTAGGGATCTCGAAATCGAATGTTTGACCGATGCCGGTATTGAGTTCATTGAGTTGCGCGTTGGGATAGACGGTATCTCCGTGATTACCTCAGTTGAGAATGACACGGTGGGCTGCATGAACTTTGCTGACCTCTACAGCCTTGTTGGGATCGAGTCGACAGGCTTTTCCGACTGGACCGACGCCAACCAACTCAATTCTGATCTGGGAGGCAGCGGCACATTTACCGGGGGCACCTTGGACATTTTTGCACCAGGCGAAGAGTCCGGCACGTTCGACAGCTTTATTGAGATAGTCCTCGAAGATGTCTGGGAGTCACGCGTCGAGCAAGGCGACGCTGCCAACGATTACGCGGTACGTCCCGACTACCAGGCAGCGGCCAACGACAATGTAATTATTGACGGCATCGCGGGTAACCAATACAGCCTCGGCTGGGTTGGGTTTGCCTTTGCAGATGAAAACCGCGACAGGATCAAGCTGCTTGAAATCGATGGCGGCAACGGCTGTGTAGCGCCCACGGCTGAGACCATTGCCTCAGCACAATTTCCGATCAGTCGGTTTTTGTACACCTACATCGATGTTGCACAAGCCGATGAGCCAGCAGTAGCCGCCTTTGTCGACTTCATGCTTTCCGATGAAGGACAGGAGTACGTTGTAGAAGCCGGCTATGTGAAAGTCACGACTGCCGATCTTGAAAAGTCACGCAGCAACTGGAATAGCCGCACACCCGGCCGCAACTTCTAATCGCTGGTCGCGCTAGTTACCGAGTTTGTACCGGATCAAGAACTGGTAATAAGTTCAGCGAAATGCCCGGCTCAATAGTGCCAGACCTCCAAGCGCCAGCTCTAAGGGTGACAGACCTGCAGACCGCTAAAAATCGCCGCACGCGTTCGTCGCTAGCTAAGTGGCTTTTCTTCGCTAGTGCAGTGGCCACGGTACTCATCAGCATTGCGATTATTTGGACACTGACAAGCGAGGCATGGGCTTTCGTCAGCGAGGTGGCATTCGACCAACTAAACGCCATCGGCTGGTTTCCCAGACGCGGCTTGTTCGATATCGGCACCTTATTGCTGAACTCGGTGCAGATTTCGGCCATTGCCATGCTGGTGGCGGTTCCTTCAGGACTGGGCGCTGCGATCTACCTATCTGAGTACGCCAAGCCACGCGTACGCCGTGTGATGAAACCCACGTTGGAAATGTTGGCCAGCGTGCCAAGCGTGGTGTTGGGTCTGTTTGCGATCAGCTTTATCACGCCGCACCTACTTTCCGCGCTGATCGAAGACATTAATTTTTTCAACAAGCTGGCTTCGGGTATTGCTGTCGGCTTGTTAGTAGTTCCCTTGATTGCGTCAATTTCTGAAGATGCTTTACGAGCGGTACCAAAAGCTCTGCGAGAAGCCTCGTCAGGTCTAGGCGCGCGCAAGGTAACAACGTCTATCCGGGTTGTGCTGCCAGCGGCAATATCCGGGCTGATAGCAGCCGTCGTGGTCGGATTTAGTCGCGCTATTGGCGAAACCATGGTGGTGACCATCGCCTCAGGTGGCGGCGACACCTCACTGTTCAACGCCAACCCGTTAGCACCGGGTGGAACCATAACTTCGGCCATGGCTTCGCTCGGTTTGGGTACCGATCAAGTGGCTGGCAACAATCTGGCCTTCCAAAGCCTGTTCTTCTTGGGTGCGATGTTGTTCGTAATCACCCTGGTGCTCAACATGTTTGGAAACATGGTGGTGAACAGATTGCGTGAGCGTTACTGATGGTTGTTTTAACCACTCCCGCCAACATTGCGCGCCAAACGGCTGAACGATTAAGAGCCCGCCGGTATACCGACATAACCGGAGGAGTGTTCCGCTGGATGCTGATCGCAGCCACGCTTTTCGCGACAGGATTCCTCGCTCTTCTGCTGATTGTCATGCTTGTCGGTGGTTGGGATGTGCTGATTAACCGCCCCTTTGATTTTGTTACATCGGGCTTCTCTCAGACCTCGCCAGAAGTAACAGGTATCTGGCATGGTGTCATCGGCTCGCTGCAACTTGCTCTAATAACGGCCATCTTTGCGGTACCGATCGGAGTAGCGACCGCAGTGTTCTTGGTGGAATACTCAGAAGGCTCGCGATTTGCTCGTCTGGTGGAGCTAAACATCCGCAACCTGGCGGGTGTCCCAGCAATCGTTTACGGCATGCTCGGCTTAGCAGTGTTCGTAAACGCTCTATCGGGTTTTACAAACGGCAAAACCGTTGTTGCAGCTGGTCTGACAATGTCTGCGATGGTGCTGCCAATCATCGTGATTACCACAGTGGAGGGACTAAAGGCAGTGCCCTCTGGAATTCGTGAGGCCGCCTACGCGGTAGGTGCAACCAAATGGGAGGTGGTGTCACGTCAAATACTGCCTGCGTCATTATCAACCATCTTCACCGGCACCGTGCTGGCGCTGGCGCGCGCCTTGGGTGAGGCCGCACCGTTGATCATCGTGGGTGCGGCTACCGGGTTCATGCAGTTTGGTGATGCCAATACCGCTGAGACTTTTTTTGGACCGTTCACTGCTTTACCGGTGTTGATTTTCAACTTCGCGCGACAGCCCGGAGCTGATTGGCGCGGTGTCGCCGCGGCGGCCAGCGTTTTGATTCTCGTGTTGGTGCTGCTGGTAAATGGTGTTGCCATTTACCTACGCAATCGATTTGAAAAGAAGTGGTAATTTGCGGCCGATTACAGCCACCACCAGCACCGTAGAAACGGCCTCGCGGATACCAGTCCAGCAGGTATCAGGCCAAGAGACACTAGACACTGTTACTGAGACCGGAAACGAGATCGAAATTTTGTCTGAATCTGTGAAACAACCAGATTTTGTGTTCAAGGTGAGCAACTTGAACGCCTACTACGGCACCTTTCAAGCGCTTAGCAATGTCAACATGAACATCGAGCACCATCAGGTGACTGCTTTTATCGGTCCCTCAGGCTGTGGTAAGTCGACCTATTTGCGTTGCTTTAACCGTATGAATGACTTGGTCGAAGGTGCGCGCATCGAAGGCGATCTCCGGTATTACGACGTAGATCTGTACGACAGTGCCGTTGATCCAGTTGAGGTTCGTAGACGTATTGGAATGGTTTTCCAAAAGCCCAATCCCTTTCCAAAATCCGTCTTCGACAATGTGGCCTACGGGGCACGCCTTAGTGGCCTATCCAAGAGCGAAATCAACGATGTAGTGGAGGGATCTCTGCAGCGTGCCGCACTTTGGGAAGAAGTGAAGGATCGTCTCAAGGCGCCTGCTTACGGGTTGTCCGGTGGTCAGCAGCAGCGGCTGTGCATAGCGCGTGCGATCGCTGTGGAGCCCGACGTGTTGCTGATGGATGAGCCGTGCTCGGCACTGGACCCGATCGCTACCTCGCGCATAGAGGAACTGATTGCTGAGCTCAAGAACGACTACACCATCTTGATTGTCACCCACAACATGCAACAGGCCGCTCGCATCTCAGACCAGACGGCGTTTTTCTCGGTACGTCCTGAAGGCGATCACGCTCGCACAGGCCGGTTGGTGGAGTTCGGTCAGACCAGTGCAATTTTCACCAACCCTGAACACCCCAGCACCGAGGCGTATATCACCGGCCGCATGGGCTAGGCCAGCAACACCAGACTTTCGTTGTAACTTGAATTGGAGGCTTGTGATGAGCCCAAACAAGTGAAGCTTGACTTATGAGTGCCGACGACCTGCGAACCGATCTTCAAGTCTCGCTAGTTGAGATTCGCTCAGATCTAGTGCAGATGGCCACGCTGGTTACAGAAGGTGTTGGCGCGGTAACTCAAGCGCTTGTAAACAATGACACGACTGCTGCTGACGTTGTTATTGCTGCTGACGATGCGTTGGATTTGCTCAATTTGGAAGCTGAAGAGAAGTGTTTTCAAATTCTGGCGTTGCAGCAACCGGTTGCGATTGATTTGCGCACAGTTCTGACCGATCTGCACATGATCGGCGAACTTGAGCGCAGTGGTGATCTGGTGACCAACATCGCAAAGGCCATTGGCCGCATCGCTGGCGTTTCACTATCGCAAGAGATCATCGATCTGATTAAGAAAATGGGTGAGCAAGCGGCACGCCTTACGTCCATAGCTATTACGTCATATGTCAACCGTGATTCCGCCACGGCAGAAACGGTTGGCGACATTGACGACGTTCTTGATGAACTGCAGCGCGAGTACCTAGAGCAGGTGTTTAGTAACTGCAAAGATGGGGCGATAACAATCCAGCAGGCTGTGCAGCTTGCGGTGGTCGGTCGCTTTTATGAACGCATTGGTGACCATGCGGTAAATGTTGCCGAACGGGTTTTGTTCTTAGTTACTGGTTCGCTGCCAGAGCATTCAGGAGCCGAACGCGCTCGTGCCCTTCGTGAACAGCAGCAGCAAGGCCAGCACCCTGAGCAGCGGTGAAGAGCCTGAAGAAGGTTTCTACGACGCGCCAGCGGAGCTGATACCAGCACAGAGCGCAGCTCATCGCCCCAGTGATCGGTACGTCTTGCAGCCGTTCCGCTGGTTGGTGCGCGCGCAACTCATGTCGGCTGGTGGTGACGCACTAGTAGCGATCGCCCTAGCAGGGAGCCTGTTTTTTACGCTCGACCCCAGCGCCGCGCAGTCGCGTGTTGCGTTGTATCTGCTGTTCACCATGGCACCTTTTGCGGTGATCGCTCCGCTGATTGGTCCGCTCATTGACCGTCACGCAGCGGGGCGACGAGCACTGATCATTGCTACTGCCGCTGGTCGAGCGGTACTGGCTTTGCTGATGGTTCGTGACCTCGACTCGTTGTTTCTTTTTCCTGAGGCCTTCGCGGCGCTAGTGCTGGGAAAGACCTATCACGTCTCCAAAACCGCTGCGGTGCCGGGTCTGGTGCGACATGAATCAGAACTGGTTGAGGCCAACTCAAAGCTAGTGCTGGTGTCCGGTATCGGCGGCCTTTTGGTGGTGGTGCCAGGTGTGCTGCTGAGTTTGGCTGGCTCTCGTTGGGTGCTTGGCTTAGCAGCCATTGTTTATGCAGTCATGGTGGTGCCAGCCGCGCGCGTCCGTTATACCCCTGGCAACCTCGGCCGCTCACCTCTGTTTGGGAGTGAGCGCTTAAGACCTCACGCGCCGCGTGTCTTATTGGCGGCGTCAGCCACAACCGTGCTGCGCGCAATGAACGGGTTTTCTTTGTTTTTGGTGGCGTTCTGGCTGCGTTACAACGAAGCACCTACCGCTTGGTTTGGTGCGATGGTTGTGCTCAGCGGTATTGGTGCTGCTTTAGGGGCATTAATTGCGCCACGACTCCGACACCGGGTTAGTGAAGATCTGTTGGTGGCTGCCTCATTGGCGATGACGAGTATCGCGGCCTTTGCGGCTTTGGTTGTGAATGGTTCAGACTGGAGCCAGCGCTTAGCAGTGGCAGGTGTGCTTGGGGTTATTGGTTTGGCGTCATCAATGGGAAAGCTGAGCTTTGATGCCATTGCCCAGCACGATGTTCCCCAGGCCAACCAGGGTCGGATGTTCGCCAAGTTTGAGACCAGGTTTCAGCTGAGTTGGGTGATTGGCGCGATTTTGCCGGTTGTGATTTCGTCTTCGTTCCTGCCGCTACGAGCCGGATTGTCCACGGTGGCCATAGTGACCGCAGTGGGAACGGTGATGTATCTGCTTGGTCGAATGGCCGCGGCACGCGGCAAACGCACACCGGGTCAGCAGCTTGCTGAACTGGCGCGATTGGAACAGCTAAAAAACAGGTTTCGCAGAACGCCACCCAATGACCGTTAGTCGGAATGACCGTTAGTCGGTCGGTAGTTCGATGCGAGCAAGCCACAAGCCCGGAGCGACGATTTCGTTAGGCGTGGGCCAGTGAGAAGGATCGCTCCACAGCAGAGCCAAACCCTCATTACCTGCACGTTCATTCACACCGTTCATAAATTCGCCAGCTTGTTTGATCTGTTCTTTACTGCTGCCGACCCCTAGCAGCAGTGAAACAAATTTTTTGGCCGTTGAGTTCATCGGCTGTCTGCGCTGCAATGCTTCGGTCAGTGCGTCGTAACCGGTGATCAATCTGCGTCCCGCAGCTTCAAGCACATGGTTTACGTAGGCGTCTATGAGCGCTAAACGAATCCCTAACTCTTCAGCAGTTATGGCTTGATTTTCGCTGCGTTCGGCACCTAGCAGCAGCTCAGGTTTGCCAAGCGCTTTTTGCATTTCACCTTGAATGAAAGCCGGATCTGCAGCCTCACCAGAGAAATCCAGGCTTTGCTCCATTTGTTCCCCAAGTTGTCGTTGTAGTCCGCCCGGGTCGTAACGGAACCCGTCGGCGTAGCGCTCAAGCAGCTGGTTGATGTCGGCGCGCACATGTGGCACTGAGAACACCGCGTGTAAAGCCAATTGGCGAATGCTCACCCAGAGCAGTACGCCATTGATGTCAAGTTTCCATTCCTTAGAAAAATCAGCGATGTTTGGGCCAATCAGGCTTACGGTGTCTGAGTCTGATGGCAACAACAGGTCGTAATCACCAAAGACGCTCTTAGCCAGATTTCCGGCCATCGTTCCTGAGCAGATGCCCATCAGCATTGGGCCCATGTGTTTCATGAGCTGCTCAAACATTTTGTTGCCCTGAGCTGCGAACACATCCATCTCATCTGTACTGTCGCCGACTTCGGCTGCGCTTGCACCGCTTGGATCAAGTCGTTTGGCTGCCTTATCTAACAGAGGCTGACAACGTTTCAGCATGTCGTTTGCCCACTGCGAACGAACAACTAGCTCAAGTTTTGGGGCAATCCCACTAGCTGTTAGCTCAAGCCCGGTCACCTTTTCTACGTGCAGCTCTGCGGCACGCATCAGTTGCTCCAGCGTTACTCGTTCGGCCGGATCAACGTTTTTTTCAACCGATGCGCCCGTGGCAATCTGTGAGCCAACCTGCCTCGCGCTTGCCCAGACATCAACTTGGGTAGGAAACAGTGAACCCAAATCACCCCAGAATGGAATCCCACCAAATGGGTTATCTGGGTCAGTTGGTGGATCAGTTGGTGGATCAATAGGTGGTTGATCTTCCCCCATAAGGGCATCGTATGGTTATGGCAGACAATTCATTCCTGCGCCCGGACGCTGAAGCAGCCACCAAAGCGTCCGTGCTGGTAACTGGTGCTACGGGTGTGATCGGTACTCGAGTCATCCTTTTCCTACGTCGGGCTGGCTTTGATGTAACCGCTGCCGAAAGCCTCACGGCTGTTGCGCCTGGCACAATCGCAGCCGTTCATCTACGACTGGGCCCCGAACAAGATCAAGCGAGACTGAAGAAACTGCTAGCTGCATCTCAAACAGCAGGCGTGAAGCATGTGACTCTGGTGTCGAGCGCCAGCGTCTACGGCTCCTGGCCTGACAATCCGATACCGCTGCGCGAGGACTCTCCCGTGCGACCCAATCCGGAAACACCCTTTGCGCTCAGACATGCCGAAGCTGAAAACATGGTGCAGAACTGGAGCGGGGGCACCGCCGCAATCCTGCGACCTGCACCGGTGGTGTCATCTCCTATTGGCGGTCCAATCGGTGAGGCGATGCTTGCAACCGCTCCAGCCAGGGTTAGGGACGATCATCCGCCTAGTCAGTTTTTACATCTAGATGATCTTGCACGAGCGGTAGTAGTTACAGTCCAAAAACGACTGTCGGGCGTGTTCAACGTCTCACCAAATGGCTGGCTGAGTCCGACAGAACTGCGAGAGCTGCTGGGCACTCGTCCCAAGAGACGCATGGCATGGGAGCGTTCGCACAGACTGGATCGTTACGTGGCGCGCCGGGTTGGTCACGAGGCTCCGGCTGGGATATTGCCCTACACGCGGTATGCCTGGGTGATTGCCAGCGATCGTCTACAAGCAGCTGGCTGGACTGCACGCTATGGCAACGACGAGGCGTTTGTTCATGCCGATGTGGGCATGCCATGGGACGATTTAAACGCCCGCCAACGGCAATATGTATCGCTAACGGTGAGCGGACTTATGGCGCTAGGGGTTGCGGTTGGTGCCGTATTTTGGATTAGACGTAGCCTTAAACGCCGTCAGACAACCTGAATCACTCACTCGCGCCATAATCTTGATGACATGTTGACCACACCAGGGTCTGAGCAGCCTGATTGGCTGGCATTAACAAGCGAACCAATCCCTATCGCTGCGGTTTATGACTGGTGCTTAAGACCCAGTTGCGGTGCGGTTGCATTCTTCTCTGGCACGGTGCGCGATCATGCGCGGCACCGCACCGGAGTAACCGAAATCACCTATGAGGCTTACGAGAGCCAGGTTGAGCCACGTTTGGCGGATATCGCCGCTGAGATGCGTAACCGTTGGTCCGACCTGGGTGCAATAGCGATGATTCACCGTATGGGCACTCTGGCTCTTAGCGAGAGTTCGGTAGTAGTTGCGGTGTCGGCACCACATCGCGCCGAAGCCTTTGAGGCCGCCCGGTTCGGTATCGACGTGCTTAAGGCCACGGTGCCCATTTGGAAGCAAGAGGTTCACGACGCGGGTAGCGACTGGGGCCTGGCTTCGACAGAGATAGTCAACGTCCATGAAATGCAGGATGCAGCCAAGTACCAGGCCAGTGCAGCCAAATACCAGATCGGCGCAGCCAAATAATGGTTCCTTTACTTTTTCTTGGCTTAGCCGTAACGATTCCACTGCTTGGGTTAGCTGTGATTTTTCTTGTTAACTGGCTTCGCAGAGAGCGCTGGGAAGACGGAATAAAGGCATTCGAACAACGCCGCAGTGCATTGGCAGACGCCAGCAGTGCCCGGTTTAAACGGGAGCCACCCTCTGCCACGTGACCTAGCCATCGATCTGGGTACCGCTAACACGCTCGTCTATGAACGCGGCGTAGGCATAGTGCTAAACGAGCCCTCTGTCATCGCGCTGGACGCGCGGGCTGGCACCGTGCTGGCCGTCGGCAATACGGCTTGGCAGATGATCGGCCGCACGCCTTCTCACATCGTGGCCTTGCGACCGTTGAGTGGCGGTGCTATCACCGATTTTGAGAACACGCAACACATGATTCGTCTCATCCTGCAACAAGTTGGTGTCGGCCGATTTGTAAAGACGCGAGTAGTGGCTTGCGTTCCTCCGGTTATTACGCCCGTAGAGCGGCGAGCCCTGACCGAAGCCATCCGCCAGGTGGGTGTCAGCGATGTGCGGCTAATTGAGCAAACTATGGCAGCGGCTATTGGTTCTGGACAGCCCGTCAACGAACCGCGCGGAACAATGGTGATTGACGTCGGCGGCGGCACATCGCAATCCGCAGTGCTGTCGCTGGGTGGAATAGTGAGCTCAAACTCTGTACGCAGCGGATCTTTTGACATGGACCAGGCGCTGCGCGATTTCATACGCAACCACCACGGCATGGTGATCGGAGATCGAACCTCGGAGCAACTAAAGATCCTGATCGGATCTGCCTTACCCGGATACGTAGAGGCTGATGCTGAGGTGAAGGGGCGTGAAATTTCGACAGGTCTGCCACGAAAGTTCACGGTGACTCACGAAGAGGCTCATGCCGCTTTGGCTGGAGTGCTTGATGCAATCACTCAGTCGATCATCGACTGTCTCAGTGCGACGCCTACTGAACTTGCTCAGGATCTGCTGCGCCACGGTGCTCGTCTGCTTGGCGGCGGCTCTCTCTTACAAGGGTTTGATGCGCTGATTTCTCAAAAGTTGGCAATTTCGGTGTATCGCACGGAGTCCCCGTTGGAGACCGTGGTGAATGGAGCTGGCAGAGCACTGGAATCTTGGAGCCTGCTGTAGCAGCGTTACTAGCCAGCGATTGCGTCGATCAGCAATACCCCGACAAACGTGAGCACGGCAAACACGATGACAATTGATGCTGCTAACAGCAACGTGAACAACGCCAACCCGCTGATCGCCACTACTCGTCGTTTCGGTAGAAACTTTGGTATTTCATCTCTAAGCGTTCCTGAAGGATTCAGCAGTTTCGAAAGTGCCCCACCGTCGCGGTCGGAGTCGGTCTTGTTTTCCGGCCCTAAGGGATGGGGTGACTGCACATCAGCGTTCACATCATGAAACGCTAGGGCATTGTGAACGAGCAACCCAACCAGTCGGTCAGTCAGTCAGCCAGACCACCTGACTTACCACCAGTCAAAAAGTCTTACCGGTGGCTGTTTGGAGTCTTGATTGTGTCCCTAATATTTGCGACATTTTTGGCGGTGTCAAGTCTGGTAATCGTTGACGAGAAGGTGGTCATGTACCAAGGTCTCACGACCGACATCGAAGATCACATTGAGGTGCAAGGCGCACAGTTTTACCCGTCACCAGGTGAGATACGTCTCGTTTCGGTTCGGACGAAGTTTCAGGCGAGTGTTTTGGACGTGCTATTGGGTTGGCTAGATGGTTCTGCCCGCGTTCGAGATCGCAGCGAAGTGCTGGGCACCCAAACCCCAGAACAAAACAGACAACGAGGCCTGGCCAGCATGACCAGCTCAAGCGAGGTGGCCGTACGAGTAGCACTGGATCACCTCGGCTATGACGTGATCTCTCCGACTGGTGTCCGGATCGAGTTTGTGCATGACGATGCTCCCGCCGATGGGATGCTTTTTGCCGGAGACGTTGTGCTGGCCATAAACGAAACACCGACTTTGACCGTTATCGATCTGGTAACGGTTATCCGCCAGCTTGAGCCAGGTACCGAGATTCAACTCACCGTTCAGAGTTTCCAGGCAACCGACACAGCCGAACCCATAGCCGAACTGCGAACCGAAACGATCACGCTTGGCGACAGCGAAGGTCAACCGGTTCTTGGAGTGCAAATCTCAACGATTAATGATTCTCTAGAGCTGCCATTTGAAGTAGATGTGAACCTGGGCAGCATTGGTGGGCCTTCGGCAGGTCTGGCGATGTGTTTGTCGGTGATCGACTATCTCGGCGAAGACGAACTAACGCAAGGCTTGGACGTGATAGCGACTGGCACGATGTCACTTGACGGTTCGGTTGGCCGGGTGGGAAGTGTGGATCTCAAAGCGCACGCTGTCCTGGCCAGAGGAGCAGATTTGATGCTGGTTCCAACAACGCAGATTGAAGAGGCCAGATCGGTGCTTGGCGACTACATCGAGGTGGTAGGAGTGGGATCGCTGCAAGATGCCCTCCAAGTATTAGCCGACAAGACGCAACATAGGCGCCGCTAGCCTCAGACTGATATGAGCCCAGAAAATCAGAGTCCACCCGGAGGCACGCCAGGCGGTCAGCCCACCGGCCCAGCTGGAAGTAGCACAAACGGGGCTCGTAAAAGACGCAACGCGCGGCGGATAAGAGTCTTCCTTGTTGCTGCCTTTCTTGCGGTACTGCTGCTAATTGCCTCGCTGCGTGGCCTGTCAGGTTTCTACACCGATTACCTGTGGTTTTCTTCGCTGGATTTCTCATCGGTTTGGTGGAAAGTGCTGTGGGCCAAGATCGGCCTAGGCCTGCTGTTTACGGCCATTTTCTTTGGTTTGATGTGGATCAACCTGTTCTTGGCCGAACGCATGGCACCCAAGATGCGCCCGGCTGGCCCAGAAGAAGACGTGGTCGCCAAGTGGCACCAAGCGGTTGGTAAGCACCGCTGGTTGGTTCGGCTAGTTGTCTCGCTTTTGCTGGCTTTGCTGGTGGGAGCGGGAGTGTCCGGCCGTTGGCAAGAGTGGCTGTTTTTTGTTAATCCCGTTGATTTCGGCGTCACAGATCAGCAGTTTGGTCGCGATGTTGGTTTCTATGTATTTCAGCTGCCGTTCCTTGAGTTCTTGGTGGGTTGGGCATTCGCTGCGGTGCTGGTGGTGTTTTTGTTCACCGCTGCCTGGTACTACCTCCATGGCGGCATTCGTCTACAGGTTCGTGCATCTTCGCGAGTTTTGCCGCAGGTAAAGGCGCATCTGTCAGTGCTACTGGGCATTTTGGCGCTGGTAAAAGCAGTCGGTTATTACTTCGATCAGTTCGCTTTGACGTTGTCTACGCGGGGTTTTGTCGACGGCGCAACCTACACCGATGTCAACGCACAGTTACCCGTGTTGCGGCTACTGCTGGTAATCAGTTTGTTTTGTTTCGTACTGCTGCTGGTGAACATCTGGCGACGAGGCTTTACCTATCCGGCTATTGCGGTTGGTCTTTGGGCAATCGTTGCCATATTGGCCGGAGCGATTTATCCAACGTTGGTTCAGCGTTTCCAGGTTGAACCATCGGAATCAACGCGCGAAGCGCCTTTCATCGAGCGAAACATTGAGATGACACGTCTGGCACTGGGGTTAGATCAGGTGGTTCAAAGCGAGTTTGAGTACGACCCAGAGATCACCACAACTGATATCGCAGAAAACTTAGAAACGGTGCGCAATGTCCGCCTCCTTGACCCGTCGGTGATGCAGGACACATTCCAGCAAACCCAAGGCATCAAGAGTTTCTACGACTTTTTGGATATCGACGTTGACCGCTACGACATAGACGGCTTTGTTACACAGATCGTGCTTTCAGCACGTGAGTTGAATTCTGGCGACTTGCCAAACGACTCTTGGGAAACACGCAATGTCGGCTTCACGCACGGATATGGCCTGGCGGCTGCGCCGGCTAACGCGGTTGATCCCAACGGTCGACCTGCGTATGTGCTGGGAGATATTCCTGCGGTGGTAGAGGAAGGTGCTGAAGCGTTGAGTTTGTCTCAACCAGGCTTGTATGTGGGTGAGGGACTGACCGGTTATGCCGTGGTTGGTGCGGATCGTGACGAGGTGGACTTCCAAGACGACGACGATCGCACCGAATCCACCCGTTATGAGGGTGATGACGGAGTTGGCTTGAGTTCGATTTTGCGACGTGCCGCGTTTGCGTTGCGCTTTGCCGAGCCGAATCTGTTGATCTCGAACGAGATCAACAGCGACAGCCGGATTTTGTTCAACCGCGACATCAACGAACGAGTCCGAACGTTGGCGCCGTTTCTGTCTTATGACGAAGACCCGTATCCCGCAGTTATTGACGGCGAAGTGATCTGGATCATCGACGCCTACACCATGAGCGACGACTTCCCGTATTCACAGCAGATCAATCCACGTGCAGTACGCACCGGAGACCTAGCGACGTCTTTCAACTACGTTCGCAACTCCATCAAGGTCACCGTGAATGCCTACGACGGAACCGTCACGTTTTATGTGATTGACGAAACCGATCCGTTGGCACAGAGCTATCGCCAGCAGTTCGGGGAACTGTTCTCAGATGAGCAGCCGCCACTGGAACTACAAGAACACTTCCGCTATCCCGAGGATTTGTTCCGAGTACAGACCGACGTGTGGGGTCGCTACCGCATCAGCGAGGCAGCTGAGTTTTATGACGCTGCCGGTGCTTGGAGTGTGGCGCAGGATCCGGGTAACTCCATCGGTCAAGCCACTTTGGAGACGGTGGTTGATTCCACCGGTCAAATCATTAGCCGATCTGAGGTGCGCATAGCACCGCAGTATTTGTTATTGCGTTTGCCGGGCGAAGACTCGGAATCGTTTGTGATTTTCCGACCGTTTGTGCCGTTCTCAGATGATGATTCACGGAAAAACCTTGAAGGGTTCATGGTGGTTCATAACGACCCTGGTCGCTATGGGCAGATGGAGGTATTTGAGATCAGATCGGATTCCCCGGTTGATGGGCCTGCTTTGTTCAACTCGAATATCCAAACCGAAGAGGAAATCTCCGAACGAGTCACGCTGTTGAACCAAAACGGGTCGGTGGTAACACCGGGCAACTTGCTGTTGATTCCTGTTGAGAACTCGTTGTTGTATGTGCGCCCGCTGTTTATTGAGGCGACGGGTACTACTGCGGTACCGGAACTGCAACTGGTGATCGTGGGTGTGGGCGCAGACATTGTCATTGCTGAAACGTTTGAAGCGGCGTTAGAAGGTGCAATACCGGATCTGGATATTGATTTAGAGACGCGCACCGTGAGCACGCAACCCGGTGACGGCACTAACGGTGGTATCGGTACCGATACCGGTACCGATTCAGGCTCTGGAGACGGTGATACCGATACCGATACCGATACCGGAGACGGAGATGGTGGTACCGATACCGATACCGGCGATGGGGATTCAGGTAGCGACAACACAGGCAGCGAAACCCTGATGGATCTCGTGACGGCGGCTCGCGCGGCCTTTGATCGAGCTGATGCAGCCCTAGCTAACGGCGATCTTGCCGCCTACCAGCGTGAGATCGAAGAGGCTCAGCGACTAATAGCTCTGGCCGAGTTGCAGTTCCCGTCTACGGGGTGACGCTCTGGCCTTAGCCATGACCGTGACTGTGCCTTCCTCTGTAAGGAGCCAGCTTGTCAACTCAAATGATCGCAACTTCGCAAGGCAATCTGCGCGCGCCGCAAAGAGCACTGCTGGTAGTTGCACACCCTGATGACATCGACTTTGGTATGGCTGGCACTGTGGCAACACTGGTGCAAGCCGGAACGCATGTGGCCTATTGCCTAGCCACCAGCGGTGAAGCTGGCAGCGACGATCTCAGCCACAAATCCGAAGATTTGGCGAAGATGCGCCAGAGCGAGCAAACCGCTGCGGCTTACGTGGTGGGTGTAGATGAGTTGCACTGGTTGGGCCATCCCGATGGAATGGTGGAGGCTGGTTTGGAGCTACGCAGAGACATTGCGCGCGTTATTCGTCAGGTGCAACCCAGTGTGGTACTAACTCAAAACCCCACACCGGATTGGGATCGCATGTTTATCTCGCATCCAGATCATCTGGCGGTTGCAACTGCGACAATGGCGGCGATCTATCCAGACTCAAGAAATCCGCGAGCCTTCCCAGAGCTGTTAGCGCAGGGTCATGAGCCGCACGCGGTGAAAGAGATATGGATGTTTGCGGCCGAGTCGAATAGGCACATCGACATCACCGATGTGTTTCATCTGAAGATCAAAGCACTTGAACAACATCACAGCCAGGTGGGGGAGATGGATGACTTACCGGACCGGCTGCGTGAATGGAGTGAGGAAACCGCCAAGGTTGGCAACATGGGTGATGGACGACTAGCTGAGGGATTTCGAGTAGTTCCAGCTGAGTGAGCTGTTGCACTTGGCACTATCTCACTACCGCGCTAGCGTCAAGCTCAGCGGGGTGGAGCAGTCTGGAAGCTCGTCGGGCTCATAACCCGAAGGTCGCAGGTTCAAATCCTGCCCCCGCCACCAACCGCTTGAGTATTTGAGTCTGAAGAGTTGAACACAGCGAACAGTTCTGACGTGGTGGCATGCCTGGCTGTCACCATGGACATGTACATCGCTCGCACGGATGGCTCATTTGATTATTTAGATGCCTACCCGATGACAGGGTTCGACTTTGCTGCATGGGCAGACAAGTGCGGTGCTCTAATCATGGGGCGCAAGACCTACGAGGTGCTACTAAACCACGACTGGGCGTGGGGAGACCGACCCACCATGGTGCTGACCAGTCAACCAAGACTGCCCATACCAGCTGGCGCCAGCGTTGTCTTTAGTTCCGCACCGACTGCCGAGGCTGTTCGTGAGTTCTCAGCTACTACACCAAAGCGTTTATGGGTTTTTGGCGGCGGAGATGTGGTAACCGCTGCGATGCTCGGCGGAGCGATCGATGTGCTTGACATAGCTGTCATGCCAGAGGCACTAGGCAGCGGGATGCCCCTATTTACCGAACCGATGAAACGGCCAATGCGCCTGACCGAAGCAACACCATTTGAAGACGGTGCCGTCCGGCTTGTTTACGAGATTGACAACAGCTAACGAATCCGAAGGCGTAAGAGGCAAATGCAAGCTGTCTTAGAGCGAACTGCCAAAGCCATTAACCGTCGCATGCCACGCATAGCGGTAGTTGGCAGCATCAATCTTGACTTCATAGCGGACGTCACTCAGATGCCTGAAAGTGGCGAAACCGTAACCAGTAACAGCCTGCAGGTGCTCCCTGGAGGCAAGGGCGCGAACCAAGCCACACAGGCTGCGCTACTGGGAGCTGAGGTAGCAATGGTTGGACGAGTTGGCTCGACGGTGCTAGCGCAGATGGCGTTAGCGGGTCTTAGACATGTCGGAGTCGACCTAACGCATGTAAGCGATGACATTGAGCTTGAGACAGGACTGGCTTTCGTATTTGTAGAAGACACCGGGAACAATCGCATAGTCGTCGCACCACGCGCCAACGGAGCTCTCTCCGCAAAGCATGTGCAAGCCGCCAATGAAGTCATCGCAGCGGCCGACGTGTTGCTGCTGCAGCTGGAAGTGCCCGATGATGCGATCACCGCGGCGGTTCGGATCGCTAGTGAAGCCGGCTGCAAAATCGTCTTGAATCCCGCACCAGCTAGGTCGTTGTCTGCTGAGGTACTGAGCAAGGTGGACTATCTCGTCCCGAATGAAACCGAAACCGCCACCTTGAGTGGGCTATCGGTAAACGATCGCCCAACGATGATCACCGCGGCACGCGAGCTCACCGGAGCTAGCCGGTCTGGTGATGGTGCAGGAAACGTCGTTGTCACACTTGGCGAGCAAGGTGCAATGGTGATTAGTCGCAGCCAGCCAGATCCGATGTTTATAGAAGCGGTGTCGCTCGATCAGATTCCAGGCACACAAGTGGTAGATCCCACCGGCGCTGGCGATGCGTTTTGCGGTGCCTTTGGTGTGGGAATAGCTGTTGGTCTCGACCTAGCCGACAGTTTGTCGCTTGGATCAATCGCAGGTGCACACGCGGTGACCAGCACTGGCGCACAGGCCTCAATGGGCACTCTGACCGAACTAACGCAATGGGTTTAGCTGCTTTTCTACTTGGGAGCCTCTACTAGGTGAGCGGGAAAACCACCACGTGAAATAGGTCCCCAGCGAGTGGGTTTAATCCGAATCAGCACCTTGCCCTGCTTTTGCATAGCGGCGCGATATTCGTCCCAGTCAGAGTGCTCGCCGCTGATTACTCGGAAATAGCTCACTAAACCCTCTAACGCTTCGGGCAGATCCACCACCTCAGCATCTCCATCCACCTGAACCCACTCCGAGTTGAACTCATTACCCATTACCAGTATTGATGCACGAGGATCACGCCTCAGATTGTGCACCTTCGCTCGACTGGGATAGCTACTGACTAGTAGCACACTTTGCTTGTCACCGAGCTTGTCACTCTGCTCGCCACCTTGCTCGTCAAGACCCATAGTTACCAGCGAGAGTTGCGGGGACCCGTCGCGCCGGTAGGTCAGCAGCATGCCGTGGTGCTTATCTCGTACGAAGTTCTCTAGTTCCTCACGTTCTACATAGTTGTTGGTTGCGATCTGTGCCATGGCGTAAGTCTGCCCATTAGCAAACAAGGCGCCCGCTCTAGAACTCCAAATGTCGGCTATTACGGTTGGTCGCGTGTCTCGCCCCAACGCAAAGAAGCCCAACGCAACCTCAAGACTTGCCAACCTCACAGCGTTGCTGGTCGCATTAGTTGTGTTGGTTGCACTTGCTGCAGCATGCGGACCGGGTTCGCTCGACGACGAGATGGCCAACGACCAGACTGCCACAGAGACAGGCACCGAGGCTCGCACCGGCAATCCCAGTGAAGACTTAATCGAACCAAGCAGCAATCTCGACGGAGCCTCCGAAATAATCGCCGGTGCGCAAATACCCGGCGACGAGCCCAGCGTCGTGGCATCGGCTTTACGCGGGCGACGTGACAACCCACTGTTCGACGAACCACTGGTTGATCTTGACCTCATCATTAGCGGTGGTCCGCCACCGGATGGAATTGCACCGATCGACTGGCCGAACTTCGAAAGAGCCTCCACGGTCGATTGGCTGGAGCCACAAGAAGCGGTTATTGCTGTTGAGATTGGCGGCGAAGCACGCGCTTACCCAGTGGGAATTCTCATCTCTCACGAGATCGTCAACGACACCTTCGGCACACTTCCCGTCACCGTTTCTTATTGCCCGTTGTGTAACTCAGCAGTCGTCTTTGAGCGTCGAGCAGGCGAGCGAACCTTGACATTCGGCACTTCGGGCTCGCTTTACAACTCGGCTCTGGTCATGTACGACCGCCAAACTGAAAGCCTGTGGACGCATTACACAGGGCAAGCCATCGTCGGCGAGCTAGTAGGCACACAACTCAAGCTGATACCTGCGGCCACCGTGAACTGGAAAACGTTTAAGGCCGAGCATCCTGACGGTCTGGTGTTGTCGCGTGAAACCGGTTTCCCCAACAGCTACGGCTTCAACCCCTATGTTGGCTATGACGATCCCAGCACCTCTCCGTTCTTGTTTCTGGGAACTCCTGATCAACGGCTAGCAGCAAAAGAACGTGTGTTAGTAGTCCGCCACGCAGATCAAGAGGTCGCCGTGGTGTTGGACACGCTGGCCGCCCAAGGCACTCTCGCTTTGGAGTTCAACGAGAACCCCGTGGAGATCGTGGTGGAGATCGTGGTGTTTCATCAGCCCGGCACGGCCACTCCGCTAGAGCAGGCAAGCGTTGCCCTAGGTAGAGATGTGGGTGCGACTGCGGTTTACCTGTCTGAAGTAGACGGACAGAACCTGACTTTTGAGCGAGTCACCAACGATGAGCGCGACTACGTGTTCATTGATGCGCAAACCGGATCGAGCTGGTCGCTGCTTGGCAGAGCGATTGACGGACCGCTTCAAGGAGCAATGCTTACACCGGTCGAACATCTCGACACCTTTTGGTTTGCCATCGCTGCCTACAGCGTTGACATTGAGATATACGGCGACCGTTAAACGGACAGTTAACGGATAAAAGCATTTCTCAGGAATCACTTAGGTGTCTCTTAGGTTCCTTTCAGCTTCGTTCGCCATTGTGGGCTCTGTTACAGACACCCACTCATTGAAAGGAACGGGTAAATGACTATTTACAAAAAACACTCACCGCAAGACGCAGAGGCTTCTGCGTCAGCGGAGAGTGAAACTAAGAGCACCAGCAAGAGTCGCAAGTATTTGCGTAAAGGACTGTTGTTTGTCTTGCTGCCTGCGTTGGCAGTTGGAGGTCTAGCGGGCGCGGCGTTAGCGATAACCGACGATTCAAATCGCGACGGTGCTCACAGTCACGCTAAGAACACTGAGGGCGCAGCCAACGATCGCATTCACACTGGTAGAGAGCATGCTCGCGGGACTCGCGGTCAAATATTCACTGATTTGCTTGGTGTTTCTAGCGATGAGATTCGCGCCGCTCACAGCGAAGGTTCGACATTGGTTGAAATTGCTGCGGCCAATGGTGTATCCGAGCAGGAGTTGGTTGATGCTTTGGTGCAAGCGCTTGTCAGCCGAGCACAAGAGCACGACAAGGTACTAACAACGGACCGATTGGCATCGGTGCGTGCAAGGATTCTTGATCGGGTAAATGGAGTATTTGACTCAGACAGATTTGGCGGGCTACGCGGTCACCATAAGTTTGGCGACTCAAACGCTGACGCTGCTTAACCCTCTTTAAACAAGTCGAGCGCAAGCCACCATCGACGGCAAGTAGCTCCAAAGTAAAGCGGTCGGGATCACTCGAAATGAGTGTTGCCCGGCCGCTTTGCGCGTCCGGAATAATCCCGTAGTTAGCCCGCTGCTGCTGCCGATCCCACTTGAGACTGCAGATAAAGCTCCAGCCCAATGTCAGCGATCATTGTCTGCTGAGTTTCGATCCAATCGAGATGTTCTTCTTCGCCCACCAAGATTCGCTCTAGC
Source organism: Candidatus Poriferisodalaceae bacterium (assembly GCA_965205925.1). Lineage (GTDB taxonomy): Bacteria > Actinomycetota > Acidimicrobiia > Acidimicrobiales > Poriferisodalaceae > CAYRJD01. The sequence continues at coordinate 530,597 of OZ242183.1, forward strand.
AACTCACGCGTACCCGCATCGCCATGCTCAAGACATAACGCCACGCCGCTGCGGTAGCGCGCGATGGCACCTTCTTCCAACTGCCTGTCAGCCGCAAGCTGCTCGGGCACCGTTTCACCGATCATCACCGTTCCCAAACGCTGAACGTTAGGCAAACCGTCAAGCAACAAGATGCGTTCAATCAGAAGCTCAGCATCACGCATTTCGCTCATAGATTCAGAGCGGTACTGCTCAGCAAGTGTCTTCCAGCCCCAGTTATCAGCGATTTTTGCTGCAGCAAAATACTGGTTGATGGCAGTCAATTCGGCCGTTAAGGCCTCATTCATAAACTCGATAACTGCTGGATTTCCTTGCATGTCTTCAGCTTATGCCCGATCACCTTTGCCATCAAAGCTTTGCCTCACCTGCGACAACCTCAACGAATTCATCAATTAGCGCTTGGATTTGTGGCACACATTTCGTGCAGTCACTACCAGCCCCACTAGTCCTAATCACCTCTTCGACTGTGGCGTTAGCCGGATCGGGAAGCTGCCTCAGCGCGCGATTCACATCGCTCTCGTTCATTCCAAAGCATTGGCACACGATCATCTTCGCTCGCCTTTGACGTGGGCAATCAAATTCGCGAACCTAACTTGGGAGTATCTCTAAGAAAGGGTTACAAGTATTCGCTCGGCTGCGAAAGAACTCACACCAACGGTGCCCTCTTGCATCTCAACCGTAGTTACGCCATCGGGCGAAACCGTTAGCACTTTTCCAGTACGCCCCGGCATCAACCCGGACTCTTCTAAAAAATCAAGCTGTCCCGCGGCAAACTCCAACTCCTCAGGGATGCGTTCCACCGTGAAACTCTTCAGAGGGTCAATCTCCACTAACGCAATGGCGTTGGTCGGCGGTCGGTAGTCGGTGCCAGGAATAGGGTTTCCGTGCGGGCAAGTGTTGGGATCTTTCATCACCTTCATAAGTGCTTTCTCAACATTGGGCGAGATGACATGTTCCCAGCGGCCGGCCTCATGATGAGCCTCGGCCCAACTCAGCTTCAAAATGTCCGTCAAAAATCGTTCAGCCAAACGATGCCTGCGCACCACGGTGGTGGCGATGCTCTTACCCGCAGTAGTCAGCCGTATGTGCGTGTCATCAACAGTGACCAGACCCTCACCTTCCATACGCCGCATCATCTCTGACACAGCCGGGCGAGACACATCCATGCGTTCGGCTATACGTGCCTGAATTACTTCGAGTCCATCTTCAGCCAGCTCGTAGATGGTTTCGGTGTACTCCTCGAAAGCGGGATGGTGTTCAGATGGCTCATAGGCCATACCGCAAGGCTACTGCGGTTAGTAGCGAGTCAGATTTTGACCCCATTTAGGCCACTAAGAATGGTCTGGTCTAGGGTCAGTAACTGTGAGGTTCAGCATTTTCTACGAGCATCAACTGCCCAAGCCCTGGTCTGTGGGCGATGAGCATCGCATTATGAAAGAAGCATTAGAGCAGGTTCAGCTTGCCGACAGACTCGGCTTTTCAACGGTATGGGAGGTTGAGCACCATTTTTTGGAGGAGTACAGCCACTCATCTGCACCAGAAGTGTTCCTTGCTGCCTGTGCTGCTACCACCAAGAACATAAAGATCGGCCACGGCATCGTGCCCGTTTTGCCGGGCTACAACCATCCGGCTCGAGTAGCAGAACGCATCGCAACGTTAGACATCGTCTCAGACGGGCGAGTGCAGTTCGGCACTGGTGAAACCTCTAGCGATGCCGAGTTAATCGGATTTCAAGTAGAGCGCGAACACAAGCGTGCGATGTGGGAAGAATCTGTTCCGCAGATTGCTCGCATGATGTACCAAGAGCCTTACGAGGGTTACGAAGGCAAGTGGTTCTCTATGCCGTCACGCAATGTGGTGCCCAAGCCATTGCAAAAACCGCATCCACCAATCTGGGTTGCATGCTCTCAGCGAGAGACGATTCTGATGGCGGGACGTCGCGGCATCGGTGCGCTGAGCTTCTCGTTCATAAACCCAGACGAAGCCGCTACCTGGGTGCGCGACTACTACGCCGAGTTTGATAAATGCGAAGACCCGATCGGGCTTGCACCAAATCCAAATCTTGCGGTCGTTTCCGGGTTTATGTGCCATAAAGATGAACAGACCGCTCTGGATCGCGGACTAGACGGATTCCACTTCTTCGCTTACTCGTTGTCGCACTACTACATCCACGGAACGCATATGCCTGGCACCACAAACATCTGGAATGAGTTTGAGCAAAACCGCGAGGCAATGGGCTTTGAGCGAATCAACGCCCTGACCGAAGTGGCTCGCCTGGAGCAAGGTGAGCTAGCCGATGGTGGCTTGAACTCGTTACGGGGCTGCATTGGCACACCCGATCAAATTCGTGAGTTTGTGCGTGGCTATGAGCAAGCAGGCGTGGACGAAATTATCTTCGTCAGCCAGGCTGGCAAAAATCGTCATGAGGACATCTGTGAAGCAATGGAGTTGTTCGCTAAAGAGGTGATGCCGGAATTTGCCGAACGTGCTGATGATGTTGAAGCGGCTAAGCGTGAACGTCACGCCGAAGCCATAGAGCGCCTTAGCAACACCAGCCACGTGGCCAAACATCCAGAAGTTGAAGAACGGATAGTTGCAAAACCGCTTGCCTGATACAAATCAGCCACGTCGCGCTTGGCTTTATGTAGGCGGAGTGTTAGGGCCGTTTGGCGGCGGAGTGTTAAATCCGATGATCCCTGAGCTGCGGGAAGCATTCGGCGTTTCCACTAACACCGTTGCCTGGGGTTTCACCGGATATCTGCTGCCGTTTGCAGTGTTGTTACTGGTATCAGGCACGCTTGGTACTCGCTGGGGAGTGGCGCGATCGCTGCGGTTTGCGTTTGCCTTGTATGTGCCTGCGACCTTGTTTTGTGTCATTGCGCCAAATTTTGCTTGGTTCATGGTTGGGCGAGTGGTTCAAGGTTCGCTTAATGCGTTTATGACTCCGCTGCTGATCGCGTCTCTAACAGAAAACATTGAGCCGTCTCGGCTGGGTCGCGTGGTCGGCTCGTATGCGGCGTTTCAGTCGTTGGGCCAAATCATGGCGCCGTTGTTGGGTGGAGTCAGTGCCGACATTGACTGGCGGCTGGTTTTTGTGCTTGTAGCGCTGGTGTCTGCGCTGGTTGCAGTAAAACTGCCACCTGCCAGCGGTGTAATAGCCAGCAAGTTTGCTGGGCAAAACCAAGCCACAGGGTCAGCCAGCGCCGGACCAAATCTGCGCGCACTTTTGCGGCGACCAACCTTGCTTCTAGGTGCCACAGCACTGGCAGCAGCAGCAGGGCCCCTCAATGTCGTACCGCTGGTGTCATTAACAGCGCGCGACGAGCTTGGCCTGTCGGGCGGCGCCACCGGCTTGTTGCTATTGGCAGGCACCGGATCGGCGATGGTGTTGGTGCAACCTTGGGGGAAGTTGAGTGACGCCTGGGGTGTCCGGCGAGCCATCGTCGCGGCTCTGGTGTTGTCTGGTTTGTTTGTTGTAGTTCTCGGCACAGTGAACTCGGTGCTTGCGCTAACACTGATGTGGGTTCTTACCGGTGCTTCAATCCAGTTCGTGGTAGTCGGATTTCAACTGCTGGCAGCTAATGCAGACAGCACTAACCGTGGCGGCGTCATTAGCTTCACCTTGTCGCACCGCTTTTTTGGGCACAGCTTGGGCACCCTCATCTGGGTACCGGTTTTTACCGCCAGCCCTAGCACCGCTTACACTGCTTCTGCGCTGGTAGCGGTGCTAGCAATAGCAGCGGTGCTGGCATCAGGCCTTGGAAAGATGACACGGTCAAACGGCAAGGGGCCAGTAAAGGGGAAACCAGCAGCATGAAATTCGGTATTTTTTATGAACTTCAGTTGCCTCGTCCTTGGACAGAGCATTCCGAGTACAACCTGTTTCAACAAGCACTCGACCAAATAGAGCTAGCCGACAAGTTGGGTTACGACTATGCGTGGGAGGTCGAGCATCACTTCCTAGAGGAGTACAGCCACTCGTCTGCGCCGGAGGTTTTTCTTGGTGCGGCCAGTCAACGCACCTCCAACATCCGGTTGGGACATGGCATCGTGCAGCTACCAACTAATCATCCGGCTCGAGTAGCCGAACGCGTTGCCACGCTTGACCTTGTAAGCGGTGGGCGAGTGGAGCTTGGACTGGGCGAAGGATCGTCGGTAACCGAGCTGCATCCGTTCGATAGACGTTTTCGTGACAAGCGAGAGGTCTGGGAGGATGCCGTTCGCTGCATGATGCCGATGTTTACCGCCACCGATGCCGCCTACGAGGGCGACATTTTCTCTATGCCGTCGCGCAACGTTGTGCCCAAACCCATGCAAAAACCACATCCACCTTTGTGGGTGGCTTGCAGCCAGCTTGACACGATCGTGATGGCCGCTCAACGCGGTATGGGCGCATTGGGGTTCTCGTTTGTGTCCGCCGATGCTGCAACGGCATGGGTCAACGCGTACTACAACGCCTTCACCAAGCACTTTGAACCGTTGTGCGATTATCAAACCAACCCGGGCGTGGCGATAGTCAGTCCGTTTATGTGCGCCCCAACCGACGAAGAGGCTCAAGCCAAGGCAGAAGGCTGGACGTTTTTCCAGTTCGCACTGGTGTTTTACAACTCTCATGGTCCGGTTGAGCCAGGCTCAGTCAATCTGTGGGACGAGTATCAGCAGTGGAAGAAGACAGAAAAGGGTCAAAAGGCCGATCGAACCGTTGGACTAGTTGGTTCGCCGGAGACGATCATTCGTCGGCTTGAGATGTACGAAAAATCTCACATCGACCAGGTGATCTTGCTAAATCAAGCCGGTAAGAACACTCATGAAGACATCTGCTCCAGCCTGGAGCTGTTTGCGAAAGACGTCATGCCGCAGTTCCATGCGCGCGACGAAAAGCATCAAGCCTGGAAAGAAGCGGTGCTAGCAGGCGACATCGAGCTAGAAGAAATCGACACGGATGTTTACCAAATGATTACCAACCAGACGCCGAAGGAGCGGCGCGAGGTGATTGAAGCAAAAAAGCGTGAGGCCCGCGCCAAGCAGTCCGTAGGCCTGAGCTAGCGCTTCGGCAGCCAGGCGGCTACCGCCTGGCCAATTTCGTCTGGGCTGTCTTCTTGGGCAAAATGATCGCCCGGAACTGTTAGCTCGGTCTGGTTTGCCCAGCCACGGCAAAACTCAAGCTGCGAACCGTTCAAGATCGCACCCGGGTCGCAGTTGATCAGCAGTTTCGGCATGTCATTGGTTGACATCCACTGCGCATAATCGTTAACTATCTTCACCACGTCGGCCGGCTCACCGTTGATCGGAATCTGACGTGGCCAAGTCAGTGTTGGTCGGCGGTGCTGGGGTTCTACAAACGGTCGGCGGTACTCGTTGTGTTCTTCTTCGCTGAGGTCGCGAATAATCGCACCAGGTAACACCCCTTCCACGAACAGATTTTTCGTAATGATCATTTCTTCACCTGCTGGGCTTCTGAATCCTTGGAAAGCGCGAGTGGCCACCTCAGGCCATTCCTCCCAAGTGACCGGCCGAACGATCGATTCCAAATAAGCAATACCTGCCATCCGGTCGCGGTGACGGTTTGCCCAGTCAAAGCCAAGCGCCGAACCCCAGTCATGGATTACGAGGGTGACATGGTCGCCTAGGTCAAGCTGGTCGAACAGCTCGTCGAGATACTCCCTGTGTTGCACGAACGTGTACGAGTCCGGACCGGTGTCGTCCAACTTGTCCGAGTCACCATGCCCGATCAGGTCGGGCGCTATGCAACGAGCGTGTGGCGACACGTGAGGAATGATGTTGCGCCACAGGTACGACGAAGTGGGGTTGCCGTGCAAGAACACCACCGGTTCGCCGCTGCCACTCTCGTGGTAAGCCATCTGCTTACCGTTGATGGTGAGGTACTTCTTGCTAAGTGGTTCTGCGCTAATTGGCATGGCTAGTTCTCCTGGTTTTTGAGCAGGCTATCTAGTCAAGATTGCTAGTCAGGCTCGTCGAAACAGCAGCTGAAACTCAACCACTCCGAAGTCGTCGGCTTGAGCAACGATGCCAGCGCTCGGCGTGGTCACGCCAAAGTCTGCAAACGTGACGGTGGCCGTACCGGTCACCAAGATCCACTCGTCAACGGTTTGCGCCTCAACCATGAAATCGGTTGGCACGGACACGTTGTTAAGGGTGAGTATCCCGCTTGCGGTGTAACTAACGGGACGTTCACTAGAAATGGCAGTGTCACCCAGCTCGACGGGCTGGGTTAACGCAAAGGTAGCTAGTGGGTAATCGTTCGTGTTGAGCGCTCTAAGCACGGCACCATCGCGGCGCGAGTCATTGGTGGTGATGGTTGACAAGTCGACGGTGATCGTCGTAGAGACGAGCACAGTGCCTTCTATTGTCAGGCTGCCGCTGACATCACCCGTGCGCCCCACCGCAGTCGTACGACCAATACGTAACAACTCTTCCTCTACGCGAAAGCCTGCAAACGAACCAGTAGCGCTCTCATAGTCAAAGGTGCCTTGACTCGTTTCGACTATCCAATCACCCTCAACGGACGTAGCTAAGGGTGCTGCAGGTGTACCGGTTGAATCCGTCCTGTTTGTGTTGCTAGCGCTAGTCGTTTGCACACCCGCTATGGCGTCTTCCAAGTTCACGGGTTCGGGCGTGAACTGAGTTAGTCGCCAGATCCCAAGGGCACCACTCGCAACAACCACCAAAATCAGCACTGTTACGAGCAAAACCTTGCCCCGTCTAAACACGGATCAAAACTAATACGGAACTGCCACTACCTGTTATCGCCTTCGCAGATAGCGTCAGGCATGCTGTGCGACTAAACGAGCCTGGCGAAGAGCCGCGTCTTGGACTGACATTTGATGATGTTTTAATCATCCCGCAAAGATCATCAATCCGGTCGCGCCATGACGTATCTCTACACACACAGTTTTCTCGTCGTCTTGAACTAGAGATCCCGTTGGTAGCAGCCAACATGGACACCATTTGCGAGCACGAGATGGCGATCACCATGGCTCAGCTGGGCGGGTTAGGTGTAATCCACCGGTTTATGGATCCACAATCTCAGGCAGATCAGGTCGCCCAAGTGAAATCGGCCGGCCCCCTACAGGTGGCTGCTGCGGTAGGCATCGACGACATACTTAAGCGTTCGCATTTACTGGTTGATGCCGGCGCGGACGCCCTAGTGCTTGACATCGCTCACGGCCACAGCGATCATGCGATCGAAGCCGTAGAAGAACTTAAATCCCAGCACAGCGAAGTTGACATCGTTGCTGGCAACGTCGCTACAGCCACAGGTGCCAGAGATCTTGTTGATGCCGGCGCGGACGCCATCAAGGTGGGAGTAGGGCCGGGCAGCATGTGCATCACGCGCATGGTGGCTGGAGTCGGTATGCCGCAACTGAGCGCCATCGCAGAGGTAGCCGAGTCGGTAGATGTTCCGGTCATCGCCGACGGAGGCGTGCGTTCGTCGGGCGATATCGCCAAAGCACTTGCTGGCGGTGGCACCAGCGTGATGGTGGCCGGAATACTTGCTGGCACCAAAGAAACTCCCGGTGAGATAGAGCAAGGCCCGCACGGCCTACAAAAACGCTTCCGAGGGATGGCTAGCTTCGAAGCGATAAGAGCTCGAGCGGATCGGCAGTGCGAAGACCTCGGTGAGGATTACCTGGAGGATCGTGCACCCGAGGGAGTGGAGAGTGCGGTGCCATACCGAGGTGAAGCAACAACATTGGTGCGCCAACTAATGGCAGGGGTTCGCAGCGCGATGAGCTATTCAAACGCTCGCAATCTGTCAGAGTTCCGAAGCCAAGCCGAGTTTGTGCGGATCACCGCCATGGGCTACACCGAAAACACAGCACATGGTGCTGAGCTCAGCATCGCTTCACAATCAGCCAAACCTCAGGCTGACTAGTAGCACAAGCGTTTGCAGTAGTAGAAATAACCAGAGTCATGCCAGACCCAACTGATCGTTCAGAGCCTGTAACTCATCCTGACCCCTCAATACTCATCGAGCGGCTGGAAGCATTTCCAAATCCGAACACGAACCGCCCTTACGAGGTGCGTTGTGAAACACCCGAACTCAGTTGCAACTGCCCGTTCACCGGTCAGCCAGATATTGCGACAATCACCATCTCCTACACACCTAACCAGTACTTAGTCGAGTTGAAATCGCTGAAGATGTATCTGTGGGGATACAAAGACATCGCTATCGCACATGAGGAGATCACCAATCGCATCCTGGATGATCTAGTAGCCACGATTTCGCCGCATAAAATGCGTGTGGAAACTCGTTGGAATGTGCGTGGCGGTATCACAACCACAATCACTACTGAGCATCCGACTGAGCAACCGACCTAGATTCTTGAGCCAGCTGTGCCCGTAACTATTCCACAACTGGCTCCCGCTGCCGTACGTGTTCTGTTTGATTTGGCGGCTGCAAGCCAAACCCTTGACTTCAGCAAACTGGCGCAGCGCAGCGGACTAGATATCAATACGACAAACGCCGTGTTGCGCTCTTTGCAGCAGATAGGTGCGGTTCGAGCTCTTGCCGGTGTGCCGGGCTTGCAACGTCCGCTCTGGCAGATAACCGAAACCGGCGTAGAGATCGTCTATGCCATCGAGATGGCAGCCGCTAAGCAGATTGAGGACACCCAACAGTTTGATGCCGGACGATTTGTAGCAGCACAGCACGGTCATAGCCCGCACGGCCAGGCCCCAGCTGCACAGCCTCCAAGTGCGGTTGTCGACGCTTTCACTGCTGATACCGAGTTTGTGACCGTGCCTGGCTTACCGGAAACTTCAATCGCGGATTCAGCAAATACTCCAGTGGGCGACGCGGGTCCGATGCTCTACACCAAGCTCACCCCCACACAAAGTCGACGTGCTCGCAAGGGCCAGCAAAAAAGATCACAAGGCAACTTTGCTCTTAGAGGTGGGTTCACACTCGCTGGCATAACTTCCATTTTCGGCAACCGCCGACGAGTGGTCGTTTCCTTGCTGATTTTGTCGGTCGTGGTGACGGGACTCTTTGCCCTGGCAGGTGTGCGTGCGGTCAATTTCACGATCACCGGAGTTGAACACAACGCTGTCTTAAGTCCATCAAACCTTTTCGATAATCGCCTCAACTTTGCAGTAGAAGGCGGCAGTACCGATGATGTGCAGCTACGTCTGGACGGCCTACCGGTTAGCGGTTTGCAACGCTCCGCAAACAATTTCAGCTGGACAGTGCCATCTCTCACAGACGGTTTTCATACGGTGAGCTTGGATGTACCGCGCAGACTGTTTGGTACCGCCACAGCATCGATTTCGTTCACCGTTGACAGCATCCCACCCGATTTAGGGTTACCAGCAGTTCACGAGCCGGTTCCTTTGTCCGAACCCTTTGTGCTGACAAGCCAGATCGATCCCGGTACAGATCTACTGATTGACGGCGTGCCGGTCGACACCTCAGATGGCACATTCACCATCGCACGAGATCTGCCACCAGCTGGACCGATCTCATTTCTGGCCGTGGATGAAGCAGGCAACGCCACCGCGCTCGACATGGTGGTTCCAATCGCTTATCCGGCCACAACAGGGGTGCACGTAACCGCGGCTGCCTGGGATCACGACGGTTTGCGTTCTGGGATCATCGATCTGATACAGGCAAACCAGATCAGCGCAGTTCAGCTGGATTTAAAAGATGAGAGAGGTTTCATCGGTTACGCGTCAAGCATTCCGCTCGCTATCGAAAGCGAATCCACACAGAACTTGTTTGAGCTGAAAGATGCCATCGATGAGCTGCATTCACTTGGCGTGCGAGTGATCGGTCGCATAGTTGCTTTCCTAGACCCCGCGCTTGGCAGATACGCAGTTCGCACGGGCAACACCGATTGGGTACTGCAAAACACTGCAGGTAATCCCTTGCCGACCACATACGGAACAGGTGCCTTCACCAATTTCAGCAACTCCGAAGTTCGTCAGTACAACCTTGACATAGCGGTTGAAGCGGCCGAAGCTGGGATCGATGACGTGCTGTGGGATTACATGCGCCGCCCGGAAGGTGACTTCTCAAAGATGGTGGTACCCGGTTTTGACAGCGTCGATGCTTCACCACTAATCGTGAGTTTCTTGGCTGAGGCTGGAGAGATGTTGCGCAATCACCAGGTGTATCACGGCGTCTCAGTCTTTGGTATTTCGGCTCGCCGTGGCGATCTGATAGCGCAAGACGTGGTAGCTATTTCGGATCATGTTGACTACGTGTCGCCGATGGTTTATCCGTCGCACTGGGGTCGCGGTGAATACGGCGTGGCACATCCCGAGGCGCAGCCTTACGACATCATCGAGGCTTCACTGCGCGATTTCCAGCAAGTGTTAGCTGGAACCAACACTGAGATCGTTCCATGGCTGCAGGACTTCTCAATTTCTGTTTCTTATGGTGCTAACGAAGTGCGAGCTCAGATCGATGCTGCCTCAGACATCGGTATCTCTAACTGGTTGTTGTGGGATCCAACGGTTACGTACACCCAGGGCGCGATACCAGTCAACTAGCCCAATTGTTCGCGCAGGCGATACTTCTGCACCTTGCCGCTGGGCGTCATCGGAAACTCATTCACTACCACAAGATCTTCCGGCCAAAATTGTTGAGTTACCTGGTTTTCCCTTAGCCAGTCGAGGAGTTCACTCAAGGTTGGTTCCGTGTCTGCGGCGATTATGAACGCGCAGCCAACCTCACCTAACCGGTCGTCAGGCTTGCCCACTATCGCCACATTTGTTACCGCAGGATGCTGAATTAGAACGTCTTCAACTTCTTTTACGGGAATGTTTTCACCGCCGCGAATGATGATGTCCTTGCTGCGGCCAGAGATGGTGATATAGCCCTGCGGGTCTATGAGGGCACGGTCGCCAGTGTGAAACCATGGCAGTGCCGCCTGTTCGTCGGTGCCGTTACCTGTGATGGTGTTGTCTGCGGTGAGGTGCTCATTGGTTATTTCTCGGCCTTGTACGTATCCCAGGAAAAGCAGTGAGCCGCGGCACTGCAAGTCGCCGATTTCATCCACAACACTGACGCCCGCATCGTTGACTACGCGCACTTCGTTGGCCTGCAGTGCCAGACCATCGGTCAAACGTTTCTCGAATGGATCACCGGGTCGTCCAACCGTTAGAGCGGAGCACTCGGTCATACCCCACACGGTTGCCACGGTGCATTCCGGCAGCATCTTGTCGGCTTGCTTTAACAGTGGTTTAGGAATGGCCGCCCCGCCGCAGATAAATATCTTCCAAGATTTAAGGGAATAGTTCTCTATCTCAGGTGAATTGACGACGTCGGCTAAGAAAGGTGTAGCTCCCATCGACATGTTGACGTCGTGCTCGTCTGCCAGTCGCATGAACTCGATCGGATCCCAAACGTCTTGCAGCACTAGCCGTCCTCCCGTAAGCAGAGGTAGCCGGCCGCCGTAAACAAATCCGGTCTGATGAGCCAACGTTGAAGCCATATGCATCACCAGCGCGTCCGGCGCTTGATCTCCCCATGGCGATGCAACCTCTGCGCCAACAACATCCACCATTAGATCAGCGGCAGCGTTCAATGTGTTAGGACTGTGCATCACGCCTTTGGGAATGCCAGTTGTGCCGGAGGTGAAGATCACCTCACAAACACCGTTGGGTGAAGGGCGCAACAAGTCCAGGGTTGCCTTGTCGTATGAACTGAAACGGCCTTGTTCAAGCAACTCGCTCCAAGTCATCGCATCGGCCGGAGCCGCTTCGTCGTCCATAGAGCTAGGCACCACCACTAGCTCATTCACCCAGTCGCAGCTCTCTCGCAGCTCGGCATGCATCGCGGCCAGCTCGAAGCCACGAAACTCCGCTGCAGTAATCACCACCGTCGGGCGAGCCAGGTCACTCATGACGGTCACCTCTTTGTGCCTGAAAATAGGCGCAACCGGATTGATCACAGCGCTGATTTGTTCGAGAGCTACTACGGCCACAACAAACTGGTGCCAGTTGGGCAGTTGTACCTGCACCACTTCGCCCGGTCGCACACCCAGTTCAAGCAGCCCGTAGCTCACAGCGTCAACATCGGCACCAAATTCGGACCAGGTGACCTGACCGAAGCGATCCACCAACACCACATCGTCAGGTCGTTGCTCAACCCAGTGTGCTATTTGGTCGCTCAGGTTTTGGTTGAGCCACTCACCAGCACTGGCGTGAGCCTCAATACGCCCAGCGGTAAGAGTGGTTTCAAAGAAGCGTCCGATGATGCCTTCCTTTTGAAGCAATGCTAATTTGCAAGGCTAGTTTGCAAATTTTTGGTGATCATTTCAAATAACGTCAAGAGTGTCAAACAGTAAGGCTTACAAAGTGAACAAAAATAATCTGCCAAGAGCCGAGCGAATCCAAGCGCTCATGGATCGCTGCCGCCGCGAGGTAGACGAAGGTCTGCTACCCAGTTGTCAAGTGGCGTTGGGTTTTGACGGCGAAATCGTGGCCTCCGAAACCTTTGGCGACACCACCGAAAACACCCGCTATTGCATTTTCTCTGCCACCAAACCAATGGTTGCTGGTGTGATGTGGCAACTGCTAACCGAAGGCAAAGTGTCACTTGACACGCCCGCTGCGCATTATGTGCCGGAGTTTGGTGATAACGACAAAGATCAGATAACTGTCGAGCAGATCATGCTGCACACCAGCGGCTTTCCGCACGCACCGCTGGGACCACTTCAGTGGAGCACCTCTGAGCATCGACGCGATGCGCTCTCAAATTGGCGACTCAACTGGGAGCCTGGTACTCGGTTTGAATATCACCCCACCTCAGCGCACTGGGTGCTGGCCGAAATCATCATTTCTGTAACTGGCAATGACTACCGAGATGAGGTCGAAAATCGCGTCACCGCACCGCTGGGATTGGGTCGCATACTGGGCTTACCACTCGACAGTCAAGAAGACATTGCTGATTTACATGTGGTTGGTGAACCTGCCACAGCCGAAGAGCTCAAAGAAGCGTTCGGAGTGTCAGAGCTACCCGAAACAGAGGTAACCGACAAGGCACTCCTTGGCTTCAACCAGCCAGAAAGTCGTGAGATTGGCGTGCCCGGTGGTGGTGGTTTCGGTACCGCTAAAGATCTTGCAATGCTGTACCAGGGCATGCTTCATAACACCGGGCAGCTATGGGATGGCGAAATGCTGGCCGATGTGACAACCAACGTGCGCAACACTCTGCCAGACCCTCTCGGTGTTCCAGCAAACCGTTCGCTCGGGCTGATCTTGGCAGGCAATGACGGTTACTCCAACATGCGTGGACTGGGTCGCACGGTGTCACCAGGCGCGTTCGGGCACAACGGCGCGGGCGGACAGCTGGCCTGGGCTGATCCTGACTCCGGGCTTTCGTTGGGCTACACCACTAACGGTTACGACATGCACAGTGTGCGCCAACCACGCAGAGATACTGCTATCGCAAGCTTGGCTGGAGTCTGCACGCAACCGTGAATGGCTGTTTAGCCGGCGTCCGAGTCATTGACTTCACAGACGATTCTGGTCGCTTCGCAACCAAACTTTTAACCGAAATGGGTGCTGACGTTTTGCGCGTCAGCAATGAAGGATCACCCGGCCAGCCGTTACGAGACCCGCAAGCGAACGCAATGGGCGGAGTGCTCGACTGGTGGTATGACGGTGGGAAGCGTCGACACGTGATCGATTTAGGTAACCCAGATTCCACAAACCCTGATTGCGCTGAGACAGCGCAAGGCCTATCCGCATACCGGCAGCTAGCACAAAGTGCGGACGTAATAATCGAAACGCAACGACCCGGTCGTTTAGCGGAGCTGGGTGTTGATTTTGCAGATTTGGTTACTGCCAATCCGCAGCTAGTGCAGATTTCGATTACACCATTTGGTCGCACCGGCCCTCGCAGCGACTGGGTTAGTTCCGATCTGGTGTCAGCAGCAATGGGCGGATTTTTGTCATTAACCGGCTTGCCTGATCGTCCACTCAATGTGTGGGGCTGGCAGGCCTACAACTACGCCGGTTATGTGGCTGCAACCAGCGCGCTGTCCGGGCTGCTCGCTGCTCGAAGAACCGGCAAGGGAGCACATGTAGATCTGTCTATTCATGAGGTCGTTTCCGGCTCGATCGAAAACATGATGATGCAGTACTTCTTTGACGACCACCTAGGCCTGCCGAAGATTGCACAACGACAAGGTGCCCTTCATTGGATAAGGGCATACGACCTGACAGCGTGCGGAGAAGGCACCATCATGATTACACCCACACCGGATCCACAACGTCTGTTTGAGTGGATGATCGAGACCGGGTTTGAAGAGGTTCGCAAGTGGGTAGAGGTGGAGACGGCCGACCTGCTTGGCGAAATAGACGATGTAATGGATGCCATTCGCCGGTGGGTAAGGCCGTTTGATGATCGTAAACACTGGTGGGAAGCCCAGAGCCGGCACGTTGCATTTGGAGCAGTGCTAGATCTTGAAGATGTCAGTGAGAATGCGCAGTTTGCGCATCGCGGGTTCCTGGCGGAGGTAGATGTACCAGCCAGCGAAACTAGTCTGAAGATTCCGTGGCGGCTTGTGCGTTGGAGCGATCAGGGCAACGCTGGCGTGGTGGCTCCGCGTCCACCTGCTACAGGCGACGAAGAGCTTGAAGAGGTTTTGTCGCACTGGCGAACAATCGGTGATGCAGGCTCGAAAAACACAGTCAATACAGTCAACACAGACGATCCTGGTGACCCTGCTGATCTTGATCAGCGTCCGCTTGACGGCGTCCGCATAGCCGATTTCACCTGGGTTCTGGCCGGCCCGTCTGCCACCAAAATGCTGGGTGATCTGGGTGCAGATGTGATTCGCATCCAAAGTGAAGAGCGCTCCACCGTGGTCAACTCTCCCGACCATCCCTACTACTTCACCTGGAATCGCTCAAAACGAAGCGCCACGCTCAATATGAAACATCCGCGCGCACTTGAAGCTGTCCGCCGCTTGGTGGAGCAATGTGATGTGCTAATCGAGAACTACAGCGCTGGCGTGCTCGACTCCTGGGGGTTGGACTGGGAGACGGTTCATAGTTGGAACCCGCGCCTGGTTTACGTGACCATGTCAGGCTGCGGTCATGACGGCCCTTGGAACCACGTCATCTCTTATGCACCGACGGTGCACGCTGTGTGCGGCATCACTCATCTCACAAACTTTGCAGATCTCTCAGATGTCGGTCCAGGCTTTTCGCTGAACGACCACCTGGCAGGGTTTGCTGGTGCGGTTAGCACCATTGCGGCTTTGGTTGCGCGTGATCGCACCGGGCAAGGACAGCTCGTCGACATGGCTCAGCTTGAAATCGGTTCTTACAACATCGCTCCGGCCTTGATCCAGGAGCTAGCAGGCGTTACCAAACCAGAGCCATCGGGCAACGCCGACGGCTTAGCGGGTCATGTCCCTAACGAGGTTTATCGCTGTGCGGATAACAATTTTGTGGCCATCACCGTTACCTGCGAGCAGCAATGGTCAGCTCTGGTGGAAGAGATCTGCCGTGACACCAACACGAGCGACCAAGACAGTGCTGACGGGACTGATTCAACCGCGCTGCGAGATGCTGAACTAGCCAACCCCATCGGTCGTGCCCAAAACAAGACGCAAATAGACAAAGTGCTTGCTAGCTGGACTGCTAGTCGCCCCGCGCTACAAGCAGCCGAACAGCTACAAGCCGTTGGTGTTTGCGCTGGGCCGGTACAAGCCAGCGCGGACTTGGTCAACGAAGATCCACAGCACGCCTTTCGTGATTATTGGCAGTCTGTTGAGCACGACGTATTCGGGTCGCGCATGGTTGACGCTTTTGCCGCTCTGTGGAATGGAAAGCGTTGGCGACCGCGCTATTTGTCACCGGCGTATTTGGGCGAGCACAACTTCGATGTTTGGACCGAGTTAGCTGGGTATGAGTTTGAAGAGGTGGCCGAACTAGTCGGCGATGGCTTGTTTACTTAGCCAATCCAGCTATGCAATAGCTCCGGCGATCACCAGGTCGGCCACCTTGTCAGCGTCGTAGCCCAGGATGCCTTCAAGCACCTCAGTGTTGTGTTGCCCAAACATCGGACCCCCCCACCTTGGTGGGCCAGGCGTGCGCGAGAGCTTGTAGTTACTGTTTTCCACCCACGTCATTTCATGTTTGGGATGAGGCACCTGCACGAAGCGCTCACGCGCCACCATCTGTGGATCTTTCACTAACGAGTCAGCGTCATTGACAACATGCGCTGGCACACCCACTGCCTGCAACTTGTCCTGAGCTTGCGAATGCGTGCGTGCTTGAGTCCATTCGCAAATGCGTTGATCGATCTCGTTAACCCGCTCTCGCCGCTGCTCAACGGTTAAGCCGCTGAGATCATCCATGCCCACCACAGACGCCAACGCTTCCCACTGAGCTTGGGTCTCACAAGCGACAGCTACCCAGCGCTCTTCACCTTCAGCGGGGTAGACCGCATGCGGGCACATGATCGGGTCGGCGTTACCGGCGCGTCCGGCCGTGCGACCGTTTATCTCTTCGTCCAACAAGCAAGTCGACAACATATGCAGAGCGCCTTCAAGTTGAGAGAAATCAACATGACAGCCCTTACCTGTCTTGTCACGTTGCGCCAACGCAGCCAAGATGATTGGCACGCTCATGCGAGGCGAGGTGTAGTCGGTGTAGGCGGTGAATGGGCCAGCCGGAATACGGTCGGGCCAGCCGGTCACGGGATAGAAGCCAGCTATTGCTGCTGCCATCGTGCCGAAACCTGCATACATCCGCATAGGGCCGCTTTGACCCATCAAGCAACTTGAGAACATCACCAGTGACGGGTTTTCTTTTACTAAATCTTTGTAGCTGAGCCCCCAAGCAGCCATGGCTTTAGGCGAAAACGACTCGGTTAGCACGTCTGCCCAGCGCACAAGGTCAAGCACCACCTCACGAGCTTCAGGCGCGCTCAGATCCAGAGTGAGGCCAAGCTTGCTGGCATTGAGGGAGTGATACTGCAGAGCGCCTTCTTGGTCGCCGTCTTCGGCGATAAACGGATTGACACCACGCAACACTTCGATGCGAGTTTCGCTTTCCACTTTCACTACCTGTGCGCCATAATCAGCCAGGGTGCGCGTGGTACCAGGTCCGGCTACGGCCCACATGAAGTCGAGCACCTTTATGTCTGCCAGCGGCAGCTCAGATGAGCTACTAGCGGAACTATCACTGGAGCTACTTGAGCCTTTTGCGTTGGCACCGCTATCAACAGTTCCGCCAGCACCAGCGCCTAGCTCCGGCGCGGGCGCCAGATCGGCCAAGGTTGTTGTGTTGCCCTGCGCGTCGGTGACTTTGGCAAACGATCCACAAAACCGCACTGAGTTTTTGTCACGGCCTGGCACCTGCACCTGCTGCCAATAGTTTCGTTCGGTCAGCTGATCCAACCGCATTACATCAGCGGTGGTGGTAATTGGGGCAATCAGTAGTTGATCGTCCAGCGCTCTTTGCAGCAACTCGTCCTTGGTTTTAGAAAGAACAAACCTCTTAAGAGAGTTGATGGCGCCGTCAAAAATGTCAATCGATTCACGACCTTCGAACACCGCCATTCCGTAATCAATCCAGTCTCGGTCTCGCAGTTCTTCAGTAACAAACCCTTCTTCGGCTAGCCATTTCAGCAACCGTGTTGTATAGGGGGCAATCATCGAACCAAACAAAAAGACCACGGTCACATGACCATCAGCGCACTCGTACACCCAAGGAATTGTGAACTGACCCAACTCCACCGCACCTGGCAGTCGAACCGGAGTCTTTGCTCCCACCAATGCAGCCATCATCTGAAACTGTGTGCAATCCGCGAACGATTCGTTGGCTGATACGTCTACATGCTGACCCAGCCCTGAGCGTTGTCTTTCGTGCAACGCGATCAGTACCGCCCCTGCTGCGTCCGCCGAAGCGTTAAGCCAGGTTTGTGGTTCGCCGATCCGTACCGGTGCGCGGTCGCGATCACCAGTCAGCCACATGGTGCCGCTAGCGGCTGCAATCGTGAGATCGGTAGCAGCCCAGTCTGCTTTGGGTCCGGTTTGCCCAAAGGCGCTAATAGAAGTGGTAACTAGGTGTGGGTGTTGGCTACGTAACTTGTCAAGGTCTGCAGGGGTTAAATCAAAGGCGCCGCTCTCGATTAGCACATCGGCGCTTTCACATAGTTGGCTTAGCTGGTCGTTTAGTTGATCTAGATCTGGCAAAACCATCGAGCTTTTACCGCGGTTATACGCCAGAAACTCCAGCGCTCGATCTGTCCCGGGTTGGTCGTCAACGTATGGGCCGCGATGTCGGGTGCGTTGACCATTAGGTGGTTCCAACAGGGTTACCTGAGCGCCCAGTTGAGCCAGTATCAGCCCAGCAAGGTGACCGCGATCATCGGTCAAGTCAAGAACACGGATCGATTCGAGCATTTATTTCCTCCTGAGCGTGTAAGCCTGCCAGACCTTGGCCTGCTGTGCCAGACCAGACATCTTGCGCTAATCCGACAAATACCCGTAAAACCCTGCTAAGAATTAGTCAGCGAAGCAGGAGCCAGGCGGGTTCTTGTAACTAACTAAGGAGCCAAGCGTGGCAAACAAAGCAGAACTGGTGGCAAAAGTCGCCGAAGATGCGGGGATTACCAAGGCCGATGCCGAGAAGGCCGTAAGTGCCGTGTTTGACTGCATTGTGGCTGAAGTGAAAGCCGACAGAAAGGTTGCGATACCTAGCTTTGGCACCTTCTCTCGCAGTCAAAGAGCAGCTCGCATGGGACGCAACCCGCAAACGGGTGAGGCGCTTCAAATTAAGGCAAGTCGTTCTGTCAAGTTGTCAGTTTCCGGCAACCTTAAAAAGGATCTCTCAGCCGGAATGTAGCGGGCGTTTGGCCGACGAGAGTCGGTCAGAGGTCTAACTCACAGGACTCATAGCACTCATAGGGCTTTTTGGCTCGGCGCGTGATGGTGCCGGGCTTTAGCCAACGGCGCTGACGCTTGGCTGGTGGCGTTTCAAACCCACCATGCACATCGCCGCTATTAACGCGAGTCCGGAAATGATCCAATACGTGCTGGCGTAGCTGTCGGTCCAATCAATCAGTACACCGCTGATGATTGGTCCAGCGACTGAGGCAGGCCCGTAAAACAGCGTCATTGTTCCAAAAACTGCCGAAAACGATCGATCGGACACGCGGTCATTCACAAAGGCGGCAGTCAGAGCTGGATAGGCGTAGGCGGTTGAACCGAACATAACTACAGCCACCATGATTACCGTTGAGTTGCCATAGGGCACCGCTAGAGCGGTAGCTGCGGCAATGGCCATCACTAAAGACATCGTGTGAGCGCGACCCAAACGGTCGCTGAGTCGCCCAAAAGCGATCGCCCCTACAAGTGAACCCAAGCCGATAACCGAATAGAGCAAGGTTGCGAACTCTCGACTAAAGCCGTGTTCTTCTTCTAATGCCAATCCCAGAAACTGCGTAAACGATGCGGCAATCCAGGCAAACGCCATGTATGCGACCACGGCACGTTTCCAGCCAGCAAAGCTGCGAAGCATTGTTAGCCCGCCAACGGATGTGAGGCGATTGGTTCGCTTGACACGAACCAACATCCATAGCAACACCAGCAGCAACGCTGCACCGCACATTTCCCATAACCACACCGGCCGCCAGATGCTGTCATCGTTATTGGCGTTGCGTAACAGAGTTATAGCGATGGGAACAGCGATGAAACCTGCTCCCATCGTGGCGGTAAGCGTTCCCATCACCGCTCCACGACGCATAGCTGGTACGCCTTCGGTAACGATGATTGGCACGGTCAGCCAAATACCAGCACCTCCCAAACCGCCCAGTCCGGTGCCGATTAGGACGATGGTTGTGTCGTTGGCGACAGCTAGCACCAACAGGCTTAAGGCAACGATGGTGATACCGATGCGCAGCAGTGTGAAAGGTTCAACGCGACCAGCTAGCAGAGTTACCAGTACCACCCCACAGAAATATGCGCCAAGATTTACCGAACCGAGCGCACCGGCCACCGTGCTGGAAATGTTGAGGTCGTTTGACATGGCAGGCAGTAGAACCGCCACGGTTGAGCGTCCGAAGGTGTGCGACACGATGCCTGACATTGACACCAACACAACCCGTCCCCACCGGATGCGGCCAGGGGTTTGCGGTGGCGCTAAGACAGAGCTATTTGCGCCAACAACGCCGAAGACCAGGGGCTCAGTGACCTGGGACAAACTCCACCGGCAGTTCTTCGGGTCCCCAGATTCCCACGTTCAATGGTTTCCACACGATCTCTCCAGCTAGCCGTAGGTTCGGCATGCGTTGGGAGATAACCGTTAACGCCTCGGTTAGTTCGGCTCGTGCTAAGAAAGCTCCTATGCAATAGTGAACACCCGAGCTAAAAGTCATGTGCGGCACCGATGATTGACGTGTGATGTCAAAGTTCAGTGGCTCGGAATACTCGCTGTTGTCATGGTTAGCGGAGTCGAAGCTTGGAAAAATCAGTGTTCCTTTTGGGAATATGACGTCGCGGTGTTCAATGTCTTCGGTCGCAAATCGTGCCGTGCCACGTATCGCACCTAAATGACGCATTACCTCTTCGGTGGCGTTCTTAGCCAGGTCAGGGTTTTTTGAGAGCAGCTCAAACTGATCGGGATGTTGTGCAAATAGCGCCACCGCGCAAGCGAGTTGGTTGCGGGTGGTGTCGGTGCCTGCCAGCAGCAAAGCGTTTGCCATCATCAGCAGTTCTTCGGTTGTCAGACGGTCGCCCTCGTCTTCGGCTTCGATCATGTCGTTCAGCAGGTCGTCTTGCGGGTTCGCTCGATGCTTGTCAACCAGATTGCGCATGTAGGCGTCCATCTCTTTGGAAGCAGCGATAATCAGCGAAGCGTCTTCGTTGATTCTGCCGTTGAAAACTCGAAAGATGTCCACCGCTAACCGACTAAACAGCTCCCAATCTTCACGTGGCGCACCCAGCATTTCGCAGATGATGGGTATGGGGTAGGGCTCGCACACCTCGTGTACAAACTCGGCGCTGCCACGCTCACAAATCGGATCAAGCAGCTCATTGATGACGGAACGAATAAAGGGTCGCAATCGGTCCGCCGACTTAGGCGTGAAAGCCGGGCTGACCAGGCGACGTAGCCGCATGTGGTCTTCGCCTTCTGCGGTGAGGATGCTGGCGCGACGAGTTTGCGTCCACTCTTTCCATTCCGGATTGTCAACGCCTTGTAGCTGAGATGCCATACCGACAGCGCTATGCCACCGCTGATCGCGCAGCATCTTGGCCACGTCGGCGTGACGCAGTATCTGGTAGCCAAAGGGCACACGTGCTAGCCACTCGCCGTCGGCTACGAGTTTTATCTGCGCGTCAAGTGCGGCGCGGCGCGAGCTGTTCGGGTCGTCTCCAGCTTCCGGAGAAATTTCCGCCAGGTCTAGTTCTGAAACCAACATTGCCGTACTCAACGCTAGTGGAAGCAGATGAACATGGTTTCGACTGCTATAGCTCTAGCTCTATTACATAAGCTAGATAGGATAGATCGTCTAGCTCAGCAGAGTATTGCTCAACTAGATCTCGTTCGTTTAGTTCGTTTAGCTCAACGTTGTATTGCTCGTTTAGTTCGTCTTGCTCAGCGATGTATTGCTCGTTTAGTTCATCTAGCTCAACTAGATCTCGTTCGTTTAGTTCGTTTAGCGCAACTGTGTGTCGCCGCCTTTGCACTCTTTCCTCAACGCTGTATAGGACGTAGACGAGGTCGGTGTACCGCTTCTTTAGAACTCGGTGCTGATATTCGTGTTTCAAGTTTAGAGCTTCAGTTTGCCTGTCCAGGGCTTCGTATTGCTCTTTTATCCCATCTGTTTGTTCCAATTTGGCTTGCTCAATCGCGACCCGCTCAGTTAGCTCAGCTTGTTTAGCTGCGTGTCGCTCATCTAGCCCGGTTAGTTCAGTTTCGTATAGTTCTGCTTGCTTGGTTAGCCCAGATGGATATAACTTAACTGTCTGAATCTGGGCTAGTTGAGCTCGATCAAGTAGGTATAGGTCATACTGATATTGCTCGTTTAGCTCGAGGTACTCAGCGTAATGTTGTTCGCTTTGCTCTTTTAGTTCGGTATTGTGCTGCTCGTTTAGTTCGTCTAGCTCAGCATGGTATAGCTCATACTGATACCGCTCGTTTAACTCGGCTAGCGCAGCGCGATATGACACGGTTTGCCCGGCTTGCTTGGTTAGTTCGTCTAGCTCAGCATGGTATAGCTCATTTATTCTATTGCGCTCGTCATCTAAAGCATTTAGTCGCTCAGTTATCAGGCCTAGCGCGGCTCGATCAAGTAGGTATCGGTCATACTGATGCCGCTTCCTTTGATATTGCTCGGTTAGTTCGTCTAGCTCAGTGGCGATCTGCTTGTTTAGTCCAGTTCGCTCAGTATCGTATTGCTCTTTTAACTCTTTTAGTTCAGCATCTTGTTGCTCTGTTAGTTCGTCTAGCTCAACGTCGTATAGCTCAGTATCGTATTGCTCTTTTAACTCTTTTAGTTCAGCATCGTGCTGCTCTTTTAGCTCATTTACTTCAGCATCTTGTTGCTTGGTTAGGTCGTTTAGTTCAACGTCGTATAGCTCAGTATCGTATTGCTCTTTTAACTCTTTTAGTTCAACGTCGTTTAGTTCGTTTAGTTCGACTCGCTCAGCTAGCTCATTTACTTCAGCATCATATAGCTCGGGTGTTTCTTCTAATAGGTTTAGTTCGGCTTGCCTGACTAATTTGTATAGCTCAGTTTGCCTGACTCGGCCAACTTCAACGGCTGGCTCCTGCACCTGGGTGTTTGGCACGCTGGTTTGATCTATTAGCTCTTCAATGCTTTGGGCTGACTCCTCAACCTGAGCGTTTAGATTGCCATTGCAAGCCGCAGCCAACAGTCCGAACATGAGCGGTACTGAGATGATGAAGTTGCGCACCTGCGCATTTTACGCTGCCGCCTCTTGGTCTATCCTTAAAATATTCGACCAAGGAGTTCGCAATGGCTAGCACACCGACTGGCACAGACACCACAGTTTTCACGCAAGACAAGGGCGCTGTGCGAGTAATAGCCGTTGATGACGGCAAGGCAAACGCCTTCTCCGTGTCAATGATCGAAACACTCATCTCCGAGATAGAAACCGCCGAAGCAGATCAGAGCATCGGCGCCGTAGTGATTGCTGGCAACCAGAAAGCGTTTTTTGCTGGGTTTGATTTGAGCGTGATTCAAAGTGGTGACCCCGCCAAGATCACCGAACTGACGACGGCCGGCGGAGAGCTTGTTAGCTGCGTCTATGGAGCGGGAATACCAGTAGTAGGCGCCTCGACCGGGCACGCCGTGGCCGCAGGAGCGTTGCTTTTGTTGGGATGCGATCAGCGAGTAGGTGTGGATGCTCCTGTAAAAATAGGTCTAAACGAGGTCGCCATCGCGCTGCAGCTGCCGGTATGGGCTCTCACAATCTCAGTCGAGCGCTTATCGCGTCGACATCTGCAACGCTGCGTGACCAATGCGCAGCTAGTTGATGGCAAGGGCGCTGTTGATGCCGGATTCTTGGACGAGGTGGTCGCCGACAGCGATGATCGAGTGACGGTGGTGGTGAATCGTGCCGTTGAAATAGCCGAACAGCTGGCGCAGACGCTTGACCCCAAGGCCTACGCGGGAACGGTGAGGGCGTTGCGCGGTGATGTGCTCAAAAAGATGAACGATTCGATCGCTGGTGAGCGAGCAGCAGCAGGCTTGTAACCGAAAGCTTGCAGCTAGTTGCGGCTACTAGCGATTATTCGTCAGCCGAAATCACTACCAGCAGTTCGCCGTTGTCAACCTGACCGCCAACCGTTGCACGTACCTCGGTAACTGTTCCGGTGCCTGGTGCGGCGATCTGATGCTCCATCTTCATTGCTTCCATCACCAGCAACACCTGCCCAACCGACACTGAGTCACCCTCGGCAACATCGACCAAGATGATCTTGCCGGGCATTGGCGCAGTTAGCCCGCCCTCTACTGCATTGATGTCAAGCGCAGGGAAGCGGCTGCGTTGAGCGAGAGACACAGCACCACCTGGCCCATGCACATACCAGTTGTTGCCAACTGCGCTGATACGCCAGCTGCCCCGCAGCCCTGCGATCTCGGCGTCTAGTTCGGCGTCAATGTCGGCTCGTACATAACCACCATCAATAAGAGTGGCGTGTGTTGATTGCCCGTTGCGAGAAGTCATGTCCAAATTAGCCATGTCCAAATTAATAACGCGCGCGGTGAGGTTGTGTCCGGCGCTACTGGCATCGGCGTTGCTATCTGTGCTGTCTTCCGTGCTGTCTCCTGTATTGATGCTTAGCCACCAACTATTGTCTCGGTTGCGTTTATAGCTCACCGAAAACTCTTGGTTTTCGTGCGTTAATGCCAGCACCTGATCTGGCATGGCGCTATTGCGATAGCCGGTCGGCATGAACGCAAGCGAGGTGGCGTCACGACGATTGCGCGCAGACGACACCAGCACCACTGCAGCTACGGCGGCTTGTAACGCTTGGCTTGGTTGGTCCTGGCTTGGCGTTTCAACTTCAGCTCCAGCGACGCCAGCCAAACCTGTGCGTTCTATGAAGTCGGTATCGGTATGCCCTGACAAAAATTCTTCATGACGCAACGCCGCCACCAAAAAATCTCGATTTGTAATCGTTCCTGCGATACGTGTGCGCTCCAACGCCAACGCCAAACCGAGCGCCGCTTCGTTGCGAGTGGCTGCATGCATGATGACCTTGGCTAGTAGCGGATCAAACTCGGTGCCGATAACGCTGCCTTGCTCAACGCCAGAATCAAACCGACCAATATCGGCTGGTGCCCACACATCTAGCGTCCCGGTGCTTGGCAAAAACCCGGTGCGAGGATCTTCGGCATAAAGCCTTGCCTCGACCGCCCAACCCGAAATGCTCAAGTCATCTTGGCTGTATCCGAGCGGTTCACCCGCGGCAATGCGAATCTGCTCGCGCACCAGATCAAACCCTGTGATTGCCTCGGTTACGGGATGCTCCACCTGCAGCCGGGTGTTGATCTCTAAGAAAAAGAACTCCGCATTGTCGCCCTCGCCAGTCAGCAAAAACTCCACCGTTCCTGTTGAGACATAGCCCAGCGTGCCAACGGCTGTGAGAGCGGCTTGGCCTAAACGTTCACGTAAGGCTGGCGTAACCGCAGGCGAAGGGGCTTCTTCTATGACCTTTTGATGGCGCCGCTGCACCGAGCACTCCCGCTCAAAAAAGTGCACCAAGTTGCCGTGCATGTCGCCCAGCACCTGCACCTCTACATGGCGTGGCGCCAGCAGACAGCGTTCAACGAAGACGGTGTCATCACCAAAAGCGCCTGCGGCTTCTCGACGAGCTGCTGCGATGGAACTGGCAAGGTCATCTGGGTCGGTGACGATGCGCATGCCCTTGCCACCACCACCTGCACTGGCCTTGACCATAAGTGGGTAGGCACTTGCGCTATTACCCGCCCCACCGTTGCCCGCCCCACTACCTAAGCCTGCTGCGGCGAGTTCTTCTTCGGTCGGCGCCTCGCTGTTGCGGTCTCCGTCAATTCTCAGTGATGGCAAAGTAGGCACGCCAGCGTCAATCATTGTTTCTTTGGCTGCCAGCTTGTCGCCCATTGCGGCGATCGCTTCTGGCGGTGGTCCGATCCAAATCAGTCCTGCATCAGTTACCGCTTGAGCGAATTGAGCGTTTTCAGACAAAAACCCATAACCCGGATGAACCGCATCGGCTCCGCTAGCAGTTGCCGCCGCGAGCACCTTGCTGATGTCCAGATAAGTCTCAGCGGCTGTGGTGCCGTGTAGCGGCACCGCTAAGTCGGCTTCATAGACAAACGGCGCATGCCGATCGCCGTCGGCATAGATGGCAACAGTGGTGCAGCCCATGGCATGTGCTGAGCGAAAAACTCTTCGGGTGATCTCACCGCGGTTGGCTACGAGAATGCGTCTAATGGTTTTCACGTTTATCAACCCTTACATCCGGAAGACGCCGAAGCCGTCGGCGCCTTTCACGTGGTTGTTGTGGCATACCGATAGCGACATCGCAATCACATCACGGGTATCGCGTGGTTCGATAATCCCGTCGTCAGTTACCCGGCCAGATGAATACAGCGCCAGCGATTTCAGTTCGTGAAAGTGTTCAACCTGCTCGGTGAGCTTGCGGTCGGCTTCCTCGTCAAATTCGATGCCCTTGCGCAATGCCTGACCCCTGCGCACCAGCGACATCACTCCGGCGATCTGTTTGGGCCCCATGATGGCGATCTTGGCGGTCGGCCACAGATAGGTAAACCGAGTGTTGAACCCGCGGCCGGACATGCCGTAGTTGCCAGCGCCATAGCTGTTACCCAAGATGACAGTAATGTGCGGCACCATCGAATTAGAAACGGCGTTGATCATCTTTGAGCCGTTCTTGACGATGCCACCCTGCTCAAAATCTTTGCCCACCATGTAGCCGGTGATGTTCTGCAAAAACACCAGTGGAATGTCCTGCTGATTGCAGAGCTGGATGAACTGAGTGGCCTTTTCTGCACTATCGGAAAACAAAGGCCCGTTGTTGCCGAGAATGCCTACCGGAAAACCGTGTATTGATGCCCAGCCACAAATCAGAGTCGTGCCGTAGCGCGCCTTGAACTCTTCAAAACGTGAACCGTCAGTAATGCGAGCGATTACCTCACGACAGTCGATCATTGCTTGTAAGTCGCGTGGCATCAAACCGAGCAGCTGCTCAGGATCGTGCACAGGATCGTCGGCGACCATCGTTGGCCCAGGCCCCAGCTTGCGCCAGTTCAGATGAGAGATCACCTCACGGCACATGCGGATGGCATCGGCCTCATCTTCGGCGAAATAGTCGGCTAAGCCGGACTTTTCGGCATGCATCTGCGCGCCACCCAGGGTTTCGTCGTCAGATTCCTCGCCGGTCGCCATTTTCACAAGCGGTGGGCCACCCAAAAATACTTTGGACTGGTTCTTGATGAAGATGTTGTAATCGCTCATACCTGGCTGGTAAGCGCCACCAGCAGTTGAGCTACCGAACACGATCGCCACCGAAGGGATACCCATCTTCGAAAGTTCGGTTACGTCATAAAACAGTCGCCCGGATTCGGAAAAGTGATCGGTTTGCTCCAACATTTGCCGTTGCGGATCGTCGTCGCCGCGCAGGTCACCACCGGCGGACTCAACTAGCTGCACATATGGCAGATGGTTTTCGCGAGCGATCTGAATAGCGCGCATTATTTTGCGGCCGGCATAAGAGGTCAGGGCGCCACCGAGCACGGTGGGGTCGTTGCCTTCGATCATGCATTCGGTGCCGTTGATTACACCTATGCCCATTACCAAACCGCCACCGATGGCGTAGTTGGAGCAGTATCCGGCAAGCGAACTGATCTCAAAAAATGGCGAGTCGCGGTCTACTAATAGTGAGATGCGTTCTCGTACGGGGTTTTTCCCACGTGAACGCATGCGATCCATCGCTGCGTGGCCGCCACCCTCGGCAGCGGCTTTTTGCAGCTCATCGATTTCGTCTAACTGCTCGACCATGTCGGCGCAGTTCTTGACGAACCAATCGGCGGTGGTGTCGATGTAAGAGCTCAGGACTGGCAAATGAACTACTCCGTGGATTCTTGTGGATGTCGCGACAGGCATTTTGCTACATCGCTGTTAACAACGCTGGACAACGCTGAACATTGTGCCGTGACGCTGAATACCCTGCGACAGTGTGAGTGATACAGACGCCTTCGTTTTAGAGGACGTTGCTACTTACTGCGCTAAGAGTTCGTTAGCACCTGACTCATTGCAGTTAGCTCAGATAGCTGAAACTAAACGATTAGGCGGTGTTTCTCGCATGCAGATCGGTGCGCTGCAGGGTGCATTTATGAGCATGCTGACCGCTGCACTGGCTCCGCAGTTTGTGGTGGAGATCGGCACATTCACCGGTTATTCATCGTTGGCGATGGCACGTTATTTGCCGTCAGAAGGGCGAATGCTGTGCTGCGATGTGTCGCAAGAATGGACTGCGATAGCCCAGCGTTACTGGAACCAAGCCGGAGTACAAGAGGCAATAGAGCTCCGACTTGCCCCAGCGTTAGACACCTTGACCGGACGAGCTGGGCCAGGATTAGCCGAATACCCGCTCGTTGATTTGGCGTTCATTGATGCCGACAAGACCAACTACATCAACTACTACGAGGCTCTTGTGGCGCGGCTTTCGCCGCGTGGCGTGATCTTGGTGGACAACGTGCTTTGGAGTGGACGGGTGCTTGACAACACCGACACCAGTGAAGACACTGCTGCGTTGCGAGATTTCAATGAGCATGTGAAATTCGACGAACGGGTGCGGGTGGTGATGTTGCCGATAGGCGACGGCCTGACGATGATCACGCAATGAGTTCGCAATGAGCTCGACCGAGGCTTCCGCTTCAAGCTCGTGGGATCGCATCACCAAACCGCTTGAACGCCCAGACGTTGACCGGCGTTATCAGCTCTGGGTTTGCCCGCCGTCGGGCTATGACGATTCTCGCAGCTATCCACTGATCTTCTGCTTAGATGCCCCGTGGACTTTCGGTACCGCTACCGACACGGCCAGGCTGCTTGGACTAGCCAAGCAGATTCCACGAGCCATAGTCGCTGGCGTTGCACATGACACCTACATGCGTGACGTGGTGGAGCAAAGAGCTATCGATTTCACGGTGACTCCAGCCACCTCGCCCCCAGCCATAGGTGTGAAAACACCTGCCGAACAGCTTGGAGGTGCGGAAGCATTTCGTGTTTGGTTAGCCGAGACAGTGCTGCCCCTGCTGCGAGCCGACTATTCGGTAAGCACTATCACGCTGGTGGGGCATTCGTTTAGCGCGATGTTTGGCGTGCACGTGCTGCTAACGGATTGCACGATGTTTGACGGATACCTGCTGGCCAGCCCGTCGGTGTGGTGGGACGACAAGGTGCTGCTAAAGCGTGAGACGCAGTTTGCGGCCACTGGCGCGGGTTTGCCCGTAAAGGTCTATATGTCTATGGCGGCGGGGGAGACCGATGAACTGTCGGCTCATCCAGAGTTTCACCGACAGTTTGCGAGCCGAAACTATGACGGGCTTGAGCTGGAGTGGGATTGCTTCGAAGGTGAGAACCATTCCTCGGTTGTTAGTGCGGCGATTAATCGTGGGTTACGGTTTTTACTAGCCAACCCTGGCTAGTAGCCGGTTCCAGCTCGGCGCGGCCAGCTATAGCTCGGCGCGCCAATACACATCTGCGGCAGAATACGCGTATGGCACCCAACTCAGCTACCGCTACTACATCTGCCAGCTCTGCATCAGCCAGCAGAGCTACTCGCTCGCTAAGCGGTCCGCTCGCGAGTAACGGCACCGTGCCGGTCTATGACGCTGACGCACACATCGCCGAGCCGCCGTCGGTATGGCAGGAATATGCCGACCCAAAGTTCCGTGATCTGGTGTTGCAGTGCCGTGTCGAATCTTCGAATGGCGCCAAGGTTGACGCCGCGTTTGCCGAAGGCAAAAAGCTCCGCAACGGCATCGCTCCCGCTTGCATACCGCACGCTTATGGCACCGACGTCACCTGGGAAGACATCGTGCCAGGCAGCTACGACCCTGCCGAGCGGATCAAGGTAATGGATGCCGAAGGTCTGTCTGCTGCGCTGATGTTTCCGTCTCTGCATCTGCTGTCGGGCGACATCGTCGCTGGCGACGTTGCCGTTGCTAACGCGCGTGCCTACAACCGCTGGATGGCCGACTTTGTCTCCGAAAACCCTGAACGCTTGTTTGGTATGGGTGTGTGTCCACTGCAGTCACCAGATGAAGCGGTAGCGATCATCACTGAGTGCGCCGAGGCATCAATGACGGGCATAACTTTTCGTCCCGAGCGTTACGGCGGTATGGAGTTGTTTTCACCGGAGATGGACAAGGTGTTCTCAGCGGCCGAAGACTGTGATTTAACCGTCGGCATTCACGGCAGCTTCGGGTCGTCCATGCCGAGTTTCGCTAAAACCAGGTATGAAAACCAGTTCTTCGTTCACATGGTGTGTCATCCGTTTGAGCAGATGGCTTCGGTGATGGAGGTGGTCGCTAGCGGCATTTTGGACGATCATCCCAAGCTGCGAGTGGGATTTTTTGAGTCGGGACTGGGCTGGTTGCCGTATTGGTTGGATCGGCTTGATGAGCACAAGCAAGCCATGTCGCATCTGGTGCCACGTCTGAAGCGCGAGCCGACGGAGGTTTTTTCAACCCAGTGTTTTGTGACGATGGAGGCGTGTGAGGGTGAGGCGTTTGAGCAGGTGGCACAGATGGGTTTGGCGCACACCGTGGTGTGGGGTTCGGACTATCCGCATTATGACTGCACCTATCCAGGCGCGCTAAAGGAGCTAGACGACACATTTGCAGGCTTCAAAAACGAAAAGCTGCAGGCGCAGCGAAACGAAGTGATCTACACCAATGCGCGCCGATTTATGGGCCTGAGCTAAGCCTGAGCAGGACATAATGCAAGACATGACGCAGGACATGACGCATAGCGAAACAATCACTCTGACAGCGGCTGACGGCAACAAGTTCAGCGCATACACCGCTGAGCCAGTTGGCACTGCTGATGGCAGTGGCGCTATTAAGGGTGGCATAGTCGTAGTGCAGGAAATCTTCGGCGTAAACGATCACATCCGGTCTGTGGCCGACGGATATGCCGCCGAGGGCTATCTAGCGATCGCTCCCGCCTTGTTTGACCGTGTGGAGCCAGGAGTAGAGCTGGGCTACGACGCTGAGGGCCTCGAAAAGGGCATTGAAATCGCCTTCAATGGCCTAACAATGGATGCCGTAATGGCTGATGTGTCAGCGGCCGCGCAAATAGCTGCGGGGGCTGGGTCGGTTGGCATAGTCGGTTATTGCTGGGGCGGGACGATTTGTTACGTGGCTGCGGCTCGCTTGGTCGACCAGATTTCAGCGGCTTCGGGCTATTACGGCGGGCAGATCATGCCGCACATTGATGAGCAGCCAGTTGCGCCTTTGATTCTGCATTTTGGTAGTGAAGATGCGAGCATCCCTTTAGATGACGCAAACACCATCGCCGATCGTTGGCCAGATGTGAAGGTGCACATCTATGAAGGTTCCGACCATGGTTTCAACTGCGATGCTCGACCCAGCTTTCATCCCGAGGCTGCGGCATTAGCCAAACAGCGCACCTTGAGCCTTTTTGCAGAGTTTCTTGGCTAGAGCTAGGTCTAACTAGAGGGCTAGCTAGCTAGCACCATCAGCGGATCCGAGCACCACCACGCCTTGATTAACCGCGGGATTGCCGTCTTCGGCTAGCACCTGGAAACGCACCGCACGCTGCGCCTTAGCGGCTTCGCCAGCAATCTCACTAGCAATTTCGTTATCAGGCAGTTTCAGCTCCACCTCGTCGTGTATTCGCACGGTCAGTGTTGAAGGCATCAACACCATCGCCGCGAATCGCCCGCAGATGCGTCTCACCAACTCGGGTTGACCAGGGGCTAGCTCACGCAGCACCGCCGACACACCCAATGCCAGGGTCGCGGTGCCATGCAAGATGATTGCTGGCAATCCGGCCTTTTCGGCTACCGCGGCATCGGTGTGAATCGGATTCCAAATGCGCGCACCTTCTGTATAGATGTGAGCGGCATTCGCAGCCACGGGTACCGTAACGTCTGCTAGCGGAGTTTGCGCTAGCGCGCCAAGTTCTTCCCACAGCGGCGTTGGTTCGTCAGGGTCGGGTCTGTCTTGACCAGATGTCTCCACGCCCAGATAAATGCCGCCCTGATAGGTGGTGCAAATCGGTTGACCGTCAGCGTCGATTGTTTCTACACGCAGGGAGGAGTACGCGCCAGGTTTGCGCTGCTGCACACCGGCGTAGGTAAGTGAAGTGCTAAGCGTGTCGCCCGGGCGCACTAGCCGATGCACAACCATGTCATGGGAGCTATGCACCGATCGTCGTGTCTCATCGGGAGTAATGCCCCAAGTCTCTGCGAGATCTCGCCCGGACACGATTACAGGCCATTCAACGCATACCGGAAACACCGGATGCGCCACTACGCCTTGGCTACGAAGGGTGTCTAGGTAGCAGGGATCGGTGTCGCCCAGCGAGGCGCTGTAAGACATCGTCCAGCGGGTGTCCACCTCGTGTGTGATAGGGCCGATCGTGTTGCCAACCATGTCAGTGGGAACTGGCATTTGAGCCTCCTTGTGTGCGAGCTATTTTGCCTGGATCTGCTTCGGGGCTAACTTCACATCCGTGAATAGCGCTAACGCTGGTAGCGGATCAGGCCACGGCCACGCATGGAAAGTAAACAAGCTACGGAGCGATCCGGCGTTGTTCTCCAGCGATGGTCCAATCGGTGAGCTGGTGTTCAGGTTTTGCAGAATGCTTTTGCGCTCTTCGCTGTTTCCTTGGTTTCGAGTGCGATATGTCGGCGAAGAAAGGCTTAGGCGCCCAGGTGCGTTCATCATCGCACCGGTACATCGCTCTCATCTTGACGGACCGTTGGTTGGCAGCCTGACGCATCGCAAGGTGCGTTATTTAGGCAAAGAGGCGTTGTTTAGACCTGCGATTCTTGGTTGGCTAATGAGGGCGGTCGGAACGTTTCCGGTAAAGCGTGGCACTGCCGACTTGAGCGCGATGAAGGTGGGTAAGCGCCTGCTGGATGAAGGCAATGTAATGCTGGTATTTCCTGAGGGCGGTCGCCAGCCGGTGGGAGACGTTGGTGAGATGTTTGACGGAGCGGCCTGGTTAGCCGCAAAAGCCAAGGTGCCAGTGGTGCCAGTGGGCATCACCGGCTCAGGTGAGGCGTTGGCGCCGGGATTGAACTTTCCTAAGCGCACGCAAGTAGCGGTAGTGGTTGGTGACGAAATGAGCATGCCGACCGCCGCCGATGGTGGACCAGCCACTCGCGACGACATGCGAGCCTGGACCAAGCAGTTAAAGGCAAACCTGCAGCAGTGCCAGCGCCTAGCCAAAGAGCTAGGGGAGCAGTAGCAAACCCGCTGTTGCTGTTGATCTTGCTTAGTTGTCGTCCAGGGGCATGGCCGGCAGGTTGGTGACTATCTGTGCGGTCTCTACCGACACTCGCACCAGTCGAAGCAAGTGCAGCACCAGCTTGTGAGCGTCCTCATCGGCCTCCCAAACGTGCCATTTGTTGGGATCGTTAATGATGTGTGAGTCCTTAGCGGTGGTTATCTGCAGCTGTGCTACGGCCCACTCCAGTGGTGTCCTGCCGTTAACGATGTAGGGGGCAAGGCCAGTGGTGTCATCTTGCGAGGCGGCTAGGGGAGTGTCAGGGGCATCGTCACCGGTGTAGGGGTTGCCTGCTACCGCAGGGATGCCGACAATTTGGCAACGTTCGTTGACGGCTAGCACCGAGCGATCTTGTGTTTTATAACCAGAGCCTCTTGCGGTTGGCAACTTGCCCCAGCGCAGTTTTGGGTTAATCCGATAAACGCTTGCATCGCTAACAGTCTCAGCGGTTAGAAGCTCACCTTCGTGTTCTTCCTGGCCGATTTTTACTTTTAGCGGCCATGGGTCTATGTGCTCGTAGTTGAGATGAAGCGACATTAACTGTTCGCCTGCAACACAAAACTTGCTGAAGTCGGTATTTCTTGCAAGTGCTATGCGAGGCAGGTATTTGGTTAGCTCGGTTGCGTATTTGTCTCGCCAGTCTTGCGCGTGAAGTGCTCCGTAGAGATAGTGCCAGATGTCGTCTTTTGTTATTGAGTTATCTTTGTAGTGATCGCGAAAATGCTCTAACGCCCAGTCGGTGATGTTGTCGATTCTGCCGTACTCGTCTGGCTGGTTTCCGCCGATCAGATCCGGAACCTCTATCCCTGGCATCGGTGGGGTAGTTCCGTCGGCCGAGCTCACCGTTTGCTCGGATAGGCGTAGCGAGGGACCGCTTGGCCCGAGTCCATGAGGTGCAAATCCGGAGTGGTGTCCGTAGCCAGCACCGAGAAGGGCACCGTCGCTCCCTTCCCCGTATGGCTTATCGCTACGTTCTCCCGGGAAGGCAAATCTCGGTAAGACCTGCCCCCCCCCCCTCTGGATATTCAAATCAGGGGTAGTTTCGGTAGCTAGCGCTCCAAAATCTCCAGCGCCGCTTATAATAATACCGGTGTTGGCTGTAGCTCCCGTAGGGAAAATTTTGGGGATTTGGGCTAGGTTTGAGATTATTTTCGGATCGTAATATAGGTTAGTTTTAACGAACGGTCGGTAATGAGTTTCTCTTATAAGTTTTGCGCTGAACTTGATTTCTCCGTTGGTTTCCCGATCTTGCTCGATGTCACGATTGAGACACTTTTTGTCGTATCTAATCCACTTAAATCTTGATAAGTTGTTATTTTCTGTAGCATTTTCAAAGGTAGTTATCTTATCGATTAGGTTTTGTCGGATGTCTTCACGATAGGCAAGCATTTTTCTTAGCCGCACATCCAAGGCCTGAAAGTCAAAGCCATAAAGCCAGTCGTCTTTACCAGTAGCAATACCTAGGGAGTAAAGTCCGGTCAGTACTTGTTGCGAAGGGTTTCTTGCTTTTTTGTCTTGGATGGTGTCAAGCTTGTTGGATTTTCCAGTTTTGTTTGCAGTCTCAAGCAGTGTTTCAAAGCTAGCTTGATCTTGATTTAGCCAGTCGTGGTTCTTGTCCGGGTAAATCGTTTTCCAGTCTTCAGGGTTTAGCTCAGCTGCCTTGGTAGCATTTATCGCTGAAAGCTTTTGTGCTTGGCTTAAGTAGTCGTCAACCTCACGATAATGAACTTTAAACGATTCTGCATTAGCCGGGTTCTTCACAAGAAGTAATAGGCAAACTCCTTGCCTGGTCGATCCACCGAAAACTCCTACTCCTTCTTTTTTCCCAGGCTCTCCAAAGAGGTAGGCATTTCCTCGCAGGTTGTAGACCCATGCCGATGCAAACTCTTCTTCAAAGCATGCTCTGATTCCGGCCTCTGTATTACCAGTAAGCAGTGAGTTCGGCAGAATAAACCCGACTATTCCGCCAGTGTCGGTGTCTATTCTGTCTGTTGCCCAACGCAGTGCCTTGACATAGCTGTTATAGAGGAATCTTTTCAAGGTAGCTGTTGAGTGTGCTGCATACGTTTCACTGATTCTTTGTTCTAATTTAGCGTGTTGAACGTTTGGGTTATCATCGCCAGTAGTTTTTTGGCCTGCCGACCAAGGAGGGTTGCTCATAACGATACGCATTTTTTTGTTGGACTGGCTAAGCTTTCGCTCGTGATTTTCTTTTAGGGGGGAGCTCATGGAAAGCAGAGTATTTTCTTGCTTAAGATGGCCAATAAGATTAAAGGTATCCGTAAGAACTAGGTTCTGGAAAGGCTCGTAGTCGGAACCTGGGTTACGTTGTTTGTAACCCTCTTCGATTTTTATAGACGAGATAAAATATGCCAGCAGCAGAATTTCATGAGCATGAAGCTCGTGAGAGTATTTTTCTTCAAGACCTTCGTCGCCTATTAAGTATGGGCTGGTTTCGTCATCAGGGTCGGTGCGAATCGTAAGCAACCTGTTTAAAAACGTACCCGTACCGGAAAATGGCTCAATGATGTTTATGTCTTTGTCTGTTAGGCTTTTACCAAACACTTTGCGAGATATCTCGTCGGTTGACCTAAGCACAAAATCGACAAGCTCAACAGGAGTATATGCAACCCCAAGTTGCGCAAACTGTTTAGGCATAGCAGTCTGAAAGAAGTTTTCATAAAGTTTTAGCAAGACCTCTAACCGACCCTCGCTATCGCTATCATCTATACCAGCCAGAACGGTTTCGACACTTTTGTAGAATGGTTCTAAGCGCTGCGCTTGTTCTCCTCGCAGGTCTGCTTCACCTAACGAGTCAAGATCATCTAATACTTCGTCTAAGGCGCGTGAAAGCGGGTTGTGCTCTGCAAAGTTATTGCCTCTAAACAGTGCCTCAAATACCGGAAGGGTCACGACATATTGGGCAAGCATCTCGGTCAGGTCGTTCGCTGATACATCTCCATTGATTGTCTCTTGCATTGAAGCAAGAAACCTTTCGTACCTTGCCTTTACTTTTGGGTATTCAGCTACCTCTTGCGTTATTTGGCTCTTAATCACTTCAATGTGGTCAGCCATTTCAGCTGCCCAGCGGGGCCAGTAATGCTGATCGGCAACCTTTTCAAAAATACCTTTGATAAGCCTTGATTGAACCTGAAATGGAAGGTGTGCTTGAACCATGCCTTCAGCGTTATCCTCGGCGTTATCCTTGCTACTGCCCTCTTCGCCGTCGTTATCGTCTCGGCTGTCTGACTTAAGAATTCTTATGGGTAGCTTTTCAAACGGCAGATTAGGTGTATTGATTAAGGCGTTAAAGCTCTCATCGTGCGCTCTTAGCGCTCGTAGTACTTTCCAAACCTTGTCAAACTCAGACGAGGTAATGCTTGTTCCTATATCTTCCCCAGGCTTAACAAGAACAGGCAAGATTATGTAACCCGTTTCTTTACCTTCGGAGGTGCGCATTACCCTGCCTATTGCCTGAACTATGTCAATCTCTGACTGCTTCGGGTCTAGAAACAGCACAGCATCAAGGGCGGGAACATCCACACCCTCGGTCAGACAGCGGGCATTAGTGAGAACGTGTGCGGTGGCTTCGTTTGGGTTGCGTAGCCAGTCGAGCTTTTGTTGCCTCTGAAAAGCATTCATCTTGCCGTCAACATGATCGGCTTTGCAGTCAAGCAGTTGCTCAGGGTTGCTGGAGTCTTCAAAGCGGCCTTCAACCAGACCGTTCATGTATTTTGCAGCGAGCTCAGAGGTTTTTATCTTGTTGCAAAATGCGATGCTGCGCAACAAGCTGGGTTTGCTGTCTGTCTCTGGATTTATTTGCCCGGTATTACGACCCCTGTCAAGGCCGTCTGTGCTCGGGTCGGCCAGCGCATCCCAGCAGCCCAAGATTTTCGCGCAATCCCTCGGGTCGATTTTCTTGGCTTCCTCTTTGTCTTCTTTTTTAACTGCTTCCTTGTATCTACTAACCGCGCTGTCATGGCCGCCGTGCATTAACACAATGACCTCGTAAGGCGTTAGATATCCACCGTCAATCGCATCCTTGAAGGCCAACTCATGAAACTTCGGGCCGAAGATTTCCTCCGCATCCATTGAGAACAGTCCGGGTTGACCCTCGTGGTCTTTGGCTTTCTTCTTTGCGGCATCGGTATAGATACGAGAGGTTGCCGTCATATAGAGACGACGACCAGCCCTTAGCTTCTGGGCGTCATGTACCAGCGTGAACTCTGATCCCTCCACACCGGTAGTGCGGTGAGCTTCATCACAGATAACCAAGTCAAAGCCTGGGGCGCCCTTTTTCTGAGCTTCAATAATCGCTTCTAACGACTGGTATGTGCAAAACACAACGGTTAGATCGGCAGAGCTTGTGTCTGCGGCGAGAAAATCAGCAAGTGCCGTTGAATCCGTAGTTACCGGCATAGCTAACTCTGACAAGTTCACATCTTCGTTTATTTTTGCGATTTTGGAGTCTGAGCACACTCCCAAAAACTGGTGATTACGACTGCGTTGGCGAGACCATTCACGCATTGTTTGGCGCATCAGGGCAATAGACGGCACCAAGTAAAGCACGTGACCGTTTTGTGGGACAACGTCTTCGTGCTCGGCAATCCATAGCGCCACTACCGACTTGCCTACACCGCAGGGCATAATCATCTGACCCCTGCGGTCGTCACCTTCTTGGCTGTTAAAGCCTTCTACTACGTCGCTTATTGCGGTTTTTTGATATTTGTGAGGCTCGTATTTGGTGTGGTCGTATAGGTCGGCTTCCGGGTCTTCTTTGTAAGCGTCAAAGTTGACATCCCAGGTTGCAATGTCAAAATGAGTGATTACATGCACTCCCCAGCGGTCAATGACACTCTGACAAGTTGGGCCAGGCTCAACCGTGGTAACCAGTATTCGCTTAGTGAAAGTATCGGGTGGAGACGCGGTGATGAATCCGTCGATGTGCTTTTTGTCTAGGCGTGAGATGCCCGTGAAGAACTTGCATTGGATGGCGCATAACTCACCGCTCCCGCGAAGCTGAGCCACCAAGTCCACTCCGATGTCTTGCGCGTTGGTGTGTTTGTCTTTACCCGGCCAATCTTCATTCCAGCGCCAGACATCTTCAAACATTTGTGAGCCGTACTCGCCTGGGTGCTCCTTGAAGAGCTTCTGAACGAAACGCTCAAATCTGTTGCCTTGAGCAGTTTTTGTTTGTGCTTCTGCCCTGAGGTCGTTCAAGAACTCAGCTATTTCGCTAGCGGCGTAATCGAGACTCTTGTCGCTGGTTTGCCCGTCGACTGGCTCGCTGGACATAAGCCCCGCACGCTAATCCGAAAGCGTCGGTCAGTCAATCGCTGTTTTGCAGGATGTCGCCAGCGTTGAATCGCACTTCAAACATCTGCGGCCAGCGCTTGCCAGTCAGCAAAAACGTGTCAGTGTCGGATCGGTAGGCGATGCCGTTCAACACCGCCTCAGGATCTGCGTCGGCAGGGTGCGCGCTGATGAGATCGCGCACGTTTGCCTCCGCAACCACCACGCCGTGCTTGCTATCTCCGCCGTTCGGGTTGATCACGACAATGCGGTCGGTCTGCCACACATTTGCCCATATCAACCCGTCGACACATTCCAGCTCGTTCAGCCGGCCAACCGGGTCAGCCACCACGATCTCACTATCGGCAGCAAAGCCTTCTGTCTTGTGCAGCATCAGCTTGTTGGTGCCGTTGCTCCGTACCAGCTTGCCAGCTGTGTAATCGTTGCCGTAGTCGTTATAGCAAAGCCCCCAACCCTCTCCCTCGTAGGAAAAGCGAGCGCCCGGCGTGAGATCATTGCCCTGATCGGTGATCCGAAACGTGGCTACCTCTCCCGCTCTCCAGGTGAGCCAATACAGGAGATCGCCAACGCGTGTTAGTCCTTCGCCGAATTCGTTAGCAAAACTTATCTCGGCCTTGATCGCGCTGGCAGTTGGGCTAGAGGTCTCAGCACCAGAAACACCTACGTTTGCCAGCCGTTCGAGCTCTGCCAGATCAAGCGCTCTAAGAGATGACTCGCCTACTAATCCAGTGCTCTCATACACAATGCCTTCGAAATATTCCAGCCCCTGAGTAAACCAGGTGGGGTCGTGAGGATAAACGGCGACTATCTCGTAGCTGAGTTGTTTGGGCTCCCCAGCAACCATCCCAACCACAGCGCAACCGCTAACGAACACAGCAGAGAGCAATGCAGCAAACAAAGTAAGTCGCACCGCCAGCAAAACACCTGGTTTTGACTGTTCATCTTCGGTTTGTTCATGCACGCGGCTCACTCGCGTAAGCCCTGGCTGCCTTCGCTAGCACCCGCAACTCGGCTCGCTCGTCTGGCGTCAGCACCTCAAAGTCTGGCGCGTGCAACTGATCTGTGGCCGACTCAATTTGCTCACGTTGCTCTGCCAGGTCACCCACATCGGGGTAGGGCTTCTTCCAACCAAAAAACTCTGCATTCCACTCACCGGTTGGTCCGGACAAGATCGCTTCCAGCGGACCCATGCCAGCTTGTTTCACCGCCTCGCAGTGCCTACCAAATCGCAGCTCACGCATTATCTGCGCTAGCTGAAACGTGCGCGCAGGTCCCGGTTCGTCTGGAATCGGTTGTTTACGCCAGCCCTCAAAGGTTGGCGCACCGGCCGAATCAGCTGCCTGAACCACCTTGGTCAACAGCTCGCCCAGCCGCTCAACGCCTTCCATGCCTGCGAGTTTGTCTGCACCCCACTCTTGGCAAATGCGCGCCCAGATCACCGCACCTTCATCAGGGTTACTGACCGACCGGCCTGCCTCCACCATTGACAGCATCGTGTCCGGATCCCAGAAAAACGCCGCCTCCACCACTTCTTCGGGCGTGCAGTTGCCCAGCACGCCTAGTCGACCTACCGCATAGGCGCCTGTGCCTTCTGCCATACCAGCCGCTGCAGATTTTTCAAGCGTGCTTGGATCCATCAGCCAGTCCATTGCCAACATTCCGACCGAGCCACGCATGCTGCGCGCGATTTGAGTTGTTTCCATTTTGACGCCTTGTTTTCTAATCAGAGTTTTCGAGTTTTCGAGCTAGACAGCTAGCCAAGCCTTGCCGCACTCTAATTCGGTACTGCCAAATTTGATTTGCTATTTGATTTGCTACTTGATTTGCTACTTGATTTACCAGGCCGACCTGCAATAGCGTCTGGTCGTGGTCAAAGCAATTCCAGACGACTATCCAAGGGTGTCCTACTCGCTTTGCGCTGACGGAGCTGCAGACGCCATTGAGTTTTACAAGTCTGTGTTAGGTGCCACTGAGCGCATGCGTATCGAAGCACCGGACGGCAAGATCGGGCACAGCGAGCTTCAAATTGGTGACTCGTTGCTGATGGTGGCCGATGAGTTTCCTGAAATGAACTTCCTCAGCCCAAAAACCATTGGCGGATCTTCAACCGGTTGCAACGTTTACGTGCAAGATGTTGATGCCACCTATGCGGCTGCGCTAGCGGCGGGTGCGACCGAAGAGCGACCAGTCATGGATCAGTTCTATGGCGACCGCTCTGGCATGTTCACCGACCCGTGGGGTCACCGCTGGAACGTATCGACTCATGTAGAAGACGTTGACCCAGAGGAGATGGCTCGCCGCTCCGCTGAGGCAATGGGAGAGGCAACTTAACTTTTATGGTCAAAGCAATTCCAGACGACTATCCCAGGATCACGTTTGTTTTGAACGTTGATGGTGCTGCTGACGCCATTGAGTTTTACAAAACCGTGTTTGGCGTAACGGAGCGCATGCGCGTTGATGCGCCCGACGGCAGAATCGTTCATAGCGAGCTTGTTTTGGACAGTTCATTGCTGATGGTGGTTGACGAGTTTCCCGAGATGAACTCGTTCACCCCTAAAACCGTTGGCGGCACGCCAGTAATCGGGATGATCTATGTGCAAGACGTTGATGCCACCCATGCGGCTGCGCTAGCGGCCGGTGCGACCGAAGAGAACCCGGTGGAGACCCATTTCTACGGCGATCGCTCTGGCATGTTCATCGATCCATGGGGTCACCGCTGGAACGTAGCGGCTCACGTAGAAGACGTTGACCCTGAAGAACTTGCTCGTCGCTCCAAAGAGATGATGACGAAGATGGCACAGATGGCACAGGGTGAGGCTGAAGCCTCTTAGCTGATCGCCTAGCTGACAGCGGATTTGCTGTTCGCGAAAACATAAACCAGCGCCGCTGCCGCCAACATCGTTGCCGCGCCCGACAGTGCCCACGGCACGGTCGCGAGTTGCGCCACCACGCCTAGCGCGGTGCCGCCAATCACTTGCCCTAGCGACTCTGCTTGGCCGAGAAACGAAATCACGGTCGCACGCACCGAAGAATCGTCCTGGCGGTTAACGACGGTCTCAGCCAAAGGAAAGGTGAGCTCGGTGGTGACTTCACGCGCTATCCAGCCGCCCACCGCCAGAGCCAACCAAGGCCCTAATGCCAGAGCGAATATTCCAATTGACGAGATTCCTAGCAGCAGCATCAGCAGATGAGTGGCGCGTGCGGTGTTTATCGAATCGATATGACGTCCCAACCACGTCACCAACGGCAACATCAAAGCGTTCATCACGAACCAGACCGCGCCGATAAAGAGCACAGCTTCGGTGCCGGTGATTTCGGGTAAGCCGAGATTGGTAATGCGGCGAACGTCGAGGCTGTCGATGGCTTGGTTAGCGGCACCCATTGCAGCGGTCGAGATCAGCATGATGATCAACACGCGCTGTTGACGTACGCGTCGAGCGCCCACTCGTGCGGTGCGAAGTGCTTCAGGCCAGAGTCGGGTGCGCTGGGCGATCAGCGGATGCAAGGGAGCGGTCGTGTCTGTGTTACCTGTGCTGTTATGTCTGGCGAATCTGCGTGTTTCGGTCATAGCTATTGCCAGATACACCGAGAAGAGCAGGATCACCAAACCCACTACAAACATCGCGGCCAGTACCGACCACGCACCAATCGCCGCTGTTAACGGCAACCCGGCCATCAACCCAAACGCTCGCCATTTGGCGTGGGTAACGATCATCGTGTCCGCAGATCGGTCGGATTCGTCGGTGACCCAAGCTGTCGCAGCACCGCTTTGAAAAGTCCAACCAATCGCAAATAGCACTTGCCAGCCAACTAGGGCAAAGAACCACGGTGTAAAAGGAACCGCCGCCATTGCCACACCCATGCACGCATATGCCACACATACCGCCCATTTACGGCTCCACACATCAGCAATCACGCCGGTGGGAACTTCGGCTAGCAAGATGGTTAGCTCGAGAGCGGTGCCAAGCAACACCAGCCGCAGCGGTGAGAGATTCAACTCAACCACCCACCACACAACCGCTGCTAATCCCCAGCTAAAGAGAAATCCTTGTGCAGCGCCGGTCAGCAGGTACAGCCGATCTGGTCGGTTTCTCACTAAAAAACTTTACAAAAACCACACGGGTAGCGGGTAGTGAGCGAGTTAGCGTGGCAAGGTGCCAGATAATGCGCAAGACAACGCCCCGGCCGAAGGATTGCTAAAACGCCCCGGTGGCACTCTGGCGTGCTGGTGGGGTGAGGGACACGATGACTATGCGCACTACCACGACACCGAGTGGGGTGTTCCGATCGTTAGCGACGTGGGCTTATACGAACGGATGTGCCTGGAAGGGTTTCAGTCGGGCTTGTCATGGCTCACGGTGTTGCGTAAGCGAGAGAATTTTCGTTCGGCTTTTAAGCGGTTTGATCTGAAGAAGGTGGCGAAGTATGACGAAGCCGACGTTGAGCGTCTACTACAAGATGCCGGGATTATTCGCCATCGTGGCAAAATCAACGCGACCATTGCGAACGCACAAGCGGCTCTTGCGATGGTTAAGGAGCACGGCAATCTTGCCTCTGTGTTTTGGGGGTTTGAACCATCGCCGCAATCTCGACCAACGACGATTGACTACGCAACGATGTCAGCCATGCCGCAGTCGGCGGAGTCCAAAGCGATGAGCAAAGCGCTAAAGGCGGCAGGCTGGAGTTTTGTGGGGCCGACTACTTGTTATGCGTTGATGCAGGCGGTTGGAATCGTCAACGATCATCTAGAGGGGTGCTTTCGCCGGCCCGAAATCGACCGGCTACGGAAAGAGGCTGCCACCAAGTTTTGTAGCTAGCTAGCTGGCTCGCGCACAGGTTTGACTCCGTTTTCGGTGGCCAGGTAAGTCATTGGCTCATCGCGCGGCTCAGTTGGCAGTAAGTCAACAACGTTGACCGACCAGCAGACACCTACACGTGTGCAGCTGGCAGGCAACCGATTCAACAAATCGTCGTAGTAGCCCATTCCGTGACCCAGCCGATTTCCGTGGCGATCAAAAAGCAGTCCTGGCACTAGCGCGACGCGGATCTGATCGGTTGGTAGTTCTGGCGTGTCTTGTGTGGGCTGCCAAAAGCCGTACCGGTGTAGTTCTAGTGGTGCCGTAGCTGCGTGGACGGTAAGTGGTCCGTTCTCTGGTGTACGAGTAATAGCGAAATGTTCCCAGCCGACCCGGTTTGGTATCGGATCAAGCCGTGGCTCGTGGGCTGGCTTTGCTATTGGTGGAGTGTTAGTTGGAGTTATTGGTGGAGTGTTAGTTGGAGTTATTGGTGGAGTGTTAGTTGGAGTTATTGGTGGAGTAGTAGCTGGGGTTATAGCTAGATAAAACAAGATCAGCGCTTCTTTTTGGGCAAGAACCGGTGTTAGAAAATCAGCAAGACCGGCTAATAGCTGGAGGTGAGGTCGGTTGGGTTGGCTGTCGTTTTGCTGTGCGCCAGTTGGCTCGCTATCTGCAGCGGGACGCGAGCGACTCCACTCGCGCCAAGCCGACTTTGAGTCGGTGGGACTTGGCTGACCTGGTGGAGTGTTTGGTGGAGTAATAGCTGGAGTATTTGGTGGAGTAATAGCTGGAGTAATAGTCAAGCAATCGTTTCTGGCACGTTGCTAACCAGCAGTTCCGCAACCGAAGCGGTGTTTTCCAGGCGCAAAATGTGTGCCACAGTGTCGGCTAAGTCGTTGGCATCGATCATGATTGATTCGTCCACTCCAAAGTCTGCGGTCATGTCGGTTTTGACATATCCCGGGCACACCGCAGTGCAGCGAATGCCATTTTTAAACTCACCGTGGCGAACGGAGTGATGTAGCGCCATGGCGGCATGTTTGCTCATGGCGTAGCCCGGCGCAAAGGTGCCATTCACACGCTTGCCCGACATTGAAATCACGTTCACTATGCGTCCTTCACCGCTTTGGCGTAGATGCGGCAGAGCTGCTCTTGTCATAAATAACGGTGCTTTGGCGTTGACCGCCCACATCTCTTCCAGATGCTCTTCGGTTAGCTCGTCAAAGAGGTCGGTGTGGATGACGCCAGCGTTGTTGACCAGACAGTCCAGTCGACCGTGAGCTTCGATCACTTCGGCTACCCAGTGGTCTGGCGCGCCGAGGTCTTTGGCGTCGTATTGATGGGTGGTGATGAGCGCTTGGTTGGTTGGTGCGCCAGAGTTAGCGGCTGTGCTTTGAAGAGTTTCTTGCAGGCTTGCAACATCGCGTGCGCCTAGCGCCAATGCCCATCCGTTGGCATGTAGCGCTGTTGCTAGTGCGGCACCTATGCCGCGGTTAGCTCCGCTAATCATTGCTACCTGGCCTGAAATGTCTCGCATTACCGCAGGGTAGAGGCCAGTGGAACCTAGCGCTAGGCGGTAACTAGACAGTAACTAAGCAGTACTAAGCGGTAGTAGTCGGCTCGACGGCCCAGCTTGCGTGACTGCCCCACCGGTCGTCAAACACGATTTCATTCAGAGGCAAGCGCCGCACCGGCCCGTGCTTTCCTACGGGTCGTCCAAGTGGGATGACCGCGTGGATGGCGACTTCGTCGGGAATGTTCAGCAGCCTGTGAAGCTCGGATTCGACTGGCGCGTGCCAGCCAGTGATTACACCGCCATAG
Source organism: Candidatus Poriferisodalaceae bacterium (assembly GCA_965205925.1). GTDB lineage: Bacteria > Actinomycetota > Acidimicrobiia > Acidimicrobiales > Poriferisodalaceae > CAYRJD01. Next base: position 575,568 of record OZ242183.1, read on the forward strand.
CCGAGTGCGCGCGCCGCCAGCAATAGGTTTTGCACGGCGGGATATACCGAAGCACCTTCGGTATGTGTAGCGGGGCGGTGGCGCTCCAGACATGCCAGCACAACTACGGGCGCTTGCTCGAAGTTGTCTACGAAATGCTGCATGGTGCGAGCCATGCGTGCTTTTGGGGAGTCGGTTTTGCTATTGGCAGCCTCGTATCCGTCGGTGTGAGATTTTTCTTTCCAGCCAGCTCGAAACGCGCCACCCAACAAGACCTTGGCCTGCTTAGCGAGCGGCCCATCACGCAACACCAAAAACCTGAACTTCTGCCGGTTAGACCCACTCGGCGCTCGTCCGGCGTGCCACAAAATCGTGCTTAGATCTTCATCGGGAATCGTGTCTGGCTTGTAGCGGCGAATAGCACGTGTAGTAGCAAGACCTTCAAGCAAACCGACCGGCTCGGATCCGGCAGGCTTGCTCGCATCGCTGCCGCTTGAGATAGGCATAGAAGTAGGCATAGCTAAGAGGTCGATAGCAGGTCGACCAGTTTCACGATTTCATTCTCAGTTATCACGCCAACCACACGGTTACCGCTGTCCACCACCGGGTACAGCTCCACCTCTGCATCGGTCAAAGCCTCGGTGGCTTCGCGCAAGGTCCACGATGGGCGCGCAGGCATCAGATCGGTCACCATTGCTTCGCGCACCGTTACGTTGTCCCACTCCGATTGTTCGATCTGTTGCACGTCGGCTAGTCGAATCACACCCAGATAACGCTTGTTTTCAGGGTCGGCCACCACCGCAACCACCTGACTCTTGGGTATTGCTGTCTTCCACACAAAATCTTTCAAGGTGTCATCCGGATTTGCCAGAGTCACATTGCGAATCAATGCTTGGGTCACAGGCATTTGCATGCGCCGCTCTAGGTAGCCGGTGCGCGCTTGACGCTGAAAAAGCGAAACCGACGAAGAGCCCACCACCACCTGAGTAACTGCCACTGCGATCAAGCCAGGCACCACAAAGTTGGGCGCGCCTGTTGATTCGGCCACGAACATCACCGCAGCTAACGGCGTGCGATAACCAGCAGCCAGGAAAGCGGCTACACCAATGAACGGGAAGAACGCCAGCGAATCGGCACCCACGTCTATCCAGCCACCCACTAGTCGTCCAACGATCAGACCGAAGACCGCTAACGGAATAAACACGCCACCCACTCCGCCGCCCGCTAACACCGTGGAGGTGGCAACCACGCGCGCTACTAGCAGTGCTCCCAACAACCACAACGACGATTGCGGATCGAGCACCCATTGCGTTAGTTGACCTTCGGTAGTGGGACCCAACGTGAGTGGAGCATCAAAGAGGTAGTGCGACACCACCGTTAGCCCCGACAAGATCGCTGCGCCAATTAGAGCGGTCAACCACCACGGACGATTCGACTGGTTGATGCGCTTAGCGCGAGCCACGATGCGTGAAAAGAGTGTTGCCCCAAGCCCACACAACGCTCCCACCACAGCGGCTCCGATTAGCTCACGTCTGCCGAACCCGGCTGACACCGCGGCTGTGTCAGCGTCAAAGGGCAAGGTAGTGAAGTCTGTTACGAGCACGTAAGTGATGTAGCTGCTGGCACTAGATAGCAAAGCGGGTAGCAGAGCACGACGACCGAGATCGCTCTTATAAGGAGCCTCTAGGGCGAACAACACTCCGGTTGCTGGCGCCTGAAATATGGCGCTAACCCCGGCGGCTGCACCGGCTACCAGCAGTCCGTATCCGTCTTGACCGCGGAACAGCTTCTTAAGATATTTCTGAGTGAAAGAGCCGGTAGTCGCACCTGCGTAAATGGCAGGACCCTCCAATCCGACAGCACCACCCAGCCCGACTGTGGCAATCCCTGCAGCAAGTCGAAACGGTAGATAACGCAGCAGCATCGGGTGGTTGCGATTGTGGTAAGCGCGGACGTATTCCTCTGAAGTGGAGCTAGACAGCGCACGCCCGGCGTTGGCCCAGCGCAATATCAGCACCGCTGTAAATAACCCGACAGCGGGTGCTAGCGCTTGTTGCCAGAGGTCCAGCTCAAGCACTCGCTGCAGCAGCACTTCCTCGCTAACCAGGGCGACCGCCGCTACAAGAAGTCCTGTGGCTATACCAACGGCGATGTAAGCGCCCAACCGAAGTAGTCGATTTTTCACGTGCGGAGAGGGTGGGATTCGAACCCACGGATGGGGTAACCCATCACTTCCTTAGCAGGGAAGCCCGTTCAACCAGACTCCGGCACCTCTCCACGACCAAGCCATTACGACCGTCAGACTCCAAGTTGAGTTGGCAGCGCCTGACGTCGGTAATGGCCGGGCCGGTTGCGGCAGTGATGCTAGCGATCTTGGCAGACCAGCTTCGGGTCTAGTTGACGGGCGTCGGTAACGTAGCCCCCGGAGGGGTGGCAGAGCGGACGAATGCGACGGTCTTGAAAACCGTTGAGGTGCAAGCCTCCGGGGGTTCGAATCCCCCTCCCTCCGCGTTACTGCGCTATACCGCGACGCAAGCCGTCCAGCCAGTTGTCGGCTTCGTTGCGAGCAGCTGCTGCTGCTTTACGTTCTTGCTCAATAACGCTTGTTGAACCATCATCGGCGCTATCGGCAGTGCCGACTTCGCTAGCGGCGGGATACGAGCCCAAGAACTTCACTTCGTGTTGCTTCATCTTGAGATGACGTAAACAGTCGGTAACTATCTCGTCGGCGATGTGTCCGTCAAAATCGAGCAGAAAGCAATAATCACCAAGATTCGTGCGAGTGGGCCGCGATTCCAAGCGAGTTAGATCAATGCCTCGCGCAGCAAACTCTTGCAAGATCTGCAGCAAGCTGCCTGGAGCATTTTTGCGCTGAAACACCACAACGCTGGTCTTGTCTCGGCCCGTTGGAGCAGGGACACCCTCTGCGGCCAGCAGCAAGAACCTCGTCTTGTTGCCGCGATGGTCTTCGATGGCGGTTGCTAAGGCATCTAGGCCGTACACCTCACCTGCTCGCGGGCTAGCGATTACCGCTACAGCGCTGTTGTTTTCTTCGCTCAGCTGGCGTGCTGCTTCAGCGGTGGAGGTGGACGCCGTCAGCTGGGCGTCTGGCAGTTTTTCGTGCAAAAAGGTACGGCACTGCGCCAGCGCTACTGGAAACGTTGTCACTGTCTGAATGTCGGTGAGCTTGCTCTGGGGCAGTGCCAGCAGATCGAGTTGGACGTTTAGCACTACCTCTCGCTGAATCAACAGTGACAGATCAAATGCCAAAGTGTCCTGGGTGACGTTGACCGCTCCTTCGATTGCGTTTTCGATCGGCACAAATCCCGCATCAACCGACCCTTGCGCTAACGCTGTGAGCACGTCGGGGATTGACGAGTAGGGCTGGCCGGTGGCTGCGGCCAGATCGGGTTGGCTGAGCAAGGCCTGCTCGGTGTAGGTGCCAAGCGGGCCGAGATAGCCGATACGTGTGTGAGGTTCAACGGTGCTCATTCGTGATTGCCTCTTTCTTCTTGTCTTTTTGGCTTTTTGTGCGCCCGATTTATTTGTGGAGCTTCGGCGCGAGCCAACAGGCGGCAGGATAGGACCATGGAACAAGCACGACTAGCTGAACTGCTAGCCGGAGTGGCTGACGGCTCGGTCGCAGCCGACGATGCCATGGCGATCTTGCGCCGCTTACCGTTTGCAGATTTGTCTCACACGCGTGTCGATCATCACCGCCAGATTCGCACCGGTAAGGCCGAGGCGGTGTACGGGCCGAACAAAACTCCCGCTCAATGCGTAGACATCGTGGGAGAGCTACTGGCCGCGGGTGACGGGCCGGTTGTGTTGACGCGTGTGAACGAAGCCCAGAGCGCGGCGGTGCTAGCGGCTCATAAGGGCGGACTGTGTCGTGCCGGGGTAGTGGTATGGCGCAGCGCTGAGGCTCACTCAGCAAACGCGGTGCCAGCGAATGTGGTGATAGCTGCGGCCGGAACATCGGACGGACCAGTGGCCGAGGAGGCCGCTGCGGTATTGGCTGCTCACGGTGTAATAGCGGTGAGCGTGCCCGATATAGGTGTCGCTGGGCTACACAGACTGCTAGCTGAGATGGACACGCTGGCAGCGGCCGATGTGGTGATCGTGGTGGCCGGTATGGAAGGCGCCCTGGCAACAGCGGTCGGCGGTATTACGGCTGCACCGGTGATTGCGGTGCCGACAAGTTCTGGTTATGGGTCAGCGTTGGAAGGTGTAACCGCAATGTTGGCGATGCTTAGCTCGTGCGCAGCGGGAGTAACCGTGGTTGGTATCGACAACGGATTCGGAGCGGCGATGGCGACGTTGCGAATCTTGGATCTGAATGAGCATGCCAGTGCCGCGCGGCATTAGCACCGGCACCGTCGCCTGGTTTCACCCGGTGTCTGGTATCGCGGGTGACATGGCGTTGGGTGCTCTGCTCGATGCTGGTGCGAGCTTGGAATATGTTCGCAGCGCTGTGGCTGGACTCGACGTGTCGGGCTGGGAGCTAGCCAGTGAAGCAGTCAAGCGAGCCGGCATAGCCGCCACTAAGGCTGTGGTGACCACCGAGCAATCACGATTACATTCACACGCACATACACACGCGCATGCTCATGGCGAGTCCCACGCTGAACCCCACTCTCACGGCGATACCGGTCAACGCCGCTGGAGCGACATCGCAAAACTCCTAGCCGAAGCCGAGTTTCGCGCTGAGCGAGTGCGGGAGCGTTCACAGCAGATCTTCGAACGACTGGCGATCGCTGAGTCACAGGTCCATGGCATCGATCCGGCTGAAGTTCATTTCCACGAGGTAGGCGCTCTCGATGCGATTGTTGACATCGTCGGTGTGGCCGCTGCTCTAGAGAGTCTTGGTGTTGATGCGGTCGGTTGCGGACCGGTTGCGGTCGGAACAGGTCAGGTTGCAACCGATCATGGGATGCTGCCAAACCCGGCACCGGCTGTGGTGAGACTGCTGGACGGATTTGAAGTAAAGGGGATTGCTACGAGCGTTGAGCTGACAACGCCGACCGGAGCGGCGATAGTGGCGGCTTTAGCTGAGACGTCGGCTCCACTGCCGGCGCTGACGATCACTGCCTCGGGCTATGGCGCGGGCACGGCTGATCCATCTGACCGTCCGAACGTGACGCAAGTGGTAATCGGCAAACTGGCATTGCAAACAGAACAAGGCTCTGGTGCAGGCTCTGAACTAATAGAGCTATCCACCAATCTTGACGACGCAACCGGCGAGGTCTTGGCTCACGCCATCTCAGCATTGATAGACGCTGGTGCGCTTGACGCTTGGGTAGTGCCGATTGTTATGAAAAAGGGGCGCCCCGCGCATTGCTTACATGTGCTGTGCCAGCCGTCGCTGGCCGCCGCACTGACGGAACTAGTGATGACGCTTACCGGCACGCTGGGTGTTCGGGCGGTGACCGTTTATCGCACAACCGCGCCTCGCAGCCAGGTACTGGTAGAGGTTGACGGTCAGCCGGTGACGGTCAAACTCGGTCCGCAACGCGCCAAGGCTGAAAGTGATGATGCACAACGAGCCGCAAAGGTGCTGGGGGTAGCTCCCATGGAAGTTGCCGCGCGCGCCGAACGGATCGCGAACGAGCTAGCTGACTAGGCGAGAAACATGCCTGTCGCGTCGTAAGCTGACGCCAAATGCGCCCGTAGCTCAATTGGACAGAGCGTCTGACTACGGATCAGAAGGTTGGGGGTTCGACTCCCTCCGGGCGTGCCAAACGAGTCAGCGCTAGGAACTAAACACACGGATCCTCGCCAACGATCGCCCAAATAGCACTAGCAAGAAAATCATCACCGCTACCAGTGCCAGCGTTGCCCCAGCAGCGGTGTCGTAATGAAAGCTGATTAGTAGCCCTACAAGCACCGCGACAGCTCCCAGCAAAATCGCCGTCAACATGATGCGAGATACGCGTCTCACCAGCAACGTAGCGGTGGCCGGTGGCGCAATCAAAAAGGCAAACACCAACAGATTTCCGACTACCTCAAACGAAGCCACGATTGATACCGCCAACAGCACCAACAGAGCACCGTGCGCTAAGCGAGGACGCAATCCCAACACACTGGCTTGGGTTTCATCAAATGTCAGCGCCAAAAACGCACGATGAAATACCACCACTCCCAGCACTGAAATCGCAGCGGCAATGGCTTGGTTTCGTAAATCGTCAGACGTGATGCCAGTAATCGATCCGAACAAAAAGCGGTTCAGGTCGCCGGTGAAAAACCCAGACTGGCTAGACATAATCACCACCGCCAACGACAAGAATCCGACAAACAAAATCCCGATCGAAGTGTCGTCCGAAAGCGATGAATAGCTCTTGACTAAGCCGTGTCTGATGGCGTTGATGCCGCTAACCATCACCAGAGCGGCTATCAGAGCTCCCAGCGTGGTGTTAACACCTACGACATACGCAATGGCTATGCCCGGTAGCACCCCGTGCGCCAAGGCGTCGCCTAAAAAACTCATACCGCGCAACACCACCCATGTGCCAACCACAGACGTGGCCAGCACCGCTAACAGACCCGCATACAGCGCGTCTCGCATGAAAGGGTTTTCGCTGAACGGTTCTATCCACCAGCTCCAAGGGTCGGTAATGAGCTCCACGTTGGCTGTTTTGCTATCGCTATTTCAGCGCGTCAACGATGCGGTCAGTATCGATACTCAGCATCCCGATGTAAGAGTCAGCACCACTGCCAGGCCGACCCAAGGTTTCGGTATAGAGAGGAACTAGCAGCACGTCGCCGCTCCGGCTAACCAACGCTTCGGCATCATCGGTAGAGCGTTGAGTTTCGGTGAAGATGGCAGCTACATCGTCTTCGGTGATTAGTTCTGCTAGTTCGGCTAGTTGCGCCGGGTTGGTTGCTGCGATAGTTGAGGACGCAGGGCTGATCGTGCCGACTATCTGAAAGTTGTAACGGTTGGCGAGATAGCCGAGTGAGTCATGATTAGTAACCAGTTTGCGACGGTCAGCCGGGATTTGGTTGAACTGGTCTGCCAGACGCGCATCTAGTGCTAGTAGCTCGCTGTGATATTGCTGCTGACAAGAGTTGATGAGCTCCGCCTCTAGCCCGGTGTTATCAATCAGGCTTTGCGCTAAGGCACCTAGCGCAGATGCCACGCGACTTGGATCAAACCAGATGTGCGGGTCGACCTCACGTGAGTCGTTGTGATCCGTATTGTCTGCTCGACCTGCATGGTCGCTCGGTAGAGCGACTGAGATGGTGTCAAACTGATCACCGATACGAAACACCCTCGTGCCTGCCTGTTCAGCTGCTTCCAACGTGTCCGCAAGCCCGGCTTCCAGGTTGAGACCGTTGGCAACAATCAAGTTGGCGTTGTCAAGCAGAGCGCGATCGGCTAGTGAAGGTTCAAAGACGTGCGGATCGCCGCCCTCGGGTATCAGCGTGACAACCCGGACGGGTAGAGAATGGTCTTGACCTGCACCACTGATGCTTGAGCACGCCACATTTTTCACCACGTCGGCCCAGATTCCAGTGGTTGCGACCACTAGCGGCGGCTCGTTGCTGGCACCAGATCCACTAGCGGCGGTGCTAGTTGTGTTGTCGTCTGCGTTTGAGCAGGCGGCGAGCAGAACGATTGCAGCTAAACACGCTCGCTTAAATACGACATGTAGCAAAGGTGAGCCTTTCGAATTTTCTGGATGCTCAGGCCGCATGTTTTCAGGGTTTGCGGTTGAGTTTGGGAATGGGAACCAACTCTATTATGTTTGTTGCTGTGTTCAAGCTCAACGACGTGAGGGTGAGCTACAGGCGCAAGCTGGCGCTTAGTACCGGTTGCCTTGAGTTCGATGTCGGATCCTCGGTGGCTTTGATGGGTCAAAATGGCGCAGGTAAGACGACTCTGCTGCGTGTGCTGGCAGGGCTGCAACCTCTCAGTAGTGGCCAGATCACCGCTACTGGAGGCGCATCATCGGTCAGCGTGCCTACGAGTAGCACCGCGTCTGTTGGCTATGTCGCTCAAGATGTTCGTCAGTTGGTTTCGCTAACGGTTGGTGAGATCATCGCGATGGGCCGCTACCGCAAACGGGGACTATTAGGACGATTGCGTAAATCTGATCGAGAAATGCTGGCCACGGTTGCTCGCAGACTGCGTGTGACCGATCTGCTTGGAAAGCAGTTTGGCATTCTCTCTAGCGGGCAGCGCCAGCGAGTGCGCGTGGCTGCGGCACTTGCCAGCGATGCGGAGTGCTTACTGCTTGACGAGCCAATCACTGGCCTTGATCTACCCAGCCAAGAGGTCATCTTTGAAGTGATCGCCAGTGAACGCGACAAGTTTCGACTGGTGGTGATGTCAACTCACAATATTGAAGAGGCTCGCCGATGTGATCGCGTGGTGCTCTTGAACACTGTTGTTGTCGCAGATGGCACGCCTGCTGAGGTGTTGACAGAAGCGAATCTGCGAGAAGCCTTTGGGGAGAAGTTGGTGTCGTTAGTTCCGTCGGCTGGTTTAGCTCTGTTTGATGAGCACGGCCACCATCACGAGCCTGAGCCAACCGCTTTGGCAAACCCTATGTAGTTGCGCGAGAATGCTGACCACCGGTGGAGTTACCGGTGGGATTATTGGTGGGGGTTATCGGTGGAGTCATTGGTGGAGTTATTGGTGGAGTTAGGGAGACGTCAATGGAACTTGGAACATTCACGATGCCTAGCCACCCGCCCGAGCGTGATTTGCGTGAAGGCTGGGAATGGGATCTACAAACGATTAAGTGGGCCGACGAATACGGCTATTCGGAGGCCTGGGTTGGCGAGCACCATTCCGCTAAGTGGGAGCCACACCCCGCACCCGACTTGTTAACCATTGAAGCGTTACGCCAAACCAAGAACATCCGTGTAGGTCCCGGCGGATTCCTGTTGCCCTACTACCATCCGGCCGAACTGGCAAACCGCATCTCACTGCTAGATCATCTAAGCGAAGGTCGACTCAACTTTGGCGTGGCCGCTAGCGGTCTGCCCAGCGACTGGGAGATGTTCGGTGTCGACGGCATGGCAGGCGAAAACCGTGAGATGACACAAGAAGCGGTTGAGTTCATCCTGAACATGTGGAGTCAGGAGCCAGGCTGGCAACACGAAGGCAAGCACTGGAAGGGTGGCGTGCCAAACGGCATGCCCGACATAGGCCTGACCCATCATCTTCGTCCGCTGCAACAGCCTCACCCGCCGATTGGCGTGGCCGGATTGAACTCACCGTCTCCAACGCTGGAGCTGGCAGGTGAGAACGGTTGGATGCCACTCAGCTTGAACCTAAACCCGCAATACGTTGCTGGGCACTGGGATTCGTATGAGGCTGGCGCCAAGCGAGCCGGACGTGAAGTGTCTCGCAAAGATTGGCGGATGGTGCGCGAGGTCTTCGTTGCACCAACCGACGAGGAGGCGTGGGAGTTGTCGGCCAATGGTCCGATGGGTCGAATGATGGGCGAGTACTTCTTACCGCTGTTGGATGCGTTTGGCTTCCATGAATTTCTGCGTGATGAAAACGACCCTTCCGATGTGGTTGTCGACGTTGAGTACTGCGCTAAGAAAAACTGGTTTGTTGGTTCGCCGGAAACCGTTGCAGAAAAGATTGAGAAGGTTTATGCAGACGTGGGCGGCTTTGGTCATCTGTTGCTGTTCTGCTTTGACTACATCGATCACTCTGATGAGTGGCGGCGGTCGATGGAGTTGCTGGGCGGCGAGGTAATGGAGCGGGTAGCTCACCTGACCGGCGAGTAGCCAGCTGATGGGGGCGGCTGTTAGCGAGACCGATAACAAGGCGACGAATCTGCACGCCACTATTGCTCGCCAACTGACATCACAGCGCTACGTCTATACACGCCGTCGCCGTGAGCTAGTAGAGGCGCTGCTCACAGCTACAGCACCGATGACAGTGCCAGACATTGCGGCCACCGCACCAGCGTTGTCCGCCAGTTCTGCTTACCGCAACCTTGATGTGCTTGAGCGCTGCGGCGTTGTCCATCGCATCCGGTCAACTGGAGATCACACACACTTTGAACTGGCTGAGCCTCTACTGGGTCATCATCATCATCTGATCTGTGTTGGCTGCGGTGAGATACGGGACATTCACCTAACAAAAAAACTTGAGCAGCTGGTCGAGCAGAATCTTGCCGCGGCGGCTGATCAAGCAAAGTTCACGCCACTGCATCACAGCCTTGACTTGTACGGCCGTTGTGCCGATTGCGAGCAGGTTGACGATGCTGCTAACAGCAGGGCGTAATGTGATGCTCCAAGCGGGATAACAAGCGGTAAACAAACAATGCACGCACGAAAAAAAGCGCACGAGTAAAAACTTGTCTGTTTCAGAGCTGCAAACCGGCCTGCTTACGCCTGAGCGCGCGGAACTAGTTGAGCGCATTGCAGAGATTGGGCCGGCATTTACCGAGCGGTCTGCTCGCTATGACACGGAGGCTTCGTTTCCTACCGAAAACTGGGCTGATCTAGCTGACGCTGGTTTTCTTGGCTTGTGTGTTCCGGCCGAAGCAGGCGGTATGGGCGCAGATTTTGCAGGGTATGCCTTGGTGGCAGAGGAACTAGGCCGCCACTGCGCAACTACCGCACTTACATTCAACATGCATACCGCCACTGCGCTGCTGGCGGGTTACATCTCCGACATTTTGGAACCAGACCCCCAAATGCAGGCCCACTTAGACCGCGTCCGCCCTGTGCTCTGGGAGAGCATGGTTAAAAAAAAGCAGATCCATTCCCAACCATTTTCGGAGGGCAATTCGCCGGGACATCGCGGCGTGTTCAGCACGAACGCAGAACCAACGAAGGGCGGCTTCTTGGTGACCGGCCGCAAGATTTTCGCCTCGCTTAGCGGAGCTGCAGACGTTCATAACGTGCTCGCTTTGGTGGAAGGCGACCCGCGATTGCGACTGCTGGGTATTCCGGCCGACAGCGCCGGACTAGAGATAGTTGGCGACTGGGATCCGTTGGGGATGCGTGGCACCGATTCGCGCACACTAGAGATGAATCAGGCTTTCGTGCCAGCCGATAATGAGGTTCTCCCGCCGGGAATGTTCGATCGAATGGTTGGTCGTTTCCCGTACTTCTATATGAGCCTGACATTTAGCTACCTCGGTTTGATGCGCGCGATCTTGGATTTCACTCACAGCTATTTGCGTGGTGACTCCGGAGTGGCTGCAGGTCGTGACCATCCGGTTAAACAAACCGGATGGGCTCAGATGCAACTGATCTATGACCGAGCACAGTCGGCCATGTATCGCGTAATAGCCGAAGCGCAAACTGACCCGAACACTGAGCAGTTACGTCGTGCCATGTCGGCAACGGTCAACATCATGGAAGAAGTTTCCGAGTTAGCTTCGTTGGCTATTCGCGTGTGCGGTGGCCGTTCGATGCTGCGTCCAAACCGTCTTGAACAGCACTTTCGCGATGCCCGCTGCGGCGCCACGATGCTGCCTTGGAGTGTGGAAGAGTGCCTTATGCGCATGGGGCGTATGGGGCTTTACGATTGATCAAACTGCTATGACCAGACAAATCACTCACTACATCTCTGGAAAATCGGTCGCTGGCGAAAGCGGTCAGACAGGGGACGTTTTCAATCCCTCTACCGGCGAAGTGCAAGCCGAGGTTGATTTAGCTTCACAAACTGAAGTGGACAAGGTGGTCCGGAGTGCGACCGAAGCGTTTGAAAGCTGGCGCAACAGTTCGCTAGCGGCGCGCACCGCTGTCATGTTTGCCTTTCGTGAAATCCTGGCACAACGTTCGCGCCAGCTAGCCGAACTGGTGAGCTCCGAACACGGCAAGGTGGTGAGCGACGCAGCAGGCGAGGTGGCCCGCGCACAAGACAACGTGGAGTTTGCTTGCGGCATTGCGCATCATCTCCAAGGATCAATCAATCAGCAGGTCTCTGATGGTGTTGACGTGCACACAGTGCGACAACCGCTCGGGGTTGTTTGCGGCATTACGCCGTTCAACTTCCCGGCGATGGTTCCGGCGTGGATGTTTACGACCGCGATCGCGTGCGGCAACACGTTTATTTGTAAGCCGTCCGAGCGTGACCCATCGGCTGCGGTGCTGATGGCGCAGTGGCTGACCGAGGCGGGCCTGCCAGACGGTGTGTTCAACGTCTTGCATGGCGATTCGGTAGCAGTCAATGCACTGATCAATCACCGCGATATCGCGGCAGTCAGCTTTGTTGGTTCAACCCCAGTAGCTCGCCACGTCTACGAATCTGCAGTGGCGGCAGGCAAACGGGTGCAAGCTCTGGGCGGAGCTAAGAACCACATGGTCGTACTACCTGACGCGGACGTTGAAGTAGCTGCCGATGCTGCAGTCAGTGCCGCTTACGGCTCGGCCGGTGAGCGTTGCATGGCGGTGAGTGCACTAGTGGCTGTTGGTGATGTGGCTGACCAGCTGGTCGATGCCATTGCGGTACGCATCTCCAAGCTAAATGTTGGCCGATCCGACGAGCCTGGTGTTGACATGGGGCCGCTAGTCACCGGCGAGCATCGCGATCGCGTAGCTGGCTACGTTGAACGCGCAAGCATCGACGGCGCAACGGTGGTGGTTGATCCCAGCCAAGCGACGGTTCCAGACAGCGGCTTCTTTTTAGGACCGGCGTTGCTAGACAACGTGTCAGCCGACATGGAGTGCTATCGCGATGAGATTTTTGGTCCGGTGCTGGCAGTTGTGAGAGTTGGTACCTATGCAGAGGCGTTACAGCTGGTAAATGAAAACCCGTTCGGTAACGGTGCTGCTGTGTTCACCAGCAACGGCGGCGCGGCGCGACAGTTTGCAAACGAAGCTCAGGCAGGGATGATCGGCGTGAATGTGTCGATTCCGGTGCCGGTGGCTTATCACTCTTTCGGCGGCTGGAAGTCTTCGATGTTTGGAGACGTACACATGTATGGCCCGGAAGGTGTGAGGTTTTATACGCGTGCTAAAGCCGTCACTACTCGTTGGCCAGACCCTGCTACCAGTCGCGTTGACCTCGGCTTTCCACGCTCGGCTTGAGCTCTGACCGACCTGATACGAGCTGGCCCAATGACCAGTTTGCTAAACCACGCCAATAGGGCATGAAGAAACTCACAAGGTGGGCGACTAGAACGTCACGCAAGAATGTGATTGACGTCCGACTGACCAACGCACTGCTAGCTAGCACGCTGCTAGTTAGCGCATTGTCACTAGGCGTGTTGTTTGCTACAGCTGAGCAGGCCGCGGCAGCAAACAGCGCAGACGAATTGGTTAACACCAGCGGAGCTCGTCCGTTTGGTGGCATAGACCGATATCACACCGCGGCTGCGCTAGCCGAGCAGCTAGTTGCTAGCAGAAGCGGTTCACCGGACTTTGTAGACACAGTCATTGTTGCGGGAGGTGGCCGGGGAGCACCCGACGCGTCGGTGGCCAGTGGTCTGGCAGGTGCACGTAATGCTGCGGTTTTGTTAACCGAGCCAGACCGACTCCACCCACTTGTTAAGCGGTTTATTGAGCGAAACTTGATCGACTACGTAATCGTGTTAGGAGGCACGCAAGCCGTATCGAACGCGGTCGTAGACGAGCTGACACAAATCAGCCATCTGCGCGAACAAAACATTAAGCGCATAGCTGGCAGTACTCGTATTACGACTTCAACGGCGGTAGCGAGCGCACTGGGAGAGCCCGGTGAATATTGCGACTCGGGCATGGTGTCTGCGATTTTGGTCGGCGCCGAATCGTTGGCTGATGCTGCTGTGGTTGCGTCCCTGGCGTACAAGGCAAAACTGCCGATCTTGTTCGCGCACCAAAACTCGCTGATGCCTGAGGTGAGTCAGTACTTGGCGGCTGCCGAAATAGAGCACTTAGTTGTGATGGGCAGCACGGCCGAACTGTCTGAAGAAGTTGTAGTGGCTGCGCAAGCTGCGGCGCTTTCATCAGCGGTACGAATAGACGGAGATGATCCCAGTACACGTTCGGTGACGTTGGCGCGAGCGTTGCAGCAGTGCGCAACGTTTGAGGTGTCCGACAGGGCGTTTGCTTTGGTTGACAGTCGCAATCCGATAGACGCCGCCGCCGCTGGACCGCCGTTAGGTGCGGCCTTTGGCAGTGCAGTGGTCGGTTCGCCCGAGCTTTCAGGTTCGCTGGTGCCGATCTTGCTGGTTGATGACACGCTGCCCAGCTCAGTCAGCCTGCTACTCGAAGAAATTCCCAGGCAAGACAGCAGCGAAAATTTTGTTACCGCTCAACTAATCGCAATAGGAGGAGCCGAACGTTTAGCGACTGAGGTGATGGAAGCCGCCCTGGATGCTGCTGCAACCGCTCCTGCTCTGACGGCTCGCATAAGCGCAACCGTTGGCACAAACAAGGTGTTGGTTTCGTTTTCGGATGGTGTAGCAAATGAGGAGCCTGTGTCAGGTGCCGATCTGGCCAAGCACGACGTAAAGAACAAAAACAACTACCTCGTGGCGGGCGAGTTTCTGCTGTCAGCTGATCTTCTTACGATTGACAGCAACGTTCTCACGATTTTGTTGAGCGACTACGTGATTCAAGCCGGCGACACGATTGAGGTTGTCGGTGACACCATCAAGGGTGCTGCTAAAGACAATCGCACCGTGAAAGGTGCGCGAGCGGTTGCTATCAAGCAAGCTCCGGACTCGACACGACCGCGGCTGCGGCTAGATCTGGCCGAAAATGCGCCAGTCATAGCGGTGCTGGTGGACGAAGTAAACCCCTTTGGTGCTGATAGCAAAGCCTTAGAACTAGGTGATATCACCGTGACGCGCGCCGACGGTCAAAATGTGCCGCTCGCCGTTGACGGCATCGTGGGGTCGACCAACGGGCTTAGATATTTGGTTGATTTGCAAGGCGACTTGCGTCTGCAAGCCGGTGACGAAGTGAGGGTGGCGGTGGACTCGGTGAAAGACGCAGGTGGACGTGGCAACCGGTCGCTTCGAACAACCGTCGCTGCTAACAGCAGCTTGCCAAGAGTGATTACCGCAACCATTGCTGGGCCAGAGACTCTGACAGACCCAGGGCCAGACGCAGTGCTGGGCTCTCTAGACGATTTTTTACGAAATGCAAGTCTGCAGATAGCTCAGACAACCCCTAGCGAAGCAATCACCGCATGGGTTGCGTGCGACACTGTTAACGAAAACTGCAGCCCAGAGTTTGAGCTGAAAGCGCGCACGATCGGGCGAGAAGGTGGAGTGCTTGGCAATCGTTGGAGCTTGCAGCTCACTTATGACTCCACCGCTGGCACAAATGGCAGCGATGAGCTAACAGTTGAAGTGTCTACGACCCGAGCAGTTATCTCGGTTACCTACGGGGATGAAGCCAGAGTTTCTGGCGTCATAAGGGCGTTGCGCTCAAACAATACGGTGGTGTCAAGATTTGAAATCTTGGATGCAAATGAAGCTACAGACCCGCTGTTGCGCGTCGCAGGAGCGGCGAACTTAGTGACGTTCAGGTTTGGTGGCGGAGCCAGCCGCGCTGAGATTGTGCTGACCTACAACGAAGTGCTTGCCCAGTTCAACGAGATAAGCGCAGCCAGCGCCGAGGCTGAGCCAACAAAAGCTGACGGCGACCTTGCTACGACTCCGGCTGCATTAGCTGGCTGCACCGCGCCCGACGTCACGCCGCAAGCGCCAGGTGATCCGCGCGCGGGAGGCATATTGAAGTCTGCTCAAACAGATACAGCCTTTACCGGAATCTCTGGCGATTCGATCGTGTGGAGTATTCGCTATGACCCCCCCAGCAGCAAGGTTTTCATCACACTGACATCCGAAACAGATGCATTACCTACGTCTGCCAGCACGCTGATACTGCCCGCTGGGTTAGGCGTGAACTTTGATTGCGTCACCAGCGTTCTGGAAGATAGCCAGCGCTTACGAAAGACCGATTAAAAGATCGGTTAAAAGACCGATTAGAGGTTCAGAGAGATAGACAAGAGAGATAGACAGGGGTCACTTATGCAGTTTGGGTTGATGTCAGCAAACTTGATGGGCAACGTAGACGGTGCCGCGGCAGCGGTCATCGCTCAGCGTGCTGAGGAGATCGGTTTCAACTCGATCTGGGCGATCGAGCACGCCGTAGTGCCGAAGTCGTACGCCTCGACCTATCCATACGACGAAGGTGGCCGGCTCTTCAAAGGGTCAAGCCAGCTTGATCATGCCGACCCACTCATTTGGCTTGCCTTCGCTGCAGCCGCAACTACCCGCATTCGTTTAGCAACCGGCATCTTGATATTGCCGCAGCGCAATCCACTGGTGCTAGCGAAAGCCATTGCATCGCTAGACCGACTATCGGCCGGCCGGTTCGACTTCGGCATTGGTGTGGGCTGGCTGCGTGAAGAGTTCGAAGCGCTTGGTGTCCCATTTGAGCGGCGAGGTGCTCGCACCGATGAATACGTGCAAGCGATGCGAGTGTTGTGGACTCAAGAAGAAGCCGAGTTTCATGGAGAGTTCGTCGATTTTGAGCCCGTTTACTGTCAGCCCAAACCTGTACAGCAACCTGTGCCCATCCTCATCGGCGGGCACAGTGAGCGAGCGGCACGACGCGCAGGCGAACTAGGCGATGTGTTTTTTCCTGCTGAACGACCGCCCGAAGAGATAGCCGACCTGTTTGATTCGGCACGTCGCCATGCCGAATCGGCGGGGCGTGACCCGGACGGCTTGCAGCTTTGGACCTCAAGCGATGGCGACCGATCACACCTAGATCAGCTAGCAGAGGTAGGCGTTACTCAAGCAATGCTGCCAGCGCGACCCGCAGAGCAGTTAGAAGAGCGCTACTCGGCGCTACTAGCAGAATTCGCGGGTTAATCGCTTTTAGCTAGTCGCTCTCGGCGAGAGCTTTAATCCCCTCAACGCAGCGTTTCATGTTGCCAAGATGTTCCTGCTGGCGTCTGAAAATTATTCGCGCCTCCTTCTCAGGCATTGCCTCGATGGCGGCCGACAAGCCTGACTGCCCTGGGCCAATGCGAACCGTGTGACGCAACCTGGTTCGCTGGCCGTGTAACCAATCGATCTCCCAACGCCAGCGCGCACCAGCGGTTTGTTCGCTGTCACCGCTAGCCCAACCAAACGCAACGTTCGGCTCCCATTGCGTCACCGTTAGGTTCACGTCCCACTCGCCGATAGAGCGATGTTGGTTGTGCCCGGTGAACTTCGCTCCCACACCCGGCTCGCTGTTTGGGTCACCCCACGTGGCTTCAACAAACTCTTCAGAAAATTTTGCACCGATGTTGATATCGCTTACTAGCTCCCACACGCGCTCGGGTGAGGCGTCGATGTCAACTTCAACCGTGCAGCCAGGACCTTCGATCATCGAACGCGAACCAGATTCGTCGCGCGCCTCATAAGTGTGTCCCCAGTGATCGAAATAGGTGATCTCAGGTGAGCGCCGCCGCGGCACTGCACCAAACTCGGTGCCCTTGGAATAAGCCACCGGCAATAAAGCCACCGGAGTAATCCCGTCCGGGATGTCGAGCAGTTCTCGCAGTTCTTCTTCCTTGTTGAGGATTGCGGTGGTCCAGGCGGTCGCTAGCCCTCTGGCACGAGCCGCCAAGCAAAAACTCCAAGCGCACTGCAGAACCGAATCGAACAAACCCGGCTTACCGCTGTTGTCGTGCACACCCCAGACGCATGGAATGACAATGGCTGGAACGTCTGCCAGGTTTTCAGCCAGATGTGCCGCAGATTTCATAACCATTTCCATCGGATGACCGGTGCCAGTGGTTACATCACGACCTTTACCCATGAACTCACCGACAATGGAGTAGTACATGTCGCCCAGCGCTTTGCGCTGCTCAGGGTTGCGTATCACAAGCCAACGCCTACTGGATTGGTTACCGCCGCCCGGACCTTGCTCGGCAATGTCGATGCAATCGGTGATTAGATCATTTGGCAGCGAGCGCTCACAATCCAACCGCAATCGCACCGAGCGAGTGGTGCTGAGTACTCCGTCAACCGAAGTGATGTCAACGTTGGCAACGTCGTAACGCGCTGGAACGTGCGGGTTTAGTTGTGGCTGATTCATACCCGCAGTTTGCCTTATCGGTGAGCACTCACACTGAGTTGCGGCTTATACAAGGTTGCGTAGATTTGCCTGAGTGAGCGGCCCAACCCGAGACGGGAAACCGTCAGACCGCCAAGAAAACGTACTAGCTGATTCAAAAAAGCTGCCATATCTGATTGAACGGATGCAAGGCTTCGACGAAACAATCTTTGCGGAAATGTCCGCACTGGCTGTTCGCACCGGCGCAATCAACCTCGGGCAAGGATTCCCAGACACTGACGGACCAGCCGAAGTGCTGAACGCTGCCATCGACGCCATCCGTAGCGGCACCGCTAACCAGTATCCGCCAGGCATCGGCGTACCCGAACTGCGTCACGCCATAGCCGAACATCAGCAGCGTTTCTGGAACCTCAGCTTTGATCCTGACACCGAAGTACTGGTAACAGCTGGAGCTAGCGAAGCTCTTGCCGCCACCATCATGGCGTTGTGCGAACCAGGTGATGAGGTGGTCACCTTTGAACCCTGGTATGACCTATACAGCGCAGCGATTGCCCTGGCTAACGCCAAGAAGAAGGTGGTAACGCTGCGTCCACCGGACTACAGCTTTGATCCAGCCGAGCTAACCGCAGCGATCACCGAGCGCACTCGACTAATCCTGCTCAACTCGCCTCATAATCCCACCGGCAAGGTGTTTAGCCGAGAAGAGCTGGAGTGCATTGCACGCCAAGCGATTGAACGCGACCTGATAGTGGTCACCGATGAGGTGTACGAGCACATTGTCTTCGACGCCGAACACATCCCTATTGCCACGTTGCCAGGCATGGCTGAGCGCACGATCACGATTTCATCCGGCGGCAAGACCTTTGCGGTTACCGGCTGGAAGATCGGCTGGGTGTGTGCCAAACCTGAGCTGCTGACCGCAGTAAAAACGGTCAAACAGTTTCTCACCTACGTCAGCGGCGGCCCGTTGCAATACGCCATGGCTACCGGACTTCGACTAGGCGACGATTTTTTTGTAAACCAAGCCAAAGACCTGCAACAAAAACGTGATCGTCTAAGTGAAGGTCTGGTTGCTGCTGGTTTTGAAACATTCTCACCCGCAGGCACCTACTTTGTTACCACCGACATCAAATCTGTGGGCTACGAAGACGGCATCGATTTTTGCCGTCGCTTGCCAGACCTTTGCGGCGTAGCCGCGGTACCCAACGTGGTGCTCTATGACAACAAACACGAGGGCAGGTCGTTGGTGCGCTTTGCTTTTTGTAAACGCTTCGAAGTGCTTGATGCAGCGGTCGCACAACTCCAAAGGTTTTTCCGCCGCTAGTTTTCTCTTATGAGCTTTATAGAAATGCGTAAATACCGGCTAGTAATTGGCGGGCCTCCCAAATGGAAGAAGCTTTACAACGAGCAGGGCTATGAGATACAACGCAAATATTTGGGAGAACCGGTTGGCTATTACCTCACCGAGTTTGGCGGCGTTAACGAGGTGATTCACATGTGGCGCTACGACAGCCTTGAGGATCGCGTTAACAAGCGCGCTGGCTTGACTTCCGATCCCAAGTGGGGTGAGTTCATTAGCCAAGTAGCTCCGCTGATTGAAACGCAAGAGACGGCCATCTTGTCCGAACTGTTGGATTGAGCTAAGAGGCTAAGAGAGAGGTTCGCAAGCATGTCTAACTCAATGATGCAAACCTGGAGATCGGGTGGTGAAACACTGGGCTGCTGGCTGAGCATGCCTTCTACACACGCCGCTGAAATATCCAGTCACGCCAACTTCGACTACGTCTGCGTCGACATGCAACATGGAGTAGCCGACTATCAGGTAGCCGTCGACATGATCGGCGCTATTTCGCGAGGCGCTGGCGGCACTACACCGATTGTGCGGGTGCCATGGAACGAGCCCGGCATCATTGGCCGCATGCTCGATGCTGGCGCGCGAGGTGTGGTGATTCCTATGGTGAACTCACGTGCCGAAGCCATCGCAGCGGTGCAAGCGTGTAAATATCCGCCACTTGGCGCACGTAGCTTTGGTCCCGTTCTAGCGGGGACACGCGCCAGCGAACCGGGCAGCAACTATTTCGATATCGCTAACGACACCAACGCTTGCATCCCGATGATTGAGACTCGCGCAGCTGTCGAGGCGTTAGAAGACATTTTGTCGACTCCGGGAGTTGATGCGATATACGTTGGCCCGGCCGATCTGTCGATCAGTTACGGATACGGACCTGGCTACAGTGATGAGCACGACGACTACCGCGAAGCGTTAGAGCACATCGCTAAGACCTGTAACACCATGGGCGTGGTAGCAGGCATTCACTGCACCGCAGCTTTGAGCGCTAACCGTCGTGCCAAGGGTTTCCGCATGCAAACCGTTGGCTCAGATGCCTTGGCGCTAGGACGTGGCCTAGGGCAAGACATCAAGGCGTCACGCGCCAGTGGTCTCGGAGATGTCAACAGCTCCGGTGACGAGGACTCTGCGCTCTACTGATTAAACCCATACCGACAGAACAAGCCTGACAGCCGATGCTGAGCTCAGAACAAATAGAAGTCACCGATTTCGTTGAAGCTCAAGAGCTATGCCATGCACGCGGCTGGACAGACGGACTGCCGATTGTCCCGCCAACACCAGAAGCAGTCAATGCGTGCCTCGACTGGGCGATGCTTTCACCGGATCATCTGATTGGCGTAGAGCCGGTACGTGAACGCGTTATCACCGCTGAGAAACTGGCCGTAAATGCTGTGATGGCTGGCTGTTTACCAATGCATTTCCCAGTGGTAGTAACGGCTTGGACGGCCATGCTTGCACCCGAGTTTCAGCTTCACGGACCGACCTCTTCTACAGGCGGTGCTGCGGTGCTGGTGATAGTCAATGGGCCGATCACGCAGCAGTTAGGAATGAACGCAACGTTCAGCGTGCTAGGCAGCTCCTGTCGTTCGTCCGGTGCGATCGGGCGTGCCTTGCGCCTGGCGTTGATCAACTTGACAGACGTTCGACCTGGCGAAGTTGATCGTTCCACGTTGGGACATCCAGGCAAGTTGAGCTACTGCATAGCCGAGGACGAACAAAACTCACAGTGGCCGTCACTTGCCGATGAACGCCTTGGCGACCCAGAGGTTTCAGCTGTGACGGTGATGGCCGCATTAGCGCCACGTCAGGTAATGAACGAATGGACAACCGCCCCGGGTGAGATCTGCGACACGATCGCAGCTGAAATGCGAGCCAACCAACTCAACTATTCCATCTGGCCGGGCAACTACGCCGTCGTTCTTCCACCACAGCTGCGCTCGCATTTTGAAGCGGCCGGCTGGTCTAAAGCCGACTTACGAGAACAGGTTTTTGAGCGTGCGCGTGTGAGCAGAGGCGATTGGGCCAAGGTTGGTAAAGCCGCGGTGGTTAAGGACCGGGCGCAGCGTAAGTATGCAGCGATGGAATCGCCAGATGACTTACTGGTGATCGCTGCAGGCGGCTCGGCCGGCGGGTTTGCGGCGGTTATCCCGCCCTGGCTTGGTACGCGAAGTCGCGCGGTGACGCTGCCGATCGGCGCATGTGTGGACTGTGAGGTGCCTTGAACGGCGCCATAAACACAGGGCACGGTAAACACAAATAGTGTTATGGCATGAATAGTTCCGGTAACTCAGCTCCAGTTCTGCCGGATGGCTGGATAGACAGCGTGAAAGATTTTCACCGCGTGACATATTCCGTCGTCGGCCAAGCGCGCTATTCGGCAGTTGAGCGGTTTGCACTAACCACCACAAAAGGCGGTTTTGGAACACCGTTGTTCGCTGCTAGCAACGGCACTGGCGAACGTTGCGTGTGCGTGGTGGGCGATCAGATTTGCGTAGCAACCGATCCGGACAATGCAACGGATTGCTGCGCTAACGGCAATGCAAGTAGCGAGAAAATCACCACCCTGCAAGCCGCGGCGGTTTTCGTAGGCCTCGAGCAGCCAGGCACCGACGCTGCAGAACATGACAGCCCTGAGTTAGGCGACATAAACCGCCAACTGAACGTCAGCCAACAAGTAGGCGAAACGCTGGCCTGGTGGTTTGCACTGGGAGCAGAGGCGTTAGGTGAGCTGGTATCCACACCTGGCGCGATCGATCCAGATGAGGTCACCCTTTGGCCTGGCCATTTTGATATCGGCACTGCCATTGGTGTTGCGTCTGGGCGCGCCTCTTACGGCCTGTCGCCCGGTGATCACGCCCACTCAGAGCCTTACGTGTACGTGGGTCCCTGGGGTGAGGTGGATACCAGCGACAACTATTGGAACGATGAGCATTTCACCGGTGCGTCGCTGCCTTATCAAGAACTTGTAGGTGTTGCTGATCCGACTGCCAAGGTGCGAGAGTTTCTACGAACCGGTTACACCAAGTTGAACTAGTCAAGCTGAACTAGATTCCATCGACCAGCAATGCAGCTACTCAATCCGACTCACGAAGCCAACCCGGCAGGCTTCGAACCTCCACCCAGGTTGAAGACGTTGAGCGGCGCTACGGTCGGGATCATCTCAAACGGCAAAGAAAAGACCGTGCCGTTCTTTGATCTAGTGAGCGAGCATTTGCTCAATCGTTTTGGCGTAGCCGAAGTAATACGCCGAGTCAAGCGCAATTACAGCGCACCAGCGCAAACCGAACTGATGGCCGAAGCAATGGGCTGGGATGCTGTGCTGGCAGGCGTAGGGGACTGAGGCAGCTGCTCGTCATGCAGTTTGCATGACGCAGTAACCGCCGAAAAGGCTGGAGTACCAGCTGCCGCAGTGATGACGTCTGCATTTGTTGATGCCGCGCAACTTATGGCGCGCACACAAGGCGCACCCGATTATCGATTTGTCGTGATTGAACATCCCATAGCCAGCGCCAACGAAGCGGGCTTAGAAGCGCGTGCCGAAGCAGCCGCTACAGCTGCTGCTGGTCTTTGGATGGGTGAGCTAGTTGGGCAGTAGCGCTAGCGCGGTTGCTTATTGCAGTTGTTCGGCAAACTCACGCGCCAGGTAAGTCATAACAATGTTTGCACCGGCTCGCTTTATTGCCGTCAGATGCTCTAGCGCTGTGGCCGCACCGTCGATCCAACCATTGGCAGCGGCAGCCTTGAGCATGGCGTATTCCCCTGAGACGTGATACGCCGCTAGCGGCAAATCGAAACGTGCTCGCGCCTGAGAGATCACGTCAAGGTAAGCAAGCGCTGGTTTCACCATGACGATGTCTGCGCCTTCGGCGATGTCTAGCTGGATTTCTGCCATAGCTTCACGAGAGTTGGCAGGGTCTTGCTGGTAGCTCTTACGGTCGCCACCGCCGGTGATTGTGACATTCACCGCTTCACGAAATGGTCCGTACTCAGCAGAGGCGTACTTGGCTGAGTAAGCCATGATCGCTGTATCGCTATAGCCATCCTCGTCCAGTGCACTGCGAATAGCGGCGACTTGTCCATCCATCATCCCGGACGGTGCAACCATGTGTGCGCCTGCCAGTACTTGTGCTGTTGCTATCTGCTGATACAGATCCAGAGTGGCGTCATTGTCAACCACAGGGTCGTTGTGAATCGAGCCGGTTTGTCGTAGTACTCCACAGTGTCCGTGGCTGGTGTATTCATCCATGCACAGATCGGCGATCAGAGTCATGTCGTCACCGTTGTCTTCGCGCAGATTTTGTAATGCCACCTGCATCACGCCGTCGCAGGCCCAAGCCTGACTGCCGATTTCGTCTTTGTTTGTTGGTAAGCCAAACAGCATCACGGCTTGAATTCCCAGCGAGCCGAGTTCTTTTACCTCCGCACGTAGCGACTCTTGGGTGTGTTGCACTATGCCGGGCAAAGCAGTGATGGGGTGCGGTTCTGTGATGTCCTCTCGCACAAAAAGAGGCATGATCAGATCGTTGACGTCGACGCGTGTCTGAGCGACCAACTGCCGCAGAGCGCGTGTACGGCGCAACCGCCGCATGCGGCGAGCGGGGAATTGCGGTGTGGCTGATGCGGCTGTTTGAGCAGAGCCCTGAGAGTCGCTCATTCACCAAAGGCTAGGGCGCCAAATTAGAAAGCGCCTGGTCGACAGCCGCCACAGTGTCAGCCGCGGCCAGCAGCTTGGTTACGTCACCGTTTATCTCGATTTGCCCTGACTGAATTGCGGCTAAAGCTCCGAGCTGGCCTGATCGAATTTTGACAGCAACCGAAGCGGGTTGAACCAAAGAAACATCGGCCTTAGCAGCTGGAGGATCTGACATCTCATTTACCGCATGAATGGTTGCCTTGCCTGCCTTGATTATCAGCTGGTATCGCAGATCGTTTCCGTCGGCCAAAATCTGCTGCTCAAGAACTAGCTCCGTGTCGCCGGTATCTAAATCGTTGAGAGCGGCTTGCGCTGCGGCAAACCAGTCGGCGCTTCCAAATTCGGGCGTTTTGCTAGCAGTTGTCATAACCGTTTCACTCGTGTTGACCGTACTCACATGACGCTTGCAGCGGCGTTGATTACGCTGCGCTCTCATGAGTAACTCACACCTTGACCTAAATGCAGACGAGCTTCTACGCACCACCCGTTCGGTTCGTAAGCGACTTGATTTTGATCGTCCCGTGCCAGATGAGCTGCTGCGCGAATGTATTGAACTAGCCGTGCAAGCTCCGTCCGGCTCAAACATGCAGGGTTGGCACTTCATGTTTGTAACAGAAAAAGAAAAGATCAAAGCGATTGCCGACCTCTACCAAAAGGGCTTTAACGCTTACCGCGACAGCCCGATGTATGCCGGGCGGGTAGAGCCCGATAGCGGTGATCAACGTGTTGCCCAGCAAGAGCGTGTCGCAAACTCGGCGGGATACCTGGCCGACAACATGCATCGCAGCCCGGTGCTGTTTATTCCCTGCATCACTGCTCGCTCGGACGACCCACGCACTCTGGTTAGCCAAGCAGCGTCAATCATTCCGGCTGCCTGGAGCTTTATGTTGGCTGCGCGCGAGCGAGGTCTTGGCACCTGCTGGACAACTCTGCATCTTGGCTACGAAAAAGAAGTAGCAGAGATATTGGGTATACCTTTTGACGAGATTCGTCAATACGCCCTAAGCCCGGTGGCCTACACCCAGGGAACCGAATTTAAGCCCGCCACACGCGTTGATCTTGACTCAGTAATGAGTTGGAACAGTTGGAGCCGGTAGCAGGCCGATCCAGCCATGACTGACATGTTTGATGTAAATGGAAAAACCGTTGTTATCACGGGCGGCAGTCGAGGCATGGGGCGCGCAATGGTGCTGGCCTTTGCTCAACGAGGAGCCAACGTGGTGATTGCATCACGCAAAATCGACACTTGCGAAGAGTTAGCAAAGCAGGTGCGATCCACAACCTCGGCCAAAGCGCTACCGGTGGCTTGCCATGTCGGCTACTGGGATCAGTGTGATGCCCTGTACGAAGCAACTTATGAAGAGTTTGGCCGCTGCGATGTGCTGATCAACAACGCTGGCATGTCCCCGTTGTATTCGTCTTTGGTAGAAGTGCCCGAAGAACTTTTCGACAAGGTGATCGATGTCAACTTGAAGGGACCGTTTCGACTGTCAGCGCTGTTTGGCAGCCGAATGCATGAAGCGGGTAGCGGTTCGATCATCAATGTCAGTTCGGTGTCTGCTGCTGCACCCACTCCCAACGAAACCGCTTATGGGGCTGCCAAGGCGGGTGTGCACGCTCTGACTAAGTCGTTTGCACGGGAGTATGGGCCAGCGGTGCGAGTGAACTGCATCATGCCGGGCCCGTTCCTTACGGACATCTCTAAGGCTTGGGACATGAGTGCGTTCAACAAGCGGGCCGAGTCTGAAATTGCTCTGAGACGCGGTGGCAAGGCGGAGGAAGTAGTAGGGGCGGCGCTGTATTTCGCTAGCGATGCTTCTAGCTATACGACCGGGGCGATCTTGAAAATCGACGGCGGCACAGTCTGGCCTGCTAGCTAAGGCTTCGGCCTTGAGGTGGGCACCGTGTAGCTAGTGCCAGCGGCATAACGGTTGCCGTTTCGATCGGAGTCCGCAGTTTCTATTGCGTTAGGTCGAACGGTGATGACTGAGCCAGCGGTCAGGCGATCACAACACAGATCGACTAGCACGTGGGCTTTGGGATTGTCAGCGCCTGGATCAGCCGGGTAGTAGGAAAGCGAGTATTTCGCTTTCAGAGCTACACCATCTATGGCGTAAGCGCTTCGTTGTTTGGCCGATGCGGCGTCGACCTCCTCAGCAAAGTTCACGATGAAACGAAATTCATTGGGATAGCCAACTATCTCAGCAGCTATGGATGCTCCCACCGGAGCTGCTGAGGCGGCGGCAATGGCTTGGGTAACGATGGCTGGCGCGACCGTGTCTATGCCACCCAATACCGATAACCGAATGTGGACGTTTTCACCGTTAAGAGTGAGTGGTGTACTGGCTAGATAACCGTCAGTAGCTGGCGCCAGCTGGTCAGGTTCGGTAAGCAGTAACGGGCTTTGACGCTGTCCCAACAGAGCGCTGCCCGCAAGAGCGTCGTAGGGACTGCGACCGTTGGCAAACCCGAAGTCATTCGCTGACCAGTTGCAATCGGCTGGTCCGATGGTTAACGCCTCGGCCATGGCAATCGCCGTTGCGAAACGATTCTCGCCAGCTAAGCGCGTGACTTCAACGTTGCGAGCGGTGATTGAATTTTCAATGGCTGTGGAGACAACAGTGGTGCCGCCCAAAATGATGACACGGTCAACGCTTGCGGCGTCTAGGTAACTAAGCACTACGTCTTCCAGTCCGGTTGGCCGAGTGAGCAGTATCGGCAAACGATCGTCGTATGCGAGAGGCCCGCCGGCTAGAGCATCCGCGAAGCCCTCACCATTAACCAACAACACAGCCTGGTCGCGTGTATTGCAATACGAACCCAAGTCAGCGCCGGTAGACCCACCCACTTCTTTAGCAACCGCCAACGCAGTGAGGTAGCGATCTTCGCCAGATAATCGCGTTACCGACACTCCGGACAAGGCATTCAATGAATCCGTTACGGCTTGCGATACAGCGGTGGTGCCACCAATGACGTAGACGTTGCTTATCTGGTTGACGGAAACAAATGACTGCACCACCGAAGCCAAAGAGGTAGGTGGCGTTAGCAATATGGGTGCCCGGTATCGACCCGCTAGAGCTGCTGCCGACAGAGCATCCGCGAAGCCTTCGCCCGAAATCACGATCGCAGTGTTAACGGTGTAGTTGTCGGTTCTCAAGGCTTCGTCTACAAATTCCTTGGCGATCAGCGCCGCGGTTTCATAGCGATTGGCTCCAGCCAAAGGTCGCTGGTCGTTTGTGGTCAACACTTCAGAAGCGCTGTTTGCAGCACCTGCGGTCGAGCTGGCAACCATTAGTGCACCGAGCGATAGCACCCCTGCCAGTAATGCCCCCAGCGCTAGGGCACTCATTGATCGCGATGTTGACACGAGTTCGGGCAGACGCTTCACTCAAACCTCCAGATACTCATCGCGGTGCCCAAATGTACGACACAAGTGGAGCCAATTTGGCTCATGTGCCCGGCAAACAGATCGCCTAGTTTTCAATCCTTATTCTGCGAACTATAAGGTCATTGGAGATACCACCTAGCCCATCTACGGCTTGTTCATCAAACCTCATTGACCAAGCAGAAGTTGGTAGCTCCGACTCGTCGTCAGTTTCGGTTACTACCCACTCAAGGAATTCACTTGTGCTTCCGCTACTGGTCGCGCTGCGGTCGGATAACTCCCACGAGGTAGGTATGTCTTCCCTTGGGTTGCGCGTTGACGAGCAGTTAGCGGGACATACTTCAATTTGTGAATCGTCGTATGTGATCGGCTGTGACCAGCGAGCAAGTACTACAGCGGTGGTTGTGCCGTTATCAAGCTGAGCAGGCGCGAAGCTTGGACGAATCGCGTCGTTTAAGTCGTCTGAGGTCAGACTGGAACGTCCTACGAACTGGAAATTGTTGCTGAACGCGCTAGAGGCATCGGCGGCGGCAAGTAGTTCTTCCAAAGTTGTTCCGTCTCTGGTATCAGAATCACGTACCTCAAAAAGCACTCGCTTTCGGCTTTCGCTAATAAACACCCTGGGTGGCGAGTCGGCTTCAAGAAACTCAACGCTCCAAGAGTTGCCATTAGCTCCCGCATACTTACCGACGCTGCGCGTGGCAATCGACAGTCCGCTTAGCCCAGCAATATCGGCGGTTTCGGCTTGACTTGGGTATAGGAAACGGCTAACTGTGAGAGATTGCAATGTCGGCTTTGCAGACCTGCCAACACTTACGCTGGTAAGTGAGTTTGAGTTTCCTGCAAGGTCATAAACCTCTCTTGCATTTACGAAAACGCGGTCGCTGGACTCAAGAGCAAGCGTGTCAGCGGTAGACCACAAAAGGTCGTCGTGGTTGCTCCTAGTTGCAGCCACGGTTGTGGCCTGGGCAGATCCGGGAGGATCCACTTTTACGTCGAAGTCAGTTAGCTGGTTTCCGTTCACATCGTATGCCGCTTCGCTAAGGCGGATCCACACACCGGCAGCACCATTTATCGCGTAGATGCTTAAGCGTGGTCGGAGCCTGTCAGCTGGAATCGTGTAAGTAGCGCCTCGCACGAACCGGCTGTCGCCTTGTTGGTGATTGGCGGCTTTGATGACATTGGACTTCACTCTGATGTCTTCGCCTGCTCTCAAACGGAAGCTTGACAGTTCTATCTCCACGTGGGCGGAGGGGTTTTCGGCGGTTCGATCGGCTGGGAAGTACGTAATCGTGTCTTCTGAGATAAGTGGCCCGCCGTCAAGGGTGTAGGCAGTGGAAAGCGTGGCTGTGCTTTCGTCTACTTCCTCAGAGAAATTGACGACGAACATTCCTTCACCAGGAGCAGCTACTACCTCAGCCGTGATAGTGCTAGAGGTGGTGGCGGTGCGTATCGCTGTGGCTACGACTCCGCTCGTGACCGAACTTAAACCATCTAGCACCGATAGACGGATGGTGGTAGCGCTGCCGGAGCGTGTTAGAGGCGTGTTAGCCAGATAAGTAGCGGTGGCCGCCGGCAGTTCGGCGCGCTCGGTTAGTAGCAATGGGCTTTGGCGCTGACCTAACAGAGCGCTGCCTGCTAGAGGTCCGTAGGGACTACGACCGTTTGCAAACCCGAAGTCGTCAGCAATCCAATCGCAGTCTTCGGCACCGATGGTTAACGCCTCGGCTATGGCAACGGCGGTGGCGAAACGGTTGCTGCCGGCCAAGCGTGTGACTTCAATGTTGCGGTTTTTGATGACGTTTTCTATTGCTGTGGGTATAACAGCAGTTCCACCCAAGATGATGACCCTGTCAACACGTGCGGCGTCTAGGTAGCTAAGCACGGAGCTTGGTAGCCCAGATTTCAGTGTTAACAAGATCGGGTGAGGGCCGCTGTATGAGAGAGGGCCGCCTGCTAGTGCGTCCGCAAAGTCTTCACCGGTGGCGAGCAAAACGGCATGGTCGCGTGTGTTGCAATACGAACCAAGATTTGAGCCGGTGGTTCCGCCAACCTCATTGGCGACAGCTAGTGCCGTTTCGTAACGGTCGTCGCCCCAAATCCGCGTGACAGAAACACCCGGTAGAGCGTCTAACGAAGTGAGTACCGATTGCGACACTGCATCGGGGCCACCAACGATGTACACGTCGCGAATGTCGTTGCGTGTAACAAACAAACGCACCACCGAAGCAAGCCCGTTTGGCGGTGTAAGCAAAATTGGTGCCCTAAAATTGCCTGCCAAAGCCGACGCAGATAATGCATCAGCGAAGCCTTCACCAGAGACAACGATCGCTTCGTTAACGATGTAACCCTCGGTTTCAAAGGCCTCATCAACGAATGTTTGCGCGATGCGCTCGGCCGTTTGATAGCGGTTAGAGCCAGCCAAAGGCCTATTGCCGTTCTCGTCTAATACCTCAAGGGCATTGTTGGCAGCGCCAGCGGGCGAGCCTGCTACTACCAGCATGCCTGCTGCTAGGAATCCCACCATTAGCACCGATATGAATCTGTAAAAACGTCTCACAAAAACAACCTTCTCAACGGCATCCTGAGGGTACAACACCTTGTCGCGATTTTGTAATGTGACTTTATTGTCTCTGTTGTCCCTGTTGATGGTCCCTTTGTGGGGCTGGCTTGTTAGTTAGGCCACGCAGTGCGGCAGTTCGCCGTTGTTGTAGGTAAGCATGTCTTGAATTCCTTGGGCTACGAGGCTGGCTGCATCAGCGGCTGTGTTAGCGCTGCCAGCAGCTTCGCGATAGGCCACATGCATGTTTCCAGCCAAACGCTCGGAATCTGTGAGACTCGCAAACTCACCTAGGTCGGTGATCAACGACTGCTCCAACGGACTGCGGCCTGCGCAAATGCCCTTGGTTGCTTCAGCTTGAACAAATCTCAGATAATCCCGCTGCTCGTCAAGCACTTCGTTGATTCTTGCGCCCCTAAGCACCGGGCCATGCCCGGGCACGACTACTACAGCTTCGTAGCTCTGTAGAAGATCCAATGCTTCGAGAGTTCCTTGAATCGATCCAAACAGGGAAAACGGAGTGCCGCCATGAAAGATCAAGTCGCCGGTAAACAACACTCTGCTCTGAGGAAGCCAAGCGATTACGTCCCCCTCGGTGTGTGCCACATATCCGACATGGGCAAGTTCAACAGGGCCGGTTTTGCTCGTCGCTGTAGTACCTGCAGGCCCAGAAACTGCGCGCGGAGTCTCGGTGTGCAGGGTCATGGTGCTTTCAAAGGTCATGTCTGGCGCCCGAAAGGCCAGATCACCCCATTCAACCCCCGGGAATACTGCGCTGTAATCAGGAATTCCGGTAGCCATCATCACCTCGCGGCATGTGCGATGCGACACGATCGTGGCATCCGTGAACAAGCAGTTGCCGTGCGTGTGATCGCCATGATGGTGCGTGTTGACCAGCACGCTGACCGGCAGATCCGTCACCGAAGCAATGGCATTCAGGTAGGCCTGAGTGCGACGCTGTGTTGAGGTGGCGTCAATTGAGATGACCGAATCCTCACCGACGATGAATCCCATATTGTTGATAAACCACGTGCCATCGGGTTGCACGTAGCTATAAACACCTGGCGCAACTTCTTCTAGCAGCGGCGCCTGATCTGAGTCATCCGGTGTTGCATTCGCTGCCGTTGTGTTGCTCCTAGTGACTATTTCCATACCCAAGAGCGTAAATCAAGCGCTCACCTCCTACGCACGCTGTCGAAATCGTCTAAAATTCACCTATGAGCGAATCAGTGACAGAAGAAGGTGTTTCCGATCGGTTTGTTGGTGGGCACAATCTCAATATTTTTCACGACCCATTCGTTCAAAATAATGTCGAGGGATGGGAAGAAGCGCGCGCTCAGTGCCCCGTGGCGCACACCACCGCAGACGGCACTGGCTGGATACCGCTTAGTTGGGATGCCATCGCAGCCGTGGCGTACGACACCGATTCGTTCAGTTCACGTGACATTGCGGTTGCTCCAGCAACCGAAGGCACCAACTTGCTGGTGGCTCCACCCATCACCACTGATCCGCCGCTTCACACAGATGCTCGCCGATTGCTGCTGCCATTTTTTTCTGCCGCCGCCGTTGAACCAATGGCTGAAATCACTAAAGACATCTGCCTTGATCGCTTAGATGCCGTCGAGGCTGAGCTGAAGGCCGCCGCTAA
This sequence comes from Candidatus Poriferisodalaceae bacterium, assembly GCA_965205925.1. Lineage (GTDB taxonomy): Bacteria > Actinomycetota > Acidimicrobiia > Acidimicrobiales > Poriferisodalaceae > CAYRJD01. The sequence goes on from OZ242183.1 coordinate 607,166, forward strand.
GAGTGGAGCGGACAATGTGGTTGATGTGGTCGAGTCCTTCGCTAAACACGTTCCGGTGCGAGTGATTGCGCACATGCTGGGTCTGCCTAAGTCTGACGAGATGCAGTTTTCCCGCTGGGCGATCGATATTTTGCAAAGCGACGTTGATGAAAAGGAACGACGCTTAGAAGCCACCAAAGACTTGCTGGGATATTTTGCTGGATTAGTGGAACAACGCCGCATCGAACGTAGGGATGACCTACCGAGCAAGTTGCTTGATATGACACTGCCCAATGGTGACCCGCTGACTGATCATCACATCTTGGGTACGTGCTTCTTGCTGCTGATAGCTGGCGTTGACACGACACAAAGCACCATTGGTGCAGCGCTGAACTACCTTGCGACACATTCTGAGGATCGGCAACGCTTGGTGGATGAGCCGGAATTGATCCCAACTGCGATTGAGGAGATTTTGCGGGCATTTTCACCTGTGACGATGGCGCGAGTGGCTGCCAAGGACACCGAGATTGGCGGATGTCCAGTGCATGAAGGGGAGAAGGTGTATCTGCCGTTTGGTGCAGGTAACCGTGATCCGGAGAAATTTGACCGGGCCGATGAAGTGGTGATAGATCGGACCGAGAACCGGCACTTTGCATTTGGGTTGGGAATTCACCGCTGCCTTGGGTCAAACCTGGCGCGACTAGAACTGAAGATTGCGCTGGAAGAATGGTTGAAACGGTTCCCTAACTTTGAGCGAGCTACCGAATATGAGGGTGACGGAGTGATTTGGCGCGGCATGCAAGTGCGTGGCCCGCGACACTTGCACTTACGCATCGGCTAGCAATAGCAAAATAGTTACAGGTCTTGGTAGCGATCCCTAATAAGCCAGTACCTGCTGCCCAACGAGCAATCTTTAGCCTGCCAGAGCGACATCAGTGGTATGTCCATCTGAGCCGGATCGGTGGGTGTCCCGATAGCGAGGGTGGCGTTGAGGTTGATCACAGCAGTGCTGCGATCAACTCGCATCTCTCTCCCGACGCTCTAGCCGCCTTGCGCTCTGCGATCGCTTCGCTGCGCGTCGACTGCGCAAAATGTCCTGCAGGCGCGATCAATCTTGTAGTCGGTTTCGGGCCAAGCCTGCTAGCCGAGGTCGCTGATGCAGATCAAATCCCCACCGGTTTCCAGCCCTATACCACCATAAAATCCACAGACGGCTCTAGTACCCAGGCGATTGGCACTCAAGAAGATCTGTTGCTGTGGCTCACTCACGCCCAAACAGACGTCACCTGGAAAGCACAATACGATTTCCGCACTGCCATTGCTGACTACTTTTTTGTAGCGCGAGAGACCCCGGCATTTGTGTATGGACCGTCTCTAGACATGACTGGCTTCATCGACGGCATCGGCAACCCCAGTGATGAAGAGTTTGCGCAAGTTGCTCTAGTACCGCCAGGTCAACCAGGCGCGGGTGGCAGCCACATAATTGCTCAACGGTGGGTGCACGACCTGAACGGTTGGAACCAGATGCCAGTGGCAGAGCAAGAAGCGATCATCGGTCGAAAGAAATATCCCGATAACTCAAAGCTGGCAGAGCAAGCGACGCAAAGCCATCTGCGACATGTGGAACTGCGTGAAGATGGCAACCACGGAGTGGGCGGCAGCGATGAACGAGATGAGATGTGGCGGCGTTCCGCGCCCTATGCCCTGCATGACGGCACGGTCGGATTGTATTTCTTAGGATTTTGCGGGTCGCAGGCTCCACTGAGAGAACGAATGGATCTGATGTATGGCATCGGCGTGCCTGGCGGGGTGCGCGATGGGCTTACCGACTACTCACAACCAGCGTCAGGTTCGTATTATTTCGCGCCTAGCGAGGAGGCTTTAGCGGCGATTTGCGCAACGAACTAGCCGAGCTAGCTGTTACCAGCGCTCGGCGGCGCTAAATCAGCGAGGAGGTTGAACTTGCTTAAGAGTTGTCGACGGTTACCGCGGTGCCGTAGGCGTAGATCTCAGCCGCACCGCCTGCAATCTGTCCCGACGTAATCCGCACGCCGGTAATGGCGTTGGCGCCCATTTCCTTGGCACTCTCCTCCATGTTGACGATTGCTTTGTCCCGTGCTTCGTTGAGCAGTTTGGAGTACTCCTTTAGCTCGCCGCCCACTAACGACTTGAGCCCAGCGCCAATGTCTTTGATTGCGTTCTTCGTTTGGACGACGGATCCAGACACCAGTCCGTGCACCTGAATGATCTCCTGGTTCGGGATTGTGTCAGTCGATACTTTCAGCACGGCTTGCTTCGCTTTCTACTGGCTTTACTTTTACTAATAGGGAAGCTATTGCCTCGCTAAACCGATCTGACTGCCTCGTCGAATCTGTCGAACATTGTGCCGATCTCTGTGTCGGTCATGATTAGTGGCGGACAAAATGCAATGCTTCCTGCAATCGGCCTGACCACCACACCTAACTTCATCAATGCCGTACGGACCTCGCCGGGGTCTTTATCTACGTCGGCCGCCCAGATACCAGCGGTACCGCGATAACCGGGAATCACTCCGTCTTTTTTTAGTGCTTCAAAGCCCTCGGCCATTTTTTCGCCTATGTGGTTAGCTCGCTCTACCAAGCCTTCGTCTTCAATCACGCCGATGTTGGCGAGACCTGCCACACACGACACCGGGTGACCGGAATAGGTATAGCCATGCAAAAGCCGTTCGGTCATATTCTCAAACTCATCGCACATCCTGCGCGACAAGATCACACCCGACAGCGGTAGATAGCCCGAAGTCACGCCCTTGGCGAATGTGATCAAATCTGGGGTAACGCCGAATGTCTGCGCTCCGAACCAACTGCCGGTGCGGCCGAATCCGCAGATCACCTCATCAAAAATCAGCAGCGCTCCGTGCTGATCGCATAAACGCCGCAACCCTTCCAGATAGCCATCGGGTGGCATGGTGACGCCACCACCACCTTGGATAGGTTCGCAAATCACCGCGGCTATCCGCTCACCATGCTCGGCAAACATCTGCGCAGCCGGTTCTATGTCGTCGTTAGGAATCTCCATGACATCTGGCAACAGATTGCCCCAACCCTCTCTGTTTGGCGCAATGCCCTGCACGCTCGTCCCACCAACGTTGGCGCCGTGAAAGCCCAAGTCTCTCCGAACCATTATCTGACGATCGTTATCGCCTCGCAGCTGGTGGTAGCGCCGCGCCAGCTTCAAAGAAGAATCGACTGCTTCGGAGCCGGACGAAGACAAAGCCACCCGTCCGTCAGGATGTGGTGAAAGTTCCAGCACCTTCGCGGCTAGTTCCTTAGCTGGAACGTTAGTAAATGGCTCGAACAGGTTGTATGTCTGCAGCTTTTGCAGTTGTTCACTGATGGCGTTGATTACCTTTTGATTGCCGTGACCAATCTGGCATAGCCACAGGCTCGCCAGAGCGTCTAGGTATTCTTTTCCTGCTGTGTCGACCAGAGTGCAACCCTTAGCGGTTGCGATCTCAACCAACTCCTCGACAGGAGTTGACGGCACCGAAAACGGCTGCAAAACCTTGTTGGTTGTCATAACGAACCTCTGCTAACTAGTTATGCGCTCAGCAGTAAGTAGCGCATGCTCCAACGTTATTGTGATTGTTTCGCCAGTGCCAAAAAGTCAGGCAAAAAACAATCGAAAGACAAGCGAAACTACGTGCCAGGTGTGACCATAATTGGCACATAAACTGGGGTACGCCAGGTCTAGGCCAGCTATAAACTCGCGCCAAGCACGCAACCCTTTCAAAAAGCCAGCGAGGTGCTTGATGTCTTTTGCTCGCGGACGGCCGCTCGTTATGACTCCCGGTCCTTCGGTTGTGCCCGATGAGGTGCTTGAGGCCATGCGCCGCCCCATGCCCAACATCTACGAGGGTGAAATCGTCAGCCTCATTTATCGGGTATTGGATCAGCTCCCACCTATTGCTCGCACGCAACATCGCGCCTACGTAGCTCTGTCCAACGGCCATGGTGCATGGGAGATGGCGATCACGAACACCTTGTCGCGTGACGATCACGTGCTGGTGCTTGAGGTTGGCCGCTTTGCCTCTGGTTGGGCTGACTATGCGTCTACCTCCGGCGTCACGTCTGAAGTGATTACAGCGCAAAAAGGTTCAGCCATCGACCCCGCCGAAGTTCGTGAACGTTTGACAGCCGACAAAGATCGCACCATCAAAGCCGTGCTGGTCGCCCAGGTAGACACCGCAAGCTCGGTGCACAACGACATCAAAGCCATTCGAGACGCAATGAAAGCCGCCGATCATCCCGCTCTGCTGATGGTTGATTGCGTGGCATCGCTTGGCTGCGAACCATTTGAGATGGACGCCTGGGACGTAGACGTGACCGTGGCTGCAGTTCAGAAGGGTTTGATGATGCCACCGGGGTTGGGTTTGGTGTGGGCTGGACCGCGCGCTAAAGAGGCTCACAAAACCGCTGACTTACGCACCGGGTATTGGGACTGGACTCGCCGAACCGACCCGGATGAGCACTATTGGATTTTTGCTGGCACGCCACCCGTGTCCCAGCTGTACGGGCTGGAGGTGGCTTTACAGCTGCTCAATGAGGAAGGGCTTGAAGCGGTGTGGGAACGCCATCGAGTGCTGTCTCAAGCAGTTCACGCTGCGGTAGATGCCTGGCACAAGCCCGACGGTGTGCAACTGCACGTCCCCAACCCGGCGGATCGAGCAGCGTCGGTAACGATGGTAGAGACCGGCGCGTTAGATGCCCACGAGCTACGTAGATCCGCTGAACAACAGACCGGCTTGACACTGGGACTAGGCATTCACGACGACCGCGATCACCAATTCCGCATAGCTCACATGGGATACATAAATCCGACAATGTTGTTGGGCTGCCTGGGTTCGGTGGAAGCCACGCTAATTGCATCCGGCGCGCCGATGGGTGCGTCTGGTGTGGCTGCTGCAGTCGAATCGTTGGCTGGCGCAATGAAGCTTGCAGCACGAGCGCAAACCGACGACAACACCGCCGATGGTGATAGTGGTTGCGGTTGTGGCGCGGGCTCGTGTTGTCCTTAACTCGTTAGCACTTGGCCTTAACTCGTTAGCACTTGCCCCTAGTCCGCTAGTACTTCAAATACTTTGGGCGATCGGCCGTGGCTTGCAACTGCGCTGATGATTTCCTCGCTCAGTTCACCAGCAAGCTCACCGTTTACATTGCCGTTCAGCTCAACAGCAACCTCCTCAGTGGCTGGCTTAGTGGGTGCTCGCGTATAGGCGGGTTCGAGATCTTTCATGTGATCGCGCGCGGGTTGGCCAGCGAGTCGAAACAGCACCAACCCCACAATGCACACCATCACCAGCACAAAGAACGACAAACGGTAGGTAACCGCATCGCGAATCAGTCCTGCTACCAGCGGTCCCAATCCCACACCAAAAACCATTAACAGCTGACCCATGCCGTAGATGCTTGAGTAGTTACGCACTCCGAAAGCATCGGCGAGCAACAGCGGGTGCAGCATCAGCAAGTTGCCGACCGAACTACCCATCACAAACGCCCCGACTAGCACCCACAGACGAGTATCGGCCAGCGCCAAAATGGTGATGCCGACGCACTGCACCAACACCAAGATTGTTGTCAGCCTGCCGAGCGGCACCCGCAAAGCCGTTCGCCCGCCAATGATGCGCGCCACCACGCTGGTAGCGCTAAGAGTGATAAGCGCCAGCTGCGCATCTTCTAATCCGACGCGCTCTTTAGTTAGGTTAAAAATGTGTTGGATCACGCCCACCTGCGCACCCATGATTAAGAGATAGCCCGCCGACATTAAAGCGAAGTAGCGAGACCTAACCGCCTGAGAGAACTCAACACCGGGCGGGTTAGGGACAGGGTCGCCGGCTTTGACGCCGTGTGGGACAGGGTCACCATCTGGCCGTAGCCCATATTTTTCTGGCGTCGACCGCACCATCACTAAAAGCACCACCATTAACGAAACGAACAAGACCACCGCGAAGGTCGCAGCTGAATCTTCCAGCGTGTTGCGATCGATCACTGCCGCTAGCACCGGTGCAATGGCGATGCCGCCCACCGACAGGCCAGTGGATGCGATAGATAGTGCGACCGCGCGTCGCCGCTGGAACCAACGAGTCACCACCGTGGTAGCTGGTACTAGACCCGTTAGAGCGAAGCCGATACCGAATACCGTCATCACCGCAAACAGCTGCCACTCTTGGCGCACCTCACCGATCAGGGCGATTGCAATCGCACTGATGACGGTGCCGACTGCCATCACCCAACGCACGTCAAAGCGTCCGATCAACCTGCCCGACAGGTAGCCGAAGATGCCTGAGATGAAAAAGAACACGCTGGTGCCCGCGCTCGCGAGGCCAGTGCTGAAGGCTTGCTCGTCAATCAGTGCTGACAAGAAAACGCCCTGGGCGTAAAAGGCGAATCCCGATGTGAGCGACATCAAGAAGAACAGCCCGATTAGCACGACCCAGCCGCGTACAAAGCGCTGCCTGGCGGGGGCTTCAGTGACGAGTTCTGTAAGGGGTTCTTGGGATGTTGTTTTGACGACATCTTTGGTCGTTATGGCATCCGTCATTGACTCCATCCTGCCAGCAGCACGACCAAATGTGCTCAATGCGCCTCAGCTTCGACGTTGGGTGCGACAAATATCTCAGCAGACAACTCATACTCTTAGACAAGAAGGAGCAAGCTCTAGATAACTCAAGCCATGAAAAATCAATCAAGTACTCAGGCCAGCATCCAGATAAAAGGCCTAACCAACGCTTGGATGGCCGCGTTTGCTGTGCTGACTGCAGTGGTTTTGCTAACTACGGCGTGCTCCGGCACCACCAGCAACGAAACCAGTGTTGCTATTACCAGCGTTGTTGGTGCCAGCAGTACCACCACCAGCAACGTCACTGACGTTGACCCATGCTCACATGCAGCTGCGGTTCCCACTTCAACTAACTACTCATTGGTTTCGGGCGACTACACCTACACGTATGGGGTATCACTTCCGAGCGGCTACTCCACAAATAACCCCACCCCAGTCGTGGTTTTGTTTCACGGTCTTGGCGGCAGTGGCGATGCAACAGCGTTGAGATCCGGCTACTTGGATCTAGCCGAAGAAGAGAACTTCGTGCTGGTGTATCCGACTGGCTTGGACACGCGTGGCATCGGAGCAAGTTGGGAACTACCACAGTTTGACGAAGAAGGACGTGACGATGTTGAGTTCACACGAGCCATGCTCAAAGAAATCAAACAGTCGGTGTGCGTTGATGAAAACCGGATCTACGCAACCGGCATGTCAAACGGCGGATTTTTCAGCGCGATCATTGCGTGCGAATTATCTGACGTTTTTGCAGCGACCTTCTCAGTGGCAGGCGTAACTCACCCAGAGGACTGCCAACCGTCGAACCCAATTGCCATGGGATTCATTCACGGCACTGCTGATTCTGTTGTGCCTTACGAGGGTGGGATGTCAATCTTAGTAGCAGCCGCCAGTCTCATCGGAAGTTTCACGCAAGAAGAAATAGCGACATTCAGCGCCTTCTTCGAACAATCAATGCCGACCGAGATAGCAGAGTTTGCGGTTGACATGGGTTGCGACGAGATAACTGACATCGATCACAACGACGACACGCAGCTGCGCCGTTTCACTGGTTGCGCCGATCCGAACGTGGAAATTACTTTTTACACAGTGCAAGACGGTCGGCACGTGTGGCCAGGTGCATTCGACGCTGACGGGCAGGCCACCGAAGAACTAAACGCCACGACCGACGGCTGGGCATTCTTGAGCCAGTTCACGCTGAGCTCTCGCAACTAGCAGCAACTAGCTTTTTTAACCATGCCTTCTTTGACGCCTTCTTTGACGTCTTCTTTGACGATGCGTGCTGCGCGGATGGTTGCTGTCGGTCAGATGGAATGCGAAGAGATACCTATTCCCAGCCTTAACTCCAGTGACTCCAAACAGCAGGTACTGGTGCGGTCAGAGATGGCATCCATCTGCGGCAGTGACCTACACATGGTGATGATGGGTGCCGGTTTGATGCATCCGACGCCGTGTCCACACGGTTTTCCCGGTCACGAAGGCATCGGCGAGGTGGTCGAAAGCAGTGTTCCACACCTGCCAACGGGCACCCATGTGCTGGCGTTCCCAAGTGTGCCCGAGGCCGAATGTTTCAACGAGTACCAGCGTCTCACAGCTAGTTATTGCGTTCCGCTGCCAACCAGTGATGTACCTCGCCAGCAGATGCTGATGGCGCAGCAGCTTGGCACGGTGATCTATGCGATGCGTCAGCATCCCCGTAACGTGGTCGGCGAAACGGTGGTGGTGCTGGGGCAAGGCTCTGCCGGGCTGTTTTTCACGTACCTGCTAAAGCGCGCCGGAGCCGAAAAAGTGATCGTCGCTGATAAGTCTGAGGCGCGCTTGAAGCAATCACAGGTATATGGAGCTGACGTCTGCATCCGCGTTCGCGACGGTGTCTGCGGCAAAGCCAACGGTGCTGACCAGGCTCTAACTGAAGCAGTGGCAGACCTAACCGGCGGTCATGGCGCGGACTATGTAGTGGAGGCCGTGGGAAGTTCGGACACATTCCTGCAATCGATCGATCTGACTCGAATGGACGGTCAGTTGCTCTGGTTCGGTTTACCCTCAACCGACGACAACATCGCTATGCAATACCAGAAGTTCTTCCGCAAACGCCTCACAGCCGCCAGCGTCTACGGCGCCCAAGACGAACCCGGCGCGACTTCTTTTCGCCAAGCATTGTCACTAATACATAACGGCCACATAGATGTGGAACCGTTGCTGAGTCACGTGTTTAGTATCGAACAGATAGGTGATGCCATGCGGTTAGCACACGAACCTCACGAAGCGGGCGCCCTAAAGGTGTCAGTGAAGTTCGATTGAGGTCTAGCTGGTGAGCAATAACGCGGCCGACCCGTCAGGATCAGCCGAAGTAATCCGTGTTGGCGTATTGGGTTGTGGCAATGTCGGCAGCTGCCTAATCGATTTGTTGCAACGCGATTCAGAACACATCACCGCCCGCAGTGGACTCAAGTTTGAGATCACACGTGTCGGCGTACGTGACCTCAAAGCCAAGCGTTCGGTGGATCTGCCCGATGGCGTGCTCACCTCCGACACAGCCGAGCTAGCCATCGCCGAAGATGTAGATGTGCTGGTGGAGGTCATGGGTGGTATTGACCCGGCCGGTGATTTAGTTCTCTCCGCTTTGCAAGCCAGCAAGCCAGTAGTGACCGCCAACAAAGAGCTGCTAGCCACATCCGGCAAGGAGCTATTTGAGACTGCTCGAGATACCGGTGTTGATCTGGTGTTTGAGGCCGCAGTAGCCGCAGGCATTCCACTGATCAGTGCCTTGCGCCAAGCGCTGAATGGTGAACGGGTTACGCGATTGATGGGAATACTCAACGGCACGACCAACTTCATCCTCACCAAAATGACCGAAGAAGGCGCTGACTATGCCGACGTATTGGCCGAAGCGCAACGGCTCGGTTACGCCGAAGCCAACCCCGCAGCAGACGTTGAAGGATCCGATGCAGGCGCCAAAGCAGCCATCTTGGCGATGGTCGCATTTGGAGCGAATGTGGCGTCTGCTGACGTTTACGTAGAAGGCATAAACAAATTGAGCTTGGACGACATCACCGCAGCACGGAGGATGGGTCATGTGATCAAGCTGTTAGCGGTAGTTGAGCGGGTTGAGTCGGACTCGACCAGCTTCGGTGTTGAGGTGCGAGTACATCCCACGATGGTGCCCTTAGACCACCCGTTGGCCGCAGTACGCGATTCGTTTAATGCAGTGTTTATAGAAGGTGAAGCGGTAGGTGAACTAATGCTGTACGGCCGCGGTGCTGGTGGCTACGCAACCGCAAGCGCGGTGCTAGGCGACTTGATAAGAGTCGCTACAAATCTCACCAATAAGGTAAGCGATCGTTTGCCGGAACTATCCGAAGTGCCTGTGAAGCCCATCGGCGAATCGTTCAGCGCTTATCACGTCCCAATGTCCGTGCTAGATGCTCCCGGAGTGCTGGCAGTGGTCGCGGGAGTCTTTGGCGAGCACAACGTTTCGATTCGATCGATGCAACAGACAGCGGCCTCCGTTGAAATGCCCGAATCCTCCACCGAACAAGCAGCGCAACTGGTGGGACTAGCGCACCTGGAGTTCATTACCCATCGTGCCCGTGAAGACGATGTGCAATCCACCTTGCGCTCTCTGGCCGACGTAGTTCAGGTTCGTTCGGTAGGGACGCCCATTCGCGTTATTGGCGACTAAGCACGCGGGTAATGCAATACGTCAGCACGCGTGGCGATTCGCCTGCGCTTGATTTTGCCGGCGCGATGCTGGCGGGGCTCGCTCCGGATGGCGGCCTGTACATGCCAACGCAATGGCCGAGCTTTACCAGCTCGGACCTGAACGACTTTGCAAGCATGACCTATGCCGAAGTAGCAGCGCGTGTGCTGGAGCCTTTTTTTGCACCATCTTTTGATGCTGAGACCCTGTTGCAGCTCACCACAGATGCCTATGCCACTTTCCGACACGAAGAGGTAGTGCCGGTTAACTCACTCGCTTCGACCAAGCAAGCCTCGAGCGCTGCGATAGGCAACAAAGAGCACTTGAATGAGCATCTGGTCGAGCTCTACTGGGGTCCAACCTTCTCGTTCAAAGATGTTGCACTGCAGCTGTTGGGGCGTTTGTTTGAGTACGAACTGAGCCGTCGCAACCAGACAATCACCATCGTTGGAGCAACTTCAGGCGACACAGGCAGTGCGGCAATAGAAGCGTGTCGCGATCGGGCAGGTATCGCGCTGGTGATGCTGCATCCGGCGGGTCGTATCACCGAAATCCAACGTCGCCAAATGACTACCGTTGCTGCAAGAAACATCACCAACGTTGCTATCGAAGGCACCTTCGACGATTGCCAAGACCTGGTGAAAGCCATGTTTTCGGATCCGCTGTTTCGCAGCCAAACTCGTTTGGCCGCGGTCAACAGCATCAACTGGGCACGCGTGGCCGCTCAGGTCGTCTATTACTTCACCACGGCGGTGAAGCTGGGAGCGCCCAAGCGAACGGTTTCGTTTTGCGTACCGACTGGCAATTTCGGCAACATCTTGGCAGGAGATATCGCCCGGCGTATGGGTGTACCGATTGAGCGGCTGATAATCGCCAGCAATCACAACGACATCCTCACTCGTACACACGAAACCGGCACGATGAAGCTGGAACCAGTTATGCCTTCGACCAGCCCGGCGATGGACATAGCTGTGTCTTCTAATTTTGAGCGGCTGATATTTGAGCTGAACAACCGTGCCGGGCACGAGGTAGCTGCGACCCTGGCTGAGTTTCGTGCGAACAAAGACGGAGCGGTGCTTGCGCGCGATGTGATGGCTGGTTTGCGGTCTGGCTTTGGTGCCGCGGCTGCGACAGAGCCAGAGGTAGCTGCGACCCTCGCGCAGGTTTACGAAGAATCCGAATTGCTGATCGACCCACATACCGCAGTTGCGGTGCATGCCGCTCGCAAGATTGCACGCAAGAGTTCCGCCACCGCTGCAAGCGGTGATAGTCCCATGGCTGTCATGTCCACGGCACATCCGGCAAAATTTGCTGACGCAGTGTGCGCTGGCACAGGGCAAGCTCCAGTCATGCCAGCTGAGCTAGCAAGGCTTGGTGAACTACCCGAGCATTATGAGATTGTTCCTAACGATCTGGCGTTGGTTAAGGAGATAGTGGCTGAACGAGCCACAAGCACCAGTACAATCTCACCCCAATAACATGTTCGTTGGTTTCCAGCCAGTCGTCGACAAGTGAGTCAGCGAGTGACAACCGTCTAACTACGGAAACCCAACAAGCGGCTGACGACCCTTTAATCGCTAGAGCAAATTGCTAAAGCGATATGTGCAAGTGGCCCCAGCCGCCCGCTATTGAATGGGCAGCAGTGACAGACAAGCAATGCAAGCAGTGAAAGACAAGCAATGACAGATAAGCAATGACAGATACAGCCAGCGTTGAACTGCTTGAAGCAAAATCACGCGAAGAGCTATTGGAAATTGCCAGTGCTGCTGGAATACCCATACCACCGCGTACCCGCAAGCCAGGCATTATCAGCGCAATCCTCGGAACTAGTGATATGTCCGCCGGTGGTTCGTCTGGCCAGGCAACCAACGGATCACAAGACGGTCGGCCACAAAACAGTGTGACCTCAACGGTCGCAGAGCAAGCGATTGCAACGCAAACTGCCGAAGGGGATCGGCCTGAAGCTGGCCGCACGCGCACCATTACTTTGCAATCCGACAGCCCGGAACAAGGCACTAGCGCTACCAGTGGCGAGACCAGCGAAGAAGCTCAAAACGGGAATGAGGTAGCGGAGGACGTCAATCGTCGCTCTCGCCGCCGCGGGCGCGAACGCGACGAGCAATTCCAAGGCGAGGCCGCTGCATGCGACGGCTTGCTTGATTTGCGAGAAGAGGGCTATGGCTTTTTACGCATTAGCGGCCTGCTGCCTTCACCCGACGATGTGTATGTAGCAGTTCGTCACGTTCGCCAGCACGGACTGCGGCGCGGGGATCGTGTAACAGGTGCTAGCCGCCCAGCTACTCGCAGCGAAAAGAATCCTGCACTGCTGAGACTTGACACCATCAACGGAGAGGAACCCAACGTTGAAGAGTCGCGCCCGCTGTTTGAAGACTTTGCGGCTATAAACCCCATCGTCGCTTTGCCATTGGCAAACGGTCAGCTAGATAGCAACGCCAAGCAATTGTTTAGCGAGTTAGACAAGATCGCTCCACTGGGCTACGGCCAACGTGGATTACTGGTTGGAGATTCGCAAGCAAATCTGACCACGCTGGTTGAAATGGTGGGCACAACCATTGCAGACAACCATCCAGACGTGCACCTGATGGTTCTGCTGATTGACGAACGTCCCGAGCTGATTACCGACCTGACGCGCCGTTTGGAGACCTCTGGCGAGGTTGTCGCGTCGTCATTTGACCGACCACCTGACGAGCATGTAGCCGTTGCAGAGTTAACGCTGGAGCGAGCAAAGCGCAAGGCAGAGCAAGGTCAGGATGTGGTGGTTGTGTTCGACGGTTTGACTCGCCTAGCGCGTGCATATCGCCGCATCGTCAGTCATCGCCAGTCTCTGGTAACAAGTGAGCATGCAGCCGTAGCGGCTGCTAAGAGCGTTTTCGGAGCGGCCCGTAATCTTGAACAGGCCGGCTCAATCACGATGCTGGCTACGACGCGGACAGACACTGGCAGCGAATTTGATGTAGCGGCTCTTGACGAGTTCTACAACGCTGCAAATCTGACTTGGCAACTGAAAAGTTCCGGGGAGTTAGAACTTGCCGAATCTGGTTGCATCAGCAGCTTTACCTGCCAGACTTGAGGAACTATGAAGAGCGACATCCATCCTTCGTATCGGCCCGTGGTGTTTCGAGATTCAAGCGCGGATTTTTCGTTCTTGACGCAATCCACCATTGAGACAAACGAGACCACCGTCTGGGAAGACGGCAACGAATACCCGCTGGCCAGCGTTGAACTTTCTAGCGCTAGCCATCCGTTCTTTACAGGTCAGATGAAGATCGTTGACACGGCGGGACGAGTGGAGCGCTTCCAGCGTCGTTACGGCGAGCGCCGCAAAGACCGCAACTGATCTTCATTTTCTGTATCGCAAAACGCTCAAACACGTTCTTTCGAAACGGCGCGGTTTGCGCTATCCATTCAATAACGGGCGGCTGAGCTTTGCAAGCCAACGCCGTTCAAGAGCGCCCTGTTTCAAATAACAATGCCGCTTGACCCTCAGCGAGTCCGTCAGCTACACGCCATCAAGCTGAAGAGCCTGGTTGCCAGCACGCTTGGCGCTAATCACGCGCAAGCATTGGGTCAGATAACAGGCACAGACTCTGGCGCGTTCGCTGTGCACGACTTGGAAAATACTGCTGACACTGCTGCGGTTTATTTAGCCGAGCAAAAATCAGAGTCCGCCTTAGGCCCGGCCTTAGCTACCGCTGCGAGTGCTGGCGCTAACGAACTGCACGTATTCGTACCGAACATGACAGACGTAACGAACATTCTCGTTCGTCGCGCAGCGCTATTCGATTTTCCAATAACCGTGTGGGCTGTCGAAGGAGATAAGGCCACACCGATTAAAACCACTCCTGGTCGCGCTGTTGAGCCGCCACCGCCGCGCGTACCGGGATTAGTGGCCTTGTTGCGTGAAGCAGGTGCAGACGTATCTGTCGAGCATGGCGTAATCACCGGCGAAGTGCGGGGACTTGAGATTGCTCGAATATGCCCGGACGCATCGGTTGGTGCTGCACCCCCAAGCTCGACTGAGCAGCAATATCGCATCGAGGTCGGAGTCGGCGCTCATGACCGCGAGGCGTTTGGCTTGCTCCACGCCAGCGAACCCACCGTTGAGGCGGTTCGTCGAATAGCAGAACTGATTCGTGCACACCGCTCACCCGGAGCCGAACCTCATCCATTCAACCGAATGGCTGCCCCTCGCTGGCTGCGAGCAATTCTGTTGGATCGACCAGAACTGGTTGGCGCCAAACGACTCACCGCTGCCACTGCTCCCGTCCCTCGCACAGATGTGACCGACAAAGCACCCGCGGTCAGCTACGGCGTAGATGAATCCGACAGACCTTTGATAGTGGTGTCGTCGGTAGGGATTGATCTTGATTTAGTACCGTTTGCTGCTGACGCCAGAGCGTTCTTGGACGATTCCGCTCAGCTAGTTGTGGCAGTGCCGCAACGAGACGAGCACCCATTACTAACCCAGTTGCTCACCTGGCTAAAGCCTACGAACCAGCTTCCAAGCACACAAACCGAGCCTGCGCTCAACGCAAAGGCCGGTGCAACGCTCGTACCGCTACCCAACGACTGGCAGACCTCACTCGGCACTGCATAACCACATAGCTAGCCTGAAGTAGTGCTAAGCCGCTTGGCCGAATATGAGGTTGAGCTGGCGGCGGTTGAACAACAGCTAGGCGATCCGACCGCCGCTGAAAACCGCGAACGTTTTGCCGAACTTGGACGCCGTCATGCCCGCTTAGCGGAAATCGTGGGAGTCGGACAACAGCTAAGAGAAGCGTTAGAAGATGCCGAAGCCGCCCGCGAGCTGGGTCAAGCCGACGACGGCGACGAGGCTGCCAACGAGGCCGCCGAACTAGAAACCATGGCGCTCGCCAACGCTCAAAAGCTAGAAGAACAAATGCGCGTGTTGTTGCTGCCGCGTGATCCAAATGATGACCGCAACGTGATCATTGAAATCAAAGGTGCCGAAGGGGGAGACGAGGCCAACCTCTGGGCGCGCGACCTTTTCGAGATGTACAAAGCGTTCTCTGCCGCAAAGGGTTGGCGGCTAGAGGTTTTAGGGCTTCACGAAAGCGACCAAGGCGGAGTAAACGATGTGGCGTTCGCTGTAAGAGGTGACGACGTCTGGCGCCAGCTCAAGTTTGAGGGAGGTCCGCATCGCGTGCAACGAGTACCAGCAACCGAATCGCAAGGACGCATTCACACCTCCTCGGCCACGGTGGCTGTTTTGCCTGAGGCCGATGAAGTAGACGTCGAAATCGATCCCGCCGACCTCACGATCGACACGTACCGGTCGTCAGGCCCAGGTGGACAGTCGGTCAACACCACCGACTCGGCGGTACGAATAACGCACAACCCCACCGGACTGGTGGTTTCTATGCAGGACGAAAAAAGCCAGCTTCAAAACAAGGCCAAGGCCTTAGCCGTGCTGCGCTCGCGTTTGCTGAAGGCACAACAAGAACAAAGAGCCGCAGGACAAGCCGCAGCTAAACGCGACCAAGTCAAAGGTGGTGGCCGTTCAGAGAAGATCCGCACCTACAACTACAAAGAGGGCCGCGTTACTGATCATCGAATCTCGCTAACCCTCTACAAGCTAGATCGCGTGCTCAATGGGGAATTAGACGAGATCATTGACGCGCTAGTGCTAGACGAACGAGCCGAACAATTAGCCGCCAGCGATGCAAACAAATAGCGACATGCTCACGTTGCGTGACCTGACAGTGCAAACGCAAGAACAGCTAGCAGCCGCTGGAACGCCCGACTTCGAAATGGCAGCTAAGCGAATAGTGGCCGAAGCAACAGGCTTGACCATTGCGGACCTGGCGTTAGAAGCCAGTTCACCAGCTAAACAAGGCAGCGTTGCAAGAGTTGACGCGATGCTCGAACGCAGTGCAAAAGGCGAGCCGCTGCAGTATGTGCTCGGCCATTGGGGATTTCGCGGTCTGGATCTAGCGGTGGATAGTCGAGCGCTTATCCCACGCCCTGAAACCGAATGCTTAGCCGGAGAGGTAATTCACCATCTCAAAGATGCTGCAATCCGTCGTCGCGTTAACCACAGTGCCGACCTTCGGAAGTCAACGGAGCAACCACGCAACACGCCCGTGTCGGTCCGAGTAGCTGATCTGGGCACCGGCACAGGTGCGATAGCGCTAGCGGTTGCGCAAGAAGTCCCCGAGGCTGTCGTTTTTGCAACTGACAATTCGCAAAGTGCTCTTGAGCTAGCGCGTGAAAACCTGTCCGGACTTGGGTTGGCCAGCGCGCGTGTCACCTTGTCGCACGGCGACTGGTGCGATGCGCTTGACCTAGAACTACTTGAGCAGCTGGACGCGATTGTGTCAAACCCGCCTTACGTGCGCGCAGGTGAGCAGTTGCCAGCCTCGGTAATCGACTGGGAGCCAGAAACTGCACTGTTTTCACCCGACGACGGTCTAAGAGATCTAAACAGACTCATAGCCGACGCGCGCTTCTATCTATTACCAACAGGAATGTTGGCGCTGGAATGCGCTCCGGATCAGGCCGAAACTCTGGTAAAAACGTTGAACGCTCACGGCTACGACCAAGCACAGGTATTTGAGGATCTAGCCGGCAAACAGCGCGGTCTCAAAGCCATTCGCCCGCTTGACGACCCTTCTTTTAGTCAGCTTCAAAACGCCGCAGACGCACTTAACAATGGCGGATTTGTGGTGGCTCCCACCGACACCGTTTGCGGGGTACTTGCCGACTACAACAACGCCGCGGCGGTGCGAAGCGTTTACGCCGCAAAAGGCAGGCCTGAAACCATGCCGCTACCAGTACTGGTCAGCGGCCTAGACCAAGCCGAACGCCTGGTGGTTTTGAACGACGATGCGTTACGTCTAGCGCAGCGACACTGGCCCGGCGCACTGACGCTGGTAGCTCCACGCCGCGGTGGAGCTGACCCGGTTGGAGGTCACACCACCCTGGGCGTGCGGGTGGCAAATCTTGGCTGGTTGCGTTGGCTTGCAAACGAGGTTGGTCCGCTCACAGGCACCAGCGCTAATTGCCATCGTGGCGATACTCCACGAAAAGCAATCGACGCAGCTGCTGCTCTGCTCGAAAACCCTGCCTACGTGATTGAGGGTGAAGCAGTGCCGTTGGCAGTGGCTTCAACCGTTGTCGACGTTTGCAAACGTGAGCCAGTGGTCTTACGTGAAGGTGAACTAAAAACCACTGAACTACTAAACATCTGAACTCTGAAAGACTGAGGATTAATGGCTGAATATGCGATTCGCACGGTGGTGTTAACGGCCGATCACGCGGGGTTCGAACTAAAGCAGATGCTCGCGAAGCATCTGCGATCGGCTGGCTGCGAAGTGCTAGACCGCGGTACCCACAGCACCGACTCGGTGGATTATCCCGCGTTCGGCGCAGATGCTGCACGTGAAGTTGCTGAACACTCCAGCGATGACTTCAGCGTTGTAGGCGTGTCGGTGTGCGGCAGCGGAGTTGGCATGGCAATCGCCGCAAACAAGGTTCCCGGTATTCGCGCAGTAGCGGCCAGTGACGTAACTACCGCATCGGTGTCTCGCCAGCACAACAACACCAACGTTCTGTGCCTTGGTGCCAGGCTGGCATCCGAACAAACGGCTATAGAAATATTGGACACCTTCCTCACAACCGAGTTTGAGGGTGGACGTCACCAGCGGCGAGTGGACCAGCTTGACGCATTGACCGATAAGCAAACTAGCGACCAAACACAGACACAAGCGAGAGCCCAAGCAAGCTCGCACAATCCGTGGGCAAGACTTTGGAATGCGTCAACCGACACCGCTATAAACCAGGCAACCGCAGACGAGATTGAGCGCCAGTGCACCACCATTCAGCTGATTGCCTCAGAAAATTTTGCTTCACCAGCGGTGATGTCGGCAACTGGCAGCGTCTTTACCAACAAATACAGCGAGGGATACGCAGGTCGTCGCTATTACGGCGGCAACATCAACGTGGACGTCGTTGAGCAGTTGGCAATAGACCGAGCGAAAGAACTGTTCGGCGCTGAACACGCCAACGTTCAACCGCATTCCGGTTCAAATGCCAACGCTGCGGTCTACTTAGCCCTGCTTGATCAAGGCGACACCGTGATGGGCATGAGCCTTGACCACGGCGGCCACCTAACGCACGGATCACCGGTCAACTTCAGCGGCAAAACCTACAACTTCGTGTCATACGGCCTTACCGCCAGCGATGAACGCATCGACTACGAAGAGATGGCACGCCTGGCGCGTGAGCACCGACCACGCCTAATCGTGGCAGGTGCCACGGCCTACTCCCGAGCCATAGACCCGAAGCCGTTCCGAGAAATCTGTGATGAGATTGGCGCGTTGTTTATGTTTGACGCCGCGCATATAGCGGGGCTAATAGTCGGCGGCGCTCACGAAAATCCGACACCGCTGGCCGACATCGTTACCTTCACCACCCATAAAACGCTGCGCGGCCCACGCGGGGGTGCGATCTTGTGTAAGAGCGAATACGCCAAGAAGATCGACAGCGCCGTATTTCCCGGCACCCAAGGCGGACCGCTTGATCACGTAGTGGCGGCTAAAGCGGCGGCATTCCGAGAAGCCGCCGACCCGAGCTTTACCGATTACGCACACAGCATCGTTGCCAACGCTGAGGCGCTAGCCGAGGCTTTAGGCGAGCGAGGCTTTCGCCTGGTTTCCGGCGGAACTGACAACCACCTACTGCTAGTGGATCTGCGCAGCTTCGATACCGAACTCACCGGCAAGAAAGCGCAAGAAGTGCTCGACGAGGGAGGCATCACACTTAACCGCAACACAATTCCGGACGACCCGCGATCTCCGTTTGTTACCAGCGGTCTACGAATGGGCACAGCGTCAGTAACAACTCAAGGAATGAGTGTCGATGAGATGCCGCAAATTGCCGACTTCACTACGCGAATACTCAAAGACCGTGACGCCCCAGCAGCAGTGGCGAAGGTTCGAGCCGAAATAGCGCAGCTGTGCGCACAGTTTCCGCCGTACTAGATCCTGCTCGATCCGGCTCGACTTGACCAGTCCCGACTTGGCTAGCAAGCAGTAAGTGAGCTTCGAGCCTCAACACCTGCTGGTGTTAGCGATCGCCGCGGCCACCACCTACGCCGGCACTTTTGCCGTCATGGCTTTAGCGACCAAAGGCGGCACTGTTTCACAGCCCACCGACCGGCACGTCCACGCGCAGCCCACTGCTACCGGCGGAGGAGCGGCCATGTTCGTCGGACTGGCTGTGGCGTTAGCGGTCGCTAGTCGTCTTGGGTCTTTCACTGGCACGTTTGCAGGATCATCCGAAGCGCTAGCAGTGGTGGCCGCAGCCAGCGTCATCTTCGGTATCGGCGCATTAGATGACCTGCACGACTTGTCTGCCCCGGCCAAGGTGGCAGGTCAGGTGCTGGCCGGAAGCGTTCTAGCGGTGTTGGGAGTGACGCTGTTTTTTGTGCAGCTGCCCTTCTTCGGATTGATTGTGTTGTCGGCAGACTGGGCCACGCTCATAACGGTTCTGTTGGTAGTGATAGTAGCGAACGCCGTCAATCTGATCGACGGGCTAGATGGCCTGGCGGCTGGGCTTGTGGCGATCGGCTCCTTGGCTATGTACCTCTATGCCAACGAACTGCAAGACGCTGGCGTGTTAGACGAAACCAACATCGGTCAGCTCCTGTCGTTAGTCACGTTGGGCGTGTGTATCGGGTTTTTACCGCGCAATATGCATCCGGCACGAATATTCATGGGAGACGGTGGATCTTTGCTGCTGGGTCTATTAATGGCTGCTTCAACTATGACGATTAGCGGGCGAGTGGCTGATCCGATCAGCGGACAGGTGTATTTCTTTTTTGCGCCAGCGTTGATTCCGGCACTGATCCTGGGTGTGCCGTTGATCGATAGCGCTTGGGCAATCGCTCGACGCATAGGGCGCGGTGCAGGCATCACTACCGCTGACAAAGACCATGTACATCATCGTCTGATGAGGATGGGTCACGGGCATAGACGCACGGTGCTGATGTTGTGGGCATGGACGGCGCTGGCGTCGGCGCTGGTGTTGGTGCCGATTTGGATCGGACGCGGAGATGCGGTGGTGTCGTTCGCGCTGATAGGAGTGGTGGTGTTGTTGCGCTTGTTGCTGCGTCCTCGCAAGGTGCTTAACCAGACGCGGTCGTAGTCAGGCACAGGAGTAGGTAACGCACTGGCGTATCGCATAGCCTGCGACACGTTGTGCCTATGGGTTCGAGCAGATCGCAGCAGCGCCGCCGCGTAACCAGCGATGACGGTTTAGTAATCGCCATTGAGCTGGTAGTTACACCACTCCTCTTTGCTGTCGCAGGGTTTGGGCTTGATACCTGGCTGGGTACTCGACCTTGGTTCACAGCGATTCTGGGCATAGTGGCGTTTACAGGCAAAGTGGTAAGCGAGTGGTATCGCTACTCCAGCCGCATGGACAGTCATCAAGCCGAGATCATCGACAACCGCCCGACACGATCACGCGGTTTGCGGCGGTTAACAGACGCCAGCGCAACCAAATCCGGCATACCGACCGGTGCAACACTTGAGACGAGTCCGACAACCCTGACAACTTCAACGCACTCGGCAAGTGCGCCAGACCAAAGCGCTTGAAGTACAGATGACAGTGCAGCCTGAACAGCCTGAACACATAACGCTTGAGCCCGAACGCGACATAGCACGCGACATCGTTCGTCGCGCTCTCTATATAGCGCCGGTTTGGCTGCTGATTGCCGGCTTGGCCTGGGGCATCGACGGGGCAGTGTCATCTGCTTACGGTCTGGTGCTGGTGCTAGCAAACCTCTTGGCTGCCGCGGCGATCATCACTTACGCCGCACGCATCTCTCCGACCGCGTTGATGGCAGCGGTGATGGGAGGCTTCATCGTGCGGCTCGCCTTGCTGGTGGGTGCGGTGTTTGCTGTCAGCTGGATCAGTCTTTTTGAGCCCGTGCCTTTAGCGATTACTATCTTGGTGGCGCATTTGGGACTACTGGTAGTCGAAGCACGCTATGTTTCTCTGGCGCTGGCACAGCCAGGTCTCGTGCGGCGCGGCGATACAGCTGCTAAGCAGACTGCTGCGCAGCAAGCTGAGTCTCAGCAAAAACCACACCATAAAAAACACAAGCAAACAACCAGGAGCAAAAGTTGAACCTCGCGGGCCTGTACTTTCCGCCGATATCCGAACTGCTTGAGTGGCCGGCAATCCTCTTTGATGGCACCGTTTTCGAACTCAACAAGGTTGGGATCATCTATCTGTTTGCCTTGGTGGCACCGGTAGTCATCTTTGTGTGGGCGGCGCGGCGCTACAAGTCAGTCTCGGTCGCTGTGGCACCACGCGGTATGCAAACCGTGGCAGAAACCTCGGTGACATTCGTCCGCGAGAACGTGGTAATGCAGACCATCGGCCCTGACGGACTGCGCTACATGCCGTTTTTGTTGGCGCTGTTTTTCTTCGTGTTCTTCTCGAACATCACAGAGGTAATCCCCTTTATCCAGCTTCCCGCAAACTCCCGCATGGCCGCACCGGCATTCTTAGCGATTCTGGTTTGGCTGGTATTCAACGCCGTCGGCATTAAGAACCACGGCTTTTTTCGCTACCTCAAAAATGTCACCGTTCCGCCCGGCGTGCCAGTCCCATTGCTGTTCTTAGTGGTACCGATCGAGTTCATTTCCACTTTCTTTGTGCGACCCTTTTCACTGGCCGTCCGACTCTTCGCCAACATGTTGGCAGGCCACTTGTTGCTGGTTACATTCGCAGTGCTAACAGCAGCGTTGTGGGATACCAGCCTGCTTTTTTCAATCGTGTGGGCTCCGTTCCTGGTGCTCATAGGACTGACGGGCTTCGAAATCTTGGTGGCGTTTCTGCAAGCGTTTATTTTCACAATTCTCACCGCCGTTTACATCGGTGGCGCTCTTCACCCTGAGCATTAACAGTGCCCAGTCGTAAAGATCTACAAACAACCTCATTCACTATTTCGCTACAAATTGGAGAAACAATTGCTTGACTTGCTCGCACAAGCCGACACTGCTGTTGATGGCCTCAAGGCTGTTGGCGCCGGTCTGGGCTACGGCTTAGCCGCGATTGGCCCTGGTGTCGGCATCGGCCTAGTGGTCGGCAACGCCATCACAGCCATGGCTAGACAGCCTGAATCAGCAGGCATGGTTCGTACAACCATGTTCTTAGGCATCGCCTTTACCGAGGCGTTGGCGCTGATCGGGTTCGTGGTCTTCATCCTTCTGAACTTCGCTTAGGGAGCAACCAGTGAACGCCATTACGGCAACTCTTTGGCGCCTTGCCGAAGACAGCGAGGGAGTAGCAGAGGCACCCAATCCCATCATCCCTGCTTGGGATGAGGTGATCTGGGGATCGCTTGCTTTTCTGATCCTGCTCATTGTTATGTGGAAGTTCGCCTATCCAGCGATCCGTAAGGCAATGGAAGGGCGCACCGAGAAAATCCAAAACGACATCGATTCGGCCGAAGCTGCTAAGCGTGAAGCCGAAGAGTTACGAGCCCAATACGACGCCCGACTTGCAGAAGCCAATGCCGAGGCCAGCAGAATTATCGAAGAAGCGCGCACAGAAGCTGAGCGGGTTCGACAAGAGCGGTTGGCAGCAATCGAGCCTGAGATAGCGGAACGCTTCTCACAGGCCGAGGCTGAGATGGCGGCTGCTCGCACTCGTGCGTTGGCCGAAGTGCGCGATGAGATCACTTCTCTTGCAGTAGGTGCCGCGGGTCAAGTGGTGATGGCAAACCTGGATGCACAAGCACATCAGCGTCTCATAGACGACTACATCAACCGGGTTGGTAGCTGAACTAGTGGCAAGCAGAGTTGAGGGCTACGCATCGGCTTTGGTAGCGGCTGCCGCAGCCGAAGACCAGCTTGAGCGCGTAAGCAACGAATTGTTTGCGGTCGGCCAAGCCGCGGCTAGTAACGACAGCCTGCGTGAAACGCTGGCAGACCGAACAATCCCCGCTTCTCGCCGTATTGCAATTTTGGAAGACCTACTGGCTGAAAAAGCGTCACCAATAACAATGAACTTGGTGGCGTTGTTAGTGGGTGTGGGTCGCGGCAGCGAAATCGCCGAAATCGCCGAAGAAACGCTGGCTCAAGCGGCCGCATCTCGTGGCGAAGCGGTGGCTCAGGTACGTTCGGCAATACCACTGAACGACGAACAAGTTCAGCGCTTAACCGCTGCGCTGACTCGCGCAAGTGGGCGCGTGGTGAGCATTCAGGTGGTGGTGGATCCTGACGTGCTGGGCGGAATCACAACTCAAATAGGCGACACGGTTTTTGACGGATCCGTGCGAACTCGACTCGAAAACATAAAGGAGCGTCTGGCATGACCGATCCAACGTCAACGCTGACATTTGATACCGCCGACATCACAGCGGCTATTAAGCAGAACCTGAAGGGCTTCGATCCTTCAATTGAGTCGGCCACCGTTGGTCGAATTCTGGAGGTGGGTGACGGAATCGCCCGCGTTTCGGGACTGCCAGGTGTTTCGGTAAACGAAGTGCTGGAGTTCGCCAGCGGCGATACCGGTCTAGCCCTAAACCTGGACGAAGACTCCATTGGTGTGGTGGTGCTAGGAAACGTCGAAGCGATTGAAGAGGGTCAGGCAGTAAGAGCCACCGGACGGATTCTGTCCATGCCATGTGGAGATGGCGTGTTAGGTCGAGTGCTGAACGCGCTAGGCGAACCGATCGACGGTCGTGGCTCGCTCACAGGTATTAAGCAACGCCGCATGGAGATCCAAGCTCCGGGCGTGATGGGCCGCCAACCCGTGCACGAACCACTGCAAACCGGCATCAAAGCCATCGACTCGATGACGCCGGTAGGTCGAGGTCAGCGTGAGCTGATCATCGGTGACCGCAAAACCGGCAAAACCGCTGTAGCGGTTGACACGATCTTGAATCAAGCTGGTCTTGGTGTGAAGTGCATCTATGTGGCGATTGGGCAAAAAGGCTCGACGGTGGCACAAGTGGTTAACACGCTGACCGAACGCGGCGCCATGGAGTACACGGCGGTGGTTGCCGCTCCTGCATCAGATCCGGCTCCGTTCAAATATCTAGCTCCATATGCAGGTTGTGCGATAGGTCAGCAATGGATGGAAGATGGCGAACATGCGCTGATTGTCTATGACGATCTCTCAAAACAAGCCGAGGCGTATCGCCAAATGTCTCTACTGCTGCGTCGTCCACCAGGCCGTGAGGCATACCCGGGCGACGTGTTTTACCTGCACAGCCGTCTGCTAGAGCGCGCCGCGAAACTGAACGATGACCTGGGAGCGGGTTCGCTGACTGCGCTGCCGATCATTGAAACCAAAGCTGGCGACGTGTCGGCGTACATCCCAACCAACGTGATTTCAATCACCGACGGGCAGATTTACTTACAAGACGACCTGTTCAAATCGGGTGTACGACCCGCCGTGGACGTGGGCATATCGGTGTCGCGTGTTGGTTCGGCTGCACAAACTAAAGCGATGAAAAGCGTGGCAGGTACTTTGAAAATTGACTTGGCACAGTTCCGCGACTTGGAAGCGTTTGCCACGTTCGGTTCCGAGCTAGATGCCGTATCTGCGGCCCAGCTTGGGCGTGGCTACCGACTGGTGGAGTTACTAAAGCAGGGTGTCAACACGCCGATGCCGGTGGAAGAGCAAGTAATTGTGCTTTACGCAGGCACCAACGGGCTAGTTGATGAGATTCCAGCAGAGAGCGTGGTGCGCTACGAGGCAGAACTGCTGGAATGGATGCGTTCGCATCATGCTGGCCTGCTGGAAAGCATTCGCAGCTCCGGCGACATAGACGAAGCCAGTGTTGGAGAGGCAGTGAAAGCCTTCGGGGCGCAGTTTGTGTCCAACAGCGAATGATGCAACATGGCTAGCGGTCAGGAACGGATTCTTCGACGCCGCATAAAGTCGATTGACGCCACCAAGAAGATCACCCGCGCAATGGAGCTAATAGCTGGATCGCGCATAGTTCGGGCAATGGCGCGCGTGCAAGCAGCTAAGCCCTACAGCGAAAAAGTGACTTCGGTCATCGCCAATTTGGCCAGCAGTGGAGCCGGGTTAGACCATCCGTTGTTGCGCAAGCCCGACCAGGCTGACCAGAGCAGTACAGGCACAGGTGAAGCTGTCGCGAACAGCACCGCCTATGTGGTGATCGCGGCCGATCGTGGTCTTTGCGGTGGCTACAACACCAACGTGTTGCGAACCGTTGAACGAGCCGTGGCGGCAGATACCGAAGTGGGTCGCGGCTATCAACTTGTGTTGGTCGGCCGCAAGGCGCAAGGATATTTTCGCTTTCGCGGACACGAGATAAGCACTAGCTTTGAAGGCTTCAGTGATCAGCCTTCATACGAGGATGCCAAGCGAATTGCTGGCGCTGTTAGCGAACTGTTCGAAAGCGGTCAGTGCCAGCAGGTGATGTTGGCATACACACAGTTCGTCAGCATTGGGACTCAAGAGATTGCCCTGAAGCAGTTCATGCCGCTTGACACCGCAGAGTTTTCCGAAGATGGTCCAGACGCAGCCGACGAAACCGGAGCAGCCAGCGGTGAAAACGCAGCTGGAGGTGGTTATGAGTTTGAGCCAGAGCCAGCCGTCATCGCCGAACGCTTGCTACCGCGTTATGCCGAAGCTCGTTTGTATTCCGCGCTGCTAGAGGCGGCTGCCTCTGAACATGCAGCTCGCCAACGAGCAATGAAGGCCGCTACCGACAACGCGGAAGATCTAAAGACAAACCTCACTCGCGTAATGAACCGTGCCCGCCAAGACGCCATCACCACCGAAATTATGGAGATAGTCAGCGGTGCTGAAGCGCTGTCGAAAGACGCGGGGGTGGTTGACCTGTTGTCGGACACCATCGAAGCTCGCGCGGTCAACCTGTTCGGTTAGCACCTAGCCAAGAAAACCCAAGAATCTGTAACCAGAAAACACTCAAGAAACACTCAAGAAACACCCAGAGAACAAGGACACAAGACATGACTATGACTACCGATACCACCTCTAGCGGCACCACCGATCAGGCAGAGCTGAAGCCAGGCCGTGTCGTAGCGATCGCAGGGCCGGTTATTGACGTGGAGTTTCCACCCGGACACATCCCAGAGATCAACACCGCTTTGGAAATGACCGTTGAGTTGGACGGCAAGCCAGTTTTGATCACCGGTGAGGTGGCTCAGCAGATCGGCGAAAGTCGTGTGCGGGTGGTATCGATGAAAGCCACCGACGGGCTCACACGCGGAATGCCTGTGGTCAACACAGGCACCGGCATAACCGTGCCAGTAGGAGACGGAGTGCTGGGGCACATCTTCAATGTGTTAGGCGAACCACTTGACGCCGACTCGGTTGAAAACATTGCCGACCGCTGGGAAATCCACCGCCCAGCGCCGTTATTTGAAACACTCGAACCTAGAGCTGTGATGTTCGAGTCTGGCATCAAGGTGATCGATCTGCTTGAGCCCTATGTAGAGGGCGGCAAGATCGGGCTGTTTGGTGGTGCAGGTGTGGGCAAGACGGTTTTGATTACCGAGATGATTAACCGAGTGGCCAGCCAACATGGTGGTGTTTCTGTGTTTGCAGGTGTGGGAGAACGGACGCGTGAAGGCACCGACCTCTATTTGGAGATGGAAGAGTCCGGTGTGCTTGAGAAAACCGCTCTGGTGTTTGGTCAGATGGATGAGCCGCCAGGTGTTCGTCTGCGAGTGGCGCTGTCTGCACTGACCATGGCGGAATATTTCCGTGATGTGCAAGGCCAAGAGGTGTTGTTGTTTGTGGACAACATCTTCCGTTTTGTGCAGGCTGGTTCCGAGGTGTCGACGCTGCTAGGGCGCATGCCTTCGGCGGTGGGTTACCAACCGAACCTGGCTGATGAGATGGGCGAGCTGCAAGAACGCATCACGTCAACCTCTGGCCACTCCATTACCTCACTGCAAGCGGTGTATGTGCCAGCGGACGACTACACCGATCCAGCTCCATTCACCACGTTTACTCACCTTGACGCTACGACCGAGTTGAGTCGTCAGATCGCTTCGTTGGGTATTTACCCAGCGGTGGATCCGTTGGCATCAACGTCAACGATCCTCAGCCCAGAAGTGGTGGGCGATCGTCACTACAACGCAGCACGGCGAGTGCAAGAGATATTGCAGCGCTACAAGGAGCTGCAAGACATCATTGCCATTTTGGGACTAGACGAACTGTCCGAAGAAGACCGTGTCACCGTCAACCGGGCTCGTAAAATTCAACGGTTCCTCAGCCAGCCATTCTTCGTGGCCGAGGTATTCACCGGCTTACCGGGCGTGTTTGTGCCGATAGCAGAAACCATCGAATCGTTTGAGATGTTATGCAACGGCGATCTTGACGACCTGCCAGAGCAGGCATTCTTGAACGTTGGTAATGCCGAGGCCGCCCAAGCCAAAGCTCGCGAGCTGGCACAGTCCTAGTCAGGCACAACGGACGTTTAAGAAGAAATCCGTGAAAGCAAAATACGCATAATGCAAGTTGAGTTGGTGTCACCAGAAGCCGTGCAGTTCAGCGGCGAATGCAGTCAGGTGGTGACCCGCACCGTTGACGGCGACATTGCGTTTTTGGATCAGCACGCAGCGTTTATCGGAGCGCTTGATATTGGTGAGACTCAGCTATGGGCTGCTGACGGGGTCATAACGCTGGCGATCAACCGCGGATTTGTTGAGGTGAGCAACAACGTAGTGACGATTTTGAGCGATGAAGCGCTCAGCGCTGAAGAGGTGGATACCGCTGCGGCTCAGGAAGACTTAGCAAAAGCCGAAGCAGCGTTGAGCGCTAGCGACCTTTCTGCCGAAGATGAAGAGGCGCTAACTGCAGATCATAAGTGGGCGAAAATTCGTTTAGCGGTCGCAGAACGCAAATAGCGCCATATCTAAACCCAGTTGAGCCCAGTCGAGTCAAGACTGCGGTAATAGCAACTGACACGAGCGTTGTCCTCAGCGTCGTTGGTATGGCATGCACCACCCCCATCTCGCCGCACCAGATAAAGCAAAGAGTTCTGCTCGCAGTTCACCCTCACGTCAATCAGCGTCAGTGAGTTGCCCGAAGTAGCTCCCTTGTGCCAGATCTCGCTGCGTGAAGTGGAATACAGCACTGCACTGCGACGGCGAAGTGACAGATCTAGCGCCTCAGCATTCGCGTAACCAACGAACAACACTTCGTTGGTGTCAACATCTTGTAAAACCGTCGGCACCACATGATGACCATCAGCTCCGATCTGCGCCAGTTTGGTGAAGTCAATCTGAGCTTGCAGGCCTTCTTCTAGATCTGTTTCAGTAGCTGGAGTCATGATGAGAGCGAGTGTACGAACGGCTAGCTAAACCGCTGTGAAGCACCAGCTGTAACTAGTCGGTGGCGAGATGGTGTCAACAATTGAAGTCGCGACCACCTCAACGCAAGTACGACCTGGCTGCACCGTTTCGATCACCTTGCCAGCGCCAGGTGTGAAGAAGTATTCGTTCAGCTCACGTGTCCCTGAGGTGAGCTGACTGTCAGGGATCGGCACCCCCTCAATGGTGATGGCCACCACCCAACCTTGTGCCACCTGAGCTCCGATTGGGCCTTGGCGAGGAGCTTGCGCGCTCGGCGTTGGTACCACCGCTAGCACCGCACTTGGATACGGCGATGATGAGGATGATGTGCCACGCGACGAAATAATCAGCAGTACGACTACAACGATCCCGACCAACGTTGCGGTAGTGACTGTGATTGACACCCCGCGCCGAAGCGACCAATGCGGTCTAGCCAACGGTTGCGGTTGCTCCACCGAGTACTACCACGTTGCTGGTTGACGTTTTGCTTGCTGCTTCGTAAAACACCACTGCTTGACCTGGTGCTACTCGCTCTTGCGGTGAGTCCCAACGCAACTGACCCTCACCGTCCAGGCTGGCGCGCCACGCTGAACCATGGGCACTGGTCTGCGCAAGAACGTCACCCACGAACGGTTCACCGCAGACCCAACGATGATCGGTCAGAGCTACAAGATCGCTAGTTAGCTCATTCTTATGTCCCACCACTATCTGTCTTAGTGGTACATCAACGCTTATGGCGTAGCGCCGCTGCGCGTCGCCACCCAGGTTGAGACCTTTGCGTTGGCCGATAGTCACCAGCTCAACCGCAGGTACCGTGCCAACCATCTCTCCAGATGAGCTAACCAGTTCACCGGCGTGAAGCTCCATTCGATTAGCTAGAAAGCTTTCTCTGCCCTGAGCAGAAGTGATGAAGCAAACATCTTGGCTGTCGGGCTTGTCAGCGGTACGTAACCCCAGCATGTTGGCGCGCTCGCGAACCTGAGATTTCGTCAGTGACCCGACCGGGAACTCAAACCAAGCCAGATCATCAGTGCTAAGCATGTAAAGCACGTAGGACTGATCCTTGTCTGCGTCAATGCCACGCAGCAAGCGTTGGTTGACGACGCGCACGTGGTGGCCGGTAACTAGCCGATCAAAACCTAACTGGCGTGCGCGACTGGCGAGCAAGTCAAATTTCACATAACGGTTGCAAGCAATACATGGGTTAGGTGTGAGCCCTACAGCGTGCGCTGCAACGTAAGGATCAACTACCTGAGATGTGAACTCGTCGCCATAGTTAAAAACAAAGTGATCAATGCCGAGCTGCTGGCAAACCCGGCGAGCGTCGTCTACATCTGACACCGCGCAACAACCCTTGTCTTGTAGTCCGCCCCAAAGCTTCAGCGTTACGCCAGTTACCTCCTGGCCCGCTTCTAAGCACATGGCAGCAGCTACCGAACTGTCAACTCCACCAGACATCGCCACCATCGTTCGCGTGCTCATATTCCCGACTCACGAATTTGATGCACACAGTCTGGGATTACTTCTAGTGCTTGATCAACTTCCCACGCTTCAGTGCACCAACCAAGCGACAAACGCAATGAGCCAGCAGCTTCGGCTCGGCTGTATCCCATAGCGGCCAGCACGTGGCTTGGTTCCATGGCTCCCGATGAGCACGATGCCGCAGCCGAAGCCATTACATCGCCACGGTCAAGCAGCACCAGCAATGCTTCGGTTTGGATCTGGTTGATCAGCACCTGACATATGCCAGCAGCGATTTCAACGTCAGCAGGGGTTGTACTCAGCTTGCAGCCTTTTATTGCAGACACCAGCCCCGCCGCCAGTCGATCGCGCTCGCGCCAGAGTCGTTTGATGTCTGCATCGCGAGTTTCGTTTAGTTCAGCTAAAGCCGAACCTAACGCGACTATGCCGGCGGTGTTATGTGTGCCGCTGCGGCGCTCGGCCTCTTGGCCGCCGCCTAAGAGTTGCGCCGATAAGTCTCCAGCACAGTCGCGTATGGCCAACACACCCACACCCTTAGGTCCGCCAAACTTGTGACCGCTCAGGCTTAGCAAATCGGCGCGTGCTGCGGCTGTGCTGATGTCGGTCCAGTTCACTGCCTGCACGGCGTCGGTGTGAAGCTTTGCCTGCGGTGCGTGAATGGCGACTACGTCAGCCACCTCGTCTAGATCGGTGATTACGCCTGTCTCGTTGTTGGAAAGCATCACCGATACAAGCCCTATGGGTGGGCCAGCTTCGGGCTGCAACTGCTGTGCTAGATGATTCAGATCAATCCGACCGTTTGGGTGCACATTGACGGTGCGGCCACCGACGGCGAGAGTCGGCTCAAGCACGGCGTGGTGTTCGGTGGTGGGGCACAGCGCCACGGTGCCCGTGGCTGCGGTGATGCCGCGAATAGCCAAGTTGTCGGATTCGGTGCCGCCCGACGTAAACACGATGTCGTGTGGACTAAAGCCCAGTGAGGTGGCGACGATTTCGCGAGCGTCGTCTATGGCTCGGCGCGAGTGGCGAGCCATTTTGTGCGCGCCTGAAGGGTTGCCGAAACTGGATTGCAGCCAGGGCAGCATTGCCTCGACTGCTGCTGGCCGCATCGGAGTTGAAGCGGCGCAGTCAAGGTATGCGGGACGTCTTTGTTCGTTGTTTTGCTTGCTTGCAAACTCAGTCATTGCTGTGAGGTTATTGCTGGCACCCTGTGAGACATGACAACAACGTATGGCCCGTCAACGTATGGAGACGATTTTGCTGACGTCTATGACGACTGGTATTCGGATGTGTCGGACGTCGCGGCAACAGTCAAACTAGTAACACAGCTAGTCAAGCAAGCCAGCAATCCGGATAACACAACGGGCCGTGTGTTGGAACTGGGTGTTGGTACCGGACGACTGGCTTTAGCCATCGCGGCTAAAGGTGTCTCTATTGACGGCATTGACTCGTCGACCGCAATATTGGAACGTCTTGCTGAGAAAGATCCGCTGCAAACCGTCGGACGCCTGCTGGGAGACATCGGCGCTACCGATTTTGGGGCTGAGCATTATGGAGCAGGACAACATGTTGCGCCCGGCCCCTACCAAGTTGTGTTCGCTGCTTACAACACTTTTTTCAATCTGACATCCGAGCAAGCACAGCTTTGCTGCCTGAAGCTGGTAGCGCAACGGTTAGCAGCAGACGGAAAGCTTTTGATTGAGGTGTTTTTGCCGGTACCTACCGAACCGACAGAACCGGCCGACAGAACCGGCTCACCGACGCAAGACCAACCAGCTGCAGCTGCCGAAGCTGGTTGGCCGCAAGTTGAGGTTCGCCGTCAGGGCCAGTCGCTGTTGTTGAACGTGAGCGTGTTAGACGCTGAGCAGCAGTTGGTACGCGGCCGGCACATAGAAGTCAGTGGATCCAACCGCTCGCTGGCTAACATCGTCAATATCCGTTCGTGGCAGATCCGTTATCTCAGCCCCAGCCAACTTGACGAACTAGCCATCCAGGCTGGATTTGAGTTGGAGAACCGTTGGGCGGATTGGCACCGCAACCCGTTTGACGCCACCGGAACACAACATGTTTCGGTTTATCGACTTGTTTGACCGGAGCGCTCATATAGAGCCCGGCTGGGCTGGTTACAGATCTGGGTGTGCGTCCAAGCTTTTGCTGGTTGCTGGCTTGCCAGGTAACCGGTGCCAAAACACGAACGAGCATTGCTAGCAATCACAGAAATACAGGAAACAAAATGAGGCTTGAGGTATCGATCAACCTGCCAGCTACACCAGAAGAGGTATGGCAGTACGTAGCCGATTTGGAGCGCAGTATTGCTTGGACGAGCGACAAGAACGAGGCTCATTTCACGTCCGACATCACCGAGGGGGTAGGTACCACGCTGGATGCCAGATTTGAACTAGGGCCGCTGCACACCACCGATCGCGTAACCGTTATCGAGTGGCAGCCGCCATCAGGCGATAACACAGGCATAGGTGCAACCGACGGCGGTACTCCTAACGCTTGTGTAGCGGTCATAGGTGTGAAACACGAGGGCGTCATAAAGGGTGCAGGTCGTCAAACCTTGACGAGATCCGCAGACGGCACTCTGGTTCAAATCGTTGAAAACTTACGCCTGCCGTGGTGGATGGGTGGAGCGATTGCCTCACCGCTTACCTCGCGCTTGTTGCGGAAGGTGTTGCTACAAAAGTTGCGTCGTCTGCGAGTGAAACTCATGGAGATCAACGAGGAGGTTGGCCCAGATGAACCGGGCGCACTGATCGGCCGCGGCCAGCACAGCGAGGTTCGCAGATATGGCAAACATGCCGTGCGTATAAGCGTGCGCGGCGACGACCTAAATCATGAGGCTAAAGCAATGCAATATGTGGGTGAGCGAGGCTTCCCTGCCCCAAAGCTGATTAGCCAGCCCGACCCATCTTCAATCGTGATGGAACGCTTGAGTGGACCAACAATGCTGCAAGACATCACCGCCAAGCCTTGGTTGTTGCCGCGCCACGCAAAAGCGTTGGCTGCGCTTCATCGTCAACTCGGCGCGATCGAAGCACCAAAATCTTGGACGCAAGTGAGCGCTGGTGAGGGCGTCTGCCATCTTGACATGCATCCAGACAACGTGAAGGTGACTCGCAACGGGCTGGTTGTGATTGATTGGTCAAATGCGTCTCGCGGTGATGCTGCCTTTGACGCGGCGCTTACCTATGTGACTTTGCGCACCACGCCATATGCGGCCGGTGCAATGGCGCGCGCGATGGTTGCTGGTTTTCGCCGACGGTTCGCGCAGGCTTTTTTGAGATCTTTCGGAGCCAACGACATCATGCTGCACTTACGAAGTGCAGCCGAGTTACGCCTACTCGACCCGAATTTACTAACGACAGAGCGGGAGTCGGTGTTTGCGCTGGCACGCGGTGAGTTGGAGTAACTAGCTCAAGCCGGCTAACTCGACCAGCTTGTCGGCTGCTGTATAAGGGTCAAGCTGCCCGGACAGCAGCTCGCTGTTGATATCGCTTCCAGCGGGCGTGGCAGCTAACGCTTCTACCCGTGTAATCATGCGTTGATGCAGGATTTCTGAGAGTTCGCTCGCAGCACGCGCCTGACGATGTTTGATCAGCAAACCATTGCTGAGCAGATAATCGCGGTGTGCTGTTATTGCTTCGAACAGCTCGTTGGCTCCTTGTCCAGTTGTGCCAACCGTTTCAACTATGGGCGGCTCCCATACGTGTTCGTTGAGACCGCCATCGTGCCCGCTGACACTTCCGCTGCCGCCGTGTGACCCAGAAACAGCCGACAGTTCAAGCATCTGCAAAATATCCATGCGAGTCTCAGGCACACCAGGTCGATCACTTTTGTTGATGACGAAAATGTCAGCAATCTCCATCAACCCAGCCTTGTTGGCTTGCACCGAATCACCCCAACCAGGATTGACCACCACCACCGTGGTGTCAGTGGCGCCAGCAATGTCCACTTCTACCTGACCCACACCGACGGTCTCGACCACCACCCAAGGCCAGTGCGCAGAGGCGAGCACACGCGCTGCGAGCGGCACTGCCAAGCTCAGTCCGCCTAGCTGTCCTCGTGAAGCCATCGACCGGATGTAAACGCCCTCATCGTAAGTGTGGCTGCCCATTCGCACTCGGTCTCCCAAGATCGCGCCACCGGTGAAAGGCGAGGAGGGGTCGACCGCAATGACGGCCACTTTTTCGTCGAGCTCACGAGCCACCACCAACAGTTCTGAGGTAATGCTGGATTTACCAGCCCCGGGTGCACCGGTGATGCCAACCGTGTGCGAACCTGAACCTGAACCGGTTGAACTAGTACCCGCAGAAAAGGCCAGTGCCGCTAGTTCACGAACAGCCTGCGCATCCGTGGTTGGCGCACCGTGGTTACTTACGCCACGTTCCACCATTGACATCAACCGCGCTAGCGCTAGTCGTTCTCCTTTACGAGCTCTAGCCAGTAAGTCTGCAGCCACACCAGATGTGCCAGAGGTCTGCTGATCGGCTGGTTTGTTCGCCATTACGGCGTTCATTCAAACGGCTTTGACCGATGCCCCAACAGCGGACAGCTTGACAGGCAATTTTTCGTAACCGCGTGCAATGTGCTCAGCTCCGGTGATACGAGTGATGCCAGTAGCCGATAGCCCTGCAACCACCAGTGCCGCACCAGCACGAATGTCATGCGCTCGCACGGGTGCTCCACTGAGTTTTTCACTGCCTTGAATCACGGCGTGATGACCATCGGTGCGAATATTGGCCTTCATGCGGCGCAACTCATCGATGTAGCGAAACCGACCTGTGAAAATATTCTCGGTAACGATGCCAGTGCCCTGGGTTGTCGCCAATAGCGCTACGAGTACCGGCTTGTAGTCGGTGGCGAGGCCTGGATAGGGAAGAGTTGAGATGTCAACGGAGCGGAGCCGCTCCGGCTTGATGGGGGCTGTGGCGCGCAGGCCCTCTTCGCTGGGCTTGAAGCTCATACCCATGTCGCCAAGCTTGCGTAACAGCATGCTCATGTGATCAGCACGTGCACCTCGCAGGAAGATTTCACCGCCGCAAACACCCAGTGCGGCCAGGTAGGTGGCGGTTTCGACACGATCGTTGATTGCTTTGTAGAGCGGAGCGGGTTGCAGTTTTTCCACGCCGTCAATGGTGATCGTGCCCGTTTCGGCTCCGCTTATTTGTGCGCCCATGTTGATTAGAAACTGAGCAAGGTCAACTATTTCTGGCTCCCGGGCAGCGTTTTCGATGACGGAGCGTCCACGCGCCAACACCGCAGCCATCATCACGTTTTCGGTCGCACCGACAGATGGATATTCCAGCACCACTTGGGCTCCGGTCAGCACGTCTGCGCGACCTTCGACGTTGCCGTGCGCGGTATCGAAGCGCGCTCCAAGAGCTTCGAGTGCGGTCAAGTGCAAGTCGATGGGACGAGGACCGAAATCGTCCCCGCCAGGTAGTGCCACGCTTGCGCGACCGAAGCGAGCTAGCAACGGTCCGAGCACCACGATTGATGCTCGCATTCGCTCGACTAACTCGTAGGGCGCATCGGTGGTGCGCAGCTGTGCGGGCATGTCGATCTGAATTTCGTTTGCGGCCGGGTTGCGGGTGATTTTTGCACCCATTGCGTTCAGCAACTCGCACATGATTGAGGTATCGGCAATGTTGGGAATATTGCCTAGGTGATGGTGGCCTTCGGCTAACAGGCAGGCAGCCATCAGCTTTAGAACGCTGTTCTTGGCGCCGGAAATCGGAATGTCGCCGTGGAGCGGTCCGGATTGCTGAACCTCTATAACACCGGTGGAGTAATCGCTGGAGTCCCCACCAGAGGTTTTGTGTGATGTTGCGTTTGTCATATGTTGCGCCACGAGCTATTCAGCAAGGGGCTAGCCGGTAAGGGTGCCAGCGCTACGCGATGGCGTCAACATCTAAGACGCCAGCTGCTGTGTTAGCTAACACAGGGCTAGCTAACAGCGATCTGATCGTTTATGTATTTTGCGATTTCTAGACTGGCGGTGGCCGCAGGGCTAGGAGCGTTCAGAACGTGGAAAGTCTTGCCCGCTCGTGTAATAGCAAAGTCGTCCAACAGTTCACCTTTCGCATCCATTGCTTGAGCACGCACGCCAGCTTTAGTGGGCACTAAATCGTCCACAGTGATCTCAGGTACCAGCCGAGAAAGTGCCTTGGCGAAGGCTTTTTTGCTTAGCGAACGCCATATTTCACTGCCACCGGTACGCCAGTACTTAGCAGCCAGCTTCCACAATCCACGATTAGACAAATGCTCACGCACCTGCTGCTTGCTGATTTCCCTCCAGCTGTAACCCGCGCGATGTAAAGCCAGGACGGCATTTGGTCCGGCATGAATAGAGCCGTCGATCATGCGCGTCAGATGCACGCCAAGAAAAGGAAAGCTCGGGTCGGGCACTGGGTAAATGAGATTTTTGACCAGGTGTCTTGCATGCGGGGCAAGTTCGTAGTACTCGCCGCGAAACGGCACGATGCGGTTGCCTTCGGTGGCGTTAGCCATGTCTGCTACTTGATCGCTGCGCAGTCCGGCGCAGTTGACCAGAAGCTGCGTTTCGATATCGCCCCCGGTAGTACCAACGCGAACCTTATTGCCGGTTCCATCTTGGCGATCCAGCGAAATCACCTCGGCGTTGTACCGGACATCCGCCCCATTGCAGACCAGTTCTTTTGCATGCGCTTCGGCTACGGCCACATAATCGGTAATGCCCGTGGACGGCACCCATAAGGCTTCGATACCCACGCAATGTGGTTCTTGCTCGGCCAGTTGGTCGGCGTTTAAGAGCGCAGCGGGGACACCATTTTTAGCTGCGTTCAGCGATAACGCACGCAGTCTTTCCAGCTCTCGCTGTGATGTGGCGACAATCACCTTTCCGCAAACGTCGTAAGCGATGTCGTGGCGTTGGCAAAATTCCACCATCGACGCGCGCCCAGAGATAGCCAGCTTGGCCTTTAGCGAACCCGGCTTGTAATAAACGCCGGAGTGCAGCACACCTGAGTTGCGGCCGGTTTGATGCTGCGTGCCAGTGGATTCGGCCTCTAGCACTACAACGGCTTTGCCAGGGTTGCGTTGTAGGTAGCAGTGAGCGGTGGCTAACCCAATTATTCCAGCGCCGACAACTACAAGATCGGCTACGCAAGAACGGTCGTCAGCGCTCATTAGCGCGAACTCATGAGCTCATCGTTTCGTGTCATCAGCACTTGTCGCTGGTCCGTGAGCAGGAGCCATGAAAGAGGCATGGTTTGAGAGCAATATTTTGCGAGCCGCCGTCAGAGCGGCGATGCGATCTCCAGCATCGGAAACCTCTCCACCGTGATCAGGATGAGCCTCTCGCATCTGCCGTCGAAACTGACGCTGCAAAGAGCGAGTGTTGCCGTCGTAAGTGTCCATACCCATTACGTGCAGCGCCCAAGATTTTGCAACCATGTCTGAGGAGTCACGATCTGAGAGCTCACGCGTTTCACGCCCTGTGAGATACGCCATCATGTCGGCCAGATCCACTTGGTCAGGCTCAGCATCGGTGCGCCAGCGCATCGCTGACCGCAGCAAGATAAACAAGCTGCTCCTGGCAGGCTCAGGTACGCGACTGGCTCGGTACATAGCCGCTAGCAGTTGTGGCTCACTGCGAGCGTTGCGATCCAGATCAACGCAAATGTCACCGCTTGGTGCTACCACCAGACGATGCTTGGTATTGGTTAGCCCTACGCGGTCTTGTTGCAACCGGTATCGCAGTCGTGGCTGTGTAACACGATCACCGCGCTCAAGCTGTCGAGACAGTTCGTTCAGCGCCAGGCGTGCTTCGTCGGCAAGGTTTGCCCCGTAGAACGCAACCATTGCTGCTAGCAGTAGGCCACCGGGGCCAGGCGGCGGATCAAACCGTAACCGATCTTCACCAAGGGCAACTCTTCGTGTAGGGACGGCCGAACGGGAGTGCCATACGTCCATCTCCGCGAGGATCACAGCCGTCAAGCTACCGGTGCAGGTTGGGTTGCAATAGGCGACTAGCTTCCACATTGATATGTGCCCTGCTGTGGATCGAAATCACGAATCAAAACCTTCGCAGTTGCCTGACCGCAACCTGGCCTTAGAACTAGTAAGAACAACCGAAGCAGCAGCACTGGCAGCTTCACGTTGGATGGGTCGCGGAGACAAAAACGGTGCAGATGGCGCCGCGGTGGAAGCCATGCGGGTGGTGCTAAGCACAGTGCCGATGAATGGCATGGTGGTAATAGGTGAAGGCGAAAAAGACGATGCTCCCATGCTTTACGGCGGAGAGGCAGTGGGTGATGGCGGCGGCGCCGCAACGGATGTAGCAGTTGACCCGATCGATGGCACCACGCTGACTTCGCTAGGGCGTGGCAACGCCATCTCAGTAATAGCCGTTTCGCCTAAGGGCACGATGTTTGACCCAGGGCCATGCGTGTATATGGAAAAGATTGCGGTAGGGCCTGCTGCTCGCGGATCCATAGACCTGACCATGTCGGCGACGGACAATCTGAGGTCGATTTCCGAAGCAACCGGTAAGAGCTTGCGAGACATGACCGCTGTAGTGCTAGATCGCGATCGCCATTCTGACTTGATTGCCGAGATTCGTGAGGCTGGAGCACGCATCCGGCTGATTCCTGATGGTGATGTAGCCGGTGCAATTTCGACTGCCACAAGCGGCACGGCCGATGTGTTGTTCGGCATCGGCGGCACGCCTGAAGGGGTGATCTCCGCCGCAGCTCTTAAGTGCGTGGGCGGTGAGATTCAAGGGCGCTTGTGGCCGCGTAATGATCGTGAACGGCAAGCAGCAGAGAAGGCTGGCTGCGAGTTGTCGAAAGTGCTGACAACTGATGATCTTGTGCAGTCTGATGACGTGTTTTTTGCAGCCACGGGAATTACCGATGGTGAACTGCTGAGAGGTATTCGTTATGAGAAGGATCGAGCCGTGTCAAACTCGTTGGTAATGCGATCAAAAAGTGGCACAGTGCGCCACATCGAAGCCACCCACAACATCGACAAGCTCAGCACCTTCGCAGCGGTCGATTTCACTTAGGGCATTCGCTTAGAGCTAGCCAACCTCGCCCGTATTCAACAACTGGCGCAGCCCATCTTCGTCAAGTACCGGAACACCGTGTTGCTCGGCTTGGCTTATTTTTGTTGCGCCGGCACGCTCACCAGCTACAAGAGCGAACGTGCTCTTTGCCATTGAAGTAGCGGCCTTGCCACCGCGCTGCACTATCGCTGCCTTGGCTGCGTTGCGGTCGATAAACCAGTCGTCAAGATTTCCGCTCACCACCACCGACTTGCCCGTCAACACCTGAGCCATGTCAGGCGTCTCACCTGGTGCTAACCGTCCAGGCACGATGTCAAACCGCACGCCGGCCTCACGCAACTTCTCGATGAGAGCTTGATTGCGTTTGTCTGCAAAAAACTCTGTCACATTTTGCACGATTATTGGCCCGAACCCTTCGATGACTTCTAACTCCTCAACGGTGGCCACCGCAATCGAATCCAGATCACCGAAGTGCAACGCCAGCAACTCTGCGTTGGCCGGGCCTAGCTGGCCTATTCCCAGCCCTATCAGCAGATTCGCTAACGGTCGTTCTTTAGCTTCGGCGAGCTGGTCTAGCAAGTTCTGCGCGGAAAGGTCCGTATTCTCAGCCTGTATCGCCGCTTTTACTTGCTTTAGCTCCAACGTAAACAAGTCGCCGATGTCTCTAACTAACCCAGCTGACACGAACTGCTCTACGCGCCGCTCACCCAGTCCCTCTATGTCCATAGCGCTGCGTCCAGCAAAAAACGTCAACCCTTCACGCTGGCGAGCCCCGCATGCCTGGTTGACGCAGTAGGTATTCGCGTCGCCCACACCTCGGACAAGCTCAGTACTACAAAAGGGACACTTAGTGGGGAACTTCCACGGCTTTGCGTCCTTTGGGCGTCGCGACGCAACGTGAGAAAGTACCTCCGGAATCACATCACCGGCTTTGCGAACGATCACCGTGTCACCCGGACGAAGATTTTTTTCTGCTACCTGGTCTTCGTTGTGCAGCGTGGCGCGCTCCACGGTAGATCCACCAACAAACACTGGCTCAAGCACAGCGAACGGGGTAGCTCGCCCAGTGCGGCCAATGGACACCTCAATATCGATCAGCTCGGTGGAACGCTCTTCGGGCGGAAACTTGAATGCAATCGCCCAACGCGGTGCACGTGAGGTAAAGCCCAACGACTTTCGCAGATCAAGCTCGTCCACCTTCACCACAATCCCATCGATTTCATAGGCAAGGTCGTGGCGCTTGTCCATCCAAAGTTCGCAAAAGTCACGCACTTTGTCGAAAGACTTAAAAGTCTTTGCATCTGGATTGACGGGAAATCCCAGCTTCTTGATGAGCGCAATCTCGTCTGTTGCTAGATCTGCTCCAAGTGAGTCGCCGCCAGCAGTTGTTGCCACCTCTCCAATGCCATGAACCCACAAGGACAGACCTCGGCTAGCAGTGATAGCGGAGTCTTTTTGGCGCAGGCTGCCCGCCGCGGTGTTGCGGGGATTGACGTAGTCGACCGATGAAAGCTCCCGCGGCTTCGCAGGATTTGTTGGCCTTGGTTTCGGTTTCCGTTGTGGCTTCGTTTTCGGTTTTAGCCTGCCAGTAGCTTCCCAGGCGGCTACCCGTTTGTCGTATTCCTGTTCGCTGGCGAACCATTCGGTGTATTTCTGTTTGGCAGCTTTGTATTTCTCAAATTTTATGAGATATTCGGTGTGCCTCTCATCTTGAGTGCGTTTCTTTAACTCTTGGAACTCGGCGGGCTTTCTTGGCTTTGGTTTCGGTTTCCGTTGTGGCTTCGTTTTCGGTTTTAGCCTGCCAGTAGCTTCCCAGGCGGCTACCCGTTTGTCGTATTCCTGTTTGTCGGCGAACCATTCGGTGTATTTCTGTTTGGCAATCTTGTATTTCGCAAATCTTGCGAAATATTTGATGTGCTCCTCTTTTTTAGTGCGTTTCTTTAACTTTTGGAACTCGGCGAATGATATGTAAACCTCACCTCGTACCTCCAGTACCGCTGGCGCGTCGGTGGGCAACTTCTGCGGCGTGTCTTTGATGGTGGCAACGTTTGCGGTGACATCTTCTCCGACGCGACCGTTGCCACGGGTAGCAGCTTGAACGAACTGGCCGTATTCGTAACGGATCGATATCGCCAAGCCATCGAACTTGAGTTCACATGTGAAGCTGGGCTTGGCATTTTCAAGCGCTTGAAGTACACGCTTGTGCCATACGTCCAGTTCGGCAAGACCCATGGCGTTGTCAAGCGACAACATTGGGACGGAGTGCGTGACCTCACTAAATGTCGCATCCGGTCCAGCTCCAACCGAACCAGTGGGAGAGTCGTCAGCAGCGAGGTCTGGATGGAGCTCCTCTAAGTCAAGCAGCTCCCGGCGCAGGTCGTCGTACTTGGCATCCTCAATTGTTGGGGCGTCTTTCTGGTAGTAGTCGATGTTGTGGAGCTTGATGATCTCCTGCAGTTCAACTAAGCGATCCCGCTCTGCTAAGCGAACCTGCTCTGCATTGTCGGCCTTTGCACCAGCCCGTTTTGTCTGAGAGCCTTTGGGGGAGTCTGACGCAGGCATTTGTGTTGCAGAATACTGCGATGCACAGCTTGTAAAAGCCGCAAGACGATTACTAAACCAATGCCTAAACCACTAACCCAGCTACGAATCCGGCTGCGAACCAAGTGACCTCGCAGTGAAAACGCTGCCTTGGTTACTAAGTGTGCTGTGGTTGTTGTTGCCGTGGAGTGTAGGCAACGTTGTCGCTGCGGGCAGTACAGAATCTGATCTGCTTTTCACGTTGACGATCGGCACCGGACTGTGGACGGTTTGGGGTGTAGCGCTGCTGGCTTCGTTGATTCGCCGTCCGTGGGCCTTAACTATCTTGCGGCTAGCTGCTACCGGTGTGGTAGCGGTGACGATTACTGCTGCCATTTGGGCGGTTAACAGCGACAGCACCGTCGTAACGCTGTCAACGGCGGCAGCTTCGTTAGCTGTAGCGCATGTGGTGATTGTTGCAGCGGTGTCACTGTTGCCTGAGATAGGCAACGCCTTTGTTGATGGCCTCAGCTACGGCAACGAATCGCGTCTACTGCTGCGAGCGCCGATTGGTGTGCTGACGGGTCCGCTGCCACTGGCGTGGGTGCTAGCAGTTGCAGGCGTTGTAGCGGGACCTTTAGCACTCGCAAACCGCCAGTGGTTCTTGGCGATCGTGCTGGCGGTACTTGGTTGGCCGATAGCGGTTGTGGCGACGCGGTCGTTGCATCAACTTGCAGTGCGCTGGGTTGTGTTTGTGCCCAACGGACTAGTGCTGGTTGATCAGCTGACAACCAGCGAGCCGGTGCTTTTGCTGCGTAAAAACGTTGAACTGCTTGCGCCGACCCCTGCAAGCGTCGACCTGACCAGTGATGATCTTGCTGATCTCAGCGGTAATGCGTTGGGCATTCCGTTGATGGTTTCCCTAACAGAAACCGTGACGGTAATTTTACGTCATACAAAAAAACGTGCAGAACAGCAAAACGTTTCCGAGGTGCTCTTTAGCCCGACTCGTCCAGGGGCGGCTTTGGTAATCGCAATCGAACGAAAAATCGGTGTGGATGACCGCTCCAGATAACGCCGCGCCAGATCTGGCTGCGCGCCAACGTCTGCGAATAATTGTGGCAATAGTTCTGTTTGCAGTAGTTGTTGTATCTGCAGTGCTAGTCAGCACCGTTTCACCACCAGGCGTGCCGAGCCATGTCGTTGAGCAATACACCGGGCTCCCCATAGCCGAGGTTCGTGCCGCAACCGAGGCCAACGCCTGGGTGCTT
Organism: Candidatus Poriferisodalaceae bacterium; assembly: GCA_965205925.1. Classification (GTDB taxonomy): domain Bacteria; phylum Actinomycetota; class Acidimicrobiia; order Acidimicrobiales; family Poriferisodalaceae; genus CAYRJD01. The sequence continues at coordinate 650,126 of OZ242183.1, forward strand.
GACGAAGACCAGGTGCGCTCAGATATCTTTGACCTGTACACGGTGATCAGCCAATCTCCCACTCCTGGAACGATCCTGGAAGAGGGCGAACTGCTAACAGTTGATGTGGCTTCAGGGCCATTGCTAGTGCAGTTGCCACAAGTGGTGGGGTTGCCAGTGAACGATGCCGTTGAACTGCTTGAGGTGAGCGGATTTGTAGTGGGACTAATCGTCCCGCTTTTCGAAGAGAACATTCCAGCGGAACAGGTGATCGAGATAACGGTCACTGACGAAGCTGTAACGAGCGACTCTGACACGGAACTCGGAACGGAACCAAACGAGGGATATGAGCCAGGAACGGTTGTGACTCTGACCGTGTCAGCCGCTGGCTAGCGAATCAGCATGAAACTACGTCGGTAGCTTTTGAGCCGTGTCAGACCAAGATGAAGCACCGATCACCGAGGACGACGTCCGACACGTTGCGCGTCTAGCGCGCATAGCTCTCAATGACGCAGATGTAAAACACTTCACATCACACCTGCTCAAAGTGCTGAACAACGCCCGCGAGCTTGAAACACTCGATCTTGACGACGTGCCTATGTGGCGTCACCCATACGGGTTGTCCAACGTGCTGCGCGAAGATGAGGTTGCCGAGAGTCAAATACTCGATCGCACCGAGGTGCTGAGCCAAGCTCCGGACACGGATTCGCCAGCTAGCGCAGATGAAGCGAAGTTTTTTAAGGTGCCTTCCGTGTTGGGTGACTCGCCGTGACCCTCACTACTGCCGCTGATATCTCCGAAGCGGTGCGTTCGGGAACAGTCACTGCTACCAGCGTGCTTCAACAGCACTTGGATGTCATCGCAACCGCTGAACAAGATGTCCACGCTTTTAATCTTGTTACTGAAGACCATGCAGGCGCCATAGCTGCTGCGGTAGACGAAGCGGTTACGAGCGGGAAAGACCCCGGCCCATTAGCAGGGGTGCCGGTTGCCTACAAAGACAACATCTGCACACGCAATATCGCAACTACTTGCTCCTCGCGCATTCTCGAAGGCTGGCAACCGCCCTACAACGCCACCGTGGTTGAACGTCTGCAAGCAGCCGGAGCGGTGATCGTGGGCAAAACCAACCTTGACGAGTTTGCTATGGGCAGCTCCACCGAAAACTCGGCCTTCGGCCCCACAGCTAACCCACTGGATTTGTCGCGTGTGCCGGGTGGTTCAAGCGGTGGATCATCTGCGGCGGTGGCAGCGGGGTTTGTGCCCGTCGCACTCGGCTCTGACACGGGCGGCTCTATTCGCCAGCCTGCAGCGCTGTGCGGGGTGGTCGGAGTGAAACCCACCTATGGCCGAGTTAGTCGTTACGGACTGGTTGCATTTGCCTCCTCGTTCGATCAAATCGGTCCGCTTACCCACACCGTTGCCGACGCCGCCAACGTTTTCGAAGTGCTGGCTGGGCATGATCCGGCGGACAGCACCTCCATTCCTGAACCAGCACCGGACTGCACAACGATGCTTGAACGTGGAGTTGAAGGCCTACGAGTGGGCGTGGTGACCGAGCTTTTAGAAGGTGCGAACGCTGACGTAGCTGAGCGCGTTCACCAAGCAGCGGAGGCTTTGCTTAGCGCGGGAGCCAAGGTCAGCTCCGCTTCGGTGCCAGCGGTTTCATACGGTTTGACTGCCTACTACCTCATTGCCCCAGCCGAAGCGTCAAGCAACCTGGCACGCTTTGATGGCACCCGCTACGGCCTGCGCGTTCGCGGCGGTGTTAACGGCAGCAGCGAAAATAGCGCAAGCGACAATGTCGAGCAGATGAACCTGCTTACTCGCCGCCAAGGGTTCGGCGCGGAAGTTATTGCCCGGGTGATGCTGGGAACATTCGCTCTTAGCGCTGGCTATTACGACGCGTACTACGTCAAGGCGCAGCGTCTGCGCACTCTGGCTCAACGAGATTTCGCTTCCGCATATGACGACTTTGACGTGTTGTTGTCGCCAACATCTCCGTGCGTGGCATTCCCTTTTGGCGAACGTTCTGACCCGATGCTGATGTATCGCTGCGATACCTGCACCATTGCGTCCAACCTCACAGGCGACCCAGCCATGTCGGTTCCGTTTGGTAACGGTGAGGGCGACATGCCGGTGGGCGTACAGGTGCTAGCTCCTGCTCTGGGTGAACCGGTGATGTTTCGGGTGGGAGCGGAGCTTGAGCGTCAAGCTCAAACGCTTTCGCAAGAACGGGACGCGTCATGAGCAGTTCGGCCGTCGGCCGTGAAGCTGCCAACGGTGAGACTGAAACCGCAGCACACCGCTGGGAAACCGTTATCGGCTTAGAGGTGCACGCCGAGCTGCTCACAACCACAAAACTGTTTTCTGGCGCGCCCGCCAGCTTCGGCGACGAGCCGAACACCAACATCACACCGGTGTGCTTGGGTCTTCCTGGATCCTTGCCGGTGCTGAACAAATACGCAGTCGAGCAGGCCATCAAGATCGGGCTAGCTCTGAACTGTGAGATTTGCCCATCGGTGTTTCACCGCAAGAATTACTTCTATCCCGACATGCCCAAGGATTATCAAATCAGCCAATATGACGAAGCGATCTGCCGCAACGGTCGTCTTGAGCTGATAACGGGCGAGATAGTTGGCATCGAGCGAGCACACCTGGAGGAGGACGCTGGCAAGACAATGCATGCAGGCCACACAAGCGGTGGCGATGACCGTATTCATGGCGCTAGTTATGCCTTGCTGGATTACAACCGAGCCGGACGACCTCTGGTGGAGATCGTGTCGCGGCCAGACATTTCATCTGCGGTACAGGCGCGGATGTATGTCGAGGAGCTACAGGCAATTTTGCGCACAATTGGCGCGTCGGATGCGTTACTGGAAGAAGGCTCCATGCGTATGGATGCGAACATAAGTGTCCGACCGGTCGGCAGCGATGAGTTGCGCACCCGCACTGAGGTAAAAAACCTCAACTCGTTGCGATCACTGATCCGTGCAATTGAATACGAGGCGCAGCGCCATATCGAGCTATACGAGGCTGGCGAGCAGCCGCAACAACAGACGCGGCATTGGTCTGAAGACGGTAAGACACACGTGCTTCGAACCAAGGAAGACGAAAACGACTACCGCTATTTTGCTGAGCCGGATCTGGTCTTAATTGATCCCGATGATGAATGGATTGAGCGTTTACGTGCAGCAATGCCGGAGCTTCCAGCAACTAAACGAGAACGACTGACTGATGCTGGCGTAGCGCTAGCGGACACCGCCACTCTGATTGAACGCGGTCACGCCGACCTGGTTTTGACGGCCATAGAAAAGGGTGCATCTGCGGTTCGAGCAGCAGCGATTGCGGTGAACAGTCTGGGTGACCTAACCGTAAGTGACTATTCCACTGGCAATTTTGCAGACGAATTTGCGCGCCTTGTGCGAATGGAGGCCGATGGTGCTCTCACCGCCACGCAAGCTAAGCAAGTGCTAGCGGAGATGATTGAAACGGGCGTTTCGCCCGAAGACGTTGCTGCAAACCGCGGGTTTGAACCCATCGCCACTGATGACCTCACCAAACTGGTTGACGATGCCATAGCGGCCGACGCTGCTTCATGGCAAAAATATTGTGCAGGTGAGGACAAGGTGGCGGGCGTGTTTGTGGGTGCGGTAATGAAGGCCACAAAAGGTCAAGCCGACGGTAAAGCGGTAACGGCTCAGTTGCAGGAGCGCCGCGCCAGCCAGCTCTAAATTTTCTAAACCGTCCTCAGCGATCTAATTCCGTCTTGCACCGCTGCTGGGCGCGTAGCTTTTATGGTTTGCGGATATTCCGCACCGGTCGTGTAACCGGACATTTCACTTACTACTCCACTGAGCGAGGACAATTTGACAGCGGTCCCATACATAGCGCTAGGTGCTTCGGTGCTGGCACTGATTCTGGCTTACTACTACACGCGAATAGTTCTCGCCGCTGACCAGGGCACAGAGCTAATGCGTGAGATCGGCTTAGCCATCCGCGAAGGAGCGATGGCGTTCCTACGTCGTGAATACCAGTGGGTATCGGTATTCGTAGTCGCAATGTTCGTGCTGCTGCTAGTCGTCCCAATCGATGGGCGTCCCGCCGCCAGCTTTGCCTACTTGATGGGAGCGGTGCTGTCTTCAATCGCCGGATTCATCGGAATGCGCATCGCCACCGAAGCCAACACTCGCACAGCCAACGCAGCGCGCGAAGGCGCCGCAACAGCTCTACCGCTGGCATTTAAGGGCGGTGCGGTGATGGGCTTCAGTGTCGCTGGACTAGCACTGTTCGGCATGGCGTTCAACTATTTGCTGTGGGTCGTATGGCTAGGGATAGATGACGCCTTCCAGGTGGTAGCAGCATTTGGCTTAGGCGCTAGCTCCATTGCTTTGTTCGCACGTATAGGCGGCGGCATCTTCACCAAAGCAGCCGACGTGGGCGGCGACCTGGTCGGCAAAGTTGAGGCGGGAATACCCGAAGACGACCCTCGTAACCCAGCAACCATTGCCGACGCCGTGGGAGACAACGTGGGTGATGTGGCAGGCATGGGAGCGGACCTATTTGAGTCTTATGCCGGTTCGATCGTGGCGCCCGTGGTACTGATCTCGCTGTTGTTTAGCGGTGTGTTCATTACCGGCGATGGGCAGCTAACAAACTTCGGTGACAACGAGTCGCTACTGATCTATCCAATCTTGATCGGTGCGCTAGGCATGATCGCTTCGATTGTTGGAGCACTGTTTACACGTGGTAAGGAAGGTCGCAGCCTCTCTTCGCAACTACATGCCGGCCAATACGTGGCTATGGGTCTGACAGTGGTCTTGGCGCTTGTGTTCACACCGATCTTGTTCAACGGCTCAGATTCGGTAACGGCACCCGTTTACCTTGCATTGACAATCATCGTGGGACTGCTGGGTGGTTGGGCTATTGGTTTCGTATCAGAGTATTTCACCTCAGATCACTACCGCCCGGTGCGTGGCATCGCCCAACAAGCCGAAACCGGACCAGCCACCGTTGCAATCGAGGGAGTGGCGCAAGGCAAGCTTTCAACCCTGCCATCAGTGGTGTTGGTGGTGTTGATGATTGGCCTGTCTTACTGGTTTGGCGGAGCTGCCTTCGGCGATGCAGGTAGTGAGCTTGGTCTTTACGGTGTGGCACTGGCGGCTATAGGCATGCTTGCTATCACCGGAGTGATCGTGGCGGTAGACGCCTACGGACCGATCGCCGATAATGCAGGCGGCATTGCCGAAATGAGCAATCTGCCGCCCGAAGTGCGGGAGGTAACCGACGGCCTAGATGCTCTGGGTAATACCACCGCCGCAGTGGCTAAAGGCTTTGCTGTTGGCTCTGCTGCTGTCACGGCTCTGGCTTTGTTCAAGTCATTCAGCCTCACCGCTGGCATCACGTCTTTAGATATCAACGACACAGCCGTAACGGTCGGCCTGTTCTTGGGCGCCATGACGCCGTTTGTGTTCGCAGCGTTGACTATGTCTTCAGTGGGTCGAGCTGCTCAAGCCATGATCGTTGAAGTGCGGCGCCAGTTTGCAGAGATACCAGGCTTACGCGAGGGAAAGCCAGGCGTCAAACCCGACAGTCGACGCTGCGTGGATATTTCTACGCAAGCCGCGCTGCGCGAGATGTTGCTGCCGGGCGGTTTAGCTGTGCTACTTCCGCTGGTGATCGGATTCATTGATGTTAAGGCTCTAGGCGGATTCCTAGCGGGTGCGGTGGTGACAGGATTTTTGATCGCGATCTATATGGCGAATGCTGGTGGCGCCTGGGACAACGCCAAAAAGTACATAGAAGCCGGAGCACACGGCGGCAAGGGCACGGACGCCCACGCGGCGGCGGTGGTTGGTGACACGATCGGCGATCCCTTCAAAGACACTTCCGGGCCAGCGATGAACATTCTCATAAAAGTGATGACCATCGTGAGCTTGGTGTTTGTCCCAGCATTCATATAAACAAATCACACATACGTAAATCACACCACAGGAGAGTTTTGTGAAACGCAAGTTATTAATAGGTGCCGCAGGCGCCCTGGCAGGAGTACTTCTCTTTGTTGGGCCGGCCTCAGCGCAAACCGATGGTGAGATAGCTGCCCAAGCTGTGCAAGCCGTATTGGACAACCTTTGGGTGTTCATAGCAGGCGTACTTGTGCTGTTTATGCAGGCTGGGTTTGCCATGCTCGAGGCAGGCCTCACACGCGTTAAGAACGTCAGCAACATCATGGCAAAGAACCTGGCTGACGCTTCCATTGGCATCCTGGCATTTTTCTTCGTGGGCTATGCGCTGGCCTATGGCGATGGTGGAAATGACATATTCGGCTGGGGCAGCTTCGCTTTGTCTGGCGCTGATTTGTTTGACATCAGCGGCGGACTTTCGACGGCTACCGACTTTTTCTTCCAGGCAGTGTTTGCTGCCACGGCGGTGACTATCGCTTCAGGCGCTATGGCCGAGCGAACCAAGTTTTCGACCTACCTAGTGTTTTCGCTGGTAACGACAGCAATCATCTATCCGATCGTCGTGCACTGGACTTGGGGCGGCGGACTTATTTCGAAAATCCAAATCGGCGACGCCGTTTATAGCGACTTTGCCGGATCCACCATCGTGCATTCGGTTGGCGGATGGATTGCACTGGTAGGCGCATGGATGCTCGGTCCGCGCCTTGGCAAGTTCGCGGCAGACGGCACTCCTCGCCGTATCCCGGGACATAATATGGCGCTCGCAATTCTTGGCGTATTCGTGCTTTGGGTCGGTTGGTTTGGCTTCAATGCCGGATCGGAACTGGCTGCTGACAGCACGGTGATGGTGGTTGCACTTAACACGGTTTTGGCGGCCTGTGCTGGAACCATCAGCGCCGCTGCGATCTACTGGATCCGCACCGGCACACCAGACGTAGCTGCAGCTGGTAACGGCACGTTGGCCGGCCTAGTAGGCATCACTGCCGGGGCTGGAACGATGAATCCGTTTGGAGCGATCATCACCGGTCTGATAGCAGGCCTTGTGGTTGTGGGTGTTACGAGCTTCGTGGAGCGAGTACTGAAGGTAGACGACCCGGTGGGTGCGTTTGCAGTGCACGGGGCAGCGGGTATCTGGGGAACTCTGGCCATTGGCCTGTTTGCCAAGTATGACGACGCCTTTCTCGGACGCGCGGACGCAGGATTGTTCTATGGCGGTGGCACCGATCAGCTAATCGTTCAGGCATTGCTAGTGGTAATAGTGGCGGCTTGGGTGATCACCATCTCGTTTATCTTGTTTGCAACTCTGAGAGCCACTCTGGGTCTGCGAACTTCGCGTGAACACGAGTTGGCTGGTCTTGATGTATCAGAACACGGTGGCCCCGGCGTCGACCACGGAGATCTTGTAACCCACCAAAGCTGAGCGACTAAGGCCAGTAATACAACTGAGCAAAATCTTTTAAAGCATGCAGAGCTTCTAGCGCATGCGGAACCGGAACCGCACAAAAGATTTTGCCGTAAATCTTGCTCGCGGCTTCGCTATGGGTGCCGCAGACATAGTCCCTGGCGTGTCCGGTGGCACGGTGGCTTTGCTGCTAGGCATCTACCGACGTTTAATAGCGCAGATTCAGTTTGCTGTGCGCACGGTGGTCAAACTGTTGACAGGCCGTTGGACACAAGCGCGTAACTATTTTGTTCGCCTCGAGCCAGGGTTTTTGTTGGGTCTACTGACAGGTATCACTGCTGCTCTGTTATTGCTGACCGGCTTGCTGGGGAGATTGATAGACGATTATCCGGTGTCAGTATCGGCTGCGTTTTTTGGCATGGTGGCGGCATCGGCTGTGATAGTGCGCGAGCGAGTAACCAACTGGCGTGCACCATCACCGTTGCTGGCATTTCTTATTGCTGCTGGCGTAACGTTTTTTACATTGGCGTTTCGCGCGAACGGCATCAGCAATCCCACAGCAGCAACGCTTTTTTTAGCAGGCGCCATTGCGGTTTGCGCCATGATTTTGCCCGGCATCTCCGGCGCATTGCTGCTTCTTCTGTTCGGCTTGTATGACTACATCATTGACGCCTTGAAAGAGCTAGATCTCGCCACCTTGGCGCCCTTTGGCGCCGGAGCCGTGCTTGGTTTGGCACTGTTTTCCAACGCACTGGCGGTGCTGCTTAAGCGGTATCACGACGCCACCTTGGCAGCACTGTTGGGCTTACTGGTTGGCTCTTTGAGGTTGCTGTGGCCGTGGCCTGCAACGGTCACTTTTGTCGGTGATGCAGAGCTAGGAGGCATCGAAAACGCTGCGCTGGGTGCACCAGTGGCTAGCCAGATTCCACTGGCCGCTGGGCTTGGTGTGGCCGCATTTTTGTTGGTGCTTTGGTTGGTGCGCGTAACCAGATCACTAGAAATCTGAGAAGCGATCAGGCTTGGGTAAACAAAAATATGTACCAAGAACGTCACAAGGCACCGCTATGGTGCCAGCAAGGCTCCTTAAGTAGTTCGTCAGAAATCAGGCAGATATAAAGCAGCTATGTCGAAATCATTAGTGATAGTTGAATCACCAGCTAAGGCTCGAACCATCGCGGGCTACTTGGGTGATGACTACGTGGTGGAATCCTCAATTGGTCATGTGCGGGACCTACCAAGCAACGCAGCTGAAATCCCTAAGGCCTACAAACCCGAGAAGTGGTCACGCCTAGGCGTAGACGTCGACAACGGTTTCAAGCCGCTTTATGTGGTGCCAGCTCGCGCAAAGCCTCAGGTGAAGCACCTGAAGTCGATCCTTAACGGCGGCGACATCGACGCCCTCTATCTAGCAACCGATGAAGACCGAGAGGGTGAAGCCATCGCGTGGCATCTGCTGGAGGAACTCAGCCCGAAAGTGCCAGTGCATCGCATGGTGTTCCATGAGATCACTAAGAAGGCCATAACCGAGGCCATTGAGTCGCCACGTGAAATTGACCGCTGTCTTGTAGATGCGCAGGAGGCACGCCGAATTTTCGATCGGTTATACGGCTACGAAATGTCGCCCGTGCTATGGCGCAAGGTTCAGCCGAAATTGTCAGCGGGTCGCGTGCAGTCAGTGGCGAATCGATTGATAGTGGAACGCGAACGAGAACGCATGGCGTTTAGGAATGCGCCCTACTGCAGCCTGTCGGTAATGCTGGAACCCGACGGCACCGGCTTAGCTGGAGCCAACCAATTCGAAACACGCTTGACGACGATAGACGGGCAACGAGTAGCGCTGAGCCGTGACTTTGATGACTTGGGCCAGCTAACCAACCAGGAAACTCAGCCGGTGGTGGTTGATCAAGCGTTAGCAGACGAGTTGTCAAGTGCTGTACTTGGCGTCGAATTCACGGTCAGCTCGCGAGAATCCAAGCCTTACCGCCGCCGACCGGCGGCACCGTTTACTACCTCAACGCTGCAGCAAGTTGCCGGCAGTCGTTTCGGGTTTTCGTCAGCAAGAACCATGGCCGCTGCTCAGCGTTTGTACGAGGCGGGTCTCATTACTTACATGCGCACAGATAGCACCACACTGTCCGGTCAGGCACTGAGTACTTCTCGCGAGGCGGCCTTGAAACAATTCGGTGAAGATGCTTTGCCGAACAAACCGCGTGCCTACACGAGTAAAGCCAAAAACGCGCAAGAAGCGCACGAAGCGATCCGACCGGCAGGCGATGCTTGGAGTGACCCCGGTTCGGCTGGGCGCTTGGGCGCTGATGCTGCGCGTATCTACGACCTGATCTGGCAGCGCACAGTGGCGTCACAGATGAATGACGTGGTGGGCGAGACTGTCACCATCAAGCTGGCTGGCTCAGCGCCAAATTCTGCTGGCGGAGAGAGAGATTTGGAGCTACAGACCTCAGGCACAGTTATTACAGCACCTGGTTGGCGACAGGTTTACGGCGGCGGTTCTGACGGTGTTGGCACACAATCCAGCAAAAAGGCAAGCGGCACAGGGACAGACGGAACCGTCGAAGGTGAAGCTTCTGAGACTGCCGTACCAGAGCAACAGCTGCCCGATTTAACCGAAGGCGACAGTGCGAAAGCGAAGTCAGCCGAATCAAAATCACACGAAACACTCCCGCCTGCGCGCTACAGCGAAGCGTCATTAGTTCGACGTTTGGAGGAGCTTGGTGTCGGTCGTCCGAGCACCTATGCCAGCATCATGGAGACGATTAAAAACCGCGGCTACGTCTGGAAGAAGGGGTCATCCATGGTTCCGTCGTGGACGGCGTTTGTGACCGTGTCGCTAATGGAAAAGCACTACGACAACTTGGTCGATTACGAGTTAACCGCTCGCATGGAGGACGACCTAGACCGCATTGCGGCTGGCGAGAAAGAGTTCGTGCCATGGCTGTCTGATTTCTATTTTGGTCCCGGTGCTCAGTCAGCTGGTGAGCAAGATCAACCAAGCAGCAAGGGCTTGCGGAACATGGTGTCCGATGCCTTCTTAGAAGGCATCGACCCAGCTGCTCTAAATCGAATCAGAATCTCTAAAAGCGAAAACGCCAAGGCAAATAACTCCAAGTCCGGTACCAGCGTGGATTCAGGTGCCGAGGAAGCCGAAGAAATCGTTGTGCGGTTGGGGCGCTTTGGCCCATACCTGCTACGAGGCGATGAGACTCGATCGCTGCCTGACGAGCTGCTGCCTGACGAGCTCACAATCGAGCAGGCACAGCGCCTACTTGCCGAACCCTCCGAGCGAGTACTAGGCCAGCATCCTGAGAGCGGTAAAGACATTCTTGCTTTGGCGGGTCGATTCGGGCCATACGTGACCGAAGGGCGCCGCACTGACGAAGAGCCAAAACCGCACACGGCGTCCTTACTGAAAGGAATGTCTCTAGAGACGCTCACACTAGAAGACGCCTTGAAGTTGTTGAGCCTGCCGCGCACAGTTGGTGAAGACGACAAAGGGGAGCCGATAACGGTTCAAAACGGCCGCTACGGCCCCTACTTACGAAGAGCTAGTGACAGCCGAAGCTTGGAATCAGAAGATCAGCTGTTTACTCTGACGCTAGAGCAGGCGCTGGAGTTACTGAACCAGCCTGCTCGGCGTCGAACGCAACGCAGCAATGAGCCACTACGAAAGATCGGCACCGACCCAGGCTCAGATCTGCCAGTGGTATTGAAGGACGGACGTTTTGGTCTGTATGTGACCGACGGTGAGGTAAATGCATCACTGCGTCAGGGCGATGAAGCCGAATCGATCACGATTGAGAGAGCTAGCGAGCTATTGGCGATGCGGCGAGAAAGGATCGCAACCAATCCTCCTAAGCCCAAGAAGAAAGCCGCAAAAAAGAAGCCTGCCGCTAAGAAAACAGCGGCAAAGAAAACTGCCGCTAAGAAATCTTCTGCCGCCAAGAAAGCCCCTGCAAATAAGCCTGCTGCATAAGAGCGCGCCGCCACCGAACCCGTTGGCGAAGCCAGCAACCGGTAAGAGGTCAAGCAAGCAGTGTCAACCGATCTAGCCTGCGGTCTATATGGGGCAGGACAAACAAGCGGTTAGCCCATCGCCAGACGAAACCCCACTGTTCAAAGCTCCTGGCTTCATCGCTCTGTGGAGCACACAACTAATCAGTTCATTCGGTGACTGGATTGGATTTCTAGCCGTCATTGAAGTAGCCAGCCGCATCGGCGGAGATAACGCTGGCTCGGCTATTGCTCTGGTGGTGACCGCGCGCGTACTGCCCGGATTTTTCTTGGCTTCGGTTGGCGGCATCATCGTTGACCGCTTCAATCGTAAAACTCTGCTGGTTTGGTGCGATATTGCTCGCGCGCTGATTCTGCTAACAATTCCGTTTATTAACGCCTTGTGGAGCCTGGCGTTGGCTTCGCTAGCGCTAGAACTAGCAACGTCACTTTGGAGTCCGGCCAAAGAAGCGATCGTGCCAAACATCGTGCCTCAGAGACATCTTTCAACGGCTAACTCTCTGGGCCTACTGGCCGCCTATGGCACTTTCCCTCTGGGCGCAGGAGCGTTTGCGTTGCTGGCTACGTTGGGTCGAGCCTTTGGCTGGGGCGATGTTGGCCAGGTCAACGTCGCTCTAGTGATAGACGCAGCCACTTTTGTGGTGGCCGCCGCGCTAATTGGCTTGCTGCCGTTAGTGCATCACATTCCTAGTCATCTCCGTAGCGGTAACGACAAGGAGCGTAAGAAACGACGCTTCGATTTTTCGCAAGGTTTTCGTGAGCTGCGAGAAGGTTGGAACTTCATCTTTCTAAGCCCGCAGGTGCGAGCGGTGCTCGTTGGTCTGGGAGCGGGCATGATCGGAGGCGGCATGGTGGTGCCGCTGGGTGCGGTCTTCAGCGACGAAGTGCTTAAAGCGGGGGCATCTGGGTTTAGCTCCTTGCTTGTAGCGATGGGGCTAGGCGCAGGCGCAGGTGTGGGACTAGTTACCGCGGTTCAAAAGCGCGTCAACCTCAGCCATATTTTTATCTTCTCCGCATTTGTGGCCGGCACGGCCTTGTTTGCAACAGCGTCGGTCTCGGGCACGATCTTGGCTTTAGCAGGTGCGCTGCTGTTAGGCATTGCCGCGGGCGGGGTCTATGTGTCAGGTTTCACATTGCTGCATGCACATGTTGATGAGCAGTTGCGTGGCCGAGTGTTCAGCGCTTTGTACACGTTGGTGCGGTTTTGCTTGCTGATTGCGATCGTGTTGGGTGGATTGCTGGCCGATGGTTTTGACTGGCTGTTTGAGAGAGTTTTCAAAGGTGAGGGAGAAGCCGAAGCCAGCATCAACATTGCCGGTTATGTGCTGAGCTTGCCTGGCGTGCGCGGAGCCCTGTGGTTAGGCGGTGTGCTAGTGCTGTTAGCAGCGGTACTAGCAGCATTCTCGCTGCGCAGCCGCACGGGTGAGTCTGATTTGGATGCAGGCACCAGCAACGAAGCACCGTTACCCGATGGTGATTCCTCGTGAGCTCAAAGCTTGGCGCCTACATCGCGTTTGAAGGCATTGATGCGGCGGGAAAATCCACTCAAGCCGAGCTACTGGCAAAGAGGCTGGATGCCGTGCTCACATTTGAGCCAGGCGGTACAGAACTCGGAAAACAGATTCGACCTTTGCTGCTGCAAAACGACACCCAGGTCCCAGCTGAAGCACTTTCGGAACCAGCTGAAGCATTGCTGTTTAGCGCCGACCGCGCTCAGCATCTAGCTGCAGTGGTCGCACCGGCTTTATTAGCGGGACGACATGTGGTGACCGATCGCTCTTACGGTTCAACGTTGGCTTATCAGGGTTACGGCAGACAGGTTGACGTTGATCGCATCTGGGAGCTGGTGCTGTGGACGTCACGTTTGGACAACCACAACCTGGCTGCAACAGCACGGGCCAATGGAAGATTTAGCCGACCACCCTTTGAGCCTGCATCACACAGCCTGAGCAAATCGACTGCGAACAGCGATATGAGCACAACAGCTGAAGAGGTGTTTCTGCTGCCAGATGTGGTCGTATTGCTAAACGTGCCATTCTCAGGTTCGTCAGATTTGGATGAGCGTGCACCTAGCGAGCCCGATCGTTTTGAGAATGAGGCGCAGGACTTCTGGCATCGAGTGTCAGACGGATATCACACTCTGGCAACGCAGGACGATCGTCGCTGGGTGCAGGTGGACGCCTTGGGAACTCCCGACGAGGTGGAGCGACGAGTGTTCAAGGCTTTAGGTGAGAATCCGATATTTGAAATGCTTGCCTCAAATAGACACGCCGAATCATGATGGGCAATCGTGACTGAACAAGACGCTGAGCAAGACGCGGCGAAACAGTTGGGCCTGTTCGGCGGTGAATCTGAGCTCGAGTTAGAGCCAGAGTCTGACCCTGCACCGAAGCCTCCTCTTGCTGTCTCGCGCCAGCGTCAGCCTGACACCACTCCCGCCGACCAGCCAGAAGATCCCGGCGACTTGCTAGCAGGCTTAGTAGGCCAGCCAGAAGCAGTCGAGATGTTGCGAGAAGCCCTCGCAACACCTGTGCCCTCCTACCTATTTATCGGCCCACCGGGCTCGGGCACTAGAGACGCTGCGTGCCGGTTCGCGGGCGAACTACTTGCACAAGTCAGTGATACTCCCGCTACTCAACGTCATCTTGCCTTGGCTCAGCAGCACCCAGACCTAATCGTCTTTGACCGAGTTGGACCTTCGCTTACCGCGGAGCAGGCCCGCAATGCGGTACGCCAAGCTTCCATCGCGCCAGCTACAGGCAACCGCAAGGTGCTGGTGGTTTGCGATCTACACCTGGCTCTCACGACTGCTGCGATCTTGTTAAAAGCAGTGGAAGAACCAACTCCTTCTACGATTTTCATACTGCTGGCCGAACAAGTACCGCCGCATTTACAAACCCTGAACTCACGTTCGGTGCGGATCGATTTCGCTCCACTAGATGAAGACACCATCGCTGGAGTACTGCGTGCCGAAGGCGTCCCCGAACAAAGACTGGCTTTGGCTGCCTGCTCCGCGGCCGGTTCGATTGAACGAGCGCGCCTGCTTGGATCTGACGATGCTGCAATGGAACGAATCAGCTTGTGGCGTTCCGTTTTGGATCGACTGGACGGAAGCGGCGCAAGAGCGGCTGAAGTGGTCGAGGAAGTGTTAGCGGCCATTGAAGCCTCAGCCACCCCGCTCAAAGATAAGCAGCTGTCTGAGCTGTCCGAGCAACAATCTCGAGCCGAGAAATATTCGCTAACGACAATTGGTGCTTCGCCAAGCACGAGAGATCGACATAAGCGTGAGTTACGACGCCTCACCACAGACGAGTTGCACATGGGTTTTGAGGTCTTGACTGAAGAAATTCGTAAACGCACGCTGACAAAGGACTACTCCGCTCAGGCGGCTGCTACTCGCCTGCAAGCCGTGCGCGCGACAGCCGATCTGATGATTTACAACGTCAATAACCGACTAGCGCTGCAAAATCTGATGCTGCAAATTAGCGCTTGACGCGCGGCCAACAAACTCTGTGAGCCCGAGGAGAGAATTGAACTCTCGACCTGCTCTTTACGAGAGAGCCGCTCTACCACTGAGCTACTCGGGCACGATTCGTAACGATACAAGCGCATATTTACTTGGATTCTGTTTGGAACCAGTTTCTAACGACTGATAAGCGCCATGCTGCGACTAACATCAGCTCTGTGAACGCTCTAGGTGGTCAGGTTTGGCACTTTTGGCTGGCCGTCCCGTTAACGGCAGGAGCCGTGCTTGCAATCGTGTCATTAATTGCGGGATATGTCAGCAAAGTGATCTCTCCGCGTTATCCAAAGCGCTGAGTCGTAGAAAATCGTGGCTAACACAGTTGCCACTGGCGACACTGAAGTAGAAGTCACCGATTCTCGTAGTTCAGTTTCCGGGGGCACAGCTTCTGGAAACACGGCTTTTGAAAATGCCGACAAAATGGATTGGGCGCTGGCTCGCCGAGTGGCGGTCCGCATATCTGGCGATGAGCCGCTGTACCGCTCATATCTGGCTGATCGACTTCACGAAGACTTCGCTAAGGCCACACAAATTGCTGAAAAGTTGGTGCAGGAAGAAACCAGGCTGACAAGTGAAGCTGGCGATGCGCATGCAGTGGTGATTGATCGCGCCACGTGGATAGATGCCAACCTTCGATCATTCCGGCGACTGCTCAAGCCCGTGCTAGGTCCGACCGAATCGACAGGCTCGCAATCTGCTGGCTCTGCCCAGCAAGCCGATCAAACGCAGATCATCTCAGCTGCAAGTTCCGCCGAAAATTCGAGTGTCATGTCAGACGTTATGGCGAAACTTGCTCAAAAGATAGGAGCGGTTGAGCTGGGAGCAGTGCTCGGTTGGATGTCGCGTCGAGTGCTGGGTCAATACGACATGCTCCTAGCTACCGATGATGAGCCCATGCCAGGTCACAGCGATTCCCAAACCAACAGCCAGTTAGCGGCTACTGCTAATTCCACAGTTACGGGCAGCGATGCCGACGACATCGTCTATTACGTAGGACCAAACGTGTTAGCGACCGAAAAACGGTTTGCCTTCCCGCCGGGAGAGTTTCGCCAATGGCTAGCGCTGCACGAGCTCACCCATCGCAGCCAGTTCACTGGAGTGCCGTGGCTGCGTCCGTATTTTTTGCAACTTGTCACTGAACTTGTCGAAACTTCCGAGCCCGATGTAGACCGCGTGCGAACCGGACTGCGCTCGCTTATGGCCGAACGCAAAGCGGGCCGGGACCTACTGGCCGAAGGTGGTTTAGCGACCCTGTTTGCGACCGAACATCAACGTGATTTGATCGACAAAGTTGGCGGGATGATGAGCCTGATCGAAGGCCATGGCGACGCCACCATGGCACGTGCCGCGGTTGGCCATGTGCCAAGTGCCGAACGCTTTCACCTTGTGATGCACCACCGCCGCAAATCAAGCCGCGGCCCAGCTCGACTGTTACAACGTTTGATGGGTATCGAAGCGAAGCTAGAGCAATATCACGCAGGTGAAAAGTTCATCGCAGCAATCGAATCTGAACGCGGCGATCGAGCCGTTGATCGGATCTGGGATAGCCAGGATTTTCTTCCCTCACTGGCTGAGATTCGCGAACCGGACACCTGGCTGGCACGAGTGCCCGCTGCCTGAGGCTGCCAAACATGGCCAAAAACTGGCAGTACCTCAGCTAACGATGCTTCAGCTAGCCATTACAGGTCAAGCACAGCAACTGTTAGACGATTATCTGAGCATGTGCACGTTTCCCGATTCTGGCATGTTGCTTTGTGCGGTATCGGGTGGAGCTGACTCAGCGGCACTGCTTTGTTTGGCACACCGGCATGCACAAAGCAGCGGAACTGCGGTGTCGGCAATACATGTTGACCACGGGCTGCGGTCTGACAGTGCTGACGATGCCGTGCGAGTTAAATCTTTGACCGACTGCTTGGGTGTGCCTTTGACAATCAAGCAGGTCGCGATCAAGCCTGGCTCAAACTTGGAAGAACGAGCACGCCTAGCTCGCCGTACCGTCCTTGGCTCTAACGCTCTACTTGGGCATACTGCTGACGATCGAGCAGAGACGGTTCTGTTGCAACTGCTGCGCGGTGGCGCTTTAGATGCCATTGGATCGATGCGACAAACCGCAACGCGCCCCCTGCTAGCGCTGCGTCGTCGTGATACCGAAGCGATTTGCGAGGCGGTCGGCTATGACCCAGTATTTGATTGGACTAATAACGATCCGCGCTTTGTGAGAAACCGTGTGCGTCATGAGGTATTGCCGCTATTGAACGAGGTATTCCAGCGTGATGTCACCCCTCTGCTGGCACGAGCCGCAGCGTTGGCCGCCGATGAGGCCGACCTGTTGGACGACCTGGCCGTAGCGATAGACCCCACGCACGCACGCGTGCTTGCCGCTGCTCCACTACCTCTGGCTAGACGCGCCATCAGAGCTTGGCTGCGTTCACCACACCCCCCAGATGCAGCTTCTGTTCAGCGCGTATTGCGCGTAGCGCAAGGACATTGCCTAGCTACCGAAATAAACGACGGCCGCAGGGTAAGTCGGCACGCAGGTCGGCTTGTTTTAACCGATAAGAGCCAAGCACAAGCAACTAGGTTGAACGCACGTGAGTAAAGGCGCGAAAACCTCAGCAACGATTCCAGACAACGGCTTGCAAAAAGCGCTCGCCAGTGAAGAAGGTATCGGTGAGGTGCTGGTTTCTGGAGAACAGATCGCTGAAAGAATTGCCGAGATCGGCAGGCAGATAACACAGGACTATCAAGGCCGCGCTCCACTGCTGGTGGTCATCTTGAAAGGGGCCGTACTATTCGCCTCCGATTTGTGCCGCTCTATTGACCTGCCGGTTGAGATGGATTTCATGGCGGTGTCGTCGTATGGAAACGGCACTAGCAGTAGCGGCGTGGTTCGGATTCTGAAAGACCTTGACATAGATATCAACGGCCGCGACGTGATCTTGGTGGAGGACATCGTCGACAGCGGCCTAACGCTGCAATATCTGCGCAAAAGCTTGAAAGCACGTGGACCGGCCAGTCTGGCGATATGCAGTTTGCTGCTGCGTGAATCAAGCGAATCAAACCCCGGTACCAACAAGAATGAAACCCATGCCCCGAAAGTCGACTATGTCGGGTTTGTCTTACCGCGTGTTTGGGTGGTTGGTTACGGACTTGATCTTGCTCAGCGTTATCGCAATTTGCCTGACATCAGAGCCTTCAATACTGAGCACTAGGTGTCATTTGACCCAGTTCACACATAAATTCAAGTACTAATGAGAGGCAAGTGGGCCGAAGGCATAGAACCGCGGCACTTTACCTGGGTGATACCCGCGCGCCTGGCGGTTTGTGAACGCCCTGGCGGTTACGGCGACAATCATCGTCGTGTGCGACGCCAAGAAGAGATCATCTGGCTAAGCCGCAACAACATTGGTCTGATCTGCTCGCTGAGTGAGGCACCACACAACCTGCACAACTACGACGCGATCGGTCTCAAATATGTGCACCACCCGTGGCCAGCTCGTGGAAATCTGAGTGACTATCTAGTTGCGGTGATCGATGAAATCAAAACAGCGCTTGCGGCAAATGAGCCAGTGCTAATTCACAAGTCTGGTATCGATGACGAAGTGGTTGCGATGATTGCTGCTTTCTTGCTGCGGACCGGCAAGGTGCAAGGAGGACCACAGGTAACTGCCATCGTGGAGCGCATCTTTAATCGCCGGTTAGGACCGCCAGGCAGAGCCATAGTTGAGTTAGCTCTGCAGTTGCCCGGTGACGGCAATCCTGAAGACTCAGCTGACGGCAGCGCTAGCAGCTCACGCCCGGCTGCGTAAGTGGCACAGTCTCAAGATGCCGTGCTGAACGGCGACCGGATTGAACTACGCGACTTGCGTGTGGTGGCAGTAGTGGGAGTGTTGACGCATGAGCGAGCCACGCCACAGCCGCTCTCAATCGACCTAGACATTTACGCTGACCTTGCTGTCTGCGCGCACAGCGATGATCTTGCTGACACATTGGATTACGGTGCCGCAACCGAAGCGGTGGCACACCTTTGTGCTTCAGCGCAACCGCAGCTGCTTGAAACACTGGCAGTGGAAGTTGCCATGCATCTGGTTGCTTGGCGCGGTGTGATCGCAGTAACCGCAACGGTGAGGAAGCTGCGCCCACCAGTTCCGTTGCAGCTTGAATCGGCCGGGGTTCGAGTTACGCGGTTTGCCGAGTAGATGTCACATGCACAACCTTCAGCACGCTCCCCAGTGGAAGTGTTTTTGGGGTTGGGGTCAAATCTGGGTGACAGTCACCAGCAGTTGGCAGATGCGCTGCAGTTTTTGTCGGATTCACTGGCACGCCACACCGCCTTGTGTTATCAGCGCACATCGGACCAATCAACAGCCGGCATAACTGCGGTGTCCAGTCTTTATCAAAGTGACGCGGTTGGTGGGCCAGCCGACTCGCCTGACTTTTTGAACCTGGTGGTGCAACTGCAAACGGAGATGACGCCTCATGAACTGTTGTCAACCTGTCAACAAGCCGAACAGCTAGCTGAGCGTGTGCGCAAAGAACGATGGGGCCCGCGCACGCTTGACGTTGACGTGCTGCTTTACGGTGACCTACACCGGGCTGAGCCAGATCTGACTATTCCTCATCAGCGTATGTTTGAACGAAAGTTTGTGATCGATCCGCTAGCGGAACTAGCACCAGAGCTAGTGCAAACGCTGTTGGCTAAGTTCGATCCTCAAAAACGTGAAGCGCTAAAAAACGAACGCGCAAAGCAGGATTGTTGCAAGATTGCTCCAGCTCCATGGCAGCCTGCTTCAGTGGTAGCACTTGAGACTGCTGGATCTGATCAGCATCAAGCAGCAGGTTCAGCGTGAGCACGCCTAGCAGTTTTCGTCCCGACTCTTCCGTGACAGAAGTGGTCACCCGCTGGCCCGATCTAAAGCCAGGCACTGAAACAGACGAAACGGTGTCGGTAGCCGGGCGGCTAATGCTGAGACGAGTGCAAGGCAAGCTGGCCTTCGGAACGCTCGATGACGGCACTGGCCGTATTCAACTCTTCGCTCCTGCGGCCGTAACACCTGATCACGCTGAGTTTTGTAACTGCTCGCTAGGCGATTGGCTAGGAGTAACCGGTGTGGTCATGACCACCAAGCGCGGCGAACTAAGCGTGCGAGTGGACAACTGGCAGGTATTGGCATCTACCAATCGATCATTTCCAGACAAATGGCACGGCATCACCGATCCGGATGTTCGCTTCCGTCAGCGTTATGTCGACCTGTGGGTTACACCGCAGGCACGAACGATTTTTGAAGCTCGCAGCAAAATCGTTTCGCTTACACGGCGTTGGCTCGAAGAGCGCGACTTCATAGAAGTAGAGACGCCTATGTTTCATCCGATTGCTGGCGGAGCGCTGGCACATCCGTTCATAACGCAGCACCGTGCGCTCGATATGGAGCTGTATCTGCGAATAGCCCCGGAGCTTTATCTGAAGCGACTAGTGGTGGGCGGTTTTACACGCGTGTTCGAACTGGGCAGAGTGTTCCGTAACGAAGGTTTGTCAATACGTCACAATCCTGAATTCACAATGCTTGAGCTGTATCAGGCTTACGCCGACTACGACGACATCATGGAGCTGACCGAGCAGCTGGTAGCTCATCTCGCACAAACGATCACCGGAAGCTGCACTGTTGTTAGCGGCCAACGCTCGGTTGACCTGACCGCGCCCTGGCCACGCAAAACAATGGCAGAACTAGTAAGCGAAGCCGTAGGCGAGAAGTTGTCTGTCAACACCGATATCGAAAATTTGACGGCGTTAGCTAAGGCAAACAACATAGAAGTAAAGCCGTCGTATGGACCAGGGAAGATCCTGACCGAGCTATACGAAAAACTGGTCGAACCGAACCTGATTGACCCAGTGTTTGTAACGGAGTACCCGTCTGAAGTTTCTCCGCTGGCGGCACCGCACCGGGATGAACCGTTGCTGACCGAACGGTTTGAAGCGGTAGTAGCCGGACATGAGTTAGCCAACGGCTTTAGCGAGCTGACCGATTCGGCCATGCAACGAGAACGTTTTGAAGCCCAGGCCATGCAACGAGAAGCTGGAGATGAAGAGGCAATGAGCGTTGATGAGGATTATTTACGTGCGCTGGATTACGGCTTGCCTCCCACTGGCGGCCTTGGCGTAGGTATTGACCGGCTGGCGATGCTTTTGAGTGATGCAGATTCCATCCGTGACGTAGTGCTCTTCCCCACCTTGCGGCCTGAACAGAACTAGCAAAATCCGCAGTTACTAAGGCGTTGCAGCAGTCCCTGGCGGCTGGTCTTTTCTTTCTATGAACAGCCCTTCGGCTTCTACACAGAGCATGTCGCCGTGATGTCCGGATGCGCGCAAAGTGATCTTTCGACCGTCGACGTTGTGAACCCACGCCCGAAACTGCAACGGCTCATTAAGCGCGGTGCCAGCGCGGTAGTCGATTGACAAGTTGGCTGTGAATGCTTGACGTCCTCGCATGCGGTTTAACGCCCCCATGGCTTCGTCAATCACCAGAGCGAGTAAGCCGCCATGCGCGCGTTCGGGTGGGCCAGCGAACATCGGGTCGATGTTGCAGGTCGCAGAGACGCTGTCGTCCGATTCGCGCACAAAGGTGATGCCAACCGAAGACGGATGAAGGTATCCACCACCTATGGAGAACGGGTCAAACTCGATTTCTTCACCATTTTCTACCGGTATCGGCCTGAACTGGCCTGCATAAATTTCCGCTAGATGAGGGCGCGTCAAGAAGTCGTCCAGCTTTACGCGCAGGTCACCCTTCTCAAGCTCGTCTGCTAGTTCGTTTAGCACCGTCGTGCTGTGAGCTAGCAACGCATCATCGGTTTTGCGGCCAGACAGCGCGCTGTTTACCCGTCTGGCTGCTGCGGCTGTTTCAGCCAGAGGTTGCCACTCATCGTTGGGATCATTGCGATTCACGGCGAAGAAGCTAGTGCTGGTTGCTGGTGCTATACGGCACAATTGCGAAAGTGTTTGCACGCATAGGAAGGGTTTGAAATGAGTGAAGCAGATGAGGGTTCAGGCATACAGGCTGAACTAGCTGAACTAACCGGGCAAGACCGCCGCCGGCTTGTGCAACAAATACACGATTCACCCACTCGCTTGGTGCTGTCGGTGGCGGGCGGCTCGCGAGCCTTATCAGACTTGCAAACCGCTCCTGGCGCATCGCGCACTCTGCTGGAAGGGCTAGCTCCTTACACGCGAGGTTCTGTTAGGGCTCTGGTGAGCCCTTTGAACGCCGAAGTGCCTACGCCTAGCGTTTCCGAAGAAGGCGTAAACACCTTGGCGCAGGCCTGTCTCGCTCGGGCAACCATCTATGCGACCGAATATGACGAAGAGTTTCCGGTTATCGGCGTGTCCTGCACGGCTGCGTTGGCAACACAACGTGAACGACATGGAGAAGACCGAGCTTGGATGGCAATCGCCGCTGCTGATACTGATGCTGCTGTGACTAAGACCCAGCTGGTTGAGTTTCCAGTAGATGCTCCTGGTTCAGGCTCAGCAGAGCACGCCGAGACCTACTACAACTTGCGCATGATGCAAGAAAACCAGTTAGCCGACGCTTTGCTGAGGTTCATCGCTGCACACGTTGCTGGTTAGCTTGACTGGTCGAACTAGACGAGAAAACGATGAGAAAACGATGAGAAAACTCAGAAAGCCATTGAAAAGTATTTATCTCAAACTGCAAGGTGAGCAAGCATCATGAGTGCCAGCGCAAAAGCTCTGCTTGCTGGTGCGTTTGAGCATCCCGGACGCGAGTTGCCAGATCTCACACTGCCCCAGATTCACGCCGAGGTAGCTGCTGGTGCCTTGGACGATGCCGGGCTTAGTTTTTCTGACGTTGACGCTTACTTCAGCGCTGGCGATGCACCCGGGTTCGGAGCGCTTTCGATGGTCGAGTACCTCGGCCTTGACTGCAGCTACGTCGACGACACCGAAACCGGTGGCTCGTCGTATCTTGTTCACATCCAGCACGCTGCGGCAGCCATTGCTGCAGGACATCTAAACGTCGCCCTCATCACACTGGCCGGCAAGCCTCGAACCGGAGGCGCTGGCCCAGGCGGCAGTGCCAGGTTTAGCTCTGCTCCAGAAGCCGATTTCGAAAACCTGTTTGGCATGTCAGTGCCTGGTGGTTACGCCTTGGCAGCGCAACGACACATGCACGAATTCGGTACCACCTCTCGCCAGCTTGCCGAAATCAAGGTTGCGGCTTCCATTCACGCTTCACACAATCCACACGCATTCCTCAAAGACGAGGTGAGCATCGACGAGGTGCTTGAGTCGCCAATGGTGTCCGAACCGTTGCACCGCCTGGACTGTTGCGTTATAACCGACGGTGGCGGCGCGCTGGTGCTGGTGTCACCAGATGTGGCGCGCAGCCTGGATCGCCACTGCGTGTCAGTGCTAGGCACTGGCACCGCTATTAAGCACACACAAGGCCGAATCGATTTGACGCATACAGGCGCTGTTACGTCAGGACCGCGCGCATTCGCCGAGGCCGGCGTGACACCGGCTGACATCGACTACGCATCGATTTACGACAGCTTTACGATCACGGTGCTTATGACGTTGGAAGATTTAGGGTTTTGCAAAAAGGGCGAAGGCGGCCGCTTTGTCAGCGACGCAAATCTTGTGTCGGGAACTGGCGCACTGCCTTTTAACACCGACGGAGGCGGCTTGTGCAACAACCACCCAGCTAACAGAGGCGGCATGACCAAAGTGATCGAGGCTGTACGCCAGTTGCGCGGGGAAGCAACGCCTGCTGTACAGGTGCCGGATTGCGAGCTTGCACTTGCACACGGAACCGGCGGCAGTCTGGCAACGCGCATGGGCAGCGCTACAACAATTTTGGGTCGGGACTAATGAGAGCACAGTTATGAACTCAGCTGCTGACCGCGACGCGAATAGCGATCTGCCAGCATTCGCACCTAACACCAACCTTGAGACGCAACCTTTCTGGGATGGCGCGTCACAAGGCGTGTTGCGCTTGGTGCGTTGTGACGAATGCGAGCGAGTGATTTGGTATCCACGCCAGCACTGCGACGGCTGTGGTTCAAGATCTGTTACCTGGTTTGATGCCACTGGTAACGCCAGCGTTTATAGCTACACCGTTACTCACCGCATACCCGGCCGTTGGCAGGCTGCGGCTCCATTTGTTTTGGCCTATGTAGAGCTAACCGAAGGGCCGCGAGTGCTTACCAACATCGTTGAGTGCGATCCGACCCAGGTTGCGATTGGAATGGCTGTGACCGCGGTATTTGCACCAACCGAAGCTGGCGCGCCTCTGCTTCGATTCAAGCCTGCCTAGCTAAGCGATCTATCTCAGGCCCGAATAACCGCCGGCAAGGTGTTGAGAAGATTTGTGGCGGCTGAACGCATGCCGTCATTTGTCGGAGTGTCTGCTAATCCGTCAAGCGCTTCTTTGGCCTTGCGTATGTAGGCTTCGGCGGTGTTGATCGAAGACGCGATCTCGTCGCTTGCCAACACCAGCTCGTGCGCTTGTGCACGCTTGTTTTCATCAAGTGGACCGTCCGTGGGGTCACTGCTGGCACTACTCAGAATGTTGCGCAGCTCGTCTGCCTCAGGGCTTCCTTTGGCGAGCATTCGAATCACCGGCAGCGTGTAAATGCCTTCGCGTAAATCGTTCCCAACTGGCTTGCCAAGCTCGTCGCTGGTGGAGGCCAAGTCGAGCACGTCATCAACGATCTGAAACGCCATCCCGTAGCTGTGGCCAAACTTGTTCAGTCGTTGCAACTGTTGTGCATCAGCATCGGCCACCATTGCGCCAATGCGGCATGCCGTGGCATAAAGCTCAGCGGTCTTGCCGCTAATGGCTTCTAGATACTGCTTCTCGGTTCGATCAACGTTGTAGATCAGTTGCAGCTCGCGCACCTGACCTTCGCACAACCTGCCGATAGTGGCTGCTAACAGGATCGCTACGTCGGTTCCTAGCGAAGCCGCCAGCTCAGACGCCTTTGCCAGCAAGAAGTCTCCCGCCAAAATCGCCTTCAGATTGCCCCACCGGTGGTTCACGGCTTCGATACCCCGGCGAGTATCTGCATCGTCCATTACATCGTCGTGATAAAGCGACCCTAAATGAACTAGCTCCACAGCCACGCCGCCGCAAATCATGTCTTCGCTGACCGCGTCGGAGCTAGCACCGTCCATGCGCGCACTTAACGCCGCTGCAATCAAAAAAGCAGGCCGCAGCCGCTTGCCGCCTGCAGGGATGAGATGTGATGCCATCTCGGTTAAAAAAGGATCGTTGGTGATGGTTGCTTGCGCCAGACTTTGTTCCACCCGAGCTAAATCTTTGCTTGCATCGGGACGCGTTTGCAGCGGACTAAGCGATGGCACGAGCTACAAGCTAAGCGACAAGCAGGCTGTTTTGGCAATCTGCTCGTATGTGCTCTTTTAGCAATGTCGCCCCTACCGATACACTGGGCGCTCCAAAGGGGCTTAGGCTCAAAAGGTAGAAAGCATGTTTGAACGGTTCACAGATCGAGCTCGCCGAGTAGTAGTGCTAGCGCAAGAAGAAGCGCGCCAGCTAAACCACAACTACATCGGCACGGAACACATTCTGCTCGGCCTGATTCACGAAGGCGAAGGCGTTGCCTCGCACGCTCTTGAATCACTGGAAATCTCCTTAGAAGCTGTGCGCACGCAGGTGCAAGAAATCATTGGCAAGGGCGATCAGGCACCTAGCGGACACATTCCGTTTACCCCCCGTGCCAAAAAGGTGCTGGAGCTTTCATTACGTGAGGCTCTGCAACTCGGACACAACTACATCGGCACCGAGCACGTTCTGCTCGGCATGCTGCGTGAAGGAGAGGGTGTCGCTGCTCAGGTCTTGGTAAAGCTGGGTGCAGACTTAAATAAAGTTCGCCAGCAAGTGATCCAACTGTTGTCCGGCTACTCCTCTGGCTATACCTCAGGCTCTTCATCTTCGCGAGAAACGGCCGGAGCTGCTTCCGGGAGTGGCAGCGAACAGAGCTCTCAGACCGGTTCGGCGGTGCTTAACCAATACGGCCGCAACCTCACTCAAGACGCACGCGAAAAGAAGCTTGATCCGGTTATTGGACGGCAACGAGAAACAGAACGCATTATGCAGGTGCTCTCACGTCGCACAAAGAACAATCCGGTGCTGGTGGGCGAGCCAGGAGTCGGCAAGACCGCCATCATCGAAGGGCTAGCGCAAAAAATCGTTTCAGGCGATATTCCAGAAATATTGGCTGATAAGCAGCTCTATACGCTTGATCTTGGTGCGCTGGTAGCCGGGTCGCGCTACCGCGGCGACTTTGAGGAGCGCCTAAAGAAGGTGCTCAAAGAGATCCGTACGCGCGGCGACATCATCTTGTTCATAGACGAACTGCACACCCTGGTTGGTGCCGGTGCTGCCGAGGGAGCTATCGATGCTGCTTCAATCTTGAAACCGATGCTGGCGCGCGGTGAGCTGCAGACCATTGGCGCAACCACGTTGGAGGAGTACCGCAAGTACTTAGAAAAAGACGCCGCTCTGGAACGTCGCTTTCAGCCGGTGAAAGTGGACGAGCCCACCTTGGCTCACACCATTGAGATCTTGCGAGGCTTACGAGAGCGCTACGAGCAGCACCACCGAGTAACGATTACCGATCAGGCAGTGGTAGCTGCGGCCAATCTAGCCGACCGCTACATAGCTGATCGACACTTGCCTGACAAGGCGATAGACCTTATTGACGAGGCAGGTTCGCGTCTACGGATTAAACGTATGAGCACTCCACCCGACTTCAAAGAAGTTGAAGCGAAGATCTCAGGGGTTGTCGAAAAGAAAACCAAAGCCATAGAAAATCAAGACTTTGAACTTGCCGGCGCTCTGCGTGACGAGGAAAAAGAACTGCTCGACCATCGTTCAGAGTTGATGGTTACGGCCAAAGCTGAGGGCACAGACCTGTTTGATGAGGTAGACGAAGAGGCCATTGCAGAAGTTCTGTCGATATGGACTGGCATCCCCGTTTACAAGCTCACTGAAGAAGAGACACAGAAGTTGCTCAACATGGAGGGCGAGCTAGCAAAGCGTGTCATTGGCCAGATTGATGCCATCCATGCTGTGAGTCAAGCCATTCGGCGAACTCGCGCCGGGTTGAAAGACCCGCGCAGGCCAGGCGGTTCGTTCATCTTTTTGGGTCCTTCTGGTGTCGGCAAGACTGAGCTAGCCAAGACGTTGACCGAGTTCTTGTTTGGTGATGAGGATGCATTGATCAGCCTCGACATGTCTGAATACC
Organism: Candidatus Poriferisodalaceae bacterium; assembly: GCA_965205925.1. GTDB lineage: Bacteria > Actinomycetota > Acidimicrobiia > Acidimicrobiales > Poriferisodalaceae > CAYRJD01. Next base: position 677,307 of record OZ242183.1, read on the forward strand.
AAGAAAAGCACACCGTTAGTCGCTTGGTGGGTGCTCCGCCGGGCTACGTGGGCTTCGACGAGGGTGGCCAGTTGACCGAAGCGGTCAGACGCAAACCGTTTTCGGTTGTGCTGTTTGACGAGGTTGAAAAAGCGCATCCGGACGTGTTCAACACGTTGCTGCAAATCCTTGAAGAAGGGCGTCTGACAGACGCACAGGGTCGCACGGTCGATTTTCGAAACACTGTTTTGATCATGACTTCAAACCTCGGCACCGCTGATCTGCGTAAAGCGCAGGTGGGCTTTGCAGGCGTTGACGATGTAGCTAGCTATGAGCGGATGAAAGAAAAGGTCAACGATGCTCTTAAGCGTCACTTCCGCCCGGAGTTCTTGAACCGCATTGATGACACGATCGTGTTCCACGAGCTGAGTCGCGAGGAAGTTTGCAGCATCGTGGATTTGATGATTACTCGCACCAGCGAACAGATGCTTGCTCAAGGGCTAGGTCTGGAGCTGACCGATGCTGCAAAGAACTGGTTGGCCAGTGAGGGTTATCAACCTGAGCTAGGTGCCAGGCCGTTACGTCGCGCAATTCAGCACCATGTAGAAGACACTTTGTCTGAGAAAATTCTCTACAAGGAGTTCAAGGCTGGCGAAATTGTCATCGTTGATGTTGATTCCGAAGCAAATGACGGCAAAGGCGAGGTTGTATTTCGCTCAATTGAAGGTTTCGACCCCGCCGAAGCGTCTAGCGAGCTTGAGGAAATCTCAGCCGAATAGGGCACTAGCTACCAAAGTTGCTGCGCTGCATGGTCCGCGTGTCGGTGTGCGTGGGCTTGGATCACACCCACGGCGTTTAGCGGTGAGGATGCGAACGACGACAGTTCTAATTCTGTTGTTAATCCTTAGCGTCGCATGTCGTGCGGAGGTCGTGGTTGATATTGATATCGACCAGACCGAAGGGGGGCTAGTAACCGTCTCGGTGGTAGTTAATGACGAGGTGTTGGATTGGGTGCCTGATTGGGCGGAGCAGGTTGAAACATCCGACCTCGCTGCGGCAGGCTGGGAGATAGAAATTTCGCCTACCGGTGAGACACTGAGCGTTCGAAAACCATTCGATTCACCTGATCAGTTAATAGCCGTGCTCTTTGAGGTGGACGGTTTGGACGGCATAGCTGGTTCAGCCGGTTTGTTTGGTGAGCCTGAACTGTTGGTGGATTACGAAGGAGCCGTCAGTCGCTACTCGCTGTCGCTATTGGTGAACCTAGAACATGATGTAGCAGATTTGATTGACCCGGGCACTGCAGATTTATTTGGCGGCAACCTGTTTGGAGTACCGATCGAAGAGCTTGAAAGACGGGCAGGGAAAGACCTGAATGAGACGGTGGGTTTGGTGGTACGGGCGAGCTTCCCGCAAGGTTCAACTCGGCTGCCTGAAGCTGGGGCGCTTGCATTAAACGAAGGCGGCACCCGACAACTGCAGCTTGCTGGTGAGTTTGAAGATTTTGTGTTGGCTGAGGCGATCGAATCTGCCGAGCAGATTCGCGAGGAAGTTACGCAGAGAACTGTGGTGTTGGTGTTGGTGTGGTTGGCGTTGATCGCAGCGGTTGGTTCAGTGGTATATCTGTACGTCCAGTCGGTTCGCCACCGCCGCAAGCTCGCTGATGAACTACCCAACAAGATTTGGATGTAGCGAGCTCGTAAGGTAGCGACGCGCGCTGCTGGCAGACTGAAGAGGTGAGTGCAGGTACCGACAAAAGTACCGACGCACCACCGTCAGCTACGACATCTATTGCGTCTTCGTTTGCAACGCCCGGTATGGCCTTCACAACCGCCGCAATCGTGGTCGCAGCAGGCGCAGGCGAGCGTTTCGGCAGCACGAAGCAGTTAGCTGAGATTGGCGGACAAACCGTAATTGAGTGGAGCGTTAAGACCGCTGCAGCTGCCTGTCAGCAGGTTGTCGTGGTGCTGTCACCTGCTGCGATTAAGGCGAATAGCGCAGATGAGACCGATACCGGTACATCGCGAACATTGCGTGAAATTAATGCAGACGTTGTGGCTGGAGGTGCCACAAGGCTTGATTCGGTGAGGGCCGGACTGTCAGTGTTACGTGAAGAAGTTGAAGTGGTCGTAGTGCACGATGCAGTTAGACCTGGCGCGACAAAGGCAATGTTTGAAGCCGTAATCGGAGCGGTTCTTGCGGGTGCGGATGCGGCCGTACCGATGCTGCGTGTCTTTGACACGCTAAAGCGCATCAAACCCGTGAGATCAGATAATGGCTCTGGCGTCGTGCTGGAGACTCTCGATCGAAATCAGTTTGCGCTTGCGCAAACACCGCAAGCGTTCGCTCGGGAAGTGCTGACAACGGCCTATGAAGCGGCTGCTAAATCCCGCGAAGCATGCACCTTTACCGATGATGCTTCGTTAGTGGAAGCTCAGGGGGGCAAGGTGCTGGTAGTTGAGGGGGATTTTGCGGCACACAAGATCACCACGCCAGTGGACTTAGATGTGGTGGCGGCGCTGATGGGTTTAACGGGTTCAGCGCCAAATGTCTGAAGCCCCCGAAATTACAGTGAACGATCTACGCATCGGTCACGGCTATGACGCGCATCGCCGGGTCTCTGAACTGGATCTAGATGTCGCTGGTGAAAATAGTGATCACAAGCATCAAAATAAGCACAGCAACGCGAAACGATGCTTGGTGTTGGGCGGCGTGGAGTTTGCGAATGAGGTTCCGTTAGTTGGCCACAGCGACGCGGACGTTGTTTGTCATGCGGTCATCGATGCGCTTCTTAGCGCGGCTGGCTTGAGTGATATCGGCGAGATGTTTCCTGACTCAGACCCAGCTTTCGCCGGTGCCAGTGGGCTGGATTTGCTAAGACGATCTACTGAAGCGACAGCAAAACAGGGTTGGAGCCTTGTCAACGCGGATTGCACGGTGGTTACCGATCGACCGATGATTGCACCACACAAACCACAGATGCAGCAACTACTAAGTGAAGCTGCTGGCGGGCAAGTGACGGTCAGCGGCAAGCGCACCGAAGGAATTGGTGCGCTTGGCAGAGGTGAAGGGGTGGTGGCGTTAGCCGTTGCCTTACTAGTTCGCAAATCAACAGCGAAAGGGCAGTAACGGTGAGTGACGTCGAAGATTCAGGGGATAGCTCAAAACTAAGCGGCCCACAAGATGGTGGCAATGACCGCACCCAAGGCGGCCGACCAGGTGGGGGTCGTGATGGTGGTGGTTCCAGGGGTGGTGGTTATGGCCGTGGCCGTGATGATCGGCGTCGTGACGATGATCGTCGTGGTGGCTATAGGGACGGTGGTGGTGGCCGCGATGATCGCCGTGGCGGTTCCAGAGATGGTGGTTATAGGGGTCGTGATGGTGGTGGTTCCAGGGGTGGTGGTTATGGCCGTGGCCGTGATGATCGGCGTCGTGACGATGATCGTCGTGGTGGCTATAGGGACGGTGGTGGTGGCCGCGATGATCGCCGTGGCGGTTCCAGAGATGGTGGTTATAGGGGTCGTGATGGTGGTGGTTCCAGGGGTGGTGGTTATGGCCGTGGCCGTGATGATCGGCGTCGTGACGATGATCGTCGTGGTGGCTATAGGGACGGTGGTGGTGGCCGCGATGATCGCCGTGGCGGTTCCAGAGATGGTGGTTATAGGGGTCGTGATGGTGGTGGTTCCAGGGGTGGTGGTTATGGCCGTGGCCGTGATGATCGGCGTCGTGACGATGATCGTCGTGGTGGCTATAGGGACGGTGGTGGTGGCCGCGATGATCGCCGTGGCGGTTCCAGAGATGGTGGTTATAGGGGTCGTGATGATCGTTATCCCGAGAAACGTCGCGGGCCCAGTCCAGGTGCCGCGCCGCGCGGTCCTGACGATCTAGGTGGCGACCAAATTGAAGGCCGTCAAGCCGTTCGTGAGGCTCTTATAGTCGGTCGGCGCAAGATCAATGAGATCTATCTGTCACCGCTTGCAGATAGTCCAAGCTCCCCAGGTTCTCCGGGAAGTGCAAGCGAGGCTGAAGCTTCCGATGCGTTGGCCGAAATCACCGATCTTGCAGCAGAGCGCCGCATTCGTTTCGAAAAAGTCAGCAGAGGTCGCTTGGAATCGCTTGCGCGTACCGAATCCCCACAAGGCATCGTTGCTCTGGCCGACCCGATCCCGCCGACCCCCCTAGAAGAATTACTCAAACCAATAGATGGTCAACAACCACTGCTGGTCGTTGCCGATGGTGTGACCGATCCAGGCAACCTTGGCGCAATTCTTAGAACGGCCGAAGTTGCAGGAGCAACCGGTGTGATCCTGGCTCGCCATCGTGCAGTGCGGCTCACCCCGACAGCTGTCAAAGCAGCCTCAGGTGCAGTGGAGCATCTCAGGATTGCTCTTGTCGGTGGACTGCCAGCAGCCCTAGCTCAGCTAACGGCGGCAGGTGTGTGGATATTGGGGCTAGACGGCAACGCGCCGCAAGACATCACAACCACCGATATGGGGACAGAGCCGACAGCGCTTGTGGTGGGATCCGAAGGTAAGGGCTTGTCGCTACTCGTACGACAGCGCTGCGACCTGCTGGTATCTATAGCCAAGCATGGAAAAATTGACTCACTAAATGTCGCAGCTGCTACCGCGGTAGCGCTCTATGAAATGATTCGCGAGCGCACGCGCCCTGCGACACCAAATCTCTCCTGAGCGATCTACCCTAGGAGCGGATGTTGAGTCGTTTCCTACACGCCCGAGTAGCTCAATGGCCAGAGCACCGCTCTTGTAAAGCGGGGGTTGAGGGTTCGACTCCCTCCTCGGGCTCACCTAAGTCTTCGAGCAAAGAACTAAGAATGACCAAGAACTATTGCCAACTAATATCCACCAAATTCGCCGCAACAGAGCGCACACTAGATAACCGGAGGTCCTAGATGAGTCGTTCGTCGGATAACAACAACAACGCCGCTGCCATTCGCGGGCTACTACTGGTATTGGTTGCTGCTGCTATAGGCGTGCTGCTTCTCCGTTCGGGCGGAGATGACGACACTGCGGCGGTAGACGATCAAACAACCACCGAAACCACTGTCATTACAACGGACACCTCCGTGGCTGGTGGCGGCACACCCACCACAGACGAGCCAACCGACGTTGACGGTTCAACCGACGATGGCGTTACTTCCACAACTTTGGATGATTCCAGCGATAACTCAATAGATGGTTTTCAGCCGCGCCCACCAGCCGAGGTTTCGGTGCAAGTTGCTAACTCAACTGACGTTCGGGGAGCGGCATCGCGCGTGACAGACCGCTTGAAAGTGCTTGGTTTCGTAACTTTGACACCAACCGACTTGCGTGGAACTCCGTTGGATCGCTCGAAGGTGCACTACATGCCAGGGTCTTTGCTAGAGGCTCAGAACATCGCAGGGGTGCTTGAACTGGATCGTCAAAACGATGTGTTCCAGATGTTTGAAGACACGTCAGCTGTCAGTGTCTACGAGATGCCCGACGTGCTAGTGGCTATTGGCACGGATTTAGCTCGTTAGCAAGATGGATCTAACGCGGTGGACCTAATAGGTTCGCTGTGGGCTCACTGACTGTCGTTGCTTGTCCCGACAAGTTTCGCGGAACCGCTACGGCTACTCAAGCAGCTGCGGCCATAGCCACAGCCTGCAAAACTGAATCCACGCCAGAGTTCAGCTTCGTAGCTAAGCAGTTGCCAATGGCAGATGGCGGCGAAGGCACCCTAGAAGCATTGGGCGGACCGAACCGCACATCAAGAGTCATAGGACCCTTAGGAAAATTGGTTGATGCCGAATGGCGCCTTGAGCAGGACGACCAAAACAACACCGCAGTAGTAGAGATGGCGCGTGCTAGCGGTTTGCAGCTAACCGGAGGCAAAGAGCACAACGACCCCATCGCTGCTAGCACCTACGGAACCGGCCAGTTGATCGCAGAAGCGGTAACTGAAGGTGCGAAGCGCATCATTGTTTCGCTAGGGGGCTCGGCCACTACCGATGGAGGGCTTGGTGCTTTTGAAGCTCTTCAGCCGCTTAGCGACAGCCAGCTACAAAACGTTCAGCTCGTTGCGGCTTGTGACGTGCAAACAAGATTCATCGATGCTGCCGAAGTGTTCGGACCACAGAAGGGCGCCACGCCAGCCCAGGTCGAACAGCTACGTCAACGCCTGGCGGATTTAGTCAACACCTACCAGCAGCAATACGGGGTGGATGTGACGAATCTGGCACGAGCAGGAGCAGCTGGCGGTTTAGCTGGTGCCCTTGCGGTGTGTGGAGCGGAGCTTGTAAGCGGATTCGAACTGGTTTCACAAGAAGTTGGCCTACCTCAAGCCATTGGTAATGCCAGCCTGGTAGTAACAGGCGAGGGACAGTTGGATCAAGGTTCGTTTGAGGGCAAGGTGGTTGGTGGGGTAGCAGAGCTTGCAGCAAGCAACGAGATTCCGTTGCTTATTGTCGCTGGTGGCTGCGATGATGCAGGGCTGCAGGCTTCGGCCAGATACCCCCAAACCACAGCGGTGTCTCTAATTGAAATCTTTGGAGAGGCACGCGCAATGAGTGACACTCTTGCCTGCATACAACAAGTGGTTAGCGACTATCTCTATATGAATCCAGATTAAATCCAGTTGGCGATTAGCACTCTCGCCCTTAGAGTGCTAATAACTTTTAAGCCTGTTTTACAAGCTTTAGTGGCTGCTTGCGTAAACACGCACAAGCAAGCGCAGATCAATGACCGTCCAAGGAGTTAAGAACAAATGGCCAAGCTGATCACCTTTGAAGATGAAGCCCGACGCACTCTCGAGTCAGGCATGAATCAACTGGCTGACGCAGTGCGCGTGACCCTAGGCCCCAAAGGCCGCAACGTTGTACTGGATAAGAAGTGGGGTGCTCCCACCATCACCAACGACGGTGTTTCAATCGCCAAAGAGATCGAGCTAGAAGACCCGATAGAGCGCATCGGCGCCGAGCTGGTCAAAGAAGTAGCCAAGAAAACCGATGACGTAGCGGGCGATGGAACTACCACCGCAACGGTGTTGGCTCAGTCGATGGTTCAAGATGGTCTGCGAAATGTGACCGCCGGAGCTAATCCGATGTCACTAAAGCGCGGCATTGAGGCAGGTGTCGAAGCGGCGGTTAAGGCCATCGAATCCATGTCAATCAGCGTTACCGAATCGAAATCCCAGATCGCTCAGGTGGCAGCGATTTCAGCGGCCGACAGCGAGATTGGTGAGCTCATCAGCGATGCCATTGAAAAGGTTGGCAAAGACGGCGTGATTACCGTGGAAGAGTCTCAAACCTTCGGTCTGGAGATGGATCTGGTGGAAGGCATGCGCTTCGACAAGGGCTATATCTCGCCATATTTCGTAACAGATCTCGACCGTCAAGAAGTGGTGCTTGATGAGCCTTATGTGCTGTTTGTGCAGGGCAAAATAACCGCAGTGCGCGACGTCTTGCCGCTGCTGGAAAAGGTCACCCAAGCTGGCAAACCACTGGTATTGATTGCCGAAGATGTGGAAGGCGAAGCGCTAGCCACAATCGTGGTCAACAAGATCCGCGGAACGCTCAAAGCGGTTGCGGTGAAAGCACCGGGCTTTGGTGATCGACGCAAGGCAATGCTGGAAGATATGGCCATTATCACCGGTGGCCAGGTGATCAGCGAAGACGTTGGCTTGAAGCTAGAAAACACGACGATCGACCTACTAGGCCAGGCTCACAAAGTGATTGTTACCAAGGATGAGACCACGATCATCGAGGGCACTGGCGGCGAAAAGGATGTGTCCGGTCGTATCGAGCAGATAAAGCGCGAGATCGAGAACACCGACTCTGATTACGACCGCGAGAAGCTGCAAGAGCGGCTAGCGAAGTTGGCCGGAGGAGTGGCGGTGCTCAAAGTTGGTGCAGCTACCGAGGTTGAGCTCAAGGAAAAAAAGCACCGCATTGAAGACGCCGTCAACACCACCAAAGCCGCTATCGACTCAGGTGTTGTGGCTGGCGGCGGTGTGACTCTGCTGCGAGCCGAACAAGCAGTCACAAAGGTTGCCGCCAAGCTCAAGGGCGATGAGGTAACCGGTGCGCAGGTTGTGGGACGTTCGCTGCATGCGCCGCTACATCAAATTGCCGAAAATGCTGGCATGGACGGTGGCGTTGCCGCTAACAAGGTTCGTGAGCTAGAGGGTCACTCCGGGCTTAACGCGGCTACTGGCGAATACGAAGATCTAGTTACGGCTGGAGTGATTGACGCTGCCAAAGTGACGCTGTCAGCCTTGCAAAATGCGGCCTCGATTGCGGCTCTTTTCTTGACTACCGAAGCGGTCATCTGCGAGCAGCCTTCAGAGGGCGCCGACGCACCCGGTATGCCCGACATGGACTTCTAGCTGGCCCTAACGCAGCCGCCAGCAAAGAGCGAGCCATCTTAGGATGGTGCCCGTGGAACAATCAGCCAGAGATTCGTATGACGATTTTGAGGTAACAACTTCAGTCGGCTTGGGTGTTCTTCACCTGTTCTGCAAGATTCAACCGGGAAAAACCCGCGCCGATTCGATCCTTTCGGTGACGGCCGATGCCGTCGATGACAACCATCAGGTGCTGGGCGTGGCGATGCTGGGTCACAAAGCTGATCTTGGATTTATGGCCATAGGCCCAGACCTCTGGCGGTTGCGGACGCTACAAGCCGGGTTGCAGTCTGCGGGACTTGAAGTTTGTGACAGCTATGTATCAATGACCGAGCTGTCAGAATACTCAGCCGACCTGCCCGATGAAATGAAATCTCAACGGCTCTACCCGCAGCTGCCTCCCGCAGGTAAGCGGGCCTATTGCTTTTATCCGATGTCACGGCGCCGCGAGACCATCGGCAACTGGTACACGTTGGACTTTGATGATCGTCGTGAGATGATGATGGAGCATGGCAAGTCAGGCCGTAATTTTCGCGGCCGAATCGTGCAGTTAATCACGGGTTCTACCGGAGTCGACGATCACGAATGGGGAGTGACCTTGTTTGGTGAACACCTTGACGATCTCAAAGACGCTGTTTACACCATGCGCTTTGACGAAGCATCAGCGGTCTACGGCGACTTCGGCAGGTTCTACACCGGACTTGTTGCCGACGATCTCTCGACCGTTCTTAAACGGATCGGCCTGTAGCACAACGTGACAACAGACCAGCTTTTACCTACGTAGCACTACAGAAAAGGGGCGAGATAAATGGTTGAATACACAGCACCAACTAAGGACATGCTTTTTGTCTTGGAGCACGCTGCCGAACTAGGAGAGTTGGTGAAGCACGAGCTGTACAGCCACGCTGACGTTGAGACCGTGGATGCTTTGCTTGATGAAGCAGGACGATTTATGTCCGAGCAGGTAGCACCGCTAAACGCTGTGGGTGACACGCAAGGCCTGCAGTTCGACGATGGAGTTGTTACCCATCCGGCGGGCTTTGCCGAGGCTTATACGCAGTTTGTCAGCGGCGGTTGGAACGGGATGGCGTTTGCACCCGAGCACGGAGGCGGCGGTATGCCGTGGTGCGTAGGACTAGCTGTACAAGAAATGCTCACCTCCGCAAACATGTCGTTCAGCCTGTGCCCGCTACTTACTCAAGGCGCCATCGACGCTCTTATTCACCACGCGGATGAGACTCTGCAACAGACCTACTTGCCGAAGATGATCTCCGGTGAATGGTCGGGCACCATGAACCTGACAGAGCCGCACGCCGGCTCGGATGTGGGTGCGCTTAACTCCAAGGCCGAACCGCAACCTGACGGCAGCTATCGAATCTTTGGCACCAAGATCTTTATTACTTACGGCGAACATGAACTAGCTAGAAACATCATCCATTTAGTACTAGCGCGCACGCCTGGATCGCCCGCTGGCACGCGCGGCATCAGCTTGTTTGTTGTCCCTAAGTTCATTGTCAACCCGGATGGCTCACTGGGCGAGCGCAACGATCTGCGTGCAGTGTCAACCGAGCACAAGATCGGTATTCATGCCAGCCCGACCTGCGTCATGTCTTTCGGTGACAATGAAGGTGCGTTGGGCTATTTGGTGGGCCCCGAAAACGACGGCATGAAAGCGATGTTCACAATGATGAACAACGCCCGCTTGTCGGTAGGCCTTGAAGGCTTGGCGTTGGCCGAACGTGCCTATCAGCAAGCACGTGACTACGCCATTGACCGTAAGCAAGGCAAGGCAATCGGAGCAGAGCTTGAACAAGGGGAATCGTCACCGATCGTCGATCACGTTGATGTGCGAAGAATGCTGATGACGATGCGCGCCAACATCGAAGCCATGCGCAGCCTGATGTATGCCAACGCGGCTGCACTTGATCGAGTTGCTATTGCTAAAGCCGAGGCTGACTCTGACTCTAAAGATGTAGCCAAGGCTGAAGCATTGGCCGCGTTGCTAACACCAATAAGCAAGGCCTGGGGTAGCGACCTTGGTGTAGAGATGACTTCGCTAGGTCTGCAGGTGCATGGTGGCGTTGGTTACGTGGAAGAAACCGGAGCGGCGCAACATTGGCGCGACTCTCGAATTGCACCGATTTATGAAGGCACTAACGGCATCCAAGCCGCCGATCTGGCCTTTCGCAAGCTGCCACAAGAAGGCGGAGAAACCATGCTGCGGCTTATCTCAAAGATGTCGGAGTTAGCTGATGAGTTGGCAGGATGGCCGGAGAGCTCAGATAGTTCAGGGCGTAGCGACTCATCTGCGAGCCTTAATGCTGGCTCTGCGCTTAACGAGATCGGGAGATCATTAGCCGAAGGCACGGGGCATCTATCCCAGACAGCTACTTGGCTGGGAAGCCAGCTTGTGAATGGCGACTTCAACCATGTGGGGGCTGGTGCGACACCATTTGTTCGACTAGCTGGCGTGGTGGTGGGTGGCTACTACTTGGCCAAGACCGCTAAAGCGGCGGCCTTGGCTGCGGACACTGGGCTAGAAGCCAGCACTGGTGCGTGGCTTACCGATGACGAACTGGCCGACAAGATTGCAACGACGCTGTTTTATTTTCAAAACATCATGCCGACTGCCGCCGGACTGGCGCCTTTGGTGACAAGCGGAGCAGACACGATGTTTGCCATTCCCGCTAGCCGGTTATAACTCCAGCTATTACTCCACCGATTACTCCAGCTATTACTCCACCGGTGCCGACTATGTCTGAGAAGTTGACTGAGTTGCGTGAGTTATTGGCCGACATGAGCAGTGTTGTTGTGGCCTTTAGTGGTGGAGTGGATTCGGCTTTCTTGGCTTACGTAGCAAACGACGTGCTAGGTCCGCAGCGAGCGCAATGCGTTACCGCCGTTTCCGCCAGCTTGGCTGCAGACGAGTTAGCAGACTGCGAGTCGTTAGCGCAAGAGTGGGGTCTTAACTGGAGCAAGGTAGCTACTGCTGAGCTAGCAAATCCGGCGTACACGCTAAACGATTCTGACCGCTGCGCTCACTGCAAAACAGCGTTGATGGAAGCGTTAGAACCCATCGTTGCGACAAGTGAAGCAGCAAATAACGACGCAATCGTCACGCTTGGCGTAAATCTTGATGACCTCGGTGACCACCGTCCCGGTCAACAAGCCGCCCAGGCACGCGGCGCCAGATTTCCACTAGTAGAGGCTGGTTTTAGCAAGATAGACATCCGTCAGCAGAGCCGCCAGCTGGGTTTGCGCACCTGGGACAAACCAGCCGCCGCCTGCTTGGCGTCGCGTGTTCCGTACGGCACCGAAGTAACAGTGCCGTTGCTTGGTCGTATCGAACGAGCCGAAGCCTCGTTACGCCAACTGGGTTTGACGCAACTGCGGGTGCGTGACTATGGCAACACTGCCCGGATTGAGATTCCGGTTGACAACTTTGAGCAAATAGTGAGCCAAGCATCTCAGGTTGTCGCAGCTATAAAAGCAGTTGGTTATCAATATGTAACGCTTGATTTGGAAGGCTTTAGGTCGGGCAACCTGAACCAAGCGCTTGAGAACTCAAAGCAGGCGGTACCAGAGCAGATAAGACCGGAACTAACAAGGTGAGTAGCAGCAATGTGCCTGAGAGCGTGCATTCCAGCTTTGCTTCTGCACGCGCCAAGCTGATAGCACCTGACAACGATTTCAAAAACGATGCCCTCAGCGCTATTCCAAAAGCCCTAACTGATCTCACCGATAACTGGTTGCGCGAAATATTTACATGCGAAACCACATTGGCAGCGTCAACCGAGTCAAAGCAGCCCGTACAAACCGGGATAGCCCTGCTGGCTGTCGGTGGTTACGGACGGTCAGAGCTGTGTCCGCGTAGTGATATAGATCTGTTGCTGCTTCATAGCCCGGAGGCCAACTCTGGCGACCTGGCCGACCGCATCTGGTATCCCGTTTGGGACCAGCGCTTGAAACTAGGTCATGCAGTCCGCACAATCGACGACTGCATTGAGCTGGCCACCAGCGATATAGATACCTGCACAGCACTGCTTGATGCCCGACACATTGCCGGTGATGAACAGCTCACCGCTGAGCTGGTTCGGCGCATTAACCAACACTGGCAAGAAAATTCAGCGGACTGTCTCAAAGACCTTGCACAAACAGCAAAGCGGCGACAAAGACTAAACGGTGAGGTGGCGTTCTTGCTTGAACCAAACCTGAAGCTCGGTCGCGGCGGCCTCAGAGATGTGCAAACGGTTGGCTGGGCTGAACATGCAGGTGTTTCGCTAGCGGGTGACGATCGTCAACGCATAGAACAGGCCTATCGCACCTTGCTAAGAGCCCGGGTGGCCTTGCATATTTTGACTGGACGTTCGTCCGACGTGCTTGAAACAGATGAGCAACAACCGATCGCAGAAATGCTGGACGTAGCCGATGCGGAAGCGTTGATGTATGACATTGCAGCGGCTGCACGCGATGTGGCGTTCATCAGTGATTACGCCTGGCGCACCTCACCGAGCTGGCTTACGACACAAACAACCAAACAAACGGGTGAAACGGAAGACGAGATCAGTACCCGCAAGCTGTCGTTCAGGAAAAAGCACCGAAATAAGGCTCTGACAAAACGACTAGTAGCCGATGGCCTTGAGTTGGTTGACGGTGAGATCGTGATTACCGGTGATCCAAGCAAGGATGAGTTGCTTGTATTGAGAGCAGCTGGGCACGCTGCTCGCGACCAGATTGGTATTGCTCGCACAAGTCTTGACCTGCTAGCTAAGCGCCAACAAATCTTGAGCGACCCTTGGCCTGATGAAGCACGCGAGTTGTTGGTGCAACTGTTGAAGTGCGGCGACAACGCAATTGATGTGATTGAGGCACTTGATTTTGTAGGCGTGTGGACTTGCGTACTGCCCGAATGGGCGCCCAATCGCAACCGACCACAGCGATCTCGCTATCACCGCTTCACTGTTGATCGCCACTTGCTCGAAGCGGCCTCACTGGCGGCTGAAATGTCCGATCGAGTTACGCGTCCCGACCTGCTACTGGTTGGAGCCCTATTGCATGATGTCGGAAAGGGCTACCCAGGAGATCACACACAAGTAGGGATGGGTCTGGTGGCCACTATTGCCAGGCGCGCCGGTTGGAATGAGCAAGATGTCCACACTCTGGTGAGGTTGGTGCAGCACCATCTGTTGCTAACCGACACCGCCACCCGACGTGACCTGGACGACCCGCGTACCACTGAGCATGTGGCCGAAGCCGTTGAAAGCATTGAGTTTTTGAGGTTGCTAACAACGCTCACAGAAGCCGACTGCCGCGCTACAGGACCAACTGCGTGGACCGAATGGATTGCGAGCCTGGTGAGCACGCTTACCGATCTGGTTACAGAGCATCTCAGCGGCTCCGTAGATCTGCTTTCCACAAGACGAGAACTAAGAGATAAGGCAATAGCGGGAATGATGACCGCAGGTCAAACCCAAGTGGTTGGCGCAGAGGACACCGTGACCGTTGTAGCACCCGATGAGAAGGGCACTTTTAGCAAAGTAGCGGGAGCATTGGCTTTGCGTGGCCTAGATGTGCTGCAAGCCGAGGCATTTTCTCAAGACACTGCAGGCTCGCCTGGGAACACAGCGAGCCCGTCATCGGGTTCGCCCGGAAACACCGCGGTGTCAGTGTTTCGAATCGCACCACCGGACACACCCGTTGACTGGGAGCGAGTAGCCACCGACATTAAGCGAGCAATCGAAGGTTCCCTTGCGTTGGACGCGCGCATTGCCGAACGAGCGCGCCTGTATCGCAGACGCACAGCTCTGGCTGCAGCAACCCCTCAAACAACGGTGACCTTCAATACCAGAGCCGCCACCGGCGCCACCATCGTGCAGGTTCATACTGAGGATCGCATCGGCGTGCTCTACCGCCTTACAGAGATTCTTTCTCGCATGGGGCTTGACATTGTCTCGGCCAAGATTCAAACGATTGCCAACGAAGTTGTCGACACGTTTTATGTGACTGGAGCGAATGGTCCAGTGCTAAGCGAAGAGCATCAAAGAGAAATAGAGCTGGCGTTGCGGCACGGCTTAGCCCAGCGCAGCGATACGTCTAGCTAGAAGCTAGGTATGTGAAATAGCGTCGAGCACGTTTAGGCGAGCCGCACGCCTGGCTGGCAGAATCGCCGCCAACATGCCTAACACAACGCACAGCACAACGATTCCTATCAGTGAGGAAATCGGCACTCCGATAGACGAAATGAACGATTCGGGTAGCGCTGCGATGGCAATGAAAGCAAACAAAATTCCTAGCAGCACACCGAGAATCCCTCCAAACACGGTGACGATTACGGCCTCCCAACGGACCATGCGACGAGTTTGACGTCTGGTCATACCGACAGCGCGCAACAATCCAAGCTCGCGAATACGTTCAAACACAGACAACATCAGTGTGTTAACGACTCCCAGTGAGGCAATAACAATCGCAAAGATCAACAATGCGTTGACCACCAGCAATAGTTGATCTATCTGACTTTCGAGCGATTGTTGAAACTCTTCGCGATTCTCCAGCTTGGTCTCTGGATAGTTAGCCGCCACAGCGTCGACCGCAGGTCGAAGATCAGTGGGGTCGATGCCTTCGGCGGCAGCGGCGGCTACGAACAGGTCGTATTGCCTGGAAGAGGTGTACACCTCCTTGTAGGTGTTAATACCAATCACCCAGTTACCGAGAATTGTGGCGTCGTCATAGATACCCGTGACGGTCAGATTTTGTGTGCCGCTGGGAAATTCAACGGAGATCGTGTCGCCTGCACTTAAAGCCAGGTCTTCAGCCGCGTCGGTGTACACCAGTAAACCGTTGTCTTCTAATCCTTGGTATGAGCCCTGCGTCAGATTGGCATCAACCAAGATGCCTAGACCCTCTTCTGGAGTGCCGAGCACGTCGTATGTAATGCCATCTATACGCATAGTTGCTACACCTGGTCCGCCGCGATAGCCAACGGCTATACCTACGCCGTCCACTTCACTTAGATCCTCAGCTAGCTGTGGACTGAAACCAGCTTCGCCGGGGCTGTCAAGTTGTACGAAGTAGTCAGCTCGCAATGAAGTATTCAATGTGGAGGTAAACGTTGCCTTGAAGCTCTCACCCACTATCAGCACCATTGCTACCAGTGCTAAACCCACCATTAATGCCGAAGCCGTGGAGGAGGTGCGACGCGGGTTACGAGCGGCATTCTCTCGAGCCAACCGACCAGGAGTTCTAGCGAGGCGAGCAATAGGCGATCCCAGCATGAGAGCCACGGGGCGAGCCATCAGCGGACTGAGCAAGGCGGTCGCTAAAAACAGCAGTAATGCACCTAACGCCAACGGTGCGAGCCTGTCGGTAGCTCCACCTCCGCCAAAGACACCCAGCAGTGATAGCAATGCGCCGACTACACCAAAAACCACGCCAATGATTGAGCGTCGCCGTGAGCTAACCGGTGCAAGTATGAACTGATCAGATATCGCAGCAATGGGTGGAACCGAAGCGGCTCGCCTAGCCGGAGCTACGGACGCCAACAGGGTTACGCCAATGCCAACGATGAGCGAAACGATCCACGTGCGCAGACCAATGATGATTGGTCCGGTTGGAAGGCCACCACCGTCGCCTGCTTGTTCGAGAGCGAAGCTAATAAACGCCGAGACGCCGACACCGGCTAATACACCTATCAGCGAGGCCAGTACACCCACCAACAACGCCTCGCCAATGACCGATGTGCGCACCTGACGGCCAGTAGCACCAAGACAGCGCAACAGTCCCAGCTCTTTTATCCGCTGGCCCAACACGATGGAAAAGGTGTTGTTGATGATGAATGCACTCACTACCAATGCCACTGCGGCAAATGCCAACAACGCCGTTTGGAAAATACCGATGATCTGTGAGAACTGGCCGGTGAACTCTTCCTCTACCACGCCGCTGGTGACGGCCTCGTAGTCGGCTGGCAGAACCGTATTGATACGTTCGGCAAGTACTTCTTCAGTTATTCCCGCAGCCGCACTTACTTCAATGGTCGCAAAAGATCCCACCGTGTCAAAAAGCCTCTGGGCTGTATTGGTTTCGAACATCGTGAAGATGACACCGAAGTCTTCCTCGCCAAAGAAGAAGAGCCCCGTGACAACGAAGTCTTCAGGCTCTGCCAGCGTTCGAATGTTGACAGTGTCGCCAATGACAATTCCGTACCGATCGGCCGTTATCGAGTCGATCATCACCTCACCACTATCAGGAGCGCGGCTGCCCGGAACCAGTGTTACTGGTGATATGGGGTTGTCGGGATCGTAGTTATAGCCCAGCGTGGGTCCGCCGACTGTTGTTAGTAGCTCTCCTTCATAACTGACACGCGGAAAACCGAAGACGTTTCCTTGCGCATATGCAACACCATCAACCGCGGAAATGGCTTCGACTACTTCTTCTGGCACTGGTGGGCGTGTGGAGTCGTCATCCACAAAGGCCGCAATTCCGCGAACCTGAACGTTTACGTTTGAAACGACTTCTTCTGCAATGTCGTCAAACGTGGCTCGCAGACTGTCAGCAGTAATGAACGAGCCTGATACGAAAGCCACACTCAGAACTACGGCGAAAGAGGTGAGCGCAAAGCGCAGCTTGCGTGCAAATAGGGATTTGATTGTGAGTTTCAGCACGTTGGTGTCACTTTTGGGAAAGGGTTGTCTGCAGAGTTAGTCGCCTAGGTGCTTGATGGTGTCAAGCACGGCGTCAGCGGTGGGTGAAGTCATCTCTTGCACGATTTTGCCATCGACTAAAAACACAACGCGGTCGCTGTAGGAAGCTGCATTTGGGTCGTGAGTAACCATGACGGCTGTCTGATTTAGTCGGTCAACCGCTTGACGAATGAAACTCAGTATCTCTCCACCTGTCTTGGAATCAAGGTTGCCGGTCGGTTCGTCGGCAAAAACAATGGCGGGTCGGCTGGCAAGCGCTCTTGCAACTGCGACACGCTGCTGCTGACCACCTGATAGCTCGGTCGGTCTGTGGCTCAGACGATTTTCTAGTCCTACAGCTGTCACGATTTCGTCAAACCATTCTTGATCCAGTGCGGTGCCACCCAGCTTTGAGGGAAGCGCAATGTTTTCGGTCGCAGTCAAAGTCGGTACCAGGTTGAATGCTTGAAACACGAAGCCGATTCTGTCTCTGCGTAGCAGTGTTAACTGTCGTTCCGACAAGGTTCCTAGCGACACATCTTCGATAAAGACTTCGCCGTTGGTCAGCGTGTCAAGTCCAGCCATGCAGTGCATGAGCGTGGATTTACCAGAACCCGATGGTCCCATAACTGCGGTGAACTCACCACGTTGAAACTCAACTGAAATGTCGTCTAGGGCATGCACGGCTGTGTCACCTGAGCCGTAGATCTTTATGGCATCAACGACTCTCGCGGCTGGAGCGTCTGTTGAAGTAGTGCCAACTGTTGCGGTTTGGGTCGAATCGTTCTGCACGATCGGCAGGCTATAGGTGAGAGGTTAAGAAAAGCCTCTAGCTCATACTGCAGCGTGCCAGGCCAACACAGCCGATAACACAATCGGTAACACAATCGGTAACACAGTCAATTAGAGAGCAGTGGGGCTTTCCTACACTGAGCAGGTGCCTATGTTCCCGTGCCCTTCTTGTGGTTCAGATACCCCCAATGGGGCGCGGTTTTGTCCAACGTGCGGACATTTGCTGGTTGAAACCGAAGAGCGCCGCGTGGTTACGGTGCTTTTTGTTGATCTGGTGGGCTTCACAAAGCTAAGCGAGGACGCAGATCCGGAAGACATAAAGCACCTAATTGACACCTGCTTCCAACGTTTGGTGGCCGATGTTGGAGCCTTTGGGGGAACCGTTGACAAGATCATCGGTGATGCCATCCTGGCTTTGTTTGGTGCCCCTATAGCGCATGAGGATGATTCTGAACGCGCCCTTCGGGCAGCCTTTCGCATGCGGGATTCGCTGGCCAAATTTTCTAACGAGCGCGGCATCAAGCTTCAGATGAGAGCCGGCATCAGTACCGGTGAAGTGTTGGTTGGGGCGCTTCACGCGGGCGGTGATTACACCGTTATGGGCGACACCGTCAACATTGCGAATCGTCTGCAAAGTATGGCTAACCCGGGTGAGGTGCTAGTGGGATCACTCACCCAAGCTGCAACCGCATCTGTAGTCCAGTTTGAAGGACGTGGTGAGCTGAAGCTGCGAGGACGCAACGAACCGGTAGGGGTGTTTGCTGCTTGCGGAGAGCTGGCGCCGCCAGGACGTCGCCGTAACTCCAACAGAGCACCACTAGTCGGCCGCAGCCTTGAGCTTCAGCAGCTGACTTCGGCCATCAACACGGCTTTGAGCAGGCGTCGAGCTCAACTAGTGCAAATCGTGGGTGAGGCAGGACTTGGTAAGAGTCGATTGGCCGAAGAGGTAACTGCAAAGATCGAAGAAGAACATGGTGCTTTAGTGCTCAGCAGCATGGTGTTGCCCTATGACGAGACCAACCCGCTGAGGGCGCTTGGCGCTGCGATCGCCAGTACGGCCGGCGCGGTGCACAGCGATTCCACCGAAGTTGTCGGTGAGCGGGTTACAAAGCTGATTACCGAGGCTTTGCTCGCGGTGCCCAGCGATTCCACCGAAGTTGTCGGTGAGCTAGCCAGTGGTGTAAGCCAGAAGTCCGACCGGGAATCAAAAATAGCCGACACTGCGCAAATGGTGCTTGCGATGCTCGGGCGTGTTCATGACCGCGGTGTCACTGGAAGCACACAGGTAGCCACGCTTAGCTCACCCACGGAGCTTGATGGCCATACGGGTGAGGTGCACTCAGCTATGACAGGTCTATTCGGCGCTTTGGAGAGAATCCAGCCGATTGTGCTTGTGATTGGAGACATTCATTGGGCCGACGAGCGTTTGCTTTGTCTGTTGGAGAGCTTGCTAGCGGCCTTGGCTTCGCAGCGGTTTGTCGTACTTGCTACCGCTCGCTGGGCTGTGGACGAAGAACACTGGACGGTTCCGTTGGGTCGTCACAACACGGTGGTTTTAAACCTTGACCCACTGGATATTTTCGCAACCGCGGAGCTAGCCAACTCTTTGCTGGGGTTTGAGGCACCACAGGAGCTGGTTGATCAGCTACACGCACGTAGTGGTGGCAATCCGTTCTTCTTGGAAGAGATCAGCACGCTATTGCGAGATGCTGGTGTTGTCGCTGCCGAAGTCAACGCAGATCAAGCTGCGCGACCGTTGGACGATTTGCCCGACACTTTGCGAGGTTTAGTAGCCGCGCGACTTGACGGTCTTACCGATGATGAACGAAAGATGGTTGACGATGCCGCGGTGCTGGGCGGTAGTGGCGGCTTTGAGGATCTGCTGACGGTGTTTGGCCTTGGAATTACAGAAGGTCAAGACCAAACAGGTGTCGCCGGCGTTGAGCAAGCGGAAACCATTTTTCAGCAACTCATCGACAAAGACATTTTTAGCGTTGAAGAACGAACCTGGCGCTTCCGCTCAGATCTTGTAAGTGAAGTTGCATACGCAAGGCTCACAAAGAACGAGCGCTCTCAACGGCACATCCGCGTGGCTGAGTGGATAGCCATCGGAATAGATGAAAAGTCGCCCGAGTACGTGCCGATGATTGCGAATCATTTAGCGACGGCGATCGAGCTTGGCGGTAATTCCAACAGGGACGCGCCCTGGTCCACGACGCTAGGTGTCAGCGTCATTGATGCTGCGGTCGAATGGCTTACGCGAGCAGCTGATGACGCCTCCGCGCGTGAAAGTCACTTCGCCGCAGATCAGCTCTATCGCCGTGCGATAGAGCTGATAGGTAACGATGACGAGCGACTGATCGACATGTCTTTGGGCCGCGCTACTGCTCGGCTGGGTTTAGGCGAGCTTTCGGGTGCCAGAGCCGACGCCGAGTCGGCGCGCTCATTGGCGTTGCTCAAAGGTGATCGCGAAGCAGCTGCGCACGGACTAGTACTGCTGGGAAGAATTGCACTCATAACCGATGATCACGCCCAGGCCGAGATGCTGCTGGCTGAAGCGTCAGGTCATTTCCAAGCACTAGGAGATGTGCGCGAAGCGGCCGAAGCGCTACGACTACGAGGCTTTGCTTTGCTACGGGCGGGTGACCACAGTCGCGCAGACCGCTACATCAACGAAGCCCACGCCACGTTTGTGCACTTAAAAGACGAAACGGGTATTGCTTGGTGCTTACAGAGTTTGGCGTGGCTCTCCTTTGAGCAAGGATTACTAGAAGAAGCCGAGGAGCGTTTAAAGCTTGCTATTGAGACATTCAGCGAAGAAGGCAACTCAAGCGGGCTAGCTACAGCGCTCGGACTGCAGGCGTTCTTACTGTTTCATGCCGGACAGCGCACAGCGGCAGAAAAAATGGCCAACGAGGTGCGTGAAATCGTTCATGAGAAAGGCGAGCGATTTACCGAAGCGATGATGGATCTGCTGCTGGGTTCTTTGGGGATGTGGTCGGGACATGCGGCCGATGCTCTTGAACGAGCACGATCTGCGGAGCAAGTATTCACCCAGATTGGCAGCGCCTATGGCGTCGTGCAAGCGCTAGGCCTGCAAGGTCGCGCCTATGTTGCTTTGGGTGAAGTGCAAAGAAGCCGCGCAGTATTAACGGAGTGTTGGCAGCGCGCTATGAAGATGCCTGGTAAACCGCTTGAAAGGTTTGCGCATGCAGTGCGCGCGGGTGGCAACGTTCAGATCGGTAACCCGCGTGCCGCTCTTGAAGACATCAAGAATATGGCTGGCACAGACGCACATCACGGACCGCTAGTAATAGGCACCTTGGAGCTGGGAGTTTCCGAAGGTCTGGCATTGCTACAGCTAGGACAGGTAGATGCCGCCATCAAAACCTTAGAGAAGGTCGACGAAATCAGGGGTGACAAGGTGCCTTCGATGTATCTGGACTCGAGTCTGGCGCTGGCATATTGCGCTGCCGAGAAAACCACTGAAGTACATGAGCGTGCCAAGGCCGTGTTGGACGCAGAAGCCGGCACCTACCTAGATGTGCGTACGGCGCTGCTAGCCCAGGCACTGGCGTATGCGCGCGATGGTGACCGACAACAAATGGATGAAGCCTTCGGTAAGGCATTAACAGCGATCAATGAAACCGATAGCCGCTTTAGCCAGGCAGTAGTGAGACTGGCGATGTCGGTGGGCCATAAGGCCATTGAGTCTCTACAAGTAGCGGAGATGGAAGAGAAAACTGAGGCAGCGCTGAGAACTTTGGATGCGCGACCCACCGGCTGGGAGACAGCGTTTTGCGTAGCAGTGGGACTGGAGCCACCCCATACCGAAGATGGTCCTCTGCCTGAAGCCATGCCTTACCAAGGCGAATAATCGTTCGCAGCCTGAACGACGAGTTCGCAAGCATCGGTACAATCGGCCGATATGACTTCGTCAAATGCTGAAAACATTGGCAACAAAATCGGGCTAGGGCGAGTCTTAGTAACCAAAATTGGGCTTGACGGGCATGATCGCGGTGTCAAGGTGGTTGCTCGCATGCTGCGAGACGCTGGCTTTGAGGTGATTTACACGGGTTTGTTCCAAACGCCCGAAAGCGTCGTCGCTGCGGCTATCGACGAAGACGTTGATGCCATCGGAGTTTCAATGCTGTCGGGTGCTCATGAGGCCCTAGTACCGCTGGTTACAGCGGGTTTGCATGAAGCAGGCTCAGATATTCCAGTGATTTTGGGTGGCATAGTGCCGGAGAGTGACGTGGCAGCCATGCACGATGCAGGCGTAGCAGCCGTATTGACCCCGGGCGCAACGGGTGAAGAAGTAGTCGCTGCGGTAAGGAAGGCGATTGCGACTAACTGCAGCTAGCTAGATTTAGTGCCGTGAAAGTAGAACGAGTAGGCGTTGTCGGATGCGGACTGATGGGTTCAGGCATAGCAGAAGTTGCAGCGATCAACGGCTGCGATGTGAAGGTGGCAGAAGCAAACGAGACGGTCATTGAGCTAGGCCAAAAACGCATTCAAAAGAGCCTTGAGCGTGCAGTGTCAGCAGAAAGGATCGACCAGGAAGCATGTGAACGCGCCCTGAGCGCGATTTCTTTTTCCGATGACCTGAACTTTCTGGCTGACCGCGAGTTTGTCATTGAGGCCGTCATTGAGGATGAACAAACCAAGGTTGACGTGTTTAACCAGCTTGCCAAAGTGCTGGAAGATCCCAGTGCAGTGATGGCGAGCAACACCTCTGCCATTCCCATTATGAAGCTTGCTATGGCTACCGATCGGCCTTCACAGGTAATCGGCATGCATTTCTTTAACCCAGTGCCGGTGATGGGTTTGGTCGAAGTTATTTCTTCCTTACTCACTAGTGAAGAAACTGCAGAGAGGTGTCGCGCATTCAGCTCAGAGCAGTTGGGCAAGCGTGTGGTTAACAGTCAGGACCGAGCCGGTTTCGTGGTGAATGCCTTGCTAATTCCTTTTATCTTGTCGGCTATTCGGATGCTTGAATCAGGATTTGCCACCGCCGAAGACATTGACGCCGGGATGGTTGTTGGTTGCAACCATCCAATGGGACCATTAGCGCTGTGTGACCTGATTGGACTTGATACAACGCTGGCGGTAGCTGCCTCACTGTATGAAGAGTTTCGTGAGCAGCTGTACGCACCGCCACCAATGCTTAGTCGCTTGTGCGATGCCGGTTTACTGGGCCGAAAGACCGGCCGAGGTTTCTATACCTACAACTAACGCAGGCTGACAACCTCAGGGAATTTTAACGATGTATCAAAAAACTTTTTTACAGTCACTGCCTGCACGATTGTTGGCAATTTTGTTAGTGGTTGTGTTGATCGCTGCGGCCTGCTCGAGCGACAACGCCGATGAGGTCACACCGGCCGAGGCCGATGAGATGCAACCAGGCATCGGTACGGCATTGAAGATTGGCCGCGCTAACTGGGGTAGCTCGTATTTCTTGGCGGAAATCCACGCAGCGCTGCTGCGAGAACTCGGCTACGAGGTTTCAAGCCCCACAGACTTCGAACTGACACCCGAAGCAGGATTTGTTGCTATCGCTGAGCGCGAAATTGATGCCTGGCCAAGCGGTTGGTATCCGCTGCATGACAACTGGCTCAAATCCGAACTGACGGACGGCAGTCTGGTTGAGGACAAGGTTCAGATAATCGGTGAACAGATTCTTGCGGGCGGTGTTCAGGGCTACGTGATTGATCGTGCCTTCGGCGAACGGTTCAACATCTTGACGCTGGATGATCTGAACAACAATCCTGAGGCCATCGCCGTGATCGATGCTGTTGATCCAAGCCCGGGTGATGGCGTGGTTGACATCTATGGCTGCCCTGACAATTGGACTTGTGACAACGTCATCGATCAGCAAATTGCTATGTCCGGCTGGGAGAACATACGCCAGTTCAAAGGTGGCAGTTCATTCGACTTTCTGGTGGCGGCTGTATTAGGCCACCAGGTCGATGAGGAGCCGTTTGTCATACACCTATATGGCCCTTCGGTTTACATAACGAGACTTCGACCGGGCGACAACGTCTACTGGGTGGGCGTCAATGACATAATCGACGACTCAAATCCGTCCGGGCAACCAAGCGGTGAAGCCCTTGATCAGCGTCCGGGCACGCAACCCATCCCAGCTTCTGAGTGCCCGGCTGCGGAGACAAGAGAAGACGGTTTGTGTCCCAACGGATTTGCGATTGTTGACATTCTCGTAACGGTCAACAACGATTTTGCGAATGAGAATCCAGTAGCCACGGCTCTAATGGCGGCTGTCAAAGTGCCGGCTCTGGAAGTTTCGTTGGCTTTGGTTGCCATCTCAGACGGAGAAAACCCAGCCGATTCGGCTAATGAATGGCTTGCTGCTAACCGTGATTTAGCTGATAGCTGGCTTGAAATTGCGCGTGCCGCGGCTTAATTTCTGCAGGACTCTCATACAATTCTCACACTGCATTGCTATAAATTTGCTGTTGCAGTGATGACCCAACTCACTGGGGCTTTGCGAGTGTTAGGACCGGCTAGTGGGCGAATTTGATGGTGAATTTGACGGTGGATCAAATGGTGGAATAAATGGTGGATCAGATGGTGGAATAAATAGTGGAGTAGATAGCGGTACTGCTGACGAAAAGAGCGTCGCGTTCCAAGCGCTGCCGTACGAGCCGTTAGTCCGCAAGATAGAAGCCAGGCCAGCCACACCAGGCGTTGATGGATCTGGCGGTGGTGGATCTGGCATTGCGCAGCCTGGCGAAATATCCCCCCGACCGCCCACTGGGCTATCTGACAAGCCAGGTTCTGGAAGACGACTGTCGGCTTGGCGTGCTGCTGTGATAGCAGCCATCGTGGGTGCAGTCGCAGGAGCTGCAGTAGCCGGCTTTGTTGTACTAGCGCTGGAGGATGACCAAGCGTCTCTGACCGCTGGTGAATCAATAACTTCTCTGGCTGTTGGCAATTCGTCAGCGCAGTTCACCAGCAGCAACTCCAGCGATTTTGCGGGGTCGGGCTTCATAAACGTCAAGGACATTTATGGCGAGGTAAAGCAAAGCGTTGTCCGCATCTCTGTCGCGTTGGAGTCGGGGCGGCCAGGGTCTACTGGCAGTGGATTCGTGGTTTCTGAAGATGGCTACATAGCCACCAATGCCCACGTTGTGGCTCTCACAGCGTCGGGTAATCCGGAGGACTTTGATCCGGATGCGGTCGAAGTGACCGTGCATCTTTCTGAGGGTGCTGCACTGGAAGCCACGGTTATAGGCGTAGATCTTGGGCGCGATCTGGCCGTGCTACAAATTGATGCAGACAATCTGAAACCGGTGAAGCTGGGCACGACGGGCGCAGTGGTCGTTGGCGATCAGGTAGTAGCGGTGGGTAATGCTCTCGGCTTGGGTGATGCACCGACGGTTACAACCGGCATCGTGTCGGCCACAAACCGGGCGATTGAACTTACAAACACGCGGCTATCTGGACTTATTCAAACCGATGCCGCCATCAACCCAGGCAATTCTGGCGGACCACTGCTAAACGCAAACGGCGAGGTGATTGGCATCAACACCGCCATTGCTGGCTCAAACACAAATGGGCTTGGCTTTGCGATTTCTGTAGATGGAGCCATGCAAGTCATCATGTCGCTGCAAGAAGGTGTTGTTATTGAAACGGCGTACCTAGGCGTGAGTATTTTCAGCAGAGAAACCTGGGAAACCTGGCTAGCTACCGCTGACTCAGATGAGTACGAAGATCTGCAAGTAGCCGATGATGTTGAAGGAGCAATCGTTGTCGTTGTGCAAGAAGGCTCTGCAGCCGATCAGGGCGGCATCAAAGCAGGAGACATTGTGGTGGAGTTTGCCGGATTACCAATCAGCGAAAACCAAGAACTGCAGGACGCAGTTAAGTCGTTGCTTCCAGGTAGCACCACCGAAGTAGAAGTTGTGCGTGTATCTGAAACGGGCTCTGTGGTCAGACATAGGCTGCGCGTGAAACTAGGAGACATCAGAAACACAACAAATTAGGCTGCGGGTCATGCGCATTTTTGACACAGGAACCGACGATCTAATAGTTGAAGTAGACGATGGCGTGATGACCATCACGCTTAATCGACCAGACCGTCGCAACGCTTTTTCGACGCCGATGATGAACGGATTAGTAGCAGCCATCGCCGATGCCGAAGTTGCTTCTGATGTAGGAGCACTGGTGATTACAGGTGCTGGTAAAGCCTTTTGTGCCGGTGGGGATGTGAAAGGCATGGCCCAAGCGGGCGGTGAAGGTGGGGATAGTCCGCTGCAATACGACGCACGAGTGCACCTGCAGCGTCGTAATCAGCGCGACACCTCAGGCAAGCTCTATGAGATGCCAAAGCCAACGATTGCTGCGCTACCGGGTGCGGCCGCGGGTGCGGGACTATCGGTGGCACTGTCATGTGACCTGCGCTACGCCGCCCCCAACGCCATCATGACAACCGCCTTCGCGCGTGTCGGATTTAGCGGTGACTATGGCGGCACCTGGTTTATGAGCAAGCTTGTGGGCACTGCCAAGGCACGTGAGCTTTACTATCTATCTAGCCGCGTTGATATGGACGAAGCGGTGCGATTGGGTTTAGTAAACGGCATTTTCGAAGCCGATGCTCTAAGCGATGAGGTAAACGCTATTGCTCGCCAGCTAGCAGGCGGGCCGACCGTGGCCTACAGGTATATGAAAGAGAACCTAAACCGGGCGATCGACGGTGAGATGGGGGAGTGCCTTGACATGGAGGCTGCCCACCACATTCATTGCGGGCAAACAGATGATCACAAAGAAGCCGCTAAGGCTTTCGTTGAAAAGCGCGAACCTACCTTTTCTGGCCGCTAAAGCTTGAACCTGAGCCTCCGCTAACTAGCGGTTTGGTTGCTGTAAGTCGCTAGGAGTTCGGCTGCTACTTCGGCACGCCGCTCAACCCCGTCACACATTTGGTCAAGATCAATCTCTTCGTCCTGGCTGCCCTGCTGCCCTGCGAGATAACGGGCGTAAACACCCTCACCTATACACGCCAATCGCCACTGAGCGAACGCTTGATAATACATCACCTGCCCCAAATCAATTTTCATTTCACTGGCATAACGCTGAGCCATCTCTTCTTGACTTAGAAAGCCCTCCAGGCTTGTTGTTTCAGGATCTCCGGTGAGCCCATCGTCATCGGCATTTGCAGGGTCATACCAATAGCCAAGCAGTTGGCCTAAATCGGCTATCGGTTCGCCTAAGGTGCACAGCTCCCAATCCAATACTGCTGCTACTGCGCCGGTCGATTGGTTCATCATGCAGTTTGAGAGGCGATAATCACCGTGGGCAATGGTGGTTGGATTCGGCTCGGGCATGCGTTGTTTTAACTGCTCGGCGACGTCGTCAATCACGGGTAACTCGCGCGTTTTTGACTGTTCCCACTGCAGTGTCCAGCGTTTTAGCTGCCTTTCGATGTATCCGTTACGACGAGCTAGATCTCCGAGCCCAACAGCATCTATATCCACTCGATGCAGCGCACACAACGTATCGATCAGGGTTTCAGACATTTTTTGTCGTACTGCAGGCTCAAGCGTCTTGGCTACTTCTATGTCGCGCACCACTACGCCTGGGACATGCTCCATCACATAGAAATCACGCCCGTTGACAGCAGAGTCTTGACATAAGCCGACCATGCGAGGCACAGGTACTGGCGTATCAATTAGCGAATCCATCAAACGATGCTCACGCGCCATGTCATGAGCCGAAGCCAGCAGTGGTCCCAAGGGAGGTCTGCGTAACACCAACGCGCTGCGGTTTGAATCCGCAACGATGAAGGTCATGTTCGAGCGACCTCCGGGGATCAGCTCAAAACTCAACGGCGGAGCAACTTCTGCGCGCTCCGAAATCCACTCCGTGACGTTGGTTGTGTTGATCGGGTCTAAGTTCGTCGAATCCAGATCTGTTGAGCCCAGGTCAACTGGCATCTTTAATCACCTCACGGTCGGAGAACACAGGATCTAGGAAGTCCAACAGTGCTGATACGAAAATATCGTTGCGGTCTCCGGCCACCATATGAGCAGCATCGGTGACATTGACGTACTGAGCTTTGGGCACCAACTCCAAGAACTTCTGAGCTCCCTGCACCGACAAGACATCGGACAAACCGCCGCGCACCAACAGCGTCGGGCATTGCAACTGATTCAACGCAATGGCTGCTTTTTCTTGACGGGTAACCCTCTCATCTAGAGAGTTACGCGGTCGCTTTATAAACAACGGATCCCAATGCCAGCGGTATCTACCGTCCGGGTATTGCCGTACGTTCTTAGCTAGGCCGTCTAGCTTTCGTGGCCGTTTGCGGTGCGGCTGGTAGGCGGCAACGGCGTCTGCTACCTCGGCCAGGGTGGTGAATCCTTCGGGCGCCTGAGCCATGAAATCATGGATCTTGCGTACCCCTGCGGCCTCGATGCGCGGTGCGGTGTCCACCATCACCAGTGAGCTTGCTTCTACAGCGTGTTCGCCAATGGCTACAAGCGAGGTGCCTCCGCCCATTGATGCGCCAACCAAGATCGGTTTCTCACCAAAATGTTTAACCACCGCTCTCAGGTCGGCCACCAAAGCTTCGGTGCTGTAGTCGCCATCCGGCGCCCAGTCGCTGTCTCCGTGACCGCGAGCATCCAAACTCACCGCGCGATAGCCGCCTCTGGCTAATGCCTCACCGGCACCTCTCCAGGCGTGGCGAGTTTGTCCGCCCCCGTGTTGCAGTAGCACCAGCGGACCGGTGGTGCCATACAGGTCTGCTGCTACGGACACTGCGCCGCTTGCGGTGATCATTAGATCAGGTTCGGGTGCGCCCGGCAGTGGGTGCCCCTTCAGTTGCTAGCCATTCAGATCGGGCTGAGCTCGCTCGAACAAGATGCTTAGTTTGTGCGGGCGCGGCCGTCAGTTTTAGCTACGGCTTGCTGCTTGCGGCGAGCTTCACCAGCAGCCGCATACTGCGCACGATTGCTCTCGTCCAGATGCATGAAGTGATCACGCCACTCATCGTTGTGCTGGGAGTCCCAAACAAAAGGTGTTTGGACGGTGGTGCGTGGCATCCATGCGTTTTCAAGCAGGTTCAGTGCTATGTCCACTGTGGCGGTTTGCATCTCAACGTCAAAAGGTTTGCCGATCGGGTTGCCTAGAGGAAAATCTGTGAACACGTAGCGTGCCACTCCACACTCCTCCACGATGTCCTTGGCGCTACCGACAACAACGGTCGCAATGCCAGCGTCTTCGAGGTGTCTAGCGACCAAACTCACGGTTTGGTGGCAAACCGGTCAGAGCGGCACCAGTAACGCAACGTCTACTTCGTCTTCGCGTATCCATTGCTCGATTAGCGGGGCGTCGTTGCGCTGGGTGCGGCGCTGGCTGTAATCGGTAGGCACACCGTAGAAGCGATCCGAAACCGATCCGATTCTTCCGTCGGCTGCAAACTTGCGCAAGAGGCTTATCGGGAGGTAAGTGTCGGGATCATCGGTGTGAGTGTTGTCCTTATCCCAAAAAAGATCCTCGTTAAAAAGGCCTTCAACAGCGTCGTCACAGCGGGCGGTGTATGGCTGCTTGGGGCGCGATGTCGGTACACCCGCTGGTTCGCTACCCGCTTCAAAGAACGATGTCGTCACTAGGCCGACACGACTGTCTTGCAAGGGCTTTGCTAAAGGCGTAAAGCTGACCTCATGGTTGTAGGACCACTGATAGGGAAGCTCATAGCCGTGCGCTGAGTAGTACTCGCGCGACTTATCTATGTAACTAACGAACGAGCGATGCGAACGCCGAGGGGTACGAGGCTTTCTTGCAGAAGGTGTAGCTGAAGACATACGACAACAATTTAGAACACCTCTTGGTGTCGTGCCGCACGAGCGGGCTTGTTTTTGTTTATACGAGGGCTTTTGACTATCCCCGGTTCCTAATCGCACTAGCTTGCGGCTATGCCAACAAACAAAAATGTGCCGCTCGACGGCGTTGCAATGGCCGCGCAAGTGGTCGCTGGTGAAACAACCGTTTTAGAACTAACCGAGCAAGCCATCAAGCGTTGTGAAAGCGTCAATCCGCAAATAAATGCTGTCATCCGCACGACGTTCGATAAGGCTCTTGAGCGAGCAGGCACACTCCAAGCCAGCGAGCCTCGTGAAGGTTTGGGACGCTTGGCGGGCGTGCCGTTTGTCACCAAAGATCTCAGTTGCACTACCGCTGGTGAACCGCATTACATGGGAAACGCCGCCTTGAAGCAGGCTGATCACCGCGCCGGAGAAACCGCTTATTTAACAATCATGCTCGCAGAGTTAGGCATGACCAGTCTCGGGTACACCAACACTCCCGAACTCGGATTGACTGTTACCACCGAGCCTGTTTCATATGGACCGACCGCCAATCCGTGGAACCTTGAATATTCTGCTGGCGGCTCTAGTGGCGGCTCGGCCGCCGCGGTGGCAGCTGGCATTGTGCCAATAGGACAAGGTGGTGATGGCGGCGGATCGATACGCATCCCTGCTTCAAACTGCGGAATATTTGGGCTAAAACCGAGCCGTGGACGCGTAACGCACGGACCAACAGCCGGCGAAGGCTGGGCTGGTGCCTCAATCAACGGCGTTATGAGTCGCAGCGTGCGCGACAGTGCTGCTGCTCTTGACGGAATTTGTCGCCCCTGGCCCGGCGACCCGTATTGGGCACCGTTGCCGCAAGTGCCGTTTGAATCGGTCGTAGGTACCGATCCTGCGGCGCTACGAGTGGGTCTATGCCCTTATTCCGGCTGGGGTGATGTGGATGATCAATGCGTAGAGGCGGTGGAAACTGCCGGAAAGCTGCTGGAATCTCTGGGCCACAAGGTCGAGTACTCAATGCCAGACGTGCTATTCGATGACGACTTCAGAACCAACTACGGCACTGTGGTCGCTCCAGCGACTGCAGGGATGCTTGACAAGCTGAGCGTTGAGATGGGTCGACCGTTTGAACGTGCCGATGTAGAGGGCGACACTTGGGCACTGGCTAAGAGAGGGCGACAGGTCACGGGGGTTCAATACCTGACAGCACTGAGCTGGGTACATGCCTTTACTCGTTCAATGCTTGCCTGGTGGAACGACCATGACGTTTTGGTTTGTCCGGTTATGGCCGAACCGCCACCAAAGTTGGGTGAGCTGCGGAACCCAGCAAACGGTGGACGGATGGGAGAGTTGCTGCATTACACCCCGCAGTTCAATGTCACCGGTCAGCCGGGGATGTCTGTGCCTTTGCATTGGACACCAGACGGATTGCCGGTAGGGGTGCAATTTGTGGGCGCGCATTGCTCTGAGCTTGTGCTACTTCAGCTAGCCGGTCAGCTAGAACAAGCTGCCCCTTGGGCGCATCGTGTCCCGCCGATTTGGACTGATTAGCTGATTAACAGTCGCTTAGTGCTTAAGTGATCGATCGGCGGTTCGACGATGCCACCGCATTAGCGGCTGCCATAGGCGAGGGCAAATTGTCCGTGCTTGAGGTCTTTGAAATAGCCGCTGCCCGCTATGAGGCGTTCAACCCAGCGCTAAATGCGATCATTCATCCACGCCTAGATGAGGCGCGTGACCAGGCGCTTGAGCAGGAGCGCAGCCCGGCCGACGCCAGATTGTTTGGGATTCCAATTGCGATCAAGGACTTGGGTTGTGAACAGCTTGACGAACCGCATCATCGCGGAGCCAGGTTCTTAGCGCAAGCCGGCTGGCGAAGTCGCCAGAACAGTCATCTGTTCGATCTTTTGTCTGCTAGCGGAGCCATATCGATCGGTCGCACTAACACGCCAGAGTTTGGCAGCACCATCACTACCGAGCCTGTTGCTTATGGGCCGACCGCCAATCCGTGGAACCTTGAATATTCTGCTGGCGGCTCTAGTGGAGGCTCGGCCGCTGCGGTAGCGGTGGGCATCGTGCCGGTGGCGCACGGCAACGATGGGGGAGGTTCAATTCGAATTCCTGCCAGTGCCTGCGGGTTAGTTGGCTTGAAACCTTCACGCGGGCGAGTTTCGGCCGGCCCACAAAACGGTGAGCATCGAGGAGGGCTAGCGATAGACGGAATGCTTACGCGAACGGTGCGCGACGCAGCGTTGTGTTTGAGTGCTATTAGCCACCCAGCGATGGGTGATCCCTATCCGGCACCTGTGCTAGCTAATTCAAGAGTCGGCAGCTCAGGCAAATCAGATTCCGCGAGATTGCGAATAGCGACCTATAGCGAGAATTGTTCGCCACCCGTCAAAGCTGCCACGGACGCCACTGCTGCGCTACTAGAAGAACTAGGCCATGAGGTAGTCCCAAACAGCTATCCCAGCGACTGGTTCGACCCTGAAATGGCGGATCAACTGTTAGTGGTTCGTGCTATTTCTATGGCAGCAGAGCTAGATCACTGGGCGAGAGTGCTTGGCCGTCCCATTGGCAATGACGACGTAGAGCCCAGTAACTTTTGGGCGGCCGAGCTGGGAAGAGATTTACCAGCCGCTATGTATCTGACCGCACAGAGCTGGCTAGCCAACTGGCGTCGACGAGTGGCGGAATTTTGGCAATCTTTTGACTTACTGTTAACACCTGTCCTAGGTGATGTAACGCCCCCGCTGGGCTATCTCTCCGACCCGGTTGATGGGCCGCGACGGTTGCGCGATCTGCTTGGATTTGTGGATCAGGCCAACGTCTCCGGCCAGCCTGCCATATCTTTGCCGGCTGCTCTGTCGAGCGAACAGATGCCGATCGGTGTGCAACTAATTGCTGAGACCGGCGCCGAGGCGCTGCTGTTACACATTGCTCAGCAGGTGAGCGATGCCGACGGGTTTATCGACTTACCAGATTTGGCAGATCAACATGGCTGGATCTCATGACGGGGCAGGCCAATAAGCTCCGCTGGCTTGTTGAGGCAGAAAAGTTTCACGGCAACGTCATTACCGATGCGGTAGCAGTCCGCGATCGTGAATGGCTAAAGCAGCGTCGCTGGTCCATCGCTTCGCACGGAACCGTAATTGCATTAGGGATTGTCATGATTCAAGCACTTGGTGTCGGCTGGGTGCTGGTGCTACTTGCGTCAGTCGTTCACTTGGTTATTTTTTCCCCAAGGCGGGTTTTACTTGCCACTACGAAGGGGCTGCTAGTGGTGGAGATCAGAGCAACACGCGTCGAACCTGTCGCTCAGATACCACTAGGTGCGGCTGCTGCTTTGACCTTGCGTCAAGACGAGCCACAAGTCCAGTTGGAGATATTCATCCAAGCCAGCCCCGAGCAGTCCGATCTGGCGCAGCCCGGAGTGCTGTTATGGGAGGGCACTTTCGACGGAAATGATCTGAAGCTGGCCGAAGAAGTCATCCGCGACGGCGGGGGAGAACCTGTACGCATAAAGCGTTAGACAGTCCTGTCAATTCAAGCGCCGACACTTAGCTGGCAATTAGCTTTGCCTTTGTGAGGCTGCTTCGCTTTTTTGGTCCAGAAAACAACCCGGCAATTAACCCGGCATTAGCAGTCTTGGGCTTGGAAAATTCTCCCCACTTGCCGCACAAACTGTCTCGGTTGGGAATTGTTGCCCCTTGCAATGAAGGCATCATTGACGTTCAGCGGTATGCACAACGCGATCAATACGGCCAACTGATAGAGACCTTCACACAGGCTTTGCATCCCGAAGTAGTTGACACGATGCGTGACCTAGCGCAATTTGACGCCGATCTGGATTTGAACGAAACAATCCGCTTAGCCGCTCCGATTGATGTTGGTTCCAAGTTGCTATGCGTAGGAGCTAACTATCACAAGAAATACCCGCTAGGCGGAGATGTTCAAGCTCCCCCTCAGCCGGTCTATTTCAACAAGCCTCCGGGCATCTTGGCTGCACATGGCGAGCCACTGGCGGTGCCAGCCGCCTCTGAGCAACTTGATTACGAAGCTGAAATAGCAGTGGTAATTGGCAAACCGGGTCGTCACATCGACCCGTTGCAAGCCAGCGAGCATGTGGCTGGCTACACGATATTGAACGATGGGTCGGTGCGAAACTGGCAACGCCATAGCGTGGCGGCCGGTAAAAACTTCTATATGACGGGCGCTATTGGCCCCTACATCATCACTGCAGATGAGGTAGAAGACCCAAGTTCGATGCGTATCAGTTCTTATGTGAACGGTGAACAGCGCCAGAGTGCCGGTATTGATGAGATGATTTTCACCGTTGCAGAGTTGGTCTCGTATCTCTCAAGAATCGTCCCACTGGCTCCGGGCGATGTTATTTCCACAGGCTCACCGGAAGGCACAGGTGGTTCACACGATCCACCAATGTGGTTAAAGCCGGGCGACTTGGTCACATGCGAACTAACCGGGATGCTTCCACTGACGAATCCGGTGACCTCCGAACAAGCACTAACTCGTCCAGCAGACCTGGAGCGCGACTATGAAATAGCGAGTAGGACAGGTAACTTGGGAACCCTTGTATACCACCCCAAGGGCGACGCATAGCTGCGAACCATTTAAAGGTCAGACACGTCGCCGCAGCCATCGCTGGTTTGTTGCGTTGGCAACGCTGATCGTTGCTGTCCTGTTTCTGCCTCTTTCCCCTGCGTCAGCACAATCCACAGATGTCAGCGACGCAGAGCTAGCTCGGCTTAAAGCTGAACTTGAAGCTGAAGTAGCGGCTGACAAATCTGCACGTGAAGCTCACAAGGTCGAAGTGTTAGAGCAAGCACGCGTGGTGCTCGCTCAGCAAGGCGATGTGGCCGATGTTGAAGAAGCGTTGCACCAGGTACAAGGTCTGCTTACAGAGCAGCGAAAGTTCGTTCGTGCTGCCGAGTTAGAAGTTGAGGTAGCACAGGCCACCGTTGAAGTCGCACAGCAGCGCGTCAAAGATCTTTCGGAGCTGCAACATGAGCTAAGGCGCCGTGTGCAAGAGCTAATTATTCAGGTGTATATCGGTCGCGACGCCAGCCTGGAAGGCTCGCTAGGACTGGCCCGCACCGGTGACGTATATGAAGCCGCACGCATCGAAACTTTGGTTGGAGCTGTGTACGGCGATCTACGAACCACTTCGGATCAGCTGCACGCAGTGGAGGTCGATGCTGAGCAGGCTGTGTGGGAGTTTGAGGCTGCGGTTGAACGATTTCAAGTCAAGCAACAAGATGCCACCTACAAGGAAGAAGAACTGGTGGAAAGCGTCGAATTGCAGTACGACTTTTACCGTCAGGTAAACAATCGCTACGAATCCGTGTTGTACGAAGCACAAGTTCTACAAGAGGTTGACGATCAGCTTGCCGCCGAAGTGACTGACAGCGCTAAGAGGCTTGGAGCGGTGCTGGCCGAAGAAAACCGCCGCACACTGATACGACTAGAGCAAGAGCGGCGTGCCCGGGAGCGACTAGTAGCAGAAACCCTTGCTCGTGAGGGAACCGCGCGAGCCCCAACCTCTTCCAACGTCCCTGCTAGTGAGTTGCGTACGATACGTGGAATCAGAGTGCATGAGTCAATTTATGTTGACCTTTTAAACTTGCTGAGCGCGGCTGAAGACGACGGCATCACACTAGGTGGTGGTGGTTATCGCAGTTACAGTTCGCAGGTCAACTTGAGGCGTTTTCACTGTGGGACGAGCCAGTATGCGATTTATTCCAAACCGTCATCAACTTGCAGACCGCCGACAGCCCGACCCGGCTACTCAATGCACGAACGGGGCTTGGCGATCGATTTCACAGTAAATGGTCGTGCTATCACTAGTCGCAACACGACAGCATTCCGTTGGCTAAGAAACAACGCTGGTAAATATGGGCTTAAGAACTTGCCTAGCGAGCCGTGGCATTGGTCAACCAACGGCAACTAGTTTCTTTGCATGTACTTAGAGAAGCTCACTAGCCCAGCTGATCTAAGGGCGCTAGATAGCTCTCAACTTGACGAGCTATGTGAAGAGATTCGCAGCTTCATAGTTGACACCGTTTCACAAACCGGCGGCCATCTTGGTTCCAATCTGGGTGCCGTTGAGCTGACAGTTGCCATACATCGAGTGTTCGAATCGCCGCGTGATGTGATCGTCTGGGACACCGGTCATCAGTCGTACGTTCACAAGCTGGTAACGGGCCGTCGACAGGAGTTTGAAAACCTTCGTCAGCGCCACGGCCTGTCGGGTTATCCCAGCACCGTTGAGTCGGAACACGATGTCGTGGAAAACAGCCACGCATCTACTTCTCTTAGCTGGGCTTCAGGCATTGCTACCGGCTTTGACTTGCATGGCAGCGATCACCGACGAGTAATTGCTGTTATCGGAGACGGATCGATGACCGGAGGCATGGCGTTTGAAGCTCTCAACAACTTAGGGCATTATCGGCAAAATGCATTGATCGTGCTCAATGACAATGGCCGGTCTTACGCGCCAACAGTTAGCCGCCTGTCTACCGCGGTGTCGCGCCTGCGCCAATCACCGCAATACGTGCATAGTCGCCGGACGGTCGAAACTTTGCTTGGGCGAGTTCCGTTGGGTGATGGCATGAGACGCGGATTAGAGAGCGCCGCAGCTGCTTTGCGGGAGTTGTGGGAGCCCCCCGCGTTTTTTGAAACCCTCGGGGTGCGTTATCTGGGGCCAGTAGATGGCCACGACATTTCCGCGATGGAATCATCATTGCGTGATGCGGCGGCCTACACGGGTGGCCCGGTCGTGGTGCATGTGATGACTCAAAAAGGTCGCGGCTATGAGCCAGCAGAGCGTGATGAGATAAAGCACCTGCATGACACAGGCTTGTTTGATCCGCAAACCGGTACGGCGCCAAATAAGGTCCTAGCTCAGGTACCTGACTACACGTCTGCATTTACCGCAACCTTGCTTGAGGCTGCAGAACGTGATCCAAACATCGTGGCTATAACCGCTGCAATGGGTGGGTCAACCGGATTGCTCCCGTTTCAAGAACGCTTCCCAGAGCGATATTTTGATGTGGGAATAGCTGAGCAGCATGCTCTGACCTCTGCTGCGGGTATGTCCGTCGCAGGGCTGCGACCGGTAGTGGCGGTGTATTCCACGTTTTTGGCACGCGCATTTGACCAAGCCTTGTACGACATTGGATTGCACCACCTGCCGGTAATTTTGTGCGCCGATCGCGCGGGTGTTACCGGTCCAGATGGTGCCTCACATCACGGTCTTTACGACGTCGCCATGTATATGCGAGTACCGAATGCGACAATCATGGCTCCGTCTTCAACGCAAGAGTTGACCGCAATGTTCAACCAAGCACTGCAGATAACCGACGGGCCGGTTTTGATCCGTTGGCCACGCGGAGTAGCCAATAACAGTGATTCCATTGGCACCGGGTTACAAGCTCGACAACTTTTGGACGGTGACGGTGACGTTTGCCTACTAGCCGCAGGAAAAATGCTGAGCCAAGCCGAACAAGCGGCAGAGCTACTAGCCGAGGAAAGCGTCAGCGTGACGCTTTGGGATCCGCGAATTCTGAAACCGCTTGATGGTCGCATGTTGCGAGATGCTTGCCGTCACCGTCTGGTAGCGACGATTGAAGATGGTGTCGCGGTGGGTGGCTTTGGCAGCCTGGTTAATAACAGCTTGCAGCGTCGTACCGAAGCGGTGATACCACGTGTCTTGCAACTAGGCACGCCCGATGACTACTTGCCGCATGGTGATGCGGCAGGGCTTCATTCGGAGATTGGTTTAGATCCGACCGGAATTGCCGCCACCATCCGCAAAGTCTTGGGTTACATCGACAGTTAGCGGGGTAGCTAGTGCCGCTAACTAGCGGGGCGTGCCTTCCAGAAGTAGTTATGAATTCCCTGAGCGGTGTACAAACGTCTGAAGGTCATCTCCACACGATCGCCGATAGCCACCTTCTCAGGGTTTACATCGGTCATCTCAGCTTGGAAGCGACCGCCGCCGTCAAAGTCGATCACAACTGCAACCACTGGCGGCGACAAGGAAAACGCCAACCGGTCAACCGTGAAGGTTGCAATGGTGGCTGGCACACCGGCCATGGGGATGCGTTCCATTTCATCCACAGCGCCTCCTTCCATTGATACACGCATCGGCGGCAAGTGAATAGCACCCGAGGACCGATCCTTTGAGCCGACGAAGGCATACTTCCAGTCTTCGGAGCGATAGATCGGTGGTGCCCCGGGGCGATCCGGGTCTGGCCGACGTGGTGGCTCCCGATCCAGGAATCCTCGCCAGGTTAGATACTTGTTGTAGTCCAGCTCGTCGTCACCATTTTCGATCTGTGAGCTAACCGTTTTGCTTGGTGTGTAGTTGGCGATCGCATCAGTAGCGCGGATGACGTTTGCCGAACAGCCGTCGGCTAGATGCACTGTAAGAATCGTCTCACCGGGTGATGCGGTATCAAGCACCGACGCCAGCATCAAACCCATATGAGCCGCACCGGTGTTTCCGATGTGATCTGTCAGATTATCCACCAGCTTGTCGCCTGCTATTCGGCTAAGCGCTCTCACCGCTCGTGCATGAAGACCCGTGATGATTACCTTGTCGACATCATCCATACCTATGTTGGCCGACTTCAGTGACCGCTCAATGGCATCGTTCGCCAAAGGCAGGTACGCCTGTTCGCCGAATCGTTCTTCCCAGATGCGAGAAGCGGAGTCGCCGGGTTGGCGGTAGCGATCTAGAAATTCGGCTGTCGCAGACGCACCACCTATCCACGCTGCAATGAGATCCGCGTCGGTGTCATCTCCAAATAACAGAGCCGAAGCAGCGTCGCCCCCTTGAGCCTCATCGATACTGGTCGGATTACCGGTGCGTAAATCAGACATAACCACCAGATTGATACCTGGCATTTCGTGTCCGGCGGCTATGGCACCTTCGGCGGAGCGAGCAGAGCCACCCATGTCAACAGCCCAGGCGGCTTGATCAAGGTCGAGCGCAGCATGAATTGCGGTGGCATTGGTTTTGTCCAGGTAAGCCGGGTTTGTGGTGCTAAACAGCACCGCATTTACAGCGTGGTCTTTACCCCGCAAGCAGTTGCGAGCGGCTTCGACACCCATAGTGGTGGTGTCCTCGTCAAAGTTTGCTACCGCACGATGACCGCGCCCACCACCGGTCCCCATAGTTGCGGTGATCTTTGCTCGATCAAGCCTGTAGTACGGCAGATATGCCCCGTAGCCGATGATGCCTCTCACATGCTTTCCTAACTCGTTTGGCCTTAACTTGTCTGGCGCAGCAGTCTAGGTTGGAACGCCTAAGCGATAACTAGTGAGAACCGTGAATGCTTTGATGAGTTGCCGCTGAGATCTAAGTGAAATACGGGTTTTCGCCGCTTTCGTGGTCGGTGACGTCAACGACGTTCTCTACCTCGGGAATAAGTTCGCGCAGGGTGCGCTCAATACCCGCAGTAACGGTTGCGTTTGCCATGCCGCATCCCTGGCAACCGCCACCTAAACGCACGATTACGGTGTCACCCTCTACCCGGATTAGCTCGGCAAAGCCACCATGCGCAGCAATTGACGGGTTGACGCGCTTCAACAACACTTCGTTCACGTTTTCTTCCACTGTGCCGTTCAACTCAAGAACAGCATTCGGCCCGAGGTCGGGTCGGTTGGGATTGCGTAAAACCAAACCAACTTGATGTTCGGTTGAAGGAACATCCAGCGTGGCACCGTTGAGTTTGCTTATGTCTCGATCGGGTATTAGCACCGTCAGCCCGTCACCGACCTGAAACGGCACGTCGCTCGGATCGGCTTCGATCATTAGCTCAAAAGCCAGGTCATAGGTGTAATCAACGCCATTGACACCGGTTATCTCAATGCGTAGTGCCAGCTTGTCTGAGTCGGCTTCGTTGTCGCGCAGAGCCAAAATTTGCTTGCGGGCAGGTTCGGTGATTTCGATACTGGTGCGGGCATCGACTTCCGACATTGCCGTTTCTACAGTGCTGGCCATGACTAAATCCTACGGGCTAGTTGGGCGATTTATCTCTAGTTGTACAGCACGGCGGCAATTGCTGTGAAACCCGTAGCCAGCATCGCGGCGACCATGATTATTGCCATCCAAAAGGCGACCGGGTTGCGCTGACGTAATGGGCGTATGTTGCCTTCTAGGTCATATGAGCTTCTTCGGTGCATGGCTAGCTCAGAGCCCAGTCGAAGGCTGCATCGGCCGAGGTAATAGTCATGCTGACCTCTTGAGTGCGCTGGGTTGTGGTGTCGGTCAAGGTGCAGCTCACCTTGCGTCCAACTAGTACCACCAGATATTCGCTGTCGTCGCAGTCGGCTCGCACATCTAAGCCAAGCTCAAGGCTGGCGTCAGCGCCCAAAGCTGCCTCAGTTCTTATCACGTTCAGTACGGCGTGACGCCTCTGAACTTCAAAGCGACCTTGCGCGTCAATGACGGTTATCAGAGCTTCGTAATATTGCCCTTCTACCTCGGCATCACAGAGAAATTCCGATCCAGAAGTAAGCGGTGCCTCATCCGGACAATCAACATTGGCGATGACTGCAGGTGCGACGTGACGCTCAAGCTCAGCGATCAGATTGCGTTCAATGTCGGTTTGACTGTCTCCGCCACAGCCAGCTAGAAAAATCAAAGTAACTGCTGCTAACTGCAGTACCTGCATCGGCTTCAGTCTCATGCTCTTAGCAACACTTGCTCAGCAACTTCGACTAGTGATTACAAGAACAGACATCTGAGCTAGATAAAGGGGCGTTCGGTGTGCCGGCCAAATACTTCTGCCAACGTATTGACCACCTCACCCAACGTGGCCTTTGTACTCACAGCGGCAATTAGTTCAGGCATCAGGTTGGTATCGGTTTCAGCTGCACGTGCCAATGAAATCAAGGCTTCGTCGACGGCGGCTTGGTTTCGATCGGCACGCAGTTGCTTCAGGTTGCGCACTTGGCTGGCTTCGTCGTCGTTGCTTATCTTTAAGATTTCGACTTCGTCCTCTTCGTTGCCTTCGGTGAAGTCGCTGGCGCCAACTACCACACGGCGACCCGAGTTCACTTTCCTTTCAAAGTCATATGCCGAGTCTGCGATACTTGCCTGATACCAGCCCTCGTCAATCAGGCGATAAGCACCCTCAAGCATTGAGCCGTCTCCAGCGGAGTCAATATGGCCAAATAACTCTTCTGCTTGCTCCTCAAGCTTGTCCGTCAAGGCCTCTACAAACCAGCTCCCACCTAGCGGGTCGACCACATTTGCAACGCCAGTTTCGTGAGCGATTATCTGCTGCGTGCGCAGTGCAATGCGAGCTGCCTTATCAGTTGGCAACGCCAGCGCTTCGTCCATGGAGTTGGTGTGCAAGCTTTGTGTGCCACCCAACACTCCGGCTAGTGCCTCAATGGCAGTGCGCGCAATGTTGATCTCGGGTTGTTGAGCTGTTAAGGACACCCCCGCTGTTTGGGTGTGAAACCGCATGCTTAGCGATTTGGGATCGGTAGTGCCGTAGCGCTCTTTTAGCCAACGTGCCCAGATGCGGCGAGCTGCTCGGTATTTGGCGATCTCTTCGAAGAAGTCGATGTGAGCGTTAAAGAAAAAGCTAAGCCGAGGTGCAAACTCTTCGACACTCAAGCCTCGTTCTTGGGCGGCCTCTAGATATGCAAAACCATTAGCCAAGGTGAAAGCCAGTTCTTGAGCTGCAGTGGAACCAGCTTCGCGAATGTGATAGCCGCTGATTGAAATGGAATTCCAGTTAGGCATCTCTTTGGTAGCGAACTCAATAGTGTCGGTCACCAGGCGCATCGACGGACGTGGCGGAAAAACCCATTCCTTTTGCGCCTGGTATTCCTTCAAGATGTCGTTTTGAAGGGTGCCCCCCAGCTTGGATCGGTCAACGCCCGTACTTTCAGCATTTGCGATAAACATCGCCCAGATCACCGCGGCAGGAGCGTTGATGGTCATCGACGTGGTGGTGGAACCCAGGTCGATTCCGTCATAAAGCGTTGCCATGTCGTCAACGGAGTCGACGGCAACACCGCAGCGTCCCACCTCACCCAGCGACATTGAGTCATCGCTGTCTAGCCCCATCAAGGTTGGCATATCGAACGCCGTTGACAAGCCGTCACCACCTGCTTCAAGAATGGCCTTAAAACGCTTATTTGTGTCTGTCGGAGTTCCAAAACCAGCGAACATCCGCATAGTCCAAAGTCGACCGCGATAACCCGCTGCGTGAACACCACGTGTATACGGATACTGACCTGGCCAACCGATATTGCCTACAACTGAGCTATCAGTAGCTGGGCTGTCTCCAGCCTCGGTATCACCGGGCCCGTAAAGCGGATCGATCTCTACGCCACTCATCGTGTTGAAGTCGCTGTCGCGCAGAGAGATTTTTTTGTAGCTTTCGCGCCAACGCTGTTCAGCAGATTTTGCGTTGTGCAGTAAGCCAGAAGCGTCGGTTCGGTTGTTCATCGTCATTGTTATCCTAGCTACGGCTAATTCTTAGCTACGACCTTGGTCTTGGCTGTGTATTTGCATCTTTACGATACGCGTATCAGCGTTAAGCGATAAGAAAGGGCAATCATGTCACTACAGCTAGGCGATACCGCTCCTGACTTTAAGGCCGAATCAACAGCAGGAAATATTTCGTTTCATGACTATCTCGGTGATTCATGGGGCGTGTTGTTCAGCCATCCGGCCGACTTCACACCCGTATGCACAACCGAACTTGGTCGTGTCGCAGCTTTGAAAGATGAGTTTGACAAGCGAGATGTGAAGGTGCTGGGACTGAGCGTGGACGGGTTGAGTGACCATGAAGCCTGGTCGGCTGACATTGCTGAAACTCAAGGAACCGCGCTCAATTTCCCACTGATTGCTGACCCTGACCGCAAGGTGTCAGATGCCTACGGCATGCTTCATCCAAAGGCCAATAACACAATGACGGTGCGTTCTGTGTTTGTGATTGGACCGGACAAAACCGTAAAGCTGACCTTGACCTACCCGGCCAGCACCGGTCGCAATTTCAATGAGATTTTGCGTGTGATTGACTCACTGCAGTTGACGGCATCGCACAAGGTGGCTACGCCGGTTGATTGGAAAAACGGCGAAGATGTGATCATCGTGCCTGCACTAAGCGACGAGGAAGCCAAAGAGCGCTTTCCAAACGGCTGGCGTGCTCCCAAGCCGTATCTGCGCATCACTGCCCAGCCGAAAAAGTAACTACTTGACCTGAGCTATGAACTCTGGTTTAGCATCGAGTTGCCGCATTTTTTTGGGAAGTTGCGCACGCGTTTCCTGATGAAACTTGCGATCCTCCATCAAAGAGTGCGGATAAGCGACCTGACCATTACGCATTAGGTGAACATGCAGCGGATGACTCCCCGGCGGCCCCGGCTTGTCCTGCTCTATTAGCACCTCTGCACACGCCACACCTTTGTGCACTACTCGATAAGGGCGGACCACGCCGCCGCGAGTGGCTTTGCCTACGGATTGTTTCGCCACCGGCACAACTGGTTCGTGCGCGCCGCTGCGACGCGCGCAGGCCACCATTTTGTAAACCATTTCGGCGGTGGCATAGCCCGACCCCACCACTAGCTGTGTGCCCACGCCGTAGCCATCGATCGGACAATCGGCTAATTCTTTTATGCGAAACTCGTCAAGGTCACCCGACACCACGATGCGGGTGCGCGGCGCGCCTTCAGCATCAAGCAAGACACGCACCTTGCGAGACTCAACAGCTAGATCGCCTGAGTCGATGCGTACCGCACCAGGCATACCGCCTAGTCGCTTAGAAGCCGAAAGAGCATTTTTTAGTCCCGCCTCGATTTCGTAGGTATCGATTAACAGGGTGGTTTCAAGCCCATGTGCGCGCAACTGTCCCTCAAATGCTTCCTCTTCATCGTCATGGGCGAGCGTGAAAGCGTGAGCCGAGGTACCTGCGGTGGGGATGTTATGCAGATAGCCGGCTAGCAGATTTGAGGTGGCGTCGAAACCGACCAACCAAGCCGCGCGAGCCGCTGCAACCGCTGCACCTTCATGTGTGCGACGACCACCCATTTCAATTATGTAGCGACCGTTTGCGGCGTCGTGCATGCGAGCAGCAGCTGAAGCAACAGCACAGTCATGGTTGAGCACAGATAGCACCAGAGTCTCAACCAGCAGGGCAGTTCCGAAGTCTGCGTCAACTCTTAAGACGGGGCTACCTGGTAAGTAGAAGTCGCCCTCGCGATAGCTCCAGGCATCTCCATTAAATCGAAATTCGCTCAGATGGTTTAACAACTCGTCGCTAAAGCGTCCAAGGCTGTCTAAGTATTCGAGCGATTCCTTTTCAAAAGAGAAGTCGGCTAACAGCTTTGCCAGGCGCGCCGGGCCAGCTACAACGCCATATCCGCGCCCGCGCGGCAGACGACGGGCGAATACCTCAAAGCAGGAACGACGATCGGCTACGCCTGACTGCAATGCAGCATCGAGCATCGTTAGCTCGTAAAGATCGGTCATTAGTGCATTTGGCACTAACTACACGCTAACGCTCTGTTCCGGCTAGTTAAGCACTCACGTCGTGAGGCAAACCCAAAGATCGTTCCGCGATGATGTTGCGCTGCACCTCTGAGGTACCGCCGCCAATGGTGAGAGCGGGTGAAAACAGAAATCCACCGTTCCAGTTATTCCAGCCCTCCACAATGCTTTGTGCCTGCGGAAAGTTCGGATCCGTGCTTAACGGAGC
The DNA here is from genome assembly GCA_965205925.1 of Candidatus Poriferisodalaceae bacterium. Taxonomy (GTDB): domain Bacteria; phylum Actinomycetota; class Acidimicrobiia; order Acidimicrobiales; family Poriferisodalaceae; genus CAYRJD01. The sequence continues at coordinate 721,707 of OZ242183.1, forward strand.
TGAATGGGTCAACATGCCGTGCGGCCCTGCCAGGTCTTTTGCAAGTTCCATGATGTGTTTGCCGTGATCATCAGCCAATGCTTTTCGCACCGAAGCCTCCGGACCGGGCTGGCGTCCGGCGATGTGCGCGCTAAGCGTTCGCAACCGGATCAAACGCAGCACCTCAGATTCGGTATGCAAGCGAGCAGCACGATCGCGTAACACCGGGTCGGTCAGGCCACCGGCTGAACGCACTAAATCCAGTAAGTCGGCTGCGCTAGGGCCACTGCCCCACAAGGCTCCCTCACCAGAGAGAGATACTCGCTCATTACCCAGCGTTACCTTGGCTAGACGCCAACCGTCGTTCTCTTCACCGATTCTGTTCTCGACTGGCAGCTCCATGTCGGTAAACACGGTCTCGTTGAACGAATAAGCCGTGGTCATATCAACGATCGGGTGTAGTTCCAGGCCTGGTGTATCCATCGGACAGATGAAATATGAAACTCCGCGATGTTTGGACACGTCAGGGTCGGTACGCGCGATAAGGATTCCCATGTGGCTGTGATGCGCACCTGACGACCAAATCTTCGAACCATTAATGATGTAGCGGTCGCCATCACGTACGGCTCGAGTGGAAAGACTGGCGAGGTCAGAGCCGGCATCGGGCTCGCTAAACAACTGGCACCAGGTGTGCTCACCAGTGAGGATGGGCCAGAGATAGTGTTCTTTTTGCTCATCTGTGCCTGCATAAAGAATGGTCGGACCAGCCCAACCCAAACCGATACCACCGGCTGCACGACGAATTTTGGCTGCCGATAGCTCTTCGTCGATGATGATTTGCTCGATGGGATCAGCGTCCAGGCCGTAGGGCGCAGGCCAATGTGGTGCCACATATCCCGCGCTGGCCAATGCTTGTTGTGATGGAGCACCTTTGTGTTCAGCAATCCAGTCGCGAACCTTCAATCTGCGAGGATCGTCGTTACCCGGCCAGTCAAAATCCATAGGCGCGACAATAGAGGAGGAGCAGAGCGTTTGGCGCAGGTGGTGCTGTCAGATACTTGTTTAAGACTGGCAGCGGGGACACCACCAGATACGCCGGTTAGCCAGCTCATCAAATTTGATAGCCGTCCCGCAACGACGACAGGGCTCGCCTTGCCGTTTGTAGACATAAAGCGATTCGTCGCGACCAAGGCGACCGGGCGTGCTACCAGTGAGGTCTTGTGCGTCTTTCTCGGTAATTGTGACGATGCGATTTAGTCGGACCCCACGCCGCAGCTGGCCCACGATCGTTGCCCAAAGCTCTTTGGTCTGGCTTTCGCTGAGCGAGCTGGCTTGCTTGCGTGGGTCAACACCAATCAAAAACGACAGTTCGGAGCGAAACACGTTGCCGATGCCTGCCACGATTGTCTGATCCAGCAAGGCGGTTGCCAACGGCACCTTGCGTCTGGCCAGCGTGTTGCAGAACTGAGCACAGGCCTTGCCATTGAGTCCGGCACCAGCGCGTAAAGGGTCAGGCCCCAGCCGTGAAGTGACGTGATCCCACTCGCCTTCGTTGATTAGCTCACATGTATTAGGCCCTGTGAGATCCCACACAGGACCTAAAGGTGAACTACCAGCTCGCAAGCGCAGGCGAATTGTGTCGCGTGTTGGTGTATCTGCAGGGGCTCGCGTGAATTTCCCGATTAGACCCAAATGCACGTGAATTATTGAGACGTTCTGCTGATTGTTGTCCCCTGTGTGGTTATCACCAGTGCAGTGGAATGCTAGATGCTTCCCGTAGGCCTCAGCTTTTGTGAGCACAGAGCCATCCACCACCGCTGCAAGATCGGTTACTCGTCCTTGTGGCGAGCTGGCTTCGATCACCTGCTCGCTTAAGTCTTTCCTAATGTCGCGTGCAATGCGATGAGTTGTATGACCCTCAGGCATTCAGCTATTACATCAGGTGTATTCACTTGTAGCACCTGGTGATTTATGCGTAGCGTGTAGCCATGGCACTGGGCGTTGAGGATGTGCTAGTTGGGCACTGGACCGACGACGAAGCCGCAACTGGAGTAACCGTTGTAATTCCTCCGGCAGGGACGCTAGGAGCATTGGCGGTGCGAGGCGGTGCTCCTGGAACTCGCGAAGCTGCCGCCTTGTCAAGCATTGGCAGCGGGGTTGAGTGCCACGGAGTTGCGCTTTGCGGCAACAGTGTGTTTGGTTTGTCGGCGGCCGATGGAATGGTGGGATGGTGCGTTGAGCAAGAACGCGGCCTATTGATCCGAGGAAGTTACGTGCCAGTCGTCGGAGCGGCTGTCGTCTATGACATTCAGGCACCTACCAGTCAACGGATTACTGCGGAGGCAGGACGTCTTGCTTGTGAAAGCGCCACGTCTGATGAGCCAGCCACCGGGAGAGTTGGCGTCGGCAGAGGCTGCACTGTGGGTAAGAGCGCAGGTCATGCTTACTCGACGCCTGGTGGATTGGGTATGGCGGTTTGCACAAGTGGTGATCTGTCGGTGGCGGTACTAGTGGCGGTGAATGCCCTGGGTGATGTGATTAACCCGGACGGTTCAGTGCTTGCCGGAACAATCGCACCAGCAGACGCCAAGCGTTATCCGTACACAGATGCGGAACTGATACCTGGTTTCTATGAAGAGACGTACAAAGGAGTCGGTGAAGCCGACATAGATCTGTCCGGCTCTGGCCGCTTGAATACGACAATCGGTTGCATAGTTACAAACGCGATTTTGACTAAACCCGATGCGTGTCGCGCAGCCGATCTAGCACACACCGGAATAGCTCGGGCGGTGGAGCCTCCGCATACCGACTTTGACGGAGATGCTTTGTTTTTACTCGCCACCGGCCAAGTGCCTGCAAACAAGGAACTGGTAGCGCTGTTGGCTTCCGAGGCTTTGGAAACCGCTATTAGAGCCGCCGTTTAATAGCTGGAACCAAGCGGTTGTTTGGGTTGCTAGTCCTCTTCGGGCTCGTTTGATTCTGGCTCATAAAAGGGTCGCGTTTGCGTGGTTGGCGTCTGGGACACAGGAGTGCTTGCGGTGCCCGAACCAGTGCTTGTTGCACCAACGCTGTCCTCTCTGAACAACTCGCCCAATGCCGCAACCGACCCCAGTACTCCGCTGGTGTCAAGTGGCAAGAAAATCTTCGTGGCCCGACCGTCGGCAACACCTTGCAGAGTCTCCAAGTAACGCACCGCTAATACGTCATGTGTGGGGTTGCCTTCGTGAATAGCCGCAAAGACGGTTTCGATGGCCTGCCCTTCACCTTCGGCCACCGTTAGCTGTCGATACTTTTCAGCTTCGGCTTCTATCTTGACCGCTTCGGCGCGACCGGCCGCGGTAAGGATCGCTGATTCCTTCACACCTTCCGCACTCAAGATCGCTGCTGCGCGCTCACCTTCAGCCTCGGTCACAATGGCACGCCGATCACGTTCGGCTTTCATCTGTCGGTGCATGGCACTAGTTACGTCTGGCGGTGGCTCGATGCGTTGGATTTCAACTCGTACAACACGGGTTCCCCATTTGTCGGTGGCATCGTCCAAGATGGTTCGCAGCTTGGAGTTGATGAGCTCTCGCGAAACGAGTGCTTCGTCAAGCTGCAAGTCACCAATAACGTTTCGCAAGTTGGTTTGAGCCAGCTTGGTGACAGCAAGAATGAAGTTACCCACGGCGTATTTGAGTTTCACCGGGTCTGTGGCCTCAAAGTAGATAACCGCATCTACGGTGACTGCCACGTTGTCTTTGGTGATGACCTCTTGTGGCGGTACGTCAATGACTTGCTCACGCATATCAACCTTGAGGATGCGTTGCAAGAACGGGATAACAAATCGCAGCCCAGGGTTGACCGTGGTGCGGTATTTGCCGAGCAACTCAATGAGGCCCTGCTCAAATGGGCGCACGATTCGAAAACCAGCGACGGCAATCAAAATGATCACCACCGCGATGACGACAAACAGCACTACGGCTGGATCCATAAGAAGCCTCCTGGTTTGCTACTGAATTTTGGTCGGGTATTAACTGGTACGGCTAGCGAGTTACTGCGTGGCGGCATCGTGAGCAAGCTTGACAAGCAAACGTGTGCCCTGCAGCGCAACCACGGTGACAAGTTCTCCCTCGTTGATGCTTTCACCTTCAACAGTGGCACGCCATACCTCGGTTTGAACACGGACGCGACCAGTGTTTGAAATCGCATCGATAGTTTCAAGTACCACCGCTTCCATCCCGATATAACGGTTGACACCGACGGGAAGAGAATCTCGGTCTTCGCGGTCTTGACCGCGAATTACGAACCGTACGACCACCATTGACACCGCACTGCCAGCGAAGAACGCCACCCACTGCAGGTATCCAGGTCCGTCTACCCATGCCACCACTGCAGCTAGCACTGCGCCGACAGCGAATGGAAGCACGAAGAAACCAGCCGTGATCATCTCGCCAGTCGTAAACACGACAGCGCCTATCGTCCAGATCCAGCGCCAAATCTCGTTGTCCATCTTGGTTCAAGTTTAGGTCTAGCAACCTGGATTTGAACCTAGGCCTGACAATTAGGGCACCATGTGGTTCCACGCGCGTCAACTACTGCGCGGCGCAGCAAGGTTCCACAAGCCACGCAGGGTTGATCGGCACGGCCATAGCAGCGCAAATGGTTTTGGTTGTCGCCGCTGCCCGACAGGCTTGCGTAGTCACGCAAGGTTGTTCCACCGTTAGCAATGCCCGCACACAACACGGTCCGAATCGCTGCCAGCAACCGTTCTGCTTGCGGCTTAGTGATCTGCCTGGCAGTTGGCCTAATCCCAGCACTAAATAACGCTTCGTCTGCGTAGATGTTGCCGACGCCGGCTATTAGACGTTGTCCCAGCAACTGTGTTTTGATTCGCTGGTTGCTGTTACGGCTACGTTGCCAGAACGAGATTGCGTCAAGGTCTTGGTCAAACGGTTCAGGACCCATCGCGGCCAACGTCGCAAGTTCGGTGTAGTTACCTCGTTGCGTTACTAGCACTCGCCCGAAGCGGCGAATGTCTCGCAGCAGCATCGTGTGGCCATCGCTCAGCGACCACCAGGCTCGGCAATGTGGTTCGCTAGCAGGATCAGGATCCACGACGGTAAGCGCAAGAGAGCCGCTCATACCGAGATGAATGATCAGCTCTCGTTCGTCGTCTAGCTCCAGCAGTAAGTACTTACCACGACGCCGTGCGCGTGTGAATCGCGTGCCCACTACCTTGCGTGCAGGTGTGAATTTTTTTGACCAATGGCTGCCAGCGGCGTCAACACGTTGACCCACAATTTTGTTAGCTAACTGCTGGCGAAGCACCTCAACCTCGGGCAGTTCCGGCAATTGAGAGCTTTGCTAGTTCTTGCTAGTGCGTAGCCGGCTACAGGACTAGCGGTGAGCTAGCTGTGAGGAGTGCCGAAGACAGGCTCGCGTTTTTCAAGAAAAGCGTTCACCGCTTCGGCGTGATCATTGCTGCGATACGCCTTCTTGAGAGATGTCAGTTCGCGTTTTTGAACTGCGTTCAAGTCGGTTTCGGTCGCGTTTGCTGTTAGCAGCTCTTTGGTGAACATCACCGCGGCTGGTGCATTCTCGGCGTAGCTAATAGCGCGCGCTAGCGCCACCTCTACAACGTCGTCGTCGGTAGTTTCGTCGACCAACCCCATTGCCTTACCTTCGGAACCGGTAATGGTGCGACCTGACAGTGCCAGGTCGCTAGCGGCACCCCAGCCGCAACGCTGAACCAAAAAATTTGAAGAAGCCAGCTCTGGCACGACTCCCATTTTCACGAAACGACATGACAACTTGGCAGCACTGTCGGCCACCAGGTAATCCATTGACAACACCATTGTCAGACCCACGCCTATTGCCGCTCCGTTGATTGCAGCAACGATGGGTTTTGACTGGCGCACCAGATTTACCCAGTTATCTGCACTGTTTTCGCCAACATCTCCGTCGGAGTTGTCTCCGGTGGTGTTCTGAGCAAAGACCTCGCCAATGTCAGCTCCGGCGCAAAACCCGCGACCCTCACCTGTGATTATGAAAGCACCCACCGCTGGATCGGAGTTGCCTTCTTTAAGAGCGGCTATTAGCTCGTTCTGCATCTTTGGTGTCCAGGCGTTTAGGCGTTTAGGCCGTGACAAAGTGATTAGTCGTACTGTCGGGCTAGTCGTCAGATCTTTGACTGTGATTTGCTCGCGGGTGTCGTTGCTAATAGCTGCGTTCATGGTTGCTCCTGGCTGCTGACTTATTCGAAGGCTAAACCTCAGGTCCGTAACGACGCTCATATTCGGCTTGACCTTCGGGGCAATGTTCGCGATAGGGGCACCAACCACAAAGCGGACCAGGCCTGGGAGCAAATTCTCCGGAGTCAATAGCGGCGTGAATGTCATTCCAGGTTTGGTCGTGTTTGTCAACGGCCTTATCCATGGCTTTTTTGTCCATTGAACGACTGATTGTTTTACCGTGCTTGTCGTTGCCATTGCCCAGGTATGCCAACTGCACGCTGGCGATTGGTTTTCCGGAGTTCTCAAGGGCAGCGGCATAAAGCCAAATCTGCGCTAGGGAGTCATCCACATAGGCAGAGCTAGGCGGCTTGCCTGTCTTGTAGTCGGTAACACGCAAGCCAGCTTCATCACGTTCTAAGAGATCAACGATCCCTTTGAAGGGAACATTGCCGACTGCGCTATCAAGTTGTTGCTCGCGCTGAACTACTTCAATCTGACCAGGATCAAACATCTTGAAGTAGCCCTCAATGAAGTTCCAAGCCTTCCACTTGAAACTCTTTTCTTGCTCCTCGTTGTACTGCAGAGACTTGAAATCAGCGGTTTTCGAGGTGTCGAGCCAGTTGGCTCCGCAGATCTTTTTCGCTTGAGCCAGCGTGCGTTCTACAGCCGGCAGTCCCAGCAAGTCTTCCAAAGCCTTGTGCACAAACGTTCCAACTAGGGCTGCTTCGCCAGGTGGATCTGGCAAGTTGTCGATGAAACGAAACTTCCAGCGCCGATTGCAGTTACGAAACGTGCCAGCCGAGGACGGGCTAAGCGAGCGGGGCCGATAGGTGCTTGCGGTCTCAGTCTCAGTTGTAGTCACAGCTCTGAGTATCGCGCCAAAGCGCGCCGCGACCAGGGCAATTATTTGACTAGTTAGTGAGTGCCTGCATTCCCGTTGCTAGAAACACTGTCAGAAGCGTTGCCAGAAACACTGCTGGAAACACTGTCGGAAATTCGGTAAATCGCGATGCGATGCCGTCGCCACCAAGCAAATGTCACGATCACAACCAGCAAGACAACGGCTGCTGTAATGGAGCCTGCGAACAGCATTATCCGATCGGGTATGCCGTGGCGTGGCAGCACGCGCGTGGCCGGCGCGGGTGGGGGATCGTCGTAGCCGATTGGTGCTCGTCCTGGCTGAGGCTTGATTGGTTCAGGTTGTGCTTCGGCTTCAGTTTCTGGCACATGTAGTCCAGGCACTTGATTCGGCGTGTTGCGGCGGGGCCTATTTGGGTTATAACCAGCCATTACGGCTGTTGAGCCTACCTAGGCCTGGTTTATTAGCCCGGGTGGTAGTTCTTGTTGCTGCGACGCCCAGTCATGTTGAGGGTTCCGCTTTGGCTCCAAGCGTTCTTGGAGTGCGTCAAATACCGTTGCGAATTGAGTAGCAGCATCGGCTGCACCTTGTCGGCTGCCTAGCGCTTTCAGCGGCAGCGACTGTCCGGCTGCTTCAGCCACCGCTGCTCGCATGCTCACCGTTGGCAGCAGCAAGTCGCCAAAACGCTGCGTCAACTGGTCAACCCAGTATCTGTGATCGCGTGTGCGCCCACAGCGGTTGACCACAATGCCGATCAATTCAGGGCCATCTCGCCGCTCAGCAATCTGGTTAATTGTGCATTTCATCAAATCAACTCCATCGGCAGCCCAGGCGGACGGTTCGGTCACGATCAAGGCGTAGTCCGCGGCGAATAAGGCATTCACACACAACAAGCCCAAAGAAGGCGGGCTATCGATCAGTACAAGATCGTGGTCAATCCCAACCATTGCCATACGTAGCCGATCCTGAGCACCTAGCGGATCGGCGGCTAGTTGTGGTTCACGACTAGCAAGGCGTGGATCGCCTGGAATTAAGGCAGGTCGCGAGCTGTTCGCGGGCCAGGCCGTTTGAGTTATAGCGGCTTTGGCGCTGCCCGTCTGGTTTGCAGCCATTACGTCGTCAATTGTTGGAGTTGCGTCCCACACGCCAAGTCCGGCCGAAGCGTTGGCTTGCGGATCAAGATCAACCACAAGTGCTTGACGACCAGCCGAGCAGGCGGCTTCGGCTACTCCGAGCAAGACGGTGGTTTTCCCTACTCCGCCTTTTTGATTTACGAATGCGATGGTTGGCATGACTGATGGTTACCTAGGCGTTTGCAGCTTGGGATTGTCCTGTCTGGAGTGGCTCAGCCAAGTCAATCCCACACAGTTTGGCGGCCGCGGCTAGCTCAGCACCAATCCCAGAGCGTTTTGCGTTTGGGTTTGCGCCAGCGGCTTCAAGCAGAAGCTTGTGAGCGCTCGGAGTGTCTAAGTCATCGTCCAGAGCTGAACCGACCTCGACTTCTAAGCCGCTGTTATCGGCCCCAGTGTCGTTATCAAGAGTGCCGGCGACTCCAGCTAGGAGCAGTTTCAAATCTTCCACCGCTCTAGGAGCTTCTTCATCAAACCATTCCCAATCGGTGCGGTAGTGGTGTTTCATAACTGCTAGGCGAATTGCCCGCGGATCAATTGTTTGGCGTAAATCTGAAACGGACACCAGATTGCCAAGCGACTTAGACATCGTTTCACCTTCATAGCCAACCAGTCCGGCGTGAACCCAATAGCGAGCCAGAGGCTCACCGGTCAGCGATTCGCTCTGGGCAATCTCGCACTCATGGTGGGGAAATACAAGATCACCTCCACCACCGTGGATGTCAATGGTTTGACCCAAAGTCGCCGAGCTCATGGCAGAACACTCGATGTGCCAGCCCGGTCGTCCTGCGCCAAACGGCGAGTCCCATTCAGGCTCACCTTTACCGCTGGGTTGCCACAGCACAAAATCAAGCGGATTACGAAGGCTGAGGTTGTCGGGTGAGCCCCCGCGCTTGCGAGCAAGTTCCACCATGGCGTCTTGATCAAGGCCGGAGAGTTTGCCGAAGCTCGGAAAGGTCGAAACATCGAAGTACGTGATTGCGTCCGCTTCATAGGTATGGCCAGATTCAACCAGTTTTGTAATCAGCGCAATCATGCGATCAATCGTTTGCGTAGCGCGTGGCTCATGTGTTGGTGAGATGGTTTGCAAAGCGACCATGTCAGCGTTAAAGCGAGCCATCTCTCGTGCTGCTAGTGACAGATAGTGCTCGCCCAGTTCGGCAGCTTTCGGCAAGATGCTGTCGTCCACGTCGGTGTAGTTACGAACCATGGTGACACGAGTGCCTAATGATTCAAGTCGGCGGATGATGAGATCGTAAGTCAGGTAAGTGGCAGCGTGTCCGAGATGAGTGGTGTCGTAAGGGGTGATGCCACAGACATACATTCCAGCGGTGTCCGCCAGGTCTAGCTGAACTACACCGCGCTGGGCAGTGTCGTAAAGGCGCATCGGCATCGGCCAAAGAATACGGCCAGCGGCGCGCTGGTACTGCCACTGGCTATATGGAGATCGCCCAGGTACTCTCGCCATAGGTGGAATCTGCCGAACACCTATCTGATGGCCGCCAAGCAAAGCAGGCCCCAGACTCAGACCAAACTGGATCTAGCAAGTCGGAGCACACAGTTGATGTGCTTGAACGAGTAGGGCTCTACCGCCAGCGCCGCGGGCTGGAGTCTTTGCGAGTTGAAGAGTTGGAAGCCGTTGCTGTAGATCTAGCGATTCACGGTCGCGACCCGGTGAGCTACATAGGCGACCTGTTTAAGAAGCACCAGGTGGTATTTGTCGGGCATCACATCCCCACCTTGCGCACGGGGTTGTTCTTGCAAGAGCTTGTGCAAGCACTACCTAGCCATGGCGTACATCACGTGGCAATGGAGTACCTATGTCGCGACGACCAACTACTACTAGACGCAGCAACCGGCGCTAGCACCGTTCGAAGCGGAGCGTCTATAAAGGCAGGAGGAGACTCATTTGCCGAAGGGTTAGCGCGTGAGGCAATGCTGCGATGGGGATTGCGCCACGACTTTGCCTTCAAGGAATACCTAGACGTGCTCAAAGTGGCGTGGGAACTGAACAGACCCGTATCAGAGAATGACTCGGCATCATCGGAAAATATGAGGGTGCTTGCTCTTGATTACGACCTTGACTTTGATGCGGTTACAGACACTGCGGAGCTAAGAACGGACGCCCCATGGGCGCATCTACGCCACCGTGGCACCGCTGCACGGCATATGTGTGACGTGCTTTTGTCTGAGGTATTCGATCGAGGTCATAAGGCATTGGTGTTGTGTCGCACACCACATGCTCTAACGCGTCTGCGCCGCCGCCAACATCGTCGTTGGGACGCTTTTGATACTGAGATTGACGCCGGCAAGGTGGTAGGTGCCGCAAATCATGTCTATGCCGCAGTGGCCGATCGAGCGGCAACGGTGCTGATTCATCAACCGCTGCCTGCTGACGGAGTTTTGTGCGACTACGCGCTGCCTGCTGACGGAGTGCTGGATGCAGTCTTCGCGATGATTGGTGCGCCTCCAACACCACTGGGCTTTGACACAGATGTGGGAGACGTTGGCAAACTTTGCAGCCTGACAGCTCTTGACGACGGACCTTTAGTGGATATGGCGCAAGGTTGGCTGTATTTAGAACCAGAGCAGCAGCGTGTAGCGCCCACACCTCTCTACGGGTCGGTGCCTGACTATGTGCTAGAACGCGCTCGACGCCTGGCGTTAGACGCCAGACTGCGTAGAACTGATGTAACCACGGCAGACTTTGATGACGCATTTCGCGCAGCGGCGACCGCAGCGGAGCTTTCGTGGACTCAAATTTTGTGAACGAATTTTGTGAATGAAACCGACACAGCGCTTCCGACCCCTGCGCAATACTTAGCCAACATCGCCAGTACTGCCCAGATTGTTCTGCTGGGCGATCAACCGGGCATAAGCGCTCATTTGAAGTTTCTAAGCGAAGCGATACCTGTGCTAGCCGCGGCCGATGTGCAAAACCTGGCCTGGGACTACACCAACACTCGCCGACAAAGCGAGCTAGATGAGTTGACCACTGCTAGGGAATGGGATGAGCGAGCCTGCGTTGACCTCTTTGCCGATTTGCTTGGTATCGGTTTCGCATATCGCGAGTACGCGGATGTGCTGCACGCAGTGTGGGCGCACAACAGTGAAGCCTCCAACGAAGCTCGGCAAATCCGAATGGTCGCACTGGGTTTGCCAACCTACGTTGAAGACCCCGATTTGTTGGACGGCCGATCGGGCTCGGAGCTTGAGCTTCGTAACTGGTGGATGGGTGGTCACTACCGCGATATAGCTGCGATTCACGCTTCCAATGTGCTGACCGAACAGGTTCTACGCAAAGGTGAGCGAGCCGTTGTGTATTCCGATATCAGGCGTACCACTACGCGTTTAGTCGAGTGGTCCGACGATCTTGCCACGGTCACGATGGGAAACCTATTGCATCACTGGCTGGGAGACGGCGTGAAACGAGTTTTGTTTCACGGTGCTGTGGGAGATCCAGCCGCTACCAAAAGAGTCGAAGAGCTTGTGTCGGCATCTCCGGAGAGTGGAAGACAAGGCGCTCAAGCCACTTTCGGCTTAGACCTCGCTACCTCAACGATTGGTAACGTAGGTTTGACGAAGGTTTCCGGCGCAATAAGCAGCAAAACGGGAGCGCTGAGGCTACGAGACGTAGCCGACGGGTATCTGTATCTGTCAGCACGTGAAGACTGGCAACGGGTGCTGCTGTTAGAAAACTTTGTTAATGACTCAAATTTTGCATCCATCGAAGCGCGCTATCGCGCTTTGGTGCCGCGCTCACAGCAATACTCCAAAGCCGAGCTAGAGCAAGTTCGCATCGAAGGTTTCGAGCAGCTGAAACAGGACTGGCCACCGTTACTGGACGAAGAAGAGCCGCCTAAGCGCCGATTCCGGTTTGGTCCCAAGCTAGGCAAAACGTAAGTGAGTTCAAATAACCGCATCGATCATGTGCCACTTGGGGACGCCGAAAACGGCGAAGCGCCCATAGGCCAGCTTTTTGCATGCGGATTCTCAGCAATAGGGCACGATCCCGTTCAGGCACTGAGATCTGTTGCAGGCACGACCGTGGTTTGTCTGCTGACTGCAGAGGAAATAATGATGCGCTACCCCGACTACATCCAGTGGCTTAAACAGCATCAGTTAAGCAATCAAGCTTCAAGCAAACCTCACGCCATTTGGTTGCAAATCGCTGACGGTGAGATAACCGATGATGAAGACGTAGTTGGCTTAGTGAACGAGGTGGTCGAACGGCTGCAAACTGGTCACGGAGTAGTGGTGCACTGTGGTGCAGGCATGGCACGCACGGCGGTGGTGTGCATCTTGACGATGGTGGCGTTGGGAGTCGAATTAGCTGATGCGGCGGTCGAGTTTCGCCAGGCTCGACCTGGGGGAGGCCCCGATGGGCCTGCGCAAGAAAAGCAGATTGCCAGGCTGGCTGGCCGCTTCACTTAGCTGTTTTCCTCCCAAGACCAACCTGATTCCAGCATGTAACAGCGCCTGCGGGGCCCAGCCGCATCCAGATCTCCATTTGGATAAGCAGAGTCACCGGGGTAAACCGCCACCATTCCTGGATTCTGTGCTGAAGACATGATCATTTCGGTGTGGAAGCAGCGAGCGCGTGTTTGCGCCGTGTGTTTTAGAGCAGCTTGCGTTGAACTAAATTTTTCTAAGTAGGTGAGTGTCACGAAGGTTGGAGTAACGAACTCCATTTCTCCCGTGGAGCGCATTTTTAAGGCTTCGGTCGGGGCAATCCAGATGTGATCAAGTATTTCTGCCTGGTCAACGGTGATTGCTCCCAATGGGTCGGGTGTATCACAAACAAAGAAGTGGGTTGCAAAGCGTTTCGGGCGGATTGGTGGCGGCAACCAATGTGAAAGATGAATCAGTTCGGTACCGCTCAAGTCAATCCCGGCTTCTTCAGCGGCTTCCCGTCTGGCTGCGGTTCTAAATCCACGTTGAGTGGGGGCAGAAGGCTCAGCTGGACCATGCGGTGGCTCGCAGTCACCGATCAAGTCGTCACTTGGGGCGTCTTCTCGGTCGGCTTCGTCAATCTGCCCGCCCGGAAATACCCACATTCCTCCAAACACTCCGCGTGAATTGCGTTGCAGCATTAAGACTTCAAGGCCCGATTGCGGTGTCGTGTTGGTGGTAGCTGTGTCGCGGATGGGCACGACGGTTGCTGCATCGGTCGGAGCTGGCGCCTCATCGGCGTTGATGATCTCGGTTTTCATGCCGGGCGCGTGCAGCTCACCAGATGGTTTTGTTTCACTGCTCATGGCGATTCACTTTGTTTGACCACCTCTTTAAACCGGTTTGCTTTTCCGTGTGCTAATCCGGTTGGCTGCCTTGCTTACACCTGGCAATGTCATCTCAACCGAGCCCTGGTGCATGGCAAGGTAGCCCATTATCAGCTGCTCTATTTCTATCCAGTTGCTAGCACGGGGCCGTTCAAAGTGGCTGTTGTATTCCTGATCAAATACGACCACCTCGCGGCCAGCGGCTCTAAGTCGCTCAATGTTGTGCGGAGCGTCTTCGACGAAAACGTCGGCGTCAACGTCAGATTTTGCTCCCAAAAAGCACAGGTCGCGGTAAGGAATTTTTGATTTGTCTAGCCATTGAACGGTGTCTACAACGGCTGACTCGTGACCCCAGTTGGTGTAAAGGCGATGTGTGACGATACGAATCCAAGCACCGGCATCGGACAAACGCCACAGAACGTCGGCACACGATTCGTACATCTCAAGATCTTGGAAGATGTGGTACTCGCGCACAGCAATGTCGTGAAGCTTGGAGTACTCGTCTTCGGTTATACCCCACTCTTCAAAACCCCAGGTGCGAGATACGGCCAGGTCTGCATCTGACAATCCCTTCTCCTGCTTGAAAACCTTGCGGAGTCCCTCATTGTATTTTGCGCAGACTCCGTCAAGATCAACAGCAAGAATGAACTCATCCACGGCCGCAAGTTAGTCCCGGAAGGCTTTGCGCTTGTGCTGTTGTTGGCGACAGCGTTAGTGGTCGTGCCCAGACTCTCTGCTCGCATATTGCGCAACAAGAGCGTCGACCTTGGCCTGCGGAGCTTTTCCATCGTCGCGCAGCAGGCGTTCTAGCGCAGCTAGCCAGCATCCGTAGTAGCCAGCAGGTTCGCCTGTGCTGCTAGTGGTCTCATCGTGGTTGCCAATTTCGATAATCAGATACTTTTGAAACTGACTCCAAGTGAAGTAGCCCGCCTCGACTGCAGCCGCAGCCAAACCGAATGAGCGGCTTTGCCAAGGCTCGTCAAAAACAAGTTCACCGTTTGACCTCGGCGGCTGATGTGATTCTTGCGTTTGCTCGCCTGCAAACGCTGACCGGTCGCTCATCGAGTATCTAGTGCTGTGCCGGTGAAGTATCTGCTTGAGTGGCTGGTGTAGCAACGGCGTGACCTACTCCGATCATCGAGTCGCGTGTAACCAGTTGAGCTAGCCCCTCTGCGCTTAACTCCTCTGTACCAGCTGGACGCTCCGGCAAGATTAGATAACGAGTCTCTGAGCTGGAATCCCAAACGTTGATATGTACGTCTGAGTCCAGTTCAAGCCCCATTTCGGATAACACTTGTCGCGGCTCGCGCACCACCCTGGAGCGGTACTGCGGACTCTTGTACCAATTCGGCGGAAGCCCCAGAAGCGCCCACGGATAACACGAGCACAGGGTGCAGACCACGACGTTGTGAGTGTCAGAGGTGTTGGCCTTTACTTCTAGGTGATCAATCTCTGGACCAGAGATACCCATTGCAGCGATAGCTGCATCTGCATTGGTCAGCAGCTGTTCTCGAAAGTTGGCATCGGTCCAGGCGTGTGCCACAACACGTGCACCAATTAGTGGACCAATGTCGTTTTCGTAGCGTTCGATAAGAGCGTCAATGCGCTGAGAGTCAACGATTCCTCGCTCAACCAGTAGTGCTTCTAATGCCTCGGCGCGGATAGCGGGTGAGTTGTGGTCGTGCGAATGGTCGTGACTCATGATTGCTTCGTGTGCTTGTCTGATTAACAGTCTGGGTCGGCCAAGGTCAGGTAGCACTCGTACATATCAACGTGAACGGTTACTCCCGGTTCTGCATCCTCTCCCCAGAGCTCATTGGCTGCAAACGCGACAGCGTAGACGTGTTGGGGGCGCTCGCCTAGGTCATGAGCGGTGGAGTCGGGTAGTACCTCGGCTCCATGAAGTTCGGCTATCTCGCCGCGCTTGGCTTCGGCGTAGCTGGGTAGTCGAGTGTGACCAGTGCTGTTGCGCGGCTCGGTGTCGTGGTGGGGTTTCGTGTCGTGGCGAGACTTCGCGCCGCGGCGAGACAAAGCCACAACAGCGTCGCCGACTTTGAAACGAGGAGCACGTGCAAGGTTTCTTTGGGCTGTGCGGGCAGGCCTTGTGGTGCTACTAGCCACTGTTTCACAGGGTTGCGCATCGCAGGGCGATGTATCTGGCGGTAGCAGATCGGCGTCTACGGTTGCGGCTCGCTGAGCTCGGCTTACCGGGCCGGTGCCAGCTGGCGCTCCGAGTCGCTGGTCGACTTCATAGGGTTCCAGCACGCCGTACTCACTGAGTAATAACTCAAAAGCGGCTAACCAACGGCCGTAATAGCCGTGCTGGAAATAGTCCGCCGGTGCAAGACGCTCTAGAGCGTAGCGAAACTCTCCGGTGCGATTACCTGAGACAGCCAGCGACGGGCCGAGCAAGCCAAATACGCGTTTTTCCCAATTGTGGTGAAACGGAGGTTCGTCTGGGTCGTGCGGAACCGACCCGTAGCCGCGCACCCCGCCCAGATCATGAACCCGCGATTGGTTAGCCGGCTTTGCCGCGCCCGAACCTGTTGTATGCACATCCGCAGTCTTGCGCAGATTAGAACTGAACGTGTTGAGGTTTGTAGTCTCAGCAAAGCAAGCAAACAAAATTAGCTCGGGAGAAAAATGGCTTATTCAGCACCAACTGACGCGTTCAGGTTTGACGACCAGCGGGCCGCAATGGAAGGCAGACGAGTATTCATTACCGGTGCCGGAAAAGATGGTGGCATAGGTCAAGCATTTGCCCTGTGTGCCGGTCTCAACGGTGCTGAGTCTGTTGGCGTGCATTTTCATCGCAGCTATGAAGACGGCTTTGACCTGGTTGACAAATTACGTGAGCTTGGAGTCAACGCGTTTCCAGTGCAAGCCGATGTAACAAATCTGCGTGACCTATGGGCCATTAGGTCACATGTGATTAATCAGATGGGTTCCAAGCCACCGAATCTTGTTATTTGCAACTCCGGGTTGACCGAATCGGGCTACAGCTTTGGGCGCGCTTTACGTCAGGTGGAGGGTGAGTCAACGTCGTTGCGTCGTGCAAGGGTGCGTCAGCACTTCCTAGACAATCTGGATGAGTCGCGCTTAGTGCTTGACACCAAGGTGGACGGTTTCATGGCAACGACACACCTGTGGGCGGGGGAGGCCGTCTATCACTCCGAACCGGTGCAGATCGTTTATGTCTCTTCGCGCCAGGCCATTGACCCAGGCCCGGCGGTTCCGGGCTATGCGCTGAGCAACTGGGCGGTGTTGCAACTACCGAAGGTGCTGAAGGTAAACCTTGGACCTAGCTCTGAGTTTGTTAGCTGCTTCTCTTTGCTGCTGCCGTTCGTTCGCACCGGCATGACTAATGAATACGTTGATAACGAGCGGGTGTTCGGCCGCTGGCAAAAGCGAATGCTTGAACCCTGCGAAATGGCTAAGGCGTTCATGGTGCTCTTGGGTAGGCCTGTTGATGAAACCGATGGCGCCATGTTTGAGCTAATGGTTGATTCACCTGGTGATGAGAGCGCAGATGGCTCAGATACGGACCCGAGCATAGAAGTCACCTGGCAGAAAGTTGATTTCGATTTTGATGAGACGAAGCTGGATTGGAGTGCTAAAAATCCACTGCGATTTTAAACCAGGTTTGCTAGGGCAAAGCGATTACCTGCAGGTTTGCTAGGGCAAAGCGATTACCTGCAGGTTTGCTAAGGCAAACCTGCTCCAGGAATCTCTACACGTACAGTTTCAATGCGACCCTGGGGTGCAGCACCTTTTTCTGGGCGCGAGCTAGGAGCGTTGACCATATAAAGCGTGCGGCGATCTTCGCCGCCCAACATGCAAGCGAAACAGTTGAGTTCTAGCTCCATCTCATCGGTCACCTCTCCACCATCCACCACCCGAAAACAGCAGGCATTCAGCGGATCAGCTACCCATATTCCGCCCTGTTCGTCCAAGCAGATTCCGTCAGGGACGCGTTCTCCAAGATCAGCAAACGTGCGACGATTAGTCAGCGCGCCATCGGCAGCAACTTCAAACGCGGTGAGCCGATGACCGTATGACTCAGCTATCACCATGTGCTTTCCGGTTGGGCTAATGACGGTGCCGTTTGGAAAATCCAACTCAGCCGGGCCTGCGGTTACTTCACCAGCCGGAGAAACAATCGCCAAAGTCGCTTGCTGAAATGTTTCGCCGTTGCGGTCATCAAATCCGAAATTGCCGACATAGGCAGTACCGTCGGCTGCTACGACCATGTCGTTGCAAGGCCCTGTCGCCACCTCATTCAGATCGGCGTGCATTGACTCTTCACCTGCTGGGGTGAGACGCCGCAAGGTGCGATCAAGCATTGAGACAAATAACAAGTCTCCATTAGGCAACCAGCCCAGCCCGGACGGCTGCGTTGGCACATCGTGGATGCGCCGTTCGTTGCCAGCAGCATCAACCGTGAAGATGCCGTGGCGATAGAAGTCGGAAAACCAGAGCAAACCATCGTGCCAACGAGGCCCCTCGCCAAATTGCAGTCCGTTCAGCAGTACCTGTGTTTCGGTCACGCTGACACGCTAGACCGTAAAGCAAACGCCAGGCCTTGTGAGCTAGGTCTAACGAACTGACCCAGTGCTAGCCAAGCTCCATGCGGTACAGGTTGGTGGCGCGTGTTTCAAAACCAAGCCGTTGATACAAACGGTTAGCAGCTTCACGGCTCGGTCGCGAGGTGAGATCAACCGTGCGTGCTCTTGCTGCTGTGGCTAGCTCAATTGCACGACGATTCAACAGCTCGCCAACACCCTTACCGCGCGCTAATTCGTCTACCACAACGTCTTCGATCCAGGCTCTTTGTCCGGTCGGCAGAGGGAAGATGACTAACACCATCGCACCAACAATCTGCGTCTGATCAGGCGCCGAGTTGTTTTCGTGAGTGTCAACTGCTGGCATCTTCGCAATCAGCAAGGTGCAAGCATCATGCTTAGCTATCTCTGCTACGCGTTCTTGCGAAATCGCCACCGCGGAGCTTGATAGTTGAGGAATCAGTACCTGCAACGCGCGCGTTACTTGCTCAAGTTCGCCGGTGTCAGTTCCGCTGCAAACCGTAATCTGAGGTTTAGTCATCACGAGCCAAACCGTAATACTTGACCAGTTAACACAAGCTCCACCTTTAGAGCCACCACCAGATAGGTGGCGGCTAGCCTGACGGTCGTGGGTCTAATCGCCAACGATCACATTGATTGGATAGAGCGGCCAAAGCTGTCTGGGGCCACGATGCTGGCTGCATTTTCTGGCTGGAACGACGCTGGTGATGCTGCCACAGAAGCCACCAAATACATGCGCCGCCGCTTCCGCGGACGACCGGTGGCCTCCATTGACCCCGAGCACTTCTACGACTTCGCATCAGTGCGCCCAAACGTTCGCCTGCATGAAGGAGAGCGGCGCATCGACTGGCCGCGGCCTGAGATAAGAGTTGGCGAGATGGATGACGGCAAACCACTGGTAACGCTGGTTGGAGTTGAGCCGAGGCTGCGTTGGCGCACTTTTTGTGAAACGGTGATCATTTTGGCGACCGAACTAGGTGTCGACCAAGTGGTGACACTGGGCGCTTTGCTAACAGGCACGCATCACAAATCGTCGGTGAACGTGGTGGGTGCTTCTTCCAACTCCGGACTGAGCCTTGAGTTAGGGCTCAGACCATCAACGTATGAGGGTCCAACCGGAATCATCGGCGTGTTAAACGATGCTTGCCACCGAGCAGGATTTGCGAGCGTTTCTTTCTGGTCGGCGGTGCCTACATATGCGAGCGCCTACCCATCACCAAAGGCTGCGCTAGCACTGATTCAACGAGTGGCAGGATTCTTAGAAACGACCATTGATGACCCCGAGCTGCGTGCTGCGGCCACGGTGTACGAAGAACACATTGATGAGGTGGTCGCCAGTGATTCGCGCCTTTCTGAATACGCGCAAAAGCTTTGGGAAGACTCAGCGGCTGAGGCTGCAGATGACATTATGGACATGGCTGAGAATCCGGAGTATCTGGTGAATGAGTTAGAGCGATTTTTGCGTCAAAAAGACAGCTAAAAGCCTAAGAACCTAAAAAGAGGTAACTAATGGAAGACACACTAAATATTGCGTTGCTAATCCTGCGGGTCGTTTTTGGAGTCACACTGGCTCTGCACGGTTTGGAGAAGTTGCGCAATATTTCTGGCACGGCTGGATGGTTTCACTCCGAGGGCTTGCGGCCGGGAAAGTTACATGCCTGGCTAGCTGGCGGAACGGAGTTTTCTGCTGGACTAGGTCTTGCGCTTGGCTTGCTCACTCCGTTGGCAAGCCTGGCATACATCGGGGTGATGACCACAGCTGCTTGGGTTGGACACCGCAAGACAGGCTTTTCAAGCTCAAAAAATGGTTGGGAACATGTGTTTGTGATGGCGATAGCAGCCGCGGTGGTGGCGCTGACTGGCCCAGGCGAACTATCGCTAGATAACTGGATTAACAACGAATGGTTCGCTTTGGCTTGGGTTACGAACGAAGGTGGCTGCTGGGGTTCATTTATATTCGCGACAGTCGGCGGTGTTGGGATGTCCATACTGACGTTGATCACCTTCTACCGACCCTCAGCTGCTGTTGCCGAGACGTCTTGAGAGACGCATTCTCCCCGCAGCAAACGACACACGGTCGTTGCGACTAGCCGTCAGAGTTTGGCGTTACGGCGTCGTGTCCGCTGTGTCGGTGGGTGTTACACAGTTTGTGCTCTATTTCAGCTTTTCAATTGTTGGATGGCCAGCGGTAATCTCCAACATTTTGGCCGTATGCCTGGCCGCGGTTCCTGCGTATCTATTGAACCGGCGGTGGGTATGGCTAAAACGAACCGCGCATTCGCTGACGCGTGAGATAGTGCCATTTTGGTCTTACAACCTGGCGGGGCTGGTTTTGTCAACGTTGCTAGTAGGGCTAGTAGATAACGCCCGGGGTAGCACTGTTATTGCGGTACATGCTGCCAATCTCGCCGCGTTCGGCGTCTTATGGCTGGGCAAATTCTTTTTGCTTGATCGAGTGCTGTTCGCCGCTGAGCACGGAGTTCGTTGAGTGCTGTTCCTTGTACTGAGCTTGCATGCGCCCTGAACTGTTAGCGCTAGCGCGCGCTACGCGCGGCTTCATGCCTGACTATGAAGGGCTGGCGCTTTATCAAGCCGCTATTGATGTCGGCGAGAGTGCAACAATCGTCGAGATTGGATCTTACTGCGGCAAATCAACGATCTATCTTGGCGCGGCTGCCGCAGAAACCGGGGCAGTCGTGATCACTGTGGACCATCACCGTGGCTCACAAGAAATGCAGGCCGGCTGGAAGCATCACGACGAAGAGATGGTGAATGCCCAAACAGGCCGCTTCGACTCGCTGCTGCATCTACGCCAAACGCTGGAGACCTCACAGCTAGAAAAAACAGTGATAGCGGTGCTGGGAGATTCTCCGACCGTGGCAGAACACCTCAACACTTTGGCCAGCATGGTTTTTATCGATGGTGGCCATGGCACCGAACCTGCTCACACCGATTACGACTGCTGGGCAACCAAGCTGATTAGCGGCGGGACGTTGGCTATTCACGATGTGTTCGAAAATCCAGCCGATGGCGGACGACCGCCCTTTGAGATTTACCAACGAGCACTCGCTGACGGGTTTACCGACTTGTCAGCAGTGGGCAGCCTTCGGTTGCTGCAAGCACCTGGCAATCTGCAGTAACCGCTACTTAGCGACCTGTCAGCAACCCTGCCGCAGGAGTAAGCGCCGCCAGAGCGTCTGCAGCTAATAACACCGCTGCCGCTGTGTAACTCGTTTGCTCCGCATGCGGAAAGGTCTTACCTTGCGGCAGTACAAGTCCGGTGAAATAGGCACCGTCGCTGTCTCGTAAATCGTCAGTAGCGCGAAACAACCGCACCGCGGTTTCGAGGTCACCTGCTCGCAAATAAGCCAAAGCGCATTCGCAAGTTTCAGCCGCGGTTACCCACGGCTTATCGAACACGCAGCGCACCCCACTCAGCACACCATCCGCGTTGAGATCTCGTACAAACTGGTCTGCTCGCTTTTCTAAATGTCTAAACGCAGTCGCGTTCGACACGGCACCACAAAGCACCGGGTAGTACCAGTCCATTGCCCAGCGGTGTTTGGGTTCAAACGACCCTGGTTGGTGTTTTACAAGATGTTGCAGTCGCTTTAGCGACAGCTCCCACTGTGATCGCCTGTGGCCCAGTTCATTGGCCGCAGACAAGCCGGCTTGTAGAGACAGCACTATTGAGCATGTTCCGGTCAACAGTGAATAAGGCCAGCGTGTGCCGTCGCTGTGTACGGCCCAGGGGATGTGATGATCTGACCGGCTAAGGCTCACCACAAAGCTGAGTGCCTTATCAATCACTGGCCACATTGCTTCTAAGAAGCCGCGGTCACCCGTAGCTAGGTAGTAGTGCCACACACCCACTGCGGGGTAAGCACAGCAGTTGGTGTCGATTTTTGGATCTTCAATGCCATCAACCACGTAGTAGTTGTGCCAACTTCCGTCGTCTAGCTGACTGCTGGTCAACCAGTCAAACGCTTTGCTGGCAGCACGGATGTAGCTGGTGTTGCAAGTAGCGGTGCCAGCTACAGCTAGCGCCATTGCAGCTTCGGTGTGGTTCCAAACATCAGCATGACCGTCCTTGAACCACAGGATCATTCCGTTGGATTGTTGGCAGTCGCTAATGAAATCGGCTGTTTCACTTAGTTGAGCTGTGCTCAAGGCCTTGTGTGTGTGCGCGAACTGGCCAGGCTTTGCTAGTTCAAGGACTCCGGGGACGGTTTCAGCGATGCCAGTGAGGTTATTCATGCTGCTTTGTTGTCATACATCCCATGACAGTCATGCGGACTTCTTGGCATAAACCACAAGCGACTTGGGTAGAACTCGATTTAGCAGATCGTCAAGTTTGCGAGTCAGCCACGGCTTTTTCATCATGTCCCACACCAAGAAACGGTGATAAGCCGACACAAGCCGATGCTGGTCGTTGGTTGGGCCTACAGCGCAACGCAACCACCAATACGGAGCATGTAGTGAATGTGCCCCATGCCTACCTGTTGGAACTAGTCCAACACCGGTCAGCTTGGCCAAAAGTTCTGGAGAGGTGTAGATACGCACATGGCCTCCCGACACAAAGGGTGCCGAGTACTGTTGGCTGAGCCCCCAACACACCCGTTCCGATAGCCACGCCGGAACTGAAATAGCGATCGTGCCACCTGGCCGCAACACGCGCGACAACTCAGACAGTGCGGTGGTGTCGTTGTCAATGTGCTCCAAAATTTCCGATGCGATTATGCGGTCAAAGCAATTGTCAGGGAACGGCAAGGCAGTTGCGTCTGCAGCGAGGACACTGCCGGTAGGTGGCTCAACGCCAACGTTTATGTTCGGGTCCGCGGCAAAGGTCTGCTTTACCTGGTGCACATCGTTTAGCGAACTATCCAGCGCAACAACGCGACAACCTTGACGCGCACTTTCAAACGCGTGACGACCCGACCCGCAACCAAGGTCAAGCACAGTCTCACCGTGACGCACCCCTAAGCGTTGATAATCAACGGTCAACATCTCAGTCGGCCAAGAGAGCTCGATAGTGCTCAACGGTTCGCTCAGCTGCTAAGCGCCAAGTAAATCGTTCGGTTACACGGTTACGGGCTGCCGCACCGAGTTTCGCTCGCAGCTCTGGGTTATCCAACATCTCACGGATAGCACCTTCCAGTGCTTGCACGTCACCGGGCGGTACCGACAAACATGCGACTCCGTCTGGGCCGGTTACCTCAGGTAAGGCACCGCCGGTAGTTGCTACCAATGGAGTTCCACAAGACATTGCCTCAGCAGCCGGCAAAGAGAATCCCTCGTAAATAGAAGGCACCACCGCTACTTGCGCTTCGTTATAAAGCTCGGCTATCTCCTCTTCGCGCAGTCCGCTCTTAAATTCCACATGGTCGGTCAATCCGAGTCTGGCGATGCGCCGACGAGAGACCGAGTCCTTCTTAGCGCTACCGAGTACGACCAAGTGAAGATCTGGATGATCGGTTCGCAGTTTCGCCATTGCCTCCAACAGGTAAGCCAGGCCTTTGATTGCCACATCCGCACTGGCCGTTGTCATTAAGCGCCCAGGAACTTTCGCAACGTTTGGCAACGGCTTAAACATGTCAATGTCAACGCCCGCATTGACGACGTGAACGTTTTCGGGATCAACACCGAAGTCGGTGATGATGTCGTCTTGACTGCTGTTAGAAACCGTGACAATGTGTTCTAGTCGACGAGCAACTCGTATCTGCATGCGGGTAAAGGAATAAAAACGCCGCAAAATCATTCGCCTAGCGAACCGAGTGGCGTGGTTGATTTCCACACGCTTATCAACCGTGATGGGGTGATGGATGGTGGCAAGAACGGGTTTGCCAGTGCGGCGCAAGAAGTCAATGCCATATCCCAAGCATTGGTTGTCGTGAATCAGGTCGAACTCATCAAGGCGTGTGCGCAGATGCTTATTCGCTCGCAGGCTGAAGGTGAGCGGTTCCGCAAACGCTGCTGTGCAAGACATGGCGTACTCCAGTAGGTCATACATGTTCTTGATCGTGCGATGAGTCCTAATTGTGCGAAGAGCAGTATCTGAACGATGGACGTCAAGGCTGGGCAGCTTGGTGAGCGTTATGTCAGGATCAAGAGTTGGATACGGCTGACCTGAAAAGACCTCTATGTAGTGACCTAGCTCGGTTAGTTGACGAGCCATGTGTCGTGTGTAGACACCTTGACCACCGGTAAATGGGTTTCCGCGGTAGGTCAAAAAGGCGATTCTTAACCTTTTTGATTTTGACATTTCGCCCCTTTGCGGCGCGGGCAGGGTACAGCCAGCCGCGCCCTGTATCGCATGAGGTCTCGCTACCGTGCGGACTCTGTGAGTGCATTAGCAGCCGATCATCCACTTCGTGGGTTAGCCAACTCGGCGTACTTGCTGGCAGCTAACAGCAACGTTGCTAACAAGCCCAACAACAAAGCTGTCGCAGCGTTGGCACACACTCCGGTGTGGTTTCAGCGTCAAGCCGGTCGGTCTTTGCCCGAGTACCGCGCCCTTCGCAGTGATGCCAGCATTCTTGATGCCATCAAAAATCCCGAGCTAGCTGCGGAGATCACGCTGCAACCGGTGCGACGCTACGGCGTAGATGCTGCGGTTTTGTTTTCGGACATCATCGTTCCTGTTGTTGGTGTCGGCTTCGGGATGGAGATAAAGCCAGGGATAGGTCCGGTAGCTGATCGGCCGTTTGAGAGCCGCGCTGACCTTGAGCGTTTGCAGCCGCTTGTACCCGATCAGCATGTGCCATTCGTGGCTGAGGCGGTGAAGCTGGCAACGCAGATGCTTGTTTCTGAGGGGCTGGAGGTGCCGCTCATCGGTTTTGCAGGCGCGCCATTCACCGTCGCTAGTTATCTGATTGAAGGCAAGCCGTCACGTGATCAAGCTCGCACTAAACAGCTAATGCTGAACGACTCAGCATTATGGCACGACCTAATGTCTCGCTTGACCGACATAGCCGTGCAGTCAATGCGGGCACAGGTAATGGCCGGTGCCAGCGCGGTTCAACTGTTTGACACCTGGGCGGGAGCGTTAACCCCTAACGATTACACGCAGTTCGTGCTGCCACACTCGCAACGAGTGTTTACCGAGTTGGCGGATTTAGCTGCAGAGGGAGTGCCGCGAGCACATTTTGGTGTGAACACGGGGGAGTTGCTGGGTTTGATGGCTTCGGTTGACTGTGAGGTTGTAGGTGTTGACTGGCGCGTCCCGCTTGATGTTGCTGCAAGGAAAATCAGGGCACACAAAAGCGACACCATGCAAGGATCCCAACAAGGATCCCAGCTAGCACTGCAACAGGCACTGCAAGGCAACCTTGATCCCGCCGCTTGTTTGGCGTCCTGGCCTGCTGTGCGAGAACGAGTCGATCAAATACTAGCCAGTGCTAGCGCATTGCCCGGACATATTTTCAATCTGGGACATGGTGTTTTGCCTTCGACCGATCCGACGATCCTTGAAAAGGTTGTGCGTTATGTGCATGATCAGACCGGTAGAGCTGGTCGGGCTGATTCATCGAATAGCGAACCGAACCCTGCTTAATAGGCGTGAGTAAAGCACCTAGACAGAACACGGGCGGTAAGCAAGCCAGCGGCGCTAGTCGTGTTGTGGTTATCGGTGGAGGCATCACCGGGTTGGCAACTGCTTTTGCTCTGACTCAAGCCAACCATAGTGAGACCAGCCAGCAAGATCCGCCAGTTGAAGTGGTGCTGTTGGAAAGCAGTCACCGTCTCGGCGGGAAGATTCTCACAACGCCATTCATGGAGCGTCCGGTTGATGAAGGAGCCGACGCTTTTCTCACGCGAGTGCCGTGGGCACTCGACCTTGTGCGCAAGCTTGGCCAAGTAGGCGAGCACGACATGGCATCGATAATTTCTCCATCGGCCAGCAACGCTTATGTACTCAGCACTCGCCATCGCACCGCGTTGAGGGTGTTGCCCGAAGGGTTAGTAATGGGCGTGCCAACGTCGTTCTTGAGCTTGGCGAAGTCGCAGATTGTTGGTCTTAAAGACATAGCCCGAATGGCGCTTGACGTGGTTCGCCGCGATAACTGGGCGGGACCAGATGAAACCATTGGCGAACTGGTAAGCAGGCGATTAGGAACCGAAATAGCCGATGCAGTGGTCAGTCCGCTGCTGGGAAGCATCAACGCTGGTGACATCCATCGCCTAGAAGCACTATCGGTTGCGCCTGTGCTGGGTGAGGCTGCGCGCGAAGGCGGCAGCCTGATTCGAATTCTTCGCCGCCAACGGACTACTAACGCAAAGCCGAGCGCTACTGGCCCGATTTTTGCGAGCTTTGAAAACGGACTGGGAGTGCTACCAGAGGAGCTCGCTGCGGTGCTGCGTCAAACGAATAGCGTGATGATTCGCACCGGTGTTTCGGCCCAGAAAATTGTTCCAGCACAGTCCCGGGCAGATCATCGCCTTGAAGTAACTACCGATCAGGGTGAGCAGCTCAACGCAGACACTGTTGTTGTCACCTCTCCTACATATGTGACTAAGAGGCTTCTTGGGTCTGCGGCTCCCAACGCATCTGCCTTGCTTTCGAAGATTGAATACGCCTCCGTTGCGATTGTGACACTCGGGTTCAACCGCTCACAACTACGACATCGCTTGGATGTGGCTGGCTTGCTCGTGCCGTCTCGCGAAGGAATGCTCACCACCGCTTGCAGTTTTGCTTCCGCCAAATGGCCGCACTGGGCTGGTAAGGATCAGGTGGTTTTGCGAGTTTCGGTTGGCCGACATGGTGATGATCGAGCCAAACAGATGAGCGACGAAGCGCTAGCGCAGGCTGTGGTCAGTGAACTTTCACCATTGCTGAAAATTTCTGGCGACGCTCTAGATCAGCGTGTTTCACGCTGGGATGATTCGTTTCCGCAGTATTTGAAAGGGCATCAATCGCTAGTCAAACAGATTGAGGATGAGCTGGCTATCGAGTTGCCAGGAGTGCTGTTGGCAGGGGCCGGATATCGCGGCTTGGGAGTTCCAGCATGTATCCGCCAAGGCACGCAGGCAGCTAATGCTGTACTTGCAGACTTAGCACCTGCGATGACGGGGCAAGCCGGCTGAGTTTGCCTGTGTTTGTTTATGAGATTCAGTAGGTGGTGGTCGCTGCTACTAGCAGCACTAATGGGTGTGGCGACCATGTTTTCTTTGCCGCACATTGTCGAGAAAGTTTCGATTGCTTGGGTGGCGGCACCCATTGGCTTGGGCGTCTTTATCGTTTGGCAAAGACATAGCTGGGCGAAAGACAAGCCCATTAATCCAGTCAAACGCTGGCGTCGCCATTTTGCGACAATTTACGCCTTTTGGGCAGGGGCTTACGGTTTCGGGCTGGTTTGGCTTACCGATCTGACCATCCCTGGCTGGGTTATAGCAGCGCTGATCGAAGCGCTGATCATGTCGGTGCCGACGGCGATTGTCTTAGGAGCCTGCAACGTTGCGAGACCTGCTCGTTACTTGCATCTCAGCAGTGCTCTCGCTTTTGGGGCAGCCCTTGCCCTGGGCGAGGCAGTTCGCTGGGCGTTCCCCTTCGGCGGGGTTCCACTGTCAAGTCTTGCGTTGGGCGCAGTGGATGCCCCGTGGGCCCCGCTTGCTCGGCTGGGTGGACCGTTGCTGCTAGTTACTGCAACGGGATTGCTGGCCTTTGCCCTTGTGGCCTTAATGATGTCCTTGGAGAACCTTTTTCTTGGCAGGCGGCCACAGGTTCTTCCCTGGGCGGTACCGCTAGCGCTGGTTGCTTTCTTCAGCGTGGTTGGTGTGCTCGCATTCAAAACAGAGTCGGCAAGCGAACTGCAAGTAGCGGTGCTTCAGTCCGGTGGCGAACGAGGAGAGCGAGGCCGAGCTGACGACATATTTGACAAGCACGTAGAGATCACGCGCAAGTACGCCAGTGAACTGGCCGATGTTGAACTACTGGTGTGGAGCGAGAGCAGCGTTGCCAGTGACGGTCCGTTGGAGGATTCACCAGAGCTTGAGCGACTGCAGGCGCTAGCAAGCGAGATTGACATAACCATCATCGCTAACTTCTACGAACGCAGCGTTGGGATCGACCCGCCGCGTTTCCGCAATGCTTCTATCGCGGTTGCACCCGAATCCGATTCCGCCAATTCGCAATCAGATACGCAAGACGACCCCCCAGCTAGCGGCTACCTCGGCCGCTACGACAAGGTTCACCTAGTGCCGTTCGGTGAATACATCCCTTGGCGTGAGTTCCTCGACAATTTTGCTGATCTATCGTTGGTAAGTCGCGACGCCATCGCCGGCTCAGCCCCTGGGCTGCTGCAATCACCGGTTGGCCCTCTAGCAGTTGCTAGCTCCTTTGAGATCTATTTCCCAGGCAGCGTGCGCAGCGGGGTAAATGCCGGCGGTCGCATCGTGGTGAATCCGACACTGGCCTCTAGCTATCGAACCAGTTGGGTACCTGCACAGTCTTTGGCGTCGGCCAGGTTGCGAGCCATAGAAAGCGGACGCTGGGTTTTGCAAGCGTCTACGACTGGCTATTCGGCGGTGATTGATCCGGCTGGCAACGTCATTGGACGTACCACGCTGGGAGACACTGCGGTTGTCGTTGCGGCAGCGGAGCTACGAGAAGGACACACCGCGGCAACTTTCTTGAGCACTTGGCCGATCGTGCTGGCGGCTTCGTTTATGTTCGCCTATGGACTGCTAGCTAGCAAAAGGCCAGCACGACCCGGGCCGAGTGCATTAGGGGCACCAAAGTGCGGTTAAGCCCGGTTGTCGTTGCGGCCAGGCCAAACGTCTTGATTTAGCAAATTTGGTGGACGTCTACCGCTCAGAGCTGCCATGACTTCTTCCACTGCAAACGAAAAAATTCTGCGCGTGCCAGCACCGGTGGCCGATGCCACATGTGGAGTAACCAGAACGTCGTCGCGCCCTAGCAACGGATGATCGACTGGCAGCGGTTCAGGGTCGGTTACGTCAAGCGCTGCACCACGCACTTTGCCAGATTCCAACGCAGCCAATAAAGCATCTTGGTCAACCAGTCCACCACGCGAGGTGTTTACCAGGTACACCCCATCGTTCATGGCGTCAAGCAGGTCCGCATCAATCAGGTGCTGAGTGGCTTCGCTAAGCGGGGCATGCACAGACACCACGTGAGCACCGGACACGACCTCAGAGGGAGTCGCGGCCAAAGTTACGCCCATCTCCTTAGCACGGTCAGCATCTATGTACGGGTCGTAGGCCACCACATTCATCCCAACATCGCGCATTATTCGGCCGACTAAACCACCTATGCGCCCAAGTCCAATCAACCCCAGAGTGTTGCCGTTAAGTTCCAGATGACCGTGGCGCGCCCAATAGTTACCTTCGGAGCGTTCCAGCCGGTTGGCACTCTCACGCAAGCCCTTGGTGATAGCGAAGATAAGCGAGACCGTGTGCTCGGCTGTTGAAATTGTCGGCCCGTCAGGTGTATTGCAAGCCGCGATACCGAAGGTTGTGGCGTCAGCCAGGTCAAGATTGTCATAACCGATTCCGGCTCGCACGATTACTCGCAGTCTTGGCGCAAGCTCATATACAGATGCGTTGTAGCTGACAGTTGCACCGACTATGGCGCCATCGCCCCGCTCAATGTTGGCTAACGGATTATCTTCGGTGCCAGCAATGATCTGCGCCTTATCGCCGATTAGCTCGCGCTGCATTTCTCCAGCTGGTCGATCAAACCAGATTGTCGGTTGTTCGTTAGGCATTGCTAGTTAGGTGGGGGCTAGTTAGATGTGTTAGTTAAGCCGTTGCTAGCAAACACAGTTAGCTAGGCATTCTGTAAGTCGGCAGACGGTAGTTCGGAGCGGTCTTAGTCACGATTATGTCGTGCGCATGGCTTTCACGAATACCCGCAGTGGTGATCTTTACAAAGCGAGTGTCGTAACGCAGCGCAGCGATGTCTGCAGCTCCGCAATAACCCATGGCTTGACGCAAGCCGCCAACTAACTGATGCAGCACACTCGCTAGCGGACCCTTGTATGACACTCGTCCTTCAATGCCCTCGGGCACGAGCATGTCGTCGGTATGCATGTCCTGGAAGTAACGGTCTTTGGAATAGCTACGACCCTGCATTGCTCCGAGCGAACCCATACCTCGGTATTCCTTGAAGTACTCACCTTGATGCACTACCACATCGCCGGGACTTTCTTCGGTGCCAGCAAACACACTGCCAAACATGGCGCAATGAGCGCCCGCCGCTAACGCTTTGACGAGGTCGCCGGAATATTGCATGCCACCGTCGGCAATGATTGGAATATCGTGGCCGGCCGCTGCCTGAGCGCAGTCAAACACTGCGGTGATCTGTGGCACACCAACCCCAGCCACGATCCGTGTAGTACAAATCGAGCCGGGCCCAATACCCACCTTTATGGCGTCGGCACCTACATCTATTAGCGCCGTCGTCGCTTCGGCAGTGGCGACATTTCCCGCCACCACATCAACCTCGTAGGTTGACTTGATCTTGGTGACCGTTTCAATGACTGGGCGAGAGTGGCCGTGCGCGGTGTCAACCACTATTACGTCCACGCTGCGCTCGGCCAGCGCCGCGGCGCGTTCGTAAGCATCTGGGCCAGTCCCTACCGCGGCTGCTACCCGCAGTCGGCCGTGCTCGTCTTTGCTGGCGTGCGGATATTGAATGCGCTTTTCGATGTCTTTGACCGTGATAAGTCCCACCAGCATGAAATCGTCATTGACGATCGGCAGCTTTTCAATCTTGTGTTTGCCTAGTACCGCTTGCGCTTCTGTTAGAGAAATTCCCTCATGAGCGGTGATGAGTTTTTCGGAGGTCATTACGTCGGATACAAGCTGATTGTGATCGGTTTCAAAGCGCAGATCGCGGTTGGTGAGAATGCCTACCAACCGACCCTTTTGCGTGATCGGTACACCACTGATCTTGAAGTTCGACATCAGTAGCTCGGCATCGCCCAGCGTGGCCTCGGGTGGCAGTGTGACCGGATCGGCGATCATGCCTGACTCAGAGCGCTTCACCTTGTCCACCTCAGCGGCTTGATCTTCGACTGACAGGTTGCGGTGCATAACTCCGATGCCACCATGCCGTGCCATCGCCATAGCCATCGGTGCCTCGGTGACGGTGTCCATAGCCGCACTGGCCAGTGGCATGCTTAATGGAATGTTGCGCGTAAAGCGAGTGGTGGTGTCAACAGTGTCTGGCAGGATCTCCGACTCGGCGGGGATTAGCAGAACGTCGTCAAACGTGAGACCCTCAATCGCAAACTTTTGATCTTGTGAGGGAAACCGATCAGCAGCCATATTGAAGATTAGCGCGGCCGCTTGCGGAACCAAGACAGCCATCACCGTTCATAAGACTGCGACGCATGGCTAAAACTTTCGCGACGCCATGCCCTAGCGTTTGGTTGTGTCTGACTTTCAACAGAGAGGATCGGTTGGCACTTTGCACCGGCTCAGTGACAGGACCACTGAGAGCTTCGAAAGCGACCTTGAGGAGTATTCCCAAAAACTTCCGGTAGCGCTCATCATTCCGTGCCTGTTCTCAGAGCTAGCCGGTGACGCATTGGGCGGAATCTTGGAAGAGATCGCAAAGGTGAACTACCTCGATGAGGTAATTGTGGGGATAGACCAAGCTGACGAACAGCAGTTCGCTTATGCCCGAGAGGTTTTCTCGCAGTTGCCGCAACGCACTCGCTTGCTGTGGAACGACGGCCCACGCTTGCAAGCCATCGATCAGCAGCTAGAGGCGCACTCGCTTGCCCCGACTCAAGCTGGCAAGGGTCGCAACGTTTGGTACTGCCTCGGTTATTTCATGGCAAGTGGCCGCTGTCAGGCGGTGGCGCTGCATGACGCTGACATCCTCACCTACGAACGCGGCATGCTCGCGAAGCTGCTCTATCCGATTATGCGGCCAACGTTTGGCTATTCGTTTTCTAAGGGCTATTACTTTCGGGCGTCCCAGGGTCACCTAAAAGGGCGAGTGGCGCGACTGTTGGTGCCGTCTCTGCTGCGTGCGTTGCGTTACACGATCGGTGATCACGACTACTTGCGTTATTTGTCAGCGTTTCGCTATCCGCTGGCAGGTGAGTTTGCGATGAAGTTAGACATGACTCGCAGCATTCGTATTCCAAGCGATTGGGGCTTGGAAATCGGTGTGCTATCTGAGGTGTATCGGATTTATCGTGGCCGTCGGCTTTGCCAGGTGGAAATTGCAGATCGCTACGACCACAAGCATCAGGATCTGTCACCGGATGACTCCACAGCCGGGCTGCACAAGATGAGCCACGACATTTCCAAGGCCATCTACCGAAAACTGGCGATCGATGGCACAGTTTTGTCAACGTCGGTGTTTCGCACGGTCAAAGCGGCGTATTACCGCAATGCGTTGGACCTCATAAGCCACTATCGCAATGACGCTGTGTTCAACGGTTTTGAGTTTGATCTACACGCGGAAGAAAGCGCTGTAGATCTGTTTGCTACGACTCTGATGGAAGCTGGCGAGGATTTCTTAAACAACCCACATGAGACACCGTTTATTCAGAACTGGTCACGTGTGGAGAGTGCGTTACCAAGCGTTCTGCCGCAGATATACGACGCGGTCGAGGCTGATAACGCGGTTCAGGACGCAACAAGCAGCCAGAGCGCCGGATAGACGCGACGTCTTCAAGCTGGTCGGTAAGCACGCCCACGATCCTGGCGGCTTCAGCTCCCTCCCATGGGTTGATGCCGTTTATTGGCGTAACGGCTGTTGTTTGAGCCAAACGGTTTGTGCTGGCTTTAGCACTAGTGGTTCGCTTGTTGACACCAGATTTTGCGCTACTAGGTCATACAGTGCCGGGGAATCCAACGAGTCACGCGGTCCTCTAAACGCATCGTCCAGCACGGCGTGAAGCTCTGCTGGACTGAGTTCTAGTTGATCGTTTGACACGTTCGTGAGGCAAAGTAGAGATCCTGCTCGCATCAAGCTGAAGATCTGCTCGCTAGCTAGCAGCACTCGTTGGGTTGCGCCTGGATCAAATGCTGGTTCGCTTTGACGGATACGGATTAGCCGTAGCAGCTCGGTTACAACAGATCTGCGCAACCCTTGGTCGGCAGCGAGCTGATTGGTTAGCTGGTCGGTTGTGATTTTTTGGCGGTTGATGGAGCGAGACGTCCGGGTTTTGCCAGTCCTAGGAGGGTCATCGTTAGCGGCGTGGCTCAGATTTTCGTTTCGTCTGGCAGACGACGTGCACAGCAGGCTGTGAATGTAAAACGCAGGCACACCGGCCAGTGACAACATGATCGTGTGCGCTGCCAAATACTGAGCCACACCAAAATCGTTGCCTCGCCCGCTATTAGGTGCCCCGTCGTTGAACGACCGAAACAAATCAAACAGAGAGACATTGATTTCATAAGGGCGCTTGCCCGCTGGAGTGTCGTACTCGCTATAGGTGCCGCCTGAGTTCTTCGCGGCGCTCAATAGTTGCTTCATCTCTGTGTCAGTTAGCAAATCTTCAACGGGTCTCAGGCCGATTCCGTCGTGACTGGCGATGAAGTTGAGATAGGTCGTGTCCGAAAATCCGTCTAAAGCCAACCCCCTTGCCCACTTTTGAAGCTGGGTAGCCGAGCCTGACAAAAACGTGTGTACCAACAAGGGTGCAAGGGTGAAGTTGTAGACAACGTTTGATTCGTCTTCACCGTTGCCGAAGTAGGAAACGTTTTGTTCGTGAGACACGTTGGTTTCGGTCAATAAAACGTTGCGACTGTTATGCGCATTCATCAGCAGTCGCAACAGCTTCACTACGGCATGAGTTTGAGGCAGGTGAATGCAACTAGTGCCAGGCTCTTTCCACAAGTACGCGATCGCATCAAGCCGTACCCATTTGGTTCCGTGGTCTAACAGGTTTTTGAGCGTTCTCAATAGCGCGAGGAGTGCTTCGGGCTGGTGGTAGTCGATGTCGATTTGATCGGGACTAAAGGTGCACCAAAGGTGTTGTTGACCAGTCGGGGTGTCGATCGGCTGTAACAGCGGATGCGTGCGTGGGCGCACCACATTGCTGAGGTCAACATCAGGCGTAGCTGTCATCAAGCATTCAGCGCCTGTGGAATGTCCGATGCCCCCAGCGCGTAACTCATCTACCCAGCGATGCTTTTTGCTCACATGGCCACAAACCAGATCCACCATCAACTTGAGTTGACTCGCCAGCGCCTCAACATCATCCCAAGTGCCTAGCCCTGCGGCGACGGCTTGGTGATTAATCACCGCAAAGCCACCATCGGAGCTGGCCGGATAAAACGGCAGCAAATGAACTATCGACACGGCATCGCCAAACAGTTCCGAAATCATCTTGCGAAGCGTTTGCAGCGGTATCTCACCAGGCTCGGTGATGATGTCGGCGTAGGTGATTAGTGCAACGTCGCTGTGAGACCAATGCGGCTTATTCGGACTGCTTGATGGAGCGTCAGCAGCTAACGATAAACCCATCGTGTCTAAGACTTGAGCTGTAAGCGCTGTTATCTCACCTAGCGGATAGAGCAGTTCCAAATGACTGCTCACACGACTAGCCAGGCTTTGCTCATCGGCGCTATCAGTTGGCATTGTCCGTTGGCCTTTTCTGCTTGTCTTCCACTGATTTTCTGCTGACAAGGGCTTTCCTAAGCTATTGGGTATATGAAAACCCTTGCGGACCCCTTAAGGCGGGCAGCCACTTACCACGGTGAGCGGCTAGCGCTGCGCTGCGGCTCAACTCAGCGCAACTTTTCGGAGCTAGTTGAGCGTGCCAAACGAATAGGCGGTCTGCTCAACAACCTAGGTATCAAGAACGGTGAAAGAGTTGCGCTGTGGTCGGCCAATTCGGCCGAATACGTAGAGCTGTATGCAGGAGTGCCTGCTGCAGGCCGGTTGATTGTGCCGCTGAATACTCGTTGGGCGCAAGCCGAATTAGTCGACACGCTTAAAGACGCTGGTGCTTCTGTGTTGTTATGTGACAGAGATCCTGGAGCGCTGGCCGATGCTGTGAAAACAGTGGTACGTCTTGACGTTGATGTCTCCGACGAAGCCACTAGGGCTGGCCAGTTGCTATATGAACAATTGCTAGCAGAGGCCGAGCCGGTGGATTTTTGCGAGGGCTCTTCAGAGGATTTGGCCGGATTGTTTTATACCGGTGGTACCACCGGTCGATCAAAGGGCGTCATGCTGACGCATCGCAATCTGCTGGCCAACACGATGAACAGCCAAGTCACGATGCCGCTAGCTGGTGATGATGCCTATTTGGTGATGGCGCCACTGTTTCATGCAGCGGGGTCGAACAGCGTGTTGCAGTGCATGTCGCTTGGCATTGTGCAGATAATCGTGCCTTCATTCGATCCGAATGAATGCCTTGACCTGATTGAGTCCGAAGGCTGCACGGCGACGTTGGCCGTGCCAACGATGCTGCTGGCGATGAACGAAGCGCAAGCTGTGAAAGCACGCGATGTGAGTTCTATGCGGTTCCTTGCTCATGGCGGCTCGCCAGTTGCTATGGAGGTAGTACGCCGATCATCGGAGTTATTTACCAACGCTGAGCTGATTCATCTATACGGCGCAACTGAGGCTTCGCCGCTGCTAACAGGCTTACGCCATGAAGAGCGGTTAGTAGATGCCGCCCGGGGGAAATCGGTAGGCCAGGCTGTGCTGGGTGTTTCTTTGCGAGTAGAGACCGAGGATGGGCGTGAAGCTGAGGTGGGCGAAGCAGGAGAAGTATTGGCGTCGGGCTTGAACATAATGGCGGGCTATTGGGAGCGCCCGGATGAGACAGAGGCGGTGCTGTCGCCAGATGGCTGGTATCGCACTGGCGATGTCGGACTGCTTGACGAAGAGGGCTACGTCTACATAGTTGACCGGGCTAAAGACATGATTATCTCCGGCGGCGAGAATGTGTATTGCACCGAGGTGGAAGACGTGCTTTTCCAACACGAAAAGGTATTAGAGGCAACCGTGTTTGGTATCCCTCACGAGCGTTGGGGCGAGGCGGTGCATGCGGTGGTAGTGGCCAGAGACGAATCGTTGACATCGGAAGAGCTGATCACCTTTTGTAGCGAGTCGCTGGCGGGCTACAAGCTGCCAAACTCAGTTGAGTTCATGAAAGGTGAGCTCCCCAAGTCTGGGCCAGGCAAGGTGCTCAAACACGAGCTGCGCGCCGTTCATTGGGAGGGCTACGACCGCCAAGTCAACTAGGTGTGTGGTGCGTGCGCTTGACTTGGGTGCTCTTACGCTGCAGGTGTGAAGCGCTCGTTCCTGGTTGATCTCAGACGCGTCGCTCGAATTGAACCGAGACGGTTTCAACAGATACCCACGTTGGTGCAACCAGCAAACGGCGCGACAGTTACTCCAGCAACTACTCCACCGGCTACTCCAGCAACTACTCCACCAACTACTTCAGTTCCGCCTGAAAATCCGCTTGCATCAGTAACAGGTTCCGCGCCAAAACACGAGCCTGTATCGGGCCGAGCATGGCGCGCTCTGATTGTGGCATCGTTAGGCACGGTGCTAGTTGGCTTCAACAGCACCGCTTCAAACATCGCTTTCGACGACATACGTGCCGGATTTGTTGGAGCAACCACCACCGAAGTTGGGTGGGGTATAGCGCTGTACTTCATAGGTACCGCCGCGTTTCTTCCGCTAGGCGGTCGCTTAGCAGATCGTCTCGGACGCAAGCGCATTTTTCTCGCCGGCCTAGCGCTGTTTGGGTTTTCTGCGGTGCTGTCAGCGGCGGCACCAACTGTGTGGACACTCAACATTGCTCGCGCTCTGCAAGCCATCGCTGGAGCCGCCGTGTTGCCAGCGTCACTGAGTCTCGTCCTACCGCTGTTTCCGAAGTCACGACGCACCGCTGCGGTTGGGTTGTGGTCGGCTGCTGGCCCATTAGCCGCAGCTATCGCACCGACAGCGTCGGCATTTCTGCTGGCAGCTAGCAGCTGGCGGGTAGTCTATTTCGTCAGTGCTCCGGTGGCACTGGCGATGCTGTTTGTGAGCTTTCGCGTGCTGGTTGAGCAACCCACCAATGCCACTAAAAGGCAGCGCCTTGATGTGATTGGCGCGGTGACAGGCACCATGACCGTGGCAGCGGTCGTAACCGCCGTGTTTCAGGGCAGGGCCTGGGGATTCTCTTCGCCAATCACGCTTGGATTGGTCGGTGTCGCGCTACTGGCATTACTCGTTTTCATACGCACCTCGTTTCGACACCCCGAACCCTTGCTCAACTTGCAACTGCTCAAAAGTCGTGGCGTGTGGGTGCCAAACCTTGCGAACTTCTTAATCAGTATCTCCTCGCAGTCGCTTTGGCTGGTCTGGCCGTTGTTGATGCTCAACGTATGGGGCTTCAGCAAGGGCACGGTTGGTGCAGCAGTAACCATCGGGCCAGTAGCGGCCGGAGTGTCGACGGTGATCTTCAGCCGCCTTGGCGACAGGCTCAGCCAGGCATGGCTATGTCGTATCGGAAGTGCCTTGCAAATCGTTTCCATTATTTGGCAGCTGCTGCGCATTGAAGCCGAACCGAACTATTGGGGAGTTTTAGGGCCAGCGATTTTGCTTTATGGGATCGGTTGGGGAATGAGTACGCCCTTGCTCAACAGCTTGGCGTTGCGTTGGGTGGAAGAGACCCACTTTGGTGAAATCAACGGTCTGTTCAACACGGCGCGCTACGCCGCGGCTGCGATTGGTACTGCGGGCTTGTTTGCGTTGCTAACGGTCGACTCCGGGCCGGAGGCTGTCGTCTATTACCAGTACGTGTTGATCTTCTTCTTATGTTCAGCCGCTACGGCGTTCTTGTCATTGTGGATACCAACTCGTATTCGCATGCGAGCTCGCAAATAGCCGTCACTTACTTAGAACTTACTTAGACCCTTGGATGTCTGACAGCGATGCGTATCTGGCACCCTTAACGCTGTGGAAGCGCAGACCGTGTTGTGGTGGTTCGCCGTTGCAGCTATTTGTTGCAATTTGGCGACGCTCTGGTTACTGGCTAGTTGGCTGTTCAACCGCGCTGCACCAGCTAATTCAACTCCAGCAATCCCAGTTAGAGCCATTAGGTCGTTTGCAGAACGCAATGCCATAAAAGTGTCTGCGGTCATTGCCACTACAGCAATGGTCGGCTCGTTGTATCTGTCAGAAGTTGCGCACTTCATGCCGTGCCGTTATTGCTGGATCCAGCGCATTGCGATGTACCCGCTAGCGATAGTGCTGCTGATCGCCTGGTTCGCTAAAGACAACGGCGTGCGCCGCTACGTATGGCCACTATCAACTATCGGTCTCGGCTTTTCAACCTGGCACTACCTAGTACAGCGGTTTCCAGATCTTGAAAGCAGCAGCTCTTGCGACGTGTTTAACCCTTGCACACTGACGCTTACCTGGAAGTTCCACTTCATCTCTATCCCATATATGGCCGGTAGTGCATTTGCATTGATCACTGTTTTGATGCTGATTAGCTGGCGAAGCCCAACGACGGAGTGGTCTGACACGACCTCAACGCAGTCGCAGCAAACATCCGTATAGCCGCCTATCTGGCAGTGCTTATTGTGCGCAATAATGGCAACCTGAACACGTGAACCAATAAAGCAAGACGAAGTAATGAGCGAACCCACCCCAGACAATCCAGTAACACCTGAGCCGATAACACCGGTCGACCCAAACAAGCGCCGCCGCAAGGTGCGCCGCTTATGGATCTTGGGCTCCGCGCTCGGCGTTCTAGGAGCCGTAGGGATCTATCTGTTCTTTTTCGTGTTCGCTTTCCATCTCATCTTCGTGGACGAAGTGGTTGACGAGGACGAACCGGTATTTACGTCCGGTGCACAAATAGACGATGCCGACAACAGTGACTCAGGTAGCGGCGATACCGATAGCAGCGGATCTGGCTCCACGGCAGCGCAGGCAATGGCTACCGGCTCATTTATGAACCGCTCACACCCAACATCTGGAACCGTCGTTGTGTTGTCTGATGGCAACGAAACTTTCTTGCGCTTTGAAGACGACTTCAGAACCGACAACGGGCCTGACTTGGACGTGTACCTCTCCACTTCTCCGCCGGATGCTCCATCATCGGCATATGGCACGGATTTCATCAACCTGGGCGATATGAAGGGCAATGTTGGTGCGCAGAATTATCTGATTCCGCCTGGGACAGATCTGTCGCGCTACAGCACGGTGGTGATCTGGTGTGTGCGCTTCAATGTTGCGTTTGGTACTGCCGTACTGGAACTGGTGCCAGCCAATGAGATCGACGCAAGTGCTCCTGCTGGTGGAGCGAGCGATTCTAGCGGTAGTGCCAGTGCCGATAGCTCAGATCAAGCTGATGCTGAAACCACTGTTGCTCCTGCAACGACTGTGGCGCCTACGACTGTTGCTCCTGCTGAAACCACTGTGGCTACGACTGTTGCTCCTGCTACGACCGTTGCCCCTGCTGGTGGAGCGAGCGGTTCGAGCAACGCATCTGCTGGGGCAGGTGAAACAACCCAAAACACGGCTCCTACTACAACTACTGCGGCACCGCCTCCCGCTAGCAGACCCACACCAACTACAACCACTACAACAGCCAGCAGACCCACACCAACTACAACTACTACAACAGCCAACACAACAACCACTACGACTGTTGCTCCTACGACCACCGTTGACGACTCTCCGAGGGTTCGTCAAACTAAGTCCGGGCGATTTGTTGACGGCGGCCGCTACTCCACCTCCGGCTCAGCGGTAGTGCTAACAGACGGCATTGAGACGTTCTTACGCTTCGAGAGCAATTTTTCAACCTCGAACGGGCCTGATGTCAATGTCTATCTAGCACCCTCCACTAGTTTTGGATCAGACTTCATTGATCTTGGCGATCTAAGAGGCAACAAGGGATCGCAGAACTACAGAGTGCCGTCTGGGACAGACCTGTCGCGCTACGACACGGTGATTATCTGGTGCGTGCGTTTCAGTGCTTTGTTCGGATCTGCACGGCTTTCATAGCAACGACCTTTTCTTAGCAGTCTGGTCAGTAGCTATATCTGGGCATCAAACAGGCTCAGGCGCTAAACATTGCGACGATGGAACTAAAAGAAACTGTCAGCATCGTCACCGGCGGAGCCAGTGGCATTGGTAAGGCGCTTTGCGAACGATTTGTGGCCGAAGGTGCCACAGCGGTGGTTGTCGCCGACCGCGACGAAGCCGGAGCAGCGCTAGTCGCCGAGTCAATAAGGCACGCAGCGCAAGACAACAACGTCTCAGTTTCTGCGGCTGCGCTAGACGTCAGCGATGAAGCTGCCACGCATCAGCTAGTCGAAAAAGTCGTTGCTGAGCATGGCCGGATTGACGTATTCGTGTCAAACGCCGGTTATGTCACACAGGGTGGACTGGAGGCCTCCAACGATGAAATCCGCCACATGTTTGATGTGCACGTTATGGCACACATCTACGCCGCCCGTGCCGCTGTAGCGCACATGGTTGCCAACGGAGGTGGTTACCTGCTTAACACCGCCTCTGCGGCTGGCCTGCTGACACAGTTGGGCTCGTTGCAATACACGATCACCAAAGCCGCTGCGGTGTCGTTAGGGGAGTTCCTGGCTATTACCTATGGCGACCGAGGAATACGCGTTTCCATGCTGTGCCCGCAAGCGGTGGAGACAAACATTCTGGTCAACAGCCCCGACAACCTTGGAGATCAGGAATCTGCGCGTGGAACCCCGGGAGCAGCATCTGGCGACGGAGTGCTGCAGCCGTCACAGCTGGCAGACACGGTGGTCGAAGCAATGCGTGAGGAGCGCTTCTTAGTGTTGCCGCACTCGGAGGTGCAGACCTATCGCGAACGAAAAGCCTCCGATATTGATCGTTGGCTATCGGGCATGCAGCGCCTTCAGTCACGGTTATATGCCGAGCAAGACGCCACTCCAGCCGACTGGTTCTTGAGCTAACGCCTATCTAGTTCGGTGGCTTGGCTAGCAGATTGGCTCGGTTGCGGCGAGTAAGACGCCCCACCCACACTGCTGTCACCAGCAACAAGACGGCGTAATAGAAGCCTTCAGATCTGATTAGTCCACTCCATCCGCTTTGTAGCAACCAGCCGGGTCGA
Organism: Candidatus Poriferisodalaceae bacterium; assembly: GCA_965205925.1. GTDB lineage: Bacteria > Actinomycetota > Acidimicrobiia > Acidimicrobiales > Poriferisodalaceae > CAYRJD01. The sequence continues at coordinate 762,800 of OZ242183.1, forward strand.
TCATTTAGCCACACCGGCAAAAACACCAACACCGTGGCCGAAGTGATGTACGCCAGCGCACGCAACAAGCTTGAACGCGCGCTTGCAATCCCCGCAAAGGCAACTACAAGCGCGAACATCTTGATTGACAAGCCTTCTGTGAACTGGTTTTGATCGGTGAAATTGATTGCTACTAGATGTAAGGCTCCTGCGGTTCCGGCCAGGCCACCGCTCAATGCCACCGCACCTAAACGCAATCGGTAAACGGCAATTCCGAATGCGGAGGCCGAATTCGGATCGTTGCTGGCTTCCAATACTCGACCAATCTGACCACGCAATATGCGATGCAGCAAGAGCAAGATCACAACAACCCAGACAGCCACGATGATGTATTCCCAGATGTGTTCATCGCGCTGCTCAATGCCAATCCATGACGGTGGCAAGAAGGCACCGTCAAGCGTCACCGGTAGGGGACCATCGATTTGACGCACCACGATCGGAAACACCACCGCAGCTGCAAATGTCAGCAATGCCAGATATGCCTTGGGTAAACGCAGCGAACCGATTCCAAGCAGAGTGCCAAATACAAACCCCGCAACAAACCCCACCGCTGGCATAAGCATTGGTGGGAAACCCAGGTCGTTGACGCTGTGAAGGGCAGCAACTGCGCCCACTCCGATGAGCGCACCTTGCCCAAGCGAAAACAATCCCAGACGCTGGGTTAACAACGAGATACCGGCAAAGGCGAGTGTGTAAGCAGCGACCAACGTCATGTAGGTAACGAAAGTTGGTGTTGCGGTGATTGGCAAGATGACAGCGGCAACTGCCGTTGCGACTGCCAGCACTATTGCCAACAAGCGTTGGGTCGGACGTGGTGCTTGCGGGTCGCGCACCCGAGAACGGATGGCTATCTCCGAGCTGGCTGGCCCAGGTTCGGCTGGTTCAGGTTCAACAGAGTCAGGTTCAATTCGAAACACGAAAGCAAGCGTGCGTGGATCTCCGAGATCCGTCATATGTTGCTCTGGCTCGATTCCAATGAGCGGCGAGACAAGCCTGAAGGACGCACTGACAGCACGATTATCAACACACCCAGCGCCCACGCCAAAGTTACTTGGCTATCAATGAAATCAACGTAGCCACCCATCATCGTTTCGCCGAATGCAAACAAATAACCACCAGCAAAAGCCAACAGTGGGCTGCGTAATCCCCCCAGAGTGGCTGCCGCTAGTCCAAAAATAAGTAGGCGACTCATCATTGCGGGATACACCCCGATATAGCCCGCAATCAGTCCACCGGCTAGTGCTCCTAGCCCGGCTGCTAGCGCCCAGCCCAACATCACAACCCGCTCTACTCGTACACCAACTAGCTTGGCGCTATTGCGGTTTGACGTCAGAGCGCGATATGCCAATCCCAGTTGGGTTTGTCGCGCTGCTATTGCCAGCAGAATCAACGCTGTCAGCATCGTGAGCGTTATGCCGATGGTGTCAAACCACAGGCGTGCGCCAGCAATGTCAAACCGATCATCAATCCCATCGGGGAAAGGTGAGCCGAGCGTGTTACGTCGGCTGCCCCAATGCTCAACCACAAAGGCGTCAAGCAGCAAATACAAGCCCAATGTCGCGCCAATGATGGCGGCAGGATTGGTGCCGCCTATAGGTCGAATCAAAAAGCGTTCCAGCAAAGTCGCTAATACCATCGACACCGCCACAGCGCCAGCGATGCCAGCCCAAACGGGCCACGGAGTTCCGATTGCTTCTAGCCAGGCGTTAGAGGCTGAAAACGGCGAGGAACCTGACACGAAAATGAATGCGATGTAGGCAGACAGCATTGCCATCTGCCCCTGCGCTAGGTTCAGCACACCAGCGGTGCGAAACACCATCGCGATCGCCACTGCCAAAGCTGCATATGCCGACCCGTTGGAGAGCGAATCGAAGACGCGCTGCAAAAACAGATCCATTAGCGCTGATTGTGGCACGGCTTAATAGTTCTCAGCGCCGTAGATTTAGAAAGATGCGTTATTTGGCTGATGTTGCGTTTCCTTGCACGGAGGGTTTTCCCGTGGTTGAGAAACCCGCGCTTGATGTAGGTAGCGACGGGCGCATCACATACTTCGGGCCGGCCGCAAGCGCACCCGAACTAGAAGTGGGTTCAGCTAACTCCAACCCGAATGAGGTTCGCGAAATAGGGGGCCTGCTGATGCCCGGACTTGTCAATACGCACGCGCACTCACCGATGACGTTGGTGCGAGGTGCAGGTGACGGACTGCCGTTGCTGCGCTGGCTGCATGAAGCGATGTTCCCGCGTGAAGGCAAGATGACCGACGACGACGTCAAGTGGGGGATGACCCTGGGAGTTGCTGAAATGCTGCGGTCTGGCGTCACCACTACATGTGAGATGTATCTGTGGGAAGACGCTGCTATCGCGGCCGGGCGAGAAGCTGGTATTCGGTTGCTTATGTGCCCGGGGCTACTAAAGCTGCCAGGTCATGACGCTCCTGGCTGGCTGGAAAAACGCATTAGCGCAATAACACAGGTGCACAAGAACGAACACGATCCAAACCAAACCGTAACCATTGGGTTCGGACCGCACTCCCTTTACAGCCTTGGGCCTGAGCTTTGCGCGGAGGTGGCTGTCGCTGCGGCCGAACTAGATGCTTTGCTGCACATCCATGTAGCAGAAACTCGCGAAGAGGGTGTTGAGGTAGAAGCCGCCCACGGTGGAGCTAGCACCGTACAAATTCTCGCCGACGCAGGTGTGTTTGTAGGACGTACCTTGACCGCTCACAGCGTTTGGTTGGATGACGCAGACTTAGCTACCTATGTGGAGCATGACGTAGCGGTAGCGCACTGCCCGATTAGCAACATGAAGCTTGGCTCGGGTACCGCGCGCGTAACGGACATGCTCAACGCTGGAATCACGGTGAGCCTTGCTACCGATGGGCCAGCATCAAACGATGATCTTGACCTCTGGGAAGAAATCAAGATGGCGCCTTTGCTAGCACGAGTAACCGGACTTGACGCCACAGCCATACCTGCAGCAACCTCACTCTCGCTTGCTACAAGCGGTGGCGCGAAGGCACTTGGTCTTGACGTAGGCACGCTGGAAGCTGGCCGTTGGGCGGATTTCATACGCATAGACACTGACAACTCGGTGTTTGTGCCAGTTACTACGCCCGATGAACTGATCGCGCACACGGCGTGGTCTGGCAGTAGTCATGTCAGCGATGTGTGGGTGGCTGGTAATCAAGTGGTATCGCAAGGAGATTGTGTGAACGTGGACGAAGAAAAAGCACGCGCAGAGGTTCAAAGCCGCGCCCAACGCATTGTCCATGAGCTAGCTAGTCAAAAGTGAGCGCTTCGTGACTACGCCAACGCACTCAGCCTCGCACCCGACCGCTCGCTTCGGCATCATCGCTGGAACCGGCTACTACGAACTGCCAGGACTGCAAGCCAGCAGCGAAACCCAAGTGGAAAACATCTGGGGCGTGGCAACGATCAGAACGGGTACCTGGCATGGCCAACCCATTGCGTTTCTACCGCGCCACGGTGGTAGTCATTCCATACCACCAAGCGCTATCAACTATCGAGCCAACATGAAAGCCCTAGAAGACTGCGGCGTGGAAGCAGTGCTGGCGGTGAATGTAGTGGGGTCGATGATTAGTGATTACGGACCGGGTGCTCTGATGCTGCTTGACGACTATCTGGAGTTCACCTCTGGTCGGGGTTACACGTATTTTGATCAGGTCGACGAGGCCGGCGTAACTCACATAGACATGACCGAGCCTTATCACCCGATGGTGCGTTCAGCGGTGCTAGCCGCAGCCGCGGATGAGGACATCGAGATCGTTCCGACGGGCACCTATGTGTGTGTCAACGGACCGCGCTTTGAAACTCCTGCGGAGATTCGCATGTATGCGCAAATGGGTGCCAGCGTGGTAGGGATGACCGGCTACCCGGAAGTGGCACTGGCACGTGAGCTTGGCATTGCATATGGTGCTATAGCGGTTGTGGCAAACCTGGCAGCGGGCATGGCAGCGGGTGCTATTTCGCATGAAGAGATCAGCGGAGAGCTTGAAGCCACCAAAGGACCAGTGTTTTCACTGATGGGTCGCACCATTGAGCTACTAAGCCAGCGTTAATTGGCTGGCACTAATCTTTGACTAACAGAAAGGTTCGCATGCGCAGTTGGGCCTCAATTGAAGAATTCGAAGCGTTTTTGAACGAGGGCGGATTGGTGGAGCCGGGTGACGACATGCCCGATGAGTATCGCCAGGCGGTGTTTCAGTTCATAGAACTACACGCCAATAGTGAATACATGGGTGGGTTAACAGAGCGAGACTGGGTTCGCTACGCACCAGGTATTAACCGCAAACTGACTGCGCTGGCAAAAACGCAAGACGAGATCGGCCATGCTCACCTGCTTTACATGGTTGCCGCGGATATGGGGCTAAAGAGTCGTGATGAGATGATGGACGATCTGATCACAGGCAAAACTCATTTTCATAACGTTTTTCATTACCGGGCATATACCTGGGGCGATCAGATTGCAATCGCCTATTTGGTAGACGCCGCTGCACTTATCAGCCAACAAGCCGTTTTCAAGAACTGCAGTTATGGGCCCTACAAGCGAATGTTGAAGCGCATCATTGCCGAAGAGGGTTTCCATATGCGCAACGGTGAAGAGTTGATGCTGCTAATGGCGACTGGTTCAAAACTGCAGCACGACATGATGCAAGAGTCCATCGATCGTTGGTGGTTGCCGGCGATACAGCTATTTGGACCTCCCTCCCAAGAAAACGATGTGCTCTTGCGCTGGAACATCAAATCTGAAAAAAACGAAAACCTGCGCGACAAGTATGTGCAAAAGTTCGTGCCACAGATCCTGGCTGCCGGATTCACCATTCCAGATCCAAACCTGCGCCAAGACCCCGAGACGGGTCGCTGGCAGATCTCAGAAATTGATTGGGAACAATTACGTACAGCGGTCAGCGGTAAGGGTCCTGATAGTGCTAGACGACTAAAAGATGCTCACAGTGCGTGGGTCGATGCGGCCTGGGTGCGTGAAGCTCTGGCCGGTGACGTTGCTGCACCAGCAGAGGTGGCCGTTTAGTGAACCAGACGCGCTCTGATGTGACCCTGGACGCAGCAAGTGCTCGTGTGTTGCGTGCTGTTGAATTAGCGGTGTCGCAGGTGTGTGATCCTGAATATCCCGATCTGACTATCGCCGACTTAGGAATATTGGAAAAGGTCTGCTTGCACGAACCCAGCCAGACAGCTCAGACCGCCGATAGTGACACCAGTCATGTAGTGATTGATCTAATCCCAACGATTCTCGGTTGCCCTGCCTTGGATGTGATTGAAAACGACGTGCGAAGTGCTGCTCAAGCTGCACTTGATCTCAGTGATTTGGATTCCAGCGATATGACAGGCACAAAAATCTCAGTTCGGTTTTTAACTGAGCCAATCTGGACGCCCGAGCGAATCTCCAAGGCGGCGAGAAGGTTGCTCAGCACTGAATACACCATTGCGGTCAGAACAAAAAACCAAACTATGTCGTGTCCGCATTGCGGCGCAAGCAAGCTGGAGTTTCAAAGTGACTTTGGCCCAACCCCGTGTCGAAAGGTTTATTGGTGCCCCTCGTGCCGCAATCCCATTGAGGCGGTTGAACAGCGCAGTAGTCGGGGGTAACTAGTTGTGGCCGTGTATGAGGTATTTCTCAAAAAAGCCGGCAAGGCTCCGTTTGAGCACGCCGGATCACTAACCGCGGTGGATGACGATATGGCGTTGTTGTTTGCTCGTGATTGTTATAGCCGCCGCGGTGAGGGCGACCAGATGTGGGTAGTTAAGCGCGACAACATCCTCGCAGCCCCCGAACAAGATTTAGAAATCTCCGACCGCGACCACAGACACAGCGACGGTCAGCTTTTGATCAAGCTTCGCAAAACTGCTGGTCTTGGCTCTGATGACTGAAAACCTGAGCAGCGTTCCCGCAGCCGCCGATCTAGTGTTGGCTCTGGCCGATGATGAGTTGTGCCTGGGTCAGAATCATTCTTGGTGGATAGCTGTTGGCCCGTTTCTAGAGGAAGATCTGGCATTTACGTGTATCGCACAAGATGAGCTTGGACACGCTCGCTCGCTCTATTCACTGTTAACTAACGATCCGTCAGAAGTAGATTCTTTGGCCTATCGTCGCGAGCCAGGCGACTACCGCAGTGCACATTTGACCGAACTGCCTTGCCATGACTGGTCTTACGCACTGGCACGGCACTACTTGTACGACACTGCTGAAGTGGTTCGTTGGCGTGCGCTGGAGAACTCAACCGTTGACTCGCTTGGCGCGCTTGCTCGTCGAGTGATCTTGGAAGAGAACGTTCACGAACATCATGCGCGCAGCTTGATGACTCGGTTGCTGGGTAACGAGAAGGGTCAAGAGCATCTGTTAGTTGCTTTGACCGAGTTAGCACCGCTGGCAGTTGGCTTGTTTGATCTTGCCTGCTCCACCGATGCTTGCGCCACCGATGCTTGTGCTGCTGATAGAAGCGAAACGGGCAGCGGTGTAGCGAGTTTAGAAGCGGCTGGAGTTGTCAGTCACAGCTTGACCGAGCAAAGAAACCAGTGGATTGCCGTGGTTACCGAAACGCTCAGACCTTTCGGTTTGGATAGCTTCTTTGAGGCTCTAACGAGCACAAACACTGGCACTGCCAGCACAAACACTGGCACTGCCAGCACAAACACTGGCACTGCCAGCACAAACATAGACCCAGGACGTCAGGGCAAACGCAGCAACCATTTCGGTGCTTTGCATCAAGAGATGATTGAGGTGTACGAGTTAGAGCCCGACGCTCGCTGGTAAAAACCTAAGCGTTGATCGCTCGCCAGACACGCTCAGGCAACAAGGGCATATCTATGTGCTTTACACCCAGGTGCGATAAGGCGTCAATTACTGCATTTTGGATAGCAGGGGTAGCTCCAACTGTGCCGGCTTCGCCGATGCCTTTGGCGCCCAGTGGGTTGATATGAGTGGGAGTCTCCATCTTGACTAGCTCAAATAACGGAAGCTCTGGCGCGGAAATAACCGCATAGTCGGCGAAGTTGCCGCTTAATGGGTTGCCATCTTTGTCGTATACGAACTCCTCAAGCAAAGCTTGGGCTGCTCCTTGACTCAGACCACCGTGCACCTGCCCCTCAGCCAAAGCAGGGTTGAGAATGGTGCCGGCGTCGTCACATGCCACTAGTCGCGCCAGCTTCACTGCGCCGGTATGTCGATCAACCTCAACCACTGCTAGATGCGTTCCGAAAGGAAATGTTGGTCCTTCAGATTCAAATGATTCCTCGGCGTGCAGCAGACGCGGTCCATAGTCGTGTCCCAGAAGAGCTTCGCTGGAAACGTTTTGGCCAGTCAGCGACCTTGCTACGTCTGTCCAGCTAACGCTGATCGCTGGGGTACCAGCCACGCTAAAGGTTCCTGCGGTTGCATCTAGTTGTACATCTTCCTCGGATGCTTCTAGCAGTCCTGCAGCTACACGAATCGCTTGTTCAACAAGCGTTTGTGACGCCTCCCATATCGCTGCTCCCGCTAGCTGCAACGACCTAGATCCGCCCGTGACGCCACCAGTTAGCACTAGGTCAGTGTCTCCGTGGATCACCTCTATGTCGTCGTAGGCCACTCCGGTGCGGTCTGCGATCAGCATTGCCCATGCGGTGTGATGGCCTTGGCCGTATGGCGAAGAACCGGTGCGAGCCACGATGCGCCCACCTTCCACCAGTTCTACCGACCCGTATTCGCTGCGTCCGATGCCGGCGGTTCGTTCAACATATGTAGACAGCCCGAGGCCAAGAAAGTGATCATCATTGGCTAATAGTCGGCGAGCTTGCTCTTCTCGGAGAGCGGAGTAGTCGGCTGCGGCTAGCACTGCGTCTAGTGAGGCTTCGTAACGACCGGAGTCATATGGCGTGCCGGTTTGCGTTACCAATGGAAAGGCTTGCGGCGCGAGGAAGTTTTTCCTGCGCACTTGCGCGGGATCCATCTCTATTGCATGGGCGAATGCGTCGACTGCGCGTTCGATGGCTGCGGCAGCTTCAGGGCGGCCTGCACCGCGATAGGGGCCGGTTGGAGTGGTGTTGGTAACCACCGAAGCTGAGCTAAAGCTCAACGATGCAATGTCGTAACAACCACTAAGCATTGTTAGACAGTTGCCGGGTAGGCCGGCACCCATTGATGCGTAAGCACCGGATTCTTGGACTACTCGCAGGCTGTAGGCAGTGATGCGCCCGTCGCGGTTACCGCCGATTTTCATGTACTGCACCTGCGCGCGACCGTGCACTAAGCCCACCATGTCTGCACTTCGTGGCGGAATCCATGTAACGGGCATTCCGCAACGCTTGGACAACCATCCCAGTAGTGCTTCTTCGGGTGAAGGTCGAGCCTTAGCACCAAAACTGCCGCCAACGTCACGCGATACCACGTGCACTTGTTCTTTTTCTAGCTGCAAGATTGCACACAATCCGCTTTGCACAGGATGAGGCCCCTGTCCTGCGTTGAAATGATGCAGTCGCCCGTCATCACCCCAATACGCAGAAGCCACACGTGGTTCCAACGGAGCAGGTGCGAGCCGGTTGTTGACCGATCGCACTTCACAAACAACCTCACAGTTAGCGAATTCGGCTTCTATGTCTTGTGTCAGGTCTTCAGAGGTCAGGCGGCACACCACATTTCCGTCAGCAGCGCCATCAAAGAGCTTTATGGCGCCGGGAGCCAAAGCTGCCTCAGCGTCTGTTAATGCTTCCAGCGGTTCGTAGCTGATCTCAATTAGTTCGGCTGCGTCGGCCGCAGCTGCTGGAGTGGTTGCAACAATGGCTGCAATCGCCTCACCAACAAACCGCACGCGACCGTCAGCTAGCAAAGGCCGAACCATTGCAGTGTCGAACGCTGGGCTTGATAGCGGGTACGGCCCGATGTCAAGGTCGGAATGAACAACCACATCCAGCACGCCTGGTGCGTTGTGAGCAGCACTTGTATCGATCTCGGTTAACACGGCGTGAGGCATCGTTGAGGTGACGTAATGCACATATGCCGTATCCGTTGACGCCATGTTGGACACGAACTCGCCTCGCCCTCGCAGCAGATGGTCGTCTTCGCGACGGGTGACGGATGTCCCTCGCAGAGTCATAAGAACACTTTCGTTTTGTGAGCGAACCGGAAAGTCTGGCTGCTGCGTGTGATTGTGCCAGCTACTCAAGGTTGGTAGGTTGCGCTAGCAAGCGAGTGACTACTTAGCGAAGCCCGGTTCAAATCCGGCACTGTCCCGCAACGGTGAAGTTCCGATTACCCAATCGGAGACAAGTCCGACCGCCTGTCGTCGCTTTAGCGCAGCAGTTCCCGAGGAGGGCTGCGGCGGCAGCTTCCTGCCGTTTGAAACGACCGACAGGAATCCAAATGCCTTTGTTAGCACCAAAGTTCAGACTGTTACTGGCGGCGTTAGCTCTGCTGGCGTTCGGCTGTGCCAGTGATCCATCCCAAAGCGATACCGCAAGCGATGCCACCAGCGCGAACGCTGAAGTCAGTGCAGCACCGACGCGGATCGTTTCTATTTCACCGACCGCTACTGAGGTCTTGTTTGCCATTGGCGCTGGATCGCAAGTAATCGCTGCGGACGAGTTCAGCACCTATCCGCCGCAGGCGCCGTCGATTCCGGGATTGTCTGGCTGGGCGCCAAACGTTGAGTCCATCGCTGAGTACAACCCAGATCTAGTGGTGATGTCAGATAACAGCGTCGCTGAGGAGTTGCGAGCGCTTGGCATTGAGGTCTTAGTGCAACCAGCAGTAGCAAACATGGAAGGCGTTTACGCCCAGATCATCGAGATGGGCGAACACACCGGCAATGAGCAAGACGCCGAAGAACTAGTAGCCAACATTCGCACCGAAATAGCGGACCTGGTGAGTATTAGTGCCAGCGTTAACTCAGAACCGCAAACCTTCTTTCACGAGCTAGACGACACGCTTTATTCGGCTACTTCGGACGCCTTCATCGGTTATCTCTATTCGTTGGTTGGTCTCACAAACATTGCTGACTCCAGTGGCGATTCCACCGGAGACTCTGCCGTTGCGTATCCGCAGCTCAGCACCGAATACGTTCTGGCCGCCGACCCAGACTTCATTTTCTTTGCCGACGGCCAATGCTGCGGGCAAACGATTGAAACCATTTCTGAGCGACCAGGCTGGGCTTCGCTCACTGCAGTACGCAATGGCAACGTCATAGAAGTAAATGCCGATATCGCCAGCCGTTGGGGTCCGCGCTCACTGGACTTCTTACGCGCCATCGTCGATGCACTGACAAAAACACTGACAAAAACGCAGAACTAACCGGTGCTACGTGTCTCGCAGGTTGTCTCTCGAGCAACGTCGGCAAGAAGCAGTGTTTGGGTCTTCGCGATCCTTGCCACGCTCGCGGCAGCCGCAGCGGGAATGACTTTTGGTCCTGCCGAAATAGGCCTGCGGGAGGTGATCCTTGAGTTAGCCGACCGTCTGCCGTTCATTTCCGCCGATAGCGGGCTGAGCGACATCCACACAAGCATTGTGACCGAAGTACGAGCCCCGCGAGTAGTTCTCGGTGCGCTAGTAGGTGCTTGCTTATCGATTAGCGGCGCGAGCTATCAGGCGGTGTTTCGTAACCCACTAGCCGACCCGTATTTACTGGGAGCCGCAGCGGGTGCAGGCCTGGGCGCGACGGTCGCCATCATTACAGGCTCAGGCGACGGGAACGGCGCTATTGATTTGGTAGTGATACTGGCCTTTGCGGGAGCGCTCAGCGCAGTGGCTGCCACTTACGCCTTGGGACGCACCGGTACGGGTAGCCGCTCACCAGCGTCTCTGCTGCTAGCAGGTGTTGCTATCACCAGCTTTCTTACCGCGGTGCAAACGTTTTTGCTTCAACGCAACGGTGACACGATCCGTCAGGTTTACACGTGGATTTTGGGCAGGCTCAATACCGCCTCTTGGGATGAAGTCTGGCTGTTGGCTCCATATGCACTGGCGGCGAGTGTGGTGATGATTGCCTATCGACGTGTGCTTGATCTAATGCGCTTGGGTGATGCGGAGGTGGAGTCACTGGGTGTGAGACCTGGTTTCGTGCGAGGGGTAATTGTTGTGGCAGCATCGTTAGCGACAGCAGCAGCTGTCGCGGTGAGCGGACTGATCGGCTTTGTGGGAATAATCGTTCCGCACACGGTGCGACTAGTAGTTGGTGCACCCAACCGGTTGGTGTTACCGCTGTCGGTACTAGTCGGGGCAGCGTTCATGATGACCGCTGATGTGATTGGACGAACCATCACCGCACCGTTTGAGGTTCCGATTGGTGTGATCACGGCGTTTTGCGGAGCTCCGTTTTTCTTACTCATTTTGCGAACTACTCGCAGATCGTTGCCGTGAGTACGACATGAACACAGTCATAGACACAGCCAAAGACACAATCGCAAGTACACCGAAGGTGATGCTGGAGGCGCACGCAGTCCAGGTTTGTCTTGGTGGTCGTGAGGTTTTAAGCGACGTTGGGCTGCAAGCAGCAACGGGTGAGTGGGTAACGCTTGTTGGTCCGAATGGGGCAGGTAAGTCACTGCTGTTGGCTGCGCTGGCAGGAATTATTTCAACTGATTGCGCCAAGGTAAGCACAAACACAAGCAGCATCACAGCTAGCACGAATAACGAGATTTCCACTAACTCTGGGGTGTACACCGAAGGCGAACCAATAGCGGCAATGTCTTTACGAACCCGATCACGCAAGATTGCTTACGTGCCGCAACAGCCAGCAAAGCCGGCGGCTATGACCGTGATCGACTACGTCCTGCTTGGCCGCACCCCTCATATACGGCCGCTGGGAACCGAAAGCGCAACCGATCGGCAAGTTTGCGAGGAGGTCTTAGAGCGACTGGATCTCAAGGATCTGGCTAATCGCTTGCTTGAAACGTTGAGCGGTGGCGAACTACAACGCTGTCATCTGGCGCGCGCAATCTCGCAAACCACTCCTATTGTGATCCTTGACGAGCCAACTACTGCGCTTGACATCGGTCACGAGCAACAAGCGCTGGAGCTAATCGATGAACTACGAAAAGAGCGACGTCTTACGGTGGTGGCAGCTATGCACGATCTGACAGCGGCCGCTCAGTATTCACATAGTTTGGTGTTGCTAGCGGCCGGCAAGGTGGTGGCGACAGGTACTCCCGAACAGGTACTAAAACGACAGCTTCTGAGTGAGGTTTACGGAGCCTCAGTAGAGGTGTTAAACCGCGGTGGCAATCTCGCGATCGTGCCGTTACGGCCTGAACTGTGATCTAAATTATGACCCTAAGCTATGACACTGCCAGGCCTAACTCAATGACTGACGCGCCGATAGAACCAGACGATCTCGCGGTTGAAACCACAACCGCACCTGCTGATTTCACGGTTGGGACTAAAGAAGAGGCAACTCCGCCCGTTGAAGGACCATCAATAGCTGGGATGCGCACGGCTCCTTCATTGGTGATGGTCAATACCGGCGATGGCAAGGGCAAATCAACGGCCAGCTTCGGAGTGATAGTTCGAGCCGTGGCACGTGATTGGTCAGTAGGAGTAGTGCAGTTTTTAAAGTCCGGAGATTGGAATGTGGGCGAAGAGAGCGTTTGTCGCGAAAAACTTGGCGTTGATTGGTGGGCATTAGGGGAGGGATTTTCGTGGGATTCCGATGACCTGAGCGAGGATGAAGCGATCGCACAACAAGCCTGGAGCCAAGCCAGCGAAATGATCGCGGCGGGCAAGCACCGATTAATGGTGCTTGACGAGATCACCTATCCGATGAGCTGGGGCTGGATCAGCACCGATGAGGTGATAGTCGCCTTAGTAAATCGACCGGCTAATGTCAGCGTGATTTTGACCGGACGTGATGCCCCCGCAGCGTTGATTGAAGTCGCCGACACGGTTACCGAAATGAAAAAAATAAAGCACGCCTTTGATGAAGGCATCATCGCAAAGAAGGGGATCGACTATTAGTCGACTGCGAGCAGGACAGTTTCCAAGTTGCTTGGCTAGAACTGGTTCGATTGCTGGATTGACAGCTGTTGTTATCGCAGTGCTCCTTGTATCGGCTTGCTCTAGCGGAGCAGCCAGCGACGCAACCACTTCGACCACCGGTAGCTCTTCAACCACAAATCTGGCAGCGCCTAGCACAACGATTGATCCTGGCCCTGCTCGCGGTGGAAGCGCAACGATCTTGTTATCCAACGACCCCACACCCATTACAGGCTGGACGCCATGGGATGACGTGTGCGCTTGGGCATGCCGCAATGTGCTTGATCATGTGCTCGAAACCTTGGCGATGGTGCTACCTGATGGAACGGTTCAACCGTGGCTGGCGCAATCCATAGAACCGGACGTGTCGTTAAAGCTCTGGACCATAAAGCTGCGCGCTGGCATCAGCTTCTCTGACGGTCAAGCGATGACCGCCGCCGTGATCAAAGATGGGATCGACAGTTATCTAAAGTCCGGTGATGCAAGTCGCAGCCATGTTCGCGACTCACGGTTACTAACCGTGCAAGCTCCCGACGAAGAGACGCTGATATTCGAACTGAGTGAACCTGTCGGCGGTTTTGATGCGTCTCTTGCAGGGCCGCTCGGGCGGGTGTTTTCAGTCGCAGCCGCTAATGCTGATGAAGCCAGGTTTGCGGCTGCTCCAGTGGGTACTGGTCCATTCAAGTTTCAAAACTGGTCGCCTGACCAGCCAGTGATACTGAGCGCGAACAGCAACTATTGGATGACAGATGCCGAAGGAGAAAGCCTGCCTTATCTGTCTCAGTTGACCTTCGTGCAAGTGCCCAATGAAAACGACAGGCTGGCTCAGTTGCTTGCGGGGGATGCCATGGTGCTGCAAACCCGCGTGCCTCAAACTATTACTGAGGCGAGTGAATCGCGCATTGATTTGCTCACCGTGGTTAGCCACCTTGACGACAACATCGGCGCCATCGTGTTCAACACCTTGCAACCACCCTTCGATGATGTGCGTGTGAGGAGAGGCTTGGCTTTGGCGCTAGATCAAGATCAGCTGCTTGATGTCATCGACACCGACGTGCTGCTAGCGACTCAGTGGTGGGCTCCAAGCAGCGTTTGGTATTCCCAACTGGCCGCCGACTTGTGGCCCTCTAAAGACTTCGATGCTGCGACCGAACTACTGAACGACTACATCGCAGACCCGGAGCGATCTGACGAGCTAACTAGCGGTGAAGCGATACAGGTACACATTCAATGCACAGGCGACGCCGCTTTGGTGGCGCTACTAGATGAGCTAAAGCAACAGCTTGATGCGACCGGTTTGGTCGAAATGAGAATGGAGACGGTCACGCGCACCGGTCTGATCCAGCGAGTTATTGGCTCGGTGGCTGACAATCCATCGTTCAGCGGAGATTTCACGGCCACCTGCTGGCGACTTGGTGGTGAGTCGGATCCGTGGGTGCTGTTAGAGGCAGCATTAGGTCCTATACGCACCTCACCGCTCAATATTGCAAACCTGCACACCGAGGATCTTTCTGCTCTGGTGAACCAACTTCAGGGCACCTACGAACCTTCCGATCGTCAGGCTGTCATTGAGAGGATCATGCAAACGTTTGCCTCTGAGGTTCCATACCTGTATTTAGGGCACTCACAAAGCGCTGTGATTGCGCGTTCCGAAGTGCAAGGCATACGGGAGTGGTCGCTGCCATCAGGGGAGCTAGTGCAAGGTCAACGATTGGGAGTGGGACGCTACACAGAGCTTTGGATACCCGGTGGATGAAGGCACAACCGGTGAAAGCTCGCCCTATGAAAACAAAGTAGCTGCGACTGTTTTGGGGTGGGAAAAGCATTCACGGCAGCCCTTAGAACCACCTAAAGGTTTTGGTATCAGCCGAGTAGCGGTCGGCCATCGCGGAGCGTTTGAACTAATAGGCCCGTTCGGCTACTTCACGGCATCTTTAGAATCAGGGCTGAGGCGAAAGGCTCGCTCGCCACAAGATTTCCCAGCGGTCGGTGATTGGGTAGTTCACGAGCTGGCGCCAAGCCATGACCGACGAGTTGCTTTGACGGAGTTGCTGGAGCGACGTTCGGTGCTGATGCGTAGAGCGGCCGGACACAAGCCAGTCCCACAGATTGTCGCTGCCAACGTGGATGTGATGGGGGTAGTTACAACTACCGAACTGTTGACAACAGGAGCTGACAACGAGAACGGACACCGGCTTGAGCGTTACCTGGTTGCGGCGGCTCAGGGAGGCATACAGGCGGTACTGGTGGTAAACAAGGCCGACTTAGCCGAGCCTGATCTGACAGCCCTCAAGCGACGTTTTGCGTCTGCTGCTGATCCGGTTGAGGTGCTGGTCACCAGCACAGTTACTGGAGCTGGAGTTAGTGAACTAGCTGGATTGGCAGCCAATGGTTCAACGCTTGCGCTGGCAGGAGCATCTGGCGTGGGAAAGTCGTCTCTGGTGAATTGTTTGCTTGGGCGCGAGGCTGTGACGGTGGGATCGGTAGGTGCGAGCGGAGGCGGGCGGCATACAACTATTAGGCGAGAGTTGTTCGTGGTGTCTGACTCTGCGTCTGACACTGCATCGGATTCAGCGGCTGGCGCCGCGTTAGGCACAGTTATCGACACTCCAGGGCTGGCGGATTTAATCCCCTGGACAAACGGCTCCACGATCGGCTTAGACCATGTGTTTGCCGACGTTGCTCTACTTTCTCAACAATGCCACTTCTCAGATTGCTCGCACAACCGTGAGCCTAAATGTGCGGTGCGTGATGCGGTTGAACGTGGTCTCCTGGCAGCGAGACGACTGGATATTTATTTGACCTTGGCGCAAGATCGTGATTAGAAGGGTTAGCTAGTAGTTGCCTAGCAATGGCTTGCTATTTCCCTTTGAACTGTGCTTGGCGCTTGTTCAGAAAAGCATCCACACCTTCGCGATAGTCCTCGCTCTCGTAGCACGCGCGAATCATTGCATCTACCTCTGTGAAGTCGCGATCGCGGTCAGGTCTTGACAACTGACGCACGGCTGCTTTGGCTGCGGCGATGGTCATGGGAGCGTTTTGTGCGATGCGATCCGCCCAATCTGCAACGGCACTGTCCAGGTCGACTTTGGGAACGACTCGATTAACCAAGCCCATCTGCAATGCTTCCTCCGCATCAAATCGGCTGGCCATAAAGAAGATGCGTTTAGCTGCCGACGGACCTACCAAACTAACCAGCGTGCCGATCCCTGAGTGCTCGTAACCAAGACCTAGTCGTGCGGCCGGGATGGCGAACTGAGCGTCGTCGGCTGCCACGCGAATGTCAGCATTAAGAGCGACCGCTAAACCGCCTCCGATGCAAAACCCGTGAATTGCCGCGATTAAAGGCTTGTTCATACCGCTTAATGCTTTGTGGGCGGCATTGGTTGCGTCGTAGTAGCTGTTATTGCGGTCAGCGTTTGAACGGTTTTCAGCAAATTGAGAGATGTCTGCGCCAGCTGCGAAGGCAATCTCACCAGCACCGCGCATCACCACCACTTTGATGTCGTGATCACTTGCCAGTTCATCGGCGCCGTCAGCCAGCTCTCTCCACATGTTGGCGCTGATTGCGTTACGGCGCTCGGGTTGGTCAAGAATTATTTGACCGATGTGGCCATCTCGCCTGATATGTATTTGTCCACTCACGGCAGTGAGAGTACAAGCGAGCGCGACAAACGAGTGCGAAGTATCTAGCAATACTGATACTGCGCGTGCCGTCAACATCAAGGGTTGCCTTAGCTACAGTGCGGGGAGTCCGATGAGAGTTCAGCAACACCGAACTATTTCGAAATCAGAGTTGGAGACGACAAAGCAGCGAACACCACAGCGTCTGGCAAAACAGCTGTACGTGCTTGCCGGTGTGTGCTCTCTAGTGGCATTTTCATGTGCACCAGGACTAGACGGAGTTAATGCTGCCGCAGACTCAGAAACCGGTGGCGCAGTTTCTGCTTTAGCTTCCGGTGACCCGTCTGGCAGCGATTCTGTTAATGGCGTTAATGGCACAGACAACGACGACTCAGGGCTAGACGCAGGTGGTACTTCTGCTAGCGAGGCACAACAAGATCAAGTCAGGCAAACAACAACCACCTCAGGCTCTGCACCCCTGAAGATCTGGCCACTGTCTGGCTCGGTGGCCACAACGCCGCAAGCAAGCACTGCCGCGTCACCAACACGACCGGCGGTTGTAGTCAAAATCGACAACCACGAACAGGCTCGGCCGCAGTTTGGAATAAATGAAGCCGATCTCGTTTATGAACAGATCGTTGAATTCGGGTTGACTCGTTTCGCAGCAGTGTTCCACAGCGCCGACGTAGACATGGTCGGTCCGGTCCGTTCGGTCCGTACAAGCGATTATGCATTGCTGACAAATCTGGGCGTGCCCTTGTTTGCCAATAGCGGTGGTTCAGGAGAAGTACTGGCTGGTTTGAGCGAGATCGACGTTGTGAATGTTGGCTCTCACGTCAATTTTTCTGCCTATTGGCGACAGCCTGGCCGGCGAGCTCCTTACAACTTGATGACAAACACCACGAATCTACGAGAGGTTGTGGCTTCTGGTCGCACAAGTACATCTACAACTCCTGTCGCGAGCGGTCCTAGTGCGCCGTTGTTTGATTTCCAGCCGGCACCAACTGGCGCTAGTTCAAGCGGGGTAAACGGGACTAATCAAGCAAACTCAGTAAGAGGTGTTGATCTGGACTTTGGCGGCACCAAGGTGAACTACCGCTGGCAGCCAGATGCAAATGCTTGGTGGCGCACTCAAAACGGAGTGTTTCATCTAGACAATCACGGTCAAGTAGTGGCACCACAAAACATCATCGTGCAGTTCGTTGTTTATAGCCGCAGTGTGTTTGATCCTCGATCACCACAGGCGGAGCTGCTCGGTCAAGGAGAAGCGTGGGTCTTTACTAACGGTGAGCTTGTGAGCGGCAACTGGAAACGCACCACGGCTAACGACAACACAATATTTACCGATTTGAATGGAGACACCATTTTGCTGGCACCCGGGAAAACCTGGGTAGCCCTAGCTCGTGTAGGTCAAGCCACCGTAGCTAGATAGAAGCCCAACGTAGTGAACTATTAGCTACCGGTCTGCGGCTGGATAGGAATCCACGAAGCGTCTCGCCTTTCGCGAAACGCAGCAATGCCTTCTTTTGCTTCATCTTCTCGAAATAACCTCTGGCTGGTTTCGGTCGTCCATTCCCATGCCTCGTGTCGTGGCATTTGCGGTACTCGTGTTACCAGCTGCTTCGCTGTCGCTAAAGCATTAGGACCGCCGCGCACGAGCTTGTCAACCACTTCTTGAGTGGCGGCATCTAGTTCATCACGCTCAACGGCATGATTTATCAGTCCCACCTCCGCTGCTCGAGCGGCCGGAATGCGTTCTCCGCTTAAGAACAGTTCGCTGGCATCGGCACGCCGCAACTTTGGAAGACAAACAACAGAAATCACTGCAGGTGCTACTCCGATGCGAACTTCGGTGAAGGCCAGTATTACATCGTTTGCAGCAACAGAAATGTCTGGCGCAGCTGCAAACCCCACACCACCACCGGTGCAGTGACCAGCGATGCGTCCGACCACAGGTTTAGGACAGGTCATGATGGTTTCAAGAATCTGCACGAAATTGTGGCGAGACTTTGGCGCCTTAACTCCGGGCTGGCTGGCCTTCAAATCCGCTCCCGCGCAAAACGTGTTACCCACGTTGGTAAACAAAATTACCCGCACGCCCGGGTCGGCCTGGGCGGCTGCTAGATGATCACCCACGCCATCGACCAGCTCAACGCTAAGAGCGTTGCGATTGTCTGGGCTGTTTAGCGTGATGGTGGCAACTCCGCCTGAAACTTCATAGAGCGCTGCATCAGATGTACTCACGGCACTGAAGCTAATCGCGTATCTACCTAAGCTGCCGCAATGATCTCGCTCGCAGCACAGACTTTTTCAGCTTTTTCAGCTCAAGCCGTAACTGATGGAACCGCGGTTGCGGTAGCGGACACGCTCTTTGAAGCCTGCGGCGCGGACCCTTCATGGATGTGCCGTCAAGTATTTGACTTGACTGACAACGCCGCTATCGCTTCGCTGGTGGGTTGGCTGGTTGAAAGACCGCTAAAGATCGTGATGATCTTGTTGCTGGCTTGGCTTGCTCGCCGTGTAGCACATCGTGGTGTCGACCGCTTGGTGAATCAGCTGATGAAAGATCGCAAAACAGAGGCCGAAATCGAGCAAAGTGAATACAAGGGCAAGACAGATGTGCTTTCGCCGGCGATGATGGCACGTCGGCTCAGCTCGTTGCGTGAACGCAGCGAGCGTTCACGCCAGAGAGCTCAAACATTGGGAACCCTGTTTAAGAGCGTCACCACCGCAGTTGTAGGCAGCGTGGCAATTTTCATGGTGCTGGGAGAACTAGGCGTGAACCTAGGTCCGTTGATTGCGGGCGCCGGCATCTTGGGTGTGGCGATTGGCTTTGGTTCCCAAGCAGTTGTGGCAGATTTGCTGACCGGCATTTTCATGCTGATCGAAGATCAGTACGGCGTGGGAGATTCGATTGATGTTGGCGAAGCATCGGGCACGGTGGAGTCGGTCGGTTTGCGCACAACTCGCATTCGTTCTTTGGACGGCACCTTATGGCACGTGCCAAACGGGGTAATCAAAAGGGTGGGCAACAGAACGCAAGGCTGGGCGCGTGCAGTGCTTGAAATTGACGTTGCTTATGACACCGACATTGAGCGAGCCATGGATGTGATTAAGGGTGTAGCCGACGAACTCTGGGCCGAACATATTGATGAAATGACGATTTTGGAAGAACCAACCATGTCGGGTGTGCAGAATCTAGGAGCGGACGGCGTCACGATTCGTTTGGTGGTCAAGACTGAGCCATCTGAGCAATGGGGTACTAGCCGTGAGCTGCGCAAGCGCATAAAGAAAGCGCTAGATGAGGCTGGTATCGAGATTCCGTTTCCGCAGAGAACCATTTGGGTGCGCAACGAAGGAGCTAGCTCGCCGGAGCCAGCCTGACGTTCACTGTGTCCGGGCTTGCTGGGTCTGGCGCAAGAATCAGTTCGGTGATGTGACCGGCGTCAATTAAGTCATTACGAGAGCCCTCTAATATCGCCATCCGTTCAGGAGTGCCTCGCACCTCAACGCGTTCAGCGACTGCTTTCAGAGGCTGCTTCGCTTCGGTCTTTGCGCGACGAACTTCGCTGAGTACCGCAGCGGTTAGCGCGACTGCGTTTGGTTCGTCGACCGGCTGGTTGTGCCGGGTTTGCTGCAGCGGCTCGGACTTAGGCCAGCTCGCTTGATGGATCGAACCTAGCTGCCACCAACTCCAAACCTCCTCGGTAACAAACGGCATAAACGGTGCGAATAACCGCAGCTGTGTATCGAGTGCAACTTTGAGCGCGGTTTGCGCTGATTCTGCTGCCTCTGGCCCCTGAGAGCCATAGGCGCGACCCTTCACTAATTCCACATAGTCGTTTGTAAAGCCCCAGAAGAATTGCTCGGTGCGTTCTAGAGCGCGCGCATAGTCAAAGTTTTGAAATGCATCACTGGCGGCGTCAACTACGTCGGCCAAGTCGGCTAGCAGAGCCGCGTCTAGCGGGCTAGTGATTTTGTCGAAGTCTGTAGCGGCTTTGTTGTCTTCTGCGGCCGTACCGAGGTTCAGCACAAAGCGGGAAGCGTTCAGAATCTTTACCGCCAAGCGGCGGCCGATCTTCATCTGACCCTCGTCAAACGTTGTGTCAGTTCCAGGCCGACCGCTAGCCGCCCAGTAACGCACCGCATCGGATCCGTACTGCTCCAACAGTCCCAGCGGCGTAACCACGTTGCCTTTGGATTTTGACATCTTCTTGCGATCCGGATCGAGAATCCAACCAGACAGAGTGCAGTTCCCCCATGGAGCGGTGTTCTCGGCCAAATGCGATCGCACCATCGTTGAAAAAAGCCAAGTGCGGATGATGTCGTGTCCTTGCGGACGCATGTCCATTGGAAAAGTACGTTGCCACAGATCGTCATCTTCGCCCCAGCCGCATGCGATCTGGGGAGTCAATGACGACGTAGCCCAAGTGTCCATCACGTCAACCTCTCCGCTGAAACCACCCGGTTGGTTGCGTTGATCTTCGTCATAGCCGGGCGGAGTGTGTGAAGAAGGATCAATCGGCAGAGTGTCCTCATCCGGGGTGATCACCATGTCATTGATCCGGACGCCTTTGTCGTTTAACGGGTACCAGAGCGGAATAGGTACTCCGAAGTAGCGCTGTCGGCTAATCAACCAGTCGCCAGTGAGACCTTCTACCCAGTTGGTGTAACGACTCTGCATGTAAGACGGATGCCAGGTCATCTCATCCCCGCGTTTGACGAGCTCTACTCGCAAATCAGAATCACGTCCGCCGTTGCGGATATACCACTGTCGGCTTGTGACGATCTCCAACGGTTTGTCACCTTTTTCGAAGAACTTCACCGCATGAGTTATCGGCTCTGGTTCGCTTAACAAAGCACCGGCTTCACGTAACAACTCCACCATTTCAGCCTTGGCGCTGTAAATGGTTTTGCCAGCGAGTCGTTTGAAAGCTGCAACAGCACTAGGAGTTGAAATGACCGACGGCGGCTCAGCGAGCACGCGACCGCGTCGGTCAAGTATCGGTTGCACCGGCAGGTCAAGCTCGCGCCACCAGATCACGTCGGTGGTGTCTCCGAACGTGCAAATCATGGCTATGCCTGAACCTTTCTCAGGATCGGCCAACGGGTGCGCCAGTATTGGCACTTCTACGTCAAATACTGGCGAACAGGCTGTACTGCCAAATAATGGTTGGTAGCGGTCGTCGTCGGGATGAGCCACCAGCGCTACACAGCTGGCGATGAGCTCGGGCCTAGTGGTAGCTATTGCAACAGAGCTGTCGCTCGTGGCTGAACCGTTGAGCTTGAAAGCGATCTGGTGATAAGCGCCCGAGATCTCACGATCCTCCAACTCAGCTTGTGCCACCGCCGTGCCGAAAGTGGTGTCCCACAGCGAAGGCGCCTCCATTTGGTAGGCCTCACCGGCTGCCAGATTTCTCAAAAATGCTCGCTGAGCCACTCGTTGGCAGCGCTCATTAATGGTGGTATAGGTCAGCGACCAATCCACGCTCAGTCCAAGCTGGCGCCACAACTGCTCAAAGACCTTCTCGTCTTCAACCGTCAGCTCGTGGCAAAGTTCAATGAAGTTGCGGCGAGAAATCGCCAGATCGCCACGTTGCTTTAACGCCTTCGCGTCGCCAGCATCTGCCGGTGGCGTGAAGTCAGAGTCGTAAGCCAGTGAGGGATCACAGCGCACCCCGTAATAGTTCTGCACACGGCGCTCGGTGGGAAGACCATTGTCGTCCCAGCCCATTGGATAGAAAATCTCCGCGCCAGTCATCCGTCGATAGCGGGCGATGGTGTCGGTATGGGTGTAGCTGAAGACGTGCCCTACATGCAGCGATCCGCTGACAGTAGGTGGGGGAGTGTCAATACTGAAAACCTGGGAGCGATCGGCGGTGCGGTCAAATCGGTAGACGTCTTGGGCATCCCAGCGCTGCGACCACTTTTGTTCGATGCCGTCAATAGTGGGTTTTTCAGGAATTTTTCCAGGAACTGATGGCATTTCCTCCGCACGATACCGGCCAAAAGGCTGATTTTGTGAAGGTTTTTCGATAATCCACACACTTTGCAACGAGCGCGGTACCTTTAAAGGACAAGCGGGTACATGCTCAAATGTTGAACCGTTTGGTCAAACCCGTGGTTCAAAAACCGAAGGGGTATTACTCAAATGATGGCAACGATTTTCACCTTAATCGTTCTGGGGATGGTGTTCCAGGGCGCAATGATGGTGGTTGACAGTGTCCTTGACACAATCAACGTCAACCCAGTTCTAAAAGCAATTCCGATCGTCGGCACAAACCTAAATCTGATTTGGGCTTATGCGTTTGTAGCGATTTCTGCAATCAACGGCGGTGGATGGCTTCACGGCATCGGCTTCGGAGCGACCCTTGAGTTCCTGTCGCTTGGTCGTTTCGGCATGGACGTCGCCACTGCGCTTGCTCTGGTCGCATTTATTCCCGTGCGAGATGCTGCTATCGGCTTCCTTCGCAATGGCATCGGCTCAATGAGCAATAGCGCCTCCTAGCCGATAACCAGTACAAGATACGCAAAACTTAAACAGCCACGACGCCGGCTTTGACTAGCTCGGTCGTCTCGGCTTGCGAATAACCAAGTTCAGCCAACAGCTCAGCACTGTGCTCACCTAGACGGGGGGCGTGGTGATGCAAACCGGTGGGAGTGGCTGAATAACTCACAGCGTCGTGCACGTAGCGATATGTGCCTTCGCTGGGGTGGTTCTTCATCTGAACAAGGCCGACTGCGGCTAGGTGCGGATCGTTGTCTAACTCGGCCAGATCGAGCACCGCAGCGGCCGGAATCGAAACCTGCTCGCAGAACTCCAGCCACTCAGCGTTTGTATGAGTGGCTGCTAGCTCTTCGATAAGCGCATACAGCTCGTCACTATTGGCGATTCGATCGTTGTGCAGGTGAAAACGAGGGTCATCCATTAACTTTGGACGCCCAGCGAACTTAAAAAACGCCTCGAAATTGGCGTCGGTGTAGGGCAGCAGACACATCACACCGTCAGCGGTTTTTACGGGGTGACGGTGAGGTGACAAAAGTCGTGGATAGCCAAGCGGACCGAGCGGCGGTTCGTAGGTAGCGCCGCGATGATGCTCAACCAAGTTAAAAGCAACCATCGTTTCAAGCATCGGCACTTCGATGGTTTGCGCTTCGCCGGTGCGTTCACGATGCAGCAGTGCGGCCATAACCGCCTGAACGATGTGCAGTCCTACGACCTTGTCTGCTATGACGCCAGGCACATAGCCCGGCTGGCCAGTAGCGCGGTCAATCAGATTGCTTATGCCTGAGGCAGCCTGGATGACATCGTCGTAGGCCGGCCGGTCACGGTACGGGCCGGAATGGCCGTAACCGTTAGCGCGGCAATAAATCAGCTGCGGGTTTAACTTTTGCACCGAATCAGAGTCGAGTGCCAGGCGCTCTAGCGCTGTGTGCCGCATGTTGGTTACCAAGACGTCAGCCGTGGTGACCAGGCGTTGCACTACCTGCTTGCCCTGAGTGCTTTTGAGATCAATCGACAAGGAACGCTTGTTGCGTTGCAGATTGAGACTAAAACCCGACATGCCCGCGTTGCGAGTGGGCAGAGAGTTTCTCGTGGAGTCGCCAGTAAGAGTTTCTACTCTTACTACGTCCGCCCCGTGATCACCCATCATGCGAGTGGCTAGCGGCGCCATCAAAATCGTGGTGAGATCAATGATGCGGTACGAAGCAAGAGCTCCTGGCGAAAGGGCTTGCTCGGATCCTGTTTGAGAATGCATACCGGCTATCGAAATTGCTGTGCTCGTTGTATTTACTGCGATTCGCGGGACAGGTTTTCGCGGGTTCGGTCTTCGCGGTCGGCTGCCCGCACGCCGTAGCCCATTACCAAGGCCGGTGCTAGCACCGCCGAGCCTACGACTAGCGATAATGCGACGATCCAAACCACAGCACCGTTAAAACTGGTGAAAAACCCAATCACGAACACCACCATTGCAAATACGAACAACGAATAGCCGAGACGCTTGCCTCGCTGTGCCAATCGCCCGATCTCACGTCGGCGAGAAAGAACAGGATCCGAATCTCCTTTGCTAGCAGGAGTGCTAGTGGGATGCTCAGCGGGGCTATTAGCAGGATTATTGTGCGACACGAGCTAGCGACGTTAGTGAGCGCTACTTGATTTCGTCGCAGCTAGTCCGTCGCAGCTAGTCAGCAGTGATTAGGCAGCAGAGCTAATTATTCCTATCTCAGGTCGTACCTCAGCCCGTTCTGCGGATGACTGCATGGTCTGCGGTCTAAGAGCTATGTCGGCTGGCCAAAGCAGACGGAAGCAAGCATTGCAAACACCTGCAGCAATTACCAGATCGCCAAACGAAATCACTTCTCGGAACCAACTAACGCCAATTACTGGGCCAAGGCCAGATAGCAAATCACCGCTTGACTGCAACTGGCGCCCCGCGCCAAGAACCACGCGATACAAAGAATCGGTGTCGGCAATACCAGCAGCCACAAAAGCTTGCGGATCAACCGGCAGGTAGCCGTTTAGCAACAGCGGTATCAGATTCATCAACGCACCGAGAGCGATCACACTCATTCCTAGCAAACGTCGATTGATGATGGCTCCGAAGGAGATGCACACCAACGAAACCGCTAGCACGTACTTTGCATAACTTGAACCGACGTTTAATCCGACAAGAGCGGCTCCAATCGCGCCAGCAGCCAAAATCCAAAAATCCTTCTTCGGAGTTTTGACAGTGGAGCGTAAGGTGCTACGAATCTCAGCGCCAGAGCGACCAACCAGTGCATTCATCCCTAAGCCAACGATCGTGCCGGTCAGCACGGCGACCGAAATCAGAACCATCGCAAAACTAGAGTACGCACAGCATTTTGATTTGTCTAGGGGCAGTTCTCGCTAGCGTCGGCGCTCAAAATCCAAACCAGAACAACCCAAATCAGACCAACGAAGACCACAGGAGAGTGTTGCCAATGGAGATTCGTGCGGAATTGACTGCCACCGTCTGGAAGGTTGTTGCTAACGAAGGCAGCACTGTCGCTGAAGGTGACGAGTTGCTTATTTTGGAATCGATGAAGATGGAGATTCCGATAACGGCACCCGCGGCCGGCACTTTGACCGAACTGCGAGTAAGCGAACAAGACAATGTCTCCGAGGGCGATGTATTGGGAGTCATAACCTGAGCGCAAGCGCAATTGACTTGCGTGGGGTAATAGCGCTAATTGACGGCTATCCAGCGCTGTCTGGCGCAGATTTCCAGGTAAACACAGGTGAAATTGTGTGGCTGTCTGGCCGCAACGGCTCTGGCAAGACAACCCTTCTAAGGGCCTGTGCAGGACTCATGCGAATTACGGGTGAACGAGCTTCGGTGTTGGGTTACGACTTGTTAGCCATTGGCGCCGCCGGGGCGCAAGCTCGGCGCGGTGTTCGCACTAATGCAGGTTTGCTGGGCCACGTTGATGCCCTTTACAACGATCTCACGGTTGCCGACCAGCTCGCTTATAACGCGAGATTGGTTCGAGTAGACAACACCGAGATTGAAGCTGCGCTTGAGAAGGTGGGCTTAGAAGGCCGCCTGCGGGCAGTGTCGGTGAGGCGACTCTCTGCGGGGCAGCGACGGCGGCTGGCTCTTGCGATGATGATTTTGAAACGGCCAAGATTGTGGCTGCTAGACGAGCCTCACGCAGGGCTGGATAAGCCAGGTAGGGCGATGGTAGATGAGCTGCTAAATCAGGCGGCGACAGCCGGAGCAACTGTTGTAATAGCAGCTCACGAACACAAACCAAGCAGCCAACAAACTGAACAGGTTCGCCAGATTGTCTTAGCAGGTGGCCAGGCTCGACCAGCTCAGCCAGGCGAACCCAGCGAGCAGTAATGCGTAACGAATCGACAAATGCTCAATCCGACTCAAGAACCAAGAGCCTGACCGATGCCTGGATCGTGTGCCGGAAAGATCTCACCGTTGAACGACGTGCCCGTATCACCGTTGGCCAGGTGGTTCCACTCACCTTGGTTACCCTGGTTGTGATCGCTTTCGCTTTCGACGCCAACGCAACACTGCTAATCGGCAGCTCCGGCGGTGTGTTATGGATAGCGACTCTGTTCGGTGGACTGATGCTGATCGGACGAAGCTTTAACACCGAATTTCACGGCGGCAACCTTGACGGCTTACGTCTATCTGGGGTAGCACCTCCCGCTGTTTTTGTAGGCAAGGCAGTCGCCCTGGCATTGCAGCTATTGCTGGTG
Organism: Candidatus Poriferisodalaceae bacterium; assembly: GCA_965205925.1. Lineage (GTDB taxonomy): Bacteria > Actinomycetota > Acidimicrobiia > Acidimicrobiales > Poriferisodalaceae > CAYRJD01. The sequence continues at coordinate 789,678 of OZ242183.1, forward strand.
GTCGTTGTCTTGACTGGTGGTCTGGTTGTGCTTTACGAGGCACGAATCTCACAGTGGGGACTGCTAGCGGTGACTTTGTTAGCGGGCTGCGCAGCATTGGCAGCGAGTGGAACGATCTACGGGGCTATGACCGTCTCCACAGCGGCAGCGGGTACCCTGCTGCCACTACTGCTAATACCGGTGGTAGCTCCGGTTTTGCTGGCCGGTGCGCGTGCATTGGACGTTGCGCTGGGAGTTAATACCGGTTCGGGTTATGGCTGGGCGGCACTGTTGGCGATCGTCGCAGCTATATACACAACGGTTGGGTTGGTGGCATTCGGGCCACTGCTGGAGGACGCGTGAGCATGACAGCCACTTTGGGCACTCGTCTACTGGCTGCAACGGCCACGCTCAGCGTGGTGGTGATGCTAATCCTGGCTTTGTGGGTATCGCCGCCCGATGTGGTGCAGGGCGATGCTGTGCGCATGTTGTACATACATGTGCCATCCATTTGGGTGGCATACGGATCGTTTGCGGTTACCTGGATAGCGAGCGCCCTGCTTTTGTGGCGTGGTGAACGCCGAACCGACGCAGGACGTCACTACGACCGTTTGGCAGGAGCAGCAGCCGAAGTAGGAGTGCTGTTTACGGCATTGACCCTTATCAGCGGTTCGCTTTGGGGGAGGGTTACCTGGGGCACCTATTGGCAATGGGACGCACGGCTTACGACAACGGTCATGCTGCTGATTACCTACATCGGCTATCTAGCACTGCGACGCTTGCCCAGCAGCGGGGTGCTAACAGGAACTAGGTCTGCGTCCGCTGTGCAGCATCGCCGAGCGGCGATCATGGCTTTGATCTCGTTTGTGAATGTGCCGATTGTGCATTACTCCGTTGATTGGTGGCGTACCTTGCATCAAGAAGCCAGCCTCGGCATAGGCCAAGAACCGCAAATCACCGGCGAGATGTATTGGACTCTGCTGTATTCAACTTTGGCGGTGACGTTGGTTGCGGCTTGGTTGATTACTCATCGCTATCGCTTGCTTCGTCTGAGTTCTATGGCCGATGACACCAAGTTAAGTGTGCTGCTTTCGCAGCGTCGCAACGAAGATGCGCTGGTATGAATCACGCTGGCACTTTGTGGGCGGGCTACGGGATTTCGATAGTGGCTGTGTTGGGGTATGTGGCCTGGTTGTTGCGAAGAGCTCGTGTGCTGGGAGACAGCCTTGAGATTGCACTTAACAGTGCTAACGATCCGGCTGCTAGCGACTCGGCAAAGACACAAGAAACCGGTAACAGTGAAACCGATCTGTGATCAGCGCATGATTGATCTAACTCATGGTTGATCTAACACCGCGAAATCTTCCGCCAAACCCTTCGCCGGATGAAGCTGGCGAAATCGAAGGCCAAAATGCTGCTACGGCTGCTGCTATAGCGGTTGTGCGCCGCCGACGGTTGATGGTCGCACTGGTAGTAGCAGTGTTGGTTGTAGCGGCTGGTTTCGTGGCGATTCAAGGACTCCAAAACGCCACGCTGTTTTTTAGAAATGCAGATGAGGCGATTGAGTTGCGTGAAGAGCTGGGCGAGCGACGTTTTCGACTACAAGGACGAGTGGTGCCCTCAACGGTGGCCAGCGAAGGTGGTGTAACTACCTTCGAAGTGATTCACAATTGTGAGGTGGTATCGGTGCGGCACACAACCGACCCACCTGAGCTTTTTAGCTCTCCGTGGATTCCAGTGGTGCTAGAAGGCGCTTGGACGTCTGGTGAGGTAACCAATATCTCTGGTGGCGACTCGCATTATTTTCTGAGTGATCGGATGTTGGTGAAGCACACCAACGAATATGTTTCAGCCAACGAAACTCGACTTAGTGCCGAAGCGCCCGTTGATCTGCTGACCGACTGTCCGCCCGAGTTGGCAGCCGCAGCATCTTGATGCCAACAGGCTGGCGAACACTGCGGCAGCCAGCATGATCCCTGCGGCACTTGGCCATATTGGAGTTGTTCTCGGGTTGGTTGGAGCAGCCACGAGTGCGGCCATTCTCGCTGCGGCTCTCGTAACTAAGCGAGTTGATCGCGCCCGTCAAGCACTGGTGTGGTTGATGATCATGTGTGCAGGAGTCCTGCTGGCGGTAGCTGCCATGGAAATAGCGATCTTGTCTGACAACTTCACCGTGGCATATGTAGCTCGCAATTCCACCACCACCACTGCATTGATTTACAAAGTTGCAACCTTGTGGGGAGCGCTTGAGGGATCAATCTTGCTTTGGGCATTCGTGTTGTGCGGATACGTTGCAGCTGCAGCTTTGCGCTTTCGGAACCGCATCACCGACCCGCTAGTGGCTTGGGCGCTGCTGGTGATGGCGTTGGTGTGTGTTTTCTTTTTTGTTCTGCTGATCGGACCGGCTGATCCGTTCGCAACCCTCGCGCAAGCTCCACTAGAAGGTAACGGCCTCAACCCCTTGTTGCGCAACCATCCGCTGATGGTGATTCATCCTGTGATGCTTTATCTCGGCTATGTGGGCTTTACGGTGCCTTTCGGATTTGCGATAGCGGTGCTGATAACGGGTCGGGTAAATGAACGCTGGCTAACCGAAACGCGTCGCTGGACAATGATGGCGTGGGGATGTCTCAGCGTGGGCATCTTGTTAGGCGCCTGGTGGTCGTATGAGGTGTTGGGATGGGGCGGCTACTGGGCGTGGGATCCAGTTGAGAATGCCTCGTTGCTGCCGTGGCTAACAGCGACTGCGTTTATTCATTCGTTGGTGGTGCAGGAACGGCGCGGAGTTTTGGGAGCATGGAACCTGTCGTTGTTGACAGCTACGTTTGCTTTGACGATCTTCGGCACATTTTTGACTCGTTCCGGTGTGTTGGAATCCGTGCACGAATTCAGCGAGTCGACGCTCGGGCCGGTTTTGTTGGTGTTCTTTGCGACGATCGTGGCTGTCTCAGTGGGGCTAATTGCTTGGCGAGGAGATCGGCTGACCGGATCGTTAGGGCCTAACACCAGTTCGCTTGAGAACGCATCCACAAGATCGACCACCATTGATTCACCTCTGTCACGTGAAGGCACCTTCTTGGCTAACAACTTGTTGTTTGCTGGAGCGGCATTTGTGGTGCTGCTTGGAACGGTCTTTCCACTTTTGATCGAAGCTTGGAACGGCGACAAGTTAGCCGTGGGTCGCCCGTACTTCGATCGCATGCTGGCACCGGTTGGTATCGGGTTGCTTGCGATGATGGCGCTTTCACCCACTTTGCAATGGCGTCAAACCTCGGGATCGCTGCTAGCTCGCAGAGCGTTAGGTTCAGCTGGGTTGGGTGCGATCACGATGGTCATAGCCGTGGTGGCTGGTGCGCACGGATTCTGGAATGTGCTGGCGTTGGGTTTTGCTGGAGCGGTGATCGGCAGTGCTCTGCGTCACTTGGTTCTTGCTGTGACCCGGCAAGGTTGGCGAGGATTGACAGGACGCAGTGGTGGTGGGATGGTGGCGCACATCGGTGTGGGTCTGATTGCTTTTGGATTTATTGCCTCAAGTGCTTTCGATGCCGAGGGTGAGTTCACGTTGGCCGTGGGTGAGGCCGTGACGGTGGCAGGTCACGAGGTGCGCTTTTTGTCGATGAGTGATGAGCTTGAAGGCGACAATCGAGTAGTGAGAGCAGAGTTTGATATCGCCGGCCGTGGCGTACACGCGCCTGCGGTTACCCGCTTTGCCACATTCGGTCAGCCAATCTCAACGCCTTCGGTTGCAACAGGTTTAGTCGACGACGTTTATCTGAGCTTGGTAGCGATTCCTGAATCAGGCAGTGACGAGGTGTCGGTGCGCGTGCTGATAAAGCCCTTGGTGCTTTGGATGTGGGTGGGGGGCGGCGTGCTAGCGCTAGGAGTGTTCGCGGCGCTGCTGCGTCCACGCCGTTCACGCTCTGGCATTGCAAGCAGAGGTGACTCTGCTATCGCTGCGAGAGCTGAAGCTGCAGCGTCTAGCGCTACTGCTGAATCTGCTTCAGTGTCATGAGCGAACACGAGCAAGAAATTGAGTCGGCTAACTCGCAGTCTCTCTCACGCCGCTCCCGAGTGATAGCCGCAGTGATAGTTGCGGTACTGGTTGGTGCACTGATTGCGGTGCTTGCTACCAGTACCCAAGGCGGTGACAACCGAACCGCTAGCCCGTTAATCGGTGAACTGGTGCCAGCTGTCGAAAGCGAGCTGTTACTAAACGGCACAGACGTTTCAACAACTTTCAATATTGACGCTTTAAACAATCGTTGGGTGTTAGTGAACTTCTTTGCTTCATGGTGTGTGCCTTGTCGCCAAGAACATCCTGAGCTTGTGAGCTGGAGCAACAGTCACCGTTTCGATGGTCAAGTCGTGAGCATTCCCTTTGGTGACACAGATGAAGCCGCCATTGGTTTCTTTACTGAATACGGCGGTGACTGGCCGGTGCTAAGAGACGCCGATGCTCGTTGGGCGGTGGCTTTTGGAGTGTTGCGTCCTCCCGAGTCATTTTTGGTTGCGCCTAACGGCACGGTTGTGGCCCGCTGGCAAGGTCGGATAACCGAAGCCGAAATAGATCAGGTGATCGCCGAAGTCACAAGCACATGAAGCGCACCTCTAGCGACGGTTCTGTTTCTGACCGGCCTACAACAAGTGCTAACTGGCTTGTACGCCACAAGCTGTTAGCCGCTTGGCTAGTTGTGATTGCGGTCGCTCTCGGTTCTTTAGTTGTGGCGGTAACCGCAACCGACCCACCTGCGACTGAAGCAGCTCGTGCGGCTGAACTGAAAGAAGACACCTTGTGTCCGGTGTGCGATGGACAAAACGTGTTGGAGTCAAACGCTCCTGTAGCCGCCGCCATTCGCCGTCAAATTGATGATCTGGTTGACCAAAACCGCAGCGATGAAGAGATAAGAACATTCCTAGCACGTCAATATGGCGACGATGTAAATGCTCTACCTCCTGGCACAGGCTGGGGATCATTGGTATGGGTGCTTCCGGTGGCGGGACTGCTAACGGCTACGGCTGGCTTAGTGGTGCTGTTTAGAAACTGGTCACCAGGCCGCTCGGCCGACCATCGAGCCAATAGCCCAACCAGGCGAACGGATGCCCGCTTCACCAAGCGATCGCGTGGAGCTCTCACTCTTGTTCTCATTGCCGTAGGGGCAGTTGCCATTGGAGTCGTCGTTGCCCGCGCCGCAGGGCTTGCAAGCCCTGGCCAAACCATCACCGGTGAGATTGATCGCTCTGCTCGTTCGCTGTTGTTTGACGCGCAAAACTTGTACGCCCAAGGTGAAGATGAGCAAGCACGCGAGCTAGTCAACGAAATATTCACCACCACAACTGATCTCCCAGAAGCGTTCATCTTGTCGGCACGCTTATACGAACGTGAAGGAGAGGTGCTTAGCGCTCTAGTTGAGCTTGATCGAGTACTAGATGCCGACCCGGGGCAGGTTGACGCACTGACGCTTCGAGGTTGGCTGCTCGTACGCATACCCGATGAGCAGTTGATAGCCGAAGGCATCAGTTCTCTTGATGCGGCTATTGCACAGGTGCCCGATCAGTTTGATCCGTGGGTGTTTCGTGGCTACGTGGCACGCGTAATCGAAGACGACCTGCCCCTAGCAATCGAGTTATACGAGGCTGCCTTGTTGCGCAATACGCCGCCAGCAATGACAGAACAGCTCGGTGGCCTTATCTCGGAAATGCGTGCCGAAATCGAGGCACAAGCCGCGCAGTAACTGATACAAAACCTGCAAGAACTTGCTAAGAGCTAGCCGTCGGTAGTGTTGTTTTTGTGGCAAGGCGCGGGCGCAAGGACGACCCAGTTGTCTCTGCGAAAGCAAGTGCACCTGAATCAACAGGTCAATCCGGTTCAACCGGCTCACAAGTAACCGACGAACAAGTAGCAGCCGCGGTTGGAGCTGTGATCGACCCGGAGCTGCGACGCCCGTTAGCGCAGATGGGCATGCTGCGAGCTGCGGCAGTAGCTGGCCGAGCGGTCCAAGTGCTGATTGCCTTGCCAGCGTCAGACTGGCCAGTCGTTGAGCAGCTACAAGATGCCGTAAAGACCGCCGTAACGGCTTTAGGTGGCATCACCGACGTCGCCATTGAACTAACCGTTATGGACGAACACGAGCAGGCCACCCTTCGTTCGCAGCTAATCGGAGATCCAGCAGCCACGGCCGGCGAGCAAACAGCTCACGGCCATGCCGAAGGCCGCGCAGTGCCTTTCGCTGAGCCTGGCAATAGCACCCGAGTGCTTCTGATTGCCAGCGGCAAAGGCGGGGTTGGTAAATCCAGCGTTACGGTCAACCTGGCTATTGCGCTTGCTCAGCTAGGACAGCGAACAGCGGTGGTGGATGCCGATGTGTGGGGATTTTCTATCCCGCGAATGTTGGGCGTGCCAAGACCGCCGGTGGTAATCGACCAGATGGTGGTGCCGGTAGAGGCCCACGGCGTGCGCTGTATTTCGATGGGCTTTTTTGCTCGTGAGGATCAACCGGTTATCTGGCGAGGCCCGATGCTGCATAAAGCTCTAGAACAGTTTCTGACTGATGTTTACTGGGATGAGCCAGATTATTTGCTGGTGGATTTGCCGCCAGGTACGGGCGACATCTCACTATCGCTGGCGCAGTTTTTACCTCGCTCAGAACTGATCGTGGTCACCACACCACAACCGGCTGCTCAAAAAGTGGCACAACGAGCGGCATATATGGGTAGTCGCGTCAACCTGCAGGTACGAGCAGTCATAGAAAACATGAGCTGGTTTAGCGGCGATGACGGTAAGCACTACGACATCTTCGGTTCTGGCGGTGGTGCCGCATTGGCGGCTGAGCTGGAGGTGCCGCTATTGGGTCAGATACCACTAGTGCCCGCGTTGCGAGAAGGCGGCGATGTAGGTGAACCGATTGTGGTGTCAGATCCGACCAGCGAGGCCGCCGAAGTCTTTAACGAAATAGCCCGACTGCTAACCGAGGAATACCTGCCGACCAGGCGCTACAGCGAGGGATTGAAGCTCCAAGCGTGAGACACATGAAACAACTGTCGGAGTTAGAAATCCTCAGTCGCTTTGTGGATGTTTTACCCGCCGACAGCGAATCCTCAAACACCCGCCGTCAGGTATCAGACGCTTGTTATTCCCGTGTTGCACCGACACCGGTCAGCCAACCGCGCCTATTAGCACATAGCCCAGAGATAGCCGAGCAACTAGGCATTGCAGCAAGCGAAATTGAGACCGCAGAGTTTGCAGAGGTTTTTGGTGGCAATCGTTTGCTAACTGGAATGGATCCATATGCCGCTTGTTACGGAGGGCATCAGTTTGGTCACTGGGCAGGGCAACTCGGCGATGGCCGAGCAATCGCACTCGGCGAACTAGTTGACATCCACGGCCAATCGCAAACCTTGCAGCTCAAAGGTGCAGGCCCGACTCCTTATTCACGCACTGCTGACGGCTTGGCTGTGCTTCGTTCTTCATTGCGAGAGTTTTTGTGCAGTGAAGCCATGGCGCATCTGGGTGTGCCAACCACGCGTGCACTGAGCCTGGTGTCAACCGGGGATCAAGTCATGCGCGACATGTTTTATGACGGCCATCCCGCACTGGAGCCGGGTGCGGTGGTTTGCCGGGTAGCACCGTCGTTTGTTCGGTTCGGCAGCTTCCAACTAGCAGCAGCACGTGGCGATAGTGACACGCTGAAGAAGCTGGCCGACTTTGTACTGACGGAACATTTCGCCCACTTGATTGATGAGCGTCAACCAGTTGCGGCGATGTTTGCCGAAGTGGTGCGCCTGACCGCTGAGCTAGTGGTGCACTGGCTGCGAGTGGGTTTTGTGCATGGCGTGCTTAACACCGACAACATGTCGATCCTGGGACTGACGATCGATTATGGCCCATACGGCTGGCTAGACGACTATGACCCCAACTGGACTCCCAACACGACAGACGCAGCTAACCGGCGCTATCGGTTCGGACATCAGCCACAAGTAACGCATTGGAATCTGATCCAGCTAGCGAATGCTTTACATCCGTTAGTGGGAGAAACCGAACCACTGCAGGCTGCGATGGATCAGTTCGTGCCGCAGTTTGAGAGCGGTTGGAGTCAGATGATGGCCGCCAAGCTGGGGTTACCCAGCCTGACAGCAGCCGTTGATGCGCAGTTAGCCCAGGAGGCGCTGTCGGTATTGCAGCTAACAGAGACGGACATGACTATCTTCTGGCGCCGTTTGGCCGATGTGAATACTGCTGAGGATGACTCGCAATTAGCTGATGGAGCTCAAGCACACGGTCGCACTGAGCCGCTGTACGAAGCGCACTACAAGCCAGCAGAGATCACAGACTCGCATCGCAGCGCTATCGACACCTTTGGCGGGCACTATGCCGCTCGCATGCGCGTCATAGGCATAGACGATCAAGCCCGCCGCGCGGCTATGAACTTGGTCAATCCCAAATATGTACTGCGAAACTACTTAGCGCAACAAGCCATAGATCTTGCTCACAGTGGGGACATGTCATTGACGCTGGATTTGCTTGACGTGATGCGTCACCCCTATGACGAGCAACCGCAATATGAGCACCACGCCGGATTGCGTCCGGACTGGGCGCGCACGAAGGCTGGCTGCTCACAGCTTTCATGTAGTTCTTAATTCTCTAGCATCATGCAATTGCCCGTAGCCTGCCGCAAACCAGGCAATAATCTGCAGGATCCGATATCTGCAAACCCTGCCTCTCATAGAAACAGGAGCACCGTAAGTGGAAATTCGCATAGGCGTTGTCAACGTGGCGCGAGAAATACACATCGAAGTGGAAGATGACGATGCCAAGGCAATAGCCCAGGCAATAGAAGGCGCTTCGGCAGGCAAAGAAAAAGTGCTGTGGGTAGATGACAAGAACGGCCGACGCGTTGCAGTGCCCGCGGACAAGCTGGCCTATGTGGACATAGGACCGAGCGGTGAGCGCCGCGTTGGTTTCGCAGGCACCTAGACACGCTTTTGCGCACCTGGCTGATAATCGTTAGCTAGGTAAGGGTTGACGCAATGTCTTTAGCGAGAGATCTTTTAGCGCTTGGCCCACCGCTAAGCACTCGCCAGATTAAGCATCTACGGCGGTTGGTGTCGTGGTGGACGCTGCTGGCGGATCTGTCGTTTTCGGACCTACTGCTGTTTTTAAGGGCGACAAAAGACGGCACCGAGCGTTTCGTTATTTACGACCAGGTTCGAGCAAGCACTGGTCGAACCCTTTATCGCGACGACTATGTGGGCGTGGAAGTGTCGGGCGAAGAACGGCCTTTCGTGGCAGCTGCGTTTAGGGAGGGCCGGATTCAAACCGGTGAGGTGCGATTGGTGCCGACAAGAGCCCAAGCGCATGTGACATCCATTCCAGTGCTGTGCGACGGAAAGGTGGTGGCAGCGTTGAGCCGCGAGGTGTCACCCGATCTGATGGAACATCTGGGCGAAGGCAGCCTTGAGCGCAACTATTTGCAAACCTTTGCTGCACTCGCAGACATGGTTGCCACCGGTGACTTTCCTTACCCCGCGCCAGGTTTACCGTTTGGCAAGGTTCTAGGCAAAGGTGCGCACGGTTTGGATCTTGAGCACGAAGAACTGCCGCGTGTGGGTGACGGAATGCTTTTGGTGAGCGATGACGACGTGGTGACGTTTGCATCTCCCAATGCGATCAGCGCTATGCACCGGGTTGGTTTTGTTGGCGATATCGAGGGTAAACGCTTAGACGAGATCGGTCTGGCCGAAGACGAGCTGAGCCTGCCGAGACCGCGCTCATCGCCCGTTACCACTGAGGTTGAGCGCTATGACGCGGTCGTGGAGGTGGTTGCATTGCCGCTGCAAAACGTGAGCAACGAGTTTCCAATGCGCGAACAGCAATGGCTGGGTGCTCTGGTGTTGTTGCGCGATGTGACGGCGCTGCGCCAGCGTGATCAACTGCTGTTGTCAAAAGATCGCACTATTTCTGAGATTCATCACCGAGTAAAGAACAACTTGCAGACTATTTCTTCGCTGCTGCGCATTCAGGCGCGGAGGTTGAGCTCCGATGAGGCCAGCCAAGCCCTGCAGGAGTCGATCAGACGTATTGGTGCTATCGCGCTGGTGCATGAGGCGCTATCTACAGAGGCAGGAGATGACGTTGATTTCTGTGGTGTAGCGCATGTGTTGGCCGACACGATGCGGCACAGCCTTACATCCAATGAGTTACCGGTCGATTTTGTGGTGCGATGCACGGTGGACAAGGTGTCGACCGAGGTAGTAACTCCGCTGGCGGTGGTGCTAAATGAGTTGCTACAAAATGCAGTGGATCATGCTTACCCGCAGGCATGGGCGCCTCAGGATGCTGAGCACGAAGTTTCGCAAGGTGCACAACAACTAAGGATGGTCGAGGTAGATATTGACCAACCGAACCCGAATCTGTTACGGCTGGCTGTGCGTGACGATGGCGTGGGTTTACCCGAAGGATTCGACATCGATAAGACGCAAGGGCTAGGCATTTCAATCATGCGAGCGCTGACGACAACGGATCTAGGCGGGACGATTACTTACAGTCGCCGACAGCCTGGTCCAGGCTCGGTGGTGTTAGTGGAGGTGCCATTGGAACGTCCCGAGACGAGCGATTAGCTCCCAGGCAGCAGCTCTCCAAGCTGACTCTCTAGCTGAGCACCGTGCTTTTTCGCGCGGCTTGCCTCTAGTCGCTTGGTGCGTGCTCGTTGACGGCGCATTACTCGGCGCTCTTCTTCGGAGTGCCCGCCCCAAACACCGGAGTCTTGATTGGTTACCAGTGCAAACTCAAGACACACTTTTTGCACAGTGCATTTGGAGCACAGAATCTTGGCTGCTTTGATTTGGCTGAGTGCGTTGCCAGTTGTACCGATAGGGAAGAAGCTGTCAGGGTCAGTGTTGCGACAGTTAGCCGCTGCACGCCAGAGGCCACTCTCAAACAGCAGAGTGGCTTTTGTGCTCACAGTGTGCTCACCGCTACTCATCTGGTTCGCTGCTCACTTGGATCAACTCGTTGGGGATTTTATCCATCGCGCCGAAGGCTATGCGCAGCACGTTGATCTCAACACACCTTCACAACGCGCTGCGGCAGTGATAGCGCGCTGCGGCAGTGATAGCCGCGGCCAGTTTCACGGGATTACCACAGGCAGTATGCGGGGACGATGTGCGAACCGTAAGGACTTTGTCTTGCCGAGATACTCCCCGTCGATTTGATAGCCGATCTGGTTACCGGATTGTTTGCCGGAGCTGGCTCGCTCCGCGGCACAAATCGCCAGTTCAGTGAGATCGTCGACTCTGTGTAGCACGGTGCTATCTAGCTGGCTCAGATCGTCAGAGATTTTTAATGCACTCGCTAACGCCTTTGCTACCACGCTTGCTTTGGTTGTTCGCAAGGCAAAGACCGACAGGCCGTTTTGCAGATTGGCTGCCGGAGCGATAGAGAGTGGGCGCGAACCTAGATACGTGTAGGGGTCTGTGTTCAGAACCACAGTGAATGAGCTGGTGATGCCGGCTGCGGTTTCTACGCTGTCTGCGTCGTCAGGTCTGGCAGTGTTGTGAAAGATCGTCATCTTGGTATTGCGATGCTCAGAACGCAGCCAGGTTTCAACGGCGGCAAGCATGTAGAGCGGGTGTGCTAGATAACGCTTCAGTTTTGGTCTGCGTTCAACACGATTCACAACCGCTGCGTCAAACCCAATCCCGCAGTGAAAAAGGAAAAACCGTCCGCTTGCGACCGCACCAGTACCAGGCGTAGCTTCGCCTAGGCCGATCAGTTCAACGCGGCCTTCATCAAGCGCGTCGCAGATAGTTGTTGTGGCTACCAGAGGATCGTCGTCGGTTCCGATCGTGCGAGCAAACACGTTGGTTGAACCACCTGGCAAGGCCGCCATGACACACTTTGTGCCAGCTAGCCCGTTAGCTACCTCGTTCAGCGTGCCGTCGCCGCCGAGCACTATTACTGCGTCAATGCCCGATCTGGCAGCGGTTTGCGCTAAACGTGAGGCATGACTGCGGCGCTGTGTTAGCGCAAGTTCGACTTCGTAGCGGTCGTTTAGCAGCGTTTTGATTAAAACGCGAGTACGCGCGGTGACCGACGTAGCGGTCGCATTGGCTAATAGCAGCACGCGCATTAGCGCCAGTTTGCCCGCGCAATTTGGCCTTGGCCCAAACATTGGGCAGACTGCCAAACGTGAAAATCGTGGTATGCGTAAAACAGATTCCAGATCCGGCTGTGCCGGGTGAGTTGAACCCTGAGACAAACACTCTCAAACGAGACGAAAAACCCGTCATTGATGAGTCTGACATGTACGGAGTGGAGATGGCGTTGCAGTTGGCGGAGGCAACGGGCGGCGGAACCGTGTCACTGGTGTCAATGGCTCCACGCAGCGAAACTGCCGGCTTGCGAACCGCTTTAGCAATGGGTGCCGAAGACGCCGTGCTGGTGAGCGACGATGCCTTAGCGGGCAGCGATGCGTTGAGCACAGCAAAGGTGTTAGCCGCGGCGATCTCATCCATGGACGCAGACCTGGTGTTAGCCGGAGTTGAATCCAGCGATGGTTACACCGGCACAGTGCCGGAAATGATCGCTGGTGTAATGGCGTTGCCATCGATCACTTTTGCCAAGCACATCGAGATCGAAGGTGACAGCGTGAAGGTGCAGCGCCAGACCGAAGCTGGTTACGACGATGTTCAGTGCACGCTGCCAGCGGTGGTTGCGGTAACGGCAGGCGTGGTGGAGCCGAGATATCCCTCCTTTAAAGGAATCATGTCTGCTAAGAAAAAGACGGTCGACGAAAAGACTCTGGGCGATTTAGGAATAGCTGCGGGTGATGTAGGCGCAGCCGGTGCTCGTTTGTCAACGGTGGATGTCACTCAAGCCGAAGAACGTCAAGCGGGTGAGATCATCACTGATGAGGGTGAGGGCCATCTCAACATTGTTGAGAAGCTCGCCGAGCTCAAGATCGTTTAGTCCGAACACAGAAAGCAAGAGAAATGACGCTCAACAAGATTTTGATATTCGCTGAAGGCGACACAGACGGCCCTTCAACATTCACTTTGGAGATGGCAACCAAGGCCCGCTCACTAGCTACAGCGGTGGAAGCGTTCACCGTTGGCCACGGCCAAGAGATGGCGGGGGCCCTAGGCGCACATGGAGTGACGGTGGTTCATGATGCCGGCGCGGTTGGGGAGCGGCTCGTTGGCCCGCATGCAGCAGCGGCTTTGCAGGCACATTTGGCAGCCGACTATGCCGATGCGGTGTTTTTTGGTCAAACCACCGACGGGCGTGACACCGCCGCCAGGTTGTCTGTGCTGTTGGATCAGCCGGTAATGACCAACAACGTGGGAGTGGAGCTGTCGGACGACGGCAAGCTGGTCGTGGAAGAGCCGATCTTCGGTGGCGTAAAGAACATCTTCACGAAATGGGTGTCTGATGGGACAGCGATTGCGTTGTTCAGGCCGAAGAGCTTTGAACCCGAGCCAAGCGGCGGGGAAGCAGCCGAGGTGCGTAGTGCCGCTACCGCTGACGCTGGCGTAGCCGGCAGTGCGGTGGTTACCGGACGACACGAAGAAGAACGCTCCGGACCGCAGCTAGATGATGCTGCGGTGGTGGTATCAGGTGGCCGTGGCTTGGGCAGCCCTGAGGCTTATGCGATGGTTGAAGAGTTGGCGGGTTTGTTGGGTGCGGCAGCGGGTGCGTCAAGAGCCATCGTGGATGCCGGATGGGTGCCGTATTCCCTGCAGGTTGGCCAGACTGGCAAGGTTGTGAAGCCGAGCGTGTATATAGCTTGCGGTATTTCTGGAGCGACGCAGCACCTGGTAGGGATGAAGGGTTCGAAGAATATTATTGCTATCAACAAGGATGCGGAGGCACCGATATTCGGTGTTTCAGACCTTGGTATCGTGGGTGATGTGCACAAGGTGTTGCCGGCGTTGATTGAGGCACTAAAGGCTCGATAACCGTTTTTCCAGCTGCAAAACCTCACTACAGGTAGGCCATATTCCATGTCACTTGAAGAAACCATTCGTAGAATTGCTGGTGATCCTTTGCCTGAAAACGAAGAAGTGGCAAAATTTCGAGTGATCGGGCCGATTCTCGAAGAACTGGGCTGGGATGTCCGCAATCTCAAGGGCAATTTAGAAGTTGAGTTCGAGCGAACAGTTGGTCCTGGGAAAGGTGCAAAGCAGGCAGGTAGATCAGATATTGCTCTTATGAGAATCACGAGAGGCAAGAATGAGTGTGTTTGCCTTGTTGAAGCCAAAGCACCTAGTAAGCGCCTAGACGATCACGTTGACCAACTCGTCAGTTATGCGTTTCATGAAGGTGTGGATCTATGTGTGCTTACAAATGCGCAAGACTGGTGGCTGTACTTGCCACTTGAGAAGAGGCCATTTCCTGAACGGAGATTTGCGAGCTTGAGCCTCAAAGGTCCTCCTGGACAGCTGGCTGATGAACTAGAGCAGTTTTTGGGAAGAGAGAATGTTCTGAACGGAAAAGCAGAGATTCAAGCCAAGAGAAGACTTAAGGCGCTTAAGGATGTTGAGTCTTTGAATGTTGAACTACCAAACATCTGGAACAAAATGCTAAGTGGCCCAGATCAAGACCTGGTTGAGCTAATTACTCGAAGAGTCTCTGCGGAAATTGATCTTAGCCCGTCTCCAGACCAGATCAAAGCGCTGCTGCAAGGTGAGGTACTTCCAAGCTTGCCGATTCAGTCTGAGCGGGAACAGGGAGCTTCTAATGCGAGTAAGTATCCCAAAACAAAGCCCAAGTTGCCTGCGGTGCCTTTGCCTACCGAGCAGAAAGCGCGTAGCACAAATAGGTTCCCTAAGCCGGGGTATTTTGTTTTTGAGGGTGTGAGGTATGAGGTAAGCAGTTGGGCAGCACTTTGGCTCAAGACTTGTGAGATTATGGCTCAAAGATATGGAGAGCGGCTAACTAATATCTTGGAAGAAAACTGGAAGAAGGGAAAGCCAAAAATATCTACTTTGGAAGATAGTTTTGCTCGCTCAAAAAGAGTGCCCAACTCGCCGTTCTGGGCTGACACGGATGTGGGTGGGCATGAGACTTTTGAATTCCTCGGAGAGTTACTGGAAGCTACGGGGCACAATATGTCAGACTTGCTTATTTATGACAAAGCAGGACAACTCATAACAACCGACTAGGCCTCTCAGCTAGGTTCCGTGAACCAAATACGTAGAACTAAAATACGCAAAACTAAACCAGCGGCCACGGCCAACGGCGACCGCTTTCATCTGTAGGGAACTTCCCTAGGTCGACTATTTGCCTAGCTCGCTCTTGTGTCGCTTCGATCTCGGACGAGGTCAACCAGGGCTCTAGCCGCTTTAACGGCTCGGTGCTGATCCTCTGTAGATCCTCGAGCATTGCATCTGTTAGCTGCTCGCCAGCAAAATCCCAGATCACCGTTCTCAGCTTGAAGTCTTCCGAAAAACACAGCCCCTGATCGATGCCATAGATCTGCCCCCAGTTAGACAACAAACAATGCCCCGCCTTGCGATCGGTGTTGTTTGCGACAAGATCAAACAAGCAAATCGCGCGCAAAACATCATGATGCTCCTCGTGCTCCATCAAGTCAAAATAATGCTGCGAGAAATCTGAATCGATGAAAAACTGCAGCGATCCGACACCGTGCGGGCCATCTCGCTTAACGGTTGGCGGGATGAAATTCCAGTCCATCAGGTCGCTTAACTCAAATGCGGCTATCTCACGCCGGTAAAGTCCGTCTGGAAAATCCCACAAAGGGCGCTCACCCTTCGCTGGTTTGTAGATGCCAGCCGCAGCAGTCTCTCCCGCAGCATTCTTAATTCCCACTAAAAAGGTGCCGTTACTCGCTCCTGGCATGCGAGCGACCAGATTTAGTTCACCAGTTTTGAGTAACTCAAGCGCATCGTCGTATGTGAATTTTTGCGACTGTTCGCCGCCTTCGTTCTTCGTTGTGTCAGGCGTGCCAGGAGGCATCCAGGCTTAGTCCTTCAGCGGGCGATGCCCGTTGCGCTTTGCAAAATCACGACCATCATCAATCAACAGCAACGCGTGTTTGCAAAATGCGCCCACCAGCTCGGGTCGCAGGTGAAACAGAGCAGAAGCAGGCTCTAAGGCGCCATCACCATCACCACCAGCAGTGTCATCACCGGTGCCAGCATCGGTCAACTCTCTCGCCACCACCACGATGATGCCTGTGTCAGGATCAAGTCCTGCTCCCAGTTCCGCCACCGTCCAAGCCGCCGCTACCGGCTCCTTCAGCGACATCAAAGGCGCTGGCGGCTCCACCAGATCGTGTTTCTCAAGCAGTTGTTTCAGGGCAGTGGCCAATGCGCCCACCTGCGTTTTCTCAAGCTTCAGCGTGACGACCTGGTCGCCATCCACACCCTGCAAAAAGAAGATTCGTTGACCGGGTCGCCCAATAGCAGCGGCAATAAGGCTGTCGGTGTTGCGTAGTTCAAAACTCTCAGACATAACTCACTTCGACAGTATTACGGGGTCGTGATTACGGGGTCGTGCGACATTAGGAGTCAGCCTGCTCAGGCAGGTTTCAGTTCGGTCAGGTCCGAAGTGTTGTTGGTGGTTAGCACCGTTGGTCCACTCGATCCCAGCGACACGGCGGTAACTGAGCAAGGTGATACCACGATGCGCTGAAACAGATCAAGATGTGTACCCATCGCATGCGCAATGAAGGCACGAATCGGATCGGCATGCGCAACGGCTACCACGGTCTTGCCACTGTGACGTTCGGTTATCTCACTTACAGCCGAAACAAACCGAATCTGCATTTCACTAAACGACTCACCATCCGGAAAGCGAAATCCACTGGGATAGCGCTGCACAGTGCGCCACGCTTTCAGCTTGTACAAAGCGGCCAGCTTGCGTCCGGTCCATTTACCGACATCAAGCTCGTTGAGGCCTTCGTGAGTTTTGACCTGTTTGCCGCTGGCTTTAGCGATGTAACCAGCGGTTTGTTGAGCTCGCAGCAATGGCGATGCATACACGGCCGCAATGTGCTTTGACAGCGCGGCGATGCGTTGCCCAGCATTTTGCGCCTGTTGGATGCCCGTGTCGGATAGTTCCACGCCCTCGCGGCGACCGTATAGCTCGGTGCCCGTGGTAGGAGTGGCCCCATGGCGAACCAACAGCACCAAAGTGGGTCGATTGCTAACGGGCACACGCTGACGGTACCCAAACCGATGATGCGCCACTGCCAACACCAGCAACCTGTAACTCAGGCACACTTGCTGTGTGAGTGACCCGAGGCAAATCCAGTACGCCTACACAAATGCCCGGCGTTGTCGCTCCTACACGCACAAAGCCTGATGCCTAGGAAAGAAATCTCAGCGTTGTCGCAACTAGACCAACTGAACCAGAAGATCATTTCATGCAGGCGCTGCGACCGGCTGGTGGAGTGGCGTGAACAAGTAGCGCATCAAAATCGTCGTGCTGCTTTCAAAGATGAGCAGTACTGGGGCAAGCCAGTGCCAGCATTCGGCGACCCCGAAGCGTCGATAATCATCGTGGGCTTGGCGCCAGCTGCTCATGGGGCTAACCGCACCGGACGAATGTTTACCGGCGACA
Source organism: Candidatus Poriferisodalaceae bacterium (assembly GCA_965205925.1). Lineage (GTDB taxonomy): Bacteria > Actinomycetota > Acidimicrobiia > Acidimicrobiales > Poriferisodalaceae > CAYRJD01. The sequence goes on from OZ242183.1 coordinate 807,238, forward strand.
GGTCGGGCGATTTTCTGTATGCATCCCTGCATCGATGCGGTTTGGGAAACAAGCCCACATCACAACACCAAGACGACGGCTTGAAGCTGACAGATACCTACATCACCGCTGCGGTGCGTTGCGCCCCACCAGCTAACAAGCCAACGACCGTAGAGCGCGATCTCTGCTCGGATTACTTAGTTTCGGAATTAGCGCTGCTGCGTTCCGCACGTGTGGTGGTAGCGCTTGGTGCATTCGCCTATGGCGTGATGTGTTTACTGCTTGGAGTGAAACCACGTCCCAAATTTGGCCACGGCGTATGCGTTGATCTAGAAGAAGCTGTTACTCAAAAAACTGGCGCAGTTCAGCGACTTGGCTTGACGCATCTGCTTTGCTCGTTTCACCCCAGTCAGCAGAACACCTTCACAGGCCGCCTAACCGAACAGATGCTCGACGATGTCTTCGTGCAGTCAAGAAACCTGGCCGGGCTATGAAAACCGTGCGGTTCAAGTCGAAAGCGATACTGACGATGCTTGCAGCGACACTGCTGCTGAGCTGCTCGGCTTCCAACGGCGATGATGCCAACGGTGCCGATTCAAATAACGCAGGCACCACCACGTCGATTTTCATTGGAAACCCAGGCACGCTGGTTTCCCCCACCACAGATCCTCCGCCACATGCCAGCACAGGCAACTTGCTGCCAATAGAGACCGTCGTTGCATTCTTAGATGCTTGTGTAGCGGATTCCGGGCTGGTTGGCCCGTGCCGCTGTGCGGCAGAACGACTGGACACAAGCTTCACGCCCCAGGACATTCAGATCTTCGAAGATCGCATTACCGGACAGTTGGAGTACCCACCACAAGTAGCCGCTGACCTGGTCACCTGCCGACAAGAGCAGCCCCCTTCACCTTGGAACGAAGAAATGCGACAGAGCTATGTGAGCGAGTGTTCGAAAGGGTCAGGGCCGTTAGTTGAGCCCTGTATGTGCTCACTGGAGCGAGCACAAGACATCATTCCAGCCGACCGGTTAGATGAATATCTAACAGCGATCGATGTGCGGCCAGACTTCACCGCTCTGATCAACCTGTGTATATAAGTCGTCGCATGTAAGCCAGCGACTGTAGGTCAGTTACTTGCGAACAGGCTCAGGTAATAAAGCTGGCTCTGGTGTCGCAAACCCGGGCCACCTTGCGCGCGATTTCTCACTCAGCTTGTGCATCAGCGCAATCGCAGCCGGATCGTCGTCACCTGGTCGACCAATCAGCGAGCCGTCTTGCAGCATCGCCATGATGATCTCGCGTCCAATATCGGTGCGCACGATTGTCAATGTCCAGTCGCTGTATTTACCGATTCCACCAGTGGAAATATCTGCATGCTCGGCTGCAAAGTCAGGGCAGTGGTTGCAACCTTCACGAGTCCAAGCATGGCATTCCTTCAGGTTGATTTCGTAGTAGCCGTCGTCGTGAGTCCAAATCTGAAACACACCCTTGATATTGGTCTTACGAATGTTGTGACGATCAAGCCCGTATTTCTGTTCGAACAACTCCTCAAAGATCGCCTCGTCAAAGGACTTCGAGCACAGCAGGCCGATGTTCAGAGCAAACCGGTTACCCACCTTGCCGATTTTGCGAGATTTCGCCACGGGCAATATCGAACTCTGGCAGCTCATCCCCACTAGCGCGATCTTGGTGGCTCCCGCCTCAGTCGCTTCGTTGTATGCCAGCGTGTTGGCTGAATATGTGTAGCGGCTGCCCGCGCCTCGTAGCACGTCGTCACGGTTAAACGCAACGCCTGGTGAAGCCGTCCACTGATTTCCATCACCTTCACCCACATAAGAGGTAAGAGCAGCATCGATATAGCCGTGCTCGAGCGCCCAGATCAAAATCGCTGACACAAGCCCACCGTCTTGACCGGTTTGGTGAACAAAATCATCCGAAGCGCGGGTGAGGATGACGTCTTTAAATACGCCTGACGGCTCATCGGCGGTTCGGTGACGACCAAACATGAAGTCGTCGGCTTCGTTCTCCCAGTTGCGAAACCGCGGGCAAGCTCGCGTGCAGCTGGTACAGCCTTTTACACCATGGCCGCAATCGTCTGGCCCTAGTTCTTCTTCCAGGTGATATGGCTTGAAGCCGCCTTGGATGTGTTCGTATCCGATTACGTCGTGCGGACAGCTGATAACGCAGCCAGCGCAGCCAGTGCAAAGCCCGGAGGTGATGACTTCCTCGTAGAGCTCTTTCCATTGAAACGTCCAACGAGGCGCTTTAGTGGCGGTGTCTGCCATGTTGAAAGCCTACGCCAGGCAGAATGCAGGTCATGAGAGGCACGAAGGAATCACGCATGAATGAATCCGATTTGTTAGAACTACTTGATCAAGCGCGTGTGGCAACGCTTGCCACTGTGCGCAGTGATGGTCGCGTTGACTTGGTGCCGTGCACCTTTGCCTTCGACGAAAGAATGCTGGTAACGGCGGTGGACAACAAGCCCAAATCCACTGCCAACCTCAAACGACTTGAGAACGTGCGCAAGTTTCCCGAGGTAACTCTGCTAGCGCATCACTACGACGACAAAGATTGGGCGACGTTGTGGTGGGTGAGAGTGCGTGGGCGAGCAAGCGTGCAAGTGCAAGGATCGCTTTGGCAAGGCGCCATCGACATGCTGACGAACCGCTACAAGCAATACCAGCAAACGCCACTGACTGGTGCTGCGATCATCATCGATCGAACAGAAGTAACTGGCTGGCAGGCCAGTTAATCGCACCCTCGGCAGGATTCGAACCTGCGACACATGGCTCCGGAAGCCACTGCTCTATCCCCTGAGCTACGAGGGCCTGTACTAGTTATGAATATCTGTGAGTATCTGCTAACGGTATTTGGCCGCTGACGGTACCCTTCCGCGCTAGCGATAAGCCCGTTGCCGTAGACGGTAAGCAAGGAGGCAGCACGGTGATTCAGCAGCTTCTCGCCGCAGCCGTGTCAAAGTCACTGATAGGTCAGGGCATCGAAATTTTACCAACAGACGTGCATCTCGAAAGACCTGCACGTCTTGAGCACGGCGACTGGTCTACAAACGTGGCGCTGGTTGCCGCCAAAAGCGCAGGCCGCAATCCACGTGAGCTAGCCAACAATTTGGTCGAAGACCTGCGGGATCGAGCAGCAACCGGAGATGTTGCTCATGTAGTTGAAGTTGAACTAGCCGGTCCAGGGTTTGTGAACTTTCGCCTAGCACCTACCTGGCTGCATGAGGTTTTGCGCGAGGTAGTTACCGCTGGCGTCGAAAATTACGCACGTCTTGACGTTGGTCAGGGTCAGAAAGTCAGCGTCGAGTTTGTTTCGGCCAATCCGACCGGACCGCTACACGCTGGTGGAGGGCGCTGGGGCGCGTACGGGGACACGCTGGTGCGACTGTTTCGCCGTTGCGGTTACCAGGTAATCGCTGAGTACTACATCAACGATCGCGGCTCACAGATGGAGATGTTTGCTAAATCTTTGCTGGCACGACGAGCCGGTGATGAACCACCCGCTGACGGCTACATGGGTGAGTATGTGAGCGAATGGGCGGCAGAGATGCCAGCCGAGATAGAAGAACTGTCCGAAGCGATTGCTTGGGGGCGTGATCGCAGCTTGCGTGACGTGTCAGAAACGCTGGCCGAGTTAGGCGTGCATTTCGACCACTGGCAAAGTGAAAATGAGCTTGTGGTGACGGGAGCCATGAAAGCTGTGCTAGCCGAGCTTGAAGCCGCCGGTCATGTGTATGAGAAAGACGGCGCTAGCTGGCTGCGAACTACCGAGCATGGCGACACCCAAGATCGAGTGCTGGTTCGCAGTGGGGGAGAGCCGACATACTTTCTTCCAGATATTGCCTTCCACCAAGACAAGTTCAATCGAGCCGACCATCTCATAAACGTGCTCGGCGCCGATCATCACGGCTATGTGGCGCGCATGACCGCTGCGCTGACTCATCTGGGCCACACACCTGACGCTTATGAAGCGATCGTCGGACAGAACGTGACGCTGATGAGCGAGGGAGTGCAGATAGATCTCAGCAAGCGCACCGGAACAATGGTGGAAGTACGCGATCTAATCGATGCGGTTGGCCCTGACGTTGCGCGCCTGGCGTATCTGTTGCAATCCATCGACACTCGCCAGACCATTGACATTGATCTGCTGACACGTAAAGCAAACGAAAACCCAGTGTTCTATGTGCAATACGCGCACGCTCGGATTGCTTCAATCGGACGTGAGGCGCAACGGCGGGGCGTGACCTGGCCAACCAGTCCTGACCTGGCAAGCGCCGGCTTGGCAGATACAGATCTGTCGGTGTTGGTAGAGCCGCGGGAGCTTGCCGTGCTGCGGCGTTTAGAAGAACTCCCCCACGCGGTCGAGCTAGCTCTGCGAGACCGCGCTCCACACAAGATCACCACCTGGACCATCGATCTAGCAACAGCGTTCCACGGCTTCTATCACGACTGTCCGATTTTGCGATCCGACGTGCCAGAACAGCTGCGTGACGCACGCTTGTGGCTGACACAAGCCGCTCACATCGGACTCGCGATTGGACTCGACCTGCTCGGAGTGTCAGCTCCAGAGGAGATGTAGCCGTGAATACTGAAGAACTAAAAGAGTTACACGGTCCAATTCCACTCAGGCTGCTGCCAGATACTTCGCAAATAGATGCCAGCGGACGCTTGCTAGTAGGCGGTTGTGATGTTGTCGATCTGGCGGCGGAATTTGGAACACCGCTGTTCATTTACGACGAGGCTCATCTGCGCGCTCGCTGCGCAGAGGCGTTAGCCACTTTTGGGCCTGGCGTGGCCTATGCAGGCAAAGCCTTCTTGTGCATCGCGATGGCACGCCTAGTGCATTCGGAAGGACTACACCTTGACGTGGCCAGCGGGGGCGAGCTTCACACCGCCATTCGTGCGGACATACCCGGATCGCACATCGTCATGCACGGCAACAACAAGACCACCACCGAGTTACTAACAGCCATAAATTACGGCGTTAGTCGCATAGTCGTTGACTCATTTGACGAGATTGACCGACTAGAGCAGATACACAGCGATTCCGGAGCGGCAACTGGATCTAACGGCTCGGTTCCGCAGGTGCTGCTAAGGGTTACACCTGGCGTTAGCGCACACACGCACGAGTACATCGACACCGGTCGTGAAGACTCCAAGTTTGGCTTTGGGGTGACGTCCGGCACCGCGAGTGTCGCCGTAGCGAGAACGCAAGCATCAGCGGCTATGGAATTAGTGGGAATTCACAGTCACATTGGTAGCCAAGTGCTTGATGTCAGCAGCTTTGCCCAAGCGTTAAGCCTTGTTGCAGAGTTTTTTGAACCGCTTGGTTTGCCGGAACTGTCGGTGGGTGGAGGGCTAGGAGTGGCGTATGTGGAAGGTGAGCACGCTCCCACGATTACTCAGTGGGGCCAAGCGCTACGCCGCCAATGCGAAGAGTTGGGTATTACCGCCAAGCTCACTGCCGAACCGGGCCGATCCATTGCTGCTGCGGCTGCGCTGACGGCCTACCAGGTGGGCACCATCAAGCAACTCGAAGGTATCCGTACTTATGTCTCTGTTGATGGCGGTTACGGAGACAACCCACGACCAATGATTTACGGCAGTGGCTACACCACGTTTTTACCTGCCGCAGTTGCCGAACCACGACCTGATCTGGTGCGCTTGGTTGGCAGCCATTGCGAGTCAGGCGATGTGATCGTGCGATCCGCGCCGGTACCGGCGGGACTGTCGGTGGGTGACGTGATTGCTACACCGGTAACTGGCGCCTACGGCCAGTCGATGGGCAGTAACTACAACCGTTACCCCCGGCCAGCGACAGTGTTCGTGGCTGACGGTCAAGCACGATTGGTCGTGCGACGTGAAACCCTGGATGATGTGACACGCCTAGACGTGCAGTAGCTAGTAGCAGCTAGTCGTCTAGAGCTTTGATCGATTCGCAAATTATCTGCGCACCTTGCGCTAGTTCTGCTTCGGTGACGTTCAACATTGGCGTGATGCGAACAACGTTGCCATAGAGCCCACCCTTGCCTAGCAACAACCCACGGTTTTTTGTTTCATCAAGTAGTGCAGCAGTGGCTTCGGCGTCGGGCTCGATGGTGTCAGGGTGTGTCAGCTCAATGGCCTGCATCAAACCCTTGCCGCGCAGCTCAGCCACATGTGAAGACGCTTCGCACGCTGGCTCAAGAATGCTCTGCAACTGTTTGCCACGTTCAAGCGCATTGGCCTGCATGTTCTTGCTGAGCACCTCTTTTAACGTCGCCCGACCAGCTGCCACCGACAGCGGATTACCGCCAAAAGTAGTGAAGCTTGTCCGTTGCAGGCAGTTCATGACTTCGGCTTTTGCGACAATGCCCGCCAGCGTTATGCCGTTGCCCGTTCCCTTTGCGAAGGTAAGCATGTCCGGCACTATGTCGTGCGCCTGGTAACCCCAAAAATGTTCACCCGTACGACCCCAGCCGGTCTGAACCTCATCGGAGATAAACAACACACCAGAGGAATCGAGCACCTTGCCCATGGCACCGAAGAAGCCATCAGGCGGAGTTGCAAATCCGCCGACTCCTTGGATCGGCTCGGCGATCAGTGCCGCAAACCCGCTGGAATCGGTCATGTCCAGCAGCTGAACGAGATCCTCAGTACAAGCCTCGGTGTAGTCAGCGTCATCCATGCCGGCAAACGGGCTGCGCATCCGGTACGGGCCTTGCACGAAGTGAACGTCTAGCCCACTAAAGCTGGAGTTACGCCAGCCGCGATGTGAGGTAACGGCTTGGGTTGTTAGCGAGCGACCGTGGTAGCTGTTACGCATTGCCAAGATTTGGTTGCTGCGGCGGTAGCAAGTAGCCAACAAGATGGCCGTGTCATTGGCCTCGGAGCCGGAAGTGGTGAACAGCACCCGTGCATCGGGAATACCCGACACGTCTGCTACCTCTTCGGCAAAAGCGATCATCTCCTCGTTTAGATACAGCGTTGAGGTGTGCATGATCTTGGCGGCTTGCGACTGAACCGCAGCGACTACCGCCGGGTTGGCGTGGCCAATCATCGTTGTGAGGATCCCGCCAAAAAAATCCAGGTAGCGCCTACCCTCGTTGTCAAATACATAGCTGCCTTCGCCGTGATCAAGAGAAATCGGATCGCTATATAGCGGGCTGACAAACGCGGGCATCACCGCCTTATAGCGCTCAAGCAGTTCGGCTGTGCTAGCAGCGGTGTCGGTTCCGGTGTTTGTCATGATGCTTGCCTGCCCAAAGTAGCCAACCCACCTAGTCGCTGTTGAGATCTTAGAGTGCGATCGTGGCCAATCTCCTAGAGCACGTTTGTTCCATGTACCGCTCGCTGCGTGCGGTGGCGCGCTTCGACAAGTTTGAGTTCAACACGACCAAACGCCGCCTAGCACGAGTGGCAGATGTGTCAGATCTGCGGAGCCTGGCACGGCGTCGCTTACCGGCGGGTTGTTTTGACTACATCGATGGCGCAGCCGAAAATGAAACAACTGCCCAGCGAAACGTAGCTGCATTTGCTCGCTGGCAGTTCAACCCACGAGTGTTGCGTGACGTTTCAGCAGTTGATACAAGCAGTCAGGTGCTAGGCCAGCGCGCGGAATTTCCACTGGTGATAGCCCCGACCGGTTTTAACCGCATCGCTTGCTCGCCAGGAGAGCTAGCGGTTGCCGCAGCTGCTGAACGAGCTGGCGTGCCATACACGTTGTCGTCTATGGGTACTCGCTCCATTGAAGAAGTTGCCGCTGTTAACAGCGGTCGAAAGATTTTTCAGGTCTACGTTTGGCGCGACCGCAAGCTGATGTCCGAGATGTTGGAGCGAGCTCTAGCTGCCAACTACGAGGCAATAATGATCACGGTAGACACAGCAGTGTTAGGCCGCCGTGAGCGAGATGTTCGGCGCGGTTTTACTTTGCCGCCGAAGCTGGGGGTCGACACGCTGCTACAAGGGTTGCTGCATCCCGGCTGGACGTGGGATTTTCTTAACTCCGAACCAATCCAGTTTGCCAACGTGGTTGGCACCAATGCAGCCGATGGGTCCAACCCGGTGACGTTGTCTGATTACATCAACTCACAGTTTGACCCTTCGCTTTCTTGGGATGACCTCGCGTGGTTTCGTGAGCGTTGGCCACACAAGATCATGTTGAAGGGGATTCAAAGCACTGCCGACGCCAAGCTTGCAGCTGAAATTGGCATGGACGCCGTGATCTTGTCGAACCATGGCGGACGACAGCTTGATGGTGCACCGACTCCAGCCGATCTGATCAAGCCAGTGCGAGAGGTTCTGGGCGAGAGCAAAAAATCAACCGGAACTAACGGGACAAATCGTGTGCCAGAGCTGATCTGTGACGGAGGAGTGCGGCGCGGAAGTGACATTGTCAAGGCGTTAGCGCTGGGAGCGGATTCGGTGATGATCGGGCGAGCCTATTTTTATGCGCTAGCAGCGCTTGGAGAAGCAGGCGTTGACTGGGTGCTGAGCTTCATGCGTGACGGAATGATTCGCACCATGCAGCTAGCCGGGGTCACGTCGTGCGCAGAACTAACACTCGAACTGCTTGCCGAAATCAGGACGCTAGAAAACCCAGATGGCTCAAGTGAATAACGGCGCCAGCATGTCGTACGAACAGGTGGTGCTCACTGGTTTCATGGGCACCGGCAAGTCAACGGTTGGTGCTTTGCTAGCCGAGAGGCTCGGCTGGGAGGCCTGCGACACTGACGACCTGATCGTTGAGCGGCATGGACCGATAGCAAAGATTTTTGCAGAGAGAGGTGAAACCGCGTTCCGCGACTTGGAGCGAGAGATTGTCAAAGAGCAGGCGCCGCGTAAGCGATTGGTGATCAGCACTGGCGGTCGTTTATTGCTTGACAAGCAAAACGCAGCGTTACTTGGCGCCAGCAACGGCACCGCAACTCGAGTGTTCTGCCTCACCGCTGAGCCTGATGAGATCGCTAGGCGAATTGTTGCAGAGGCAAAAGAACTAACAGGCGTGACCCGACCGCTATTGGATCAGTCCAATCAAGACCAACCCAGCCAGCCAGATCCGCAGTCTCTGCTTGAGCGCATCACCAAATTGCTAGCCGAACGTGCCGAAGCATATGCCAAATACGAGCAAATTCGCACAGACGAAAAAACGCCTGAGCAGGTGGTTGACGAAATCTGTGCCAACCTGGGCTAGCTAGTCCGTTGCAACGACCCCGCGCTCGGTCAGGTCTTTAATCGCTGCGTTGTCAAGCCCCAGTTCGTTTAGCAGTTCAACGGTGTGCTCACCCTTCTCCGGTGCGGGACCTTGCACGCCCACATCGGGTGAGGTATGAATTCTGAAAGGCGCGGCAATGGTGTCAAACTTCCCCGCCTTTGGATGTTCGATCGTCTCAAACGCACCAGACGCGCGCACCTGTGGATCAACAGCGGCCATCGCCGTGTCGTTGATCGGTGCCCATATGCAACGCTGCTCATCGAGCCGCTCAACCCAATAATCGGATGGCTCAGTGCGCATCGTCTCATCTAGCGTTGCTAACAACGAACCGATGTTGCGATAGCGCTTGGAGCCATTGCTGTAATCCTCGTGGTTGATCAGATCCTCACGATCTAGTGCGGAACAAAAACGCTCCCAAGCGTTTCCAGTGTCAGGCATGGTGAACTGCAACCAACGGCCGTCGGCGCATTCGTATGCCTCCAACATCGGCGACAAGGCTCGTTCACGTGGGCGTTCGTTGGTTGGTCGGCCATCTACTAGAGCGGTCGCTAGGTCAAGTGCGATTGTCCAGGTAGCGGTTCGCAGAAGTGACGCTTCAACTACCTGCCCTTCACCGGTTAGATCTCTTGCTCTTAAACCAGTCATCAGTGCGGCGAACATTGCGATACCAGTGGTGTGATCACCCTGACCTGGTCGGGCATGTGGTGGGGTGCCTCCGGGTGAAATCGATGAGCCATGCAAGCCCGATCGTGAAAAGAAAGCGGTCACGTCGTAACCCGGTCGATCTATTTCATCACCCACTTCGCCGTATCCCGACAGAAGTCCGATCACTAGGTCGGGTTTGATGGCAAAAAGGCTGTCTGCATCAAGCCCAAAGCGCTTCCGTCGATCCGGCAGCAGATTGGTAAGCACGACATCCGCAGTGCCCACCAGCCGACGAGCAAGCTGCGAACCGTCAGGGTCTTCCAGGTTGATCTGGATTGATTTTTTGCCACGGTTGATGAATTGAAACGCGTGATCTGGGTTGTATGAGTTTTCGGGCAGCTTTGCTTGCTTCATCAGGCCGCGAATGGGATCGCCACCAACGGCCTCCACCTTGATTACTTCAGCTCCTAGATCGGCCATGATCGCAACTGAGGAAGGGCCGGCCGCGAAGTTTGCAAATTCAATTACTCGAACACCTTCAAGCGGTGAGGTCATAGATCATGAGCCTAGTATTTGCCTTAAGACAGCATTCACACATGACAGAACCGGGGATGGTCATGAGTCCCGTTTCTTGAATGGCTTACGAGTGGTTACAGGAGATAACGCAATGACGACAGAGGTAACACCCGAAGTTCAAGCCGAGTTCGAAGCCAACGGGGTTGTGAAACTTGAGGGTGTGATAGGCACCGAATGGATTAATCGGTTTCTAGCTGACGCTGAGCGTCAGCTAGATCAAGACGGCGTTTGGGTTACCGACACCAACAAGGGTGCTTCGACAAACCGCTTGTTCACTACCCGCTATCGCTGGGAGACGAACGCTTTGGTAAACGAATTCATACACAAGTCTCCGATTGCGTCATTGGCGGGTCAACTGGTCGGCTCACCCACAATGCGGTTCTATTTTGATCACCTGCTAATCAAAGAACCTCGCACTCAAAATCCCACACCCTGGCACCAAGACATCGGGTACTGGCCGTTTCTAGGACATCAAATCGTGTCGGCTTGGGTGCCAATGACCGCCGCAAAAGTTAGTGATAGCTCGCTTGAATTTGTGAAAGGTTCACACGCCTGGAATGCTTACTACGCTCCGGAATCGTTCGACGGCAAGACCGGTTGGGCGGAGGAATTTAAAGGCGAAAAAATGCCCGACATTCAAGCTGTTCGTGAGCAAGCACTAAACAACGGGAGCAACGAAGCTGCCGAAAACGAGGCTGTCAGCGATGGCACCGAGCGCAAGTACGACATCATTGGGTTTGACGTGGAGCCGGGTGACGCCATCTTCTTTTCGGCTTGGACCATTCACTGGTCGCCAGGCAATGAAGGAGACCACCGGCGAGTGGCGTTTTCAACCCGCTGGCTAGGTCAAGACACGACATGGTTTCCTCATCAAGGCTGCGACCCAACCGTTACCCAACAAGACACGACCGCAGTGCCTGGGCAGTACCCCGCTGACGATGATCGCTTCCCACTGGTTTACGTGGCCGAGAAAAGTTGAGAAAAGCTGATGCCGATTAGAAACGGATCCCAAGTAATAGAGCGGCTGCGAAACGAGCCACCCAACCTTTGGGTCGCCGGAGAACAGGTAACCGACCCCACCACGCATCCAGCTACGCGTAACGGTGTGGCAAGCCTGGCCGCTTTGTATGACATACAGAGTGACCCGCTTCGCTCTGATGTCATGACCACAACCAGTCCCTCCACCGGAGATCGGGTTGGCATGAGCTACATCATTCCTCAGACCATCGAAGATCTGGAGCGCCGTTCGCAAATGCATCGAGTGTGGGCGGATGCGTCGCTGGGTTTTCTTGGACGCTCACCGGACTATCTCAACGTAAACGTGATGGCAGCGGGTACGGCCAGGCCCTACTTCAACGCAGCCAAAGCTGGTTATGGCGACAACATGGCTGCCTATTTCGAATACGCGCGAGAAAATGACCTGGCGCTTACGCATGCCGTGACGCACCCGCAGATTGATCGCTCTAAACCAGTTAACGAACTGGACGACCCTTTCACAGCCCTTGGGATAGTTGAAGAGCGCAGTGACGGGATCATCGTGCGAGGGGCACGCATGCTGGCCACGCTTCCGATCTCTGACGAGATTCTCATCTTCCCTTCCACCGTTGTTCAAGGTGGCGATGACATGGGCCCTTACGCACTTGGTTTCGCTCTACCCAATAACACACCAGGGCTCACGTTTCAGTGTCGCGAACCGCTTGATCTAGGTCGCAGCCGTGCCGATCATCCGCTAGGTGCTCGCTTCGACGAGCTCGATGCGATGGTCGTCTTCGACAACGTGTTCGTGCCGCAGGAAAGAATATTTCTCGCCGGTGATGTGCAAGCTGCCAACCAGGCTTATGCACATACCGGAGCCGTTTTGCATATGGCTCACCAGGTGGTCAACCTCAAGATTATTAAGACCGAAGCCATCTTGGGAACCCTGCAGGCGATCATTGACATGATCGGCAGTGGTGCTTACCCGCACGTGCAAGAGATGGTCGCAGAAGTAATCGTCGTACTGGAGATAATGAAAGCTCTAAAGGTGGCGTCCGAACAGGGTGCGACCATGAACGAGTACGGCGTTATGACGCCAGCGCGCGGCCCACTTGATGCTGCTCGCAACTATTATCCGAGCGCGCATGCGCGGCTGTGCGAGATTTTGCAGTTATGCGGATCAAGCGGGTTGATCATGATTCCTACCGAAGCCGACCGCCACGGACCAATAGGTGCAAGTATTGACAAGTATCTGCAGGCGCGCGGTGGCAGCGCGTACGAACGCTTGAAGTTGTTTCGTCTGGCGTGGGACATGTCTCTATCTGGGTTTGGCGGGCGACAAGGACTGTATGAGCGATTTTTCTTTGGAGACCCAACCCGTATGAGGCATGCGCTCTACAATGTTTACGACAGCAGTGCTCACGTAAAACGCGTGAAAGCGTTTCTCGAAAATGAAGACTGGCCAACTATCGCCTAGGAGTTTTATGTCGACATTTTGGACGGTTGTTGTGTGGGTACTGATTGCGATCGGTGCACTGCTTGTGCTACTGGCAATCCACGACATATTCCAAAAGAAGCACACCATCTTGCGCAACTATCCCGTTGTCGGCCATTTGCGTTTCCTGTTGGAAAAAATCGGTCCCGAGTTGAGGCAATACGTCGTCGCTTCAAATGACGAAGAACGGCCCTTTAATCGTGACGAACGCCGCTGGGTATACGCCACATCAAAACAAGAGAACGCTTACTTTGGCTTCGGAACCGCAGCAGAAGTACTCCAGCCTGGGCATATAACCATTCGACACAGCCCGTTTCCGCTTGGTAAAGCTGTGCCCGATGGTGCACCAGTGCCTAGCGGCAAGATTCTGGGTGGCTGGCGCAACAGGCCTGGCAAGTTTCAACCACCATCGGTCGTAAACATCTCTGCCATGAGTTTTGGCGCGCTGTCTTGGTCGGCCGTTCATGCCTTAAACGAAGGCTCGCTGAAAGCCAACTGCATGCACAACACCGGCGAGGGTGGAATTTCTGACTGCCATCGCCAAGGAGCCGATCTGATCTACCAGGTCGGAACCGGCTACTTCGGGTGTCGTGACGAGAGCGGGAAATTTTCGATTGAGCGTTTCGAAGAGACGGTCAAATCGGCCAATGTGAAGGCAGTTGAACTGAAGCTATCTCAAGGTGCCAAACCCGGTGTAGGAGGATTGCTACCTGGCGCAAAGGTGACGGAAATCATCGCTAAGGCTCGCGGCGTACCGGTGGGTATAGACGTCGCCAGTCCTAGCCGCCATACGGCATTCAGCAATGTTGAAGAGTTGGTGGAGTTTGTTGAAAAGCTGGCGGACGTGTCCGGACTACCGATAGGGATCAAGTCAGCGGTCGGGCAAGAACCATTTTGGACTGAGTTGGCAAACCGCATGGCGCAGACCAGCTCGGGTCCAGATTTCGTGACCATTGATGGAGCCGAAGGAGGCACCGGTGCGGCTCCGCTGGTGTTTAGTGATCACGTGGCGCTGCCGTTTTGGCAGGCATTTGCTGTGATTCATCGTGCATTCGGTGAGGCAGACCTGCACGAGAAGGTCGTGTTCATTGGGTCAGGCAAGCTGGGGTATCCAGCACCTGCCGCCATGGCCTTAAATGTGGGCGTAGACATGATCAACGTTGCGCGTGAAGCAATGATGTCCATCGGTTGCATTCAGGCACAACGCTGCCATACCGGGCACTGCCCGACAGGGGTAGCAACTCAGGGCGGCTGGCTGGCACGCGGTATTGATCCGACTCTCAAAAGCGAGCGACTTGCTAACTACGTGCGAGGCCTGCGTAAGGAGTTACTGCGCCTAGCCGATGCGTGCGGGGTGGAACATCCTGGTCTAATCGGTGCGGAGAACATCGGGGTGGTTGACACACATGGCACGTTGAAGCCGGTCCACGAGCTCTACGACCTTGACGAAAACTGCACTCATAGCGAGGGTCGCACCGAAAACTTGCGGACTTGTATGACTCAAGTGGCCTAAACAATGCCCACAAAAACTAAATCAATGACAGGCGGCGAAGCCGTTGCCGAGGCGTTGGCCATGGTTGGTGTACGACACGTGTTCGGCATTGTCAGCGTTCACAACCTGCCGATCTACCAAGCGCTAACACATCACCGTGACATTGAACTAGTAAACGTTCGCCACGAGCAAGCCGCGGCACACGCAGCCGACGCCTGTTCTCGCGCAACAGGTGAGCTAACAGCGGTGGTTGCCTCTACCGGACCCGGTGCCGCAAACGCCTTGCCCGGTATCTACGAGGCGGCCTTCGCAAGCTCGCGTGTTCTGTTGATTACCGGCCAGACCGAATCATTCTTTTACGGCAAAGCCAAGGGCTTCTTGCATGAGAATGAACGTCAGCGCGAAATGCTGGGATCGGTATGTCGCACGGTTGCATCGGTAAGACATGCCGAGGAAATTCCCACTGACATCATGCGGGTGGCCTATGACATCTGCTCCGGAACTCCACAACCAGGTGCGGTTGAAATACCAATAGACCTGCAGTACAAAAAATCACAGGTGCGAATTCCTGCATGGTCGCCCCCCGAAAGAGTTGTGCCCGACCCAGCAGTTCTAGATGACGCCGCGCAGAGGCTTATCAACGCAAACCGGCCGCTCATTTGGGCTGGCGGCGGAGTGAACACCGCTGGTGCCTCAAATGAGCTAACCGAGCTGGCTGAACTATTGGGAGCTTGCGTTGTTACCAGCATCGAAGGTCGCGGTGCCATAGCCGAAGATCACGAGTTGAGCCTGGGATTTTGCTCGGATCGACGCGCCATGGACGAAGTATTTGAAGAGGCTGACCTGCTGCTAGCGGTGGGCACGCGGTTTCAAAACTATGCAACGCGTGTGTGGAAGCTACCGCTACCTGCAGAGCTGATCCATATGGATGCCGATCCGGGAGTTATAGGGCTCAACTATCCGACTGCGCTGTCGATAGTGACCGACGCCAAGCTTGGCTTGGCAGGTTTGCTTGAGCGGCTTAGAGACACTGCAAACGATCTGCCTAACACCGATCCTGGTTTCGTGGATCGTGCGCGCAAATGTCGCGTTGGCGACGATGAGCAACTGCGCTCAGAAATCGGACCCGATCACGGTGCAATCTGCGACATCATTCGCAAGGTGCTGCCGAGCGATGGACTAATCGTGCGTGACTCCACCGTACCTACCTACATGTGGGGGAATCGTTTACTACCGATTGTGCAAAGCCGAACCTCCATACGACCTGGAGCTGTAGCGATTGGGCCAGGGGTACCGATGGGTATCGGTGCCGCGGTTGGCAGCGGTTCTGCGACAGTCGTCATGCAAGGAGACGGTGGACTGCTTTTGTCAGTAGGAGAACTGTCGGCCTGCGTTGAACACAACCTGGGAGTCATAGTGCTGGTGTTCAATGACGGTGGTTATGGCGTGTTACGCCTGATTCAGGACGCGCTTTTTGGAGATCATCCAGGCACAGATCTATCCCGCACCGACTTCGCAGCAGTGGCGTCAGGCATGGGTATGTCTGCGCAAACCGTGAGCGGGGTGAGCGAGTTTGAACCCGCTTTTAGCCAAGCGGTAGAGCGAGCCCTGGAAGGAATGGGTCCAACCTTGCTGGATATCGATATGGCATCACTGGCGCCAATCACGATGCAGATTCCGGCACACCAGCGCCGAAGTACCGAGGATTAAGAAGAACCAGATCTTCTACTAGTCGCAGTGAGCGTCGGCATCAGCCATAAAGGAATCGTCGTTAGCGTCGTCCGTATTGCTAGGTGCTTTACCTGAAGACCCAGACGCTTCTGCCATTTTGTGGCTAAGTATCAGCATTGCAACCGCGGCGAGACTGGCCGTTAGGGATGCAAAAAGCACTCCCGTCTTGGCAGTATCTGTTAGGGCTGAGCCGCTGTCAAAGGCCAGATTGCTAACAAAGATTGACACGGTAAAGCCGATACCAGCAGCCATACCCATGCCTATGAACTCCGTCCAACGCACCCCTCTTGGTAGCGAGAATCCGAGACGTGTTGCGATCCACGTTGCTAGCACTATTCCAAGTGGCTTTCCGACGACTAGTCCCAGAAATACTCCCCAAGCCAATCTGCTGGTGGTTGCCTCACTAAGCGCCCCGCCCGATACATCTATGCCAGCGTTCGCCAAAGCAAATAACGGCACCACTAAGAACGCACTCACCGGATGAAGGTGGTGTTCCAATATTTCGGTTTGTGGCCGAGCCTCGTTCACCAAAAATGCTGCCTTCGCCATGTCGTTATGGCTGGCGTCTTCGTCCAACGTGCTCACAGCGCCTACGGCATGCTTCATCGTGATCATTGCTGTCGCGGGGGTCATCAACCCCAGGATTACTCCAGCGATAGTGGCGTGAACACCTGATTCCAAAGTGGCGTACCACACCACTACGCCAACGACCACGTAGAACGGTGTCGACCATATGTGTAGAGAACGTGCTACGCGGATAATCACCAGAGCAGAAACGGCTATCAAAATCCAGCCGACTTGCAGGCTGTCGCTATAAAACAGCACGATTACGAGAATGGCACCGATGTCGTCAACGATTGCCAACGTCAGCAAGAAAAGCTTTAAAAGCGGATTCACCCTGCTGCCTAGCAGCGCCACGATACCTACGGCAAAAGCAATGTCGGTAGCTACTGGAATACCCCAGCCGCTTGAAGCCTCTCCGGATGCGTTGAGAGCAAAGTAAATGGCTGCGGGCACCACCATGCCTCCTAGCGCACCGATCGCTGGAACCGCAGCGGCGCGAAACGTTCTTAACTCACCGGTAACCAGCTCGCGTTTTATCTCTAGCCCCACCACGAAGAAAAAGATCGCCATCAGTCCCTCGCTGACAAACTCCTCTGCCGTCAGGTGATGCAGCTGCCAATTACCGATCGCTAGCTCAATGTCGGTGCTCCAAAAGGTGTGATACGACTCGCTCCATGGCGAGTTAGCCCAAATAAGCGCTGCGGTTGCGGCCAACAGCATCACTAGTCCGCCAGCGACCTCACGATCGGCAAAAAGATTTATTGGTCGGTGCAGAAACTGCTTAAGCCGCGTATGACGCTCGGTGAAGGTGAGTTGCTGTACTGCCTGGTCAACTTTTGTCACGACCACTGCAGGCTAGTTCTAGGGTCGCTGGCTAACAAGCTAGAGGCGTCGGTTAGGAGTGGTCAGCCGGCGCCGATGTTCAAGGAAATCAACCAGAACGTAGTCACCTAGGTTGTGTGGACTGGTAAAGAATGCCCGACCGCCGTTCATATGAGTCATCTTCTCTACAAACGCTCGCAGGTAGCTGTTGGGCTCAAGCATGAACACATTGATGCGAATGTCCTCGCGCGTGGCGCGTGCTACCTCTTTCAGTGTGGCTTCAATGGTTTCGTGCACCGGCGGGTAAGCAAAATAAGGAGCACCGTTTGGTTTTAGGTGAGCGGTCGGCTCTCCGTCAGTGATCATGATGATCTGCTTGCTGCCGGACTGCTTAGCTAAAAGACGCCGAGCGATTATGAAGCCGTGGTGCATGTTGGTGCCGTAGGCAAAATCCCACGAAGCTTCGGGCAGCTTGGCAGGCTTCAGCTCATTTGCTGTCTCAGCAAATCCAACGATTCCCAGATAGTCACGCGGAAAGCGACTGCTAATCAGCGCATGGAGCGCCATGGTTACTTTCTTGGCTGGTAAGAAGTTTTCACGCATCGGCATAGACATCGACAGGTCCAGCATCAGCACAGTTGAAGCCCGGCTGTTGAACTCGGTTTGTTCTATTTCGAAATCTTCCAGCGCTAAGCCAACCGGTGTGCCCGCCCCCTGCCGTGTTACCGCATTGCGAAGCGTTTGCTCAATATTGAGATTGAAGCTGTCACCAAACTCGTATTCCTTGGTCTCATACGCCCGTTCGTGGCCAATGCCGATTCTTTGAATCTTGTGCTGACCCACCTTGTCTTCCATCAATCGATCGAAGAGGTCACGCAGAGCTAGTTGCCCGATGCGCCTCAGCGCTTCGGGTGTTAGCTGCAAACGGCCACCTTCATTGCTCGCTAAGCCCCGTTCTTCTAGCAGCTTGGCTAGTTCACCTAACCGTTCAATCGCTTCTGCGGATTCGTCGCCTACTAGCTCGCGAATTTTTTCGGGATCGATTTCGTTTAGAGCTGTCGGACTAACCGCGCCCTGAAGAATCTCCGACATGGCGTCAAGCTCACCCAACTGATCCATGACATCGGTTGCTTGCGTCATGGTCAGTGGGTTCTGACCGCTCATGTCGTATTGCCGATCCCATCCCATGTCGGGAAAGGCCTGCTGCAGTTGCTCGGTGAGCTGTTGGACTTGCCACTGCAGATCCATGTCTTCCATTAGTTGGTCCATTAGCTGAGCCAACTCTTCACGTTGTTCACCGCTCATTGAGTTGAGCATCGCTTGCATTCCCGCCATGCGTTGCGCCAAGGTTTCTAGTAACTCATCAAGCGATTGCGGATTTTCAGGAAAGGAATCGCCGTGGCGTTTCATGAAGTTTTCGAAGTCGGGTTCTTCCCCTTCTTCTCGCTGACGCAGCATTTCGTTTAGGTCAGCCAGCATGTCTTTGGTGCGATCCTTGTCGGCACCGCTCATAGAACCCATAGCGCCGCGCATCTGATTGAAGGCTGACTGCGTGACTTCTTGGCGCAGTTTCTCAAGCAGGTCGTCGAATTGCTGCTGAGCTTGCGATGACATGAACTGATATTGCTGCAAATCCTGTATGCGTCCCGCCAGATCGGATCGCAGCATGTCAAGTTGTAAGTTGCGATCGGCTTCGACCTTGTTGGCTGTTTCGTTGTTAGCTGCTGCATCGCTGGCTGCTGCGCTGCTAGTACCGTTTTTGTTGGCCTGGTCGGCTGCGAAGTCGTCGATGTAGTTGCGCTCTTCTTCGATGATGTCTTCTAGTTCCTCAGCGATTTGGTCGTACACACTGCCCAGATCAAACTGACTCAGAAGCTCTTTACGTTTTGCGGCTAGCTCTTTCAAAATGTCTCGCAGGCCAGGCATTTGGTTGCCGTCGCGATCCATAAAGCCTCTTTGCATCGCTCGGCGCAAAGCTGCGTTCAGATCACCGTGATAAGCAAGGTCGTCGGCGAGTTCTTCAAACAGACTGTCGGCGTCGTAGTCGAAGCCTTTTTGGGTGCCATCCCAAGCCGAATACGCGAAATGAGTGCTACTACGAACTCTGTTTTTGCGATGAAACAAGATTCTCGCCATAACTAGCTCGAGCGAGAGCGATACGCAGATCTACCTGAGTTTCTGCTGTTGAGGTCGCTGGCATCTTTGTTGAGCCGTTTAGTTAGGTGCAGTCCTTCAAGAATCAACTCAACTGCACTTGCCAGTACCTCAGGTGGTGATTCACCTGCCAGCAAAGTGGCGGATTTGGTCAGCGCAGGACTGGATTTGAGCAGTTCGATGTACTCGGTGGTGTCCACACCGTCGCCTGCGTAAACGACTAATCCTTCTTCAAAGCTCGCCACCACCTCGTCAAGTGCAGCACTTGATGAGTCATCTTGGAAGCTGTCAGTGAACACTTCAAGCACAGCCTCACTGAGCATGTGATTGACGATCTGCTCGTCACGACCCTCCTCAAGTGAGTCAATCTCGATCTTGCCCGCCGTGGAGCTGGTTAGTGCGGCTAGGTCGCTTACCCGCGGAGCCACTTCGCTTTCACCACGCTTGAGCGCGCGACGTGTTGCGTTAGCGATCAGCGTTTCAAGATTTGTAACGGTCATACGCACAGACACACCCGAGCGTTGGTTCACATGGCTGCTTGCACGTGCGACATGGCTGAACTGAGCCACGATCTCACTCATGAACACAGGCACAACCACCGACACGTTTTCCGCCTCTAGTGGCGTTGCTTGCGCCTCTGCTATCTCCATCTCGGTGTAAATGTCGGGTGGATAGTGAGTACGAATCTGGCTGCCGAAACGATCCTTTAGAGGTGTGATGATGCGACCACGGTTTGTGTAGTCCTCTGGATTTGCGGTCGCTACCAGCAGTACGTCCAGCGGCAAGCGCACTTTGTAACCACGGATTTGCACGTCTCGTTCTTCGAGCACGTTTAGCAAGCCGACCTGAATACGTTCGGCAAGATCGGGTAGTTCGTTGATGGCAAAGATGCCGCGATTGGTGCGTGGAACCAGCCCGTAATGCAGCGTTAACTCATCAGACAGGTAACGCCCTTCGGCCACCTTGATCGGGTCCACCTCACCGATCAGATCCGCTATGGAAGTGTCAGGGGTGGCGAGTTTTTCGCCGAAACGTTCGTTGCGGCCAGCCCAAGCGATAGGAGTGTCCTCGCCATGGCCGGTCAGCTGATCTTTTGCGTAACGAGAGATCGGGTTGTAGGGATCGTCATAGATCTCTGAGCCAGCGATATAGGGCATCCACTCATCAAGCAGATTCACCATTGAGCGGATCATGCGAGTTTTGGCCTGACCTCGCTCTCCAAGAAACACCACGTCATGCCCCGCAAGCACTGCGTTTTCTAGTTGCGGTAGCACGGTGTTTTCATAACCATGAATGTCGTCAAACAACGTTTCATCTGCAGTGATTTTTGTGATGACGTTGTCCCGCATTTCTTCTTTGACCGTGCGAGATTTCCATCCACTTGCACGCAGGTCTTTCAGGGTGGCTGGTTGTGTCATGTGCTCAAGCTACTCTCATCATGGATATTTTCTTGGGTGGCATTATTGTTTTGGTTTAGGCTGTCGCTAAGCATCGCTCCAGCTCAAATACACGAGAGAGAACGCGTACATGGCGGTAACCACGAGCTCGGATGAAGACTCCGAGGCGTCCAGCGCGACTGGAATGAACAGATCTGCGGGATCCAAAGCGCCTGACGGATCGCAGCCGCTGTTTAAATCCAAGCGCTCTTGGCCGTTTCCGCTCAGCATCTATCAATCATCGGTGGGGCGTAAATGGGTTATGGCACTTACCGGCATCGGGTTGCTGGGTTTTGTGCTGATTCACATGATCGGCAACCTGCACCTTTATGAGGGTCCTTCGCGTATGTACGAATACGCCGAAACATTGCGTGAACTAGGCGGGGGGTTGCTGCCGCGCACACTCGTCTTGTGGCTGTTGCGAGTGGGCCTAATCGGGATGTTTGTATTACATCTGCATTCCGCCTACACCCTTGCCAGTCGGAGTCATCACGCGGCCGATAAAGCCACCGTGGTTGGCAACAAGCGCTACGCCTCAAGGCGTGACTACGTCGCAGCCAACTATGCCTCGCGCACAATGCGCTGGACAGGTCCGATCGTGGGGCTGTACATCTTGTTTCATCTAGCCGATCTGACATGGGGTTGGTGGTTAGGTGCCGACTACGTACGAGGCGATCCGTATCACAATGTTGTCGAATCGCTTTCATCGTTGCCAGTGGCGATTATTTACGTAATAGCCAATGTGGCTTTAGCCATGCACATCTTTCATGGCGCTTGGAGCATGTTCCAAAGCCTTGGTGTCAATAACCCCAGGTACAACTCCCTACGTCGCAACTTGGCGACTGCGTTGTCGGCAGTGATCCTGATTGGCAATCTGTCGTTTCCGATTCTCACCCAGCTTGGCCTGGTTGACGAAGACAATCGCGAGTGCCCGGTTAGCGATACGACAGGGCTGGAATGCCTGGCCGAAGAAGCGGAGAACGAGTAATGGCTGAATCAGCTGCCAGCACAAATGGTGTGCTTGATGCGCGAGTGCCAAAAGGTGACATCACCGACGCTTGGGAGCGTTACAAGTTTGATCTGAAACTGGTAAATCCGAAAAACAAGCGGCGCTTTGAGATCATTGTCGTTGGAACCGGACTAGCAGGCGCATCAGCGGCCGCATCTTTAAGCGAACTTGGTTATCGGGTAAAGAGCTTCACTTTTCATGACACACCTCGGCGAGCACACTCCATAGCCGCTCAGGGCGGCATCAACGCAGCAAAGAACTACACCAACGACGGCGATTCGGTTTATCGGCTTTTTTATGACACGGTAAAAGGCGGTGACTACCGCAGCCGTGAGTCCAACGTTTACCGACTGGCTGAAGTGAGCGTCAACATTATCGACCAATGTGCCGCGCAGGGTGTGCCGTTTGCGCGTGAATACGGCGGACTGCTTGACAATCGATCCTTCGGTGGCGCACAGGTAAGTCGCACTTTTTATGCTCGTGGTCAAACCGGCCAACAGCTTTTGTTGGGGGCTTATCAAGCGTTGGCGCGCCAGATAGCCGCGGGTGGGGTTGAGCTTCACACCCGCTCAGAAATGCTTGACGTTGTCGTTAAGGATGGGCGAACTTGCGGCATTGTCACGCGCGACCTGGGGACGGGGGAGATTCGCAGCCACAGTGCTCATGCAGTAGTGCTCGCAACGGGTGGCTATGGCAACGTCTACTACCTCTCTACCAACGCCATGGCTTGCAATGTGACCGCGGCTTGGCGAGCACACCGCAAGGGCGCGTATTTTGCCAACCCGTGCTACACGCAGATTCACCCAACCTGCATTCCACCGGGCGACGAGTTCCAGTCAAAGCTGACGTTGATGTCCGAGTCGCTGCGCAACGATGGGCGCATTTGGGTACCCGAAGCCTTTGATGACGCGCGTTCACCGAGCGTTATCTCTGAATCAGAGCGTGACTATTTCCTAGAGCGCAAGTACCCAGCCTTTGGAAACCTTGTGCCGCGTGACGTAGCAAGTCGCAACGCCAAAACAGTGGTTGACCAAGGCAAGGGTGTTGGGCCTCTAAAGAACGGCGTGTATCTCGATTTCAACGAGGTGATATCTCGTGAAGGTCAACAATCTGTCGCCGAAAAATACGGCAATCTGTTTGACATTTATGAACGCATCACCGGCGAAAACCCTTACCAAGTTCCGATGCGCATCTATCCAGCCATTCACTACACGATGGGCGGCCTGTGGGTGGACTACGACCTGATGACCACGCTGCAGGGCTGCTACTCCATCGGTGAAGCCAATTTCAGTGACCATGGCGCCAACCGTCTGGGAGCATCAGCACTTATGCAGGGACTGTCCGACGGATACTTTGTGCTGCCCTACACCATTGGCAACTACTTGGCTCCCAGCCTGGGCGAAGCGCCTGTACCAACCAACGACCCAGTGTTCCAGGCAGCTGAAGCGACTGCGCGAGACGCAACCGATCGGTTCATGGCGATGCGCGGCTCACGTTCGGTTGACTGGTTCCACCGCGAACTTGGCCGCCTGACTTGGGAGTACATCGGCATGGAGCGCACAGCCGAAGGTTTGCAAAAAGCTTTAACAGAAATCCCAGCACTGGAGCAGGAATTTTGGTCTGATCTGCGGGTGCCTGGATCGGCTGACACGCTTAACTCAAGCTTGGAGAAAGCCGGCCGGGTCGCCGACTTCTTTGAGCTAGCGAAACTGATGGCGCGCGACGCGCTAGAGCGAGAAGAAAGCTGTGGCGGACACTTCCGAGCTGAGTACCAAACAAGCGAGGGTGAAGCGCAACGCGATGACGAAAACTTCGCGCATGTGGCAGCTTGGGAGTACCACAACGCAGATACTGCTCACACACGCCACCGTGAAGAGCTTGATTTTGAATACGTGGCGCTAGCTCAGCGCAGCTATAAGTAGCAACAGGAAGGCACAGAACGCACATGAAACTCAGGCTGAAGATCTGGCGCCAATCCGGACCAAAAAGTAAAGGCGCTTTTGAGACGTACGAAGCACCCGATGTCAGCGAAGACATGTCCTTTTTGGAGATGCTCGATGCTGTTAACGAACGACTCTTTGAAGCTGATGAAGTGCCGATCGAATTTGATCACGATTGTCGCGAAGGCATTTGCGGCTCATGCAGCTTGATGATTAACGGGCAAGCACATGGCAAGGAAAGCGCCACCACCACCTGCCAGTTGCACATGCGAAAGTTTTCTGACGGAGACACCATCACCGTTGAGCCGTTTCGTGCCAAAGCTTTCCCTGTTGTACGCGACCTGGTGGTAGATCGCAGTTCGTTTGACCGAATAATTGAAGCCGGTGGATACGTGTCGGTGAATACCGGCGCGGCTACTGAGGCCAACATGACACGAGTGCCGAAGGAGGCATCGGATACTTCCTTTGATGCGGCAGCTTGCATCGGCTGCGGAGCATGCGTGGCGGCTTGCCCGAACTCTGCAGCGCAGTTGTTTACCTCGGCCAAACTTGCTCACCTGAACCTGATACCGCAAGGTCAACCAGAGCGTTGGCAGCGCACCGAAGCCATGGTCGAAACCATGGAACAGTTCTTCGGATCATGCACCAATCACGGCGAATGCCACGAGGCTTGCCCCAAGGAGATAAGTCTTGACTTCATCGCGTATATGAACCGCGACTATGTGAAGGCAAAGATCAAGAATCGCAAACTGTCCGGTCAGAACTAACTGCGCTGCTCCCACCACTGGATGAGACGCTTGTAGACCTCTTCAGTTCCTAGCTCTCCTTCGGAGCGCTTTAGATCAAGCAAAAATTTCAGTGCCTGACCCACTTCGGCTCCAGGACCAATCCCTAGATGGGCCATTACGGCATCGCCATCAATCTCTGGTCGCTCTGCTGCGATGGATTGCTCGCGCGCCAGACGAGCTATGCGGTCAATCAGATGATCAAGCGCGCGATTCAGATCAGCAATGCGTTTGGGATTGCGGCTGGTGCAGTCGCTGCGAACAAGGTCATTTAAATCACCCACCAACACTCCCGCATCACGGGTGTAGCGGCGCACAGCACTATCGGTCCAGCCGCGGCTGTAACCCTTGAAGCGACCGGACAAATACACCAGTTGAGCCACTTCAGCGACCAGCTGCTTGTCGTAACCAAGCTTTGGCAAACGCTTACGCGTCATTTTTGAGCCGACCGCTTCGTGGTTGCGAAACGTGACGTCATTATGTGCAAACGACCGTGTAGCGGGTTTGCCGATGTCATGCATCAATGCAGCCAACCTCACACGCAACCGGGCTGGCGATTGTGCGGTGACGGAGATGGTGTGCCGCAACACATCCTTGTGACGGTGGACGGGATCTTGCTGTAGTTCCAATGCCGGCAGCTCGGGCAAATGTTCATCTGCCCAACCCGAGTTCACCAACTCCCAAAGCCCGTCGCTTGGGTTGCTAACTAGCAGCACTTCACTCAGCCGATCGCAAGGCATATGTTCACGTGAAAGCTCTTCGGTCACGTCATCAGTTTGGCGGATCGTGCCAGCTTTGTGAGCTATCGCTTGCAGTCCGACCGCGGAGCAGTCCTGCGACTAGTTTGCAAGCAACGCATGGCCGACTCATTTGTTCATCTTCACACCCATACCGAATACTCCCTACTAGATGGTGCAGCGCGAGTAAGCGACGTAGTGGCGGCCGCAGCAGCCGACTCTCAGCCTGCTTTAGGAATCACCGATCACGGAAACCTCTATGGCGTACTCGACTTCTATAAGACATGCCGTGGAGCGGACGTCAAGCCGATAATTGGGATAGAGGCCTATATGGCGTTGGAGTCCCGCGATGAGAGGCCAACCCGTAGCAAAAGCAAGGTTGATGACGACTTCGGCGGTCAGACCAGCGAGGGAACAAAGCTCTACTACCACTTGACGTTGCTGGCCGAAAACGATGCCGGCTATCGCAACTTGCTGAAGCTGGCAAGCCGCGCATTTCTAGAGGGCTACTACTACAAGCCGCGCATGGACTGGCAGATGTTCGCTGAGCACAGCGAGGGACTAATAGCCACAACCGGTTGTTTAGGCAGTGTGGTGCAGCAGGCATTGCTGAACAACGACTATGACGAGGCGCTTAAACGAGCCGGACGGCTGCAAGACATATTCGGCCAGGACAATTTCTTTGTCGAGATGCAAGACCATGGAATCGAAGAGCAACATCGTTGCAATCCGCAGCTGCTTCAGATTGCCGATGCAATAAAGGCGCCGCTGCTAGCCACCAATGATCTGCACTACACCGATCGCGCACACGCCAGTGCGCACGACGCCCTGCTTTGTGTGCAAACCAAGTCGTTGATTTCGGACACCAATCGACTCAAGTTCCATGGTGAGGAGCACTACCTAAAGTCCGCGGCGCAAATGCGCAAGCTGTTTTCTCAGCAGCCGGCGAGTTGCGACAACACGCTGGCAATCGCTGAACGCGCCAATGTGAACATTGAGTTCGGAAAAATCCAGTTGCCCACCTTTGAAGTGCCTAAGGAATACGAAGGCGTCGACACCTACCTGAAGCATCTGACGTTTGAGGGTGCGCAACGCCGGTGGGGTGAACGGCTACCTGAGGGCATCGTCAAACGTCTTGCGTATGAGCTACGAGTGATTTCCGACATGGGTTTTTCGTCGTACTTCCTAATTATTTGGGACTTAATTCAGCATGCAAATAGACAACACATTCGTGTTGGTCCAGGTCGAGGCTCAGCAGCAGGCTGCGCGGTGGCGTACAGCCTCGGGATAACCAACCTTGACCCCATCAAATACGACCTGCTGTTTGAGCGATTCCTAAACCCTGCGCGCGTGTCAATGCCCGACATTGACATTGACTTTGACGATCGCAAGCGAGACGAAATGATTCGCTACGCATCCACAAAATACGGGCGCGACCATGTGGCACAGATCATCACTTTTTCCACCATCAAGGCTCGCGCAGCGATCAGAGACGCCACCCGCGTTATGGGATTGCCCGTATCGCTGGGTTCTCGCATAGCAAATGCAGTGCCGCCGCTGGTTATGGGTCGAGACACACCCTTGTGGGCATGCTTTAAGAAAGACGAAAAGCATGCTGATGGCTACTCAGTAGCTGGCGATCTGCGACGGATGTATGCCGATGATGACGATGCGCGCCAAGTAATCGACACAGCACGTGGATTGGAAGGACTACGCAGACAAGATTCCGTGCACGCAGCTGCGGTGGTTATTAGCCCTGAGCCTTTGACACAGCGACTGCCAGTTCAGCGTAAGCCCGAGTCAGGCAAAGATCCGGAACAGTCACCCATTGTCACGCAGTTTGACATGGTTGGCGTCGAAGATCTGGGCCTGCTCAAGATGGATTTCTTAGGGCTACGCACGCTGTCGATCATTGATGACACCCTGGCGCTTGTGCAGCGCAATACCAATTCTGTGCTGGATATCGACGACATAGATCTGGAAGACAAAGCCACGTTCAAACTGCTACAGGCTGGCGACACGATGGGTGTGTTTCAGCTTGAGTCAGGTCCGGTGCGATCGCTACTTCGGAGCTTGGCGCCAACCAAGTTTGAGGATGTGGCTGCGCTGGTAGCGCTCTACCGACCTGGCCCAATGGCGGCCGACATGCACAACGACTATGCAGACCTCAAAAACAATCGCAAGTCGGTGGTGTTAGCGCATCCCGACTTGAGTGAAACATTGGGTGATACCTACGGGTTGATGATTTATCAAGAGTCAATGATGCGTGTGGCTCAACGGATTGCCGGGTACTCGTTGGCTGAGGCTGATGATCTGCGCAAGGCGTGCGGTAAGAAAAACCGTATTCAGATCGCTGAGCATCGCGCAAAATTTGTGGCGGGCAGCGTGGAAAAGGGGTACGACAAGAAGCTGGGCTCGCAGCTGTTTGACATTATTGAGCCGTTTGCGGACTATGCGTTTAACAAAAGCCACGCCTTTGCGTATGGGTTGGTTGCCTATCAAACCGCATATTTAAAGGCGAACCATCGCACCGAGTTCATGGCGGCCTTGCTGACTGCCAACAAAACCCGCCAGGATCGGTTAGGCCTCTACATCAATGAATGTCGACGATTGGGCATCAAGGTCGAGGTGCCTGACATCAACGAGTCCGAACTGGATTTCATAGGTGTCGACGACCACATTCGGTTCGGACTCTCAGCAATACGCAATGTTGGCTCAGCAGTGGTGGAAGAGGTTTTGGCTGAGCGCAGAGCCGGTGGTGCGTTTAAGGGCTTTTTTGACTTCTGCATGCGTGTGCCCGAGCCGGTGCTGAAACAGAGCTACCTGTCGTCTCTTGCCAAGGCAGGAGCGTTTGTTTCACTTGGCCACCCGCGACAGGGCTTGCTAAATGTGGCTCCGATGATCGTTAGTAACGCTCAACGCCAACGTCGTGATGTTGCAGCGGGAGTGCAGGCGCTATTTGGCGGTGTTCACGAGGAAGAAGCCGGATCTGCAAACGGTCAACACGAAGCTGGTCATGCGTCTGGCCATGCTGGCGCCGACGTTCCGATTCCACCCCACGAGGCCGATGAAGCCACGCTGCTCGCATGGGAAAAAGAACTCTTGGGACTGTACGTATCAAGTCATCCGTTAGATGGAGCCGAAGAAAGTCTCAAAAGACAGACTGAGATAAGCATCGTTGACCTAGGAGATTTAGAGCCGGATGGCGATGGTCGTGGTGCCCAGGTCAAAATCGGCGGCATCGTTTCGGGTCTTGAACTTCGTCGCACGCGTAACGACAAGATGATGGCGAAGTTCACGCTGGAAGATTTGGGCGGCAGCATTGATGTAACGGTGTTTGACCGAACGCTTGAGCAATCTGGCGAGCTGTTAGAAGACAATGCAGCTTTGGTGGTGAGAGGCCGCTGCGAGCAGGGCACAGACGATGGTGCGATGAACTTTCTCGGCTCGCAGATTGAGGTTTTGAGCATCGCACGCGGCCACCAGCACGTGCAGCTGAACTTGCATCCGCAGTCACTGAACCCCGACTTGCTGACGAAAATCAAACAGCTGCTGGTTTTACACAAGGGTGATGCGCCTGTGAGGTTGGGGATTGGAACCAACGTGGTGGAACTGCATGGCGACTATCGCGTCAACGCTGATGTGATAGCAGGGTCTTTACGAGAGTTGCTCGGCTCCAGCTCAGTTCGCACATAACGTCATCTAGTTGACTTTCCCGTAGGCGCCGAAGTGTGGCTACGTGTGTTATGTGGCAGGCTCTTAGATCTGTGCGGATAGTCCCGCGTAATTAGCTAGCAAGGGAGACGCAAGAATGAGCGACGGAGATACCAGAAAGCCCAACAAGGAGGCACTAAAAGACCCTCGCTCAATGTGGATGCCGCTTGCAAGGTTCAAGAGCTTCAAGCGTGCAGACCAGCTTTGGGTAATTGGGGCGATGATCTTCTTGATCATCCTTATCAACGTTGTTTTCTCAAGCGGCTGATTTCATTTGACCAGGGTCAAACTTGGCAAGCAAGCGAACAAGTCCTGTCGGCAAACCCAGTTCTGGTTAGTTCCGGCGGTTTCTAACTAGTTCTGGCTAACTTAGGCATGGTTGCTAGCTTCTTTTGCTGTGTTAGCCGCGAAACACGAAACAACTGACAGAGCGAGCAGGCAAAGCCACCAAGCGGAGCAGAGAAATAGGCGTTTGAGCACATGACCGGTGAAACAACCATCGTGCTGCCTGACGGGGCGTCACGTCAGCTTCAAGCCGGTGCCACTGGCGCTGATCTGGCGGCTGACTTGGGCAGGCGCGCCAAATCTGATGCGGTGATTGCCATTTCCGACGGCCAAGAGCTTGACCTCAATCGTGAGCTGCCTAATGGAGCACAGGTATCGCTGGTGTTTGCCGATACCGAAAAGGGCCTGGAAGTGTTGCGCCACTCCACCGCGCACGTGCTGGCACAAGCGGTGCTGCACCTTTTCCCGGGTGCAACCTTTTCCATTGGGCCACCTATTGAGCACGGGTTCTATTACGACTTTGATCTAGGCGAGGGGATCACTTTTAGCGAAGATGATCTATCCAAGATCGAGGCTGAAATGAAATCCATCGTTGCAGCGAAGCAACCATTTCAGCGCTCCGAGGTAACTGCCGCGCAGGCCGATGAACTGTTTGCTGATCATCCCTACAAGCTGGAAATCATTCATGGTGTGGCCGATGATCCCACCTCCGGCCCTCAGGATGACGTAATCACGACCTACCGCAACAGTCCTGAATTTGTTGACCTATGCCGTGGCCCGCACGTGCCTCACACCGGCTGGCTGCCGCATTTCAAGCTGATGCGCGTTGCAGGCGCCTACTGGCGAGGTGACGAGCGCGGTCCGATGCTGCAACGGATCTACGGAACCGCTTGGGCGTCTGCTAAATCACTTAACCAGCACTTAGAGCGTCTAGCGGAAGCCGAAAAGCGTGACCATCGTCGGCTGGCTGTTGAACTGGATTTGTTGAGTTTTCCAACCGAGCTGGGTGGTGGGCTAGCCGTATGGCATCCCAAGGGCGCGCTCGTGCGAAAAATCATGGAGGACTACAGCCGTGCTCGGCATGAGGCAGGGGGCTATGAGTTTGTCTATTCGCCGCACCTAGCAAACGCAAGACTGTTTGAGCAGTCGGGGCATTTGGATTTTTATGCCGATGCCATGTATCCGCCGATGGAAATGGACAACGGCACTTATTACCCCAAGCCAATGAACTGTCCGATGCACTGCCTGATATTCGGCCAAGGTCAGCGCAGCTACAAAGAGTTGCCATTGCGCTTGTTTGAACTGGGAACGGTGTATCGCTACGAGCGTTCAGGGACTTTGCACGGGCTATTGCGCATCCGCGGATTTACCCAAGATGACAGTCACTTGTACATAACACCAGAGCAACTACCAGGCGAGATCGAAAGGTTGCTTGAGTTTGTGCTCTCGGTGCTGAAGGCGTTTGGCTTCACCGATTTCACCTTCAACCTTGCTACGAAAGATCCTGAGAAGTACGTAGGTGAAGATGCTGGCTGGGAATCCGCGACTGATGCATTGCGTGCGGCGTTGGAAACTGGTGGTCATGCCTATGAACTGAACGAGGGTGAGGCGGCTTTCTACGGCCCCAAGATCGACATCGATGTAAAAGATGCCATCGGACGTTCGTGGCAGCTTTCCACAATCCAGGTTGATTTCAACTTGCCGGAACGGTTTGATCTTCAGTACACGGGCCAAGACGGCAAGCAGCATCGCCCGATAATGCTGCACCGCGCATTGTTCGGCTCAATTGAACGTTTCTTCGGCGTGTTGGTGGAGCACTATGCCGGTGCTTTTCCGACCTGGCTAGCACCGATACAGGTTCACGTAACAGGTGTGCGAGCGGACCACGATGAGTTTGCGGAGAAAGTGGCACAACGCTTGATTGATGCAGGTGTGCGGGCAGAAATGATTCCAGCCGATGATCCTTTGGGAACTCGCATACGTCGCAGCAAGCTAGAAAAGCTGCCGCACGTGTTGGTGGTTGGTGATGACGATGTGGCGGCGGACACCGTCGGGGTAAACGCACGTGGCGCACAGGTAGAACGCGGTGTGCTTATTGCAGACTTCATCGCACGAATCCAAGCTGAGATTGCCGATAAATCGGTAACGGACGCAAGTGCGACGACAGCGGACTCAGTGAGTGCCCAAGTATGAAAGCACTGGTTTTCCCTCGTAATCACCTGAAGTTCGTTGCCGCCATGACGATGTCTCGACTAAAGCCAGGAGCGGGTGCTTCGGTAGGACCCTTACATCTAACCGACGTCGAACCGCCTGAGTTGGTTGGAGCTGGTTGGTCACACGTACGCACCCGTCTGGCCGGCATCTGCGGCTCAGACCTAGCGACCGTCGATGGTCAGGTGTCTAGATATTTCGAAGCTTTGGTCTCGTTTCCGATGATCCCTGGCCATGAGGTAGTAGCAGACGACACCGATGGAATGCGCGTGGTTTTGGAACCGGTGCTGGGACCTGAGACACGTGGCGAAGAGCCTGCCTGGTTTGGGGCGGCACAGGCCGATGGTGACGACTACGGCCATCTAATTGGTGGCCATTTGGAACCAGGACTGCAAACGGGCTCGTGTGCCAGCACCGGTGGCGGCTGGGCTGAGATGTTTGCAGCGCATAGCTCTCAGCTGCATTCTTTAGGCAGTATCGGCACAGACGAGCTGAGCGATGAAGCAGCAGTGATGATCGAACCCACTGCGGCAGCCACGCACGCAGTGTTACGAGCAAACGTTCCCGACGGTGGTACCGCTGCAGTGATCGGTGCAGGCACTATGGGTCTAGCTGCTGTCGCGGCGCTGCGTGCGTTCACAAATGTCGAGGCTGTGGTGGTTGGTGCGCGTTATCCGCACCAGCGCAAGCTGGCAACAGAGCTTGGGGCTGACCTAGCCGTTGAGCCGGAAGAGCTGGTGCGTGCCGTCCGGCGTGCGACAGGCACGCGAGTGGTCGGCCACACGCTGGGTTCCGGCACTGACGTCACCATTGATGCCGTAGCGAGCTCTCAGAGTCTGACCGACGCTGTGGCTATGACTAGACCGCGTGGGAGAGTGGTGGTGCTGGGGATGCCAGCGCAGGTGCAGCTAGATCTTTCGGCGCTTTGGCATCGTGAAACGGAAATGGTTGGGGCTTACTGCTATGGAACCGAACACAGTCATGCAGACGTGCACACGTTTGAGTTGGCCACACAGCTGGTGCGCGACTGCGCGCTAGAGAACCTTGTTTCGGAGCTTTATCGCCTGGAGGATTACAAGGCGGCTATTACCCATGCGGCCGAGGCGGGGCAGCGTGGGTCAACAAAAATAGCTTTCGACCTACGCGAGGACTAACTGATCTCAATGTGGCGGCGCACTACCTCAGCGATGATCTGCCGCAGCACCATTTGAGCAATCTCCGGATCTAGTCCGGCTTGCTCAGCCACTTTGCCAATATGAGCTAAGTGTGCATCCTCGCGTTGCTCGTCAACTGCCGCCAAACCAGCGGCAGTCTTTAGCTGGCCGATGTCAGCGGTGACTTCAAATCTGCGTGCCAACAGTCGCACCATCGACTCGTCAATCTCGTCGATGAGTTTCCGATGTTCGGCTAACTCTTCAGATGCTGACACGGCTAGCTATGTGCAGTGGTGAGAGGCGATGACATGACTACGGCATTGCCAGTTAGTTAACCGCAGATTTTGCCAAGTGTTTCTTCGCTGGGAGCAAAGTAGAACGAGCCGGACGCAGGATTTGTGTAATCGGTAATGGCATCACGCACTTTGGTGCCATCCAAGCCGTACATCGCGCGCAGACGCTCTCGCAGAGGTGCTTGATCCTTGCAAAACGCCATGAAGTACAGGCCGACCGTGCCATCGTGAAAGGCATAAGGAGTTGAGCGTCGCGCAATCTCATTGCGCTTTGGGCTGTTCTCGTGGCCGTGGTTGCCGTCTTCGCGCAGTTCGACGTGGCTTAAGTGGCTGTACGGCTCCTGCGTCTCGGTTTTTTCAGTGCCTGGGTACTTCTTGCGACCGAAGTTCTTTTCTTGCTGATCGTCCGACAGCGCATTCCAACCGTCAAGGTCGTGCACCCAGCGTTGAGCGATTATGTGACTGCCGCCAGCACCTGGTTGGCCATCAGGAACAATGGCAACCGCTGGCTGATCCTCATCGGCCGGGTTGCCGGTGCCGTCCTTGAAGCCGGTCATGTCAAGGGAGTCGCCGTAAATAAACGTCGGTGTTTCGCGTGCGACAGCCATATGTCCGGCCAGGGCAGTGCGAGCGTCATACTGTGCTTTCCACACCTTGCCTTTGTCATCATCGTTCAACCACAGCAGCAACTCTTCTTGAGTTCCTTTGGCTTCACGCCCTGATCCGTCTTCGGACACAACGGTCACGTAATCCTGAAAGTCTTCTGGCATATCGTCGCTGAGTTCAGGCAACAACCCAGGACCGAAGCCCAATACCAGGTTGATGTTTTCATCGGCGCAAGCGGATCGCAAGTCAGCTAGCACGGACTTGATGACATTTAGATCAGCGCCGTCCACTCGACTCAGATGTACATACCACTGATTTTGACCCATACCGTTGAAAATGGCTCTTTGCGGTGTTGACATACTTTGCTCCAATAATCGGTCAGAGTTGAATCTGCTGGACTTAATGCCAACGCGCGTAGGTTAGACGAAACACAGCCGGAGTAAGGCAAAAAATCAAAAGACGGCCAGATGGCATCTGAACAAGGAGTCTCGGCAATGAAGGAGTCTCGGCAATGTATGACACAGATCTGCCAATAAGAAGTGACTTGCTGGCAGCGCACGAGCGCACTGTGCGCCGTTGGTCTCAACCGGGCAATTGGTGGAGCGCCGATCAGCGGTTAGCCATCGTGGAACAAGTGCGCGCTGCACTTGATGCTGGTCCACTACCACCATGGGGCAAGCCCGGCAGCCTGGTTAGCGATCTGACTGATTCGCAAGAGCCAGATTCACCGCATGCCGCTGAAGTGCTGCCACCGGCTGCCGTTGATGCAATCTGGCGCATCACTAACCACCCTGGAACGCTCACGCATGGGTGGTATGTGGGTGTTATCGCTGAGCTAGCCCAGTCACAGTTCACCGCACCTGATCAAGAACCACTTGAGTTAGGCCAAGAAGCGCTGGCATATGTGGAGCTGGTTGGCATCGTTGCGCAGGCCAACAATCTTGATCGTTTTGCTGACGCTTTGGAGTTGGAGCGAATAAAGCTGCCAGCAGCTGAGCCTGGCAAGCCGACACGTGAAGTAGACAAAAATGTGGCGGTGAGAGAGCACTGGGTGCCAACCGCGGACTCGCGCGCCCCGGGGGTATTGAAATCACTAACGGCCGTGCCCGCTGAAGTGCAAGCCTGGCTGATGTTGTCCGATGCCGGCTACGTGCCGCTTGCGAGCATCCGCGGCGACCTCATATCTGACCACGCTTCGTTGACTCGACCACAGATCGAATTGGTGGCGGCAAGAACTTCCAAGCTCAACGAATGCTTTTACTGAACTTCTAGCCACGCGTTGCTGCTCGGTCTGAGCAGCAAGAAAAATGGACTTGAGACCAACTATGAACTAGTCAAAGGCACAGCTCATGTCGCTGGCAGTATTGCCAATCGTGTTTGCGACTCTGCCATGGATTCCACCGATGAGACAACGGGCGCGGTTGCGCACGCGGAGCTGCTCGTCGGTCTTGCAGATGCGATTTATGCACGTGAGCCCGATGCCCTGGCAACCAAAAAAAGCGAGCTAGTGAGTGCGGCAGGTAGGGATGTGCTGGTGGATGCGACCGCTGTGGTTTCCAACTTTTTCATGATGACTCGCATTGCCGATGGCACGGGCACACCGTTAGATGCAAGTACTACAGAGATGAGCGAGGAAGTGCGCGAGGCGGTTGGAGTCAACGAACTCGTGTCGCGCCGCTAGCTGCTCTCAAAACGTTTAGTGGGTAGGTGCGGCCCGAAGTAACCAACGTGCACCATGCGGGTGTCACCAGCGGTGTCGTCATAGAAGTAAAGGCGCGGCGCTATATCGCCGTTTGAAAATTTCAGATGCGCCTCCATCTCAACTATTCCCGAGGGGTGAACCTCTGTTGAGACCGGCATTTGACGACGCTTCTTGAGCTTCGGTTGTCTCATCACTTCTTCGGATTCGTGCATGGACAGTTTCTTAATACTGTCTGGCCATGCAAGACCGTGATTGGATCGCTTGCACCAGTCTTGGAAGTTTTTGTAGCTGGTGTCACCCTCAACTATGTTGTAGGCATAAGCACCCAACGCTTTTAGAGCAGACTCAAGCTCACGAATCCACAAGTCGCTGCGGTAGCTGCGGTCAATGCGATGAAGCTCTTTCCCCGCTGAAACAGGAATCTCAACGTATTTCAGACTTTTGTTGGCGCGCTCCAGCACTTGCAAAACCGAAGCAAATTCTTCGGGAGTGGTTTTTGAATCGGTCGCACCGGGCGCTTCACCGGTCTTGTTTTCAAGCAGCAACACCAGGCTGTCTTGCAATGAGCTGATCTGCTCTTGTTTTGCTTTTGTATCTTCGATGCTTTCTTCAAGCTCCCTCTTGAGTTCTGCTATTTCATCACGCGCTTCGTTAAGCATTCCTTGCGCTCTGGCTTCCTTGGAGCGGGCGTTATGAAAGGATTTCCAAACCTCTTCGTTTTCTTCCTCGCGTTGCGCTAAACGTTCCTCAAGAGTTGACTCCGCATCGTCGCGCTTCTTTCGTGTGTCGGCAGATTTCTGTAAGTAGTCAAAAGCTGCCGGTGGTCGAGTTGCTACCAGTGTGGGTAGCAACGTCAAAAAAAGACGGCGGCACACCTCATTGAAGTTGGTCCGAATCTGCGGAGCCGTAAACACCGGATGGCGTGTGATGGCGTTCGGCGCGCTAGGCATGTACAAACGTGCCTCGCCTGGCTGCACATCGAACTCACCTCCCATCACCTTTTGAAACTGAGTAATGGCGCCCTTGGGCAGAACTAACACCTGGGCCACCCCAGCAAGCAGTTGCGCGACCGTTCCGGCACGTTCCATGGTTGATTTGGCACCGTCTATTGGATCATGAGCAAACACAACGATTGATGTTTTGCGGTCACCGGAGAAAATGCGGTCCTTCGCCAGGCTCTCGATTTCTTCGGGTTGGCTTGGGTTGAGCGCGCGTGCTTGATTAAGCAACAGAATGTTCCCGACGTGCGGCTTACTTTGTGCTTGCTTGCCCTTATCAATCAGTGTGCCAACGAGTTTGATGGTTTCGTGCAGGGAGGAGTCAAGGTGGTCTTGATCCACGGTTGACTCGGCGTCCACCCAAACCCAGCTGCGATCCGATTCAGACAACACGCGCAGCAAGGTGCGTGTCTTACCGAAATCGCAGGTGGAATCCAGTGATAACTCAATAGCCGAGGCATTGTCGTCCGCAAGTGTTTCGCTGTGAGTCTGACCGACACTGGCAGTGTTGCCTGTCGTGCGCGTTCGCAGGTCATCACTCCAGCTGATGAACTCACTCCGGAGCAACTCGGTCAGATTGGCGCGGTCTTCTTGCCAGATAGCACGGTAAACGAGCTCAAAGGGGTCATCCGTAGCAAGGTCTTGATAGTCAAGATCGTTCATGGCTAGTCAGATAGGGCTTTAGTTACCTCTGCTTACTTTTATTGTTCAAAAATTGGCGTAATGCGTGCGCGCGCCAAGGTTGTCCCGAACATGTTGAAGCCGCAGATAGCGGGCGTGGTGTTTTCATCGATCGGCAAGGAGGCGACGCTCAACGCATGTACGACAAACATGTAACGGTGTGAACCATGACCGGCTGGAGGTGCGGCACCGAGATAGCCGTACAAGCTGGCGTCATTGCGCAGTTGTTTTGCTTCGGCGGGAAGGTTCGAGCCCTCCTGGTCGCCTACGCCGCTGGCTAGTTCGGTAACAGAGGTAGGGATGTCGTACACCACCCAATGCCAGAAGCCGCTGCCGGTGGGAGCATCAGGGTCAACGCAGGTAACGACATAGCTCTGAGTCTCACTTGGCGCTCCTGACCATGCCAGATGCGGCGAGCGATCTTCTCCACCCGCACCGAAAATGCCAGACACCTGCGGCATTGCCAGCATCTGACCGTCGACAATGTCATTGCTTTGAACAGCGAATGCAGGTACCTGTGCCAAGAAGTCGTAAGGATCTGGGGGAGTTGTCATATGAGTACCTTTCTGCGCTTATGACGGTTGGCTTGTTTGCCTGGTTGAAAAGCTCATTTGAGCTGGTCTCATAAAGCTACTTTCGCGCATGGGGGTGACATGCGCGCGCAACAGTGCTGTCTTGTGCTCGACAGGATTAGCACCTGGGGTTGGAGATGTACTGGAGTTGTCTTTGTTCTGGCAACATGTACTGGCAACATGTAGTCGTGTCAGCTTCAGAAAGACCAACGCTATGAACGCACACCCAAGCGATCACACATCACTGAAGCGAAACAGCGCTTAGGCGGTTACTTCTCGCCCCCGTAGCTCAGGGGATAGAGCATCGGTTTCCTAAACCGTGTGCGCAGGTTCGAATCCTGCCGGGGGCGCAAGCCGGCGTAGTGGCCACTAAACGTAGCTAGCTACGTAGCTGGAACGGCGCCTCCACCTTGCTTTGCAGCACCCAGCCGACCTTGCCTACCTCGTCATAGATGCTCGTGTGATTGGCAGCGGTTCCGTTGCCGACGGAGATGGTGCTGGATTCAAACAAGACCCAGTCCGCAATCGGCATCCGTAAAAGCTGCAATGTCACATCGGTGTTGATATACGACCCGCCGTCAGGAGTGTTGTCCCAGCCGACAGCTGCACCCATGTCAGACAGCGTTGCGATATGAGCGAACTTGGAGGGCTGCTCTCCAGCTACAAGCGGTTGAGCCAGTCTGACCCATACCACTCCTGGGCCGGGGTCCTCCGTTGAGCCGGAAACGCTGCGTAGTTCAACAGCATCAACGTTGAAACCGGGTCGCGGGTATTCGAGATTGCCGCCTGCGGTCGGATCGTTTGCGACATTGGGCATGGCTGGCACGTTGTCTTCAGCCCTGTATGCCGTTCGCAAGGCTCGGCGATGCTCGTCAGAGAAGGCATTAACCGAACTGAGATTTGTCATCAACCACTGTGAGGTTGCACGCGCTAGCACTGTCTTAGCGGGGTCATCTGTTTGCCAAAACTGGGCATCCACCGTGGCGGTCCGTTTACCGATCTTGATTATCTGAGCAAGTACGGCTAACTCGGATACCGGAACGCCCGACAAGATTTCCACCGTCAGCCGTGTACAGAGCAGCTGCTCCAGATAGCTGTCGGTGCAGTTCTTGCGCAACTCGACTTCTATCGCCCACCCGAGCAACCCGCAAATGCTGCCTCCATGCATGATTCCGTGACCCCATGGGCCGCGTGTCAGCGTGGTGGCCTGCGCTGTGGTGGTATGGCCTGGGCTAACAACGAACAACCCTGGCGGCATTTCTATTCCCACAGGTAGTGGTGGTGGTGAAGAAGTGCGGTCATCTGAGGCTGGCACGGCGATAGTTCTAGCGCGGAGATCATCAGAACGCCCGCCATACTGGGACGGTCAAGCCGGCTGGAACTCACCAGAGCTCGTAGTCGCCAACCCTTACTGGAGAAAAGTGCCGCATTTGCTTGCACCTCTGCCATATCCACACGACGCTCTGGCCCCTCGCATTAGCGAACGGACTCTGAGCTTCCATTACGACAAGCATCACGCTGGCTATGTCAAACGTGTCAATGACGCGGTGGTGAACACCTCGGACGAAAATCTCACGCTTGAGCAACTGGTGCTAAAGACCCAACCCGGATCACTGCTGAACAGCGCCGCACAGGCATGGAACCACGCCTTTTATTGGAACTCGATGTCGCCTGACGGCGGCGGCGATCCAAGCGGTGATCTTGCAACAGCCATAGGTAACGATTTCGGCAGTATCGACAACTGGCGTGAGCAGTTTGTTTCCGGTGCGGCGGGCAACTTTGCATCGGGCTGGGGCTGGCTGGTTCGCCAACCGGCTAGCAAAAAGCTGCTGGTAGTGCAAACGGATGACGCGCACACACCACTGATTGACGGACTTCAACCGTTGGCAGTGATCGACGTCTGGGAGCACGCTTACTATCTCGATTACCAGAACGACCGTGCCGCATACATCAACGGATTCGTTGAACATCTCATCAACTGGGAATTCGTAGCCAAAAACTATGCGGCGGCGGTGAAAGAGAGTTAGGCGCTAAGGCGCAGGATGCAGCAGGTGCGCGGCCTCTCTGGGCTACCTTGCGACAATGGCAAAAGCCTCAACAAATAGGCCGTTCCGGTTTGGCGTGCAAATGCCGACCGCCACAGACCCCAACACCTACCGAAACAATGTTCACAAGATCGAAGATCTCGGCTACAGCACTGTGTATTGCCCGGATCACTTTAACGAACAGTTCGCACCAACCGTGGCGCTTACGGTGGCAGCCGAGGAAACCACAACGCTGAAGATCGGATCATTCGTCTACTGCGTTGACTATCGCCATCCGGTGGTGTTGGCTAAAGAAGCCGCCACTCTGGACCTGTTCACACAGGGACGCTTTGAGTTCGGCTTCGGTGCAGGTTGGATGCGAACCGACTATGAAATGGCCGGAATCGCTTACGACCGACCGGGCGTGCGTATTGCACGAATGGTCGAAGCGATACAGATCATCAAGGCCTTGTGGTCGGATAAAAAGACGAACTTCGATGGCGAGTACTACAACGTGACCGATGCGGTAGGCACGCCTACCCCGCACACATCTGGCGGGCCGCCAATCGTCATTGGTGGGGGAGGCAAAAAAGTGCTTTCGGCAGCTGCTCGTTACGCCGACATCGTTGGCTTCAATCCGTCTTTACATGAAGGCGAGGTGGGCATCGGCGCGGCTCGCTCATCAATTGCAGATCAGTTTGTAATGCGCCGCCAGTGGGTGCGGGAGGCTGCCGGTGATCGGTTTGATCAGATCGAGCTACAAATGAACACATTTATGGCGACGGTAACTAACGATCGAAACAAGCTGTTTCGAGATTTTGCACCAGCGTTCGGTCTAACCGAGTCCGAAGCGTCCAACACGCCGATCGTGTTGGCTGGCACGGTAGACCAAATCTGCGAACAGCTTCAACGTGACCGTGAGATTTACGGCATCAGCTACATAGTGGTGCACGCTCACGAAGTGGACGAAATGGCGCCAGTGGTGTCGCGCTTGGCGGGCACCTGATACTTCGCGATTAGCAATGTCACACCAGTTTGATACAAAAAGGCAGTGGCTCAACGCAATCCAAACCAATGACCGGCACAACGATCAATGACATCAGCGTGACTGGCTTAAAGCTGTGGCCGGCTGGTTACGGGCTGCCTGCGCGTCAAAAGCTGCTCGAGCTAATCAGTTCGGCCAAGACCGAAGATCCGCTCGCAGCGGTAACGGTGATAACCACCGACGATGGCGGGCTAGGTGTGCTGCGGCGACTCACAGAGGTAATACAAGCTGATGCGTCCGGTAATGGGCTGCGGGGCTTGATAGCGGTGTCAGCTCACAGTCTGAGCGGCATTGCAGAAAAAGTTTTAGAGCGAGACCCGCAACGGTTGGTTAAACGCGGGGCCACCGATTTGATGCTGGGCGGTGCAATAAGAAAGGTCTTGTCTACCGAAGCGGGCTTGTTTGAAGGAGTAAAGAACCATCCTGCAACCGAGCAGTCATTGTTGCGTGTGGTCAAAGAGTTGAGCTATCTGACAGATGATCAGCTCAAACAGGTCGAGAAATGTTCAGCCAGAGCCAAGGCGGTGGTTGGTCTGTACGAACGAGTTTGCAACCAGCTTGACAAGCACGACCTTTATCTACGAGCGAATATTCTCAAACAAGCAGCCGAAAGAGTAAGTGCCGAACCAGTATCCGCAGAGAAAGCCAACACTTCTTCTGCAGTTGCCGTTGCTATCAAACGTCTTGGAACCGTTGTTCTTTACCTACCGGTAGAGCTGAAGAACCATCAATCGGAGCTAGTGAAGGCTTTGGCAAGTCACACAAGCGTTCACGTCGTGGCCGGAATTACCGGCGACGGCAAAGCCGATGAGCAATATGTGCAGTTGTGTGGGCGACTGGGGTTGATTCCCGAGCCATCAAGCCAACCTGAGCCAGTGGCCGATCACATCGTCAGCGTTTCCGACGCGGACGATGAGGTGCGCTGTGTAGTGCGAGCGGTGATGCGCAACCTCGTCGATGGCGTTCAGGCAAAACGAATAGCAATCCTCTATCCGACAGGCGTTCCATATGCGCGCCTAGTTGCAGACCAGCTTGATAGCGCCAAAGTTGGCTGGCATGGCAGCTCCAT
Source organism: Candidatus Poriferisodalaceae bacterium (assembly GCA_965205925.1). Taxonomy (GTDB): domain Bacteria; phylum Actinomycetota; class Acidimicrobiia; order Acidimicrobiales; family Poriferisodalaceae; genus CAYRJD01. The sequence continues at coordinate 849,144 of OZ242183.1, forward strand.
GCACCGGCTGTCCGAGTCGGTAGTGGGACGCTTTGCAGGTGGGTTAGCTGAGTTGGTTGGCACCGATTTGGGACGTGTGCCTTTTTTTGAAGTTCTGTCCGATGCCCCGGTGCTGTTTGACCCCAGCGCCGCTGGCGGTGATTCGGATAGCAGAACTTCAAGGCGAAGAGGCAAGCCGGTACCTGTATCGGCTTGGGAACGAATCGCGCGAGCAGCGAATGTGATCAGTGGGAATGACTGGGAGAGCTTGTTAGATCACCACGCCGAGGTGTTGGAACTGCAGCTCCAGAAAGCCACTTCTCAAGAAGACGGCAATGAAATGAGGTTGACGCTCCTCACCAAGGAAATCGGGCAGTGTAAACAGCTCCGCGATTTCACAAAAGGCTTCAGAGGTAATTTAGATCGGATTCTGGGTGCAAAAACATGGCTGGAATTCTCTGACTGCTTGAAGGGCGTTCTAGACGAGTATCTCGACAAAGACCCTGTAAAGGGTTGGCCAGATTGGCAACAAGCCGCAGCCGAGGAAGTTTTTGAAACGCTCAAGCAACTAAAAGAGTTAGCCACGATTGAGAGTGAAACCACGCCCGAGGTCATGTGCCGCGCACTACTGGGGTTTCTAAATCAACCGGTTCGAAAACGAGCCAATCTAGGTAAAGGCATCTTTGTCGGATTGTTGGATAGCGGAATGGATCTAGCCGCCACTCATGTCTACGTGTTGGGCATGGTGGAAGGCACCTGTCCTACTCGACGTCGACCCGACAGCATGATCACCGAACAAGAGCGGCAATCATTAGGTAACGCTCTAGCGACAGCGGCCGATCAGGTTTCTAAGCAACATCATGAACTGCAAGCCGTACTGGCAGGGGCAAGATCGCACCAGGGCACCACGACCTTGCTGTATGCGCGTGGCGATCTGCGTAACAGCGCAAACAATGTCCCCTCGCGCTGGCTGCTGAACACGGCGGAAGCTCTTGAGGCGGAGCCTCTTGAGGAGTCTGAGAGATCCACCGAGAGTTCCTATTTTGCGGGCGGCTACCTAGACGAAGAAAACTTGGAGGATGCCTCACGTGACAAATCCATTTCAGGATTGCAAGCGATTCCATCGTTTACCGGCGGGCTGCTGGCCACAGATTTCCCTGCTACACGCCAAGAGTTTGATGCGGCGGTGCTTTTAGGCGACGTTGGCAAAACCCAGACCCCATTACAAACTCCATTTCAAAGTGTGTCTCAGCATGAGCTTTGTAAGCCAACTAACGCTCTGGCTCTCGGGATAGAGCTCACTGCGGGTCGTCGAAGCAAGGAATTCACTCGCTTTGATGGAAATCTGGCAGCCCTGAGTGACTCAGATACGGCCCGCTTAAGAGAACGTTCCCTTGGTGGTGCAATCTCCCCTTCGGCTCTTGAGACTTGGGCTAGTTGTCCACGGGCATATTTGTTTGGACGTGTATTGGGGGTCAACCCAATCGAAGAGCCGGAGTTGCTCTATCGAATGAGCCCACTAACGCGCGGCGATATCGCCCATCAGGCACTAGACAAATTACTCAAAAAGTTGCTCGCACAAGGCGAAACTCCCGGCCCAGGCCGACCCTATACACCAGCTGACTTCAAGGAGCTAAGCGAGCAAGTCGACAAGGCGCTGGCAGAGCAATCAACAGCGGGTCTGGGTGGTAGCACGTTCTATGCGGAGGTAGACCGCCAACGGATTCAAGACGACATGGCCGAGTTCCTCAGTCAAGATGAAAACCGAGATTTCACCCGTGGCACGGTGATCGCGTCAGAGCTTCGTTTCGGCTCGTCGCTATCACAAGATAAGGAACCTAACGAAGTTGCCACGGTGAGTTATGAGCTTGCTAATGGTGTCGTGCTAAAGCTGCACGGAAGCATCGACAGAGTTGAACGCGTCGAAAGAGACGGCCAAAGCCAGCTAGTAGTGATCGACTACAAGACAGGTAAGTCCGGCCCATTTAAGAAAATGAACAAGGACGATCCCACAGTGTCTGGCACAAAACTCCAGCTAGTGGTTTATGCCATTGCGGCCGCCAGCCATTTCAAAGCATCACTAGGGCTAGACGACGACTGGCCGCAAGCGGTGACCGAGGCTTTCTATTGGTTCATTTCAGCTGAGCAGGGCTGGGAATCTGTTTCAGTGCCGTTTGAACCTGAAACTCACAAAGAGATCGATGATGTTCTGAACAAGATCACGACAGGCATAACCAATGGCATGTTTATTGGATATGTAGCCGATGACGGAAATCAATTAGGAGCGCACCATTGCGCTTATTGCAACCCAGACGGACTGAGCACCAGAGAACTACGCAAGCAATGGGAACTAAAGCGCTACAGCCAAGCCGTCAGACAGTACGCGGACATGGCCGATCCGATAAAGCAGTCCTAACCACAGTGGATCCAGGCAACTCACCATGACAACAAATCCCGCTACGGAACCTGCCGCAAAACCCAATGAGCAACCAAGGGATCAGGCCGTTCGTAATCGCATCAAGACCGATATTGACAAGACGCTCTTTGTAGAGGCAGGTGCTGGCACCGGCAAAACCACATCACTTGTTGCTCGCATCATGTCGCTGATTACGGGGCCAGAGCTTGTTCCAATAAGTCAGATTGCAGCCATCACATTCACTGAAAAGGCTGCCACCGAGCTTCGCAATCGAATTCGAGCCGAAATCAGTCAGCAACTAGCTCAAATACACCCAACCGATGCCCCCAGCGCTGAATACCTCAACACCGCACTAGACGGCCTTGACGGAGCAGCGATTTCAACCCTGCATGGGTTTGCGCGCCGATTGCTGGATGAACATCCGCTTGAGGTTGGTTTACCACCTTCATTTGAGGTGCTTGACGAGATCACCAACCAAGTCATGTTTGACGCAAGCTGGAATGATTTCATAAATCAGATACTGACTGATGACAGCAACAAAGACTGGCTTACAAAGCTTGATTTGCTGGGGGTGCGAATCAATGACATGCAGACTGTTGCACTCAAATTCACAGACAACTGGGACTTGCTTGGTTGGCCGGGACATTTAGCCGCTGATGAATATGCAACCCGAACTCAGCTAGGCACGCATCTTGTCGAGCAAGCACAGCAGCTTTATGAGCTTCGTTCTGAGTGCGCAGATCCAGCAGACGTGTTATACGCGAAATTCGAAACGTTGCCGGGTCTAATCGATCGATTAAAAGCGTGCAAAACCGACATCGATCGGCTAGCGGTGCTGACTAGGAAGCAGTTCAGTATTCCTAAACCAGGAAAAGTCGGCAAAAAAGACAACTGGAGTGATGTTGAAAGCGTAAGAACGCAATTTGGCGATTTCAGAGAAAGTTGTGAGCAGTTCCGGTTAACTGTGTCTCACGAAGCGACCCTGTCATGTATTGAGCGGCTCCGACAGTTTGCTTTGCAGTTGGCCGAAGATCGCCAAAGTGCAGGACGTCTCAACTTCCAAGACTTGTTGGTGATTTGCCGCGATTTGCTGCGCTCAAAAGAACACGGGGTAGATGTTCGTAAATCTCTGCACGACCGTTATACGCATTTGTTGCTTGACGAGTTTCACGACACCGATCCGATTCAGATTGAGATAGCAGCGCTGATTGCTGCCTCTCCCACCGAAAATGATTCAGTCGGTGATTGGACCAAACTTAAAACCAAGCCCGGACATTTATTTTTTGTGGGCGATCCAAAGCAATCGATATATCGCTTTCGCCGCGCGGACATAGAGCTGTATCACCGAGCACGCGAACGATTCGGGAGATCATTGGGTGAAACGCTCAGCCTCGATGTCAACTTTCGCAGCTCAGAGCCAATAATCGATTGGGTCAATCACACCTTTGAGACACTGATGGATACCGGTGACGATGGTGGCCTGCTTCAGGCGGGTTACACATCGTTGCATGCTGTGCGCCCTGCCCCAGCGGTCGGAGCTCCCGTAACGTTTTTAGGCGCTTCAGACCAGCGGACAGGATCCGTGGCCGAGGTCAGAGTTAATGAGGCCAAAGATGTAGCGGGCACAATCGTCACCGTATGTGAGCAGGGCTGGACCGTTTTTGACAAGCGCCTTGGCAAGGAGCGCCCCGCTCATTTAGATGACATAACGATCTTGATTCCGTCGCGCGCGGCTTTGCCGTACTTAGAAGATGCACTAGAAGAACGGCAGATTCCGTATCGCTTGGAGTCGACTTCGTTTGTGTGGGCCAACCGTGTGATCCGCGACCTCATGATGTGCCTGCGAGCCATTTCCGACCCAACCAATGAGCTTGCGACTGTGAGTGCTTTAAGGTCACCAATTTATGGTTGTGGCGACGATGACCTATTCAGGCATAAGGCAGTCAATAGAGGCGCATGGGATTACCGTTTAGCTGGCACTGTTCGCAGCGATAACGCCCAGCCCGAGAACACCCAATCTAAGAACCCAGTGCCTACTGATGACCCGGTTGTTGCCGGGCTTGCGCACCTGAACAAGCTGCACGACTGGGCTGGTCATAAGACCCCAGCAGAGTTAATAGAACAGCTAATCGTCGAACGACAAGTACTAGAGCAGGCAACTGCCTGGCCGGGAGTGCGAGAGCAGTGGCGTCACGTCCGGTTTTTAGTGGATCAAGCCCGCACTTGGTCGGAGAGCCAGCAGTCCGGGTTGCGCAGGTTCTTGTTGTGGGCGAACGAGCAATCGAACGACAACGCGCGCGTGACTATCCCTGTACTCCCAGAGTTTGATGGAGAAGCGGTGCACGTGATGACAATGCACTCTTCTAAGGGTCTTGAATTCCCAGTTGTAATTCTGGCTGGCTTGCAAGAAACCGTTAGGAAAAGATCAAGGCCTGGCAGCGTTGGATTTTTTTCGGAAAGTGAGCCTCCCGCCGTTCGCCTCCTCGGGGATGCAAAAACCAGCGATTACGACGAATGGTCAGAGGTAGAGGTTCTCGCTGACCATTACGAACGAGTTCGCAAGCTGTACGTAGCTTGTACGCGAGCACGGGACCACTTGGTGGTTTCGGTTCATCGCAGTAAGGCGAACCCCAAGAAGTTACCCAGCTTTACTAGCTCACAGCTTTTACTAGACGCCAATATGGATGTATTGGAGGAAGAAACATCTCCACCAGAAGGGATGTATATCGCTGTCGAAGATTTTGCTGGTGCTGGCGACCTGCCAAAAGAATTCTTAGCTCAAGTAGCGCTTTCGTCTAACCGGCCCGCCCCCAAGGAATGGGAACAGGCACGTGAACGAGCCGTGACGGCGTCCGAACGATCTGCTTGGTTGAGTGCTTCGAGCATTGCGAAGATCTCTGCTCCGGCCGAGATTCACGTAGGTCTAGACAAAGGCGAAGACGAGAATGTTGAACGAGCGCCACATACAAGTCACTACGGAGGCGCGACTTTTGGTAGCACGGTTCACAGCGTGCTTGAGCTATTGGACCTGGCAGAAGCGGTTGAAGCCGTTGCTGTGAAGACAGATGGTGACGAATCTGATACGGGCGACTTCGACAAAAGGCTTGTTGAGCTCGCCCAATCGTGTGCCAATGCAAAAGGTGTGCCAGATTCTGCGACGGATGTAGAGCAGCGCGTTCGTGCGGTGCTAGCAAACCCAACCGTGGTCGATGCTGCGCGGTCGCGACACTGGCAAGAGATCTATGTAGGCACACTAGCGGAGCTTGCAGGAGAGGCTTCCACTGAAGTTGTGATTGACGGTTTTGTCGATCTTCTCTATGAAGATCCAGTTAGTTCAACGGCAGACAACCCGGTCTACGTCGTACTTGATTTCAAAACCTCCAGTGCCACCGATGAAGCACATTTGGTTGCGCGAACTGCTGGCTACTTACCGCAGGGCGCCGCTTATGCCTACTGCGTGCAACGAGCCACCGGCGCAACTGTCAGCCGCGTCGAGTTCGCCTACTTGACTAAGGACAGCGTCCAAATTCATACTGTTGAAGGCGACGCATTGGCTATGGCCATTGAAAAAGTGGTGCAAGAGGCGCAACAATTGGCCGGCGGGTAATAGGGCAGGGTTGTGTTGTTGTCCCTGTCTGCAACCAGACAGGGTTGTGTTGTTGTCCCTGTCTGTAACCAGACAGGGTTGTGTTGTTGTCCCTGTCTGTAACCAGACAGGGCTTTACAATCCGCGTATGCCCAATCAGCAAGCTACCGCTGAGGCGCTTGCTGGAGCGAAAGAGCAACGGCGTGTTCGAGCCGAACTGCTAAGTGACATAGCTGTAGGGGCTATTTCTTTGGAACAGGCTCTGGAACGCGCCAAGTCCGACCTGCTGGTTAGCAAGATCAAGCTGCTCCCAGTGATTGAGTCGCTGCCCAACATGGGCAAAGTGACCTCCCGTCGCTTACTAGCCAGCCTGAACCTTCCGGTGGTCATGAGACTTGCGGACGTGATCAACCATTCGCAGCTGCCGGAACTGCTAGATCAGGTGAAATCGTGAGCAGACCAAAGCAGATCTATGTCGTGTGCGGGCCGGGCGGTGCGGGTAAAGGCACCATCGTTCAGCAAATGTTGGAGGACGATCCGGGTCTCGCTCTCAGCCGTTCCTGGACTACTCGCACTCAACGCAAGTCTGAGCCAGACGATGCCTACACATTCGTAACACGAGAACAGTTCGACGAAAAGATCGCACAAGACGGGTTTTTGGAGTGGGCGCAGTTTTTGGAGCACCGTTATGGCACACCACATCCATCCCCAGACCTAGACAGCGACCTGATCCTTGAGATCGAAGTGCAAGGTGCAGCCCTGGTGCGCGAAAAAGCCGCCGATGCGGTGGTGATCATGGTGCTGCCGCCGAGCCGACTCGAGCAAGAACGTCGTATGCGTGAACGCGGTGATTCCGATGAGATTGTTGCGCACCGACTTGCAAAATCTGACGCTGAGTTAGCAGCGGGCTACGTTATGGCCGATCTCGTGGTAGTCAACAATGACGTAAAGGTTGCTGCAGACGAGATTTGCAAGCTTGTGCAACGCACTCGCACCGAGCGTAGCCAAGCACCGCTACCCTCAACGGTGAGGAAAAGTAATGCTTGACGAACAAGACACGATGATTAACCCCGGATACGAGGAGTTGGTCGAAAAAGTGGATTCACGCTTCACTTTGGTCAGCTTGGCTGCCAAGAGGGCACGTGAAATCAACTCCTACTACCTAGGACTGGACGGCGCTCTGGGCACAGTGGCACCGCCACAAATCACTTCGACGGCCCGCAAGGCACTGTCAATGGCGTTTGAGGAAGTTGACGCCGGCAAGGTCACCTATGAGCGTTATGACCCTGAAGTGCGTGCAGCTGAAGAAAAGGCTCGTCTTGAGGCTGAGCAGCTAGCGGCTGAAGAAGCTGCCGCCGCTGCTGCGGCCGAAGCTGAAGCTGAAGCTGAAGCGCGTCGCGAAGAAAGACAAGACGGGCGTCGGAACATGTCGTCTGCGCCAGATCGGCGCTAGGCGCTGCATCGCCGTCTCCCAGCGGTTAACGGGCGCTCCCGCCTACGAGTAACAAGCAAAAAATGCTAAACGGCAAGCGCATAGTTCTTGGCGTTAGCGGAGGTATCGCCGCGTACAAGGCGGTGCTGCTATGCCGACTGCTGGTCGATGCTGGTGCACACGTAGCGCCGGTGATGACCAAGTCCGCCCAACGGTTTGTGGGTCGAGCCACATTTGATGCGCTGGCATCACAGCGAGTACAAACCAGCATTTTCGATGAATCCGATCCGATCCCACACACAACCTTGGGCCAGAGTGCGGACCTCGTTGTGGTTGCACCAGCCACCGCACGCTTGATAGGCAGCTACGCGGCCGGTATTTCTGACGGGCTGCTTACGGCCACGCTGCTGGCAACGCAAGCACCGGTGGTGTTGTGTCCTGCGATGCACACAGAAATGTGGGAGCACCCTGCAGTGGTTGACAATCTTGCGCTGCTAGCTCAGCGAGGGGTTCACATAGTCGAACCCGAATCGGGGCGTTTGGCTGGCGGAGATGAAGGGTCTGGGCGCCTAGCCGAACCAGAAACCATTTTCGAGTACACCATCAGCTTGCTGACGAAGGACAGCACCACCAGAACTACCGTTGGTATGGATTTAGCGGACAAGTCCGTCGTTATAACTGCCGGCGGTACACGTGAAGCCATAGACCCGGTGCGTTTCATTGGCAATCGCTCGTCGGGTCGCCAAGGCCACCAGCTTGCGGAGGCTGCAAATCAACGTGGAGCAAATGTGACGCTGATCACTACCTCCCGCCTGCCAACTCCTACAGGCATTGAAGTAGTTCAGGTGGAATCAGCTGAAGAGATGAACGATGCTGTCGGCGTTCACGCCCCTGAAGTAGATCTGGTTCTGATGGCTGCAGCCGTTGCCGATTTTCGCCCGGAAGTCACCGTTGAACACAAGATTAAGAAATCCGACGGGGCTCCTGGGATCAAGCTGGTGCCGACAACCGACATTTTGGCAGGGCTAGGTGAGGTCAAACCGCAAGGTCAAGTGTTAGTTGGTTTTGCGGCTGAGACGGAGGACATCGTGGCCAATGCCATCACAAAGTTGGAACAAAAAAATCTCGACATGATTGTGCTCAACGATGTGTCCGCTCCAGATGTCGGGTTTGAGCACGAAACCAATGCGGTAACTATTATTCACCGCGGCGGTGTTAAGCGGGAAATCCCGCTGGCTTCCAAGTTAGAAGTTGCTCACGCGGTGTTAGATGAGGCGGCGGGTTTGCTGACCAATGACACACCCGACGCTTAGCCTTACGATCGTGGCGACTTTGGCTGTGACACCTTTTGTCAGCGCTGGTAGAAACCACAAGTAATAGTTGTGCCAAGAAAGTATGACTGGGAGAAAGCATGACAAGTAACGGGTTTAGCCGAGTGTTTACTTCTGAAAGCGTTACCAGAGGTCATCCGGACAAGGTGGCCGACCAGATCTCCGACTCGATCTTGGATTCATTGCTGACGATTGATCCTCAATCCAGAGTGGCGGTAGAAACGCTCGTGGCTAAGGGTTTAGTTGTGGTGGCAGGCGAGGTAACCACCAATGCCTACGTTGAGATCGCCCAGGTCGTGCGTGACACGATCGTTGATATTGGCTATGACCGCAGTGTGCTGGGATTTGATGGTCATACCTGCGGCGTCATGATCGCATTGAACCCTCAGTCCGAAGAGATCAACGTTGCTGCTTCAGAAAAAGACGGGGACAAGCAAGGAGCTGGTGACCAGGGATTGATGTTCGGCTATGCCTGCAACGAGACCGATGCGCTTATGCCGATGCCGATTTACGTTGCGCATCGTTTGGCGGAACAACTCGAGGAAGCGCGGCGCTCCTGCAGCATTCCATGGCTACGGCCAGACGGAAAAACGCAGGTCAGCTTTGAGTACGAAAATGGCAAGCCGGTCAGCTTGAAGACGGTTCTGATCTCAGCACATCACGACAGCAGCATTGGTGATTCTGATCTAATGCGCGACGATCTGCGCGAGCAGGTACTGATCCCGGCCTTACCGCCGCAATTCGTTGACCAAGATTTTGAGTTCAAGGTGAATCCGTCCGGCAGCTTTGTAGACGGTGGCCCAGTTGCTGATGCTGGCCTTACCGGCCGCAAGATCATTGTCGACACCTACGGTGGTTACGCCCGACACGGTGGGGGAGCGTTCTCCGGCAAAGACCCATCCAAGGTTGACCGCAGCGCTTCATATGCGGCGCGATGGGTAGCAAAGAATCTGGTGGCAGCTGGTGCGGCCGACCGGTGTGAGTTGCAGCTGGCATACGCCATTGGTGAAGCCGAACCTGTATCGGTGTCTGTGGAAACTTTTGGCACTGAGAACTATCCGATCGAGCGCATCGAAAAGGCGATAAAGAAAATATTCGACTTGAGACCCGCCGCCCTAATAAAAGACTTGGGATTGCTTGCGCCTATCTACGCCAAGACAGCGGCTTATGGGCATTTCGGCCGTGAGCCGGAGGGTGACTTCTTTACTTGGGAGAGAATCGATCGCGTGGACGCTCTCAAGTCGGCTCTATAGAGCTAAATCCCGACAGCAAAGGCCTTACTCAAGTGGCCTTTGTGGTTTCGGTGCTAGTTGATGAACCTGGCCTTGATCGTGAGTTTTCCTACCTTCTGCCCGACGCGCTAATAGATCGAATTGAGCAACAGCCTGGAGATGTGACTCTGAGGGTTGGCACCATTGTCAGAGTCAAGTTGCAGCAACGTCGCATGCGCGGTTGGATCATGCAGCTGCAAACGGAAGATGACTACGCGCATGAGCATGCACACAGCGTCGCGACAGGGCACAGCGTCGCGACAGGGCACAGTGTTAGCCCCACCAAGTTGGAGTCATTGGATTCGGTTGTCGGGATAGGACCGCCACCGCATGTGGTTGAACTCACCAAATGGGCGGCGAGCCGTTGGGCAGGCACACGTGTGCATTTCATGCGAGCGGCTAGTCCCGACCGAGTCGTTAGAGATCTCCCAAAACAAGATCTGCCGGGAGCGGAAACAGCAAGGCAAATCGCCAAGCAGCCCAATCCGAGCTACGCCGAGCCTTATAGCGGCTCTTTAGATAGCTACTTGTCAGAAGATTTTTCTGCAAACCCACCCAGTGTCATTCAGATCAGCCCCAGCGATGACTGGCTGTCGTTGGCCGAACAAGCTTGCGAGCTAGGACGAGCACTAATCCTGACTCCCACTTTGCGAACAGCTCACCGACTAGCGACTCAGCTTGAACGCAAGCAGGTTTCGGTGGCAGTTGCGCCGAAACAGTGGCAGGAAGCTAGCGCAGCACAAGTTGTACTGGGTGCAAGGGGAGCGGCTTGGGCACCGATCGGATCGCTTGATGCGGTGATCGTGTTTGACGAACATGATCAGTCGTACCAATCGGAAGCGGTTCCAACCTGGCATGCGCGCATCGTTGCTATGCAACGAGCACTAGTGGACAGTGCCAAGTGCTTCTTGGTATCTCCAGCACCTTCGCCTGACGCCATCCATTTCGGCCAGCTAGTTAGCCGGACAACAAACCCAAGTCCGATTTGGCCCCTGATAGAGATCGTCGACCGCCGCGGCGATGATCCAATGACTGGCGAATGGTGTTCCGATCGACTTGCCAGAGTGGTCACCGACGCCAGGTCAGCGGCTAGCGGAGCAAGTTTCGCTGAGGACAAAACTGACCCTGCTGGCCGTGAGGCGAGCACCGCAGTCGGCTCAGCTGCAGATGCCGGTTCAACTGCAGGCAGTAGTGAGCAATCAGGTCGTGTTGTTTGTGTGCTGAACCGCAAAGGGCGAGCTCGTTTAGCCATCTGTCGCGACTGTGGCGAGTTAGCTCGCAACGAGACCACAGGCACCGCTCTCAAGATTGACGGAGAAGAGCTGGTTGATCCTCAGACCAGAGAGGCACGCCCGATCGTTTGTGCCAGTTGTGGTTCGCTTAAATTTCGCAGAGCCAAATTAGGAGTCAAAGGTGTCGCAGCCGAACTGGAAGCGTTAGCTCGTCAGCGCGTAGTGCAAGCAACTAGCGACAGTCCGCAAACCTACGACAATGAAGCTGATTTCTTTATCGGCACCGAGGCTGTATTGCATCGTGTTTCAACCGCCAACGTTGTGGCGTTCTTGGATTTTGATCAAGAACTCTCCGCGCCGCGTTACAGAGCCGAAGAGGAAGCCATGGCGTTGCTGGTATTAGCGGCGCGCATGGTGGGCGGCGAGTCAAGCAATCACCTCGACAAGCGAGCGAACTCCGAACCTGGCACAGTGTTGGTGCAAACTCGCCAACCTGATCATCCAGTATTAGTCGCAGCAACTAGTGGAAAATTGCTGGAATGGTCAGACAGCCTGCTTGAAAGCCGCCGCAAACTGAAACAGCCTCCTTGCGTCTCTTGGGCGCTGATTAGCGGGGCCGCAGCAGAGGAACATGTCGCGCGCTTGCGAGATTTTGCGGAGTCACGTGCGATGCTGAACGATCTTGAAATTGCCTCCACCTCAGATGGTGTCTGGCGTGTTCGGTCAACCCAACCAGATCAGCTGCATGCTGTGTTGACAGGTATTACGAGACCGAAAGGTCGGCTGCGTGTAGCGGTTGACCCGGTGAGGGCATAGCAGTTAGTCCTAGCAGGTTCAGTGCGCGGCTCGTACGTGCTAGTTCGCTTGCACGCTGGCCGCTAGCTTGGAATCCTCTATGAGCTACTCGGTGCGACTGTTTGGAGATCCAGTTTTGCGTCAACGCGCAAGCGATATCACCGACATTGATGGTCGTATTGCAAGCATGGCTGAACAACTTTTTCCGGCGATGGAACAAGCCGGAGGTATCGGTCTAGCCGCACCGCAAGTCGGCATTTTGAAGAGGCTGTTCGTCTACGACATCGGCGAAGGCCCAGCAACGCTTGTTAATCCACGCATCGAAGAATCAGACGGCGAATGGGTTTACGAGGAGGGGTGCTTATCGCTTCCGGGTATTGCTATTGAGATCGTTCGCCCCAAGCAGGTGCATTTGGTGGGCTACGACTTGGACGGCAATGAAATCTCAATTGAAGCTGACGAGCTATTGGCTCGTCTTTTTCAACACGAGCTGGATCATTTGGACGGCGTGCTCACACTGGATCGCGCAGACCGTAAAGAACGTAAGGCCGCTTTGAAGCAATGGCGAGAACTTCGTGCGGCAGGCGCCACACAATCTCACGAGCCGCGACCCATGCTTGATCTGAACCAGCAGGGGTTTGAGCACATGTCTGACAAACAGAACTCCTCCCTACAAGGCGGGAAAGACGGCGAGTAAACAGCTGTTCAAACCTCGCCGGATCGCGTTCGCGGGAACACCGGTCGACGCAGTGCCAATGCTGATGGCATTAGCTGAGGCTGGCTTTGAGATACCACTAGTCGTAACGGCACCGCCCGCTAGAAGATCTCGTCGTGGCAAACCAACACCGACACCGGTCGGCCAGGCTGCCCAGACACTTGGGCTAACGGTTAGCCATTCGATTGCAGATGTCATCGATGACGACGTTGCGGTGGATTGTGTGATGGTGGTTGCCTTCGGGCAACTAATTAGCACGGATTTGCTAGCTCAGGTACCGATGCTCAATCTGCATTTCTCGCTGCTGCCGCGCTGGCGCGGAGCTGCCCCAGTTGAACGAGCGCTGCTGGCAGGTGACACTCATATCGGTGTCTGCTTGATGAAGATCGAACCAGAGCTCGATACCGGACCGGTTTATTGGTGTGAACAACTGGAAGTCGACCACTATGCAACAGCGACCAAACTACGAGCCGAGCTAGCTGATGTAGGTGCGCAGCGACTTGTCAGCTCACTACAAGCGGGACTTGATCAGCCAACTTCACAGCAGGGTGAGCCGACTTACGCAAAAAAGCTCACCCGACTAGATCGACATTTGCAGTGGGATATGCCCGCAAGCCAGCTTGAGCGAGTGGTGAGAGTGGGACAAGCCTGGACGACGATCGCTGAAAGTGAGCTAAAGATTCACGAGGCGGTGGTGAGATCCACAGCCGAGTGTGAAGCGATGCCAGCTACCGCTGAGCCCGGGTCGTTGTGGGGTAGAGCTGTTCGCTGCAGCGACGATGCGCTTGTGTTAGTAACGGTTCAGCCTGCAGGACGGTCAGCGATGGCAGCCAAAGATTGGCTAAGAGGAGCACGTTTAGCATCAGGCGTCGTGTTGGGAATCTGACCGTGCGCTTTGATGCGCGGAGGATGCGCGAAAACAGTCAAGATTTAGCAATAATCCAAGGGGAATGAATCCAAAAATAGGGGTACCACATGAATGACAAATTTTTGAGTGACAAAAAGCAAACCTGGCTCAACAGCACGATCGAAGAGCCGGTCGATGCTGGAGAGGAAATAGTCGACCCGCATCATCACCTGTGGGATTTCCCCAACGGCACTTATCTACTGCCGCAGCTTCATGCTGATACCGGTGCAGGCCACAACGTGGTGCAGACGGTCTTTGTGGAGTGCGCTGCGGGTTACCGAGACAGTGGTCCTGAACACATGCGTCCAGTAGGTGAGACTGAGTTCGTCTTAGAGCAGGCTCATACTTCTGCTAAAACCGATGAGGCGGAGATAGCTGGCATCGTCAGCTTTGCCGATCTCAGCCTCGGTGCTGCAGTGGAAGAAGTACTGCAAGCTCATATAGAAGCTGGTGCGGGTCGATTCAAGGGCATTCGCCACGCCAACGCCTGGGACGCTTCGGATCAGATTCGTGAATCGCACACCAAGCCACCACCACAGCTATTGGCTAACAGCGAATTTCGTGCCGGATTTGCCAAGCTCGGCGCTATGGGACTGAGCTTTGACGCCTGGATGTTTCATCCTCAGGTAGAAGAATTGTCAGACCTGACTGCTGCTATTGCTGACACCCCCGTCGTGCTTGACCATTTGGGCGGACCACTGGGCATCGGTCCTTATGAAAATAATCGTAAGGCGGTTCGCGCTGTAGTGCGTCCCGCTTTGGAAGAGTTAGCTAAACGAGAGCATGTAGTGGTGAAGGTAGGCGGCATTGGCATGAGCATCTATGGCGTGGGCTTCAACAAGATGGCCAAAGCGCCCGATTCACAAACGGTGGCGGCCACTTGGAGCGAAGACATCCGCCATTGCATTGACACGTTCGGACCTAGTCGCTGCATGTTTGAGAGCAACTTCCCGGTGGATCGGCAAGGGTGTTCTTACACGGTGTTGTTCAACGCTTTTCAACGCATCAGCGATGAAGCCGGTTACACCACCGCCGAACGAGCGGACCTGTTTGCAGGGACGGCACGAAGGTTTTACCGACTGCCGCAAGCTAGCTAGCCCAGAGGTTCACGCAGTTTCTGGTTATCCGGAAACTTCGCGCCACGCTCGTCTTTTTGGGCTTCAAACGCCTCAGACATATCGTCGAAGTCAAACATCGCGGCATTCCAGGTAGCTATGTATTCCAGGCCGTCCGCTACGGAATGATCGCGGCTGTAGTTGAGTACCTGCTTGGTGCCCCAAAGCGCCATTGGACTCTTTGAAGCGATCTCGGCGGCGATTTCGTCAACTCCATCACGCAGTGCGTCAACGTCTTCGTACACCTTGTTTATGAGTCCATGCTGCGCGGCTTCTGTGGCGTCCATGCGGCGACCGGTGAAGGCCAGATCGCGTGCCACACCTTCACCCACTAGGCGAGGGAGCCGTTGCAGGGTGCCAACGTCAGCAGTCATGCCGATGTTGATTTCTTGAATGGAGAAGAACGCATTGGCACTGGCGTAGCGCATGTCGCAGGCGGAGATCATGTCAATGCCACCACCCATGCACGCTCCTTGGATCGCCGCGATGATGGGAAGGCGGCTGCGTTCTAAACAAGTGAAGGTTTCTTGCAAGCGAAGAATGGTCTCCCGTGAGCTAGCACGGCTCCGGCTGGGGAAACCGTCTCCACCGCTGCCAGCGCCCTCATCACCGCCAATTCCATCGCCGAACACAGCTAAATCCATGCCAGCTGAAAAGTGCCGACCATGTCCTGACAGCACGATTACCCGCGCATCGGATCCTTGAGATAGCTCGTTAACGATCTGTGGCAGTTCTTGCCAGAACTCCGGGATCATTGAGTTGGCCTTGTCCGGTCGACTCATCTGCAACTGGGCGACGTGATTTACCACGTCAACGTCAAAACACTTGTAGCTCATGCCCACAGGCTATGTGATTGCGTGTGATTCAACCGCTGTGCTAACTCCGTTTAGGCTTGGAGCATCACGGGCAGCGATTTCACACATTACGACTCTGCGCGCGGCTGGTGGGTTGCCATCGGCTGCGCGTTGATCACCGGTGTTGCGTTCGGCACGATTTACACGTTTGGTGCCTTTGTGAAAGCAATGGCCGACGAGTTCGACGCTGGGCTTGGCGCTACTTCGATTGTGTTTGGTATCACGGTCTTCCTCTTTTTTGGTACCGCGATCATCTCCGGTCTGCTCTACGACAAGCTTGGCCCTAGCCCTTTGGTAATCATCGGCGGACTGTTTTTTTGTACTGGGCTCATTGGCACTTCCGTCGTCGACTATCTCTGGCAGGGCTACATCGTCTATGGAATCGGCTGTGGCTTTGGTGGTGGGCTGTTCGTCTCCCCATTATTTGCTCTAGCAGTCGCCTGGTTTCGAAAACATCGAGCCGTTGCCCAGGGTCTTGTCGCGACCGGTCCAGGCCTGGGGACGCTGCTGTTGGTGCCGCTGTCGCAAGTATTGATTAGCGATTTGGGGTGGCGTTACGCCATGCGCTGGCTTGCCATCATCGCTGGTTGTGTCTTTTTTGTTGGATTGTTCCTGATTAAGCGTGCGCCGTCCATGAAGCTGGGCAACCCCAGGCTTCACAAAAAGCTTGTTCTGCGCACCGGTACTTTCTGGCGTCTGTCTATCGCATCGGTCCTGTTCTCAACAGCGCTTATCGGCTCGCTCGGCGTGTTGATTCCGTTTGCCGAAGCGGAGGGCATAAGCACACGTCGAGCAGGATTGCTGCTGTCGGCCATTGGTGCTTCCAGCATCTTGGGCCGAGTACTGCTCACCAGTTTTGCGGGAAAGCTGGGTTCGGTTCGCCTATTCAAAATCGCATTCTTTGGATTACCAGTCGCTTACAGCGTCTGGTTGTTAGCGCTCGAGGATTATCTGTCGTTATCCGATGGTGGTCGGTTTCTGGTCATGCTGGGGTTCGCTGCGATCCTGGGAGTCTCCTATGGTGGGTTTGTGGCGTTGATGGGAGACGTCACGGCGCACTTGTTTGGGCTGGTTGGCATAGGTGCGGTGATGGGAATGCTGTTCTTTACGTCAGGGCTGGGCAGCCTGATCGGCGCGCCAGCTGTGGGTTTCTTGGCCGATTACAGCGACGCACGGTTGCTGCCGATACTCGCGATGCTGGTTGTCTCCGCGCTAGGGGCGCTGCTTTTGTTGCCGATGACACGTCATCCGGTGCGACTGTCAACTTGGCTAGGGCCAAACGGACCGCTTGAGCCGTTGCCAGCCGGTATGGCGAATGGCGCAGTTGATCTGGTGACCGCTAACGACGAAGCTGATGACGGCAAGGTGCTAGTGCCAGTCATGCAGTCAGTCGCAAGACCGGCCAGGCGCTACGACCTACCTGAGGTCGAGCATTGGGCACCTATGCTGAGAGCGGCTCCGCCGAGAGTGTTTTGGCCTATCACGGATGACTCAACCATTGAAAACGAAGCGGGCGGCGCTTCAGCTAATGGCATTTCGCAATAATTCACTGGCGACACTGTCGCTGCCTGGCGCATAACCGCCAACATTGACTAACTTCGTGGCGTGGATACACCACTCAGCGACGTAGTAGTTCTGGATCTCACTCGCGCTGTAGCCGGACCAATCATTGGCCGTCTGCTCAGCGATCTAGGTGCACGCGTGGTGAAAGTAGAGCCACCTGACGCCGATCTCACCCGTTTCGTGGTGCCAGACGTAAATGGTATGTCTGCTTACTTCACCCATTTCAACGCAGGCAAAGAATGCGTTTCTATTGATCTCACAAAGCCTGAGGGCAAAGACCTCTTTTTGTCAATGGTGCCGCACGCCGACATCGTGTTAGAGAACTACCGCCCCGGCGTCATCGACAAACTCGGGATTGGCTATGAAGTGCTATCCCAAATTAAGTCCGACATTATTCTTGGTTCAGTTAGCGGCTGGGGTCCAGGCAACGAGCGATCTGATCGCGGTGCTTTTGCTTCAGCGATCCACGCAGAAACCGGCGTAACGGAAATGGTGGCCCGGCGGCGCGGTACTGCGGAGAGCAGTGCCCCATTACGTAACGATCCAATGGCTATTGCCGACACAACTACCGGACTGCATGCCCTGGCCGCGGTGTTGGCGGCGTTACACATGCGTAACAGGACAGGTAAAGGTCAGACGGTTGAAGTGTCGATGGCCGAAAGCATGCTCATGTGCAACGACCAGGTTGCCACTGAGCTAACTGGTGAAGATCCGCAGGCCGGTTTCAAGTCAGGGCAAAACTGGTCGGGGATATACCGCCTCAAAAGTGGCCGGCACGTCAATGTAACTATTGATGTAACGGCCAATTTTGGATTCAAGGCCATGATGCACGCAATGGATCGCCCTGATTTAGCTGACGATCCGCGCTACGCCGACATGCATAAGCGAGCGCCTCTGCGTGATGAGTTGGAGGAATTGTTCGCGCAATGGATAGCCAAGTTTGAGGATCCACGTGAACTTGAGGTGGCCATCGGAGTAAAGGCGGTGTTTGTAGCCGAAGTGCAAACCGTGTCCGAGCTAGCAAAAACGGACTGGGCAACCACAAGGGGAGCGTTTGTGGAGATTGATGCGACTGAACGCGGTTCGCTAACGGTCCCGCAGTCGCCATGGCGGTTTGGTGATTCAGCCAGTGGAGCAAAACCGATCGTGGGCGATCGCGGACAACACAACAGGCAAGTGCTTGAAGATCTAGCTGGCCTAGATGATGTGCAGCTTGACGATTTGGAAGCTCGCGGTGTGATCAGTCATGGGGAACCGGTCTTTCGTCCGTCTCAGCTGACGCGCGGTACCAAATAGCTCTTGCTCAGGATTTCCTAGCTCAGAACCTCTGCGGCAGCCAGGTTGGCGATCTTGTCGTCGTCATAACCCAAATAATCGTTGAGCACTTCAAAGTTGTCCTCACCTAAGCAAGGCCCACCTCGCTTCACCTGAGCAGGGGTTCTACTCAACCTTGTGCGACAGTTGTGAGTCCACATCGTGCCGCGGTAGCTCTGCGGCACTTCAATGTGATGCTGCCGATAGTTGAGCTGCGGATCGTCGCAACAACCCTGGGCGTCATTGACTGGATAAGCGTCAATACCGCTGGCTTGCAATTCGCACGCGGCTGCGTTGTTCGAACGTATCTGGGTCCAAGCCGTGATGGCTTCGGCTATCTCGCTGTTACGCGCGCGACGTTCAGCTTGCGGCAAACCAGCCCAGTCGGATTTTCCAATTCTGCCGGCCAGAGCGGGCCACATTTCATCGGCGCAAGCGACGGCAATCCAGTTGTCATCACCATCGGAGGGGAACACTCCGTGTGGGCTCATTAATGGGTCGTCGTTTCCACAGCGTTGTGCGGTGTGCCCGTTTACGCAGGCGTCAAGAATGGCGGGCGACAAGTAATGCAACGCGCACTCGGTTTGCGAGAGGTCTATGAAGCAGCCTCGACCTGTTTGTTTGCGTTGTTCCAATGCGGCCATTATCACCGCTACCACCACGCGCGGCGCCAAATAATCGGTGTATGGTCCGTATGGTCCTGCCGGATCGCGGTCAGGCCAGCCTGTGAGCTCATAGAAGCCCGCGATCGCGGCTGCCATAAAGCCATAACCCGCCAGCCTCGAAAACGGTCCGGTTTGACCCAGTAACGAGCTTGACAGCATGATCAGTTCTGGGTTTAGCTCTGACACAGCGTCATAGCCGTAACCCATGCGACCGAACGAGCCGGGTGAAAATGATTCGGTCGCAATATCCGCCCACTTCAAGAGGTCAAGCACAACCTCGCGTGACTCGGGCTTACTCAAATCCAGGCTGATACTGCGTTTTCCAGCGTTATAGATGCCGTAACCGACGCTGTTGTCAGGGTGTGGTTCTTCATTCACAAACGGGTTGACCGTTCGCATCGTGTCCGGACGGCTTTCGGTTTCCACTTTGACGACCGTTGCGCCATAGTCGGCCAAAATACGAATCGCCGAAGGAGTGGCGATAACCCAGGAAAACTCCAGCACCTTCAGACCCGCCAGCGGCAAGTTCTTGTCTGCGGATGTGCCGGTTGCGAACGTGACAGGGTCTTCTGTTTCCAGCGGCTCCGTCCTAGCTGACACTGTTCGAGCAGACATCGCTATCGGTTTGCGAGCAAGATCAATCTTCCCGTTGTGCTCACCCTGCTTCGCTACCGCCGATCGAGCGGCGGGTTGACCTTCACTAAATGTTGCGAGACGTCCAGGAAACAGCGCTTTCTTCCCGCCCTTAAGTTCTTCTTTTTGCCAGAAGTTCCGCTCCTCAAAGTGCTCATTCGTAATGAGATCTTTGACCGTGGACGAAGGCGTCAGCAAGATGTTGCGATCAAAGGCGGCCGCCCACAGTTCGGCTTTTGTCTTGGTGGCAATAAATTTTTTGTGTATCTCAAAGGCGCGCCTGGCCACATCCACAGATACTTCGCCCGATAGCACCTGCGTACCAAAATTTTCCCAGTCAATATTCCGCAACTCTTCGCTGGCGAAACCCTCTTCGTCTTCCCATTCGACTAGCCGTTTTGAGAAAGGCGCAAACACTGCACCCATCAGCGATACGCAAACCGTGTGACCATCGACACATGGAAACAGCAGTGGAATGTCGATACCCGCAACAGAAAGCCCGCCCGCTAAGCGTTCAATCTGGCTGGCGTTTACACGCGTGCTTAGATCTTGAGTTGTGCCGTGCGTCATCGATTCCATAGCGGAGACGTCTACGTGCTGTCCCAATCCGCTGCGCTGAGCCTCATACAGAGCAATGAGAATGGCGTCTGCGGCATCACCCGCAGCTTGTAAAAAACTTTGAGGTACTGCTGATATTCGTACCGGCGCCCGGTCGTTATCACCGCTGACTTGCAGAAAACCGCTGCCGGCTACTGCGGTAAGGTCTGAACCAAGCCAGTCGCTGCGCGGTCCACCCATTCCGTAGGGCGTAATGGAGGCATGAACTAGGGTCGGATTTAGCTGTGAGAAGGCCTCATAGCTCAGCTGTTCGTTCAACTCTTGGCCTTGATCACGATCTTGAATAACAGCGTCGGCACTGCTTAACAATTCGCACAGTTGTGAGTAGCCATCCTGAGTTGAAAGATCAAGCGTGACGCTTTTCTTGCCCTGGTTATAAGCCCAGTGCATCAGTGAGTTCTCTGAGTCGTGCTTGTTGTCTACGAACGGGCCCTTGTGCCTGCTCGCTAGCCCTAAGGGCGGCTCAACAGCGATTACCTCAGCGCCGAGCGAAGCCAACAAATAGCCAGCAAACTGACTGATCCCGGAGCAAAGATCAATTACGCGGTAGTGCTCGATCATGACTTGCTCAACCCGTAAGAATCGCTCCCATAAGCAAAGCCGTTAGTGCCGTGAGTAAGGCGATTGCCGCGGATACGGCTTTCAGCAAGCTGTTGCTTGTGCGCTGATGCGCCAAAGCAGCCGCACCTGATAGCAACACAATGAAAATCTTGATTCCTATTAGCTGTGACCAAGCGGAGGTCACCTCGTCGGCGTAAGCGTCCAACATGCTCCAAAAACCAGTAAGCAGAGCTATCCCAAACGCTGGCCATGCCACGTTGTTGTAGGCGCGCGCCACTACCAAAGTGCTTTCGCGATTGGATTTTCGCAGCGCAGGCATGATTGCGGCAAGCACAATCTGACCACCTACCCAAACGGTTACTGACAAGACGTGTATAAACACTCGAACCGCATCGAGATCAAATACGGCGTCGCTGATTTCTTTCATTACTGCTTTCTAGTCGGATTGACTGGCTTGATAACAGGCTGGACCCATTTGGCTGCTTGACAGTGACTAGGAGCTAGTTGGATGCAGCAGTTCGGTCATGTTGTTTGAGAAGAATTTGTCAAGCACCTGGCCGTCAAACCCTTCAAGCGAAGAGTTGAAGCGCCCTAGTGGATTGCGTCCGCCTTCGATGTGTGGGTAGTCGCTTGAGAACAAGTACAGGTCGTCATTGGATTGGCGAACCAGCGTTCCGACGTCCTCGAACGGGTAGGGCGTGAATGCCATCTGTCGTGTGATCTGCTCCGAAGGAGGAGACGTAAGAGCGGCCAATTCCGGTTCGGAACGCCGCCAAATGCCCGCAATGTGATCCAGTCGTTGCAACATAGAAGGAACCCAACCAGCACCCAATTCGATCACACCGCCACGCAGGTTGGGGTGGCGTTGCAACACACCATCCAGTGTCAGTACACCAACAAACGCTTCGGCCGCGTGGTGCAGTGCGACCATGTCTTTGCCTCGCACATTTTCGCCGCCACCTAGCCAGTCAGTTGGTACCGGGCGGCCCGTGTTCATCCAAGCCGGAGCGAGCTGCAGTGGGTTACCACCCACATGCAACACAAATGGCACCGCGGCTTCAGCCA
Organism: Candidatus Poriferisodalaceae bacterium; assembly: GCA_965205925.1. Taxonomy (GTDB): domain Bacteria; phylum Actinomycetota; class Acidimicrobiia; order Acidimicrobiales; family Poriferisodalaceae; genus CAYRJD01. The sequence continues at coordinate 871,196 of OZ242183.1, forward strand.
GCGACGCCCAGATTGGATCAAAGTCGTTGTGACCTGGTGAGCGACCTTCGGCGGTGCGGTGCGGAACCCACACAGCTCCCAGACCTAACTCCAGGGAGTACTTGATTTCTTCTAACGCCTGAGCAGGATCATCTAGCGGCACCATCGCGACACCGAGCATCCTGTCATCATCAGCGCAAAACTCAGCCATTCCGCGGTTGTGTGCGCGTGAGGCGCCATAGCGCACATCAAGATCAGCTCGAATGTCGAAGCAAACACCCGCGCTAAAGGTGGCGAACACAAACTGCTGGTGAAAGCCCAGCATGTCCAGCGCAGTTGAACGCTCATTGGAGTTGAACGCGCCCAGAGCGTCGTATCCCTTAGGCCCGCTGATTAAGTCATCTCCCAGAGCGATTAGCTCAGCAACGGTTTCGGGGCTGTGCCCATGAGTAGATGCTGCCTTTTCTAAGCTGTCCGACAAGCGTCCGCCAGGGGCGAAGCTGATCTCAGGAATACGGTCACGAATTTTTGGGTCAGCATTCGACGTCAAGAAGTCGGGGAGTTCCATGAGGTGGCTGTCAGCGTCAAAATAAGTTCGATTTTGGGCGTAAGTCATAGCTACAGCGTAGTTTCTGCGCAATAATCTGCACGATAACCACCCAGTAAGAGGCGTTGAGTCGGTAAGAAGTAGGGATAGTCAGCCGTCGTTAGCCTTTTTGTGATGGCAGATGCCCCTATTCTTCCGCAGGCAAAGGTGCTCACGGCCTCCGATGGAGTGATTGCCAAAACACGTGAAGACCGAAGCGGTGACGCTTTAGAAAAAGTCCTGAAGGACTCAGGTTTTGAGGTGGTTCAACGTGTCGCGGTGCCAGATGGGGTCGAGAGTGTGTCGCAAGCGTTGATTGAGATGTCTGACGGATTTGCCGGGCTCATAGTGACCACAGGCGGTACCGGCTTTGCCGAACGTGACCTGACACCCGAAGGCACCAAGCAAGTGATTGAACGCGAGGCGCCTGGGCTGGCTGAAGCAATGCGGCTGGTTAACCCGCTTGGAAGGTTGTCGCGCGGAATTGCCGGAGTGTTGCATCAGGTGATCATTCTCAACACGCCAGGCTCCACCGCTGGTTGTGTTGAGTGCTTTGAGGCAGTGGCGGATGTAATTCCGCACGCGTTGCGGTTGCTTCACGGCGAGCGAGTTCACTAACTGGTGGGCTGCATGCGATCAGTTGACTTCTCCACCGATTTCCCCACCGATGCAGACGTAGCAGTAATGGAGCTAGCTAGTGAGACTGGCGCAGCAGTGCGTGGTTCTACCGCTCCGAATCCGTGGGTTGGAGCAGTGCTAACGACAGCAGATGGGCAACGATTCATTGGCGCTACCGAGCCACCACCTGGTCGGCATGCGGAAATAGTTGCACTTGACGCCGCTAACGCAGCCGGGGTAAGCACCAGTGACGCTGTGTTGCATGTGACGCTTGAGCCGTGTTGTCATTACGGTCGCACTTCGCCGTGCACGGAAGCCATCATCAAAGCTGGCGTTAGGCGTGTGGTGGTTGGTGTTTTAGATCCTGACACATCCGTGGCAGGTGGAGGCATAGCCGCTTTGCGTGAAGCTGGCATAGCAGTCGACACAGTGGCAGAAGGCTCTGCCAATCCCTCAGGCGAGACACTTTCAAACGAGATAACGAAACAGCTAAACCCTTACTTGCATCAACGTCGTACCGGCCTGCCGTGGGTGGTTCTAAAACTCGCAGCTACCGCTGATGGCCGTACCGCTGCACCAGATACAAGCTCGCAATGGATAACAGGCGAGCAAGCGCGCACCGATGCTCATCGCTTACGGGCGCGCTGTGACACTGTGTTAGTGGGAGCTGGCACAGTGCGCGCCGATAACCCGTCTTTGACCGTTCGTCACTGCGAGGGCACTGACCCGCAGCGGGTGGTGTTGGGCAAAGCACCAATCGACGCTGCGGTTCATCCTTGCTGGGAAGTGTCTGGAACGCCCACCGAAGTGCTAATCGAGTTAGGTGGCAAGGGCGTAACTGAGCTGCTAGTCGAAGGCGGTGCGGAGGTGGCTGCTGCGTTCCACAAGGCGGGACTGGTAAACGAATACGTCTTGTACATCGCACCCGCACTGATGGGTGGAGATGATGGGCGACCCATGTTTGCAGGCTCTGGAGCACACACAATGGAGCAGCTATGGCGCGGTGAGATTGTTGATGTCGTTCAACTTGGAGGTGATCTCCGCATAACCTTGAATCCAGTTCCACCAGTGGCTACTACCTGACTACCCCGCACCCAGCAAATTCACCACCAGTTGGAGGTTGAGCCCGATGTTTACAGGCCTGATAGAAGAGCGGAGTCATCTGATTGAACGCAAACCAGTTGCAGGTGAATGTTTTCGGTTTCGGTTTGCCGCTGATCTAATTCTTCAAGATCTCAAAGTTGACGATTCGGTTGCGGTCAACGGATGTTGCCTCACCGTAGTCAACATTGAAAAGGGCACAGGCAAAGGCTGGTGGGAAGCCGACGTGTCCGAAGAAACCTTGTCGCGCACCACTCTGAGTGAGTGGGATCGTTACGAGCCGGTAAACCTGGAACGAGCCATGCGTTATAGCGATCGCATTGGCGGACATCTGGTGCAAGGTCATGTAGACGGGGTGGGAACAATTCTCCAGCCGGGCCCTGATCTGCGCGTCAAACTCCCAACACCGGCTATTGCATCAGGTACATCAGGCAAACCAGGCGGCAATAGCAGCCTTGATCGCTATCTGGTGGAGAAAGGTTCGATCACTGTTGACGGTGTGAGCTTGACTTGTTTCGACGTGGCAAAAGACACATTCAGCGTTGCTCTTATTCCGCACACCATGACTCTTACCAACCTCGGCACTCGAAGCGTTGGCGACAAGGTAAACCTGGAGGTTGACCTAATGGCCAAATACGTGGAACGTCTGCTTGTGCCGCAAGCTCAGGGTGATAACGAATCGGTAAAGGTGTGACTCAATGGCAATGAATGAATCCCCGTTTAACCCGATTAGCGACGCAATAGCAGCCATTGGTCGAGGCGAAATCGTAGTCGTGGTTGATGACGAAGATCGTGAGAACGAGGGAGACCTGATCATGGCCGCTCAGTTCGCTACACCCGAAAAGCTCGCCTTCTTTGTGCGTTACACATCCGGCGTTATCTGCGCACCGTTGATGAGTGAGCGGCTAAACGAACTCGCACTGCCACTGATGGTCAGCGTCAATACCGAACCAATGCGCACCGCCTACACCATCACCGTCGACGCGGCTGAGGGCACCTCAACCGGGATCTCTGCGGCCGATCGAGCCCGCACTTTGAACTTATTGGCGAACCCGAACAGCCATCCCAACGACTTCGTGCGACCAGGACACGTCTTACCGCTGAGTTATCGACGTGGGGGAGTGCTAAAGCGCGCGGGTCATACCGAAGCCAGTGTTGATCTGGCTCGCTTGGCAGGCCTTGAACCAGCGGGTGTGCTGGCCGAAGTGGTCAACGATGACGGTTCCATGGCGCGACTGCCGCAACTGATTGAGTTCTGCAAACAGCACGAGCTTGTGCTGGTGTCTATCGCCGACCTTGTGCGTTATCGCCGCGCCAACGAACGACTGGTTGACCCGGTTTCCGAGGCTCGTATCCCCACTCAGTTCGGAGAATTTACTGGTCACGTTTTTCGAGATTTTGATGGCACCGAGCATCTGGCGCTGGTTTGCGGCCAGCTGATGGGGTCAGAGTCGGTATTAGTGCGAGTGCACAGCGAGTGTCTCACTGGCGACATCTTGGGATCAACCCGCTGTGATTGCGGAAGCCAACTTGAAGCTGCTCTGTCAGCCATAGCTACAGAAGGTGTTGGCGTGCTGGTTTATCTGCGTGGCCATGAGGGTCGAGGTATTGGTATCGGCCACAAGCTGGCTGCCTACGCATTGCAAGACGATGGGCGAGACACAGTTGACGCCAACACCGAGCTGGGTCTACCAGTGGATAGTCGCGAGTACGGGATCGGTGCGCAGATATTGGTTGAGTTGGGCGTCACTAAAATGAGATTGATTACCAATAATCCGGCCAAGCTGGGTGGGCTAGAAGGTTTCGGGCTTGACATTGTTGAGCGTGTGTCGATGACGCCGCAGACCACGCAAGACAATCTTCGCTATCTACGCACGAAGCAGAAACGCATGGGACACATGTTGAACCTGGATTCAGAAAACGATGCCGACATTGATATCGGCATGGCGGGCGACTAGCCGCGATCTATGGAACGATTTTCGCGATCGGTACTTCGATGATGTCTGTCGCTCCCAGCTCATGTAGGTGTGGTATCAGCACGTTGATCTGATCTTTTGGAACCACGGTTTCAACCGCGTATGAGTTACCACCCCAAAGTTCGTTCACCGTTGGCGACTTCATTGAAGGCAGTAGTTCTATGACCGCATCAAGATCGGCTTGAGCCACATTTAGCTTCATCAGTACTCGACTGCGGGCATCTAGCACGCCATCGAGCAGGGTTTTGATTTGCGTCATGGAGCGGTTCTTGTCGGCGTCATTGAACGAAGCAGGGTTCGCAAACAATTCGGTGTAGCTCACCATGATCTCATCGATGATGCGCAATCCAGCAGCGTGCAGCGCTCGACCGGTTTCGGTTAGATCAACTACTGCGTCAACAATGTCTGGTGCCTTTGCTTCGGTTGCGCCGTAGCTCAACCGGATGTCGGCTTGCACACCGTGCTTGGCAAAGTGGCGCTTTGTCAACTCGGGATACTCGCTTGAAATTCGCACCCCCTGTGGCAAATCGGTCAGACTCTGAAACGAGCTGTCGATTGGTACTGCCACCACGATTTTGACTGGGTTTGAAGTGGCTTTTGAGTAGCGCAGCTCACCAAGCGACACCACCTCACTGCTTGTCTCCTCTATCCAGTCACGTCCCGCAATCCCTAAGTCAAACAATCCTTCGGCGACATAGCTAGGAATTTCTTGCGGTCGCAATATTCGAACGTCGGCAATGCGCGGGTCGTTGATGGTGGCTCTATAGGCCACTTCCGAGCTGCGCTTGACGGTCAAGTCCGCTTGCTCAAACAGTTCCATGGTGGATCGTTCTAGCGAGCCTTTCGGTAGGACGAGTTTCAGCACCAGCTCAGGCCTCGTCCCCTGAGCTAGCTCCATTTTCTGAGTCAGCACCATCAGCACCCTCATTTTGGGCGGAGACAAATGCCATCTGAATCTGTTGCAGTGCGGTGTTCAACGCCTGACTGGACTCGGGATCTAACCGGTCGCCAAGGTTGTTTACAAGCAGGGCCATTGCGTCAATCGGGAGTTGCGCTTGATCAAACGCTGGCGGGTCACGCCGCAAGTGCAGCAGGGCTAGCTCAAAAAATCCAATGATGTGATTTGCAACCACTTGGGACGATGGCACCGAAATCAGTTGCTCTTGTGCCTGACGCATTTGCTCTTCCATCGCGGCGGCCGTTTCTGGGTCAAGCTCTTCGGTGCCTGCATCGGCTTGGTATTGCGCAGCGCTCTGATCAGGTCCGGCACTCGAACTGTCTGATGGCTCGCTTGCGTTGGATGCTTCGTTTCTTGGCACCTGGTGCTCACCACCCGGTGTCCATAACGTGCTCATGTGGCTTCCCCGCTTCTTATTGTTGTGGCTTTGTTAGTCAGAGTTAGTCAGGAGTTAGTCAGAGTTAGTCAGAACTAGGCAACGCTCATCTGACGATCCCAAGTGAGGCTTCATGTACCCGCTGGTAGCCTAGGGACTTAGATCAGATGCAGAGATACGTCGCATAGCGGCTGTCTATTGTTTGTGAGATGTTTGCGAGGCGCTCAGGCGCCCTTTGTGCGAAAGCTAGGAGACAATCTTTTGGGTAAGCGAGAATGGCCATAACACGCGCAGATGCTGGCGATGCCTTGATCAATGAAGAAATTGAGGCGGCAGAAGTCAGACTGGTTGCTCCCGATGGAGAGCAGATAGGCATCAAAAGCGTAGATGAGGCGCTTGCTATTGCCCGCGAGCTTGATTTGGATTTGGTGGAAGTCGCGCCCGGTGCTAGCCCGCCGGTTTGTCGCATTATGGATTACGGCAAGTACAAGTATGAGGCCGCCCAACGCGCTAAGGAGTCGCGACGCAAGTCGTCCCATTCAGGACTTAAAGAAATGAAATACCGACCCAAGATCGGTAGAGGCGACTTTGATACCAAGACCTCAAAAGTGCACAGCTTTCTGACCGATGGTCACAAGGTGAAAGTAACGATCATGTTCCGCGGTAGAGAGGTGTATCACCCAGAGCTGGGACGTGAGATTCTTGAACGTGTTGCCGAGACGGTTGTGGATATTGGCAAGGTCGATCAGTTTCCCAAGCTGGATGGTCGCAACATGACGATGGTGCTGAGCCCTGACCGCCAATCCGGTCGTAAGAAACGCAGTTTGGCAGACGCCAAGGCAGCGGCTTCTGCCGAAGGTGCGATTGGCGACGCAAACAGCGATAATGGCAGCCCTAGCGATGCTGAAGCGAGCGCCGCTGCTAAAGCCGTAACAGATTAAGTTCCGGCAACCCCGCAGACTGCTAACGAAATCAGCGCGAGAACCTGGCCCCTTGGGAGTTGACTATGCCAAAAATGAAGACCCACAGCGGGGCCAAGAAGCGTTTCAAAACAACTGGCTCTGGCAAGCTTGTGCGCCGGCACCGCAATCGCAACCACATCCTTGAGAAGAAGTCGTCTAGCCGTAAGCGCCGCTTAGCGCTTGAGGGCACCGTCGACAAGTCCGACACCAAACGCATCAACAAGATGCTTGGTCGTTGAGCAGAATTTCTAAGAGAGCTTGAGAGTATCCAATGGCCAGAATCAAGAGATCAGTTCCTAGCCGCGCGCGACGTAAAGCCGTCCTGGCGCGCGCCAAGGGTTATTACGGCAATAAGAGCCGCTCGTTTCGAGCCGCCAATGAGCAGCTGTTGCACAGTGATCAGTACGCGTATCGGGATCGCCGAGCACGTAAAGGCGACTTTCGCCGCCTGTGGATTCAGCGCATCAACGCTGCTGCGCGCATCAACGGAACCACGTATTCGAGGCTGATAAACGATCTAAGTACCGCTGGCATTTCGGTAAACCGCCAGGTGTTGGCCGATCTTGCTGTCACCGATCCGGCAGCTTTTACCGAGTTAGTTAAGCGCGCCACTGCTAAGCCAGCCAAGTCCAAGTCAGCTGCGCGCAAGCCCACATCTAAGTCACCAACTAAAGCAACTGACTAAAGCGATTACATCAGCTTCACAGACTGCTCTTGCGCGCTTGGCGCGTTTGGTGCGCGATCGCAAGTACCGCGATAAGACTCATCTCAGCGTTCTAGAAGGACCACGCGCACTTGATGGCGCGTTGGCCTCCGGCGCAATAGTGGAAGCAGTGTTTGCACGCCCCGACAAGCAGACACGACACCTAGACGGTCGCGCAGGCCACCTATACGAAGGTCCGGTTTATGAGGTGCCAGCTGCCGAGCTTGATGAGTTGGCCGATGCGGTCAATCCGCAAGGCGTGATGGGGATAGTGAGATTTAGCGAAGCAGCGCCAACGCACTTCAGCTCACAATCACGAATCGTGCTACTAGACGGACTACGAAACCCAGGCAACACCGGAGCCATCGCCCGTACGGCTACTGCAGCCGGGTTTACCGGAGTAGCGGCCACTACTGGCACGGCCGATGTGTTCAGCCCAAAGTCTTTACGAGCAGCCGCCGGTTTAACTTTGGGTTTGAGCGTGTGCCGCAATGTAGAAGCCAAAGACATCTTAGAAGAGCTTGGAGCAGCCGGTCACCTGCGCGTAAGAGCTGCGATGCAAGGCGATGTAACAGTGGCGGAGTTGGCAAGGATGTGTCAAACCCAACAAAGATCTTTGACCTTGGTAGCTGGCAACGAGGCGGTAGGCATATCCAACCAGACCGTTAGAAGCACCGACCTGGCAGTATCCATTCCTATGCGCGCACCCGTTGATTCGCTCAATGTGGCCGTTGCAATTGGCGTACTGATGTATGCGCTAGCGGAAGTACCTACACCTAGCGACGCTAAGCCGTACCCTGCAGCAGATGCCTGAGCAGCAAGGCACTGATTTAGCCGACTTGCTAGCAAGAATTTCCGTCCAGCACGACCAAGCACTGGCTGCGATCGCGGCGGCATCTGACCTAGACAGCTTGACGGCAATTGAGTCCAATTTGTTTGGCCGCACGGCACCGCTGGCAGAGCTTAAGCGAGCGCTCAGCGCTATTGCGCAAGCCGACCGCAGCACTGCCGGGCGAGCGCTCAACGAAGCTCAGGATCAGGTGCGCGCAGCACACACACAAGCCCGTGACCGACTGGCCACAGCACAACGGCGCGCCAAGATTCAATTCGAACGGCTAGATCTCACCGAAGCACTACCGCAAACCGGTCGTGGCCATCTTCACCTTGTTACTCAAACCACTGAACAGCTTGAGGACGTATTCGTCGGCATGGGCTTCACAATCTCCGAAGGCCCGCAAGCCGAAACCGATTGGTACAACTTTGAAGCACTGAATCTGCCGGCGGCACATCCCGCACGTTCGATGTGGGACACGCTCTATCTCGATTTGGGTGAACGCACGACATTGGGCGACGGCCAGGGTGGAGAGGCTTCTTCGATAGTGCTACGCACACACACCTCACCGGTGCAAATTCGTGTCATGACTACTCAAGAACCGCCCATTTACACGGTGTGCCCAGGACGCGTGTTTCGCCGCGACACCGCAGATGCCAGCCACATGCCTGTGTTTCATCAGATTGAAGGATTGGTAGTGGATCGTGGCATTTCCTTTACTGATCTGGCAGGCACTTTGGAAGAGTTCACTTCGGCGTACTTCGGTGGTGCTATCTCCAGTCGTCTGCGACCTTCATATTTTCCGTTTACCGAACCTTCAGCGGAGTACGACATCACCTGTGTGTTGTGTGAAGGACAAGGCTGTCAGACCTGCGCTCGTACGGGCTGGATAGAGCTAGGCGGCTGTGGCATGGTGCATCCAAACGTGCTCAATAACTGCGGCATCGATTCAGAGGAGTGGACTGGGTTTGCGTTTGGGTTTGGCATTGATCGATTGGCGCTGATGCGTCGCGGTATAAACGACCTGCGCGATATGTACACCAACGACATTCGTTTTGTTAGCCAGTTTTAGGACGCGAAGATGAAGGTGCTACTGAGCTGGCTGAGGGAATTTGCTCCAATAGAGCAAAGCCCTGACGAAGTTGCCAATCATTTGAGCGACCTTGGTATGGCCGTTGAAGAGATGACCGTGCTGCCAAATCTTGACGGAGTGCTGGTGGGGCGAGTGGGCGATCTACGGCCGCACCCGGATGCTGATCGAATTCAGCTAGTTGATTTAGAGCTAGATGATGATGCACCGTCGCGACAGGTTTGCTGCGGAGCTTTCAATATGTCTGTTGGTGACTTGGTGCCAGTTGCCACTGTCGGCACCGTGATGCCCGACGGTATGGAGATCAGCTCGCGCAAGATGCGCGGTGAACTATCGCAGGGCATGTGTTGCTCGGTAGCTGAGCTAGGGCTAGGCACAGATCACGATGGAATCATGATCTTGCCGGAAGATCTGGTGGTGGGAGAGCCGTTGATGAGCCAGCTTGGGCTCGCTGGCGATGTTGTTTACGATTTAGAAATCAATCCCAATCGCCCTGATGCGATGTCGGTTGCAGGTGTAGCTCGCGATTTAGCTGCGCGACTTGGTGCGTCGTTCAAGATTCCTACGCCCGAGGTCGTTGAGAGCGATGAAGACGTCAGCGCCGCCGTGGAGATTATTGATGCTGACTTGTGCGGGCGATTTGTGGCGCGTGTTCTACGTAACGTGCAGGTGAGACCGTCACCTCTGTGGCTACAGGTCAGGTTGACGCTGTGCGGCATGAGGTCTATCAACTCGGTGGTTGATGCTTCCAACTTTGTGATGCTGGAACTAGGCACTCCAAGTCATACCTACGACTTAGACAAGCTGCCCAATGCGCGAATAGGAACTCGACGCAGCCCAGGTGGTGAGCAGATAACAACGCTGGACGGCCAACAGCGAATGCTCGCCGCTGGGGACGGTGTGATCGTGGACGGAGCAGATCAGCCGATCGGCATAGCTGGAGTGATGGGTGGAGAAAGTACCGAGATCAATGATCAAACCAGTGCGGTGCTGCTGGAAATGGCTTGGTGGGATAGTGCTTCGATAGCGGCCACCTCTCAGAGAATGGGACTGCGCTCAGAGGCGTCGATGCGATTTGAACGCGGCACCGACTGGGCACTGAAGCGGTTAGCGGTTGACCGTTTCTGTGAGTTGCTTGCAAAAATCACGCCGGGTTCTGTGCGTGTAGACCGCGGCATCGTTGATGTAGCTGGCGACCTTCCTCCCCAACCAAAGGTGAACGTGCGACCAGAGCGAGTCAGCCTTTTGCTGGGGCGAGAATTCAAAGGTGAAGAGATAGCTAAGTTGCTAACGCCGACCGGCTTTGAGGTGGAGCCAACCGTTGAGCCGGACAAAGCATCAAACTCGGAATCACTTTGCGTGACCGTCCCTTCGTTTCGCCCGGACACCGCGACCGAGGCTGACATTTCCGAAGAAGTTGCCCGCCATTATGGATATGGCCAGCTGGGACGAACCGTGCCGCGCTCGCCGAATCCAGGCCGTTTGACAAACCAGCAGCAACTTCGCCGCCGTCTGCGTCAGGTCTTAGTTGGCGAAGGTGTGTCCGAGGCAATGCCTAATCCGTTTTTGGCTCCTGACGCTGTTGCGCGCGCAGGTCTAGAGATAGCAGATCCGATTCGATTGCTGAACCCGCTTGCAACTGAAGAATCGGTGCTACGCCCATCGCTCTTGCCGGGATTACTGACGGCGGTGGGTTACAACGAATCTCATCGCAACGAAGGTGTATCGCTATTTGAACTGGGTGTTGCTTTTTCTGCTGCGAGCGAGCGAGTTGCAACAGAATCAGACAAGCGTGATCCCAACACGGCTCTTTTGCCGGCCGAAACTGAACATCTGTCGGTGATACTGGCCGACCGTGATGCGTACGCGGCGACACAGCTTTGGTCGCTTATCGCGACAGCGTTGGGGGTGCGATTCACATTGACGAACACGGTCGATGTCAGCTACATGCACCCAACGCGTGCCGCAGAGATAACACTGGCTTTGCCAAGTGGCAGTGGTGTGGGTGCTTTACTAGGTGTGCTTGGTGAACTTGACCCATCCGTTTGCGAACGGCATGACATCAACCAACGCTGTGCTTGGATAGATGTTCGAACTGACTTGCTGATCGAAGCTGTGCTTGGCTCACCTGTGACGTCATATAGGCAGGTGTCGCCCTACCCGTCGGCCGATTTTGACCTGGCTTTGGTGGTTAACGATTCCATCTCAGCGGGCGAGGTGGAGGCAACGTTGAGACGAGCAGCGGGTGATCAGCTGCAGTCCTTACGGCTGTTTGATGTCTATCGAGGGTCGCAGTTATCTGAAGGTAAACGCTCCTTGGCGTATCGGTTGCGAGTGCAAGCCGCAGACCGAACTCTTACCGATGAGCAGGTAGGTCAGATGCGGACGCGGTGTATTTCCGCAGCTGAGAAAGAGCACAAAGCGACACTTCGCTAGTCAGCCAAGTGTTAGCTGCACAGAGCAACAGCGCTGGACTGTCACCTTGCATTAGTAACCCAGTGTCGTGTCCACGTGACCGATTAGTTCTTCACCTGCTACTCGCCGTTTCACGTTTTCGCGCACTCGGTCAGCTAATAACGGCAATCCCATTTCGGGCGTGTTGGCAATGTGTGGCGTGATGATGCAGTTTGAAATATTCCATAACGGATGCTCATCTGGTAATGGTTCAGGATCTGTCACATCTAGGCCCGCTCCACCAATCTGACCAGTCTTTAGAGCTTGCACAAGATCATCGGTAACCATGTGGCGTCCGCGCGCCACGTTTATAACCCAGGCATGTTCAGGCAGTAAGGCCAGCTCGGGCGCCGCGATGATTCCGTCTGTTTCGCTAGTGAGCGCCAGTGCTAGCACCAACAGATCGGTTTCTCTCAACACAGCGTGAAGATCGCTGATCGATCGCACGGTAACGTCAGCCAAAGCGCCGGACTCGCTAGTGATGTTTCTACGCAGCACTGTTGTTTGACAATTGAACGGCGCTAGCAGTGGCAGTAGCTCTTCGGTAATTCCACCAGCTCCGAGCAGAGTCACGCGAGCACCGATCAGGTTGTGTCCCTGCGGCTGTTCCCAGGTAGTGGCTCCTATATAGGTGCTTAGGCCGCGCATGCCAGCCAAAGCCAAAGCCAACACGTGCTCGGCGACAGGCTTGGCGTATACACCTTTACCGCAAGTCCACTCCAGATCCGGTCGACTGGCAATCATCTCAATGAACGATTCGACGCCGGCGTAGGGCAACTGCACCCATTTGATGTTTGGATTGCTATCTAGCACTACCGGTAGTAGATCTGCGAGCGCTGGTTCAGCCCACACCACTGCTTGAGCGTGCTCTTGCGTCACCACCTCACCGCCGCCGTCTTTAACCGCTTGCGCTAGGGCATCTCGTCGCCAGCACTCCGGTTCAACGGCAATCTTCGGCGTGTACTCAGCTCCCATCAGCGGTTATCGGCCATGATTCCACCGTCAGCGAAAATAATCTCGCCTGTAACAAAGCTGGACTCATCGCTGCATAGGTACAGGCAGGCGTTAGCAATATCGTCCGGTTCGCCGAGTCTCCCCAGCGGTGTTTCGGCCTCACGATTTGCCACCCAGCGCTCGTTATTAGTGGTGATGGCGGCACTCATTGAGGTTCTTGTGTAGCCAGGCCCAACGGCGTTCACACGAATTCCAAAGCGGCCAAACTCTGTCGCAGCGCATTTAGTCAGCATCCAAACACCGGCTTTAGATACGCAATAGTCTGCCGAACCCTTCAGTGCGGTGACCGCAGCCACGGAAGCAATGTTGACTATCGCTCCGCCGTGCTCTTGTGAACGCATCTGACGTGCTACCGCTTGATCGGTGAGCATTACTCCGGTGAGATTTACGTCAAGCACTCGTCGCCAAGCGCTTAACGACTTGTTGATGAGATACATGTCGCCGAGGTCAAACCTGTCGTTTCCGCTCTGCTCTTGCGTTTCTCGACTTATGTAACCAGCATGCGAAATGCCTGCGGCTGCCACGCATGCGTCAATGCGTCCAAACTTTTCCGCAGTACTAGCGACCATTGCTTCAACCTCGTTAGGCGCAGAGGTATCGACTGTTATGGCTAACGCAGGCGCACCCATTTGAGTCAGCTCATCAACAACGGCGTCCGCACGCCCGGGATTGAGGTCGGCGACCGCGACTGATGCACCTTCTTGTGCGAAACGAATTGCGCAGCTGCGGCCGATGCCGGAGGCTCCGCCGGTGATCAGCACCACCTTGTTGACCATGCGGTGTTGTGGGACAGGGATAGACGTGTTCATGCCTTGTTTTTAGCGCAATAGTTTGTGTACTTGCCAGCTTGCGCAGTAAAAGTGCTAGGTGGTAGGGGTGCCCGAAATGCGCCTGGTTAGTTCGGTACGACGCCTACGTAACAGACGCCAGGTGACCTTCGGCTCTTGCGACGACACACCCATTGCCTGACGCAAGGCACTCTCAGTCACTTTGTCTTCGCTGACGGAAAAGCCAATCTCTCCAGCCATGCGCACAGCATTGCGCGCTACGAACGAGCTAGCCGTGCGTTCAAACTGCGCCAATATGTCCATGTCTGGGGCAAGTTCACCCATTACCGAAGTGATGTACGCGAAGTTCTTGATGAACAGCATTAGCTCTTTGGGTATACGTGCACCGTGAGTTAGAAGCCCTGTGATGAGAGCTCGGAATTCCGCTACAAACTCTTCCTCGGATAGTTTCAGTGGATCGAAGTCGGATCGGTTGAGGCCAAGCTCGGCGGCCAGCTCGGTTCCATCAACATCGGAGGGAAAGGCGCCTAACTGCGCCATGCCCTCAATTTGAGCGACAACGTCTCCTGTTAGCAGTCCGACTACATAGCGCAAAAACGCAATCCGACGGTTACCTATCAATCGACCCGTGATGCCGAAATCGACCAGACCGACGTTGCCTTGATTGTCTACAAGCACGTTTCCAGCGTGAAAATCGCCGTGGAACACGCCATGCACGCATGTGCCTTCCAGCAACGAATCGGTCATCTGACCGAATATCGCTGCAACCATCTCGCTTGGTAGATCATTGGCACCAAGATTGGACAACGGTCGTCCCTTGACGCGACTCATCACGATGACTCGTTTGGTAACTGCGTCTAAATGAGGCGTCGGCAGCAACCAGGCGGATTGCGCAGATCGTCTTGATTGAGTGCGTAGAGAGCGGTCTACCTCAATCAGGTTTGCGACCTCGACTCTAAAATCCAGCTCTTCGCTGATGGTTTCTGCGAAGAGTTCCACCAAAGCGGGCGGGTTTGCAAGAGCGGTTATAGGGATTTTGCCAACCAAGCGTGGCGCAACCCACGCCAACACGGCAATGTCTCGTTTGACTTGGCGTGAGATGCGCGGTCGCTGTACTTTCACTACTACTTCAGTGCCATCAAGCAAGGTGGCGCCATGTGCTTGTGCGATGGAAGCCGCAGCTAGCGGAGTCGGGTCGATACTGGCAAAACGTAGATGCAGCGGACCAAGTTCACCCTGAATCACGCGTTGTGCTCGCGTCCAGCTCATGGCTGCCACATGGTCACGACAAGAGCGGCATTCGCTGACTAGAGCGTCTGGAAAGACTCCTTCGCCCGCTGCTATTAGTTGTGCGAGCTTGATGTAGCTAGGGCCGAGTCGTTCGGCGGCTTTGCGTAGTCGACGGTAGGTGCGTTCACGTTGCTGTTCGTCGGTGAGGCTGCGCATGAACAGGCGATCACAGATGCGCATGACAAACACTGCCCAGCCGATCAACAGACCAGTTACCGCAAGACGACCTATCGGTGGGATGCGAGGAGGCTTTATTAGCGCTGGTAGTGACGCGTGAATCTTTTCTCGCAGCTGAGCCGTGCTGGCGAGATAGCGATCGTGTAGTGCTTCGCGAGTTGTCGCGTCAGTGATAGTCGCGACGGTGCCTGCGGAGAATTTGTGTTCTGATTGTGCAGGGTTTACCTGGCCAGGGTTTATCAATACAGCCATTCGTGCGGGCCCCCAGATGCCCAATGAAAGTGGCTTCCATGCGACTGGCTCAACTAGCTCGAAGCTCTCAACACGCTCAACAAACTGAGACAGCGCCTCTTGCAGTTCAGCCCGCGCTAAAAAGGCGCCTAGGCAGTGATGTATGCCGCTACCGAATGCGAGGTGTGGACGATTGCGCTTAGCGGTTATGTCAAATCGGTAGGAGTCGCCTGCAGTGTCAGCGTTCTCGGAGGCAGAGTCCGCACTAAGGCTGGCGGCATGCAAACCCACAACAATTGTTGTACCCGCTGGGAACAACAGCCCTTCGATTTCAATGTCCTTGGTGGCAAGTCGTGCCGTGCTACGAACTGCGCCCAGATAACGAAGCGATTCTTCAATCGCGCCAGGAACCAGATCTGGGTTTTGGCGCAGCAGCTGGTATTGCTCGGGATGATCAGCCAGCGCAGCCAGCGTGGCACCTAGCTGATTGCGTGTGGTGTCCGTGCCTGCTAGCAACAACGCTTCCACCATGGCCGCTAGCTCGTTGCCGTCAAGCTGATCGTCGTCTTCATCGTGAGCGCTGATAAGCAGCGACAACAGATCATCGCCCAGTTGAGTCTTACGTTGAGCAATCAATTCAGCGACATAGGCGTCTAGCTCAGCCTGCGCAGCGGCGATGTCATCCACCCGCTCCAGCAAGGCATCGGTGTCGGCATCAAAAATGCCGAGAATCGTTTCAGCCCAACGATCAAACAGTTGCCAATCGCTTGCAGGCGCGCCAAGCAGCTCGCAAATGATCGGAATGGGATAAGGGCGACACAGACCAGCAACTAACTCGCTGGTACCGCCAGTTTTGGAGATGTTCTTAGATGTTGTAACAATTTCATCAATCAGTTGCCGCGCATAGTCGGCCATGAACGGGCGCATGCGGTCGGCGCTAGCAGGCGTGAAAGCGGACGACACCAGTCGCCGCAAGCGGTGATGGTCTGCTCCCTCTACTGACAGCACATTGGGACGCGGCGCTAACTGGATACGAGAACGTGAGCTGGCACGCTCAAAAGTTGTCGGTAGATCGGCAGCATTTGCCGCGTGTCCGTTTTGTGATGATCGTTGCGCTAACACCGAAGCACCTGCAAGCACAGAGATCCAGTCCTGGTCTCGCAAGATCGCGCGAGCTTGCTCGTAACCATGCACCAGCAACCCCAACGGTGTGCGTACCACCCAACTACCGGTCGCGCCCAGGCTGCGTGCCCCACTGACTATGTCGCCAAAGCTGCCAATTGAAAGGTCAACAAACGGTACGGCACCCGGATCCGACACAAGGACTGATGCGCTAGCTGACCGCGTATCTGCAGGCTGTGGATCTGTAGATTGGGAACTCGCATGCGTCGCCACAGCTCTAGTCTGGCGGTTGCTCGTAGGTACTGCGAGCCAGGCACCACATAGGTGAAATTCAATGAACGAAACTTCAGAGAATGATGCCGGTAGCACCGATGACATCAACCTGTCGATTCTGGACGGTGTAGATCACAGCTCTCGAACGGTTGAAACTGCGTTGATGCAGACCTGCCCTGGCGCAGTGCCAATGAGTCAAGCTCGAAGATGGTTAGAGCTTGCCGAACAGATGGTTGCTCAAACATCTGCTGAAGCACCGGCCGGATGCGACACGCAACACTGGGCGGATACTCGCCGGTCGGCCGTGCGCGATGTGCAAGCCGCTAAGGGTTGGATGGATCGTGCAGTTTCGCAATCAGGTGAGCAGCGCTTAGCCGATCGTTTGCAGGAGATGGGCTGGCAAGGCGAGAAGGACGACCAGCCGGCTTGGACAGCAATGGAGCAATCCGCACGAGCAATCTTGCAGTGCCACGAACTATCCGAGCTGGCCCAACAGGACTAGCCAGCTGGGATGCTCACCTCGGACGTCTTCGCAACTCATGTGCCGGAGCTAGCAAGCCAACGTTCGTAGCGATCTGGATCTGTCCAAGCTCCGCTAACAATGTCAAATTCTGCTGCTGCAGCCAACATGATTGAACGGTTACCAGTGCCATGTCTGGCTGCGGTGCTTGAAATCTCAGCTAGTTCCGGTTCCACATCGAGCATCAATTCAGCCGGTACGGAATCAGGCGGTCGGGGAGCCACCGCAACGGTTGGCAAGGCAGCGATTGACGCATCGCGCTTAGCGGGATCGTTGCCGTAAAACTTAATGTCATGAATTTGGTGCCATTTGTCAGCGCCCATGATTACAACGTCAAACCCGCTTGCTATGTCGCTCAGCAGTTGTGACTGAGTAAGTGTGACTTCTAACCAATCAATGTCCTGAGCTACTTGTGCTAGCACAGTCATGCGATCGGTTAAGCGTGGATGATCGACGTGCTCCTTTGCCAGCGTTACCTCACTGACTGACCAAATCACCACGTCAAGGTTGTGTGGTAACAAAGCAGCTTGACTAATGGCGAGGTGAGCAATCGTAGGAGGATTGAACGATCCCGGAAAGACACCGCGCCTTGTCATGTTGCAGTCAGGGTCATGCCGTAGTTAGGTCCCCTTCGATCAACAACAGACCCTCGTGTTCGGCCGACGCGCTACTCGCTGGTTGGTTGGATGCATCTTGGCGCGGAATGATTTCTCCGATCACAGCAGAGTTGTGCCCAGAGTCGGTTAGCTGACTAACAGCATGCATGGCAGCGGACTGATCGCAGCTAAACAACAGTCCGCCAGAGGTCTGGGCATCACTTAGCAGCATGCGCGTGTGTGCATCACCGCCTTCTAAGACTGGCTTGAGTGATTCCAGGTTGCGGCGCGAGCCTCCTGAGATAGAGGTTTCGCTACTGCTCAGCAGTTCCAGCGCGCCAGGCAATAACGGTACTTCTGCTGTGAAAATGCGTGCTGACACCCCAGCAGCACGAGTCATTTCACGCAAATGGCCTAAGAGCCCAAATCCAGTTACGTCTGTGGCGGCGGTTGCTTTGGCAGCCAATGCTATTGATGCTGCCGTTGCGTTTAGGCGGATCATTTCGATTACACCTGCCTGATAGATCATCGCTAAAGATCCACCAGCAGCGATGGCATTAGCAGGAGAGTTCTTGATGGCAGTGGCCAGCAGACCAGTGCCAAGTGGTTTGGTGAGCACCAAGGCGTCACCCACCTGTGCGCCGCGCAGCGTTAAGGCTGCTTTGGTTTTGAGCATGCCGGTTACAGCCATGCCATACAACGGCTCGGTGCCGTCCACACTGTGACCGCCAACCACGACCCAGCCGCCGGTGGCCGCAACTTCTGCACCTCCTGCCAAGACGTCGCCCAGCAGATCTAAGGGAAGTAGGTCGCGCGGCCATGCCACCACGTTCAAAGCGAATAAAGGCTGGCCGCCCATGGCGTATACATCGCTAGCTGAGTTGGCTGCGGCGATGGCTCCCCATGTGCGAGCGTCGTCTACTAACGGGGTAAAAAAATCAACAGTGGACACCAATGACTGGTGCTTGTCGATAGGCCAGAGTGCCGCATCGTCCAGGTTTGTTATCGCGATGTTGGTTATGTCAGCGCTGACGCGCTTGGTTGCGCCGTTTGGTTCGGTCTGGGCTGGTTGGGATAAACGGCGCAACACTTGCGCCAGCTCGTCAGGAGCGAGCTTGCAGCCTCAACCGGCACCATGGCTGTACTGGCTTAGCCGAAACGATTGCGGCTGGTCACCGTTGATCATGCCGATTCAAACGCCGCAGGGTCAGGGCACGAACACATCAGGTTGCGGTCGCCATAAGCACCATCAATGCGGCTGACTGGTGGCCAATATTTTGTACCCGGATCAACCCCATCAGGAAACGCAGCCTCGCTGCGAGAATACGAATGTGGCCAGTCAGTAGCCAACAGGTCCTCTGAGGTATGCGGAGCGTTTGCCAACGGGTTGTCGTCAACTGGCCATTCGCCTGCAGCAATCTTTGCAATCTCGTTGCGGATTGCAATCATGGCATCGCAGAACCGGTCAATTTCGGCAAGAGATTCACTTTCGGTGGGTTCGATCATCAAGGTTCCAGCCACTGGAAAAGACATCGTCGGAGCGTGAAAGCCGTAATCAATTAACCGCTTGGCGACATCATCTACCGAGGCCCATTCCGACAATGGTCGTAAGTCGACCACGCATTCATGCGCCACCATTTTGTTGCGACCCGTGTAGAGAATTTCGTAGTGCTCAGACAATCTTTTCGCCAGATAGTTGGCAGTCAGAATCGCTGTCAGGGTGGCTTTACGCAGACCGTTAGCACCCATCATGGCGATGTACATCCAAGAAATCGCCAGAATGCTGGCCGAGCCGAAAGGTGCAGCAGAGATAGTCGGCATGTCTGGCACGGTCACTCGCGTTGGGACGACGCTTTGTAGCGCAGGCTTGTCGTTGTACCAGTGTTCAACGGTCGCTGGCAAAAAGGGTGCCAAGTGCTGTTTGGCAACTACTGGGCCAACGCCAGGACCGCCACCGCCGTGTGGAATGCAAAACGTCTTATGAAGATTGAGATGGCTGACATCGGCACCGAATGAGCCAGGTGCGGCAACTCCGACCAGCGCGTTTAGGTTTGCGCCGTCTACGTAGACCTGCGCACCAGCGTCATGCACGATATCGCAAATCTGCGTGATGGCTTCTTCGAATACGCCATGCGTTGACGGGTAAGTAACCATCACCGCGGCCAGCTTCTCTCCACACTCACCAACTTGG
This sequence comes from Candidatus Poriferisodalaceae bacterium, assembly GCA_965205925.1. Lineage (GTDB taxonomy): Bacteria > Actinomycetota > Acidimicrobiia > Acidimicrobiales > Poriferisodalaceae > CAYRJD01. The sequence continues at coordinate 891,033 of OZ242183.1, forward strand.
CGCTGCAGATCTTCTATGTCAACATCCCCACTATCTGAGCAGGCCACCACCTTCACGGCCATGCCCGCCATCACTGCAGAAGCGGCGTTGGTGCCGTGTGCGGAGGCCGGAATGAGGCAAATGTTGCGCTGTTGGTTGCCTTGACTGGTGTGATAGCGCCGAATTGCCAGCAAGCCTGCCAGCTCACCTTGTGATCCAGCATTTGGTTGCAGTGAAGTTATGTCGTAACCAGTACAGGTAGTCAGCCAGGTTGACAAGTCGGTCAGCAGTTTTTCGTAACCGGGGGTTTGCGAAGCGGGAGCGAAAGGGTGAATGTCAGCGAATTGCGGCCAGCTGATTGGGGTCATCTCCGAAGCCGCGTTCAGTTTCATTGTGCAGCTACCAAGCGGGATCATCGTTCGATCAAGCGCTAAGTCTTTGTCGGCCAAGCGCCGCAGATAGCGCATCATTTCTGTTTCGGAGTGATAGCTATTAAAAACAGGGTGCGACAGGAACTCCGTTGTGCGCTTTTGCTCAGCTGGAATTCCCAGCCCAGCGTTGGTGGCATTAGTCGTATTGATGGCCGTGCTGGTTTGGTTAGACGACTCTGTTTTGGATGACTTTGCCCCCACCGCAGTATTCGTTGTTTTGAAGACCGTCAGCAATGTTGCGAGAGTTTGCTCATCGGTGGTTTCATCGACCGAAATGCCGACGGTGTCGGTGTCTACTAAGCGCAGGTTGATGCCCATTTTTGCGGCGTTACTCGTGACCTCGTCTGCGTATCCGGGCACCTTAAGCGTCAGCGTGTCAAAAAAACTGGCATTGACAACTGTTAGCTCATCAAGCGCAGTCAGATCTGCGGCTAGCTGTCTGCATCGCTGGTTGACCTGTGTTGCGATGCGAGTCAGCCCGAGCGGCCCATGCCAAACTGCATACATAGAAGCCATTACCGCCAACAGTGCCTGTGCTGTGCAGATGTTGCTGGTGGCGCGGTCGCGGCGAATGTGTTGCTCACGAGTTTGCAAAGCCAGTCGCAATCCTGGGCGTTCAGCTGTATCAACCGAGACGCCAACTAAGCGGCCAGGCATCTGACGACGATGTTCGTCACGTGCGGCTAAAAACGCGGCATGTGGGCCGCCGAAGCCCATAGGCACACCGAAGCGTTGTGTGGAGCCAACCACTAGATCGGCCCCCGACTCGCCAGGTGGTTTAAGCAAGCACAATGCCAGCAAGTCGGTGGCTGCTATCAGCATGCCGTCCGCTTTGTGTAGCGCTTGGGCTATGGGCGCAAGATCTCCAATCTTGCCGCTACAACCTGGGTATTGCACGATTGCTGCAAAAACGGCTTTAGCATCAAGCTCTGCCCAAGGGTCGCCGATGAGTAACTCAATTCCTAATGGTTCGGCGCGAGTTGCTAACACGGCAATGGTTTGAGGATGGCAATCTTCGTCAACGAAAATCATCGCACGGTCTCCGACCGCTTGAGGTACTAGTCGGCGCGCCATCGTCATGGCTTCGGCCGCCGCCGTGCCCTCGTCTAGTAAGGAGCTGTTGGCGATTTCCATGGCAGTGAGATCGCTAACCATTGTTTGAAAGTTCAGCAATGCTTCAAGCCGGCCTTGGCTGATCTCTGGCTGATAGGGGGTGTAGGAGGTGTACCAGCCGGCATTTTCAAGTACGCCGCGGCGAATAACCGGCGGAGTAATGGTGCCGTAGTAGCCCATCCCGATAAGTGAACGCACTGCCGTATTTGTTGCGGCCATGCGGCCAATGGCTGCCAACGCATCCACTTCAGTCATGGCAGATGGGAGATCAATCAGTGCGCCGGTGCGAGCGAGGTCGCTGCTGGTTTCGCTGTTTTGGTCAATGCGAATGTTGGGTGGAGTTACCTCGTCAAGTAAGTCTTCGAGCGAATCAAGTCCCAACGTTTGCAGCATGTAAAAAATTTCGTCGGCTTGTGGCCCTACATGTCGAGAAACAAAAGCTTCGTCGTTGCTGCTAGTTGGAGGTGTGGGCATTGGTCTTATTGGGATGGTGTTATCGGGATCTGTAGTGGAATTTATTGCTACTGCGTGAGTTTTTAGTAGCGAACTGGACTCATCTGCGGTATTTGTGAGCTACGAACGGCAGCCGCTGCACCTGGCATGGCTCGCGTCGTCCTCGCACATCTGCTTCTAGGGCGGTGCCTGGTTTAGCGCAATCCGCGCGCACGTAGCCCATCGCAATCGGCTGTTCAGCACTGTGACCGATTCCGCCGCTGGTGACGTGGCCAATGGCCACAGTGTCTCCGGCTTCTGCCTGGCTAGATAAAAACAAATCAGCCCCGTCGCGTATCGGTCTACGTCCCGTTGCGACTATGCCTACCCGGCGTCGTCTAGGTCCTTCAGCGATTTGGCGAGCGATCACATCGGCGCCCGGATATCCGCCGTCGGCTCCACGTCGATGCGTAGGAATTGACCACCGGAGCACGGCTTCGACAGGGGTTGTCTGTTCATCAAGGTCGTTGCCCCACAGGCATAATCCTGCTTCGAGTCGTAGAGAATCACGCGCTACAAGTCCCGCTGGGGTGACGTTGGCATCGGCCAGCAACAGGCGCGCTATGTCTTCAGCAGCGTCGGTTGAGACGATTAACTCAAACCCGTCCTCGCCGGTGTAACCCGACCTGGAGATGTTGCAAATCCCGGCTTGCAAGCCATTTGGCATGCTCGTCGGAGGTATGTTTTTTTGCGGCACGGTGGTGTGCATGAAGGTAAGCGAAGCCGCGCCGGCTGTTCCAATGTCTTGCTTGGCGAGCACATCAGCTGCAAGCGGTCCTTGTAGCGCTATCACCATCAGATCTTCTCGGTGAACTATGTCCACTGAATTTTCGTCCACTGAGTCTTTGCCGACCGAATTTTTGCCCGGGAAAGGCTTGCTGGCTTGCTGGTGCAGGTGAGCCAAATCAATTTCTGCGCGAGAAGCGTTGAGCACCAACCGCAGACGGTCCCCAAGATGCGAAACCACAAGGTCGTCAATAATGCCGCCTTGTGTATTTGTAAGCATCGTGTAAGCCATACGGCCAACGGCCAGTTCTTTGATGTCGCCCGGCACCAAGGTTTCAAGCCAGGCTTTTGCTATTGCAGCCGATGACGTTTCCACTGTGCTGTTGAAGCTGTTGTGTTGGCTATTGGCGCTGCTGGGAGAAGCAAGCACATCAACGACTGCCATGTGCCCCACATCAAAAAAACCAGCGGCCGAGCGTGTGGCCTTGTGCTCAGCTAGTTCGCTGCCATAACGCAACGGCATTTCCCAACCAGCGAACCGCGCCATGCGTGCGCCTAACTCTTGATGTAAAGCCCACAGGGGAGTCCTCTTGAGCGGCACAAACTTAGGATCCCTAACCCGCCTGCTCAGCTAGAAATTCTGCAACGCGTCCTTTGGGTCGCCCGATGATCGCCCGATTACCGACAACTATTACCGGGCGCTGCATCAGGGCTTTGCGCTGCTCTAGTAGATCTACTACCGCTTGTGGATTGTTCACGTAGTCGTTTTCTTTTAAGCCGAGCTTTTTAAATTGTGAGTCTTTACGAACCAGATCTTGCACTGGATCTTCCAAGATGGCGACAAGGTTTTCTAAGACCTTGCGATCGGGCGGGGTTTTGATGTAATGAACCACGTTGATCTTTGCTCCCTGCTCCTCAGCGACCGCCAAGGCATTTACGGAAGAGTTTCAGTGTCGGTTGTGAAAGATGGTTACGTCCATTGGGCATGCCTTTCTTGAACCTGTGCTGGGAGGAGTGCTGCTTCGCGAGGCTAATGCAGCCTGCGAGCTTGATTGCGGTGCCCACCAACTAGTCAACGTAGGCTTTAGGCATGGCTGAGTACCGTTCGCGCACATCAACTGGTGGACGAAATATGGCTGGCGCACGCGCTCTGTGGCGCGCTACCGGCATGACCGATGACGATTTTGGCAAGCCCATTGTTGCGGTAGCCAACTCTTTCACACAGTTTGTGCCTGGTCACGTTCACCTAAAAGACATGGGTCAACTAGTGGCGCGCGAAATTGAAAAGGCGGGTGGAGTAGCCAAAGAGTTCAACACCATCGCCGTGGACGACGGTATTGCGATGGGACACGACGGGATGCTTTACAGCCTGCCGTCACGCGATCTCATCGCTGACTCGGTGGAGTACATGGCGAACGCCCATTGCGCGGACGCTTTGGTGTGCATTAGCAACTGCGACAAGATCACACCAGGCATGTTGATGGCAGCAATGCGCCTAAACATTCCAGCGGTGTTTGTGTCGGGCGGGCCGATGGAAGCAGGCAAAACCAAATTATCCGAAACCAAGGTTGATCTAATCAACGTGATGGTGGTGGCAGCCGATGACTCAGTCAGCGATGAGGATGTTGCAGAGATGGAACGTGCGGGCTGCCCAACCTGTGGCTCATGTTCAGGAATGTTCACTGCCAACTCAATGAACTGCCTTACCGAAGCGCTGGGTTTGTCATTGCCAGGTAATGGCACGGTTGTGGCTACGCACTCAGATCGCCGTGAGTTGTTTTTACGAGCCGGTCGACTAGTGGTTGACCTGTGTCGGAGGTACTACCGCGAAGACGATGATTCAGTTCTACCGCGACGAGTCGCCAGCTTTGAGGCGTTTGAAAACGCGATGTCGTTAGACATCGCAATGGGTGGTTCCACTAACACGATCTTGCACCTACTAGCGGCCGCACAAGAAGCCGATTTGAATTTCACGATGGCTGATATTGACCGCCTCTCGCGCAAGGTGCCGAACATTTGCAAGGTTGCACCAGCATCGGAGTTTTTCCATGTGGAAGACGTGCATCGCGCAGGTGGCGTGATGGCGATCTTGGCGGAGTTAAACCGGGGCGGATTGCTTAGCAACCAGGTCACGACCATTCACGAGCCCACGTTGTTTGATGCCCTAGCGCGCTGGGATGTAGCCACAAACAACGAGGCAGAATTGCACGAGTTTTATCGAGCAGGTCCGGCCGGCATTCCCACACAAGAAGCGTTTAGCCAGTCCGAAAGGTATAAGTCACTTGACCTGGATCGCGTAAGTGGCTGCATACGTTCCGTCGATAATGCCTACAGCGCGGACGGCGGCTTAGCAGTTCTATACGGAAACATTGCCGAAGACGGGTGCGTGGTCAAAACCGCAGGAGTAGAGGAGAACATTCTGCAGTTCACCGGCCGTGCATTTGTGACCGAAAGCCAAGACGAAGCCGTAGAGCGCATTCTTAACGACGAGGTGTCGGCCGGCGATGTGGTGGTGGTGCGTTACGAGGGCCCACGCGGTGGACCGGGCATGCAAGAGATGTTGTATCCGACGTCGTATTTGAAATCACGTGGTCTAGGTAAGGCTTGTGCTTTGGTTACAGATGGACGTTTTTCAGGAGGCACCTCCGGATTGTCAATCGGGCATGTGTCACCAGAGGCGGCCGCTGGAGGGATGATCGGTTTGGTGCGTGACGGTGATCGCATAGAAATCAACATTCCCAATAGGTCAATCCATTTGGCTGTTGATGATGACGAGCTAGCACAACGTCGAGCTCAGCAAGACAAGGCCGGCTGGAAGCCCGCCAAGGAGCGCCCGCGCCAGGTGTCGGTGGCGCTACAGGCGTATGCCGCAATGGCTACTAGCGCCGACAAAGGAGCAGTGCGCGACCTAAGCCTGCTGGGTTAGGTCCTGTTGCTCTAGACATAGCTGCAGGAGAGCTGATCCGTAGGCAAAGGGTTGCCTGACAGCACCGCTGCACTACGTGCTTGCACTTGGCTAGGAATATGTGCTCTCACATATTCGGGCTGATACGCCAGCGCAATATCCATTAGCTCTAACCGATCAGGCGTTTGTTTCCACGCAACTGGTACGTATAGCGGCAGGTTGAACTGTCGCAAGCGAGCCAAGCCCTCATAGATGACTTTTTGGTATTCAAAACGACTTGGCCAGTCCCACTCGGCCGGTCCAAAGCCAACTCCGGGGTCAAGCAGCAGACGATCAACCACGCCGAACGGTTGCAACCTCTGTAGCCGCTTTTCAAACCAGTCGAGCATCAGCTCCATCGGATTGTTTTTCACACGGTCGTTAATACTTCCACTAGCACTACCACTGGTGGGTGCACGCATGTTGCGAAAGTCGCTTCCAAGCATGAACGGCAGCACAACCGGCACATCAAAGTCAGCCGCTACTCGCAGCATTTCATTGCTTTGAAGCGCGTCGCCAGCGTTTAGCACTGCGGCACCTTGCTCTAAGGCTCGTCTTGCTATTTCTGCGTGGCGAGTGTCAATGGAAACAGTAACTCCCAGCGATAGCAATCCGCTGAGCGGTTCGGCTAACCGTTCCCATTCAATCTCGGGTGACACCGAGTTCGCAGAGCCGCCAGAGCCCTCAGCTCCAACGTCTAAGCAGCTCGCGCCGGCATCCAGTAACGCCTTACCACGCGCCCGTGCCGACTCTTCGTCGCGAACGATCGAAAACTCGGCCCCAGTGTCGGGCGAAGCGTTGACTACGCCAAAAATTTTCATGGCGTTGCCTGGTCCCTTTAGCCCGGGATTGCTTCTAACTGCACGCGCACGTGCTTGTGATGCGGTGTTAGCGACAACCAGTCAACATCAGCCAGATCGGTCAGCTCGTTTACCGAAACGCCGCTAATCATGTGTTCACCGGTCTCGTCGGGATACTCCGTTCCAAACCCGTGCGGCAGAGTTACATGTCCGGGCAAAACTGTGTCGGTTATATCAACGCCCGTTTCGGCTTCACCGCGCTTGGATGTGATACGAATGCGCCCCTCTTCGCCCACACCCAACGCTTGAGCGTCAAGTGGGTTTATGCGTAAGGCACCGTCGCGGTCTTTCTTGCGCCAGTCAGGGTCACGCATGATGGCGTTGGCATTAGACGATCGTCTCTCGCCGGCAGACAACACGAACGGGAAACGGTCGTTTGGTTTTTGTGGCTCCTGTGTGTTCAGTGAACGGAGCTCGTCGACTAGCTCTTCAATGTGTAAGTGAATCTTGCCATCAAGATGTGCTACGCGATCCCAAGTGTCTTCATATTCGCTGACGGTTACCGCAATGCCAGACGGAGCTTCAATCAAAGCGTCAAACAAGTTGCTAGCCAGCTCCAGCCCTTCGCCTTCGATGCCAGCTGCTCGTACCTGATCACCGAACCGCATGGAAGCATTCATGGCAGCTCCGAACACAACTGCGGCGGGGGCCATGTCTCCCAAAGATTCTTTGAGGCTTTTGTAGAGCACTACTGGGAGCTTGGCGCCGATGTCAGCGTTATCGGCAGAAATTGCAGCTAGAGCAGACACGAACTCTTCGCGGCTTTGCTGAGCGGCTTCTTGCAAAGCGTCTGAGCCTTCTGGCAGACCATCCATGGCTTCAAGTAAGAGTCGGTGTATCTCTGCCTCGGGCAACGAATCACCTAGCGGCTCCAAGATTGGTTGGCGAATATGAAAGTAGTTGGTGGGCATTTCGCCGCTAAAAAATGTGGCTTCGGGCTTTTCATATTGCGAGCTAGCCGGCAGCACGTAGTGGGCTTGGCGGGCGGTCTCGGTCATCGCTACGTCAATCACCACCAAACATTCCAGCTTTGAAAACGCTTCGCGAAACCGTTTGGAGTCGGGGAGAGTGTGAGCTGGGTTGGCCGATTCCACGATTACGGCTCTAAATCGATTGGGATGATCGGTGTCGATGCTGTCAGCAATAGCGGCGCAAGCCATCAAACCCGCAAGCATCGGCGCGCCCAGCACCGGATCAACTTCACCTTCACCGCTGTGCCCACACAGTGGCGCAAGCCGGATGGGTAGGTTCATGGCACCTTCACGAGCGAAGTTTCCAGTTAGCAGATAAAGCAGTCGTTGCAGCCAACTATTCAGTGTGGAATAGGGCGCCATCTCGATACCGAGATCTTCTTCGGTCGATAGAGATTTGGCGTTAGCCATGGTGTGAGCCGCAGCTCGCAGATCGTTCTCATCCACTCCGCACTTGCGAGCATTTTCAGCTATATCAATCTGGGAGATGAGCAATTTCAGTTCATCCCAGCCAACGCATTGCTCGGTTAGGAATCGTTCGTCGACTAGGCCGTCTTCGACGATGATTGCTAGCAGAGCAGCTAAAGCCCACGCATCGGTTCCTGGGAAGACACGCAGATGATGGTCGGCGATCGCCGCGGTTTCGGTTACGCGCGGATCCATCACGACCAGCTTGCGGTTGTCGTCGTTCTTGATGCGGTTTAACACATTGCGTGATTCAGGGAATCCGTGGCTTTGCCAGGGGTTCTTGCCGATAAACACAGCGCAGTCTGTGTGCTCAAAATCACCGACCGGGCCACGATCTTGACGGCCAAACAGTTTGCCTTGCACCCAAAACATGCCCGTTTTTTCTTGCGCCAGGGCGTTGCTGCGATATTTGATGCCCAAAGTCTTGATGAGACTGCGGGAGTATGCCCCCGGGAAATGGTTGCCCTGCCCGCCGCCGCCGTAATAAAGGATCTTGTCACCACCAACCGAATCACGAATACCGGTCAACTTTTCGGCAATCTCACGCGCCGCTGTATCCCAACTGATTGGCTCAAAGGAGCCATCTGTAAGCCGCTTCAACGGTGTGGTTAGCCGGTCGCGTCCATTTTGGTAGTAGTTGATTCGTAGGGCTTTTTCACAGGTGTAGCCCTTCGTCATTGGGTGTTCCTTGTCACCTCGAACACGCGTGATCTGCCTGCCGTCGAGGCGAACTTCGATGCCGCAGTTGTTAGAGCACAAAATGCAAGCCGTTTTGTGCCACTCGTTTTTTGTTGCGTCTGTTGTATCGCTCTGGTCGTTCATGTTCAAGCCTGTCTACCCAGTTTTCAGGTCAGAACTTAGTCAAAATCGCTGTGCTGGTAGTTTTAGCCCAGTGAAGATCATTGTTGACACAGAAAAGTGCCAGGGGCATAACCGCTGCTATGCGCTTGCGCCAGATCTAGTTGAGATAGATGAATACGGATATGCAGCCGCTATTGGTGACGGTGAGGTACTGCCGGCAGTAGAAGAGCAGGCTCGCTTAGCCGAAGCCAATTGCCCCGAGTTTGCAATCTCGCTTGAGGAAACTTAAGCACGACCACTTTTTCGTCGACCTCACGAAGGTGTATAACAACGACCAGTGGGCAATACAGAAAGCATGAGGCGAAGAGTTGCAGAAAGCGTGATTAGCTTGGCCGAATATGAATCTGGCTGACGAGGCAAACGAGGAGAAAAAGTCGAAACGTGCACCCAGCGACACGTACACGCACGGCCATCATGCATCGGTAGTCGGTCAGCACGCACGCCGTACCGCCGAAGAGTGCGCGGCCTTTGCGCGTGAGGTAATTGCGGCCGACTCCACGCTTCTTGATGTGGGATGCGGACCAGGTTCCATTACCGCGGGATTGGGGCGTTGGGTCTCAAAGGGGCGGGTTGTCGCTGTCGATACCAGCGAAGAAATTCTCAAGACAGCAGCACAGACGCTCAGCGATGCTGGGGTTGACAATGTCGAGCTAAGACTTGCTTCGGTATACGAGCTGCCTTTTGAGGACCACACCTTTGACGTGACTTACGCTCATCAGGTCTTGCAGCATTTGTCTCAACCGGTAGCGGCGTTGGCTGAGATGGTGAGAGTTACACGGCCAGGCGGTTTCGTGGCCGTGCGCGATGCCGACTACTCCACCATGCGTGGCTCTCCTTACGAAGACATCCATGATCGTTGGCGAGATGTTTATGAGCAGGTTTGTCGTCGCAATCACGCAGAACCAAACGCTGGGCATCATCTGTTGGGATGGTGTCGCGAAGCTGGGTTAACCAACGTAACGATGTCAGCGTCGGTGTGGCAATTTTGGACACCCGAAGAGTTACGCAACTGGGGTTACTCAACAGCAGAACGTTGCCTCGAGTCTGACTTTGCCAAACAAGCAGTCGAATACGGCATTGCGACTCGTTCGCAGATGCAAGAAATCGCTGAAGGCTGGCGCAAGTGGGGCGATGATCCAAGCGGCTATTTTCACTTCATCCACGGTGAAGCGCTCATTGAGGTGCAAAGTTGACCGGGTTACTTGGCCGATTTAGTTGACCATGCAAAGGGAGGCGATATGAGTCAAGGGGTCTTTAGCGGGCTACGTGTTGTAGAGCTAACCGAAGGAATATCTGGTCCATACGCCGCTCGATTTCTGGCCGATCAAGGCGCTGATGTCGTAAAGATTGAGCCGTCGCAAGGCGACCCCTACCGCTCCGACCCAGGTTTTCAGGCTCTGAACCGCAACAAGCGTTCGGTGGTGGCAGACAATCCTGAAGATTTGTGTGCACGGTTAGCTCCGCAGGCCGACGTGTTAGTAGTGCCCAGCACAGCGCATGCTGATCGCCTGCGCCGATTTGCACCCAACGCAGTGATGGTTTCTTTTCCGATTTGGGGGCAAAACGCTCAACCGTTGGGCTCGATCGAAGAAGTGCCGGCCGCAACCGGTATTGGCTGGAATCAGATCAGCTACTCCGAAGGACCAGTCGATCTAGTTATGCCACTGGCTTCTTATGGGGCTGGCATGTTGGGAGCGATCGCCATAGCAGCGGGTTTGTATGCCCGCCAGAACACTGGACAAGCACCGACTTATGAGGTGTCTGATGTGGCGGGGTCGGGTGCAATGCAGATTGGCGACGTAAATGTGGAGTTGCTTGGATCTGAACGCGAAGGATCATCACCGCTCGGTTCGACTGGACGTGCTGCGGCGTATCGCTTATTTCGTACAGCCGATGATCAATGGATGTTTGTGGCGTGTGGCACAACCGTTTTCTATGAAGCAATGCTGGCTGCTATAGACCGCGAAGATCTTTTAGGCGACGAGCGTTTGCCGACTCCTCCCTGGGGTCTGCTTGAGCTTGAGCCGTTGGCGTTCATTACACCTGAGTTGGAAGGGGCTTTTGCTAGCCGAACTCGAGCTGAGTGGTTGGAGATTTTGGCTTCTCACGATGTGCCGTGTCAGCCGGTGCAATCACGCGAGGAGTTCTTTGCTTCTCCGTTGGCGCAAAGCAACGGTCTTGACGTATACGTGCAGCACCCCGAGCTAGGAGAGGTGCGAGTGCCACCGCAACCGTTCTCTCTGAGCGAGTGCCCAGCCGTTGAACTCAAATCAGCTCCATTGCTAGGCCAACACACCGATGAGGTGCTTGCGGAACTAGAGGGTTTCCAGGCAAACGAAAAGGCAAGCCAGCCAGCCACAAGCCCAGACGTACCTACAAGCGCTACAGCAACAACCCCGCCCCTGGCTGGGGTTAGCGCCCTTGATCTCAGTTCGTTTATTGCTGGGCCTGTTATTACCCGGCATCTTGCGATGTTGGGAGCCGACGTCATAAAGGTTGAACCACCACAAGGCGAACCCTTTCGCGTGCTGGGGCCTTTTTTCAACGGCTGGAATCAAGCCAAGCGGTCCATCGTTCTCGATCTGAAGACTGCTGACGAACTTGACGTTCTGCACCGGCTAGTAGCCAAGGCAGATGTTTTTGTTGAAAACTTTCGACCCGGAGTAGCCGAACGTCTGGGTTGCTCGCAGGCCAACCTGCGAGCCATTTGCCCCGACCTGATAACGCTGCAGAGCCCTGGCTACGGGATGCACGAACCCATGAGCAAAGTGCCTGCATTTGATCCCTTACTGCAAGCGCTGGCAGGAATTATGGACGCCCAAGGTGGTGACGATGAACCGGTGTTCTTGACGGTCCCGGTGCATGATGCAGCTACGCCACTGATTGCCACTTTTGGAATTATTTCTGCCTTGTATCACCGAGCTCGAACCGGCCAAGCTCAGACAGTTCAAACCTCGCTAGCGCAGACCACCAGCGCTGCACAAGCCGCAGAAATGGTGAGTTACAAAGGTCGACCACCAACTAGACGAGGTGGGTTTGACTACCGCGGTCAGGTAGATGGACCCAGGTACGAAGAAACGACCGATGGTTGGGTGTGGCGCACAACGCCTGCTGAAACCGCGGTTGCTGAAACCGCGGCGGTTGTGCCGGTGTGCATGACCGGGTTTGTTGGATCGCAATGCGCTAGGGCGGGCGGGCACGTTGCCGACTATGCCGATACGCAATGGGGTCCGATCTCACAGGTAGGCCAGCTGATTTGTGGCGCCGGACCTCAACCAGGACTTGCCCCGGAGTTGGACGAGCACCGCGCAGAGATTCTCGCGGAGCTATTGGACTAGCTGCAACTAACTTTTGGGCATGCCGCGTCTAACTGTTGAGGATGATCCACTGCTACGCGGGACAGCGGAGTTCATTGCCGATCTGCCTATCCCTAAAAGCACGTTGCATGCGGTCTTTGTCAGATCACAGATCGCGCATGGGCAGAACTTGACCGTGAATGCCGAGATGGCGTTAGCAACCCCAGGCGTCGTCGCGGTATTAACTAACGCTGACTTAGCGACACCATCGATTTCGTTTCATCCGCAGACCACTTTGGGCGGGATCATGGCTCGCCCGCTGTTGGCTCAGGACAAGGTGCGTTTTGTGGGCGAGCCAGTAGCGGTGGTGATTGCCGAATCACTCATTGCAGCGACTGATGCAGCAGAACTGGTAGTGGTTGAGGTTGAGCCTTTACCAGCGGTAGCAACAGTGCAAGCTGCGCTAGCACCAGACGCAGCCCTACTGTTTCTTGATGCAGGCACCAACGTTGTTACAGAACAAAAAGCCGACGCGCGAGTGGTCGTAGTACCAGCAGCAGCGACCTCAATAGCAACAACCGCAGCCTCGACGGGTTCAACCTCTTCTGATTTGCCCAACAGTGATCCGTGCGAAGGGGCAGATTTTGTCGCTGAACTGGTGTGTGAGAACCCGCGTGTTGCCTCTGCTCCAATTGAGCCTTGCGGAATCTTGGCTATTAACACCCGCTCACCTCAGCTGCTTGACCTCTGGTGCACTGGCCAAGGTGTTCAACCGATGCGCCAAACCTTTGCCGACAGTCTGAGTCTGGACGTTGAGCAGATCAGAATTCGCCACCCCTTTGTAGGAGGTGGCTTTGGTGGGCGCGGTGACGCGGTTGTTGAGTTCTTAGTTGTTGCTCATTGCGCTCGTTTGTTGAACCGGCCAGTTCGCTGGGTACAGACGCGCGCCGAACAGTTCTTTTCTCTGCCTTACGGGCGTGATCAGCAACACCACATTCGACTGGGTATCACCGCCGACGGCGACATTGTGGGCCTTGATGCAACGATGTGGTTGAATGCTGGCGCCTACCCGCATATGGGTCCATTGCTGGCTGCTGCTAGTCGTCGACAATGCACTGGCATGTACCGAATCAAGCGGTTTAGGTATAGCTACGGTGCTGTAGCAACAAATACTGCGTCCATTGGCGCGTATCGCGGTGCTGGTCAGCCGGAGGTAAACGCTGCACTTGAGAGAGCGATTGACGCCGCCGCACGCCTGGCTGATCTTGATCCGAACGTTGTGCGAAGGCGCAACCTGTTGAGCCCGGATGACTTTCCATACGACACCCAACTGGGAATCAAGATTGACAGCGGTGAGCCAATAGCTGCGCTTGATAAGGCGTTAGAAGCCATTGATGTGTCTCGTTGGCAAGCCGAAGCCGCTACTCGCCAAGCTAGTTCTAACCATCTAATAGGTGTCGGTGTCGGTTGCTACAGCCAGACCGCTGGGAGTGGTGAGGACGGCGACTATGTACATCTCGAGCTTGGCGAAGACGGCAGCGTCCATGTTGGATGCGCCAGTGCAGGGCATGGTCAAAGTCATTACACAACGTGGGCGCGACTGGTAAGCGCCGAACTAGGACTCGTGCCCACTGCAGTGAGAGTTACGGATGCGGACACAAATGTCGCCTCGAGCGGCCTTTCAACGGGCGGCTCTCGTAGCTCCTTCGTTCTTGGCAGTCAGATAGCCGTTGCTGCCAGACAACTGAAGAGCCAAGCAGTAATAGTGGCGGCAAGACTGCTCGAAGCCTCGCCGCAGGACATTGTTGTGATAGCCGAGGGAGCTCATGTAGCTGGCGTTCCAGCCAACATCGTCAGTTGGGTTGACATTGCTGCTGAAGGTGAGCCCGATGAGCTGAGCAGTACCTCAACTCAACGACTCGGAGGGCCGACCCATCCCTATGGCACCCACGCTGCTGTGGTGGAGGTGGATGTAGAAACCGGAGGGGTGGTGCTTCTGGCTTATGCGGCGGTCGATGACTGCGGCGTAGTGCTGGAAGAAGAATCGGTTATCGGTCAACAACACGGCGGAGCAGCGGCCGGCATCTCACAGGCTTTGATGGAAGAAGCAATTTACGACACCGATGCCACGCCATTGACTACCAGTTTTGCTGATTACCTGATCCCGTCAGCTAGCTCGCTGCCTTTCTTTGAGACGCATCGTCCGCAAATTCCAACGCAGCGAAACCCGCTAGGAGCAAGAGGTATTGGAGAGAACGGTGCCATTGCTGCGCCGCCCGCAGTGCAAAACGCAGTGATTGACGCGCTGGCGCACTTGGGCGTTTCACACATCGATATTCCACTGTCGCCGCAAAGGGTTTGGCAAGCCATTCGCTCTGAGGTTGGGCAATAAACCTGACATCAGATAAGGCCAGTAGGTACAGCCTCTAGTCAGGCTTTAGCATCGTTGCTAGTGGTTGAACCTGATTTTTTACACTTTGACACGCTGAGTTTGCACGCTGGCCAGCGTCCCGACCCCACAACGGGAGCGCGCGCAGTTCCGATCTACCAGACGACCTCGTTTTCTTTCGAAAGTGTTGAGCAAGCCGCCAGCCTGTTCAACCTGGAAATCCCAGGACACATCTACAGTCGCATCTCGAACCCGACAGTGGCGGTGCTAGAAGAGCGCATAGCTGCATTGGAAGGTGGTGTGGGAGCGATTTGCACCGCTAGCGGCATGGCTGCTTTTCATTTGGCATGCGCCACGATTATGGGCAGCGGCAGCCACGTGGTTGCAAGCCGCAACATTTATGGCGGCACTCACAACATGCTTAACCTCACAATGCCGCGCTTCGGCATTGAAACTACGTTCGTAGATCCACGTGACTTAGACGCATGGAAGGCAGCTATCAAACCCGAAACTCGGGTGCTGTTTGCTGAGACGCTTGGTAATCCCAATCTAGAAGTACTTGACGTAGCAGCCGTAGCGCAGGTTGCGCACGACCACGATCTGCCGCTGATGGTTGACTCCACCTTCACCACGCCTTATCTGATGCGGCCGTTTGAGTTTGGCGCCGACATCATCATGCACAGCGCAACCAAATTTCTAGGTGGACACGGCGTTGCGATCGGCGGTGCGCTGGTGGATGGCGGCCGATTTGACTGGGCAGCAACAGACAAATTCCCAACGCTGTCTCAACCTTATGAGGGCTATCACGGTATTAATTTTTCACAGGAATATGGGCCGCAAGCGCTAGCGATGCGAGCACGTGCCGAAGGGCTGCGCGATTTCGGCGCCGCTATGAGTCCCACGGTGGCGTTTCACCTGCTGCAAGGCGTTGAGACATTGCCGTTGCGTATGGCGCATCACGTTAAAAACGCCAACACTGTGGTTGAGTTTTTACTCTCACATGAGGCGGTTACCTGGGTGAGTCACCCCAGCGTGCCAACACATCCAGATCACGAGCTAGCGAAACGATTGTTGCCACGTGGTGCGGGAGCCATTCTTAGCTTCGGCATTGCAGGTGGGCGTGAGGCGGGTAAACGGTTTATTGAGGCTCTGCGACTGGCTTCACATCTGGCCAATGTGGGTGATGCAAAGACGTTGGTTATTCATCCCGCTAGCACGACTCATCAACAGCTAAGCGAGCAAGATCTGGCCGCCGCTGGCGTGGGCGAAGACTTGGTGCGGTTATCGGTGGGACTTGAGGATTCAGGCGACATCATCGCCGATCTTTCCAGAGCGCTACGCGCCTCTCAGAAGGGCTAGAAGTGTTGCAGCTAAGCATCAATGATTCACCGGTCGGCATTACCAACGGCGGCGGCGTTATCAACGCTTCAAACCCGGTGGCGTTGTTGGTGCATGGCGCTGGAATGAATCGAACTGTGTGGACCCAACAAACCCGTTATCTCAATCATCACGGAGTTTGCGCTTTGGCTATTGATCTGCCAGGTCACGGCAATTCCGGCGGAGAACCATTGCAAACAGTCGAGGAGATGGCTGGCTGGCTGGTGCAACTGGTTGATGCTGTAATCGTTGAACTGGCCAGTGAGCAGCACGATGGCTCTGTCGCATTAGTGGGACATTCAATGGGCTCGCTGGTGTGTCTGCGCGCGGCTGCGCTAGCGGGCAAAAAAGTAAGTCATCTGGTGTTAGCTGGTACCGCTATGTCAATGCAGGTTCATCCGGTGTTGTTAGAGGCCGCTAAACGTAACGAGGATCTAGCCGGGGAGCTAATGACCGCCTGGGGACACGGTCCGGTTGCTCATGTGTCGACTAATCCCACTCCAGGGTTATGGATGCTGGGAAGTGGCCTGGCGCTGCTAGACGAAGTAGACGACAACGTGCTCTTCATCGATTTGTCTGCCTGTGGTGCTTTTGATATCTCGGACTTTGATTTCGTTGAGCGCGTGAAGTGTCCGGTGAGTTTCATCGTTGGCGGCGAAGACAAGATGACCCCAGCGAGTGCCTCTAGTCAGCTGATAGCTGGTTTTGATGGAGCTGACGTGCATTTCCTTGCCAACGTTGGACACATGATGATGGTCGAAGATCCTGCCTCGGTGCGTGAGCTCTTACGAACCACTCTGAGCTAACACGCACGCCTATCTGCAGCGATTGTTCTGCAGCGATTACTTGGTGGCAACTAGGCTGCCAGTTATGTCTGTAGAAAAATTCCCAGTTGAAGCCTCGCACATCTTGATGTTTGCGCGAGCCATTGGTGACGCTAATGCGGTGTACAGCGATGCCGATTACGCCGCTGGCACAGAGGTTGGCTCAATCGTTGCGCCACCTACTTTTGTTCAAGCCAGCGCCCAATTTGATCCTGACTATTACCTGCGCCCTAAGGCAGGCAAAAAGTGGTTCGGCAGTGGTCGAACTGCCTCAGGCACCATGCGTGATCCGGCTGCCGACGAAAGTCAAGCACCAGTCGACGAGCCGGGGGGTTCGTCTGCTGGTGGACTGCATGCCGAGCAGCACTTCACCTACCACCGCCACCTAAAGCCAGGGGATGTGCTGACAGCGACCACACGCGATGGTGAGCATTGGGAAAAGCAATCCAAGCGAGCCGGAACTTTGAAGTTCAGCGAAACCATCACCGAATACCGCGATCAAGACGGCGAATTAGTAATTACCGCACGTGGTGTCGGTGTGGTGACCGAGAAGGTCATTGACGGCTGATCAGGCCGGGCAAGTAACTAAGCACACAGAAAAAAGGAAGCAAACACATGACTCTTTCAGCCGCAACTCTCAGCGTTGGCGACACTTATAGCGAAGAAGTCGTTAACGATCTCACCCGCACGCAAATCGTGCAATACGCCGGAGCGTCAGGTGATTACAACCCTGTTCATTCCGACGAAAAATTCGTTACCGAAGTAGCCGGATATCCGACAGTTTTTGCGCATGGCATGCTCACGATGGGTATGACCGGTGCCATGGTCACCAACTTCGTTGGTGACGGCCGGCTCACCTATTACGGCGTCCGCTTTGTTAGCCAGGTGTGGCCCGGCGACACGCTTACAGCAACCGCAACGGTTACTGACATCAAAGATGAAGGCGGCGTCAAGCTGGCTGATCTTGAAATCACAACGGTCAATCAAGACGACCGGCCGGTGCTGACCGGCAACGCAACAGCGCGGCTAGACGCCTAACTATTGCCAGACGGTTGAGCTGGCACTCAACTTGGTTTCTTTACCGGTTAGCCGGTAACGGTGTAGTTCAGAACTGCGTAGTAGCAGGGCTGTCGTTCTAGCCCTTAGCTCGGCCGCTAATACCAAACAACCGACCGGCTACTTTGCGGATCTGAATCTCTTCTGATCCTTCTGTAATGCGATAGCGACGGTGATGGCGGTATATGTGCTCAAAGGGCATGTGCCGCCCGTACCCGTTTCCACCGCAGCTCTGCATGGCTCGGTCGGCGGCGTCGCAACAGAATCGATTAGCGCGGTAGTTACACATAGCCACCTTGTCGGTGATGTCCATGTGGTCAACACCTCTGTCCATCTCCCAAGCGGTCTTGTGAATCAACGTTCGAATCATTTCGGCATCGGTGTATAGCTCCGCCAACGGAAACTGAATAGCTTGGTTTTGAGCTAAAGGTTTTCCGAAGGTGGTGCGATTGTTTACATAATCCACTGCCACATCAATGCAATGCAGCCCTGCTCCTAGCGAAGCGGCTGCTTGGCGAATGCGATTTTCGTGCACGAACAGTTGCGCGGTCTGCAGGCCACGGCCTTGTTCACCCAAAATGTCGTCGTTACCGACTGCGACGTCGGTAAGTCTTACGTGAGCGTGGTCGGTGGGCATGTTGAACGTCCACATAAATTCTTCAACCTTGAATCCGGGCGTGTCGGTTGGAACGATGAAGCAAGTAATTCCGTGCCCTTCGCCGGGGTTGCCTGAGGTGCGTGCGAACACGTAATCATGGGTGGCTGCATGCAGCCCCGTGTTCCAATATTTCTCACCGTTGATAATCCATTGGTCACCATCGGCGAGAGCAGTGGTTTCCATCCAAGTGGCGTCTGAGCCATGCATGGGCTCGGTCAGGCCAAAACCGATGCGGGCTTCGCCAGCGAGCATGCGCGGTATCCAGTACTCCTGTTGAGCAGGTGAGCCGTACCGCTCCATCATCAACACGGTGGCGAAGTTACCGATAATGGAGTGCTCGTTTTGCAAGTCGTTATGAAGACCCAAACCGCGTCTAGCCATGTGCTCGCGCACGATTGCCATGCCGAGGTTTGTGCCATCGTTGCCGCCGAATCGTTCCGGCAGGTGCCAGCGAAGAAAGCCAGCTTGGTCCGCTTCTTTTTTGACACGCGTTAGCAATGCTTCCCACTGGGCGTTTGGCAATCCGTCGCGATCCCAGTCGGTGCGAGAGTCTTCGCGCCTATGGTCAAAAAAACGTACGTTGTCGTCTTCGTTTTCTATTGGCTTGACGACGGTGTCGATGAACTCATCAATGTTGGCAAGCAGCTTGGTTATTTCGGGCGGGATTTCAAAATTCATTTTGCAAAAATACGAGGAATTAGCGGGAGTGATTACAGAGCAAGAGTGATTGCGGCGCAGGGTCAGTCGTAGCTGGCTCCCAGACCCGCGCGTGCGTCTGTCTGAATGCCGTAGCTAGGTATTGGATAACGCAGTCCATTGCGAGAAAGAGCTTCCATACCGCTGACCGCCACCTGCAAATCTTCAGGCTTTAGGGCCATCAACAGCTCGTCCTCCATGACGCCGCCGTAACGACGTTCGGCAAAGCAGGGAATTGACAAGCTTGGTTCGCCAGTTTTAAGAGCTCTGCCCCAGCTGTCGGCGCAAGCCGACTCACCCACACAGCCCCATTCCAGCTTTTTGTAGCCCTTCCACTGCAGTCCGTTGATCAAAATGATCATCTGCGCTGGCGTGGCGTATATGAGGCAAATATCTGGTGGATCTAAACGCTTAGCAGATAGTGGAGAGACCGCTAAAGCCTGGTAGGTGCCGAACGGCACATGATCCATGGCGTGCTGGTGTTGCGAGCTGTCGTCGATTGTCTCGAACCACACCCCAGCCATGTTTTTACCCGAAAGCCATTCTTCGTCTTGAGGGTGAAGACCAATAACCGCACCGCATTGTGCGCCAACAAGGTCTTCCATCGTGATGCCAACCGTCCAGTTGAGGCGAGACGCCATTCCGACTATTTGGTCAGTGGTGTGAATATCAGATGGCCGCCGAATGCGTGGCACCGCTTCCATCTCGGCGACCGTTTCAAACAGCTTCATTCCGATCGGAGTTGTGCGCAGACGCAGCGTTGCCTGCAAGCGAGCAAGCAGCCCATCCCAGTCCAGAGACTCGGTTGCGATGTGGACCATTTCGGCGTGCATTCCAGCGCTCTCGTTGCTCTCGCTCTTTTGTGTGGAATTGTCTTGGGTTGATCTTGTTTTGCTGGTCATGGGTTCCCTATATGTAGCTCTGTGTTTTTCACGCTAGCCCTAAGCGGCAAATCATTTGAAAGTTCACCGAATAATTCCACTAACTTCGCCCCATGGCTGAAGGACTACAAGTAGAACGACAAGGCAATGTGGGCGTTGTGATGATGAGCCGACCACCACACAACTTCCTTAATTTTCGTCAAATTCACGACATCGCCGATGCCCTTGCCGAGCTTGAGGCGGATATGACTATTCGGTGTGCTGTTCTAGCAGCACAGGGCAGGTCGTTTTGCGCCGGAGCTGATTTGGGTGGCGATGGAGTAGGCGGCGGCAAAGACGAAGTCGTGGGCGGCTCTGCCACCCTCGCGCTCTATCAAGGGTCCGCTCGCTTGTTTGACATAAAACTTCCGATCGTGGGTGCTATTCAAGGTCCGGCCATTGGCGGTGGGCTGGGCTTGGCAATGGTGCCTGACATCAGAATCACCTGCCCGGAGGCTCGCTTTTGCGCCAACTTCGCGGCGCTCGGCATTCATCAAGGCTTTGGAATGAGCGTCACACTGCCAGCCTTGCTGGGCCCTTCTCGTGCAGCGCAGGTGCTCTTCAGCGCTAAGCGTTACAGCGGTGAGCAGGCTGTTGAGCTCGGCCTAGCTGACGAATGTGTTTCGGCTGATCAGCTGATGGATCGTGCGATGGAGGTTGCTGGTGAAATAGCACTGAACGCTCCCTTGGCGGTGCGCTCCATCAAGGCAACTCTGCGTTTGGGGTTGGCAGACTGCGTGAGTGAGATATGTGAACGTGAAGCGGCCGAGCAGTTCAGGTTGTCAGCCACCCAAGACGCCAAAGAAGGCATGGCGGCCGTTACCGAACGACGTCCGGGACAGTTCACTGGCAATTGAGTCGTGCCATAGAGGGTCCGTATGAAAGTTGCGATAACAGGGGCGACCGGACTGATCGGTTCAGCACTGACACGCGATCTGCTTAATGATGGACATTCGGTAGTAGCAATTACGCGTCCCGCTCACCCTCGTGCACGAGTCAGACCTCCGCTAGACCAGCTAAACGTCACCACAATCACTTGGAACACAGATGCGGGAGTGCTTAACAGCGAAGGGTTAACGGCCCGTAATGATCCGAACGAAGAAATTGATGCGTTTGTGCATTTGGCGGGGGAGTCGGTTGGCGGCCGTTGGACGGGTCGGCTCACAGAAGAAATTCGCTCCAGTCGAATCAAGTCGACGGAGTTGCTGGTCAAAGCGATCGAACAATCTTTCAGGCCGAAGGTTTTTGTAGGAGCATCAGCTAGCGGCTACTACGGCGACCGCGGCGATGAAGTGCTGACCGAAGAGTCGGCACCCGGCAATGGGTTTCTCTCTCAGGTGTGCATCGAATGGGAGCAAGCGTCCGAGCCACTTGTGAAACTGGGTATTGACGTCTACAACGCTCGCTTTGGCCTGGTATTAGCGCCAGAGTCAGCAGCTACCAAACGCCTCACTAATTTGGGTCGGTTCGGCTTGTTGGGATCACTTGGAGGGGGTCGTCAATGGTGGAGTTGGATCACGCTTCATGACGCAGTACGCACACTTAGAAGCATGATCGACGGGATGCAAGGCTCGTTCGGGAGCCTTGCATCACCGACCCCGGCTAGAAAGCCTGTCAATGTGTGCTCACCCGCCCCATGTCGGCAGCGAGATTTTGTAAAGGTTTTGGCCAAGGGGCTTCACCGACCAGCATTTTTGCCTGCACCAAAGATTGCAGTGAAAGCCGCTCTAGGCGATATGGGACAGGCATTGTTGTTGAACTCAGCGCGGGTAGCGCCGGAGGCGCTAGAAAAAGTCGCCTTTGATTTTGACTACCCAGATCTTGAGAACGCAGTTCAATGGCTGTTGGATAGGAAGCATCGTGTCAGCTAACAAGTCGGTCAAGAAATCCACAAGCGCCATTAACAACCTGGATGACTATGGCGGCTGGAAAGGTGTCTTATCAGACCTAGTGGCTGGCATTGATCTAAGTGCTGTAGCAGCTCAGGCTGCACTTGGAAACATTTTTACGGGCCAGGCCACAGACGCTCAGATTGCAGGGTTCATTGTTGCCTTGGGCATGAAGGGCGGATCGATACCTGAGTTGACTGGCATGGTGGATGCGATGCTTGACGTGTCTGAGCCTCTAGAAGTTCCCGAAGGCACGATCGACATCGTTGGAAGTGGAGGTGGAACTCGCCGACAACTGCACGCCTTGAGCGTGTCAACCATGGCTTCGATAGTTGCCTGCTCGGCAGGTGCGACCGTTTGCAAGCACGGATCGGTGAAAGCGTCTTCGAGCAGTGGTTCATTCGACACGCTGGCAGCACTGGGGTATTACGTCGACCTTGGTGGCGACCAAGTACGGCAATGCGTGACCGAGCAAGGGCTTGGCTTTGCTCTGGCAAAGCGTTTCCACTCGGCGATGCGTTTGGTTGCGTCTGTTCGCACCGAGCTAGGCGTGCCAACGACCTTTAACTACTTAGGTCCGCTGGCGAACCCAGGCCGGGTGCGGCGACAAGTGATTGGGGTAAGCCACGCTCCTATGGCTCCTCGCATTGCGGCCGTGTTAGCTGCTCGTGGCAGCGAATACGCCTTGGTGGTGCATGGTGTTGACAACTTGGACGAGATCACTCTCACTGATCTGACGCGTGTGTATGAAGTGATTGACGGCGAGTTGGTAGGTGACTACATGTTTGACCCTGCCGATGTGGGATTAAAACGAGTCAACAGCAACGATCTGCAGGGCGGTACACCACAAGACAATGCGCGCATTTTCAATGAGATCGTGTCCGGGCAAGAGACTGGGGCACGTGCTGACATAGTCGCGTTGAATGCCGCAGCTGGATTGTTAGTGGCCGGGATCGTTAGCGACTTGGCAGCGGGCTTAGAGGCAGCCAAGGCAGCGATTGCTGATGGGCGAGCGGCTAGCAAGCTGTCTGCAACTGTTGAGCTGAGTCAACTGCTTGGCGCCAAAGCCGACGGTGGCTAAATGGTTGTTGGATTGTCACTGCCTTTTGGGGTAGGAGACGTGGTGCGGCTAACGGCATCGACCAATGACATACGACAAGAACTGGTGGGCGAACAGGGCGTGGTGAAATCTGTACGGCCAGGCGATCGTCTGGTGATGGCCACCGTTAAATTTGACGCGGTTGACCGTGAAGTCACGCTGGTTCACAACGAAGACGAACTCGAGCTAGTTAAGCGCTACACGCACGGCTCCTGATTTAGAAGTACCTGGTAGCTATCTCGTAGCTGTTGGCCCAAGCTCTCGGTTTGCTGGACCTGCTGGTTAGTGGCTACCCGCCAGGCGGCGTAGTAAGCCCTTCTTTGGGAGTATTTTGGCGTTGTCAAGGTCAAGCATTGCTAAGGCTGCCGCGAAGTCGGCGCCGCTAGCGAAACGGTCGGCAGGGTTCTTCGCCATAGAGCGCAGAATTACCTCTGTTAGCTCATCAGAGATACCGCTTTTACGCGGATCCGGTGGCGGCTCATTTACATGTGCGTTTAACAAGTCCGAGCGACTACCGAAGAATGGTGTGGTTCCCACAACCAGCGTGTACAAGGTCGCTCCTAGTCCATAAATGTCGGTGCGATTGGTTACTTCTTTTGTTAGTGCCTGTTCGGGTGAAATGAAAAGTGGTGAGCCGTATATGCGGCCTGCGGGAGCGGGAGGACCACCTAAGTCAAACGCCAGCCCGAAATCAAATAGCACCGTCCGATCCTTGTCTAACAAGATGTTGCTGGGCTTTATGTCTCGATGCACTACGCGCCGCTCATGGACGTGATCTAGCGCTATACACGTTTGCTGGATCGAATTGATGTGAGTGCTTATAGATGGTGAACTCCGATCCTCCATCAGGTCCCACAAGGTCTTCCCTTCGACCAGCTCCATTTCCATGTAGTGAGTGCCTGCGATCACTCCCGCGCCGTGCACCTTCAGCACGTTTGGATGGTCCATCCGCCCCATCAGTTCGTATTCCTGCTCAAACAGTGAGCGCACCTCGGCCTGAGCCTCGGCAAAAGGTGTCAAAACCTTGAGGGCTACTTGCTCTTCATGTGAGGTTTGCGCGCGGTACACATTGGAGACGGTTCCGCGGCCGAGGGATTCAATGATCTTGTAAGGACCGTACTGGCGACCAACCCAGATGTCTTTATCTTCGTTGAACCCTTCGTTGAATCCATCGTTGAACATATTCTCTCGTTGCACTTGTGGTCCGCACAGAACAAACTTTGTCGCAGCTCAGTTACACATGCTGCCAGGTAAAGCGCGTGTTTTAGGCGCAAACGGGCAAAGTACAGACAAAGTACAAGCAAAGTAATAACAAAGTAATAGCAAAGCAGTAGCAAAGCAGTAGCCGGACTATGAGCAAAACTGAGACGGTCAGCCAACCAACCCGCAAGATAAAACCAACCTCGCTTGCTCTATGGCGCAAACTTGAGGAGATCGCAAAGCAGGCTGGTATTGACGCGATTGCTGCAACTGGCGCAGAACCGTTGACTCAGGCTGCAGCGGAGATCGAACAGGTGAAGTCAGCCGAAATGCATGCAGGCATGCATTTCACGTTTTCAAGTCCTGAGCGTTCCACACAGCCGGCGCTGATACTCCCCAATGCGCGCAGCGTCATAGTTGGTGTGCGCAGCTATGCGCATGTTGTTGAGACCACCGACACGGAAGAGATCACCAACACTGCAGTAATAGCCAACTACGTGGTTGAAGATCAGTACGGACCACTAGCCGAAGCGCTTGAACAAATAGCCGAGCATCTTCGACAAGCAGGCGAGCAAGCCAGCGTGGTGCTTGACGACAATCGATTGGTCGATCGGGCCGTCGCTTACCGGGCAGGGCTTGGTTGGTTCGGACGCAACACGATGCTGTTGCACCCAAAGCACGGCTCGTGGACCGTTTTGGGAGCGGTTGTAACCACCGCTGCGTTACCGACTTCTAACCAAGTCGTGTCAGACGGATGTGGCACGTGCCGTCGCTGTGAGACGGCTTGTCCGACTAATGCTCTTAGCTCCGGACCCGACGAAAGCGCGGTGCTCAACGCCAATCGCTGTCTTGCGTGGTTGTTGCAAGCCGACGGTGCATTCCCGCGCGAGTTTCGGGTCGCGCTAGGTGATCGGCTGTATGGCTGCGACGATTGTCAAACGACCTGTCCCATCAACGAGCCAGTTAACACGCCGATGAGTGTGCCCCAAAATGTGCAGCTTGGGAAGTTTGTGCAGTTAGGTGTGGACACCTTCGCAAAGGCTCCGTCGGACGTCACTAGCTGGTCTAAGCAACGTGGTGAAACCGCTCTAAGCGTGCGAGGCCGCAAAACTGTCGACCCAGCCAAACTGTTGCTGCAATCTGATGACCATCTAATGGCCAGCTTCGGCCACTGGTACATCGCGCGGCGGCGCCCTGAATACCTCCGCCGCAATGCTTTGCTAGTGCTAGCCAATACGGCTGATGCAACCGCGCCAAGCACAATCTCCGCTTTGCGAGACAGCTTGAGCAATCCATCAGCGATAGTGCGATCACACGCGGTTTGGGCCGCCGCCCGCTTAGGTCACGTTCAACTCATCCATGATGCGTTGGTAAATACCAACGACCCTGAAGGTCTTGTCGCCGAGGAGCTTGCCGTCTTAGAAATCTTGCCACCTGAACCCGACAAAGTGTCTTAACCGACAAAGCGTCTTAACTGTCTTAGTCGTGCGCCCGCATCTGCTTGTTACTAACGATTTTCCGCCGAAGGTGGGAGGCATTCAGAGTTACCTCTGGGAGTTATGGCGACGCTTGCCGCCGGAGGGTGTGACCGTACTGACGACCCCTCATGGCGCGTCTGCTGAGTTTGACGCGACGCAACCGATCAAGGTTTTACGAGATCGAGACCGCGTGCTATTACCGCATTCTCGTCTGGTGGACCGCATAAGAAAACTGGCGGCAAGTTCTGGCGCCGAACTTGTCATTTACGACCCGGCTCTACCACTAGGAGCCATAGCCGAGAAAGTCGGACTGCCTTATGGCTTAGTGCTGCACGGAGCCGAGGTAACGGTGCCAGCACGCCTACCTGTTTTGCGCCACAAACTGGCCAAGGTGCTGCTCGGCGCTGAGGTGGTTATTGCTGCAGGTGGCTACGCGGCAAACGAAGCTGAGCGCTGTGCACGTCAAAAACTTCCAACGGTGCAAGTACCACCTGGCGTAGACACCACCCGTTTTGTGCCTTTGACGCCTGAGCAGATCGCCGCAGCTCGTAAGCGTCATGGCTTGCTAGTGAAGGCACCATTGATAGTCGGGACAAGTCGCCTGGTTCCGCGCAAGGGCTTTGATCATTTAATTGAAGCCGTAGCTCAACTGCGGCACCAGAGCAGCGTTACAGTCGAAGGGCCGCTGGCCGATCTGCAACTGGCTATAGCTGGGGCCGGCCGTGACGCCCGTCGACTGCGTGCCCTAGCTCGTAAACATCAACTGCCAGTGAGGTTTCTTGGTCGCGTTGATGATTCCGAGCTGCCGGCCGTGATGGGAATGGGCGACTTGTTTGCGATGCCATGCCGCAATCGCTGGGGCGGATTGGAACAAGAAGGCTTTGGAATCGTGTTTCTTGAAGCCGC
Source organism: Candidatus Poriferisodalaceae bacterium (assembly GCA_965205925.1). GTDB lineage: Bacteria > Actinomycetota > Acidimicrobiia > Acidimicrobiales > Poriferisodalaceae > CAYRJD01. The sequence goes on from OZ242183.1 coordinate 917,666, forward strand.
GTCTGCTGGAGTCTGTGCTGTTGCCGGGTATTCGGGTGGCAGCCATGAGGCAGTGAAACACGGCGTAACTGGCTTTGTAGCTGATCAACCAGGTAGGGCCGCTCAGGTCGCGGCCGCAATCAAAAACTTGTTGGGTGATGAAACACGCTTGCGAACTATGGCTGCGGCCGCACGTCAGCGCGCGGTAGAAGAGTTTGACTACGACATCCTTGCCGCAAAACTTAGAACAGCTCTGAGCTGAACCTTTGAGCTAGTCGAGCTAGTGACCCCACACTTCTAGCTGTCACAATGCCTCTGGCTACGGTGTGCAGCGCTCTAACCTGTGAGACGACAGTGCAAGAACATTGTGTCTAAGACCGCACAAAGTTGAAGACCGTATAAAGGGCCAAAGATGATTGACGAAATAACGGTCACTCGATTGGTACTTGCATCCCCGCAAGAGTGTCATGACCTTGTGGCCGACCTTGATAACTATCCAAATTGGGCGTCGGGTGTGAACGATGTGAACGTGTTGGAAAGCGATGAACAAGATCGTGCAACGCTGGTCGCGTTCCGGGCGGGCGCTTTTGGTCGCAGTGCCAACTACACACTGGCATACAACCATTCCCAAGCGCCAGGTCGTATTTCATGGGAGCTTGTCAAAGGCGACATAGCCAAAAAGCTTGAAGGATTTTACGAGTTTGAACCAGCACCTGAGCCAAAAGGCGCCACCGTGCTGACCTTTCGCCTGGCAGTAGAACTTGCTATTCCGCTGCCCGGTTTTGTAAAGCGCCGAGCAGAGTCACGCATTGCGCATGTGGCCATCGATGACATGCAACAACAGGTGGAGTCCGGGTCAGCGTTTAAGAATGCCTGACAAAACTAGACAACAAAATTAGACAAGGCAAAAGGGAGAAGCAGCGGTGGAATTCCGTCGCATCAATCAACTACCGCCTTACGTCTTCACGATTATTGACGGACTAAAAGCTGAGCGTCGCCGCGCAGGCGAAGACGTGATCGACCTGGGCTTCGGCAATCCAGATATCCCCTCACCGGACTCTGCAGTGAACAAGCTGATCGAGTCTGTAAAAAATCCTCGAAACCATCGTTATTCCGCAAGCCGAGGGCTTCCTAACTTGCGCGCCGCTGTGAGTGCCCTTTACGAGCGCAACTGGGGAGTGCAACTAGATCCTGACACCGAGGTCATCAACACCATTGGTGCAAAAGAAGGACTCTCACATTTGATGTGGACTCTGCTCGAGCCAGGTGATGCCTGTCTGGTGCCGGCCCCTACCTATCCGATTCATATCTATGGCCCATTACTTACGGGGGCCTCAGTGCGAGAAGTGCCGCTTGGCACTGGACAAGATTTCATCGACAACTTGGTTGAGCGGTTCGAATATTCTTGGCCGCGCCCGCGAGTGATTGTCTTGTCGTTCCCGCACAACCCAACCACTACCTGCGTTGATCTGGAGTTCATGCAACGTGTAGTCGATTTCGCACGTACGCATGAAGTACTGCTAGTGCACGATTTCGCCTATGCCGACCTTGGGTTTGACGGCTACTCACCACCGTCAATCATGCAGGCCGAAGGAGCAAAGGAAGTAGCGGTGGAGCTTTACAGCCTCACTAAGTCATTCTCAATGGCTGGTTGGCGAGTAGCGTTTTGTGTTGGCAATCCAGAGGCGATCGCAGCGCTTGCAAAACTAAAGAGCTATCTCGATTACGGCACATTTCAACCCGTTCAAATTGCTGCCACGGTTGCCATGAACGAAGATCACTCCTATCCCAAAGAAGTGCGGGGACAGTATCTGACTAGGCGCGACACTTTGGTGCGCGGTCTAAATCGGATTGGTTGGGCAGTGCAGCCTCCTAAGGGGACAATGTTTTTGTGGGCTCCAATTCCTGAGCCCTATGCAAATTTAGGATCTATCGAGTTCTGCAAATTGGCCGTAAACAATGCCAACGTGGCGTTGTCGCCAGGCATTGGTTTCGGACCTGGAGGTGAAGGCTTTGTGCGGTTTGCACTGGTCGAAAACGAGCATCGCATCCGCCAAGCGGTCAGTCAGCTGCAAGAAGGCCTTGATCGTCTTAGCGAGACTTAGATAAGCCAGGCGCACTAGTGCCGCTAGCTAGCTGGTTGTACCCAGTTACGCGACCGCTCAACTGCTCGTAACCAGTCACCGAACAACGCATCAGCGTTAGCCCTGGTTGCTGTGGTTGTGTCTGGTTCGAATGCGCTGTCAAGTTGCCAGGCTTTGCGTAGCTCATCGGTTGATGACCAAACTCCCTGCGCTAAACCCGCCAACATGGCGGCCCCCACAGCAGTGGTTTGAGTGTTTTTAGGGCGACTGACAGTTACGCCTAACTGATCGGCTTGCAGTTGCAGCAACATGTTCAGCGCAGCGGCACCTCCGTCGACACGTAACGCTGCAACGCGGTGTTTAGCCGCCTCATGCATCAGGTCAACTACTGCGCGCACCTGCAGAGCGATTGATTCAACCACTGCGCGTGCGATCTGTGCTCGCCCGGAGCCGCGCGTCAACCCAATCAGCGTGGCGCGTGCATTTGGATCCCACCAGGGACTGCCAAGTCCCGTAAAGGCGGGCACAAAAAACACGCCTCCGTTGTCAGGCACCGATTCAGCCAACGGACCTACCTCAGCGGCCTCGGAAATAATTCCTAACTCATCGCGTAGCCATTGAATGGACGCACCAGCCGTGAAGATTGATCCTTCCAGAGCGTAAATCGGACTATTGCTTGAGCTTGCTGCCAAGGTGGTCAACAGTCCGTCGGTTGGATTTGGGTAGATAGATCCCACATTCATCAACACAAACGACCCTGTCCCATAGGTCACTTTGGTTTCACCTGGCTCAAAGCAGGTTTGCCCAAACAGAGCCGATTGTTGGTCTCCTGCTACACCACTCACCGGAATGCCCACTCCCAGAGCGGTGGTATCTCCTGTTAGTGCTATCTGGCTCGACGAGGGGAACACTTCAGCTAGGCACTGGCGTGGAACGCTCAGCAGTTCGCAAAGCTCTTCGTCCCAGCCGTGGTTGGGAGAGCCAGGTGCTCCGATTCCAAAAAGCAACGTGCGAGAAGCGTTGGTGTAGTCGGTGCTAAGCGTTGGCGGCTCCGCCGCATCGCTAGATAATTTCCATAACAGCCAGCTATCGATTGTGCCAAGCGCTAAGTCCGACTCAGCGGGTAGCTCAACGTTGTGAACTAACCACTCCAACTTGGTTGCGCTGAAGTAAGGGTCGATTAGAAGTCCGGTGCGTTCTGTGATGGTCGGCTGCCAACCTTGCTCGATTAGTTCCCGGCAACGGTCAGCGGTGCGAGTGTCCTGCCAAACAATCGCACGGTGAACTGGTTGACCAGTTGAGCGGTGCCACGCCACCACTGTCTCTCGTTGATTTGTGATTCCTACCGCAGCAACTGACTGGTTGAGCTCGTCCAATCGAACGCAAAGTTCCGACAAAGTCGCTACCACGGCTTGCCAGATTTCATTAGCGTCGTGCTCAATCCAGCCGGGTCGGGGGAAATACTGCGGAAACTCGCGGTAGGCGTAACCCACCTCAACGCCAGTTTCATCAACGGCCATTGACCGCACTCCGGTAGTGCCCGCGTCAATGGACACCACAACCGCCACGCCCGAACCGTAGTTGCATTACCTAGCTGCAATACAACAATGCCAGACAAGTGCTTGGATCGGCAGGCTCATTCACAATGGTTGGGTTAATGATTTGACGATGTTGGAGCGCCGTTGCGCTCTACCCTGCGCCTAGTGAGGATCCTCGTGGTCGGAGCAGGCGAGGTCGGCACCTACGTCGCAGGTCGACTTAGCCGTGAAGGCCACAACATCGTGGTTGTTGATAGCAACTCACAAGCCCTACTAAGTGTGTCTGACCAGCATGACGTGCTCACCGTGCGCGGAAATGCCAGCAACCCCAAGGTGATGCGAGAAGCCGGTCTGGACAAGGTCGACCTGCTGGTGGCCGTAACCGACAGTGATGAGGTGAACCTGCTTGCTTGTTTACAAGCCAAACAAGCCGGTGTCGAATCGACGGTGGCACGTATTGAAGACAGTGATTTGCGCGGCCGTGGAGGGCTTGCTATCCGCAAAGCCGTTGGCGCTGACTTGGTGCTAGATCCGGACGGACAAACCGCTGATTCCATTCACGAGCTACTCGTGTATAAAGGAGCTAGCGATATTTATGAGTTAGCCGGAGGAGAGGTTCTCGTGGTGGGCGCTCGGCTCACGGCAGATGCCCCACTGGTGGGTAAAAAAATAAGTGACATTGGTACCGACTATGAGCCGGAATGGGACTTTATTTTTGGTGCGCTAACGCGTGATGGAGAAACCAGCGTTATGCGCCGTAATGTGACATTGCAGGCCAACGATCTGCTGCGTGTTGTCTGTCGCCAGCAGGGACGTTCCGAACTCATGCGGATAATGGGTTTACATCGCGCAACCTTGCGTCGTGTGATGCTTTTGGGCGGTGGCCGAACACCCGAACGGCTCGCATCTCGATTGGTTGAGCGCGGTATCACGGTTGCCATTCTTGAACGCAGCGAAGAGCGCTGCAAAGCGCTCTCAGAAGGCAACCGTCACGCGCTTGTGCTGCACGGCGATATAACCGACATTGACGTGCTAAAGCGGGAAGACATCGGTAGCTATGACGCCGTTGTTGCTGCTACAGGAGAAGATGATGCCAACGTTTTAGCTTGTCTTTATGCAAAATCTGAGGGAGTGGGGGAGACAATTGCTGTGGTGCACCGCCTCTCGCTCTTGCATTTGCTCAAACAAGTAGGCATCGATGCGGCTATGTCACCGCGCACCGCTAGCGCTAACGGAGTTCTGCGACTAGTGCGTGGAGGTGTTGCTGCGGTGGGAACATTCTTAGAAGGCGACGTTGAGGTGTTAGAGCTAGAAGTCGCGCCTGGTAGTCGCGCAGATGACACGCAGGTGCGGGAGCTACATCTGACAGGGCATGTGTTGCTAGCGGCCATTATCCGTGACGGCAATGCTCGCATAGCCCGCGGCCACAGTCAGATGCGAGCGCGCGACCATGTCGTGGTTTTCGTAACACCTCAACAAGTCGATGAGGTGAAGCGAGCTTTCGCTTGAGGCAGCCTCTCCAGGCATTTCGCTGGGCGGCAGATTTAGTAGGAGGCCTAGTTAGAGCCATCATTGACCGCACAAACCATTCGCGCGCAGTCTTGCTCCGCTGGGCTAAGGGGCCCCACGAATCGAGCTTGGCAGTAACCGCTGGACTGATTTGGATGTTGTCACCTCCGGTATTTGCGGTCGCAGCCATTTTTGACGTGTTACGCGGCGGCGATGATGCGTTGGCGTTGATCATTAGCGGTGCGGTTGTGGGGTTGTTGGGTGCTGTGACCGTCCGACTGTGTCGGCTTGAAGCCAATTTGACGGTGCGTCAGACTCTCACGGCATTGGCGGTGAGTGTGCTGTCAGCCACCGGAGTGGTGATGGTGGCGCATTTTGCTACCGGTGCGGTTGCTTTGCGAAACTGGGATGTGGCTCTGGTTGAGGCAGCCGCCACGGTTACCGCTACCAATGCTTCGACGTTAGATGTGTCGCAAATACCTGAAGGCCTGCTGGCATTGCGTTCGTTGGGACAATGGCTTTCTGGCGCCGGATTTATCATCATGCTGGTAGGAGTGATGCAACACCTTGGCGTTGGGGGGCTTGATGCTGACGGCGGAGTTGCTACCCGATCAGCACGCAGATTGGCGCCACGCCAGGCCGAAAACATCTCTCGTCTTTTGCTGCTGTACTGCTTCTTGACGCTGCTGGTGGGAGTTGCCTACGCGGTGGCGGGCATGCCTGTTGTGGACGCGGGATTGCATGCTCTGACCACCATTTCGACTGGAGGGTTTTCGCCGCAGGCCGCATCCATCGGTTATTACGGCTCGTCGGCGATCGAGTGGATAGCGATAGTTGGAATGATCGCAGGCGGTACAAGCTTGCCGCTGATGTTCTTAGCGATAAGGCGAGCCGATCCGCTCAGATTGTTTCGTAGCTATGAGTTCGGGGCATACATCGGATTGATTTCAGTGTGCTCTATTTGGCTAATGATGTTCGGACCCCAAGTCGTCAGCGACTCGGGCAGGCTTTCCACCACAGCAGTCCGTCACGCCGTTTTCATGTCGGCTTCGGCGGCATCGACTACGGGTTTCAGCGTCACGGATATAAGTGCTTTAGTCAGCGCTAGTGGTGTGGCATTAATAGCGGTGATGTTGGTCGGCGGCATGTCTGCGTCAATGTCAGGCGGATTCAAAGGTGTACGACTACTTACTTTGCTTTCGTATGTGCGCAGAGAACTACGACGTGCCACCTATCCACGTTTGACTGTCGCGATTCATTTACGCAGTTCAACGGTTTCTGAGAAGACGGTCAGCCGTATCACCGGGGAGCTACTGCTAGCAGCCTTGTTGGCTGCCCCTGCGGTCGTTTTGTTGAGTGCAAGCGGGCTTGATCCCGAAGGGGCATGGTCGTTTGTGGTGTCTTTGATGTCAAACGCGGGACCAGCCTTGGGTGCCGCAGGCCCTGACGGGCATCTGCAGGCGTTGGGAGTGGTCGGTCGCTTGACGTCTGCGACGTTGATGCTTATGGGACGAGTTTCTGTTACAGCGGTGGTGGTGGCGGTGACCGTTTTGGTTTATCCGGCTACCTCAACTCTGGTACATCGTTTCCGTTCAGCCAAGGCGGATAGTCATGTTTAGACAGGTGAGCTAGATGTTTGGCATTCAGCGGCTTCGGTCGACACCGGTGCGAGTTGCAGGTTCGGCTTTGGTGGCGGTCAGTATTGGGATGGCCATTTCTGCGGTGGTAGCCGTGATTGACGGTGGATCTGGTGCTAACGCACTGTGGGTTTCTGCAGCTTTAACTGCGACGACCGGTGTGGTGATGCTGGTAAGCGCAAAGGTTTCACCACGTGCTGATGCACCACTTACTTATGCCGCGGTGGCATGGAGTTGGTTGGCGGCATCGATAGCTGGAGCGTTGCCTTTATTGCTAAGTGGAACTATCAGCTGGACTCATTTTGATGACGCTTTGTTTGAATCCATTTCGGGCTTTACCTGCACGGGAGCCACCATCTTGACCAACCTTGACGCGGTGCCGCAAGGCGTTTTGTTTTTTAGATCAATGACGCAGTGGTTTGGTGGGATGGGCTTGATTGTGCTGGCGGTGGCGGTGTTGCCGGCTTTGCAGGTAGGTGGGCTGGAGTTGATAGCGAGTGAGGCTCCCGGCCCGACTGCTGACAGGCTGACTCCGCGAGTAAGTGAAACCGCTCGCCGTTTGTGGATGCTCTACGGCGGTGTGACGGTGCTAGTAGCAGGGGCGTTGCTGCTAGCTGGCCTTAGTCCGTTTGATTCCATAGCTCACGCCTTCTCAACGGTTGCTACGGGTGGCTTTTCAACGCACAACGAGTCCGTTGCATTTTTTAACTCCTTCTCAGTTGAACTGATCTTGATGGCGGCGATGGTCGTGTGCGGTATGAACTTCACCTTGCACTGGCAGATGGTCACGCGCGGCCGTAGCACATTTCGCGGCTACTCAGAACTGCGCTGGTATTTAGGAATTCTGCTCAGCGGCTTTTTTGTGTTACTGATGATTAACAGCAGCACCTTGAGTTGGCTAGATAACTTTTCAGACTCGCTGTTTTATGCGATTTCGTTTGGAACCAGTACGGGCTTTGGCTCCAGCGATTACACCGCTTGGTTACCTGCAGCCCAGATGGTGATCTTGCTTCTAATGGTGGTGGGCGGTATGACTGGATCTACCACTGGCGGCATGAAAGTGCTTCGACTGCAACTTGTGGTGCGCTATGTGGTGCGCGAGGTGATCAGGGCGCGGCACCCGCACGCAGTTCTGTCAATGCGAATAGGCAACATGACAGTGACAGAGCAGGTTGCGGCACGTGCTATCGGGTTTGTATTGCTGTATGTGGGTCTCATCATCCTGGGAGGTATTGCGATTACGGCTTTGGGGTCAGACCCACTAACAGGTTTTAGCGGAGCGGTGTCGGCCATTGGCAACATGGGTCCCGCCTTGGGTGCGGCCGGGCCGCTTGATACGGCGTTGGAGTTTCCCCGTCTGGTTCGCCCGGTGCTCATGGCGTTGATGATGTTCGGGAGGCTGGAAGTGTTCCCAGCGTTGTTGATGTTTGTGGCTGCTGGACGTGCGGTTGCTCGATCACGAACGGGTGCTATTGCTAGCTAGCCCTATGAGGCTTTTCTGCGCGCCAATAGTGGCCCAACAAATAGCGCTAGCAACACCAAGACGCTCAACGCAGAAATAGTAAGACCAAGGCTCAGACGCGGTGGGGAGTAAGTGAACTCAATTTTGCTGAGCCCGCCAGGTACTGCGACCGCTACTACGGCATGGTCAGCGTCAAGCACCTCGACCGATTCAGCGTTAACTGTGGCGTTCCAACCGTGCTGCATGGCATCAGCCACGACCACATAGCCAGGTCCGTCGGATCTGACCTCTATTTGTAACGTGTCAAACGTGTCGGCGACACTCAAAACTTGTCCGGTTGAGACACGCTGAGTATTTGGTCGAGGTAGCGGATCAGACAAAACAACTATCTCGCCCGGTAATCCTCCAGGTGAACCGACCGGTTGCGACAACACTTCCAGCCTTTGAGCTGGATTGGTTATTGACATTGCCAGCGGCGCAAATCTGACGCGCTTCAAGGCGTCAAGATTTTCCCAGATGGCAGCACCGCTGACATGAGCCAAACGCATATTGTCAGCGTTGTTATTGGTGTTGTTGCCTGGACGCATGACAAACAATGCGAGCTCACCTTGTTGCGAAGTTCCCAAACTAAAGACACCATCATCGGCTTCAAGCGAAACGGCAATCGTCATCTCGCCACCTGGAGCGATGTCTTCGCCTGCTACTGGAAGCCATGGCCAACCAACTCCCAGAGCGCCTGCGAGCCTTCTTTTGGAGGTGATTACCTGACCATCGGAAGTTGTTACGTCTACACGCATGTAAGCGCTGGTGTCGTTGGTAAGTAAGTCTTCGCTGAGATAAAATGACACTCCACGTAATGGCTCAGAGGGCACCGTGAGGCTGAGCGATTCACCGACCGGAACTCGAACATCCGAAATGGGGGCGGCACCGGCTGTAATTGGCGTCTCGTTTGTAAGTTGAGCTGACACGCCAGCCGGTGGGATGTGCAGCGGGTTCACAATCCAACGAACAGCTAAGCGATCCAAGATCGGCGACTGCATGCGCTGCTGATCAACAAAATCAAGAACTGTGAATGTGTCATTCCAATCTTCGGCCAACGGATCGACAGCTAAAAGCATGTCTCGCCAGGTAGGCCAGTGGAAGGAGTGACCAGAAACGGTTCGCAAGCCGTAGTAACCGGTGGTACCGCTGTACATCGTCAGATCATGGGTGGCTATGCGGTCGTCGGCTCCATTGTCAAACAAGAACTCATGTGCCGCGGTAGTGGGGTAGTGCAATTGCGGATCGGTGTTTGGCCACCAGGGCACCGCCAGCACGAGAATCTCTACCGCTGCGATTAAGGCCACTACTGCCGGTGCGCTGTAACGGATGAACTTATGTTTACGCGCGAGCAGAGTCACGATTGCAACGACACTGGCCGCGACGACGGCCAATAGAGCAGCTCGTCCGACCGCACCACCATGGTCGTGGTTGCGTTCGTCTGCACTGAAATGCCAAAACGCCACAACTGTGATTGCAAAAATGCCGAGCACCGTCACAGTCGATAGCGCTGCGAAACGCCATCTGTGACGGTCGCTATCTCTAAGGCGCGCTCTAAGTTTGTTTATCCAAGTAGCCCAACCGTTTTTGCCACGAGGATTCTGCACCACCGACGCAAGCCCGATTGCTGCGAGTACCGAGAGTAAAAACAAAAACACGGCTCTAAGACGTCCGATGCGGTTGCTGCCAATCACCGGCAGTTGTTGCGCCAGCACCAATAACGGGCCGCCGAAGTAGATCAGCATCACCACGCCAGTTGTCATAAGTGCCAACGTCGGTATTAACCAGCGTGGTAATGAGCGTGGTCTGCGTCGCACAAGCGCAACCGCAACCAATACCAAGGCACCTGCCCCTATGAAGGATTGAGTTTCGAAGTAGTTGTGTTTCGACTCAGTGCGATCCAAATCATAAGAACCGATCACATTTGGAACCGCAGTTGTTAAGAGCGCTGCGACGGGCAGGCGATCTTGACTGGTTTGATGGCGATACTCGGTGTCGACTGTTTCAATTTGAGCGCTGAATGGCGCTAACTGCCAGGCGGCTAAGCCAGCGCCGAGAATAGCCAGAGCACAGATCACGGTGAGATTTAGTCCAATCCTGAGCGCTTTTGTGCTGATCTTGGTTCGCGAACTGGTTTTGTGAATCGCCAGACTGCGAGCCACTACGTAGACGGCTAAAGCGCCCAGCACAAAGAAAGTGACCGCAGGAAATCCTGCCAACAACATCACAGCCGTGATTACGGCTACCGCTCCGGCATAGCGCGCGGTGTTTTTGGCGTGACGTTGCTGGCGAGTAGCGATTAATCCTTCGGCGGCCCAAAACATCCACGGAATTAGTGCACCGATGTGGCTTTGTGGCCAGTTAGTCCAGAAGGTTTGAAATCCGTTAAAGGCGTAGATCAGACCACCGACCAACGCGACCGCATAGCCAATGTGGAGTCGCCGCAGAAACAACACCATGCCGCCAACTGCCAGTGCTAGCTCAAGCAATTTCCCTGCAGTCGGAGCGTGTTCGTCTGCCAGAAACAGAAATGGCAAGTTAAGCGGATCAAACGGTCCCGTGTTTGGTACTGATCCAAGCGGTACGCCGCCGGAGGGATACGGATTCCACTGAGCAAGATCGCCCTCGTTAGCGCGACCAAAGAACTGCACATGTGCCGGAAATCCAGAATCAACTGGATCGGTGCCAGTAATGGGCGTGATCTCAAAATCGGTTGGAACGGTTTCGCTCCATGGAGCGTGGTTGAACACGGTGTCCGATCGAATCAGGTACGTGCTGCCCCACAGGTTTGATCCAAGCGAAATGATCACGGTGGCAACGATGATCGCCAACACCGTGATGGCGGTCAGCTTGGCACGACGCGACTTATTCAAGGCTTCTTCAAATTGTGTTATTCGATGACGACCACCACATCGCCCGCTCCAACTGAGTCACCAGGCGAAACCTTGACCTCGGTTACTTCTCCTGCCTTGCCGGCGTTGATGTTGTTTTCCATCTTCATTGCTTCAAGCACGATTACCGGATCGCTTGCCTGCACTGCGTCGCCTTCGCTTACCAGAACTTTCACAACTGTTCCTTGCATTGGTACTGCTACGCGCCCAGAACCGCCACTGATTTGTTCAGAGCCGCCTTTACGGCGAGGTTTGCGCGCAACGTTTCCTTGGCCGACGTTGCCAGATGTTTCAGGCACCCAGGCACTGACTTCAAAGCGTTTGCCATTTACCTCAAGCACTGCATCTTTGCGCACTCTTAGAGCCTGATCTTGAGCTGAATCGCTTGCTGGGTTGAGGTTTGTTGCTGTTGCATTGATGGGAGGTAAATCACTGAGATCGAGATTTTTTTCAACCCACTTGGTGCTGTGTTCGCCGGCCCGAAATTGTTCTGTGGCCAGTATTGCTCTATGAGCAGGCGCAGTAGTTGCTATGCCACCCACCTCCAGCTCGCTCAATGAGCGCTCCATCCGTGCGATAGCGGTCTCACGATCGGATCCCCACACGATCAGCTTGCCGATCAGATTGTCGTAGTACTGGCTGACCGTGTCGCCTGCTACATACCCACCGTCCCAACGTACGCCGAAGCCTTGGGGCACAACCAAGGTCGTGATTGTTCCGGGAGAGGGAAGGAATTTTCCTTCGGCCGGATCTTCGGCATTGATACGTGCTTCGATCGCGTGACCTTTGCTCACAATGTCGGCCTGAGAGAACGACAGAGGCTCGCCTGCAGCCACCCGTATCTGTTCGCGCACTAGGTCAAAGCCGGTAACCAATTCCGTTACTGGATGCTCTACCTGTAGGCGGGTATTCATCTCCAAATAGTGAAACTCACCATCTTGGAATAAGAACTCAACCGTGCCAGCGTTGGTGTAGCCGCAACCCCTTGCAACGGCTACTGCTGCTGCTCCCATAGCTTGACGCACATCGTCGGGAAAATTTGGCGCCGGGCTTTCCTCAATCAGTTTTTGGTGGCGGCGTTGTGCTGAGCAGTCACGCTCACCTAGCCACACCGTGTTTCCGTGACTGTCGGCTATTACCTGCATCTCTATATGCCGCGGCCAAGTGAGGTATCGCTCCATGTAGCACTCGCTGCGACCAAAGAACGCCTCGGCTTCGCGTTGCGCCGACTCGAGTGCTTCACTGGCTTCGCCAGGCTTGTTTACGACCTTCATGCCGCGCCCACCACCACCGTAGGCAGCCTTGATGGCTAACGGGTAGCCAAATTCGTCGCCGAAACTGATTACATCATCTGCACTTTGGATTATCTCCGTTGTGCCAGGCACGCCGTTTACTCCTGCGCGCTCGGCGGCTAGGCGTGCCGAGATCTTGTCGCCCATTACTTCGATTGCAGCGGGCGGTGGTCCGATGAAAGTCACGTCGCGTTCAGTGATAGAGCGGGCAAAATCCGCGTTCTCGCTATAAAAGCCATAGCCAGGGTGGACCGCCTCGGCACCGCTACGCGCTATAGCGTCAAGAATGGCCTCAGTATTCAAATACGATTCGGCGGCTGTTTCGCCCCCCAAGGCGTAAGCCTCATCGGCCATCCGTACGTGAGCGGCATTTCGGTCAAGTTCGCTATAGACAGCGACAGTCGTAATGCCAAGCTCCTTACAGGTGCGCATAACACGCACAGCGATTTCACCCCGGTTGGCTATTAGCAGCTTTTTGAACACATGATTCCTTAGCGCTTCTTTGTCGGTTGCCTCAGGTAAAAGAGATGCAGCCCGCCATGCATCGCAATCTCATTTTGGCTCTATTTTATTTGAGTGCCTGAAGTCTGGTTTGATTCCGTCCCCGCTACGCGCTTTGGGCGCGTGCGGTGGTTAGCGCAGGTTAGTTCCACTAACGCCGAACTGATGGAACTAGCCCGCCATGACGCAGAAGAGGGGGAGGTGTTGATTGCTGATTATCAGTCGGGCGGGCGTGGTCGGCGCGGACGCGCTTGGATCGCACCCCCAGGTGCCTCGCTGATGATGTCTGTGTTGCTGCGACCGCTTAGACCTAAAGGCGCCACGGGTCCGAACAACTCAGACAGTCCTAACAACCCAGACAGTTCTAACAACTCTGGCAACAAAGCCAAGGTCCGGTTGGCGCCTGCGCAAGCTTCATTGGTGGTGTCCGCTTGGGCGTGCGCGGCAGCACAAGCGTGTGAATCTGTGGCAGGAATTACTCCCACACTTAAGTGGCCAAACGATCTTGTAGTGACGCGGGACGAACCAAACGGTTCCGTAACCAAAAAGTTGGCGGGAATTCTCTCTGAATCTCTGATATCCGATGGTGTGATCACAGCTTTGGTGATTGGTATGGGTCTGAATACCGGCTGGCAAGAAATACCCCCGGATCTAGCAGACACGGCTACCAGTCTGAACATCTTGTGCGGTCACGATGTCGACAGAGCAGCGCTAGCGGCCGAGCTGCTCATGGGTTTCGAGCAGCGCTATACGGGTTTGCTGGAAGAGCCAAACAGTTCAGGCAGCAATGATGGGGGCATAGCTCAAGTTCTTGCCGAGGTCCGCCGCAGATGCAGCACGCTTGGCAGCCGTATTCGAGTGGAGCGTGAAGAGTCTGCCGGTGGCACGCTCTACGGCGATGCCGTTGATGTCAACTCCGATGGGACGTTGCTAGTGATTGATGAAAACGGCACGCAGCATCGCGTCACTACCGGCGAGATTGTGCATTTGAGGCCGGCGCAATAACTCGCTGCCGTATTATCAGCAGTGCGTGATCGACGTAACTGGCACCACTAGAGGCTTGGAGTTGCGCCGCAAGGTTGGTGCCGTGCTGCGATACGTCCCTCTTGTCGGCTATTTCGCCCGCCGCAATCTCAAAACCGTTTACAAGCGCAGCATTTTGGGTTGGGCATGGTCAATGCTGAACCCCTTAGCCACCATCATCGTTTATAGCTTTGTATTTTCGATCGTTTTTAAGGCTGAACCACCGCCAGCAGCCAGTGGCACCACCAACTTTGCAGTGTTCTTGTTCAGTGGGCTGGTGGCCTGGACTTTTTTCTCAACGCTGGTAACTGGCTCAATGAACTGGCTAATAGAGATGGGCGATCTGCGACGAAAGGTCTATTTTCCACCCGAAGCAGCCATGTTTGGCAACGCCATCGCCGTAGCTGCTCAGTCAGGTATTGAGGTGGCCGTCCTGATTGTGATCATGATCATCATCATGAACGTGGGCTTTACCACCTTGCTAGTGATTCCGATATTGCTAATGATTGGATTGTTTGGAATCGGTCTCGGCTTAGCGCTTTCGGTGGTGAACACTAGTTTTCGTGACGTGCAGTACCTGGTTGGTATCGCATTGCAAGCGTTGTTTTTTCTGACACCTATCGTGTACCCAGCCCAGAGCGTGCCAGCAGATGCCTGGGGTGGCTGGCCGCTGCGGCTAGTTGACGCCAACCCTATAAACCAGTTTGTCTCAGCTATGCGAGAAGCGGTCTATCTGCTTGAGTGGCCAAGTCTCAGTCGATGGTTGACCTTGTTGGGTTTGTCACTAGGAACTTTTTGTCTTGGATGGTGGTTCTTCGCACGCAACTCAATGCGCCTTAGCGAGGACTTATGAGCTCAGCACCCATTGCCATCTCACTAGAGAATGTTTCCAAGACGTATCTGATTCGCCGTGATCGCGCGCATTCACTTAAAGAAGCGATGGTGCGTCGGCAATATTGGCGAGAAGTGCAGGAGTTTGAGGCACTAACCGATGTAAGCCTGGAGATTCCAGTGGGAGAATTTTTTGGTGTCATCGGCCACAACGGGTCTGGCAAGTCAACACTGCTCAAACTTATGGCCGGTATCCATAGCGCTACCTCAGGCTCTATCAAAGTAAATGGCCGCCTGTCCGCGTTGCTGGAGCTTGGCTCCGGTTTTCACCCCGAACTCAGCGGTCGCGACAATATCTATTTGAACGCTGCGATCATGGGCTTAAAGCGCCGTCAAATTGATGAGGTCATCGACTCCATTATTGACTTTGCGGACATCGGGGATTTTGTAGACGCGCCCGTGAAAGTGTTATCGAGCGGCATGTACGTTCGCCTGGGGTTTGCGGTGTCGGTGCATGTCAACGCAGATGTGCTTTTGCTTGACGAGGTCATCTCGGTGGGCGATGAGGAGTTTCAGCGGAAATGTCTCGAACGGTTAGCCAAGCTAAAGGCAGCAGGAACCACCATTGTGTTGGTGTCGCATGCGCAAGCTTTAATCACTGAGCATTGCAACTCGGCTGCTTGGGTAGACCATGGGCGTTTACGTGCTGTAGGGCCGGCAAGTGAGGTGAGTAAGGCCTATATCAACTCGGTGGACCAAGACCGGGTGAACCAAAGCTAGGTGAACAATGCCCAATGAACTAGATCTTCACAACTTCTACATCGTTACAGCTGATTCAGCGGTAGCCAATCCGCCTGTGGCGGCAAGAGACCGCGCTGTGCGGTCCAGTGACTTAGAGCTGTCAGGAGTTGACGCTGAGTTTTTGGTCGCGGCTGGGTTTAAGGGGGACCTAGCGCAGACACTGCTGCTACCGCGCCACGAGCTAGCGAGCCCAGCACCAACAAGCCCAGCCGCTGTCATCGCCGTTGGCCTAGGCGATGAGAAGCTGCAAGAGGCCTCCTTACGTAAGGCAGCCGCAGAAGTGTTTCGTTGCGCAAAGCGGACGGAATCGCTTGTTAGTTCATTAGCAGTTGAGGCTGCCGATGATGTTGGCTCAGCAAAAGCAATCTCCGCGGTTGCTGAGGGGATGATGCTGGCGTCCTATCGGTTTGATGAGTTCAAGGGCGATAACAACGAGGTCGGTGAGAGCGCCAAGGCAAATAGTGATCCAGCCATTCTGAACAGAATTTTTATAGTCGCCCCAACGGATCTTGATATTGGTGAAGCCGAAGCAGCTCTGGTTCGTGCGACTGTGGTGGCAAATGGAGTAGCTCTTGCGCGCGATTTGGTTAACCGTCCAGCGGGAAGTCTCACTCCCTCCCAACTTGCAGGCGCGGCTGTGCAAGCAGCTGTGCAAGCAGAGCCAACTGATGCTGCAACTAGCTCAGAGGCAGCTAATGAGACGCGTGGCGAAGTAACGGTTGAGGTGTGGGACAGAGCGCGCCTAGAGAAGGAACGCTGTGGTGGTCTGCTTGGCGTCAATGCCGGTTCAACCGAAGAGCCGCGTCTAGTTCAGATGAAGTATTCACCGCTAACTCAAGCTGACAAAAATTCAGAAGAGTCCGTGCCCACGATTTACCTCGTGGGCAAAGGGATCACCTTTGATACGGGTGGCCTCAATCTGAAGAGCTTTGAAGGCATGCAATCAATGAAGACCGACATGGGCGGCGCAGCTGCTGTGATCGGGGCAATGTTTGCCATATCTCGCTTGGCTCCAAATGTTCGAGTGGTTGGCATCTGCTGTTGCACCGACAACCAGCCCGGTCCCAACGCCACCAAACCTGGTGACGTGTTACGTATACGCAATGGCACCACGGTGGAAGTTCTAAACACCGATGCAGAAGGCCGACTGGTGTTGGCCGACGGGTTATCCATTGCCGCAGAGACGTCGCCAGAGCTGATCGTTGATGTGGCCACGCTCACAGGAGCGTGCGTGGTGGCGTTAGGTGATGCTTATGCAGGTGTGATGAGCAACAGCGATTCGGCTGCAGAACGGCTTATGGCCAGTGCCTCTTGCGTGGGTGAGAGCATGTGGCGCCTACCTCTTCCAAAGGTGTACCGCAAGGGGCTTGATTCCGATGTAGCGGACCTTCGCAATATCGGCAAGGGCCGCTATGCAGGTGCTTTGACAGCAGGCTTGTTTCTAGAAGAGTTTGTTGGCTCCAACGACTGGATTCACATAGACATAGCAGGCCCGGTAACCACCGATACAGCAACCGGTGAATATGCCAAAGGAGCGAGCGGCTTTGGCGTACGAACCCTTGTGGACCTCGTCCTTAGGTATGGGCACTAGGTCTGTTCTGGAGTTATTTCCTTTGGTGTAGCTGCTGGATGGCTAACCGATTTTGCCCATGACCATGCAACGGATTTTTGTGAGGTCTCCAGATCAACATTGAGCATCATCAATCTTTCAGCGGATTCATGAAGCCCGTGCCCCATATCTAAGATGTTCTGAGCCAGTGAGCGAGCCTGCTCATCGTCAATCTTGTGGCAGTCATGGGTACGTGTCCATCTCACAATCTCTTCTCGCAGAGCTTTGGTCAAACGGTTGTGCAAGTTGGACGGCATTGGTGGAATTGAGGTTCGCACGTCTAACACGGCAGTATCAACTCGATTGGCCATGCCAAAGGTGCAGCAACGCTCAATGGTTCGCATCAACGCACTCTTCTTTCCGCCTTTAAACCCGAGACCTAAGCGGCGAGAGACATTCGACAGTTCAAGCACGACGCCATCGTCATTGGTGCTAACCGCAGAAAGCTCACGGGCGATGAGGCGCAAGAACAAGATCGCCGATGGTCCTAGCACACTCATCCAGAATCGTTCGACGTATACCGAGCGAGGATCGTGATACCGATAATCGTGTCGTGGATCAAACATCGACCTAAATTGAATGAACTCCGGAGCCGACTCCTGAGCTTTGACAGAAGATTTATCCCCATCAAAAACAGAAGCGTTTGTTGGCTTATTACTCATTTGAGCTTCCTTTTTCGTAATCTCTCTTAATCACAACGTGGTTTCTGATCGTCTGCACCATCACCAGCTGGCTAAATCAGAAAATTTTGTAATCCTTGCAAAGTATGAAGAGAACCAAAATGTGTCAAGTGGAATTAAATGACGATGTTTCTTGGTACCGGTCATGACGCCTGATACTGATCCAGCAGTGGCAGCTGCAGCTCGCTTGCTAGGTGAATCTCAACGTGTAACCGTTTTGACAGGTGCTGGCATTTCAACAGATTCTGGTATTCCGGATTTTCGTGGACCGCAGGGTTTGTGGACGAAGAACCCGCAAGCAGAACGTACTTCAACACTGCAGAACTACGTGTCAGATCCGCAGGTGCGACGCGAAGCCTGGTTGTCGCGGCTTGACCATCAAGCGTTAGCAGCGGAACCCAATGATGGTCACCGCTGCTTAGTGCGGCTACAAGAGCAAAACAAGCTGGTGTCGTTATTAACGCAAAACGTTGATGGATTGCATCAGATTGCTGGCATTCGTCCTGACAAGGTGGTGGAGGTGCACGGCACTATTCGTGAGGTTGCCTGCTTGCAGTGTGATTATCGAGACGACATTCGAGTGGCATTCGATCGGGTACGAAACGGCGAACAAGATCCACCATGTCCAGAGTGTGATGGGATTCTTAAAAGCGCCACTATTTCTTTTGGGCAGGCGTTGCGTCAGCAGGATTTGCTACGGGCACAAATAGCCGCTGAGAACTGTGACGTGATGCTGGCTATAGGGACAACGCTTGCGGTTTATCCGATCGCAGCGGTCGTACCAACCGCGATAGAGAACGGTGCCGAGGTGATCATCTTGAACGCTGAACCCACTGAAATGGACTCGCTTGCGGGTTATGTGTTGCAGTACTCCATCTCTGACACACTTCCGCTGTTACTAGGCAACCCCGTTATCTGAGCAGCGCGGCAAGGCTTGGCGCGATTTGCTCCTCGTTAGACTTGAGTCACGAGAACCGAATAAGTAACCCTGTCAGGACGAAGGAAATCTTGTGTCGACTTTTAGAGAACTGCTGAAAGAAACCAAACAACGCATCCGAGAGGTTGATACTGCCGGTGCTGAGCAGCTCATTGCGAGTGGCGATGTGTTGGTGCTCGATGTGAGAGAAGCCGATGAGTACGAACAGGGCGCTTTGGTAGGTGCTGTTCACATACCACGTGGCCATTTGGAGTCTCAAATAGAAAGTCGACTTCCCGACCGTGCCGCAAAAATCGTGGTGTATTGCGCTGGGGGAGTGCGCTCTGCGTTTGCTGCTGAAACAATGAGCGAACTTGGCTATTTAGATGTGGTGTCGATGGACGGTGGTTTTGGCCGCTGGAAAGACGAAGGCCGTGATTGGAATACACCTGCCACACTCAGTGCCGATCAACGCAATCGTTATCAACGACACTTACTGTTGCCAGAAGTGGGTGAAGCTGGTCAAAAGAAGCTGCTAGATGCCAAGGTACTGCTGCTTGGAGCAGGAGGCCTGGGCTCGCCTGCAGCCATGTATTTAGCTGCGGCAGGTATCGGAACGCTCGGCATAGTTGACATGGACGTAGTCGACGAATCCAATCTGCAGCGTCAGATATTGCATAACACTGAGCGCGTTGGTGAACGCAAGGTGGATTCCGCTAAGAAGACATTGACCGCTCTGAACCCGGATGTGAATGTTGTTACCTATGACGTTCGGTTGGGTGCTGACAACGTGCTGGACATTTTGAGTGGCTGGGACGTGATAGTTGACGGAGCCGATAATTTCCCTAGCCGCTACTTGCTCAACGACGCTTCAGTAAAGTTGGGCATACCGGTGGTTCACGGTTCGATCTTCCGGTTTGAGGGCCAGATAACTGTGTTTGATCCGCTTGACGGACCCACTTATCGCGACTACATACCTGTTCCGCCGCCCGCTGAGCTAGCCCCGTCTTGCGCTGAGGCTGGCGTGCTTGGCGTGTTGCCTGGAATAGTTGGGACTATCCAGGCACTTGAAGCCATCAAACTCATTCTGGGCTTAGGTGACACCTTGTCGGGTCGCATTTTGGCGTTTGATTCCTTAGAGATGTCATTTAGAGAGTTCAAACTTAAAGCTGATCCCGGCAACGAGGTCACACATGAAAACCGTGATCTCATTCAGCTGCGTGAGTTGGACGATCTGTGCAGCCCCAGTCTGTCTTAACAGCTGTTCTGTAGAGCCTTCTCAGCTAGTTCAGGCTGCTGATTTTGCACTCGTACGCTGACCAGCGGTGATCATGAAGCGTGTTGTGATAATAGGTGGCGGCCCGGCCGGACATGCCGCGGCAACCCATGCAGCTCGACTTGGTGCGCAAGTCACGCTGATAGAGCGTGACGTTGTGGGGGGATCGGCACATCTGCTTGATTGCGTGCCGTCAAAAGCGATGATCTCGACCGGTTCGGCCTTGTCGTTTGCAAATCACTTAGATGGCATGGGTCTTGCCAATGTGAGCACGGGCATTGACGTGCCATTGCTGCGTGGTCGAATAGAAGACATCAAAGAAACTCTCAGCCAAGCAGCTATAGACGTACTCGTAAGTCAAGATGTAAAAATCCTGCACGGGTCAGGCCAACTGCAAAAACCGAACGAAGTAATCGTGCAGACCTCCGACGGACAGGTTGAGTTAGATGCCGATGTGGTGGTGCTTGCAACCGGCAGTCGACCGCGCGTGCCTGACTGGGCCGGTATTGATGGCGAGCGCATCTTGACAACGCGAGACGCTTATCCACCCAAAGAAATGCCTAAGCATCTTGTGGTGATTGGCTCGGGTGTTACGGGCGTGGAGTTCGTTCACATGTTTACCTCTCTAGGTTCAGAGGTGACCTTGATCGTTAGCCGGCAGCAGGTGCTTCCAAACAAGGATCCCGAAGCGGCCGCGGCATTGGAGAACAAGTTCCTAGACCAAGGCGTGAATTTGCTTAAAGGCGCACGGGCTACTTTGATTGAACGAAGCGGTGACGAGATAGTGGTGAAATGCGGTGACGGTCGCGTTGCCTCCGGCTCTCATGCTTTGGTGGCAATCGGATCGATCCCCAACAGCGACAATCTCGGTCTCCAAAACACGGCCGTGGAACTAGACGAGTTGGGGCACATCAAAGTGGATCACAACCTTCTGACCGCAGAGCCGGGTGTATATGCCGCAGGTGACCTGTCCGGCAGGCTGCCGCTGTCTTCGGTGGCGATCATGCAAGGCCACAAGATCGCAGAGCACGCGCTTGGGATGCATCGCGATCGACCTCATCGTCACATCGATTACGACACGGCGGCATCGGCGGTATTTACTGAACCTGAGATAGCTGAAGTTGGCTTAGCTGAGGCGCAAGCGTTTGCGACTGGCCGCAAAATTCGAGTAACCAAGGTGCCGTTTAACTCAAATGCCAGGGCACTGATCGACGAGAGCCCGCATGGGTTTGTGAAAATCGTGTCGGATCCGATGACCGGTCAGGTGCTGGGTGGTTGCATCGTCGGTAAACATGCTGCCGAAATTATCTCGGTACTGGCTCTGGCCGTTACAGCCGAGCTGCGGGTGCAAGACATAGCTGAGAGCCTGTTCGTGTACCCATCTCTGTGCGAAGCCATATCTGAGGCCGCGGAATAGTCCCCAAAATACGGCGGTAGCTTGGAGCCGGTGAGTCCCGATCGTCAAGCACGACTAAAGCGATCCTGGCTCTCAGTTGTTGGTTTAACTTCGTTGGCAGTATTAACCGTGCTGCTGACACTTTCGTCAGCCGTCCTGGCGTATACCGCCTGGCATATCGGCCAAATCGACCGATTGGAAGTAGCCGGTGTGCTTTCGGATGCACCCGATGAGCCTGTAACCGCCAGCGATGTGGTTTCCGACCAGAATGCGGACGCCGATACCGATGACTTGGCCAGCGATAACACGTCCGGTAGCGCAGGTTTGGACGAAACCGACCGGTTCGCTTCGTTTACCTCAACGAACGGTGATGAGAACTATCTGCTTGTTGGCACCGACAGTATCGAGGGGTTTGATCTCGACGATCCGGTAACTCTTCTTAGATCTGCTAATAGCCATTTAGCTGACACGATCATGGTGGTGCGGTTGCGTGAAGATGGTACGGCTGCCTTGTTGTCGATCCCGCGCGACCTATTGGTAACTATCGCAGGGACTAGTCGCGTTGGCAAGATCAATAGCGCCTACAACATTGATTCCACACCCGATTTACGCGCTGCGCGCTTGATTGACACAATCGAAAACGAGCTTGACATCACTCTGCAGCATTATGTAGAGGTTGATCTAGATGGCTTTCGCCAGTTGATTGATGCGATTGGCGGGGTCAATGTGTATTTCGAAAAACCTCTGCGAGATCGCAGTGCTGGCAACTACAACGATCCTGCTCCTGACAGCAGTGAGTTCACTACCGGTGCGGGTTTGCAGTTGCTCGATGGAGATAGCGCGTTGGCTTACGTGCGGAGTCGTCACTTATACGAGCAAAACTCTGATGGCGCCTGGCAGCGTAAAGGCGTGTGGAATGATCTGGAGCGCAATGAGCGGCAGCGAAAATTTTTGCTTGACACTCTTGAACAGGTGGGCAACGAACTTCTCCTAAACCCGATTGATCTGCAAGTAGGTCTGTCGGTCGCATCCAACGCGCTGGCCACTTCCGACACTCTCAACATTTTGACCGATGGCTTGCGTTTGGCAAGTCAGGCTGGGGATTTTGAATTTGAAACCGACATCGAAGAGTATGTCCTGTCGGTAAAAGATGTGATCGAGCCGGGACGTTGGTCTCTAGCGTTGAATGACACTTTGAGCGCAATGCAGAACAATCAACAGGTACTTGATGTGTTTCGGGGTATTGGCTGGGACGAAGTGGTGGAGTCGCGTGTGACCGTGAAGGTCAGCGGTGACAATCGCTGGGGCGTCGCCGCCGAGCTGAGTGAGCTTGGCTTTAGCGCCAGTACGGCGGGAGAAACTCCATCCGCAGCGGTAGTTAACGCAGGCGCAGCCCAGCAGATAACGCTGACTTATGGAATCGAGGGTCGCTTGGCTGCAGCACTGTTGCTGAGTCATCTATCAGCGGATGTGACATTGGTTGGTGACCCGTCGTTGCCGCAAAACACCTTGGCTTTGCACGTTTTTGCAGCCGCTGAGTTTCCCGAGATCAGTACCGATTATCGGCTTGTAGATCTACCACCGACACCGTGACTAGTCCTTCAGCAAGCTCTTCGGTAAGCGGAGTTGTCTTGGTGATTGGAGCCGGTTATGTCGGACTCACAATGGCTGCGTGCCTATCACACAAGGGGCTGTCCGTGATCTGTGTCGATGTAGATACCAAAAAAGTTGAGATGCTGAACAAAGGCATCGTGCCAATTCAAGAACCAAGTCTTAACGAACTGGTGGCCGCCGGACTGAGTTCGGGTCGCCTGCGCTTTGTTGACGATGCACGAAGTGCCGCTAGTCAAAGTGAGTTTGTGTTTCTGTGCGTTCAGACCCCGCTAGGAGAAGACGGCATAACCGACACTACTCATCTACTTGAGGCAGCTCGGGTCGCAAAAGCATTGCCAGCAGATGCCATAGTCATCAACAAATCCACTGTTCCTGTAGGAGGACACAAAGCCGTTGTCGAAGCGATCGGGCGTGATGACGTCAGTGTCGCTTCAAACCCAGAATTTCTTAGTCAAGGAAATGCGGTGCACGATTTTTTGAATCCGGATCGCGTTGTCATAGGAGCAGATGACAAACGCACTGCCGAACGTATCGCTGTGCTGTACGACTGGGTTGAGGCTCCGGTGATTGTTACCGATCTGATTTCGGCTGAGGTAGCAAAATTTGCTGCCAACGCTTTTCTTGCTACCAAGGTGTCGTTTGTAAATGAGCTGACAGCGGTTTGTGAGGCGGTGGGAGCAAACGTTGATGATGTGTTGACAGGAGTGGGTGCGGATCGTCGCATCGGAAACAAATACTTACAACCTGGTCCAGGTTGGGGTGGTTCTTGCCTTCCTAAAGACACGCGTGCATTGGTGTCAGCAACTCGTGATGCTGGCTACGTGTTTGATTTGCTTGAGGGCGCTATTCGGGCAAACGCACAGCAGCTTGAACGAGTGGTTTCAAAGGTTGCTAGTGCCGTGGGCCAGTTTGGCGGTCAGTCGCAGCCGCAAGCATTGATAGCTGTGCTTGGCTTGACATTTAAGGCTGGCACAGACGATTTGCGCGGATCACCTGCCGTGGAGATAGCACAACGCCTCGTTCAATTAGGTGCCCGGCTGCAGATTTTCGATCCTGCTCTGAGCCCTAAAGATCGCCACAAGCTTCCTCAAGATTTGGCTGACAGTGGATCATTGTCGCTGTGCGACAATGCGACCAGCGCTGCTAGCGATGCCGACGCGCTTGTTGTGTTAACCGAGTGGCCAGAGTTCGCTGATTACGACTGGTGCGCCATAGCGCCGCTAATGAAAACCGCAAAAGTGGTTGATGCTCGCAATTTGCTTGACCCAATCAAGATGATCGAGAGCGGATTTTCCTATGAGGGGCTGGGTCGCGTGACCAAGTGATCGTGATTCAGTTGTGGAGGTAACTGTAAATCTGCTTTGGCTGCGGCCTGGTGCAGTGGGAGGTAGCGAGAGCTACGTCATGAATCTGCTAACCGCACTAGCTGAACATGCACCCGATCTTGACTTATCGATGTTGGGATCGCCGGAGCTGTTTGATAAATACCCCTCGTTGTCGGACAGATTTGCCACCATCAAGGTCAGTACTACTGGCGGAAGAGTGGTGCGTTTTGCAAAGGAATGGCAGCGGTTTCGACCAATGACAGCGCCGTTTAAGAGAACTACACGGGCGAAGATTGTTCACCATCTCGGCGGTTATGTAGGCGGTCGACTGCATGAACCTTCCTTCGTTGGTGGGCGACTAAGGCGTAATGCAGCTGTGCCGGCAGTGGTTACGGTTCACGATACGCAATTCTTAGATTTGCCCAATAACTTTTCACGCGCGCGTTGGCAGTTTTTGTGGAAAACATTGTCCGCAGCGGTAGCTGAGCCAAATGTGATCTGTGCAGTAAGCGAATTTACCGCTCATCGGTTAGCCCACCATTTCGGCATTAATCCTAAAAACTGTCACGTCATACCGCCGACAGTAATCATGCCCGATCGCGAGAAATCCAAGATAGGAAACCCCGAGAGTGGCGAGCGTTTTGTTATGCCAGATACGCCTTTCATCTTGTACCCGGCAGTGACCTGGCAGCACAAACGACACGAGTTCTTGGTTGATGTGGCTGAAGCGACTTTTTCAAGCGACCATGATCTTCGTGCCCTTCGGTTTGTTTTGTGTGGTGCGTCTGGACCAGCTCATAAAACAGTGATGAACCGCATAGCAAAGTCGCGAGTAGCCGACCGTTTTGTGCATTTGGGTCGTGTTAGTGCTGATCAGCTAAGCGAGCTGTATCTCAATGCGCTTGCCGTGATGTTCCCATCCCAATATGAGGGTGTAGGACTACCAGTGCTTGAAGCCATGGCACACGGTTGCCCCGTGATCCATGGACCGGTCGAAGGACTAGAAAGCGCAGCAAATGAGGCGGCGAGCAATCTGCGCTTCGACGCTGAAGAGTGGGCCAATGCAATTGTTGATTTGTTACGCAATCCTGAGAGCCGGTCTGAGTTAGTCGGTAGGGGGCTGAAACGCGCAGCGCAGTTCACAGCATTGCAAAGCGCCCATGCTCAGTTAGTTGCATATCGCAGCGCACGCGAAAAACTTCCCTAATGCGGCTAAACATTTTCTGCCCGCATGTCTGGCCGGACACCGCACCAACGGGTGATGTCATGCGTCAGTTGATTGAGCGCTGGGCCGGCGCAGGTCATGAATGCCATGTTGTTACCTCTCTGCCGTGGTACCGCAGTCATCGAGTGGAAGACAAATGGCGCGCAGTTCTATGGCATCGTCAAAAAACCGACTGGGGGAGCGTGTTGCGGCTTCATCCCTGCGCTCCGTTGGGGTTCACAAAATCAAACTCAGGGTTATCGAAATCAAATCTGGCGTTAAGAGCAGCTAGTTTTGCGGCCTTCGGTGCGTACGCCGCTGCGGCGGGTGTACTCACCCTTCGGCGTGCAGATGCCGTCTTTGCTATGAGTCCGCCACTCACGCTTGCGACTGCAGCCAGTCTTACGGCGGCAGCACACAAGGCTCCGCTGGTGCTGAACCTGCAAGACCTGCACCCTGATGCGGCGATTGCCACAGGAGTAGTTACTGGACGAAGTTTCGTCGCAGTATTGCGCCAACTTGAAAAAGTTAGCTACCGCTCCGCTACCGCTGTCACCGTGCTGTCAGATGAGACCCGCAAAGCAGTACTTGAACGTGCCCCGGCTAGCACACGCGTTGAGGTGATCCGAAATTTTCCAACCGTGGAGGTAGAACCGGGCGAACGTGCTAACTCGTTCCGCCACGAGTTAGGCATTGACGAGGACACGCTGGTGTTCTTGTACGCAGGCAACGTCGGGTTTTCCCAGCCACTCGGCCTGATTAAAGCCGCGGCAAAGAAGCTTGCGAGCCGCCACGATATTTGCTTTGTTATCAATGGTGACGGCTCCGCTATGAACCAGGTACGGGGTTGGGCGAACGCGTTGCCGAATGTGATCGTTAGTGACTATCAACCAGTCGAACGCCTCAGCGAAGTGCTAGCTGCAGCCGATGTGCATCTTGTGTTGCTGGCTGCTGGGCTCGGTCATGTCAGCGTGCCATCCAAGGTGTATTCCGCCTTTTGCGCGGGGCGGCCAGTGTTGGCCGCTAGCCAGGCCGATAGCGAAATCAGTCGGATAGTAGAAACAACACAAGCTGGGCTTACGGTTGACCCCACCGACGAGGCTGGCTTTATTGATGCGATTTGTCGTCTGTCCGATGATCACCAATTACGAAACGAGATGGAGGCTGCTGCAGCGTGTAGCGCGCAACTCCACTCGGCTGATACTGCCGCCGAGCAGTACCTGCGATTGTTTAGGGAACTGGTTGACTGACGTGTAGTTGATCACCGCTAGCTTTATGCGCTTATGGCCAGAAGTGCAGCGGCAAAGAAAGTAGCTAAAGCCGCGAGTACAGGCGCAGCAGGTAAAGGTTTCAAGGTAAACCGCAGCCTAATTTTTCCGGGCTCTATGGTGCTGGTGCTGCTGGTCGGAGTAGTGCTTGTGTTGTTTGCGCGTGATAAGCGTTCAGACGATGCGTTTGATTTCAACCAGCACTGGTATTCGACCTATGACTTTTACGAGTGCGACGGCTACCTGGATCAGACCTATCTGGCATCGGATCCAGAAGCTGACTTACCGATAGAAGCTCAGGGCGATGGGTTAATTCACGTGCAACCGTTCCACGGCAGTGTTACAAGTCTCACCGGTACGGTCGGCGCGTTTATGGCGACAGTGGGGGTTCAGTTCACAGACGGATCTATCGAATTGCCTGATGAACGCGTGTTGACTGAGGGCGGAACAGAATGTGAGCCACCCGATGGCGATGGGGAAACAGGCGCCGAGTTGCGAGTGCTGCGCTGGAACAGCGTTGACTCGCCTTCACCAGTGTCATTTGTGGACGATCTCTCGCAAGTACGACTGAACGACAACGGCCAGGTAGTGGCATTTGCGTTGGTGCATCCCGATACCGATAGCGCGGATATTCCTCTACCAGACACCACTGCTTTGCGACTACAACTGGGGCTTGATCAGCTGGGGCCCGAGCCTGTTGGGGATGACTCTGGCGATGACTCTGACAATGGCGACGGCGATAGCAATAATGATGAGCAAGACAACGGTGGCGACGGCTAGAACCAGGCGCTCTTGAAGGCCATCGCATTAGTTGGCGGTTTCGGAACCCGCCTACGACCGCTAACCGATGACACGCCTAAGCAAATTTTGCCCATTGCTGGGCGACCAATGATCGAATGGGTAGCCGAGCACCTGGCTCTCCATGGAGTAAGTGAACTAGTGCTGGCTTTGGGTTACAGAGCCGACGGCATTGTTGATTGCTACCGGTCAGGCACCATTTCGGGTCTGCCATTTCAAGTGGTCGTAGAACCCGAAGCGCGTGACACCGCGGGCGCAATCAAATTTGCTGTCACGGAGCTAGGCATAGATGAACGCTGCATAGTTGTCAATGGTGACGTCCTAACAGATTTGGATATAACAGCCTTGGTGCGCTTCCACGAGAGTCGTTTAGCAGGCGCCACGATTGCACTTCAGCCGGTTGCGGATCCTTCACGTTTCGGCATTGTTGTAACTAATGACGAAGGTCAGGTGCTGCGGTTTGTCGAGAAACCAGCACCGGGCACCGAAGAGTCGAATCTGGCCAGTGCTGGTACCTACGTGCTGGAGCCGTCGGTGATGGATGAGATTCAACCTGACCGAGCAGTTTCGATAGAGCGAGAAACCTTTCCCTCGTTGGTGCAAGCACACAGGTTGTATGCCATGGAACAAGACACCTACTGGCTTGATACCGGCACTCCGCAGCAATTTCTTGCAGCTAATTTGGATGTGCTTGAAGGTCGTCGACCGCTAGCACGCGTGGTGAACCCACCTGAAGGGGTACACAGCAGTGCTTTAGTGCGAGCTTCGTCAATCGGTTCGGGTTGCCGTATCGACCAAGATGCAACGGTCGTGCGTTCGGTCGTGATGAGCGACTGCATCATCGAAGAGGGTGCGGTGGTAACCGATTCGATTTTGGCACCGCAGGTGCGCGTGGGCGCAGCTGCGGTCGTTGCGGACCATTCGGTAATAGGGCGAGCTCAACAGATACCTGCTGGAGCGGAGCTGTATGGCGTGCGGCAACCTCAACGCGCAGACCAGTAGCAGTTAGCGGAATAAATCTTCGGCCGGATCGCGTATTACTTCGTCGCTAACCGAACCACGCCGTAGCCATGCTTTGTCTATCCCTCGCACTATCGCAACTGGTATCTGACGAGCTTTACCGCAGACCAGATCGGCAGCAGCCGCTATTTCATCGGCAACACACACCTCGGTCACCATCAGCTCTCGTCCCATCGCGTCTTGTGTGCCTCGCAAATCAATCACTGCGCCGATACCGGCACAGCCAATAGCGACGTCGGTTACTCCTCGCCGCCAGGGACGCCCAAAAGTGTCGGAGACAATCACTGCGACGTCACGTTTTGCGATGACTTTGATGCGAGACAGGATCCGTTGAGCAGAACGATCACTGTTGTCAGGTAACAGAGCAGCCTGACCGGTTGCCACATTTGAAAGGTCAATGCCAGCGTTGGCACAGATAAAGCCGTGCTTTGTTTCGCTAATGATGAGGTCACCACGTCGTCGCAGCACACGCACCGACTCTCGTTCAACAAATGGCTTGTGCGATAAGGGATCGGTGGTGTCGATTTCAACCATCGCCCCTTCGGCCTTAGACACGACTTTTTGTGTCACCACCAGCACGTCACCGTCTTGTAAACCTGTGTCGCTTGCTTGACAGGCCTCGGCAATGACCGCCCCTAGGTCAGTTCCTTGAGCTATTTCACCGATGCCAGGAACTGGGTAAATGGAAATACCAGTGACACCAGCGGTGCTATTTGACTGTGCTATTTGACTGTGCATTTTCACGCTTTGCTATTTCGCTTTATTGTTGCCCATCACAGCCGCCAATGTCGCAGCAGCGGTGGCCGTTGCACGTTTCTGATCGCTCATGATTGTGTCGGTGACAACTGCATCTATGCCGACAGCGTGGACGGCTGGCGCTAGTTCGGCGTCGACTTGGTCGATAATGAGTGTGGCTGCCAGCGTCTGGTAAATGGCTGCTACTCCAACGGCGCTGCACTCGTGGCCCAGTTCGGTCATCATTCGTGCCGCGGGGCCTTTCAGGGCGGCTCCTCCAACAATCGGTGAAACAGCTACAACGTTGTCTCGCCGTCGCTCTAGCTGCTCTCTAATGCCCGGTACGGCTAACAATGGGGCAATAGAAACAAAAGGATTTGAAGGAGCGATAACTATGTTGTCGCAATCTTGTAGAGCTTCTGCTACCCCTGGCGCTGGCAAGGCGGCGGCGGCACCTGCAAAACGAACCGCTGAGATCGGCACATCATGCTGCAGCGCCACGAAGTAGTCCTGAAAGTTGAGCTCATCTGAGCCCAGAGGGCTTGCCGGAGTCAGATGGGTTCTGAGTTGGTCATTGGTTACCGGTAAAAGCTGCACCTTGATTTGTTTGGCAGCAGCAACTTCGGCGGTTACCTCCGAAAGAGTTGCCCCTTCGTTAAGTCGTTGAGTTCTGTACAGATGCAGCGCGATGTCAAGGTCACCTAGCGAGAACCAATCTTGACCACCTAACTGTCGTAGCTCATCAAGTACTCGCCAGCTTTCTTCGCTTCGCCCCCAGCCTGTTTCGGGATTTATCTGATTAGCCAGCGTGTAAGTAACAGTGTCAATGTCGGGACAGATGGACAGGCCATGAAGCGTGAAATCATCACCAACGTTGATGATCGCTGTGATCTGCTCGGGCGCCATAACACCACAAAGTCCACGTAAGAACTTGGCCGCTCCAACTCCGCCAGCCAGCACCGCCGTTTTCATTCCGAGCCTGTTTGTTTTGTGTTGTGGGTTTTGGTGCTGAATTTTTGGATTTTCT
Source organism: Candidatus Poriferisodalaceae bacterium (assembly GCA_965205925.1). Classification (GTDB taxonomy): domain Bacteria; phylum Actinomycetota; class Acidimicrobiia; order Acidimicrobiales; family Poriferisodalaceae; genus CAYRJD01. The sequence goes on from OZ242183.1 coordinate 948,121, forward strand.
GACAGAAGTCCATGAAGCGGGGGGTGATTTTTTCCCAGGTGTAGTTGTTTTGCCAGTATGCGTGTCCGTTTTGAGCTAGTTGTTGACGGTATTCAGTGTTAGTGAGCATGGCGTGTAGTTCGGTGTTGAAGCTGTGCTTGTCGTGGAATGTGGCACCTCCGTCGCAGTTGCGGACGTGGTCTGAGGTTGCGTCGCAGTAAGCATTCACGAGCACGGGTGTGTCCGAAGCCCAAGCTTCGAGTAGCACGATGCCGAACGATTCAAGTCGTCCTGGGTGGATGAGTACGTCAGCTCCGCGTACTAGCTCCCATTTGGTTTGTTCGTCTACTTCACCAGCTATGTGAGTGTGCTTGTCGGTTTTGATTTTCATGTTGGGTTCTCCAACGAATATCAGTCGGTGGTTAGGTTTGTGTTGACGCACATAGTTTGACCAGAGTTGTGCGAGGGTGTGTGTGCCTTTACCGGGTTGCATGCGTCCAACGCAAACAATCCACGGACGCCCATCGTCGATACCAACCTCAACAGCCGCGTTCGTTGCATTAGCAGCTGGGTTAGGTACTTCAACTCCCACTCCCAGCATAATCTGACGCTTATGAGCGATCGCGTGATTCACCTGAGTCAAACGACGCTCAGCCTCACTACCAAACACCAAACCATCCACCGCACACAAAGCCTCACGCACCGACGTCATCAACAAGACGGGGTCGTTATGGGCGGCAGGCCACATCACCGTTGGAATGTGGCGATTGCGAGTTAACGATGTGGTGGTCCAAAACTCATAGGGCATATGCAGCGCTAGATCAGCCGTACTACCAGCCAAACAATCAGCCAAAGACGAACTCACCGGCCCGAGTGCTTGGAAATAGGCGTCAGATTCAGCTAGGTCGAGCGAGGTGGGGGATTGTTGGATTTGCTTCGATAGTTCATGAGAGATAGGACTGCGACCTCTATCGGTTGGGTGACGGTGAATCGTTAATCCGTTTTCTTCTGATAATCCCGCTGGTAGATCGTTTTCCCAAGTTGCAATGGAACTAGCGCAGGTGGTTTGGATAGTTACCTCCCAATCAGAGCTAGACATCACGTGACGAGCTAGATCTGATAATGCACGCTCAGCCCCGCCGGTCGTGCCTATTACTGGTAGTACAAACTCAAGCTTCACTGGATTAGTCCTGAGACTGTTTTGTGTTGTGGGTTTTGGTGCTGAATTTTTGGATTTTCTGACAGAAGTCCATGAAGCGGGGGGTGATTTTTTCCCAGGTGTAGTTGTTTTGCCAGTATGCGTGTCCGTTTTGAGCTAGTTGTTGACGGTATTCAGTGTTAGTGAGCATGGCGTGTAGTTCGGTGTTGAAGCTGTGCTTGTCGTGGAATGTGGCACCTCCGTCGCAGTTGCGGACGTGGTCTGAGGTTGCGTCGCAGTAAGCATTCACGAGCACGGGTGTGTCCGAAGCCCAAGCTTCGAGTAGCACGATGCCGAACGATTCAAGTCGTCCTGGGTGGATGAGTACGTCAGCTCCGCGTACTAGCTCCCATTTGGTTTGTTCGTCTACTTCACCAGCTATGTGAGTGTGCTTGTCGGTTTTGATTTTCATGTTGGGTTCTCCAACGAATATCAGTCGGTGGTTAGGTTTGTGTTGACGCACATAGTTTGACCAGAGTTGTGCGAGGGTGTGTGTGCCTTTACCGGGTTGCATGCGTCCAACGCAAACAATCCACGGACGCCCATCGTCGATACCAACCTCAACAGCCGCGTTCGTTGCATTAGCAGCTGGGTTAGGTACTTCAACTCCCACTCCCAGCATAATCTGACGCTTATGAGCGATCGCGTGATTCACCTGAGTCAAACGACGCTCAGCCTCACTACCAAACACCAAACCATCCACCGCACACAAAGCCTCACGCACCGTAGACAACTTGAACCCTGGTTCGTCGTGGGCGGCAGGCCACATCACCGTTGGAATGCGCTGTTGACCAATCAACGCCAGAGTGGTCCAGTACGGATACGGCATATGCAGTGCTAGATCAGCCGCACTACCAGCCAAACAATCAGCCAAAGACGAACTCACCGGCCCTTGTGCTAGCAAGTATTCCCTTGCTTTAGCTGCGGTGATGAACCTGGGTGTGTTATTGACTGCGCGCTCTAATTTTGGCCAGGCCGATGTGCGCCCTGAATCAACATGATGGCGGTGTACGGCGAGTTTGTCTTGGTACGTGATTCCTGCAGGTTCAGCATTTTCCCAAGTAGATGCCGAGGTAGCGCAGGTGGTCTGGATAGTTACCTCCCAATCAGATCTTGCAGTGATATCTCGACCTAAAGCTGTCAAGCCTCTTTCGGCTCCTCCGGTCTCACCGAGCAGCGGTAAAACAAAGTCAAGTTTCATGTATGAAGCCGTGTGAGGTTGTTACCGCAAACAACCAGTCACGATTGTGGTGCCATCGTCTACGTGAGAGATGGTTATATCGATCACATCATGTTCAGAAAGTAGAAATTCCCAAGTGGCGGGGTGAAAAGGTCGGCCAGCTACCAGGTCTTGAGCGATTACGTCTAGGTGTTTTTCCCAGTTATCGATGGCCGCAGTCACTATTGCTATACGTGCGCCCGGCTTACAGGCGGTAATAACACCGGCCAACAACGCCAGCTTTTGCACACTCGAAGCCTGATCGGTAAACCCATGCAGCATTGCTCCGCCCAAGATTGCTTCGGGGATTAGTGCAAGGTGTCCACTGGGAGAAACGTGCCGTAGGTCATACGCCAAGCCATTGTTCTGGATGCTTACTTGTGAAGCGTTGCCCACCGCAAAGTCTCTGGCACCTATCTCTGCCGCAATCCCATAGGCATCTATGTTGGCTTCTTCTAGCTCAGTGAGTAGATCTGGGGTTGCGCAGTCCAGCACCAGAACGCGACCTTGCGCACCCGTCAGGTGCTCAATGACTTTTTGCTTTACAGCGGCTGACAGTTCAGCTTGCTGGAAGGTTGGCGCTAAAGGAACCTTGGAGTTCGTGGCATCAACCAACAAGCGCATGGCTTTAAGCAGTTCGCGCGCTAGCACCGTGAGTTGGTTTGTAACGAAACGTGCGTAAAACCCACCAAGCTTGCTGACCACCATTTTTAGGGGCTTCAGCAGCACCAGCCTGCTGCTGGTTGGTACATCCGTGTCAAGGTAGCTAGCTAGCTCAACCTCGTATAAGGCGTTGGACACCTCGGTGGTGTTACTGAAATAGCTCACACCAAGTCGTTCTGCTCGCGGCACTTCGACGAGTGGGCTGTCTTCTGATTTTTTTGGAGCCAGATCCTGGGGCAAGGCATCGTCGAAGGATGCCTCTGATCGCGCGGTTTTTCTCGATGAGGGAGTCATAGCGCCTATGGCCTATGCCGATTCGCTTGACTGTTACTCACTGAAATCACTCGTTGTGAAAGCCACCAGTAGCGTGATGTAGGCATGCGGATCGCAATTGATGCTACACCGTTGATCGCGCAGCCCACTGGTGTTGGAACCTTTGTCGCAGGGCTAATCGACTCGCTTAAAGGCTTTGCAAATCCCGGGTTGGCTCCCTCAAAAATAACCGGCACAAACGGCTCCATTGAGGTGGTTGAGTATGCCCTCAATACGCCGCAAAGGTTTCGAAACTGGCTAAAAACCAGGCAAAACGGTACGGGACGAATCAATCCTGAGCGCCACATGATGTGGCTGCCTCCTTCGGTCGCTCCATGGATGTGGCGATATTTGCCGATTCCTGTAGAGAGAAAACTGGGTTCGCTTGACGTGGTGCACGGCACGAGCTTTATGGTGCCGCCTGCTCGGTCAGCTTTGCGCGTGGTGACAGTGCACGATCTGACGTATCTGATGCGCGACGAAGTTCCACGCAGAGTGTCGTGGTGGGACTACTACGTCCGCCAGGCCATTGACACCGGAGCGGTAGTGCACACACAGTCGCAATATGTGGCCGATGAGGTAGCACAGCACTACAACACTGAGCGCATTGGTGCAGTACGGCCCGCCGTTGAGCCACGAGATCCAGAGTACATAGCGGCTTTGCGTCAAGGCCGTGAGAGCGACCCGCCATACATTTTGGCGCTGGGATTTTCTCAACCTCGCAAACGCTTGCCGTTGCTAGTTAGCGCCTTTGAGCAGGCGTATAAGCAGCTAAGCGGCCAGGGCCTGGATTGCCAACTGCGCATAGTAGGACCGCCTGGACTAGACGAGGCAGCAGTGCTTGAGCGGATAGGTCAACTACCGAGCAGTATTAGAGCTCGTGTAGATAGGCGTGGCTGGGTGCCAGCGCAAGAGCGTGATCGGCTATTGACCCGCGCAGCAGTGCTGGCATTCCCAAGCATTTATGAGGGTTTTGGTTATCCGGCTCTAGAAGCCATGGCGCTAGAGGTTCCAGTTGTTGCTGCTGCTGCGGGTTCCTTACCAGAAGCCGTTGGTGACGCGGCGTTGCTAGTTCCACCCGATGATGTCCAAGCGCTGACCCAAGCGCTGGTGCAAGTGGTGAGCAGTGTTGATCTGCAAGCCGACCTGAAACGTAAAGGCAAAGCTCACGTTGTTGCGCATTCGCCTCGCCAAGCTGCCGCCGAAATGCTTGCCTTGTACGGGGCGTATATGTAAGTGCGCTCTAGCTAGTGAGCGCCTGAACTCAAACTAAGTCCCGCGCGTCGTACCCTGCTAGTTGGCGTTCCTACCTTCTCTTCTTCTACCTTTGGAGCTCGCGTGCCAACAGCATTTATTACCGGCATCACCGGCCAAGATGGCCAGTACTTGGCCGAAGCTCTTCACGAGAAGAGCTACAAGGTTTATGGCCTTATTACCGGCCAGCGAAACCCAAACGCCGATGAGATTGTCAGGACTTTGCCCTTTGTCGAACTGTTGGAAGGGGATCTTGCCGACCTTTCTTCTTTGATAGCGGCGCTGGAATATTCTCAACCCGACGAGGTTTACAACCTTGGCGCCATCTCGTTTGTAGCTCTGTCGTTCAAACAAGCGGAGCTGACGGCCAACATCACCGGCCTAGGTGTTCTGAGGCTGTTAGAGGCAATTCGTTTGGTGGGTGGTCGTGAAAATCCGATCCGCTTTTACCAGGCCTCGTCTTCTGAAATGTTTGGCAAGGTGAGAGAGACACCGCAGAACGAGTTAACTCCGATGCATCCTCGCAGTCCCTACGGCTCGGCCAAGGTGTTTGGGCATCACACAACTGTGAACTATCGCGAGAGCTATGACATCTTCGCCTGCAGTGGCATTTTGTTTAACCACGAGTCTCCCAGGCGAGGAATGGAGTTCGTTACACGCAAGGTCACGAATGCCGTGGCACGCATAAAACTGGGGCTGGCCGATGAGCTTTCACTTGGCAATCTCCACGCCAAACGTGACTGGGGGTTCGCAGGCGACTATGTACAAGCCATGCACGCCATGCTGCAACAACCTGAGCCAGAGGATTACGTAATAGCGACCGGTGAGACACATGCAGTGCATGAATTTGTCAAACTGGCTTTTGAAGCAGCCGAAATCGAAGACTGGGAGCGATACGTCCGTATAGACCAGCGGTTCATTCGTCCAGCAGAGGTTGACCTACTTATTGGTGACGCATCCAAGGCCAAACGCAAGCTTGGTTGGAAACCGGTGATGCCTTTCACCGAGCTAGTGCAAACCATGGTTGAGCATGATCTGGCTTTGGAGCAAGCCAAGCTTCAGTGAATACCGCTTTGAGCCGCGCTAAGGCGTGTAGCACTAAGGGGATGTCGGTGCGTTTTTGGAGTGCAACGGCAGCTTTTCTGCTGCCTCTGCTTATATGGCCCGGGGTTACTGAAGCCCAGACTCTGGCGCCTACAACAATCACCATTGAAGGTCGCGGTTGGGGGCATGGCAACGGGTTAGGACAATGGGGCGCTCTGGGCTATGCGATTGACCATGGTTGGAGTAGTGCTCAGATTGTTGACCACTTCTATAGCAACACAACCGCTGGAACCGTTGAAGATCGCGATCTACGAGTCCAGTTGACTCGCAACGATCGACGCGATTTGTTGGTTACGTCCGGGTCCACTTTTTCGGTTGAGGGATATGACTTTTCGGCTGGCGAAGTGGCTCGCCTGCATGTAGAGGGAAACAACCGGTTTGACATTTACAGAACCTCTGGCTGTAGATCAACCGGATCTCAAGTTGCTGACAATGTTTCTGGTCAGAGTGGCTCAAACGGTGACCCCTACATCGAAGCCACTCCCGAGAACACCGACTACTCCATAGATGACGTCAGTCGCATGCTGGTGGTGATCTACTGCGACTCTCAAGATCCGACAGTTGAGTCGCTACGCATTGCGTATCGCGGCAGCGTCGGACTCCTTGAACAAACCGAGGGATATTCCTACAATCGCTTGCCGTTGGAGCAGTATCTGCGCTCGGTAGTGCCAAGCGAGATGCCTTCTCATTGGGGGGCACTCGGTGACGGGCGTGGTTTGCAAGCCCAAGAAGCACAGGCCATAGCGGCTCGTTCGTGGACGCTGGTTACCGCCGAAGATCGTGTCCGGCGAGGATTTTTTACCGACACGTGCGATTCAACTCGGTGCCAGGTTTATAGCGGTGCCGCCGTTAATAATGTCCCTAAGGATTTTGGAACTCGGGTCATACACCCGAATACAGCTGTGTTGAACACGGCCGGGATTGTGCGCGTCAATGCTGATGGCAGCTACGCATTCACCGAATACAGCTCCAGTAGCGGTGGCTGGACGGCTGGTCTTACAGAAGGGTCAAATTTTCCAGCTGTCATCGATGAGGGCGATAGCTACGTGGACAATCCGAACCATGTCTGGAGAACAACAATTCGCCGAGTGGATGTTGAGGCCGCGTTCCCAACGATCGGGCAGCTCAAAGGCATAGATGTGTTTAGGAGAAACGGTCTCGGCGAGTGGGGTGGTCGCGTGAGAGGTATCCGGTTGTTGGGCACAGCAGGCACTGAAACGCTCACATTTTCACGCTGGGCCAATGACATCTTCCGCAGGACGTTTGCTTTGCGGTCGGACTGGTACCGCTTCCCGCAATTTGGTGAAGGAGCGGACTTCAACGTCGAAACGGTTGAACCACAAGTCGAAGAAACAGAAGAAGAAGTAGTAGAAGCGCCGCCCGTAGAAGGTGAAGGACTCTGGGTAGCTAAATCTGATGGCACGGTGCTTGCATTTGGCGCAGCCAGCCATCACGGCGATGCTGCTGACGACGATCTCGGTTCACCGGTGGTGGGTATAGCAGCGCATAGCAGTGGGCGCGGCTATTGGCTGGTGACCGCTGATGGAGACGTGAACGCTTATGGAGAAGCGGAAGACCTCGGATCTGCTAGGGATCAGAATTGTCTAAAACCGGTGGTGGGTATAGCAGCGCATAGCAGTGGGCGCGGCTATTGGCTGGCCGATGAGAACGGAGGGATTTATGGCTTTGGTGAAGCCGACACCGTCGGTAACGGAGAAAATCTAGAGATGTTCAGGCCTGTTAAGTCCATCGTCGCTTCAAGCACGGGTGATGGTTATTGGCTGGCCGATGCAGGTGGCGGTATCTACAACTTTGGCGACGCGCAGGCTTTTGGTTCCACAAGAGGCGACCGCCTACCTTCGCCCGCTACTGGGCTGGTCACAACATCTACTGGTAACGGATACTGGTTGTTGGTATCAAGCAGTGAGGTGTACCAGTTTGGCAGCTCGGAGCATTTGGGTTCACGTGGCAACCTTGGCAATCGCCGACCAGCAGTGACGATTGCGGCTACTAAAACCGGTGAGGGTTACTGGATCGTGTGGGATGACGGAACATCTTTCCCATATGGCGATGCGCCCGACTACCGCACTAGTTCCGCTGGCCTCGGGGTGGTTGCGGTCGCTGCTTTGCCGTGATTGCGCGGCTGAGTGAGCTCCCAAATACAACAGCATGAGCCAACTACTGTTGACGAAATAGCTGATCCAACGACCATCATCTTCGATGTTGTTGCTGCCACTACCGAGCCAACCACTGTTGGCGAGACAGCTGATCCAACCGCTGTGTCAATGACAACGTCGGTATCTGGGGCAACGTCGGTATCTGGAACGGTGCCGACAGTGCTAGCGGTGGTTTCCAACCCTGGTCGCATGGACTGGCTAGAGCAAACGCTGCAATCACTCGCTGATCAGGAGTACTCAGCCCAAGAGGTAGCGAGCCTCGACGTAATCGTGCTTTTTGGAGATGTACACAAGCGAGGTCAGCCTGTCATGACAGAACGACTAAGCCGTGTGAATACGATTGTGAATGCGATATTGCCGTCGGCTGTTGTCAGCTCGGCGACAGATCAGCGTGAAGCTCCGGCGGCTAACTACACCAGCGCGGTTAACAATGTGTGCGCTGCGAACACTGATGCTCACTATTTGCTCCTGCTGCGAGATGGGGTAGTGCTTGAACCAGACGCCTTAAGAGTGATGGTCGATGATGCCCTCGAAAGCGAAGCAGGTGTGGTCGGACCAAAGCTGGTTGATCGTGACAGACACGATCATTTGGCCGATGTAGGGGGAACAGTTGATCGGCTTGGTGTGCTGACACCCTCTGCTGTGCCCGGAGAGCTTGATCAGTCGCAACATGACAGCGCACGCGACGTTTTTGTTGCCCCAATCGGAGCGATGCTGATTCACACAGACACCTTCAGGAGCATCAGCGGATTCGATTCTGTAATGGATGCCAGCGGTGCTCATGTGGATATGTGCTGGCGCGTGCAGATGTCTGCGCGGCGCGTGCGAGTAGTGCCGACTGCCGTTGGTTACCAGCCTCTTGGGGTAAATTCGCATGAGGCTGACCCTGCCCAAGCGAGTACTCGCTCAGGCGCTAACAGAAATCCTTTGTCGGCACCAGCCACTATTGCTACTAGGCGAATTCTTTATGCCCACCGCATCAGGACCTTCATCAAGTGTTACGGCTGGGTACATCTACTACCAGCCTTTTCGTTGGCAGTAATCGTCGGATTGCTCCTGCTTCTCTATGTGTTAGTGCGCGGGCGGTTCGGTCGAGCCAGCGACTTAGTGGGGGCTTGGCTTTGGAATTTGCGCCATGCTCCATCTCTATTCCGTCTGCGGCGACGCGCTCAACGACAGCGGGTTTTGCGTGATGCCGCGCTGCGTCGTCGCCATTTGGTGTCGTCGAGGCGTGTTGAAGACTGGGCGCGCTCTTGGCTTAGCTCTGCTGGAGCGCTAACAGAATCGGCTCGAGCTCCGGGCGGATTTCTCAGCTCTGCCAGGCTCGCCAAAATGAGGGCAGGGCTGGTGATGTGGCCTTTAATTCTGGCTGTGTTGGCTTTTGGCAGTCGGCATTTGATTTCACGTGGGGTAGCTGGCTTTGGCCAGTTCACAGATCTCGCTAGCACGAGCCTGCTTATCGAAGCCTTTTGGGGTGGCTGGCGAGAGGTAGGTGCAGGTGTGTCAGGGGTTGGTTCTACCGCTATTGGATTGCTAAGCGTTGGCTCTCTAACAGTGTTCGGTGCAACCAGCTTCTTGAGGCATTTGCTGATAATCAGTTTGGTTCCACTGGGATTGCTGGGTATCTGGCGACTAACAAGGGTTGTTGTCGGCTCAAAATCGCGTCTGCTTGCCGTTGCCTTGTATGCACTTAACCCGCTTCCATTTGCAGCTCTGACAGCCGGTGCATGGGATGCGTTGTTGCTCTATGCGACACTCCCGTTTGTATTTGCGTCTGCTATTGGCTTGGCGGACCCCCGCAGTTTTGCGGCGACATCTACCGCTGGTGTTACCACTCAATTTGAGCTTGAGGGGTTGGCCCGGAAAAATCCCAGCGAGTTACGTCGGCGTGGGTGTGTAGCGCGTGTAGTACGCCTGGCCTTGTTGATTGGTGTAGTGGCGGCGTTCGAACCACTGGTGGTGATACTGGCACCGTTGACAGCGGTGGCGCTTGCGTTGGTAGGAACGCTCTATCGCCGTTTCCGGTATGCGCTAGCGGTTGTGTGTTGGACCCTTATCGCTTGTGCTTTAGCTGGCTTGGTGAACCTGCTTTGGGTATTTGAGTTTGGTTCGATATCGGAGTTTTTTGCAACAGCATTGAGCGATTCTGCAATAACCGAACCTCGCAGCTTGACCGACTTGCTTCGATTTGAGGTCGGCGGATTACAGGTGGGTTGGCTTGGTTGGGGACTATTGCTGACAACAGTCACCGCGGCCTTAATAGCCACAGGGCGAAAAACTTTTTGGGCTTTTAGTGGGCTGGCTTTAGCTGCGGTTGGTTTTGGGCTGGCCTGGTCAGCTGAACAGGGCTGGCTTGATTCTGCAGCGGACGTATTATTTGGCATAGAGCTCACCGGCTCGGCGACGACGGCCGCCTCGCTTGGTCGTTTGACCTTGGTAGTAGCGGTAATCGGGTGTTGTTGGACGATTGCTGTGGGTTCAGCTGAGGCGCGTTTCTCAGATTTTGCCGGTAGAGCAGATCGAGTATCTGTACCTGCGACAAGAGTTGGCGCGACAGGTGAAGGTGGCTATCCGATCGGATCTTGGGCGCAGCGCGTGGCGATGCTTCTTCTTAGTGTTGGTGTCGCTGCTGCTGTGCTGCCGACGCTGGTGTCAACGCGTTCCGGCAATTGGGAAGCATCAGAATTTGACTTAGAGGTTCCGCTTTCGTCAATTGATGATCGCGGGGTTGGGGCGTCTTATCGAGTTTTGTGGCTGGGCAAACCTGAAGTACTGCCACTGGCAAGTCGACCTCTAGCCGATAATGATTCAGAGCAAGTCTCTACATATGTGGATCTTTATGCCGCTACTTCAGTGCGGGGTTTTCCTGATGTGCGTTCGCTCTGGCCCGGTCCGATTACTCCACCCGAACAGCGATTGACAGAGGCAATTCGCTTAGGTCTTAACGGTGAGACGCTGAGAATGGGCCGATTGTTAGGGGCATATGGCATCCGTTATGTGGTGGTTGTTAACCGTTCGGCGCCGTCTTACACACAAGGCTGGGAGCGTCCCGTGCCTGCCGCGGCACTAAATGCTCTGGAGTCTCAGATTGATCTTTTACCTGTGGCGACAGATACCGCTGTGCATGTGTTCCGCAATGAAGCGTGGTGGCCGTCGCGCGCGCAGTTTGTTCCTCCTATCCAAGCGGATATTGGCGCATCGCAACTTGAGCTGATTGTTACGGATCTAACACGTGGGGTTGGAGTGTTGACTGGTAATCGATCGGTGACTAACCAGCAAGGGCAAATCGGAGCAGGACAGGTGTTGGTGTCCGAGTCGTTCGATGGTAACTGGCGCCTTGAAACCGCAATGGGTTCGGTGCATCCTGAGCCCGCATTGGGTTGGGCAATGAGCTTTGAATCCCTCGTGGACGGCCCTGCACAGTTATTTTATGACCGACCCGAAGACGTGGCTTATGCGACTGCTGCCCAGGTGTTGATATGGATAACCATGCTTTGGCTAGCGCTGGGCCAGCCAACTCCTTTTGTGGACCGCATTTCGTCTAGGCGCAGAGCCGCGCTACCAACCAAGTCGGAGGTCGAATAGATGCGTGGATCGTGGTCCCTGCGACTACTGATACCTGCAGTAATAGTGGCTGCACTGGTTATTGACGCGACGCTGGGTACACCAACTGCTTCGTTAAGCAACCCCGTCGTAGCGGAAATAGCAAACAAGGTGGAAGTCCAGGCCGAAGAAACACTCACTTCCACGTGGTTTTGCCCTGTCATTCACATGCGCGAAGTGGACAGACCTGCAGCGGTGCAAACATCTACGCCGACTGACACGACGCAAGACGAAGCTGCCGAAAATGAAGACGAGGCATTACCCGTTGAGGAAGTGGCTGAGTTTGTCCCTCTCGAGATTAATACCGAAATATTGATCACCAACATCACCGACCGCACAGTGAGAGCCTTGCTGGAGCTGAACAGTACGCGTGACAGTGAGTCGGTTCCATTGGTCGTAGGACCTCGCGAGGTCAAGAGCATTATCGCGGCTGATATAGAGATAGAGCCAGGCGAACTGATGTCGGCCGTGGTGGAGGTGGCTGGCGGAGGAGTTGCGGTAACGCGCCGACTGGTTTCGCAATGGGGAGTTGATGAGGCGCGCTGTTCAAGCACGTTGTCAGCTCAATGGGAAATACCAATGGGTGATACGCAGGCCGATGCTCGTGATCTTGTTGTGATTCAGAATCCGTTACCGCGTTACGCCGTTGTGGATGTGAGTCTCGCTAGTGATGCTGAGCCGGGCGCGTTCAATTTACCTGAGCTGCAGGGTCTGGTTATTCCTGGACGGTCGACAAAAGTGATAGATGTTGCCAATTACGCTCGGCGTCGAACGGTGGCGTCTGCAACTGTGTTTGTAAGGACGGGTCGAGTCACCGTTGATCACTTATCTGCTTATGACGGCAGTGTCGGACGAGCCGGGTTTTCAGCCGAGTTAGCTATACCCGCTACCTCTGATGTTTGGTGGGTGCCTCTGCCTGGGATTGATGATTTAAGTCATGTGGTTATTCGCGTGTTGAATCCAAGCGATGAACTGGCTGAGGTGGAGATAAGCGCTAGGAGCGGAGGCGTTCGTGATGACACTGGCGATGTGGATGACGATGCTGGCGTAAATGCCGAGCCTTTCGAGGATTCGGTGTCGGTAGTGGTACTTGGGAACGATGTAACCGAGGTGAGATTGGCGGCTGGTACGACAGCGGAGCCTGATTCGCACACTCTGTTGGTAAATGCTGGTGAACCGGTCGCAGTCAACATTAGATCGTTAAATGGAGAACAGATAGCGGTCGCTTCGGAGATGCTTATCGGCGACCCTGCGGCACCTGCTGCCCCCGGCGACTTGACAACCGAGGGATCGCTTGTCGATCCCGACCAGGAAGGTACAGAGGGATCGCTTGTCGATCCCGACCAAGAAAGTACAGAGGGATCGCTTGTCGATCCCGACCAGGAAGGTACACCCGAGTCCGAGTCTCTAACCGCTGAAGAAGAGCTAGCTGCAGAAATAGCTCAGGGTCTGCTCGAAGAGCAAAACGAAACTGCTATTGAGCCCATACCTCCGTTATTTGATGCGGTGGCCGGGTTGGCATCTGTGCCGGCACACGTTGCACCAAAGACTCGCTGGTTGCTTGTGATACCGCCTGGTGTTGGCACAGATGCGTATGTGACACTCATGGTGGTGCCAAGCGCGGAGTTGGCCAACGAAGAAGAACCACAGGGCAGCGATAATCAGCAAGGCGAGACTGTTGATCCTTCCCAAGCGTCGCTTGAGACTGTTGTGGTGCAACGTCGGCTTGATGGTGAGCAGATTGCGATGATTTCAGTGCCCGCGTCGGGTGTTGTTACACAACAGCTGACCAGTGACTTAGTTCACCTTTTGGAATCGGATACGCCTTTCGTGCCGATCGTTTACTCGTTCACTCCGCTTGCTCACGGGTTGAGCGGCATCGTTGCCTTGCCCTACTGAACAAGTAGGACTCTTATGGATCGCCTTTTGCTAGCTGCAGCAATCATGGTTGCAACAGTAGGGGTGGCGACATTTATGCGCTACCGCAGCACGCGTCAATTGGCCGTGTCTGCGCGTATGGCCGTTACCGCAACTAACGGCCATATTCCTAGCGCCATAGCGGTGACTGAGCTAGAGACCTGCGGCCTAGCACCCCCAGCAGGCGCAACCGCATTCATCGTCGTGTTTACCGAGGCAACGTGTCGCACATGTGCAGCAGCATTGCAGACAGCTAGTGGACCATTAGGAGCCGGGTTGGCGGTGATTGAAGTGGAGTACACGGCGCAACGCGATCTACAAAAGCGACTAAGGATTGACACCGTGCCGACGACGGTCGTAGTCACAGGCGACGGAGCTGTGCTAGCCGGCTGGTCAGGCAAGATCGATGAGGTTGAGCTGCAAGCCACAGCTCAACTCGTTACGAATTGTTAGTCTCTTCTGTTTCTGATTCGGCGCTTGTTTTTGCTACTAAAGCTGCTACTTCTTCACCCGACACGGTCTCGTTTTCAAGCAGCGCTTCCGCTAGACGATCTAGCGCATCGCGATGTTCTACCAACGCTTGACGAGCGCGATCTTGTTGGGTGCGAAGAATCCTTTCGACCTCTTCGTCGATTACACGAGCGGTGTCATCGCTGTATTCACGTCCGCTTACTAGATCATCACCCAAGAACACTTGGCTATGCGATCCCCAAGCCATTGGTCCTACTCGACTGCTCATACCCCATTCGGAAACCATCTTGCGCGCGAGCTCGGTGCCCTGAACCAGGTCGTTTGCGGCACCAGTGGAGGTAACCCCGTACACCGTCTCCTCAGCCATACGCCCACCGAACAGCACTGCTAGTCGGTCTTCCAAATATTCCTGGGTGTATGCGTGTCGTTCTTCGGGTAACTGCATTGTTACACCCAATGCTTGCCCGGTCGGCAAGATCGTCACCTTGTGAACCGGATCGGCGTGCGGCAACAAAGTTGCGACAAGAGCATGGCCACCCTCGTGATAGGCGGTTACTTCGCGCTCGAGCTCGGTCATTGCTACCGATTCCCGTCGCTGTCCTATCATGACTCGATCTCGGGCCGCTTCTAAATCGTCTTGGGCCACAGCATCACGGCCATGGCGAACTGCGTGAAGAGCGGACTCATTGATGAGATTGGCCAGATCGGCGCCACTCATGCCTGGCGTGCTCTTAGCCATTGATTCCAACTCAACCTCTTCGGAGATCTTTTTGTCTTTGCAGTGCACCTGCAATATTGCTAACCGCTCGCTGCGCTCAGGTAGTGGCACAACAACCTGGCGATCAAATCGCCCCGGTCGCAATAGCGCCGGATCCAATATGTCGGCTCGGTTGGTAGCAGCCATCACAACAATACCTTCGGCGGTCTCAAAGCCGTCCATCTCCGACAGCATTTGGTTCAGGGTTTGCTCGCGCTCGTCGTGACCACCACCAAGTCCCGCTCCGCGTTTACGTCCGATCGAGTCGATTTCGTCAATGAAAATGATGGCGCGACCCATTTTGCGTGCGCTTTGAAATAAATCGCGCACACGGCTGGCACCCACACCAACAAACATCTCCATGAAGTCCGAGCCTGTTACAGACATGAACGGCACACCCGCTTCACCAGCTACAGCACGCGCTAGCAAGGTTTTGCCTGTTCCGGGAGGTCCAACCAGCAAGATTCCCTTTGGCACGCGTGCACCAATTTGAGTGAATAGTTCCGGCTCTTTTAGGAAATCAACCACTTCGGTGATCTCTTGTTTTACGCCTTCGTAGCCCGCTACATCTTCAAACTTCGTTAAGGGACGCTCGGTGTTATAGGTCTTGGCTTTGCTGCGGCCGATTGACATAACGCCAGACATCTGACCTTGGGCACGTCGCTGCATCCACCAAAAGAATCCGATCAGCAACAAGATCGGCAAGAGAAAAGGAAGCAGGCTTAGGAAGGGATTTGGATTGTCGGTGTGGAAGTCAATCTGCACCTCTTGGTCGCGTAACAGTGCTAGATCTGTTGCAGGTACTTCCAACGGTCCCTCGGAGAAGAAGAGCGTTCCGTTCGTCAGCTGGCCGTTGATTGCACCGGTGCCGTTGGTGATTTGCAACGAAGTGACTTCGCCGTCACCGACGCGCTCAATCAGCGTGCTGTAGTCAATTTCGACCCGCTCTTCGTTGCTGACAATGTTGGGCACGAGCAACACTGCTGCGAGAACTGCAAGTATCAGCCAGATTGCCCAACGCGGCAAGCGTTGTGGCCGGACATTTGTAGTGGAACCGTCACCAGCTGAGCTGTCCTGCGGTTTTGGTGTCCTTACCTTGGGGTTTGACTTGGGGTTTGACTTGCCTTTTGGGGTATCACTAGGTGCTTCAGCATCACGCGGCGTGTTGGCAGCCATGGCATCAGGCTATGGCGCCGACAAGCTCTCTTCCATGCCTGTGGGTAGCGTGCCGTTTGTGCGTGCGCCGGTGAAGGGATTGGCGCGACTGGAGCTAGCCGGCTGGATCGAGCTCGTGGTGGTTGTCAGTTGTTGTGTGGCCGTGTTCGTCTGGCTGGGGCCAGGCAACATATTCACTGACACAACACCGACCGGCGGCGACATGGGCGCGCACGTGTGGGGCCCGGCGTTCTTACGTGATGAGCTGTTGCCCAATTGGCAGATACGCGGCTGGAGCACGGACTGGTATGCCGGTTTCCCAGCACTTCAGTTTTACATGGTGTTGCCATATCTGGTGATCGTTGCAGCTGACGTTCTGCTGCCTTACGGCGTTGCATTCAAGCTGGTGGCAATCAGTGGGGTGGTGCTAATGCCGGCGGCTGGGTGGGCGATGGCTCGACTGGCGCGCTGGTCACGACCGGTGCCAGAGCTATGTGCTGTGGCGATGTTGCTGTTTGTCTTTCAAGTCAACTACACGATCTACGGCGGCAACATTGCTTCGACCCTGGCCGGCGAATTTGCCTTTGCCATGGGTTTGTGCGTGACGCTGGTTTATTTCGGGTTGCTGTTACGTTCGCTAGAGACAGGAGTTGGTCGGGCGCGTTCAGCAGTTGCTTTAGCAATTGTGATTTTGTTGCATCCAATTACTGCGGCGTTTGCGGTTGCGATCACCGTCATTGCCATTGCAGTGTGGGGGCTGCATCGTTTGCCTGAGGTAGCGGGTCGCGCAAATGCTGCACTGGCCATAGTCGCCGCGGTGCTGTTGCAAATCGCAGTGTGGAACGCGACCGATTCGCCAAGCCTGCGACTTGTTGCGTTGGCGGTAGTAGTGGTTGCTCTACTTATTTTTGAACTGCGCAGGGCTTGGTGGGCTCTCACGATCGGTTTGGTAGGCGGGGCTATTTCGGCGTTCTGGAGTTACCCGTTTATTGCGCGAAGAGCGTTTCTGAACGACATGGGCTGGGTGAAGATCACCGAGGTACGAACGAACCTGTTTTTCCCAAATGAGGCCACCGGTGATGCGGTAAGGCACAGCATCACCTGGCTGCTGGTGTTGGCGGCAATTGCTGTGATTGCGGGCCTGTTGCGCTGGCAGCGGCCCACCCTGTTGCTGTTGGCGATAGCTGCAACGATGGGTATGGCTTTTGCCCACTGGCCCCAGCACAGACTCTGGAACGCACGCATCTTGCCGTTCTGGTACCTCAGCATCTACCTGCTGGCAGCGGTCGGTATTTGGGCTCTGATCAAAGCATTCGCAAACTCGGGAAGATCTTCAGGCAGGGTCAACGTCACAAGGTGGCTGCAGCTTGTGACGCCCGTGCTGGCTTATTTTGCAGCGTTTGGTTTCGTTGCCCTCTATCTAGGGATACTGCCTGGGCAGCGCTACACGGAAAACGAGTTTCGATGGGGACCGCTAACCGTGGATCAAAGTGATCGCAATTTTGTACAAGGCTGGGCGTCGTGGAACTTCACCGGCTACGAGCAGCGATCGGGCTATCCGACGTACTTAAGCCTGATTGAATCCATGTCGCAACTTGGCGAGGATCGTGGCTGCGGATCTCTAATGTGGGAATACGAAGCCGACGAGTTAGGCAGCTACGGGACACCGATGGCGCCGATGTTGCTGCCTTACTGGACGGATGGCTGCATTTCCTCAATGGAGGGTCTTTACTTTGAGTCGTCTCCGACTGTGCCCTTTCATTTTTTGATGCAGTCGGAACTATCGCAGAAACCCTCTCGCGCAATGCGAGGATTGCCCTATAGCGATCTTGATTTCGAATTAGGCGTGGCGCATATGCAGATGTCTGGGGTGCGCTATTACGCCGCGTTTAGCACCGAGGCGCTGAAGCAAGCCGAAAGGTCGGAAGCTCTGACGCCGGTGGCATACGCAGATCCGTGGATTGTGTACGCAGTAGCCGACAGCGAAGTGGTGCAACCACTGGAATATGAGCCTGCAGTGGTGATCGATGCCCCAGTAGCTGGACGCTCGTGGACCGATCCTGCTGTGATTTGGTTCAACGACCGGTCAAGCTGGGATGTGCTTATCGCTGCTGATGGTCCGGCGGACTGGGAGCGCGTTGAACTGTTGCCGCCTCTTGACACAGGTGCTAGCAGCGCAAGTCAAGACATTTCAGCAACCTTTACTCGGTTTGCAACGCTGCCGCCGCAGTCTCGCCAAAAACTGCCAGACGTAACGGTGTCAGATGTAGTTCGCAACGGCGATGAACTGTCATTTCAAGTAGATCGCATCGGTGTGCCGGTATTGGTGAAAGTGTCCTATTTTCCCAACTGGAGCGTGCAAGGCGCTCTCGGGCCCTATCGGGTTACACCTAACTGGATGGTGGTAGTGCCAACTGATGAGGTCGTGCAAATGCGGTTTGGGGCAACCAGTGTTGAGTTCACAGCCTGGATCTTGACGTTGCTAGGGGTGATAGCACTGGCGTACTTTGCGTTGCGTCCGCCCGCCCGCTTCGATGCACCAGTATTTCGTAGCACATCTAAACAATTGCATCGCAGTTCGCAAGATAACCAGCTAAATCTCATGTCAGATAGCAGGCCTACCCGAGCATCGGTGTCGGTGGTGCTACCGGCTTTTGAAGCTGCCGAACAAGTCACGAACTCTGTAGCGAAGGTACGCGCGTGCTTCACCGACATGAGTAGCCCAGCCATGAGTAGCCCAGGTTTGGTCGAAATCATCGTGGTAGACGACGGTTCAAGCGACGACACCGCAGTAAATGCCATAGCCGCCGGGGCCGATCGCGTAATCATCCTCGCTTCGAATAAAGGTAAGGGCGCGGCCGTGAGGACCGGAATGCTTGCCGCTGGCGGAGATATACGCATCTTCACCGATGTAGACCTCTCATACCCGCCGCAGCAGTTAGGTAATCTGATTGAGAAGCTGAGTCTCGGTGCAGATGTGGCGGTTGGTAATCGTCGCCACATTGATTCGGTCAGGCTTAACTCAGGCTCGCGTTTACGTACCGTTGGCAGTCGTTTGTTCAATCTCGCAGCGCGGTTGGTATTGCTGGGTAACTATCGCGACACTCAATGTGGGCTAAAAGGATTTACTGCTGAAGCGTCGGACTTAATCTTTAACTGCAGCTTTGTGGACGGCTTCGCCTTTGACGTGGAGGTGCTGTACTTGGCCGAAGTAAGCCAGCTGCAGGTTGCCGATGTACCGGTGGTGATAAATCACGAAACCGATTCGACCGTGAGGTTGGTGCCGCAAGTATTTTCAATGTTGTCTGCGGTCATGGGGATCCGTCGCCGCGTGGCTAAAGGTGAGTACCGCACGCTTATGGCAGCTAACAAAGCAGTAATCAGTAACACCGAGACGAATTAGTGCCAAACATGATTGCGCCGGTTTCGGCCGAGACATTAAGCGAGGTGGTGAAGGCCTACGACATTCGCGGCCTGTATCCGCAACAACTAGATGTCACCGTTGTGCGTGCTCTGGCTGCGGCTTTTGCTAAGCACTGTGGATGCAGTCAGCTGGTGATCGGGCGTGATATGCGAACGAGCGGCGAAGAGCTTGCCGCCGCATTTACTGAAGGCGCAACCACGGTTGGTATCGATGTCATTGATATCGGCTTGGCTTCGACCGATCTGCTTTATTTCGCTTCGGGTCACCTCAATCTGCCAGCTGCGATGCTGACCGCTTCACACAATCCGGCGACCTACAACGGCATTAAGTTGTGCGGCCCGGGCGCAACACCCATTGGTTCCCAAAGTGGGCTGGCGCAGATTTCAGACCTTGCACGCCAAGGTGCTCAAGCTGCCAGCTCACGTGGACAGGTAACACAGCTTGATTTGCTGGAGCAGTTCGCGCAGCACGTGCATTCGTTCGTTGAGCTTGACGCTCTTACATCGCTACGAGTAGTAGCTGACACCGCAAACGCCATGGGCGGTTACGTACTGCCTCCGGTGTTTGCCGACCTGCCATTTAGCTTGGATCTGCTGTATCCAGAGCTGGACGGCACGTTTCCTAATCATCCGGCCGACCCCTTACAAGCGGAGAACTTGGTCGATCTGCAAGCCAAGGTGATTAGCACTTCGGCTGACATTGGGCTGGCTTTTGACGGTGATGCAGATCGTGTTTTTTTAGTAGACGAGTTGGGTCAACTAGTCAGCGGTTCTTTAACGACTGCTTTGATAGCTACCGGAATTTTGCAGCGTGAAGGACCTGGTCCGATTTTGCACAATCTAATTTGTTCACGAGTAGTGCCAGAGGCCATTAGCGAAGCAGGTGGGACGCCTGTGCGAACCAGAGTGGGACACAGCTACATCAAGGCACAGATGGCGCAGACCGGAGCGGCTTTTGGTGGCGAGCACAGCGGGCACTATTACTTCGCTCGTAACTACAACGCAGACTCAGGGTTAATAGCTGCGTTAGTTGTATTGGAGCAGCTCAGCAAAACCTCAGACTCATTGAGCCAGCTACTGAAACCGCTCAAGCGCTATGCCTCTTCGGGCGAGATCAACTTTGAGGTAGAGAAGCCCGCAGCCATGATTGATGCAGTGTCACTGCAATACAAGCAGCACATGCAAGATCGTCTTGATGGTTTGACCGTTGAAGGTGTTGACTGGTGGTTCAACTTGCGACCCTCAAACACCGAACCGGTATTGCGCTTAAACGCGGAAGCCGACAACGCAACCGCATTGTCAACCATGCTTGACAAAATCACGGAGTTATTGATGCAAGATCCCAAGGGAAGGGAAGACTGAACGAACATGGCTTTACATCCCGACTTGTTGGCGATCCTGGCGTGCCCACAAGACAAAGGCTCGCTGCATTATCTGGCAGCTGAGAACAAGCTCTATAACCCGCGCCTTGGTTTGACTTACGAGATTGTCGACGACATCCCGTTGATGTTGATAGAGAAGGCAACGCGCTTATCGAATGCAGAAAAGGCTCGATTGGATGAAATCGTTAGAGACGAAAACAACTAGTGGCTAGCACTTCACCCGATGTCTCGCTCGATCAGATGGGCATGCGAAACGCTCTGCTTGGTTTAGGGCAACAGATGCAGCGCAGCGTTGATGGTGCTGCTGACACATCGCAACAGGTCACCAGTCTTGTGAAAGACACCGGCATATCCGCTGTCGTATTGGCTGGCATGGGCGGTTCAGGCATTGCCGGAGACATAGTGCGCGCGGTTGGCGCAACCAACTGTCAAGTGCCGATCACCGTGGTTAAGGGCTACGAATGTCCTGCCTTTGTTGGGCCGACGACCTTGCTTTTGGCGTTGTCATTTAGTGGCAATACTGAAGAAACGCTGAGCGTGACTCAATCGGCTCACGCCGCTGGAGCAAACGTGATCTCAGTTAGCTCAGGCGGTGAGCTAACGCAGCTAGCCACCCGCACAAATACCCCTTGCTATGAGGTAGACGCAACGATCCCGATGCCACGTGCAGCAGTTGGTGCGATGGTGATACCACCGTTGCTAGCGCTGGCTGCAGCTGGCTTGCTAAGCGATGCAGCGCAGCAGATTGCGATGGCAATAGCTCAAGTCAACACACGTTTAGCCAGTCTGTCTAATCCCACTGGGCAAGTCAGTCTCAGTAATCGTGCTGCGCAAGACTCCCTGTTGCTTGTTTGTGGCGCGGGCAATCTTGGTGCCGCTGCAGCTTTACGTTGGAAGACGCAGATAAACGAAAACGCCAAACTTCCCGCTCTGCTAGGTGAGCTACCTGAGTTATGTCATAACGAACTAGCGGGCTGGCAGGTGTCACCCGAGGTAGCAGAGAAGACGCTGCCATATTTTCTAAGGCACGACTACGAACATCCTCAAAACAAAAGACGGTTTGAGTTTTACGCTGACGTTCTGTCAGACGCAGGAGTAGCCCGTCCGATTGAGGTCGCGGCGGTCGGTTCCGGGCCATTGGCACAGATGTTTGATTTGATGGTGATTGGCGATGACCTATCGCTGCGCTTGGCAGCTTCAATGAGTCGCGACCCTGGCCCTGTCGACATTTTGATGAACCTTAAAGCGCATCTTGCAAAGTAGAACTAAGTAGAAAAGCAGAAATCATGTCGTTCACCTACCGAGTTGCCGATCTGAGCTTGCATGAGCCAGGACGAAAGCAGATCGAACTAGCCGAAGCCGAAATGCCAGGGTTGATGGAGTTGCGTGCTCGCTACCTTGACGAGCAGCCATTAGCGGGTGAGCGCATCGCAGGTTCGTTGCACATGACCGTGCAAACCGCTGTGTTGATTGAGACGCTGACAGCGCTTGGAGCCGATGTGCGGTGGGCATCTTGCAATATTTTTTCAACACAAGATGAAGCCGCTGCGGCTGTAGTGGTTGGACCTAACGGCACGACAGCTGATCCGGCTGGTGTGCCGGTTTTTGCCTGGAAAGGCGAAACTCTGCCGGAGTACTGGTGGTGCAACTCGCAGGTGCTGCTATGGCCAGGCTTTAGTGGACCCAGTCTGATGGTGGATGACGGTGGTGACATCACGATGCTGGCTCATCTGGGTGTTCGTTATGAGGCAGAAGGTCAAGTACCTGACCCAACCACCGACGATTCGCCTGACATGAAAGAAGTGTTGACGTTGTTGGGTGATCTCGCCAAGCAAGACCCCAAGCCGTCTGCCAGTTTTTGGCGTGAAATGGCCGTAGGCATAAAGGGCGTATCTGAAGAAACCACGACCGGAGTTAATCGTTTGTATGAGCTAGCCAACGCGGACGAGTTGCTGTTTCCTGCTTACAACGTGAACAACTCTGTAACGAAGTCAAAATTTGACAATCTCTACGGATGCCGACATTCACTGCTTGACGGAATCAATCGCGCTACCGATGTCATGCTGGGCGCTAAGACGGCTTTCGTAGCTGGGTACGGGGACGTAGGCAAGGGTTGCGCGCAGGCACTGCGCGGACAAGGTTGTCGCGTGATTGTCGGTGAGGTAGATCCCATCAACGCCTTGCAGGCAGTCATGGAAGGCTTTGAGGTGGATCGCCTAGACAATGTCGTAGGTGAGGTAGACGTGTTTGTTACCGCTACCGGCAACTACGAGGTAATCACCGCTGAACACATGGCGGCCATGAAGCACTTAGCGATCGTTTGCAACATCGGCCACTTTGACAACGAAATTGATATGGCTGGGCTAGGGAAGCTGTCTGATGTTCAAGTTCGCAACATCAAGCCGCAAGTAGATGAGTACATATTTCCCAGCGGAAACAGCGTGTTGGTGCTGGCCGAAGGGCGACTAGTCAATTTGGGTTGTGCTACGGGACATCCGAGTTTTGTGATGTCAATGAGTTTCACTAATCAGGTGTTGGCGCAGCTTGAGCTGCAAAAAAAACATGCCGAGCTTGACAGGGTGGTGTACTTGCTGCCGAAGAAGCTTGATGAAGAGGTTGCGCGACTGCACCTGGATGCTTTGGGTGTGAAGCTCACAAAGCTGACAGAAGAGCAGGCTGACTACATAGGTGTTGATCCAAGCGGCCCGTATAAACCTGATCACTACCGGTATTAGCGTTTCTCAAAATAAATACAGCTTGAAAATCACTGATGGCCGCCTACTTTGAGGCGATGTTGTTTGAGGTGCGGTGTCCTGGCTGTGGCCGACTCGGCTGGTGTCCATGCGAGGACTGCATTTCACTCACGAACCCAGTCAGCCCAGGACCATCCGACGTAGGACTTGGTGCTGCAACGGGATCTGACGGCATTGCCGGAGCGGAGACAACCTGCTCATTATTTTGGCACGAAGGGGTGGCACGCGAGTTTGTCTTTGCTCTGAAGTTTCGACGTGAACGCAGCATCGCACGTTGGTTAGGAGACGCGCTGGCTGATACCGCTCTGTCGAGAATTACTTCACCAGGAATAAACACAACGAGCATTGATCTAGTCACTTGGCCGCCAACCACAACTGCACGGCGCCGCAAGCGTGGTTTCGATCAGGCTGAGATACTGGCGCGCAGGGTGGCGCGACGGCTAGCCATTCCCGCACGCAGGCTCTTGGTACGCACCAGCACTGCTTCCCAAAGCGGCCTAGGGCGAACCGAACGCCTAGCTGGACCGGTTTTCGTTTTGGCAGGTGCCATTTTTTCAGGAGATATCAACCCAAGCTCGCCCCGCAAGGTTTCTGTCTTGGTGGTTGATGATGTGTTGACTACCGGCGCAACGTTGCGAGCGGCGGTAGCAGCGGTCAAGTCAGGTGCACCAACGGGTTTGCACGAGTGTGGCAAACAAGCAGTAAGCGAAGTTGTAGTTCACGCGGCGTCATGCACGCGTGCCCGTCACCAAGTGCCGTTGGCGGGCCCTAGCCAGAAATTCTCATCTAGCGCTAATAGGGCCGGCGGTAGCCTCTAATCCATGGGTGTGATGCAGCGAGTTCTCCGTGTTGGAGAAGGCAAAAAGTTACGCGCCCTGGAATCGCTGGTGCCCGACATCAACGCAGCCGAGCTCGAGGTGCAAAAGCTGACAGACGAGCAGCTCCGTGCGCGCACCGACGACTTCCGTAATCAGCTCGCCAATGGCGCCGACCTAAACGACCTGCTGATTGAGACTTTCGCTGTTGCGCGTGAGGCCGCCCAACGTGTCATCGGTCAACGTCATTACGACGTGCAGCTCATGGGTGGCATGGCATTGCATTTTGGCTGGGTAGCCGAAATGAAAACCGGTGAGGGGAAAACATTGGTTTCCACCTTGCCCGTTTATCTCAATGCCCTTTCTGGCAAAGGTGTTCACGTGGTTACTGCCAACGAATATCTTGCTAGCCGTGACGCCGAGTGGATGGGACGCATTCATCGTTTTCTCGGTTTGGAAGTAGGGCTGGTGGTGCCTGGCAATTTCGAAGCCACCCACAAGCGTGCGCAATACGCCGCTGATGTTACTTATGGCACCAACAATGAATTTGGCTTTGACTACCTGCGAGACAACATGTCACCAAAGTTTGAGCTACAGAGCCAACGCGGCCACAACTACTGCATCGTTGACGAGGTTGACTCAATCCTCATAGATGAGGCACGCACGCCTTTGATTATCAGTGGGCGGCTTGCTGACACGGCCCGCATGTACGAACGGTTTGCGGCGATTTCGCGTTCAATGAATCGTGATATCGACTACGAAGTAGAAGAGGACAAGCGCAACGTTGCGATTCTTGAGCCAGGCATCGAAAAGGTTGAGCGAGCACTTGACATAGAAAACCTCTACGACCAAAACTCCGCCAGCCTTGTGCCGCAGTTGAGTGCGGCCTTGCGAGCCAAAGAGCTGTACAAGCGCGACAAGGATTACGTCATCCAAAACGGCGACGTAAAGATCGTCGATGAGTTCACGGGTCGCATCTTGGAAGGCCGCCGTTGGAGCGAAGGATTACATCAGGCGGTAGAAGCCAAAGAGGGCGTCAAAATTAAAGAGGAAAACCAGACGCTAGCCACGGTCACCTTGCAGAACTATTTCAAGCTCTACGACAAGTTGGCTGGTATGACTGGTACCGCTGAGACCGAAGCCGCAGAGTTTGGCAACACTTACGGACTTGATGTGGTACCGATTCCAACTCATCGGCCGTTGAACCGACTCGGCCAACCTGACTTGATTTACAAAACTGAGGCTTCAAAATTTGAAGCGGTAGTGGATGACATCTCAGAACGCAGCGCTAAAGGGCAGCCGGTTTTGGTGGGCACTATCAGCGTGGAGAAATCAGAAAAGCTGTCGCGTGCCCTGGAACAGCGCGGTATTAAGCATCACGTCCTAAACGCCAAGGAACATCACCGCGAGGCTGAGGTCATCACACAAGCCGGCCAGATCGGAGCGGTAACCGTCGCGACAAACATGGCAGGGCGTGGCGTGGACATCTTGCTGGGTGGCAATCCTGAAGGCCTTGCCCGCCACGACCTAATAGCCGACAAGCGCGACCCGGACGATCCGGCTAACGCGCAAGATCTGGCAGCGTTGACACGCACGTACGAGCAAGAATGTGAAGAGCAAAAGACCGAGGTTCTAAGACACGGCGGGCTTTATGTGTTGGGCACCGAACGCCACGAGTCGCGCCGCATTGATAATCAGCTACGCGGTCGTTCAGGTCGTCAAGGCGACCCGGGCGAGAGTCGGTTCTACCTGTCGTTGGAAGATGACCTGATGCGCATGTTTGCGACCTCTGCGATGAACTGGGTCATGGATAAGTCTCTGCCCGACGATGTTCCCCTTGAAGCCAAGATGGTGACCAAAGCCATTGAGCGAGCGCAAAACTCCGTTGAACAGCGCAACGCCGAGTCGCGCAAAAACGTTCTCAAGTATGACAATGTGATGAACGAGCAACGCAAGGTGATGTATGCCCGGCGTAAACAAATATTGGGCGGTATCGATCTGCGTGAGGTGGCACTGGAGCATCTAACCAAAGCCGTGAACGACTTGGTTGATGAATATTGCGACTCCGAACATGCCAGCGAGTGGGATCTAGAAGGATTGTTGGTGGGGATTCACGAATACTGGCCCACGGTGCTAACCGCTGAACAGTTGGCACAGTGCGATGGCGCAAAAGAAAACGACGCAAATGAGATAGAAGCACTGTTGCTTGAAGACGGACAGAAGCAATATGAGGAGCGCGAGGTTGAACTCGGATCTGAGCTAATGCGGACCGCCGAACGTCAGGTGTTGCTTGGATTGCTAGATCAGCGTTGGCGAGACCACCTCTCAGCGATGGATCATTTGCGTGATGGCATTCATTTACGCGGGATCGGCCAAAAAGATCCGGTAGCGGAGTGGCAACGAGAGGGCTTTGACATGTTCTCGCAGATGCTGAAACACACCTATCAAGACTTTGTTAAGCACATCATGCATGTAGAGCTGACGAAACCGGATCAGGAAAAAAAGCCGAACCCGAAAAAAGCCGAACCCAAAGTGCCTCAACTGCAATATTTTGCGCCCGATGGCACTAGTTCTGGTGGTGGAACAACGCAACCGACTCAGCAAGGTTCTCAACAACAAGTGCTGACAGGAGCAAGAAGTAGTAGCTCAGTAGGTGGTGGCTCTGCTGGCGCAACTGCAACTGTGACGGAGCGTCCAAAAAATGCCGAGACGGGTCGCAAACTGGGGCGCAACGATCCATGCCACTGCGGTTCGGGCCGCAAGCTAAAACACTGCCACGGCCGTTGAAAAACACCTAACTAACCATGACCGACTGTTGACAGATCACCGTCAGTGGAGTGATTACCCCATCGCGCTTGCCGAACTAGAACGCCGGGTAACGCAAGCCCAAACATATTTGGGTGTTCAAGCCGCGCGCGCGCTGCGCGACGAGCTGTCCGAAGCCGCAGCCGATCCCAGCCTGTGGGACGATGCTGATCACGCTCGGTCGGTAACGACTCGCTTGGCAAACGTCACCGATGACATTAAACATTGGGAGCAGGTAAGCACTGCATTCGATGATTTATCCGCTCTGTTCTCATTGGCCGACGAAGAGGGCGACCAAAGCCTGGCGCCTGAGCTCGACGAGGCAATAACAGAGCTAAAAGCTCAGCTTGACGAGATTGAGCTATTGGCGCTACTGGGCGGCGAGCATGACGAAAACGATGCCGTGTGTGAGGTTCATTCAGGTGCCGGTGGAACAGACGCTTGTGATTGGGCCGAGATGCTGCTGCGGATGTATCAACGCTGGGCTGAACGCCGAGGTTTCGGGGTTCAGCTAATCGAAGCCACCGACGGTGGCGCAGCGGGCATCAGCTCGGCCACTTTTGAAGTAAAAGGACGCCATGCGTTCGGATTTCTCCAAGCCGAGCGCGGGGTACACCGACTGGTCCGCATCTCACCTTTTGACACGCAATCGCGACGACACACCGCTTTTGCCTCGCTTTCAGTTGTACCTCTCTTTGAAGAGGTATCTGATGAGGTTGAGATAGATGAGAAAGACCTAAGGATCGATACCTATAGATCGTCAGGAGCGGGTGGCCAGCACGTAAATGTGACCGATTCGGCGGTACGAATCACGCATCTGCCTACCGGTGTGGTAGTGGCATGCCAGAACGAACGAAGTCAGCACCAAAACAAAGAGCGTGCCATGAAGATGCTTGCCGCCAAGTTGGCCGATCTTCAACGCACCGAACGGGAAGCTGAAATGGGTGTCTTAGCGGGCGAGCAGCGCGAGGTGACTTGGGGTAGCCAGATACGCAACTATGTGCTGCATCCGTATCAGCAAGTGAAGGATCTGCGCACGAACGTGGAGATTGGCAATGTGGAAGCAGTGTTAGACGGAGATATCGATGCCTTCATGGAAGCATTTTTGCGTTGGCGTGCAATGCAGAATATTTCCACATAGTTTCCGCCGTTAAACCTGGTTAAACCTGTCGTAGTCTTATTTTTACCCGATGATCCGCTTAGAAAACGTAACGAAGATTTACAAAGAGGCCACCCGGGCTTTAGATGATGTGTCGATCAACATCGGCAAGGGCGAGTTCGTGTTCATAGTCGGGCCGTCAGGCTCGGGTAAATCCACGCTGCTGCGCTTGTTGACACGTGAGGAAACCGTCTCCAGTGGTCAGATCCATGTAGCTGGTAAAGATTTGCAACGGTTAAGCAATTGGAAGGTGCCGTATTTGCGCCGCAATGTCGGCTCGGTGTTTCAAGATTTCAAGTTGTTGCCGAACAAAACGGTCTATGAGAACGTGGCCTTTGCGTTAGAGGTAATCGGCAGGCCAGAGGAGGCCATGCGCAAGCAGGTGCCAGCCATCTTGGAAGTTGTTGGATTGGGTGGCAAAGAGAATCGTTTACCAGACGAACTTTCAGGCGGTGAGCAGCAGCGGGTAAGTGTTGCGCGGGCCTTTGTGAATCGACCTCTGATATTGCTGGCTGACGAACCGACCGGAAACCTTGATCCCGCCACATCAGTTGATGTGATGGTTCTGCTAGATCGCATTAATCGGCTTGGCACCACCGTTGTGATGGCCACACATGACCAACACATCGTTGATCAGATGCGGCGAAGGGTGATCGCACTGCGCCAGGGACGACTTGAGCGTGACCAACTATCCGGTGGTTACAACCGTGAAGCTGTGCCCGCAAGCGTGCAGCCTTAACGGTCGTAGCTAGCCATGAAACGATTTCGATACTTCTCCCGTGAGGCGTGGATAAACAGCCGTCGCAATCCAACCCTGACTTTTGCCGCAATCCTCACTGTGGCAGTGGGAGTGATGCTGGTGGGGATGGGTCTTATGGCGCGCTATGCAAGCGGAAATGCTCTTGGCCGCTGGGAAGGTGGGGTGCAGTTCGAGGTTTTTTTACAACCAGACAGCACCCCTAACCAAATTGACGTGATCGGCCAGGAGCTGATTTCCCACCCAGATATAGAGCGCGTGGAATTCTTTTCGCAGGTCGATGCTGCCGCTTTGCTGCGTCAGACGTTGGATGGCCAGTCTGAGCTACTAGCGGCGATAAGTGAAGAATCTCTGCCGTCGTCATATCGAGTTGTGCCGCGCACTCCCCAAGCCGAACTGATCGAATCACTGGCGGCTCA
The DNA here is from genome assembly GCA_965205925.1 of Candidatus Poriferisodalaceae bacterium. Lineage (GTDB taxonomy): Bacteria > Actinomycetota > Acidimicrobiia > Acidimicrobiales > Poriferisodalaceae > CAYRJD01. The sequence continues at coordinate 977,443 of OZ242183.1, forward strand.
GTTTCGAGAACGGCCCGGAGTGTTTGCCGTCGAAACAGGGCGGACTCAGGTGGATGCCATTAGAACCTGGTTCGATTCGTTCCGTTGGATTGTGCTGCTGTTGTCGATTGTCTTGTCCGCGGCAAGCGCGATGCTGATCTTTAACTCCATTCGCGTAGCCGTATTTGCCAGGCGACGAGAGATAGAAGTAATGCGCCTAGTTGGTGCTACCAACGGATTCATCCGGTTTCCGTTTGTGCTTGAGGGCATCGCACATGGCCTAATTGGAGGAATAGTCGGAGCGTTTACGGCGGGACTGTTGCGCGCACACGTGGAGGATCTGTTCGGACGCTCTGACGTGCTGGCGTTTTTTCGCTCGTTTGTTGTTACCTCGTCACAGTTTCGAACTGTGGTTGCGCTGACGATCTTGCTGGGAGTGCTGCTAGGTGCAGTTAGCTCGGCGTTTGCGGCGGGACGCTTCCTAGATTCCTAGTCTTTAGCTTCTGCAATAAGTGCAGAATGTAAAGGCAAAGCAAAAGTGAAGATTGGAATACCCGATGCCCAAGTTTGAAACGATCATTTATGAAATCGCTGACCGTGTCTTAACGATCACGCTCAATCGTCCCGAAAAACTCAATGCTTATAACGGACAAATGCATCACGAAGTGTTAGAGGCACTCGATTTGGCCGATGCCGATGACAACGTGCGAGCGGTCATATTTACCGGCGCTGGGCGCGCTTATTGCGCTGGAGCTGATCTAAGTCGCGGTGCTGAAACGTTTGACTACGACAGCCAGAGCAAAAGCGCCAAGGTTGAACGCCAGGCGACTAGAGGCGAGGGTGATTTGAGCTGGATGCGTGATGGTGGTGGCTTGTTGTCGTTGAGGCTTTATGAGTTCAATAAGCCGCTGATTGCGGCCATCAACGGACCAGCCGTGGGAGTGGGAGTGACAATGACCTTGCCTATGGATATCCGATTGGCCTCGACTCAGGCTCGAGTGGGTTTTGTGTTCAGCCGTAGGGGAGTGGTGCCCGAGGCTTGCTCTTCATACTTCTTGCCGCGCGTGGTGGGTATCGGCAAAGCCTTGGAGTGGGCTTACAGCGGGCGAGTGTTCGACGCGTCTGAAGCGTTGGAAGGCGGACTGGTGACAGCGGTGCTAGAGCCAGATGATTTGCTTCCACGAGCTAAAGAGATAGCCACTGAGATTGCTGAGAACACTTCGGCGATTTCGGTAACAATGATTCGGCACATGATGTGGCGGATGTTGGGAGCCGATCATCCAATGGAGGCTCACAAGATCGACAGTCGCGGCATCTACTACCTGGGGCGCGAAGAAGATGCGCACGAAGGTGTGGTGTCGTTCTTGGAGAAGCGGCCACCGAAGTTCACTATGCAAACCAGTAAAGACATGCCTGAGTTTTTCCCATGGTGGGAGCAACGACTTTTTGAGTGACGAACATTGTTCTTGCATTTGGTGATGGACCAGAAACGCAGCCTCGCCTCTTGCCTGAGCTGGTTGACAAAACGCTGACTAGCGCGATACGACAAGCGCTACGCAGTGTGGATGAATCGCTTGCTGATACGCAAGATGCTCTTGAAACAGAAATAACAATCACTCACCTACGACCTGGCCGTTGGGTCGGTCATGTGTGTATCAAGGATCAGCATTCTGAGCTTGCAAACGATCTTGTTCTCGCAAATGCCGTTGTGAGTCATCTACGACTTGCGGGCAAGTCGGCCGTGTTGGGGCCAGCAGATAACAGCCACTTACAGGGCTTTATTAACCGCAATCGAGCTACCTATGTGAGTGACGATTTGGCAATTTGTTTTCCGTGGGCACCTTGCGATGCCGAGCAGGTGGTTGAGATAGATCCTGGAACTGCTTTTGGAGCCGGTTCACATCCCTCAACTGTGCTTGCTGCGCGTGAGTTAGCAAGTGCCCTGGCAAAACCACACCAAAGCGTGCTTGACGTTGGTTGTGGAAGTGGCGTACTTGCCCTGGTTGCTGCTCGTTGCGGAGCAGGAGAGGTGCTGGGCATTGACATAGATCCGGATGCAGTTAGATGCTCCCAACGCAACGCTGAAATAAACGGCTTAGAGCACATCGCAAGCTTTTCAACCACTCCAGTGAGCAAACTCACTCAGACCTATGACGTGGTGATCGCAAATATCGGCGCAAGAACTCTTGGTGATCTAGCTCCGGAGCTGGCAGTCCGCTTGGCGCCTGGTGCTCGCATAATTCTCAGTGGTATTTCGCCCGCTCAGATTTCTCGCTTGCAAGCACAGTTTGTACTGCATGGGCCTACCAAACTGGAAACCTGTGTGGTTTTTGAGGCTCCCAAGCGGCTAGATGACTGGTGCGTCCTGGTCGGAACAAGACGCTAGTAGGGCCTAGACAAAGAGGGTCGCTTACAGGGCACAGCAAAGAACAACTAGAGGACACCCTTAAGTTTGGTTATTATTTGGATTCTTACGTAATCAGTTAAGCAATTAGGGGAAAACATGCACGTCGGTACTTCGGTGATCTTTCAGAATCCAGATGCGGCTCTTTCGGATCAACAGGTTTACGCCCAAGACATTGCGTTGGCGCTACAAGCGGAGCCGATGGGTTATGACTCGATTTGGAGTGTTGAGCATCATTTCACCGACTACACGATGTGCCCTGACGTCCTGCAGTTTTTGACCTTTATGGCGGCTTCTACTAAGAAAATTCAGCTTGGTTCGATGGTTTGTGTATTGCCTTGGCATGATCCACTGCGAGTTGCAGAACAGATCTCGATGCTTGACAACCTCTCCGGGGGTCGTCTGATTTTGGGCATGGGGCGCGGCACTGGCAAGGTGGAGTTTGACGGCTTCCGTGGTGACATGCCGACCGCTCGCAAGCTGTTCGGTGAATCCGCCGAAATGGTTTTGAAGGCGCTTGAAAACGGCTACGCCGAGTATGACGGCGAGCTGGTGAAACAACCACGGGTGGATATCAGGCCACGTCCGTTTAAGTCAATGCGAGGACGTGCCTATGCAGCAGCTATCTCACCTGAGTCGGCCCGGATCATGGCTGAATTGGGTGTTGGCATTTTGATCGTGCCTCAAAAGCCGTGGCCGGTGCTTGAGGAAGAGTTGCAGGAGTACAGAGACGTGTACCGCAACGCCAACAGCGAGGAACCGCCACCACCGATTGTGGCTGGCTGGACCTTTGTCGACAAGAGTGCTGATCGGGCTGAAGAGATGGCTCACCGCTACATAGGTGGCTATTGGGACTCAATCATTAAGCACTATGAGTTTGACAAGCCACACCTGAAAGACACGGAGGGTTACGAGCATCACGGTTTGATGTACGACCGGTTGACCGCACCGGGCGGCATGGAAAAGATGACTGAGTTTTTTATGGGGTTGCAAATTTGGGGAACGCCGCAACAGGTAACTGACAAGATCATTTATCTGCAAGAACGCACCTACATGGATTCTTATGTTGGCGTGTTCAGCTATGCGGGAATGCCGGCCGAAGAATCGCAGCGAAACATGGAGCTGTTCGCTAGCGACGTAATGCCAGCACTGAAATCACTGGCCCCTGTCGACGAGAGGCTTGGAGCAGCGGCTTAGTTGCTGCTCGTGGTGTGTTTGTGCAGCGGCTTAGTTGCTGCTCGTGGTGTGTTTGTGCAGCGGCTTAGTTGCTGCTCGTGGTGTGTTTGTGCAGCGGCGGATCATCACCCCAGCCGGTAAGAGCAAGGTTTACTACACATAACGCAATTGCCAGTATGAATGCCGGCAAAAATGAATCAAATAGGTCGGCGGTTAGTCCGCCTACCTGTGGGCCAAGCGCTAGTCCGGCTCCGAACACGATGGTGACTAGCCCATAGGCAGCACCAAATGCATCACCGTCTAGTTGGCCTGCAATGTGTGCCACTATCGCAGAGATATGGCCGGTGAAAGCAACCCCAAAGACAAACGCTCCGGACAATGCTGCAATCGAGTTGCCGCTAGCTATGGCGACCATGCCGATGATGGCGAGCAGAGTGCCTATAGCGATGCTGCGACGTGAGCCAAGCCTGTCGGCTAGTGCACCAAGCAGTGGCCCGCCAAACATGCTGCCTACCCCGATAAGAGAAAAAGCCACGGCGGCAGTAGTTGAAGACAGCCCAGCGTCTTCGGTAAGCAAAGCAACGGTGAAGGTCAACACGAGAGAGATAACCGCAGCAAATATGCTGTAAATCGACACGGTCAAACGCCAAGCAGGCACCATCTTTAACGCATGGACAGCGGTTCGTAAGCGGGACTGTGGGTTGACCAAGCCTGAAGCTGAAGTTGTTGCTGTTGACGAGGCTGCAGTTGCTAATGAAGCTCGTTTGCCGAGATGTCTAGTGGTTATGGCCAAGGCAACGATCACTACGACTCCGATTACAAACTCAACCAGATAAACCAAGCGCCATCTACCTTGTGTTGTAACTGCGTCGATTATTGATGCTGTTACTAACCCGAATCCGACGCCGCCGGTGATCCAGCCCGCTGCTACGCCGCGCTTAGTTGTACCTAACACCTCGGTGGCAAGGCCTGGTGCAGTTACCCAAACACCGGCAGTGGCACCTCCTGCAAGCACCATTGCCACTGCTACCAATACAACCGACGGACTCCAGGCCAGCAAGGCCAACGTAACGACCACACCGAACAATCCGAATCTGGTTGTTCTTCCCATGCCAACGCGTGCCACCGTTGCGCTGACCAGAACCGAGCCGAGCAGGTAGGCCAGCAAATTGAGTGAGCCAAGTGCGCCAGCGATGGTGTTGGAGAGGGAAAAATCATCTCGAACGTCGGTGAACAGCAGAGAATACGTAAACCGTCCAAAAGACTGGCTAACCGCGACTGCAGCCGCAAGAGCTGCCAAAGGCGCCCAAAGTCGTCGGGTTACGGGCGTCTCATTCACTGAAGATTGTCGTTGAAGGCTGGATTTGTTGATCTTGCGATGCTGTGTTTGTCAATCGTGGCTTGTCAATCGTGCGGCCAGGTGGTTTTGCTTACAGGAGGGCGCTGATCAAAGATGCGTTCGGTAGCGATTACTCGTCGTGGTGAGCGCTTCGTGTCTGCAAACTTTGCTACGTCTTCAACGATCGTGTCGAGGTCGTTTTCGTCACCAAAAAAGCGTGTACGCAGATCTGTTTCAGACTCAAAAGCGACTAATGCGAACCCGTCGTAGTGCTCTCCGGCCAAGGTAGCGACAATGCTCAGTTGCGTGTAGTCCCACATGCCGGGATGATGCTTAAGAGCTAGTGGAGCATGGATGTCACGCCAGTGCATGTCGGCTTGGGCGTGTGTTAGCTCCGGTTTGTGAATCAATGCAAATACGGCGGTGACGCCAGGTGAGGTTTTACCCGGTGCAACTTCGACAGGGCGTGAGCGAATCGTGCGCGAGAACACCACATAAAGCCCTAGCTCAGCCGCTGGCAAAAGAGTGTCGATGTTGTCGGTCGTTGCTCTCACCAGAGTTTTGAATGGTCGCGCCTCTTCGTCGGGAGTCCCATCTGTAGAGGATTTTTTTCTGCAGGTGTAGAGCACACCGTTCGTTGCTTGCGCAGCCGCGCTGGCGGCCTCAATGTCGTTGCTAACAGCAACCAGTTCTTGCACTATTGCTATCGCCCTTTGAACTCTGGGGTGCGCTTATCTAAGAACGCTTGAACGGCTTCTTTGGTGTCTCTGGTAGTGAAGTTCACCGTCTGTGCCAGACCCTCGCTTTCTAGGGCGGTAGCAAAATCGGCGCTGGCGTTCATGGTGAGCAAGCGTTTTGTCATGGCTAGTGCCAATGGTGGACCAGCTGCTAGGCGGTCTGCCCAGTCGCTTACCTCGTCATCAAAACGGTCGCTAGGAATCACAGTGTTTACGAATCCAAAATCTTGAGCAGTTTTAGCGTCGATTACGTCACCAAAAAACGCTAACTCCTTAGCGCGGTGTAAGCCGATAAGACGAGGCAAAATCCAGGTGCCACCGAAGTCAACGGAGAGGCCGCGCCGAGCGAATATCTCACTGAAGCGAGCCTGATCGGATGCCAAGATCAGGTCGCAAGCTAAGGCCATGTTCATCCCTGCTCCTGCAGCGACCCCGTTTACCTTGGCGATTACTGGAACCATGATTGCGTACAGAGCCGACAAGGTCTGATGAATGACGTTCATGGCTTGCAGTTGGTGCATCTGAGGACCATCACCAGCTAAGTCAGCTCCGCTGCAGAAAGCGTCGCCTGCGCCGGTCATCACCACACAGCGCACATCAGGATCTGCTCCTAGCTCGCTCCAGGTTTCACGTAGCTCACGCCACATCACAAAATTGGCAGCGTTCTTACGTTCGGGCCGGTTCATCGTGACAGTTACGACACCGTTTTCAGCTGCGTCAATTATCAGGGTTTCAAGGGTTTGCGATTTCATTGTCGCGACAATAGCTAGGTTGCTAGATGCATTGCCTCAAATTCGACCAAGATCTAGATCCAAACTGCCACGAGCGATGTTGGCGTACAGCACATCGGTAGGACCTTCGGCCATGCGAAATGACCGCACGCGCCGCAAAATTTCGCTGAGTTCGTGGGTGTCGACCAGTGCCTGCCCTCCCACTATCTGCACTGCTTCATCGATTAGTTGACCAACGGTTTCGGTTGCGACGACTTTGACTGCCATCACCTCGTTGACGGAGTTTTCACCGGCGTCGATTATGCGAGCGGTTCGATAAACAGCACTTCGAGCCGCATAGGCGTTTGCACGCATAGCACCGAGTCTGTTTCGCGCGGTTTCGTGCCCTGGGATTGGGTCGGTCTGTCCGGTCCGTCCTGTAGCAGACTGCCCACGAAGGTGTTGCTCAACCAGGCCGATCGCGAATGAGCACAAACCGACGCTGTTAGCGGCTAGCGCCATTCGAACGCCGTTTATCTGGTTAAGTGCGCGCCCCATACCTTTACCGGGTTGGCCGAGCACGTGGCTAACTGGTACATGCACATCGGTAAAGGTGAACCCAGCGTGGTGGCTGCCATCAAGTGAACCGAACCGCCGCACCAACTCCACACCCGGACGATCGGTTTCAATGAACACCATCGCGGGACCGCTGTTTTCTATTTCTACGAGTGTGTTAATGAAATGGGCGTCAGCGCCACTAGTTACGTATGACTTTTGTCCATTCACCACCAGTTCGTCGCCCTCAGTTCTTGCCCAGGTTGGGCGAGCTGCGTCTGCTGGCTCGGTAAAGCCAAAGCCGCCGCGCAGTTCTCCCGACAAATACTTCGGCAGCACATTCGAGCGCAGCGGTTCGCTGACACCCGCCAACATGGTGGGGGTAGGTCCGAAGATGCCTGCCAGGTGACCGACATTGCGCTGGCAAAGTGTGTCTCGCACTATTACCAAATCCAGTGCGGGTGTGCCGCTAGAAGCCGGATTTCCTGTGGCTGGCCCTGTGGTTGGCAAAGCGGCAGCGTCTTGTTGTGTCAGCCTCCAGATGCCAGCAGCCTTGGAAGCACCCATGACGGCGGTGTACAGATCGACATCTGATAGCTGAGCTTTAACCAGTTCTGCAAGTTGTTGCGCCAGAGACTCGGCGCTGTCAAGCAGATTTGTTTGATCAGAATCTAAAAAATCAGGCACAGCAAACCCGGATGGTGGAGATGGCGGGAATCGAACCCGCGTCCTTCAACGTTTCTATGAGTCTTCTCCGAGCGCAGTCGTTATAAAATTGTCAGGCACAGGCAAGTTAACGACACCCAACCTGCGCCTTAGTTAGACGATTTTTGTCCCCAGCACCCCACCAACAAAGATGTTGGGCAAGCTTCGCAGTTGATGGCACCGGTACCCGCGAAGCAGGGGCACTCAGGCCGACTCACTACTTAAAAACTAAGCGGCAAGCGCCAGGTCGACTTTGTTGTCGTTGGCGTTTAAAATTGTTCCGGCTCTTTAACGTGGCTCCGGAGACCACGGCTCGCTTCATTCACTTCAACCGTCAAAGTCAATACCGATCACCCCCGTGGTGGATAAGTCAGTTTCGGCAGCCAGAAAGTGCACTAGCCCTGAGTTACCGCAGCCATAATCATACCGGTAAGGCGCAAAAATGGTCGTTTCCCTTGGAATTAACTTGGAATTTCTCTAGATTTCCTCTTGGAAAATCCTATTTTGTGGCAGAGTCATTACAGAACTGTTACCCAGGTGTGCCTGCAAGCTTGACAGAGCGTTTGCTCTAGCTAGCGGCGGCGATATCGCAAGGCACGTTCGGCTTCACGGTCGCTTTCGCGTTTGCGCAGCGCTTGTCGCTTGTCATACAGACGTCTGCTCTTGGTTAGGGCCAGTTCCACCTTGGCGAAGCCATTTACGAAGTACAGCGAAAGCGGAATGAGCTGTAAACGCTCTTGTTGCACGCGTGCACGTAACCGATCAATCTCGGCGCGCTGCAACAGCATCTTGCGCGGCCGAGCAATCTCGTGAGCATCTTGCGCGGCCGCATGATTCCACGGAGAGATGTGCATTCCCATTAGCCACATCTCATTACGGCGAACCAATGCGTACGCCTCATCAATTTGAACTGTGCGCGCTCGTATCGATTTCACTTCTGTGCCGCGCAGAACTATTCCGCACTCAAGCGTTTCAAGTACCTCATAGTTCGCGCGAGCGCGACGGTTACTCGCTACCACCATGCGTTCTGAAGCACTACTAGGTGGCATCCTTGCGAGGGTACCTGGGGCGATTTTGCAAAGGTCGCCTTAGCCTTAGGAGTGATCAACGTTTGTTCAGGAGAAAATGATGGCTGTAACAGTTCGACTGCCAACCGTGCTGCGACCGCACGCTGATGGCAAATCAACCATTGATGTTGAGGCATCGACGGTGTCGGAAGCAGTGGACAGCTTGATTGCGCAGTTTCCTGGAATCAAATCAAACCTGTTGAACGACGATGGCAGTCTGCATCGTTTCGTCAACGTTTATGTAAACGACGAAGATGTCAGGTACCTAGAGCAGCTGGCCACTCCGGTAGCCATCGGAGATGAGTTGTCGATATTGCCTGCCGTAGCAGGCGGGAAGTAGCTCGGTCAGCCCATCAAACTGGCTAAATGGCCGCGTACCGCGATATACAGGAGTTGGTTGGCAACACTCCGGTGCTCGATGTGAGCACGCTAAGCCCAAACCCTGAGGTTGAAATCTGGGCGAAGCTGGAAGGAAACAATCCGACCGGTTCCGTGAAAGATCGCATTGCGTTAGCGATGATCAACAGAGCCGAAAAAGAGGGTCGCCTCAAGCCAAGGTCAGTTATTTTGGAGCCGTCATCGGGTAACACTGGAATTTCTCTGGCTCTGATTGCACGCCGACGTGGATATCAGTTGAAGGTCGTGTTGCCCGAGAACGTGTCGCCCGAACGTCGGCAAATGCTGCAGGTTTTTGGAGTCGAGATCATTACCAGCCCGGGTGACCAGGGCTCAAACGGCGCGGTGCGAATGGCTCAAGAATTAGCTGCCAAGCACGATGATTGGGTGATGTTGTTTCAGTACGGCAACGCTGACAACCCTCAAGCTCACTACGACACCACTGGCCCAGAGATTTTGAGTGACGTTCCGCAAATCACACACTTTGTCGGATGCTTAGGTACAAGTGGCACGTTGCTAGGTGCCGGACGTTACCTGCGCGAGCACAAGCCCGAAGTTGAGATTTGGGCTATAGAGCCACCAGTGGGCGAACACGTAGAAGGGCTTCGCAACCTGTCTGAAGGGTTCGTACCTCCGGTGTTTGACGAGTGGAACGGACTTGAGCTGATTGATCGAAAGATGATCGTGCGCCAGCGTGAGAGCATTGAGGGCACGCGGGAGCTACTGGACAAAACCGGTGTGTTCGCTGGAATTTCGTCAGGAGCTGCGTTGGCTGGCGCCCGCAAGGCAGCAAAACAGATTGAAAGCGGTGCGGTGGTGTTTGTGGCATCTGATCACGGTTGGAAATACCTTTCAACAAACGCTTGGACCGGTGATCTAGACACAACGGCGCAACGATTAGACGATGTGATTTATTTTTGATGCTCCTATTTTCTGTGCCAACCACAAGGTCTAGCCTCAATACGTGGCTGAGGAACTGCTAACACCGTGAGTGGTCTCTCTATAAGGGTTCTGGGATGTTCGGGCAGCTACTCCTCACCAGGATTGGCCTGCAGTGGATATCTGTTATGCAGCGACACCACCAATATCTGGGTTGATTGCGGTCCCGGCACCTTGTCCAACCTGCAAAAAGACGTTGCTTTGAGCGACTTGGATGCCATCGTCGTATCACATCATCATCCCGACCATTGCACCGAGTTGCCTGTGGTTTACAACGCTGGGAAGTACTACCTAGGCATTGAAGAGATGCTGGTGGTAACCACTGATGATGTGCGACAAGTGACAGAAGCATTCCAAAACGATGGAGACACCAACGATCTGTTCAACTGGCAGATCGTCAAGGACAGAGACACCGTCCAGGTAGGCGACATCAACATTCGTTTTTCGCAAACAGACCACCCGGTAGAGACACTGGCGATGCGCTTTGATGACGAATCGAGTTCGGTGGTTTACACATCGGATACGGGCTCTAACTGGTCGCTGTCTGAATTGGGACCTGAGCCCGATTTGGTTATTGGAGAGGGCACATTTTTGGCTGCTAATAACAGTGTCGGGCCCCACGTGACCTGTGAATGGATAGCAAATGAAGCCAACGCAGTGAGCGCAAAACAGCTGGTGATTACTCATGTCCCGCCAGGGTCTGATCCGGCCGATCATCTGACAGAGGCCGCAGCAGTTTTTACAGGACCGGTCTTCGTGGCTACCGAAGGAGCCATGTACCAGGCTTGATGGCCCTTGATGGCCTTGGTGTTTATGGTGGTGTTTACGGTGGTATTTACAGTCCCGATACAACGATTCATTTAGGAAAAGAACCATGCAAGAAACAAAACAAGAGGCAATACGCCCCGATGGTCGCGCAGCCGATGAGTTGCGGCCTATCACCTTCGAGCGCTATTACACGAAGCAAACCGCCGGCTCGGTACTGACGCGATTTGGTGATACGACGGTGCTGTGTACCGCTTCGGTAAACGATGATGTGCCCAGATGGATGAGAGATCTTGATCCACCGCGTGGCTGGGTGACTGCAGAGTATTCGATGCTGCCAGGTTCAAGCCCTGAGCGAGTTCGGCGCGAATCCAAAGCGGGCAAGCAGAAAGGCCGTACGTTGGAAATCGAGCGGCTTATTGCACGCTCATTGCGCGCAGTGTGTGACCTCGAAAAATTAGGTGCGCGCGAGGTGACCGTTGATTGCGATGTATTGCAAGCTGATGGTGGAACTCGCACTGCATCAATCTGCGGAGGCTGGGTGGCTCTACACGACGCGTGTATAGATCTACTAAATCGTGGCCTAATCGCGCACTATCCCATTATTGACGCTTGTGCGGCGGTGTCGGTTGGAGTGGTGGGCGGTGCTTCAGTGCTAGACCTGCCCTACGTTGAGGATTCTCGCGCTGAGGTCGACATGAATGTGGTGATGACAGGCGCAGGTCGTTTTGTTGAAGTGCAAGGTACCGCTGAAGGCGATCCATTTAGCAATGAAGAACTGTCGGCAATGCTGGAGTTAGCGCGCGGTGCAATAGCGGAGATTGTCGAGCTGCAACGATTGGCGATCAGCGAAGAACGACCGACCTAGATACCGATCAAGTCTCAGTTGGTGGGCACTGGGATCTAGCTCTTATTCTGCAGATATGAGATTGGTGATCGCATCAACCAATCCGCATAAAGCAGTTGAGATAGAACAAGTGCTAGTCGAAGTGCTTACTGCCAGCGGAACGGCTGCTGACGCAATAACCGTGCTCCACCCACCGGTTGATTACATCGGCGCTGTAGAAGACGGCGACACGTTGGAAGATAACGCTCGGATCAAGGCTTTGGCCTGCTTCGCAGCAACGGGTGAGGCGTCTATAGCTGACGACACAGGCCTTGAGGTTGACGCGCTAGGAGGAGCACCGGGAGTGCGCTCGGCCAGATACGCGAGCGAGACTGCAACCGACGCCCAAAACAGGCAAAAGCTGCTGACGGAATTGGAGGGCATTTCTCTTGAGCAGCGCAGCGCAAGATTCCGGACACTGGTGGTGGTGAAGATGCCGGGAGATTCTGGCAAAAGCGTTGACAGCAGCATCGAATTGGTGGCGCAAGGTCATGTTGAGGGAACGATCGCTACTTCTGAGCAGGGCACCGGCGGATTCGGATACGACTCGTTGTTTATTCCCACCGAGGGTGATGGGCAAACGTTTGCGGAAATGATGCCGGTTGAAAAGCACACCATTAGTCACCGCGGGCGAGCGTTACGAGCAATTGCAGTTCAGCTAGCTGGGCGCCGTTGGTAGCCTCCGCAAGCAATGCCGATGACACAGCCGATAATTTCCGCGAGCAATCCAGCTATTGCCTCCACTTCAGCAAACCCGCAGGCTTTCAACTCCGGTAACCAGCTTGGACCGGGGGAGATTTACAACCGCCTACTAAACGACAGGATCCTGTTCTTGGGCACCGAAGTTGACGACGAGGTTGCCAACATCACGTGCGCACAGATGCTGTTTTTGGAAGGACAAGATCACTCCAAAGATATTTGGCTCTACATCAACAGCCCAGGCGGCTCGGTCACCTCTGGCATGGCGATCTACGACACGATGCAATTCGTTACCTGTGATGTAGCCACGGTGTGTCTGGGACTTGGGGCATCGATGGGACAGTTTTTGCTAACCGCCGGCGCACCGGGTAAGCGGTATTGCCTGCCACACGCTCGTGTGTTGATGCACCAGCCGTCAGGTGGAGTGCAAGGGCAAGCTGCCGACATCGCAATTCAGGCGGAACAGATGGGCTACATAAAGCAGTTAATGGCCGACCGCATCGCGTTTCACAGCGGCCAAAGTGTGGAACAAATTGAAGAAGACTCCGAACGCGATCGTTGGTTCACAGCAAAAGAAGCCAAGGAATACGGCCTATGCGACCATGTGATCGTCAAGCGGGGCGAACTCACCTAGCTAGTTTTTGCTATCTGGCGCAGGAGTGCACTTACGGATTACGTAAGCGTTGTATCGGTTAACAGCTCCGGGCAATACATCTTCATACGGCACTTGCGCGGCAAGCAGAGCCGCCGCTCGTTCAAATTGCTCGCGTGAATTGGTCTCGCGCGCTACCTGCTCCAAGGCCGCAGTAAGACCCGCTAGCACAGCAACATCAGCTCGAATTTCGTCAGGAGAAGCAGCCAGCACATCGTTGAACTTGCTGGAGATTCTTTGCAGCTCGGCTCGCACGGCAGGATCGTTCGTAGCCGAGGTGGTCAAGCTTTGTAGGTCAGCGTTTTCAAGACTGGCTACCTCTTCGCAGAAACGCTCAATCAGAGTACTTCCGCAGCTAGCAGCAAGCAGTGTTGCAGCTAAAGCAACAAAGCCAAGCAAATCAAAGAGATAGCGACGTTGATGAGCGTTACTCACACAACGCTAGAGAGTAGATCAAGTACCGGCCTGAGCCGACTGCGCAAGTTGCCGCAATTGCGATACGGCTGCGGCTTGACCGTTGGGATGTGCGTATAAGGCGCTACCTGAGACCAACACGTTGGCTCCAGTCTTGGTCGCTGCGCCAACGGTGCTAGCGGAGATACCCCCGTCAACCTCTATGTCCACATTGAAACCACCTTGCACTATGGCGGTGCGCAGGGCGGCGATCTTTGGCTCTGCCGAAGCGATGTAGCTCTGACCGCCGAAACCTGGATTAACGGTCATCACCAGCACCATATTGACCAGATCTAGTACACCCAAAATGTCCGTAACAGCGGTAGCGGGATTTATTGCAACCGCAGGCTTGGCTCCAAGTTCGGTGATCTTAGAAAGGGTGCGGTGAAGATGCGTGCACGTCTCACTGTGAACGATCACGATCTCACAACCTGCCTGTACGTACCTCTCTAGCAGTTTTTCTGGTTCGGCCACCATCAGGTGAGCTTCAAATGGAACCGTGCTGTGCGAGCGACAAGCGGCGATTACATCGGGGCCAAACGTCAGGTTCGGCACGAATACGCCGTCCATTACATCCCACTGGATGCGATCCACACCTGCTTGCGTAAGAGCTTCGCATTCTTCGCCCAACCGGGCGAAGTCCGCCGGCAGAACCGAGGGAACTATTTCTATTTTTCGTGGATGCCCAATAGGGCTGGCGCTCTCATTTGGACGCTTGGAAGAGTCCGCAGCCGTGTTGCTCAGCTGAGGCGCTCCACGACCATCGCCATGCCTTGGCCGCCACCAACACACATCGATTCCAAACCGAAAGTCTTGTCACGGTCTTCAAGGCCGTGTAGCAGCGTGGTCATAATGCGAGCACCGGTTTGACCGAATGGGTGTCCCAGCGCAATAGCACCGCCGTTGACGTTGAGCTGATCGGCAATGTCTATGCCCAGCTCGTCGGCCGAAGGAATTACCTGAGCGGCGAACGCCTCGTTGATTTCAACTAGGTCAATGTCACTCATTGACATACCTGCACGATCAAGCGCACGCTTGCAGGCCTCTATTGGGCCTAACCCCATGATCTCTGGGTTCAGTCCGGTAACGGCGGTGGAAACGATGCGCGCTAGAGGCGTTATGCCAAGCTCTTCGGCACGCTTACGGCTCATTACCACTACCGCCGCGGCACCGTCATTTAGCGGGCATGCATTACCAGCGGTAACGCGTCCATCGGGCCTAAAAACAGGCTTCAGTTGCGACACCGCCTCAAGTGTTACACCGGCACGAGGACCGTCGTCTTTGTCAACTACCGTGCCGTCGGGCAGAGTCAGCGGAGTGATGTCCATCTCAAAGAAGCCACTGGCGATTGCATTCTCAGCCTTGTTTTGACTCATCACGCCGTACTCGTCCATGGTTTCGCGGCTAACACCTTTTAGTTCAGCCACATTTTCAGCGGTCTGGCCCATAGAGATGTAAAGGTCGGGTAAGCCTCCCGGTGGCGTCCAATCACCTTGTCCGCCCTGTTCGCGAACCTTGGTACGTTCACCTGGCGCTGCAAATACTGGGTTGGTAGTGCCGGGCAGGCTGTCTGCGTTGCCCTTTTCGTAGCGGCTAACGCACTCAACGCCAGCTGAGATAAACGCATCACCTTCGCCGGACTTAATCGCGTGAGCAGCCATGCGAATGGTCTGCAAAGACGAAGAGCAGTAACGATTGACGGTGGTACCAGGCACGTTGTCTAAGCCAGCCAGCACCGCGGTGGCACGACCAATGTTGAAGCCCTGCTCGCCGCCAGGTGAGCCGGTGCCCATGATGAGATCTTCAATTTCATCGTGAGGAAGCTCCGGCACCTTCTCCAGCACCTTGGTAACCATCTGAGCGCTCATGTCGTCAGGGCGCATATCTGTTAGGGATCCCTTGAAGGCTCGTCCTATAGGGCTACGTGCGGTAGCGACTATGACCGGATCTGTTGCGGCATCGGTGTTCTTCATTGTTTAGATTTTCTTTCTATGTAGGTTTTCTATGTAGGTTTTGTAGAGCAGTGTAAAGATTATGCGTTTTGTAGGGCGCGCCAAACATTCTCTGGCGAGCACGGCATATCAATGTGCTCAATGCCTAAGTGCGCTACCGCATCGCACACTGCGTTGTGTACCGCCGGCGTTGAGCCGATAGTGCCCGATTCGCCGATGCCCTTAGCGCCGAGCGGATTGCGCGGGCTAGCGGTCTCGGTGTTGGACACTTCAAAGCTCGGCAGCTCCGCTGCAGATGGAACCAAGTAGTTCAGGAAGTTCGCAGTCAGTGGGTTGCCAACATCGTCGTATTGGACATGCTCGTACAGCACTTGGGCGACACCTTGGGCGATACCACCGTGTTGTTGTCCGTTTACAAGCATCGGATTCATGATCGTGCCGCAGTCGTCCACAGCTACGTGGCGTAGCAGAGCCACCTGGCCAGTGTCCTTGTCGATTTCCACCACTGCCACGTGCGACCCGAACGGATATGTCGAGTCGGTTCCGTCAAAGTTCTCCTCGGCTAACAGTCCTGCTTCAACGCTTTGTGGGCGAGCCTCATCGTCGTTGGAGAGTTTGGCAAGTTCAGCCCATGTGACCGAACTTGCGGGCACTCCTGCCACGTGTAGGGCACCTTCGCCAACTTCAATGTCATCTGGAGAGGCCTCAAGCAGATGAGCTGCCAGCTGTTTGCCTCGCTCTAGCACCGCTTGAGATGCCACAAACACGGCCGAACCGCCCGTTTGCAACGAGCGCGAGCCCAACGTGCCAGAGCCACTAGGCACTTCGGCAGTGTCGGCGTCAACGTGTTTCACCATTTCCATGGGGATACCCAAGACGCCTTCGACAATTTGAGTAAAAGCGGTGGCATGGCCTTGACCGTGCGAAGAGGTGCCTACACGAATGGTGGCCGAGCCGTCTTCGTGTACCTCACAGCTTCCAAACTCAGTGTGCAAGCCGACCGGTGCGGTTATCTCCACGTAAGACGATACGCCGATGCCGAGCAGCTTGGAGTCATCTGCTGACCGGCGACTCGCCTGTTCGGATCGTAGATCTTTGTAGCTCGATGCTTTGAGTACAGCATCGAGCGTTTTTTCGTATTCGCCCGAGTCGTAGTTGGCACCTGTTTGCAACTGGATCGGAAACTGATCAGGCTGCAAGTAGTTCTTGCGGCGGATCTCCGCGGGATCCATCCCAATGGCCGCGGCGGCCTTATCGATAATGCGTTCAACCATCTGAGTGGCTTCGGGACGTCCTGCTCCGCGATAAGCACCAATCGGTGTCGTGTTTGTGATCGCTGTGTGCGCATTGAAATGGACAGCGCCGATGTCGTAGACGGCCTGACTGAGCATGCCGGTCAACATCGGCAAGATGGCACCGATGATCGGGTAGGCGCCCGCGTCGGCGACTACGTTGGCGCGCAGACCCAAGATCTTGCCGTCATTGGTGACGCCCATTTCAGCGTTCATAACCATGGCGCGTCCTTGCACCATTGACAGCATGTTTTCGCTGCGAGTTTCGGTCCAGCGCACCGCACGACCCAACGTTTGGGCGGCCTTACCAGCGATGATGTATTCGACGTAGATCGCAGCCTTTGGCCCGAATCCTCCACCTACCCACGGGGCGGTAACACGTAGCTTGTCGGCCTCTAGCCCAAGCGCTGGCGCCAGTGCGTCGCGTGCTGAGTGAGCAGCTTGGGTAGAGAGATGCAGTGTGAGGTTGCCGTTATCTTCTGGCACTGCCACGCAGCCGTTTGGCTCCATTGGCGCGCCCGCTAGACGTTGAGTAACGATGCGTTCGGTCACGACCGCATCGGCTCCTTCAAAAGGGTCGTTAGCGGATTGTGTATCAGCGTCGGGTACAACGTGAGCAAAGCAGACGTTTGACTCCTGACCCTCCCAGACAACAGGGCTGTCTGGCTTGATGGCTTCTTCAATGTCAATGACAGCAGGGAGCGAATCGTAAGAAACCATGACTTGCTCGGCAGCATCGGCCGCCTGGGTGCTTGTCTCGGCTACAACCGCCGCAACGACATCTCCCACGAAGCGCACTCGGTCAACCGCTAGCGGTGGACGGTTCAGTTCAGGCGGCATCATCGGAAAACCTTGAAATGAGTCCAAAGCCAGATTTTGAGCGGTGTAAACCGCTATTACGCCGGGCATGCTCTCTGCGGTGCTGATGTCGACGTCGGTGATCTTGGCGTGAGCTTCAGGTGAGCGCACAAATGCAATCTGGACAGTATCGATGTCCATGTCGTCGACGTAGTGATTTTTTCCGGTCAGCAGACCGGGATCTTCCATGCGCCTGACTGAATTGCCCAGGATCGAACCTGATGCTGCCATTGCGTGCCCCCTGTTGTCGAAGGTTCAATAGATTAAGAACCAATAGGTAAGGGACATGTCCCTTGTTGGTATGCGCTGAGATTAGTCGCGTGCAGCAAGACAAACCTAAGCATCAAATCTGAGTGCCGAATCTGAGTGATAGCTGTTTGCCCACTTGCTGCTGTCTAACCTGAGTTTGTGTCAATGAAGAGTGCGAATGATCTTTGCTGGTTGAGTGCCACGGAGTTGGCAAGCAAGATTGCCAGCGGAGAAGTGCTTGCGGCGGATGCCCTGGAAGCGGTTATCTCAAAATACGAGCTGTTGAACCCGGAAATAAACGCGGTTGTAGTGACGCAGCTAGATGAAGCTCGCCAACGAGCCACCGCGGCCGATGAAGCTCGCGCGCTTGGTGAGATATGGGGTCCGCTGCATGGCATCCCAATGACAGTAAAAGAAGCGTTCGACTGGACTGGTACACCTACTACATGGGGAAATCCGCAATGGGCAGACAATGTGGCGCAAGCCGACGCTGTAACCGTGCAGAGGTTACTGAGCGCAGGTGCGGTGATTTACGGAAAAACAAACGTGCCGCTGATGCTGTCCGATTGGCAGTCGTTTAATGAAATTTATGGCACAACGAACAACCCTTGGGATCAGTCACGAGTGCCGGGTGGATCGTCAGGCGGAGCAGCTGCGGCGTTGGCGACAGGCATGGCGACGCTTGAGCTTGGTTCGGACATTGGTGGTTCGGTGCGTAATCCGGCGCATTACTGCGGTGTGTTCGGCCACAAGCCCACCTTTGGTGTTGTGCCAAATCAAGGGCATGAACCGCCAGGATTTACGGTCCCGCTTGATATTGGAGTGTGCGGGCCGTTGGCGCGCACAACGGCAGACCTGGAACTAGCGCTTGACGTGCTAGCGGGCCCAACTGGGTTTGACGCAGCGGGCTATCGCTTGGAGATGCAGCCAGAGGCTCGTGATTCACTAACCGATTTTCGGGTGGGCGTGATGCTTGACACAGGCGTGATAGCTACCTCAACGGTGATGATTGATGCTTTACAAAGCGCGGTTGACCGATTAGCAGAAGCTGGCGCTGACATAGCCGAAGCCACTCCAGATGTTGATCAGTTTGAATACTTTGACAACTACCTGCATTTGGTGAGATCGGCGACAAGCGGGATGATTATCAACGATGATGCTTTTGCCGAGCACAAGAAACTGGCTAAGCGATATGACCCTGCTCGGCGCTATGGGCGATCGGTTGAAGACTTGAAAGCGATTGTTGGTCACGCGACGACGATGACGCATCGCGAATGGCTGGGCCAAAACGAGACGCGCGAGGGTTATCGGAGAGCTTGGGCTGAATATTTCGACAGTTTTGATTTGCTGTTGTGCCCAGCAGCAGCATCAACGGCTTACGAGCACGATCATTGCGCTACTCGCATAGAACGCACCATTGAAGTTGACGGCAATCAGGAGCCTGGCATGGATCAACTGTTTTGGGCTGGTTGGAGTTGCAGTGCGTATCTACCTTCAACGGTCGCACCAATCGGGTTAGCCGCCGACGGACTGCCAGTAGGTATTCAGATAGTGGCGCCGCATCTGGGTGATCGTCGATCGCTGCGCTATGCCCAGCTAGTAGAACAAGCCCTTGGCGGTTTCGTACCACCGCCAATAGCTGTTTAGAGAACATCAAGATGAGTGATATTTCCATTGTCCAAAAGAATGCTTCGAGCGACTCTTCATTGGGTTCTCTACAGGCGTTGTTGAATGTTCGTCCCATCGAAGCCTCCGGAGAAATCTCTAGCAATCCTGCTACGAACACAGACACGATCTTTGCTGGCGATCCGGCAGGTCAGGGTGGAATGGCTCTTTACGGTGGGCACCTGTTAGGTCAAGCAGTGACCGCTGCATGTAGGACCGTCGAACCCGAGAGTCAGATGCACTCGCTGCACTCTTATTTTTTGCTGCCTGGCGATGGACTAGCGCCCGTTGATTATGAGGTCTCAGTTGTCAGACAAGGACGCTCTTTTTGCTCGCGCCGCGTGCTTGCTATGCAGAGCGGAAAGCAAATTTTCGATCTGACGGCGTCCTTTCATAAGCCGGAGCAAACCAGTTACGCCCCAATGTCGGTTCCAGCTCCAACTGGGTTGGCAGACCCTGCAACTTTGCCGACGTTTCAAGATTGCATTGACGAGCTTGGTCCGATCTTTGGTGAGCATTGGTCTTACTACCCGCGACCGGTGCAATACCGGGTGGCACGTGCACCGTGGCTGGAGGTCGGAGCTTCGGATCGTCAAGGCATTGACTTCTGGTTTCGAGTGGAACACCGTCTGCTAGATGAGCCAGATGTTCACACCGCCTTGCTGGCGTATATGAGCGACGACTGCTTGTCTGACAACGTCGGCGTCCCCTATGGCATTACTGCTGGAACACAAGACATCATGATGGTGAGCCTTGACCATTCGATGTGGTTTCACCGACCGGTGCGAGCCGATGAGTGGGTGTTTGTACAGCAGTGGCCAGTAGCGGCTCACGGAGCACGCGGAACAGCTCAGGCGCATTTCTGGCAAGACGGGCAGTTAGTTGCTACTGCGGTGCAAGAGGCTCTTGCGAGGTTTTAGCACCCCGCAAATTTGCTGATAAACCAGCTTTGCTGATAAACGCAGTCACCGTAGCGTTCCAGCTATCCGGGGCATGAGCGTTGACCGCATGTGAGGCAGGTAGGTCAACGATCTCAAGCCCAGGAATCTTGCGTGCCTGCGATAAGAGTGGCTGAAAGCGCTTCTCTTGCACACCGTTTGTCAGCAAAGCCGGAACAGAAATTTCCGCCAATCGATCGCCAAGCGGTAGCTGTGGATTGGTGATCCTGAATGATCGGATCAGGCCGTCGGTGGAATGTTCAGAAAATTCTTGATCCAGTTTCTTACGTATGTGCGGCGAGATTCGCTTTGAGCGACCTGGGTTCAGCCAGCTATCACGCAACACTTCCAATCCGTTTGTTTCGACCGATTCCGCCCGATCTTTGGTAATGGTTTTGGTGCGCTCATCCCAAGTGTCAGGATCGCTAAACGCCGAGGCGGAATTTGTAAGCACTATGCCGATGAGATTCTCCGGGCGAGCCAGGGCGTAATGCAAAGTCAGCGCAGCACCCATCGACTGGCCGATCACCCATATAGCGCCGGGTCTTTCGCAAGAGGTTTCGCCTGCCACGGCCACCCGAATTTTCTCAAATTCCGCTACGTATGCAAGTGGGTCATACTTACTTGGATCGTTAGGAGCGGGGGAAGCGCCATGGCCCCAAAGCTCAACTACCACCGGCCGACAAACCTGGCTAAGTGCTGCCAGGTTGTCATCCCAATATGAGCGACTGCCAAGCACTCCGTGCACCAACAACGCCACCGGCCCCTGTCCAGGATGCACTACATAATTCAGGTGATAGTTCAAGTGCGGCCTGTCCGGGTGCTCTTTAATGTTCATCAGGCCGTGCTGAACGATCGTTTGAGCAGGCCTATTGCCCTAGTTAGATAGTTAGAAGCCAGCCGGGGCAGTGAAGCCGCCCAGTGCCTCAGACAAGAAGCGTGCTATTGCTAGTGGTGTTCGATCCTCCAGGAATGGACCTGCGATTTGCACACCCACTGGTAGTCCATCAACTTGTCCGATCGGAACGACGGTGGCGGGCAGCCACGACACACCGGTAAGTCCCATCCATTTGATGGTGTCAAAGTAAGGGCGTGTCTCGCCGTTTACCTCATAGGAACGAGCCGTCATCGGACGGCTGTGGTCGTGGCGGATGGCGGCTGTTGGAGTAACTGGCAGCAGCACTACATCCCAGTCACCAAAAAAGTCTGCCCATCGTTGCCTTTGTTGCAAGCGGCGTTCGTGCCAGCTCAGCCATTCGCGGTGACGCATAGCGGCGTACCAGATGCCAAAATCGCCTTCGGGTTCCTCACCGGAGTTAGCCAGTTCTTCCAGTTCGGCCAGGGTCCAAGTGCCAGCCTCGGCTGCGGACAACAGATGCAGAAAAGTGTCGACGGCTTTGTCAAATGTGAACTCTGGTCTTGCCTCGGTGTCAATGGTGGCTCCTGCCCGCGACAGCGCTTGGGCAGCATTTATAAGCAGTTCGCGATAGCGCTCGTCGATGGGGCAGGACACTTCGTCTAGCCATACCGCTATGCGATAGTCCGCAATGGCCTTGTGGCGAGCTGGAGGCAAATCGATGGAGTAGGCAACGTTGTTCCAAGTGTCCGGACCTACCAGCAGGTCAAGCGCCATCTCCAAGTCATCTACGCTGCGAGCCATGGGGCCTGCCACCGCAATATCGGCTTGGCTAAGTGTGCCTGGCATGCCAGGGATTTGACCCAAGGCCGAAACAATGCCGTAGCTGGGTTTGTGCCCGCACACGCCAGACCAGTGCGACGGGACTCGAATAGAACCCCCAATATCTGAGCCAAGTTCAAGCGGGGTGTACCCGGCAGCTAAGGCCGCTCCCGATCCACCAGATGAGCCTCCCGGAGTGTGTTCAACGTTGTACGGGTTAGCCGTAACGCCATAAACCTCGTTGTAAGACTGCGTATCGCCAGCCCAGATGGGAAGGTTGGTTTTTCCAAATACAACAGCACCTGCACTCTTGTAGCGAGAAACAGGGTTGGCATCACCAGTTGGAACAAAGTCGGCAAGTTCAGGTGCGCCAGAGGTGGTGATGATGCCCTCTGTCTGGAATGAGTCTTTGATGGTGATTGGCACACCGTGCAGCGGTCCGCTGATCTCACCTGCCGCAGTAGCGGTGTCTGCCTTGTCGGCGGCCTCAAGGGCGCGTTCTGAGTCCAGTTGCACGACGGCATTGATCGGCCCGTCGAGACGGTCTACGCGAGCAAGTGCAGCTTCTAGTAGCTCGCGACTTGATACCTCTCGACGCGCGATTGCGGCTGCAGTGTCAATGGCAGATTGGTAAGCGAAGTCGTTCACAGTTTCCCCTGGTTCTGTAGCTCAGCTTGTTGTACATGTCTAGCGCTGCGTTTGAACGCTATTTGGTTGGCAAGTTAGTGGCTGCTTTGATTTATTTTAATTCTGATTGACCAAAGTGTCTCTTGCCGTAAGAGTGCGGTAATGAGTTCTTTCGGTCTTTTTCCTGCTGCGTGGTTGCTTTGCATAGTGCCTTTGTTGCTGGCACTTTTTGGGTGTGGAGCCAGCACCGAAGCGGCGATATTACGGCTGCCGTTTCAACAAAACCATCAGATACAACTCAGCTCGCAAATACCTGACTCGATAGAAACGACGCGAAACAGTCTCACTAACGGCTCTGTTAACGACAAGGTCGTAACAGGCGCGAACACTATTGACGCAGTGGTTGGGCCAGTCGTGCTTGATGAGCCCGTAGAACTTGAAGTAGTAAGCCGTTTTGAGCAAGCCATGACGGCATATCGCGTGGCACGTTCACAGCCTGTTCAACCCGATTTTTCGCAACTTGAACTAACGCACACCCCTGCAACGGCAGTGCAACTAAAGGCGGGATTGCGATTACAGGACGCTAATCGTCTTGCGTTGCGTTACCCGGATGGTCAGGAATTTTCTGCCCGCTACGCCGCGGTCAGCGTCAGCGGCGCAACGACGGCTGGTGGTGCTATCGGTGATGCAGCCACGGTGACGGGTTGCACGCACTACCACGCCATCGAATTTGATTCAAGTAACGGCAGCGATGTGAACGTGGTTGACGAAAAAGTCAGTTTTACCGCACAGCTAGTTCTAAGCCCCGATCAGGATTGGCTGCTTGACACTTATGTGGCGTTTCCGCTTGATGCGTGGGGTGAGGTGCAGTGTTGAAGACAAGTGCACGGCTGAAGAAGTTTTTTCCACCAGGTTTGCCAACAGCGACTGGAGCGTATGGGGTTGCCGGGATTCTGCTATTGCCGCTGCTCATGCCAAACCTTGCCAGCGCGCACAACGTAGCTAGCACCGTTGGTTTGGCCACGGTTTCGGATTCAGAAAACCGCGGCATAGTAGAGCTCAACGAAGCCGGCGACGGCGTGGTTATTTCAGCGCACACTGCTGGTACTCCCTCAGGGCGAGTTACCTCAGAGATATGCACGGCGTACAAGCCAGTGCTGGCTTTTGAGAACAGTGACGTGGTGCGCGAGGACGTCAAACCCGAGTCTGATTTTTCTGCGTTGGTGACACGCGGCAAAGGTGATGACGAAGAGTTAAAGGTAAGGCGTTCTTGCAGGCCACGCGGTGAAACCGAGTCTGGCACCGGGAAACTTGACGTAACCGTTCGCCTCTATCAGGAGTCGCATTGGGTGTCGTTGAAGCAGCTGGTAGGCGAACTTGCACGCTCTGCCATTGATGCAATCCTGTTTCCTCCCACCAAGGCACGATTT
Organism: Candidatus Poriferisodalaceae bacterium; assembly: GCA_965205925.1. GTDB lineage: Bacteria > Actinomycetota > Acidimicrobiia > Acidimicrobiales > Poriferisodalaceae > CAYRJD01. The sequence goes on from OZ242183.1 coordinate 1,001,594, forward strand.
GCACCGCCGGCTAGAACTCGCACACTGGTCGGGATTGATACTTGGTTCTGGGTGCCTGCATCCTCATGGAAGCCAATAGTGAAGGTAGTAGGAGTACCCCCGGTGATGGTAACTGCGGTCGCCTCTCCGATTGCTCTGCGATTTTCCCCGGGTGACGGATCGGCTTTCACTACCTGTCCTGGCCCAGGTCTGCCATGGATTCCTGGCGGTCGTACGCTGTGCAGCCACGTATACCAAGAGGCATCAACCCAGCGAACAACTGGAAGATACAACAGTGTTGTTACCGCAGTCTGGGTAGTGCGCTGGTTTTCGACAACGGGTGCGTCTGGTGTGATCGGTCCCATTCAAATGCCGCAGATCAACAGGTTGAATGTGGCCGAGGCTCAGGCAGTGCTGCACGCCTAGCACGGCTAGCTTGACTGCGGTAGCGCCAACGAATGGCGCTCTTCAAGCTACAAAATCCAAAGGGGATTACAGATGCTCTCGTCTTACCGGGTGCTGGATTTGTCAGACGAGCGAGGACAACTTGCCGGGCTCATGTTGTCTGACCTCGGAGCAGACGTGATCGTGGTTGAGCCACCCGACGGCTCACGCTCACGCCAGGTTGGACCGTTTGTTGCAGATAAGGACGGAGATCCAGAGGCTTCGTTGTGGTTTTGGGCCTACAACAGAGGCAAACGGTCATGCGTCTTAGATCTGACTGATCCACCGCAGAAGCAACAACTTCTGCAGCTGCTCGAGACAGCCGACGTAGTCATCGAGTCGTCCGGTCAAACAGTCATGAGCGAGCTTGGTTTGAGTTACGGCGACTTGTCGGAACAGTTTCCGCAACTCGTTTATACGTCGGTGTCTGCATTTGGCAGCACTGGCCCCAAAGCCGACTGGGCTGCTACCGACCTAGTGGTTACAGCGGCGGGAATGCTAGGTCGGCTTATGGGGGACTCGGATAGGCCGCCATTGCGCATTCCGCTTGATCAGACGTTCTTGCATGCGTCGGGTGAAGCTGCCTATGCCACGCTGATCGCACTGCGCGAACGTAAGCGTTCCGGTCTTGGACAGCATGTCGACGTGAGCGCGCAACAAACCATCACGTTGGCAACACAGTCGATGGCTTTGTGCCACCTCTACAACTCACCGGAGGCTATGCGTGTAAGCGGAGGCGTGGAAATTGGTCCGTTCAACGTTCGTCTACGTGCTAAAGCTGCCGATGGCTATGTGTCGCCGACGATTGTGTTTGGCGAGGCTATTGGCCCGTTCAGCAAACGTTTGTTTGACTGGCTGCATTCGAATGAGGCTTGTTCAGATAGCGATCTGGAAATTGATTGGATCGATTTTGTTGAAGGCGTTACTACCGGACGGATTGCGATAGGCGAATACGCACGAATTCAACAGGTGGCTGCGGACTATTTTGCGACACGCACAAAGAAAGAACTACAGGCTGCCGCTCTCGAACATCGGTTGCTGATAGTGCCGATTGCAACCGTGGCCGATGTTGTTGAGGAACCGCATTATCAAGAGCGTGACTTCTGGTGCGACCTGGAAGTACCTTCGTTTGGTGTAGCAAAGTTCCCAGGGGCAGCGGCCAAGTTTTCTAAGACCCCTATGCAAATCAATAAACCGCCGCCTCGCGTCGGCGAGCACACAGCAGAAGTCTTGGCGGAGCTTTCTGCAAAGGTCTCAGCGAAGGCCGGGGCTCCCGCACAGATCTCTAATGCTGGTAGCTCAGGTGCACCGTATTCGCAGTCTGAACTGCCGCTAGCTGGTCTGAAAGTGCTTGATTTCATGTGGGTGATCGCTGGACCCGCCTGCACACGCGTTTTGTCGGACTGGGGCGCCACGGTCGTGCGTGTCGAATCATCACACAAAGTAGAAACTGCACGCACTATCCAGCCATTCCTGAACGACGAAGGTGGCGCCGATAACGCCGCGATCTTTCAGAATATGAACGCCGGCAAGCTGGGCATCGCTATCGACCTTGACAACCCGGCCAGTCGTGAAACGATAGAAGACCTAATCCGTTGGGCCGACGTGGTAACCGAATCGTTCTCTCCCAAGGTGATGCGCAAATGGGGCCTTACCTATGAAGACGTACGCAAGATAAAGCCCGACGTCATCATGGCTTCAAGCTGTCTGTTTGGTCAGACAGGGCCTTTATCTCCGCTTGCGGGCTACGGTTCCATGGGCGCCTCAATGTCGGGCTTCTATGAAATGACCGGCTGGCCAGACCGCGATCCGTGCGGCGTTTTCAACGCTTACACCGACTATGTGTCACCAAAATTTTTGGCCACAGCGTTGCTAGCGGCACTGGAGCACCGCGATAAGACAGGAGAAGGGCAATACATAGATCTCTCACAGGTCGAAGCTTCGTTCACGTTCCTAGCACCGGCTTTGCTTGATTACACGCTCAACGGGCGAATGCCCCAGAAGCTAGGCAACGCCCATCCAAGGTTGTCCCCACACGGTGTGTTCGCGTGCGCGGGTGATGACAGGTGGGTGGCTATTGCGTGTGAGAACGACCAGCAATGGCGTGCACTGTGCGAGGTTGCAGGCCTTGGCAAAAAGCTCAACAAACCAGACTTACCTCAGTTAGACGAGCAGAGTCGCCGACTACACAGTGCCGAGATCGCCGAGGCCATCTCTGAGTGGACACAAACGCTTGATGACGAGGTCGCGCAGAAAAAACTGCAAGACGCTGGTGTGGCCGCTCATTTTATCCAGGACTCAAAAACGCTGGCGAATGACCCGCAGTTAGCGCATCGTCAGCATTTTCGTCAACTACCTCACATCACAAACGACAAGATGTGGGTGGAAGGCCCGAAGTTTTCAATGTCTCGCAGCACATCCAAGCTTGAAAGCGCCGGACCTAGCTACGGCGAGCACACATTCTTGGTGCTTGAGGAAATACTCGGATATGACGCGGATCAGGTAGCCGAGTTGGCCATTGCGGGCGTTCTTGAATAGCCGTGTTGATACGCCTACCGGTTTGTCGTTTTGCGCGGTTGGCGCCGTGCAGACCTGTCGCGTAAGCCAACTAATGTTGAGCAATATCGGAGGTAACGCATGAGAGCGTGGCGACTGCACGAACTAGGAGACCCCTGGGATGTTTTAAAGCTTGAGGAAGTGCCCTCGCCTGATCCCGGGCCTGGAATGGCGCGTGTGAGCGTCGAGGCCTGTGACCTCAACTTCGCGGATATTTTGCAATGTCAAGGTAGCTACCAAGAGCCTTTAGAGCCGCCTTTCACACCTGGCATGGCCGTGGCCGGAACCGTTTTAGAAGTTGGGTCCGATTGCCAGCTATCAGTCGGAGATCGTGTACTTGGACTTGGTGCTGAGGGCTGGGGCGGATACGCCGAAGAAGCTTTGGTGCGTTCGGACAACATGCGCCTTGTTCCCACGGATGTACCTATGCCCATAGCTGCTGCCATGCATGTCATTTACGGAACAGGCTGGTTTGCGTTACATCGAAGAGGTCATATCCAACCTGGTGAGACCGTGTTGGTGTTGGCCGCAGCCGGGGGAGTGGGTTCAGCAGCGGTACAGATGGCAAAGTTGGCCGGATGCAAGGTAATTGCAGCAGCAGGTGGTGCCGACAAGGTTGAGGTTTGTCGTCAGTTAGGTGCAGATGTCGTTATTGATTACAAGACTGACGACTTATACAAGTCGGTAATGGATGCCACAGATGGGCAAGGCTGCGACATTGTTTATGACCCGGTTGGTGGTGAATATTTTGATATCGCAAGAAGATTGGTGGCATGGGAGGGGCGACTACTAGTTGTCGGTTTCGCTAGTGGCACCATCCCAACGATTCCTGCCAATCACGTGTTGGTAAAGAGCTACTCGGTGGTTGGCGTACACATGGGTGGTTATCGCGGTCGCATGGACGACGTGTTAGATGAGTGCTACTCGCAATTGTGGCGCTGGGTTGCAGACGGCACCTTGGAGCCACAAATTAGCTCCAAGCTGCCGTTGGACGACTTAATAGGCGGACTTAGGGCACTTTCAAATCGTGAAACGACCGGCCGTGTTCTGCTGTTACCCAACGATTAACACGGCTAAGCCAAGGTTTGCGAGCTAATGCTGGTCGGCGTTCCCAACGAGATTAAACCAGGTGAACGCCGTGTCGGGTTAACCCCCTCCAGCGTCAGCGAACTGACGCGTCACGATCATCAAGTGCTGGTTGAGACCGGAGCCGGTAACGGCATCAGTGCCGATGACGCGATCTACGAAGGCGTTGGTGCTCAGATCGTTGCTACAGCCGCACCTATCTGGGACAAGGCCGACCTGATTGTCAAAGTGAAAGAGCCGCAGGCCGTTGAGCGAAACCAGCTAGGCAAGGGGCAAATTCTGTTTACATACCTGCACCTAGCACCTGATCCCGAACAGACACACGCACTGGTCAATAGCGGAGCCACAGCCGTGGCATATGAGACGGTGACCGATAGTCGCGGCGGCCTACCGCTACTTGCGCCTATGTCACGGGTGGCGGGTCGACTTGCAGTGCAAGCGGGAGCATCGTCGTTAGAGACAGTGCACGGAGGAGCGGGCATCCTGATCGGCGGCGTTCCGGGAGTGCCAGGTGCGCGAGTAGCGGTAATTGGCGGCGGAGTGGTCGGTGAAAACGCGGCAGAGATTGCGGTGGGCATGGGTGCCAGAGTGCGAGTCCTGGACATCAACCCGCAGACGCTTGATCACCTGGAACAGCGCTTTGGTGCTGGCATTACCACCATCACCTCAACACGAGTAACGATCGAACATGAGGTGTTGGAGGCAGACCTTGTTATTGGAGCGGTGCTCGTGACTGGCGATCGCGCTCCAAAGCTGGTTACAGCAGACATGGTGTCGAAAATGCGCCCCGGATCAGTGATTGTTGATGTGGCAATAGACCAGGGTGGATGCGTAGAAACGTCCCATCCCACCACACACTCCGACCCGATATTCACTGTTGATGGTGTTGTTCATTATTGCGTGGCCAATATGCCCGGGGCAGTACCGCTTACCTCAACGCGTGCGCTCAACGACGCCACCTTGCCGCACGTGTTGGCGCTTGCAGATCATGGATTAGATGCACTACGAACCGATGAGCACTTGCGGGCAGGTCTAAACGTGCATCAAGGCAAAGTGACCGAACCTCACGTCGCTTCGTCGCTAGGCCTGCAATATGTTGACGCGTTGGAGGCTTTGCAGCTTTAAGGGCAGCTTTAGGTAGGGCTGAGTATCTAGCCACGCCCCATCGTGAAGAACTCTTCGTTGGGTCGCATAGATGTCAGGTGAGCCATACGGTTCGAAAGAGCGAACAAAGCAGTGATTGCACCGATGTCCCAGACGTCATCTTCAGTGAAGCCGTGATCGTGTAGGTACTTGTGGTCGGTCTCGGCTACATCTGATGGCTTAACAGCCAGCTTGATAGCGAAATCGATCATTGCTTTTTGCCGGTCGCTTAGATCAGCGCGGCTGGGATCGACCGCAAGCTGGTCAGCCAACATCGGTGCTTTAGCGCGAATCCGCAGGATCGCTCCGTGTGCGACCACGCAGTACGTGCAATTGTTCGCTCCGCTTGTGGCTACGACAATCATTTCGCGCTCGGCTTTGGTGAGACCGCTGTCTCCCTCCATTAACGCGTCGTGGTAAGCCATAAAGGCTCGTAGTTCTTCTGGACGGTGAGCTAAAGTCAAAAAAACGTTAGGCACAAAGCCGGTTTTGGATTGAATGGCTTCTATGCGTTCACGCAGATCTTCAGGAATTTCAGCTATTTCTGGCACCGGAAACCTGGAAATAGGTGGAGTTACTGGTTCAGCTATTTGCGAGCCCTGCTTGGCGTTCATTTGGCCAGCCTAGATCGTTAGCTGCAGCATTTATTCAGGATGGTACGCCCCCTGGGATTCGAACCCAGAACCTGCGGATTAAGAGTCCGATGCTCTGCCATTGAGCTAGAGGCGCCTAAGTCGGGCAAAAGTTCTCCTGCACGACAAGGCGGACCGAGGGGAATCGAACCCCCGACCTCCAGTACCACAAACTGGCGCTCTAACCGACTGAGCTACGACCCGCAGGTGGTCCTAAGCATGCCACGGCCGTGACCAGGTCGCTACGCTGAGAAGGTGATCGCGCAGCGCCTTTCTCCAGTTGATTACATCCCTCGGATTACCGCTCAGTATGAAGGTTTGGGGTACGGCGCATACCGTTGGGTGCACAACGAAGACCCACCCGCATGGGCTCCACTTTTACGACCGTTGTCGCAGACACGTCTTGGCTTGATCGCCACCGGCGGCGTTTATGCCGAAGGGCAAACTGCCTTCCATTACAAGGACGACACCACCTATAGGACCATTGCAACTAACACACCGACCGACAAGTTGCGTGCCACACATTTTGCCTACGACCTGACCGATGCACGTAGTGACATCAACTGCGTATATCCGATTGACGCGTTACGTGAATTAGCGGCTAAGGGCGAGATTGGCGAGTTAGGGCCAAACGCTTACACGCTGATGGGCGGCATCTACAGCACTCGACGCTTAAACGAAGAGCTCATTCCCGAGCTGGTCAAACGTTGCCACGAAGATGCTTTAGATGCCGTGTTGCTGGTGCCCGTCTGACCGGTCTGTCATCAGACCGTGGGTCTGATAGCGAGAGCACTCGAAGCGTCCGGGATACCGACCCTGTCGATGTCTAGCGCACGCGATATCACGCGCTCTGTTAACCCTCCACGATCTGTGTATCTCGATTACCAGCTGGGGCACACCTCTGGTCGTCCGTTTGAGCCGGAGCTCAATCACAAGATCATGGCTGACACTTTGGCGGCATTTGAAGCGCTGAGCGCGCCAGGGTCAATGGCTCACCTGCATTACCGTTGGGCCGACACTGACGAGTGGAAAAATAGGGTGTTTGCACCTATGGCTGCTGGGTCTGAGGGTGATAACCAGGCCGAATCGGGTGCAATCTACGAAGACGACCGAGTGCAGCGCTACGACACACCGCAATATCAAACCGATCTTGACGCCACACAGGCCGCAGAGCTGCACGACGGCGAAGACTGTCTGGTATGCGCAGGTATTGACTATTAACCAGCAAGATAACCAGCAAAGCGGTCGTCAGGCCTCGACCGGCGCGCAGTCACCTGGCACAGGGGGTGATTACGACCCGAAAACGGTGCCGATCCGTGACGCTGCAACCGTTTTAATCCTGGATGAGCGACCGGATCTACACGTGTTGATGCTTCAGCGAAACGCTCGTTCGGTATTTGTCGGAAACATGTGGGTGTTCCCGGGTGGTGCCGTTGACCCTGAAGACGCATCACGCCTAGCCGACGACACTGTGGCAGGACTAACCGATGCAGAAGCATCAAAGCGTTTGGGTATTGACAAAGGTGGCATCGCGTTTTGGGTTGCCGCTTTGCGAGAAACATTTGAAGAGGCGGGTGTCTTGCTGGCTCACGCGCCAGGTGACGAAGGCCTCACTCAGTCGAAGATTATCGATCTGTCCGCACCGGAGGTAAGTAAACGCTTTGAGCGTTACCGCAGCGAAGTCAATGCTGGAGAGCGTGACTTCATTGACACGATGATGTCCGAAAGCTTGCATTTAGATGGAAGCAACGTCCACTTCATCGGGCGCTGGATTACGCCGGAAGGTCCGCCGCGTAGGTATGACACAAGATTTTTTGTTACCGCCATGCCTACCGCTCAAGTGCCGCTCCACGACAACGACGAGGCTGTTGAGCACAGATGGGTGCGAGCGAGAGACGCCATTTCGATGAATGAAGGTGACGAAATGGTGATGATGACGCCCACAATCGGGATGCTTAAGCGCCTAGCGTCATACGACTCAATCGCTCAAGCAACTCAAGCGGCCGCTAGTGCCACGCAAGCCGACGACGAGAATGTTCGGATTCGATTTGACGACGACGGGCCGCATCGCATCGCATTTCCAGCAGATGACGACTACCACGCAGCTGACGGTCGCGTGGAGACGGGTATGTTGCGATGGCCGGCTTGGCAGAATTAGTCGTTAGCACGGCCTCCGTGGCGCAACTGGATAGCGCAGCGGGCTTCTATCCCGAAGGTTGCAGGTTCGAGTCCTGCCGGGGGCGCTAAAGGGGGTGTTAAGTGAACTCCAGCGATAACTCCAGCGATAACTCCAGCGATAACTCCACCAGTACAAGCACAGGTGCGGTAACTGATGTTGCGCCTGATCTGGAGCGAATTGAAGTAGCTGTGCGCGAGATATTGCTAGCGATTGGCGAAGATCCCAATCGCGACGGTCTACTAAAAACCCCCAAACGCGTTGCGCGCATGTATGCCGAGATTTTCTCGGGATTGCAAGAAGACCCTCAGCATCACCTTGAAGTGCAGTTTGAGTCGGGTCATAACGAGATGGTGATGGTGCGCGACATTCCCTTCTATTCGATGTGCGAACACCATCTGCTGCCCTTCTCGGGTATGGCTCATGTGGCATACATCCCCAGCGATGACGGCATCATCACTGGGCTGTCGAAGCTCGCTCGTCTAGTAGAGGCGTATGCCCGACGGCCTCAAGTGCAAGAGCGGTTGACGACCCAAGTGGCCGACAAGCTGATGGAAGTGCTAAAACCGAGTGGCGTGCTGGTGGTGGTTGAGGCCGAGCATCAATGCATGGCGATGCGAGGAATCCGCAAACCCGGCTCACTCACAATCACGTCGGCTGTGCGTGGGCAGTTCTTGAAAGCACCGACTCGAGCCGAAGCAATGAATCTCATTGGAATAGGTAGGTAGTAACGCCGGTTAAATGGCCACGGGACTAATGCCAAGCCCAAAGCGTTCCGACATAACTGCCAGCGTTATCCAATAATCAAAATCAGGCACGAAGTCTTTCAGCGTGAACCGCTGGCTGGTGTTGTCACCGCTTGCGGTACTGCCTTTTAGTTCAATTGCGCTGGTTTGCTTGTCAAACAAAGCCAAGAGATCGGCAGCTGCTCCTTCGAATACCGCATCTACTTCGCCGTGCGCCAAGCGGTAATCATGCAAGGGCCGGTCGTCACGTAACAAAAAGATATGGGTGTACTCCTTGTTCATAAGCCCTTCACCCTCGTCATCCACCAATAGCCGGATACCCAGCGAAGCTAACTCACAGGGATCAACACGCACACCTATTTCTTCGTAAAGCTCGCGCACACCATCTCCGGGAGTCTCGCCCGCGCCAAGGTGACCAGCGGCACTGACATCTAGCAGCCCACCGAAGGCGAGTTTTGAGGTGTGCCGACGCTGCAGCACCATATTTGGAATGCCATTTCTCATGGCAACGATCTGACAATGAAACACGGCATGCCACAAGCCATGCCGGTGAACGTGGGCACGCGGCGCGGTTCCTAACGGCTTACCGCTGGCATCGAGAAAGTCGAGTAGTTCGTGCTTGCTTGAGTCGTTGCTACAGGAGTTTGGCGTAGTCATCAAGGATCGGCAGCACCTTGTCGGCGGGTGCGGGCGGTAAACCAAGCACTACCCGAGTTGCGCCAGCTTCGGCAACCTTCTCCAAGATTTCAGGCTTAGGAGGAGTACCAAACTGGCCAAATTCCAGTTCGTTGGGGTCGCGCCCTGCCTCAATTGCCGCTTCACGAACTCGTTGGATTGGCTCTGCTAGGTCGTGCCGGCCTGAGATTGGCATCCACCCATCGCAAAACTCAACGATGTCTGCAATTGTCTTCGGTCCAGCTGCGCCGCCCAAGATCACCTTTGGACCGCCGGACTGAGTGGGCTTCGGCCACGACCAGACAGGAGAAAAATCAACCCAGTCGCCGTGATATTCAGCTTCGTCATTGTCCCAGATACACCGCACGGCCAACATGCGCTCACGCAAGACAGCTCGCCGATCGGTGTATTTCACACCATGGTGCGCTAATTCTTCTTTGTTCCAGCCATAGCCAATGCCCAGAACGAAGCGACCATTGGATATGACGTCTAGCGACGCTGCCTCTTTGGCAAGCCAAAGTGGATCGCGTTGAGCTACAAGCGTGATGCCTGTTCCCAGGATGATGTTCTTGGTAACCGCTGCGGCTGCGCCCAAGGCAACGAACTGGTCATGCGAGCGCCAGTACTCCTCAGGCAAAGGTGGTGCACCCTCGTTACCACCCCACGGAGTTACACGACTGGTGGGTATGTGGCTGTGCTCGGGAAACCAAAGTGATTCAAATCCTCGCTCTTCGACTGCCATGGCCAACTCAACCGGACCGATTGCTTTATCGGTGGGGAACATCATTACGCCAATACTCAGTTGACTCATTTGCCGACTCCTCAGTTTTGCGTGCACCTAAGCGGTGCACGTGGGCGCATAGCGTAGCTTTTTGCCAGCCGTGCTTCCTGAGAGCCCGACATAAGGAGTCCGCTAGATGCAGGTAACACTTGATGCCCAATTGTGTATTGGGAGCGGATCTTGCGAAGAGATCGCCCCGCAGGTTTTTGAAATGGGCGACGAGGGAGTGGTGAGCGTGATTGAACTAAACCCGCCAAGCGATCTGACCGAAGTAGTTGAACAAGCTGCTCTTAGTTGCCCGACGGCGGCGATCACCGTCACTGGCTAGCAGCTTGCTTGCTAGCTATACGCTTTGCAGCGACCGGGACGTGGCGCAGTTTGGTAGCGCACCCGCTTTGGGAGCGGGGGGTCGTGGGTTCAAATCCCGCCGTCCCGACAGGTACAAGCCAGCAGTTGGGTATGCGCAATGGTCGGCTTCAAGACAGCTTTTCTAGGCAGCTTTTCTAAACAATAAACCAAGCAAGGTAGGTAGAGCCATGACTGTGTCCTCGTTGTCTACGTCGTTAACTCAACGAGTTGCCGCTGCGCCAATTAGCTGGGGGGTTTGCGAGGTACCCGGCTGGGGCTACCAACTTGATTGCGATCCCGTGCTAGCGGGCATGGAGGCGCTGGGATTCTCACACACCGAACTAGGACCTACCGGCTTCTTACCAACCGATGCAAAACAGTTGCGCGTCAAGCTTGATCAGTACGGATTGGAACTGCTGGGAGGCTTCGTGCCGTTCGTGTTGCACGACGTAACGCAGCACAAGGAAGCTATGACCCAAGCGTTGGCTGCGGTGAAACTGTTAGCCGACTGCGGAGCCAAATACTTTGTGAGTTGCGCCGTTAGCGATCTGGACGACTGGCATCGACCCAAACTAAGTCACGACCAATGGCAGCATTTGTATAGCGCGTTAGACGAGCTCCAAAAGATGGCTTCGGACCACGGTCTGATACAAGCCTTCCATCCACATGTGAACACAATCGTTGAACACGCCAATGAGGTTGAGGCGGTGCTTGAAAATACCTCCATATCAATCACACTGGACACTGCACATCTCACTCTGGGTGGCACAGATCTGATTGAGTTATCGGGAAATTATCTCAGTCGTGTTTCACTTGTGCATCTAAAAGATGTCAATGACGAGGTTGCAGATCGATTCAAAGCACGTGAACTCTCCCTGATGGAAGCCGTTCAACAGGGCTTATTCCCGCCGTTAGGTCAGGGCTGCGTGGAGATTGCCGAAGTCGTGAGCAATCTAGAAAACTCTGGTAAAGAGTTCTGGTACACGCTTGAACAAGACGCGAGCCTTGCAAGCGACGAATCTCACGTACTGGAAGAGTTACAGGCTAGCGTTTCCACCAGTCTTGATTTCCTTAGGACGTTTTCCTAAAGTTCTTCTAGGCATCGATAAATCAAACCTTTAGGAGGTTTATACAAATGCGTAAAGCATTCAAGTTGCTGGCTTTGCTGTCGGCAGTTGCCCTTATAGCGGCGGCATGTAGTTCTAGTGATGATGACGGTGATGGTGACGCAGGTAGCAGTGAAGACACCTGTGAAAGCGGCAATCAGTACCACGTTATTACCCATGGAGACAGCGGAACCTTCTGGTCCGTAGTTGAGGTAGCAGTAGCCGATGCGGCCGAGGCCATCGGCTGTGAAGTTGTGTACTTCGGTGCTAACAACAACGCTGAGGCGCAATCGCAAGCCATTGAGGCTGCTATTGCTGCGGGCGCTGACGGTATTGCCATTTCGCTAGCAGATCCAGCTGGGCTTGAAGCCGCCGCTCGTGCGGTATCGGATGCGGGCATTCCGCTCTACACGCTGAACTCCGGCGTGGGTCAATACCGAGATCTTGGTGGAACCACGCATATTGGCCAGACCGAGGTCGTGGCAGGTAATGGCGCGGGTGAGCGCTTTAACGCATTGGGTGCAACACACGTGCTGTGCGCGCGTCAAGAGCAGTCAAATGTGGGTCTTGAAGAACGCTGCCAAGGTTTGGCAGAAACCTTCAACGGCGAAGTCACTTCCGAGTTCGTCGGACTTGATGCCAACCCTGAGGATCAGGCCAACAACATTGCTGCCCTGCTCACTGCTGACACCACCATTGACGCGGTACTTGGCGTAGGCCCGAACGTAGTGCTACGTGGACTCGAGGCTGCCAATGATGTTGGCCGCGACATTCACCTAGGCGGTTTCGACCTGTCCGGTGACCTCATCTCGGCCATCGATGATGGTGACGTTGCGTTCACTGTCGACCAGCAGCAGTACTTGCAGGGCTACCTGCCAGTGATTCTGATGCACCTTCACGCCACCAACCAGAACACCGCTGGCGGTGGTTTGCCTGTGCTTACTGGACCAGGTTTCGTGACGCCTGATAACGCAGCTGAGGTTGCTGCTCTAGTTGAAGCAGGTACTCGCTAGAAACAAATATTCGCTGAACGTCTCGCTCAAATGCGCGACGTTCGTGTAATGGATCGCAGTTTTGGGGTCATCCGGTACTACTTAGTACCGGATGACCCCAAGCTGCGAACCCACCGAGGGCGCAGTAAGGGGAATGCGTGAGTAACGCCGCAGAAACAACGTTGGCGAGCCCGTCTGGGTCGAGCGACGAGCGGCTAGCGCACCGCGGTCCAATACAGCAACTGCTGACGCGGCCTGAAATTGGCGCCCTGTTTGGTCTGGTTGGTGTTTGGTTGCTGTTCTGGCTTGTGTCAGTGCCTTTCGGCACCGCAGGCGGCACTGCCAACTTCTTAGATGTAGCTGCCTTGCTGGGCGTCATGTCAGTGCCGGTGGCGCTGTTGATGATCGGCGGTGAGTTTGACCTGTCCTCGGGTTCAATGACCGGAGCCACGGCTGTCTTCGTGATTTTGATAAGCAAAGAGGTCGGTGAATTCGGCGGAGGCGGGCTCACCTTGCACTTGGCGGTGCCCTTGTCGCTGGCGTTTGCGTTGGCGGTCGGCTGGGCCAACGGAACACTTGTCGAAAAGACATCACTGCCTAGCTTTATTGTGACGCTGGGCACTTTTTTTATGCTCATAGGCGCCAAATTGGCGTTTAGCAAACTTTTCACAAACAAAGTGATCGTGGAAGGCCTTGACGAAGCCGATGGGTACACGTTTTGGGATGACATCTTTGGCGCGGAGTGGGTGCGTAACGACCACCTATGGGATGGTCGTGATTGGGCTTGGGCTGCCCTGCTAGCAGTGGCTGGCGTGGCAGCACTGCTAGGCGTATTTGAGCTGAGCTATGCGCGGCGTGAGGATTCACACCCGGTTGCCGCAGTGAGTGCTTTCGTAGGTACAGCGGTAGCTGTGGCCGGGTTTGCTTTGCTGCTAACAAGCGACAGCAGTACTTCCACATGGTTAGGAGGTACAGCAATAACGGCTGGAACTTTGGGTGGTGTGTGGTGTTGGTGTAGGGCTCGCTATAAACCTGTCAGCTACAGGCACGGCCGAGTTGACAAGAACGTATTGCCTCTGTTGGTTGCAGGTTTGGTGGCAATCGCATTGAGTGTTGTATTTGCGTTGGTTTTGGATGAAAACAGTTCCGAGCGGCTCAACTTCTTAGGCGGAGAGGCGGGTCGTTACGTGTTGGCTCTCGGAGTCGGGGTAACAGGCGTGATGGCGGTATTAGCCGCCATGGGTCGAGTTCGCGCGGGATTGCCTGTATTCGGGGCTTTGGTAGCACTGGTTCCGACAATTAGCTATCTGATGACGGTGCAGGGAGCACGCTCAGTCCTCTTCGGCGGCCTGGCTGTGCTTGGCTTGATTGCTTTGAGCGCGGCTGGCACGCGTATCTCGCCTTCGGTTTGGGTTCCGATGCTGGTTGCGCTGGCCGTGTTCGGCTTTGCGTTCTTTATCCAATCTGAATCGGAGTCACGCAAACTTAGAGTCGAGTTGTTCTCCGTGCTGCTTTTGCTGAGCTTGGTATTGGCGGCTTCAGCTATTGCCACGCGTCTTTCAAAGCGGCGAACCGCCGCACCTCATCCGCCACAGTTGCACGGATGGACTCGGATTGCTGGCCTGATTGGGCTAGCTGCGGCGATTGTGTTTGCTGCCATCGAGATTGTTGATAGTGACGGGATCATTTTTGCTCTCATGTCAGGAGCGTTCAAAGGATTCTTGGTGGCCTTTGGTATTTACGCTGTTGGCGTCGTTTACCGCTTGTTGTTCACTGATGACGAGGGCGTAGGGCGTCCGCTTGTTTATGTTGGACTGGGTGCGGCAGGTCTGGGGCTGGCAACCAAACTTCTGTTTGTTACCGGCGCTGACCTTGCAGCCAGCCAAGCCGTGACTCGTTTTCGAGCGAGTGTTTTGGTCTACCTACTGTTTGCAGCGGCCGGCGCGTGGGTGTTGGCGCGTACACGCTTCGGCAGTTGGACTTTTGCGGTTGGCGGCAATAAGGAAGCTGCACGTTCGGTTGGTGTGCCAGCAGCTCGCACAAAGACCACTTTGTTTATGTTGGTTTCAGCAAGCGCTTGGGTCGCTGGAATGCTGATTGCTTTCCGACTTAACTCGGTGCAAGCAAATGTGGGTGATGGAAACGAATTCCGTTACATAATCATCGCAGTGGTGGGAGGAAATCTGCTGACAGGTGGCTACGGATCAGCCATTGGCGCTGCCATTGGTGCACTGATCTGGGGAATGATCACACAGGGCATCGGTTTTGCTACTTGGAATACGGACTGGCGTTTTTTGGTGCTGGGCGGCCTGTTGGTGGTAGCTGTTATCGGCAATAACTTCGTGAGGAGTCGTGCCGAGAAGTCGCTACCCGGTAGCAAGGGCCACGATCCACCACCGGACCCTGGCGAGCCCGCAATGCCTGCGTCCGCTACGGCACAGTTAAGCGCAGGAGTATCTGAAGATGAGTAAGACCACATCTGATCACGCCTTGATCGAGATGAGGGGTATCTCCAAGTACTACGGCAACATCATTGCTCTGACAGAAGTATCAACCACGGTTAATCCCGGCGAGGTGACTTGTGTCTTGGGCGACAACGGTGCAGGAAAATCAACCTTCATAAAAATTCTTGCGGGCGTTCATCAACACGATGAAGGCCAACTGCTGATCGACGGTAAGGAAACAAAGTTCAACTCACCGCGCGATGCGTTAGACGTTGGCATTGCCACCGTTTATCAAGATCTCGCTCTGGTTCCTTTGATGTCGGTTTGGCGGAACTTCTTTTTAGGCGCCGAACCGCTACGAGGCTTCTGGCCGTTTCGCCGCCTCAATACACACGAGGCGCAGACCATCTCCAAAAACCAGTTAGCTGAGATGGGTATTGACATTCGCGACACTGAGCAGGCTGTTGGAACACTGTCGGGCGGAGAACGTCAGTCGGTAGCGATTGCGCGTGCCAGCTATTTCGGCGCAAAGGTACTGATCCTTGATGAGCCAACATCAGCGCTGGGCGTAAAGCAGTCAGGTGTAGTGCTGCGCCGCATCGTGGAGGCGCGAGATAAAGGACTGGCAGTGATTTTCATCACGCACAACCCCAGTCACGCATATCCAGTGGGTGATCGTTTCGTAATTCTCAACCGCGGACAATCAATGGGCAACTTTGCAAAGGAAGACATTTCCCAAACTGAGCTGACGCTGATGATGGCGGGTGGGGCAGAACTGGAAGCACTGCAGCACGAGCTGGCCGGCTAGTCGCATAGCGGGCACTGCTTTTTCAAAGGCAGAATGAGTGCCATATGAGTACATCGCTAGGCATCGCCGTCGTTGGCTTCGGTTGGATGGGACAAGCACACTCTCGATCGATTAGACGGTTGCCGACAATATTCGGCGAAAGGTCTTATGTGCCGCGGTTAGTTGTTTGCGCAGAGCCAGACACGCAGCGCGGTCAGATGGCGATTGAGAGTTTCGGGTTTGCCGAAGCCACCCAAGATTGGCAGGCCGCAATAAACCATCCGGATGTGGATGTTGTGTTTGTCTGCGCTCCCAACATGTTGCACGAGCCAGTGGTGATGGCTGCGATAGAGGCAAAGCGTCATGTGTTTTGTGAAAAACCAGTCGGCGGCACCCCAGCTCAAACCGTGCGAGTGCATGAGGCCAGCCGACAAGCCGGTTTAGTGACCGGGGTTGGCTACAACTATCGCTTCGCTCCGCTGGTGCAGCACACGAAGAACTTGATCAATGCAGGAGAGTTAGGCGATATCACCAACTACCGGGGACAGTTCTTCTCAATGTTCGGCAGTGACCCGTTGGGCTTGTTGTCTTGGCGCTTTGAAGTTGACCAAGCCGGCCACGGTGTTAGTAGTGACATCCTCAGTCATGCCATCGATCTAGCGATGATGCTTAACGGATCCATAACAAAGGTGGTGGGTACGGGGGAGACATTTATATCGCAGCGTCCAATCGCACGATCTGGCGCTAGTCACTACGCCGTTGGTCAGCCTGGCGATCCACTCGGTCCGGTTAGCAACGAGGATTACTTCGGCGCTCTGGCCGTATTTGACAACGGTTCACGGGGCACCTTCGAAGCCAGCCGAACGATGGTTGGCCCGCAAAGCCGGATGGCCTTCGATGTGTACGGAACCAAGGGCGCAGCGGCCTGGAACTTGGAAACTATGAACGAAATGCGTTTGTGGTTGACCGATTCTGCTTTGCCCGGCAATTTCGGCTACACGACGGTGAGAGCGGGAGAGCAGCATCCGTACCACTCGGCTTATGTTCCAGGTGAAGCCAACCCGATCGGTTTCGAAGATTTGGTGACGACCGAGGATCACGAGTTCTTATCGGCTGTGGCGCAAGGTCGACCTCACAGCGCCGGGTTTGAGCAAGCAGTGGATTACGTGAGCGTTCAGGCCGCTTTGTTGCGTAGCTGGGTCAGCGGCGCGTGGGAAGATGTCGTGACTCTTAGCTCTGACAATCTCGTAGACCTGGTTCCACCGGTTACACAGATTCCAACTAGCTAGTCAGCCTTCACTATTTTCAAGTCATGAAAACCATCAAACTCAGCGTTGCGGGCGCCATCGTGCGCTACTTATCCGCACAACACATACGTCTAGAGCCAGAACAAACCGACATTAGCTCCGGTTCCGTTGGCACAGTGCCACTGTTCGGAGGCGTGTTTGCGATCTTTGGCCACGGAAACGTCACCTGCCTCGGCCATGAACTTCAGCAGGCACAGTCGGTGTTGCCTACCTGGCGTGGACAAAACGAGCAGGGCATGGCACTGGCTGGTCTGGCTTACACCCGTGCCTCTCGTCGGCGCCGCATTATGGTCGCAACCAGTTCGGTTGGCCCAGGGGCAACCAACATGATTACTGCGGCAGCTGCGGCTCTAGCAAACCGCATGCCGCTGTTACTAATGGCTGGTGACACTTTCACAAGTCGTGCACCCGATCCGGTGCTACAACAAGTGGAACATCCGGGCGATCCGTCTATGACCGTTAACGACGCCTTTCGTCCGGTGGTGCGATATTGGGATCGACTAGTTGATCCCGCTCAGGTGGCTCATTCTTTGCCGAATGCAGTAGCGACGATGCTTGATCCGGCCGACTGCGGGCCAGCCTTTATCGGCTTACCCCAGGATGTGCAAGCGCAATCGTTTGATTATCCTGAAACTCTCTTTGAACCAACCGTGCATGAAATAAGGCGCGTTCGCCCTGATCGTCACGAGCTAGCAAATGCGGTAACGGCGCTACGCAATGCCTCCAAGCCGCTGATCGTGGCAGGTGGAGGAGTGCGTTGGTCGCTGGCTGAAGCCGAACTAGCGAGGTTCACTCAACGCCATGGCATTGCGGTGGTTGAAACCTTCGCCGGGCGCAGCAGTCTTGCCTCTAGCCATCCGAGCAATTGCGGTCCTATAGGCGTATCAGGATCTGCGTCAGCTAATGCCATGGCAGCCGAGGCAGATGTGGTGTTGGCTGTAGGTACTCGCCTAGGCGACTTCACTACCGGGTCATGGACCGCATTTGCAAACGCGCGGATGCAGTTAATCGGGCTTAACACGGCTCGCTTTGATGCCACTAAGCATCGTGCTTTACCGTTGGTCGCCGATGCGCGCGAAGCCCTAACTGAGTTGGGCGAAGCGCTAGGTAGCTATCAAGCTCCGGCCGATTGGATTGCGCGTGCTTCGGCCGAAACCGCTCAGTATCACGCTTACATCGACAAACTGGCGGCGCCTGATACGAGAGGTTCTAAGTCAGGCATTTCGGGCGAAGGCTCTGAACCTGAGTTGCCTACTTATGCGCAGGTTGTGGGCGCGGTAAATCGCTCGGCCGATGAGAGCACCTATGTAGTTAGTGCGGCAGGCGGGATGCCTGGTGAGTTATTAAACGGTTGGCGCAGCGATGTAACTCATTCGTTTGATTGCGAGTTTGGATTTTCCACCATGGGCTATGAGATCTCCGGTGGTTGGGGTGCCAAGATGGCTTTTGGTGACGAGCGCGAGGTAGTTGTCATGTTGGGTGATGGTTCATACCTGATGATGAACTCAGACCTATATAGCTCCGTGCTGACCGATCACAAGCTGATCGTGGTGGTCTGCGACAATGGCGGCTTTGCGGTGATCAACCGGTTGCAGCGAGCTCAAGGTGGTGAATCGTTCAACAATTTGCTGAAAGACTGCCGGTTTGACGATTCGACAGCTAGCCCCGCGCAAACCCAGCAAGAGTTTACAAGAGTGGATTTTGTCGCTCACGCAGCGGCCTTGGGATGTGGATCCGAAAAAGTTGCGACCATCGCAGAATTTGACTCCGCTCTTGCACGTGCACGCGCCGCAGATCGCAGCTACGTCATCGTGATTGATGTTGCGCAAGATGAATGGACTGAGGGCGGGGGCGTGTGGCAGGTTGGGGTGCCAGATACAACACAGCGGTCGGAAGTGGCCGAGGCCGCCGCAGCAATGACGCAATCCCTCAAGGCTCAGCGATTGGGTTGGTGAGTGATCAGATGGTTGGTGTTAACCGGATGAGTGATCAGACGGTTGGTATTGGCCTGCTAGGCAGTGGCCGCATTGGTCAGATGCATGCCGAGCTGCTAAGTAACCGCGTGCGAGGTGCTCGTTTGGTGATGGTGCAAGACGAAGTTGAATCTGTTGCGAGCCAAGTCGGTGCTGATTTAGGCGTGCCAGCTACCGACTCAGCGGCCGAGCTGCTTGCTAACCCAGATGTAGATGCGGTGGCGATATGTGCTTCCACTGATGCTCATGTGCCACTGCTGTTGCAGGCTCTCGGTGCCGGTAAACCGGCATTTTGCGAGAAGCCACTTTCGCTGGATCTAACCGAGGTGGACCGGGTAATTAGCGCCGCGGCAGAACATCGCGCTGCGGCAGAACCCAGCGCTGCGGTACCGGCTGTGCAGATCGGTTTCAACCGACGCTTTGATCCCAACCATGGTCATTTAGCGGCTCGCGTAAAAGCTGGCGATATCGGAGAGTTGCACCTGTTACGTATCACTAGTCGCGACCCGGAACCACCGCCAATGGAATATGTACTGCGCAGCGGAGGCATCTTCGTGGATATGACGATTCACGATTTTGACATGGCACGGTTTGTAACCGGCAGTGAAGTAGTAGAGGTGTATGCCACCGGTCAGGCGCGTATTAACCCAGAGATTGGCGATCTAGGCGACCTAGACACTGCAATCACCGTGCTAAAGCACGAGAACGCGGCCATCACCACCATCGATAACAGCCGTCAAGCCGTTTACGGCTATGACCAGCGGATTGAAGCATTTGGTTCCGCCGGGATGCTGATATCACAGAATGTGCTAGATCACACCGTTTCTCAGCACGATCCCACCGGAGCGCGCACAGCGGTCTTACCAAACTTCTTTATCGAGAGGTACCAGGCGTCTTACATTGCACAGTGGGAGGCCTTCGCAGCCACGGCCAAAGGAGCACCTTCGCTAGTGACGCTGGCAGACGGACGCGCTCCGATTGCCATTGCACAGGCAGCAATTATGTCCGCAGCCGAAGGTAGGCCTGTTGCTTTGACTGAGATCGGTTAGTTGCGGTACTTTTGAATCGTGTCTGATACATCTCAAAACCCGCCTGAGCCAACCTACGTTGTTCCCTATCTGATTATTGACGGGGCGTCTGATGCGATTGAGTTTTACGGTAAAGCGTTTGGTGCTGTTGAACTAATGCGAATGCCCTCCCCTGACGGGCGTTTACTGCATGCTTCGATCATGATCGGTGAGGGGGTTGTACATATGAGCGATGATTTCTCTGAGAGGCAAGACGACATGAAGTCGCCACTCAAACTAGGAGGCAGCACCGTAACCATGCATCGTCAAGTGGAGGACTGTGATGCAGTGGTCAAAAAGGCAGCCGAAGCGGGTGCGGTAGTAACCATGGAGCCCACCGACATGTTCTGGGGTGATCGATTTGCCAAAGTTCGCGACCCGTTTGGTCATGACTGGTCAATCGCAACTCACGTGCGCGATGTTTCACCGGAAGAAATGCAGGCCGCCGCCGCTGAAATGGACTGGGGCTCGTAGCAAGTGCTGCATGATTTTTCAGGCTCTATAGCTGTCGTAACAGGAGGAGGAACCGGCATGGGACGCGAGTTAGTGTGCCGTTTGGCCGCCAAGGGCGCTCACGTTGCTGTCTGCGACGTAAATCCTGAGACGTTAAGTGAGACACTGAGCCTGGCGGCAGGCGAAGCCGCACCAGATGCGCGACTAACCAGCCATATCTGTGACGTGTCCAACCAAGATCAAGTAGCAAGCTTTCGTGATGCTGTCGTAAACGAGCACGAAACCGACCACATCAACGCACTTTTTAACAACGCCGGCATCGCTGGCGGCTCTAGCTTCGTGCTCGACAATCAGCGTGACGGCTGGGAGAAAACGTTCGCGGTCTGCTGGGGTGGCGTCTATAACTGCGCGCACGCATTTATGGATTTACTTGTCCGTTCTGACAATGCCGCAATGGTTAACACCAGCAGCATCAATGGTTTTTGGGCCACGGTCGGGCCAGCCATGGAACACACCGCTTACTGTGCGGCGAAGTTTGCAGTAAAAGGTTTCACCGAAGCGCTAATGATTGATCTCGCACTGCATGCGCCGCACGTATCAGCTCATGTCGTTATGCCCGGGCATATTGGCACCTCGATTGCCATCAACAGCACCGAGATTCACGGCGGCATAAACGTGTCAGAAGTGCGCAAGACGTTGTCGCAGCGCGGGTTTAATCCGGACGCGTTTAACGACGATGAGCTCAAAGAAATAGTTGAAGATCGCAACCAGTCATTTCGCGACGATGCACCCACTACGGCCAGCCAGGCGGCTGATGCCATTTTGGATGGTGTTATGCAGGGACGTTGGCGCATTTTGGTGGGTAACGACGCTTACGCCATTGACGAAGCTGTGCGCGCCGATCCCGAGAATGCCTATACCAAGGAGTTCCTAAGCAAGCTGATGGCGGCGGGGCATCTAGGTGCTTTAGCTGCTACGGAACCTGACTAGCGGCTGAATTCGGCCGTGCTGCTTGCAAGACTCGTTTGCAAGGCTCAGCCATTTTTAGTGGCTAAACGGCGCTGCCAGGCGTTAGCGTGGCGAGCTGGCGGACGTAGTTCAATGGCTAGAACCTCAGCCTTCCAAGCTGATGATGCGAGTTCGATCCTCGTCGTCCGCTCACGCTAGTTCCGGTGATTTTCTAAATGCCCTTGGGCTGAGTCGCTCCTTCCAAGTGTCGGCGACAACGTTAGAGTGGCTTGCCCGTGAAGACCATCCTTACGCGTCTTGATCCCGCCGATTTCATTGGACCTGAGCAAGCCTCACCAGAGCAAGAACCATCGGAAGACGCGAACACCGAGAGCGAAAGCACCGTGGGTGAAAACACCGTAGAAGGTGTTGCTGGCCCAGTTAGTCACGTTCGCTACGTAGGACCCAAGGTAAAGCTTGAGGTCAGCGTTGATGAAGAATCTTTTGCTGCCGAAATCGACGAAGCCTTCAAAAAAATTAGCCAACAGGTTCGTGTGCCCGGATTTCGTCCTGGCCACACTCCACGCAAAGTGCTGGAGGCAAAGATTGGAGCTCAAGCCGGGCGTGCTCAGGCGCTGGAAGATTCCATTCCACGCATGTACACACGAGCGCTGCGTGACAATGATGTAGAAGCTGTCGGACAGCCAGAAATCGAAGTGACAGCGGGTTTGGAATCTGGTGCAGTGGAGTTTGAAGCCATTGTTGAGGTACGGCCTCAGGTGGAGGTAACCGGTTACGAAAAGCTTCGCATTGAACTGCCCAGTCCTGTTCCTGGCGATGACGAGATCGATGAGCGGATACAAGCCACGCTTGCGCAGTCTTCAGAGCTAGCTGAGGTAAGTCGTCCTGCTCAGGCGAGTGACCACATCACCATCGACATCGAAGGCACCGTCGAAGGGGAGCCTCTGCCGGGACTGTCCGCCCAGGAGTACGTCTATGAGGTGGGATCGGCAGGCATTGTGGCTGAGGTTGACGAACAACTGACCGGGGCTGTCGCAGGTAGCGACTACGAGTTTTCGGCTGCGCATCCTGTACAAGAAGACGTGACCATCGATTTCCAGATAAAGGTTCACAAGGTTTCTGAGCGTGTCCTGCCAGAGTTGACCGATGAGTGGGTAGACGAAAACACCGAACACGACAACGTCGAGACCATGAGGTCTGCAATCGTCGAGCAGCTCGGCTTTAGCCACAAATTGCAGGCAACAATGAGTATGAGAAGTGAAGCCGAACGCATGCTTGCCGACCTGGTGCCAAGCCCCGTGCCCGACTCGATGATCGCCGGTGCTGTTACGAACCGTATTCAAGAGTTAGCCAGCCAGCTGCAGCAACGCCAGATGGAGTTTGAACAATGGCTGCAGTCAACTGGTCAATCAGCAGACGAGTTCATGCAAAGGCTGCGTGATGAGGCCGAGGTGGGGGTCAAGCTCAATCTGGCCTTGACTGCGGTTACACAAACACAAGAATTCTCAGCTACCGAAGAAGAGGTAGCGGCTGAGTATGAACGGCTAGCAGAAGCGAACAACACCGATGTTGCTTCGCTCACGTCCGAAGATGGCTCGGGGCCTTCGACGCTTGCGGTCAAGTCGTGGTTGGCGCACAACAAGGCCATGGACTGGATTGTTGAATCAGCTGAACTGGTGGATCCAGACGGAAGTCCGATAGACCGAGCCGACCTTGAACTAAAACCAAACTCCAGCGATGATTCCACCGATGATTCCAGCGATAATTCCACCGATGAACAGGATCCCAGCAATGAATCCACAGATGATTAACCCCAGCAGTTACCTAGTGCCAACGGTGGTTGAGCAGACCAACCGTGGTGAGCGGGCATACGACCTGTACTCGCGCCTACTGAAAGAAAACATTGTTTTCTTAGGTACGCCCATTGACGATGTCATAGCCAATCTGGTGTGCGCTCAGCTCATTCACCTGGAGTCAGAAAATCCTGAGCGCGACATCAATATCTACATCAACTCACCAGGTGGCGACATCAGCGCTCTGTTTGCGATTTACGACACTAGTCAGTACATCCGCAACGACATCACCACCATCTGCCTAGGCCAAGCTGCTTCGGCCGCGGCGGTTTTGCTTGCGGCTGGCACTCCCGGCAAGCGCATGGCGTTACCGCACGCACGTGTGCTACTACACCAGCCCTACGGCTCGGCCATGGGCCAAGCAACAGATATCGAACTGGCGGCGAAGGAGATTGATCGCATGCGGGGGTTGCTGGAAGGCATCCTCTCTAAGCACACCGGCCGCCCGCTCGAACAGATTCACGATGACACAGATCGCGATTTCATCATGGACGCCCATGCAGCCAAGGAATATGGGGTGATCGATGAGGTGATCGCTATGCGCGACCCCATTGACAACAGCCCGATTAGTGCTTCAAACGGCAAGGTCTCCAAAGACGATTCTGCTGATGCTGAGCCAGAGGCTCAGCGCGCACCTGACAAATAGCTGTCACGTGGCTGCAAAATATGCACCACCAGACGCGCGCGGCTTAGTAACTTTTACCTAGGTGACATCTGGGTTGTCCAAAATGTGTCAATCTTTTGTGGCACGCTGGCGATCAGACGATCAGGGAGTTCTCGCAAAGAGGCGATTTACGTGAGCAAGACAGAAGACAAGTAGCACAACAGTGGCGAAAATAGGCGAAGCCCCAAAAGTTCCCTCATGCAGTTTCTGCAATAAGTTGCGCAGAGAGGTTCAGATGCTGGTGTCAGGACCAGCAAACATCCACATCTGCAACGAATGCATCGAACTCTGTGTCGAAATACTTGGTGATGGCCCCCTGGACGATGATGCCGACAATGTCATGACGCAAGTCCCTAAGCCGCAAGAGATCAACGATTTTTTGAATGAATACGTTGTCGGACAAGCGCGCACCAAAATGGTCTTGTCGGTAGCGGTTTATAACCACTACAAACGGATAGGTCTTGGGGGCAACGACTCCAACGCGTCAACTGCCGAAGATGATGTTGAACTCGAAAAATCAAACATCATGCTGATTGGCCCCACAGGATGCGGCAAAACTTTGATGGCGGAGAAATTGGCGCGCATGCTCGACGTTCCTTTTGCTATCGCTGACGCCACCGCTTTAACCGAAGCTGGCTATGTCGGCGAGGATGTTGAAAACATTTTGCTAAAGCTTGTTAAGGCGGCTGATTTTGATATTGAGCGAGCTGAGACAGGCATCATCTACATCGATGAAATCGACAAGATCGCGCGCAAAGCCGAGAGCGCCTCAATTACCCGTGACGTTTCAGGCGAAGGAGTGCAGCAAGCGCTGCTAAAAATTCTTGAGGGAACGGTGGCGTCATTTCCTCCGCAAGGTGGCCGCAAACACCCGCAACAAGAGTTTCTACAAATCGACACAAGCAAAGTGCTTTTCATCTGCGGTGGAGCATTTGATGGTCTGGAGCGCATCATCAGTGATCGCATTGGTAGACGATCGGTGGGCTTCGGCGCGGAGATTCGCATGGCAGCCGGAAGGAACTCTTCCGACGTGTTGCCAGCGGTGTTGCCAGAAGATTTGCAGCAATTCGGACTTATTCCCGAATTCATTGGGCGGTTGCCGGTGATAGGAGTGGTGGATCGGCTTGATGCGCAAGCGTTGCGTCAGATTCTCACCGGCCCTAGGAACGCGTTGGTGCGCCAGTTCAAGCACTCTTTAGAGCTTGATGGCGTTGAACTGGACTTCTCCGATGATGGTCTGGACGCCATAGTTGAGTTAGCCCTGTTGCGCAACACAGGCGCGCGCGGCCTGAGAGCAATACTTGAAGAGGTGCTGCTGGGATTGATGTTTGAGGTTCCTAGCCGCGATGATGTTAAGCAGGTAACGATTGATCGCTCTTATGTATCTGAGCGAGTGGGTTACGCGTTTCCAACGACAAATCTTTTATCGGAACCGCCAGAAGAAACGACGCGCGCAGCCTCTTGAACCACATCTGCTGGCCATACAGCTCAGCAAATGGATGCGGCGATAACGGTAGTAATAAAGCAGAAATAGCTAGTGCTTGAAAACCACGCGGCTTGCCTGGCTTGGCTGGCCGAGCACTACAACATGGAGCGTTTGGTAGGAAGCGCCGATGTGAGCGCACCCACGCTTGATCGAATGTGGACGCTGGTTGGCCTACTGGGCGATCCGCAAGACACAATCCCAACGATTCACATCACTGGCACAAACGGCAAGGGCAGCACAGTGCGAGCTGCAGTGGAGATGTTCACCGCATCTGGTTTGACTGCTGGCAGCTACACCTCGCCTCACCTAGATGCCGTGAATGATCGCATTTGTGTGGCGAACCAACCGCTCAATGACACCGATTTTGCTACCGCCCTAAGCGAGATAGCAGCGATCGAACGTTTGGCCACAGATCGCAGCGGTGCACGACCAAGTTATTTCGAAATCCTGGCTGCAGCGGCTTACAACTGGTTTGCCAACAATGCGCACGTGAATGTGATCGAGGTCGGAATGGGTGGACGTTGGGATGCAACCAACGTAGTGGACAGTCAGGTTTCGGTAATTACCAACATCGGCAGTGATCACTTGGAAATCATCGGCCCCACGCTGGCCGATGTGGCTCTTGAAAAGGCGGGCATTATCTCTGCTGGTTCAACGGTTGTGTGCGGTGAGGTCGACCCAGAACTCGTACAGGTTGTAACGCAAGTAGCCAAAGATGGCTCTTGTGAAATCTTGCTTGCCGAGCGGGATTATCGCGTGGAAGATCGCTTTGCAGCGGTGGGCGGCCAGCTGCTTGATCTTGTGACTCCCTTTGGCGGTTATTCGGACCTGTTTGTGCCTTTGCACGGAGCACATCAAGCCGAAAATGTCGTAACTGCGCTTACAGCGGTGGAGGCATTTTTTGGGCGTTCGCTCAGCGACGAAGTAGTTGGTGAGGCTATGAGTGCGTTGCAAGTACCAGGCCGGTTTGAGGTACTTAGCCGCTCACCTGTGGTGGTGACCGATGGGGCGCACAATCCGCTGGGCGCGCAAGCGGTTGCCGCAACTATGACCGAAGTTTTTGGCACCGAAAGTCTGGCAGAACGACCCCAAGCGTTGGTGTTGGGCGTTAGCCGCCCACAGGAACCCTTTGAAATGTTGACAGCTCTGCAAGCCCAGCACTATTCAAAGGTGATAGCAGCCAATTTTGACTGGCCACGCTCCATCCCAGCAGCTGAGATAGCGCAGGTGGCGCTTGCAGCAGGGATAGAACCAACCACTGTTGGGCAGGCCGAATCCGTTGCAGCTGGCATCGCCCAAGCAGTTGATGCAGTGGGATCCGATGGACTGGTCTTAGTAACAGGATCGCTTTATGCCGTGTCGGAAGCACGTGCTCATCTGAGAGGCTCTAAGCCAACACCGCTAGCCTTGTAGAGCGCTGGTCTAAGCCGAACAGCCTGTTGAGGAACCCGCATGTCTGCGACTTTGGTCATATGTAAACCCGACGCAGTAGAACGTGGCCTAGCTGGCGAGATCGTTGCACGGTTTGAGCGCAAGGGTCTCAGAGTTGTCAAGTCTGAGCAAAGAGTTATAGATGCTGAAACCGCCAAGCAGCACTATCAAGAACACGCCGATAAGCCATTTTTTGATTCGTTAGTGACATTCGTTACGAGATCACCGTCACTAATCATGATCTTGGAAGCCTCCGACAAGGCAGGGGCGCCGGTTCATGCCATTGTGCGAACCTTGATGGGGTCAACAAATCCAGCAGAGGCTGCACCTGGCACCATTCGCGGCGATTTTGGAACCGAGGTGACTGAAAACTTGGTGCATGGATCCGATAGCCCCGAATCCGCCGCTCGTGAGATCGAACTATTCTTCGGAACCAAGTCGTGAACTCCGGCACAAGTCAGTCAACGTTGCTGCACATCCGCACTTCTCTCACGCAATGATTAACGGCACCAAGAAAATTCGGTCAGGCACCTTTGGTGGCCGAGACATGGCAGTTGACCTAGGCACAGCAAACACCATCGTCTATTTGCGAGGCCAAGGCATTGTCCTAGACGAACCTTCAGTAGTTGCCATTAACACCGAAACCGGCGAAGCGCTGGCGGTAGGAACAGAAGCCAAACGAATGGTTGGTAGAACACCAAGCAACATCACCGCTACTAATCCTTTGGAGGATGGTGTCATCGCCGACTTCGATGTCTGCGAAAAAATGCTACGACACTTCATAAACAAGGTGTGCCACACCCGCTGGCCCAAACCCCGCATGGTTATCTGTGTGCCTTCTGGCATTACCGGCGTGGAGCAGCGGGCAGTGCTTGAAGCGGCCGTATACGCCGGTGCGCGCAAGGTCTACACCATCGAAGAGCCAATGGCTGCAGCTATTGGAGCGGGCCTGCCCGTCCAATCGTCACGCGCTTCAATGGTTGTTGACATTGGCGGAGGCACGACAGAGGTGGCTGTTATTTCACTCGGTGGTCTGGTGTCTGTTATGAGCTTGCGAGCGGGTGGTAAGAGCATGGACGCAGCTATAAGAACCTTTGTAAGAAAAAAGTACGACCTCTCAATTGGGGAGCGCACCTCGGAGTCAATCAAACTGGCTATTGGCTCGGCCTGGCCGTTGGAAGAAGAACTGCAAGCTGAGGTGAGTGGAGTGGACATGGTGGGAGGTTTACCCAAGACGGTGGTGGTTCGCAGCGAAGAAATACGCGTGAGTCTCAGTGAATCGGTTACTTCCATCATCGCTTCGGTTAAGGAAACACTTGACCAGACACCAGCCGACTTAGCTGTCGATGTTTTGGACTATGGAATCACCCTCACAGGGGGCGGCGCGTTGTTGCCCGGCATTGATCGGTGCATTGAACATGAAACAGGTGTCCCCACATTTATTGCTGATAACCCTCTTTACAGCGTGGTGATGGGGTCGGGGCAATCGCTGGAAGAGTTTGAAATACTGCAAGGCGTGATGATGCCCTACACCTCCGGCTGATATCAGATTGCAGGCCGGTGTCTGATACATCTCGCGCATACCGGTCGCGCCCAAATATTGGCGGCAGCCCCGCCGGCCGAACGCCGCACCGTGGCTGGATGCGTCTTGGGTTATTGGTGCTGACAGCAGTGGTGTTAATAACGCTGGATGCTCGTGGAGACGGTGCTTTAGACGGAGCGCGTGGTGTGGTTCTTGACGCTATGGCGCCAGCTAGAAGCGTCGGCGATTGGGTAGCGCGCCCGTTTCGAAACATGTGGCGCGGTCTAGTCAGCTACGACGCACTCGAGGCCGAAAACGAGGTTTTGAGAGCCGACTTAGCCACAGTGCAAAGCTCGGCCTTGCGTGTAGGAGAACTAGAGCAACAAAGGCGTGAGGCGCTGGCCTTGTTGGGTGCACGCGATGTGGTGCCAAATATCGAGCGAGTGGCCGCGCGCGTGATTGATGCTCCGATCTCAAACTATGAACGAACCATCGAACTCGACCGTGGCTCACGCGACGGCGTGAAGGTGGGCATGCCTGTCAGCAGTGGTGCAGGGCTAGTGGGTCGGGTAGTCCAGGTCAGTACCACTCGATCAAGGGTTGAGCTAGTGACCGATCCCAACTTCGATGTCGGTGTAAAGATGGTGCGGTCTCTAGACAGTGGTGTTGCTTCTGGTCGTGGTATTGGGCGAGATTTGGTGGTGCGCTTTCTCGAGCTAGAAAGCGTGATTATCCCGGGTGAGACGGTTGTTACTAGCGGGTTCTCGGGCAGCACGTTTCCCGCCGGATTGTTGATTGGAACCGTTGTTGAAGTGGAGTTAGATGCGGTGAGAGGCGATCAAGAGGTAACAGTGCGTCCTTCGGCAGGGGTTGATCGTTTACGTCTAGTCGACGTGATCCTCTACGAAGCGGATGCAACTGACCCAATAATCGTTGACCGCCAACAAGAACCCGCACCTGGCGACAGCTCAGGTGATAGCAACGTCCAGAGTGAGATTTTGCCGTGATGACCGGCTCGGGGCCGGTGGCGCGGTTCATTTTGCTGTTCGCTGTGGTATTGATTCTGCAGGTATCGGTTATGCCGCAGATCACTTTGCAAGGTGTTGTGGTTGATCTGTTGGTGGCTACAGCGGTGCTAGGCGGGATGAACGGTGGCAGCGAGCGAGGCGTAGTGATTGGATTTTCGGCCGGTCTTATTGCAGATCTATTGGTGCATACACCGTTTGGCATTATTGCGATGGTTTTGACACTGACCGGCTACGCAGCAGGCTCTCTAGTGGTTCCGGTCGCCAGTTCAGGACGAGTTGTTCGTTCACTAATAGCGGGTGGTCTTACAACTGGCTCTGTGCTGGTGTTCGTGCTGATCGCTTGGTTGTTGGAACTCACCTATGTAACCGAAAGCGGTGTACTACGCATTGCAGTTGTCAACGGTGTGGTCGTTGCCTTGCTCAACCCATTGGGAGAACGAGTAGTGCGCTGGGCTCTATTGGCTCGTCCTAATCTGCGAGAGAGACGTGCCGTTTAGTACGAATCCGCTTAGTAGCAGCGGTCGACAATCATGAGTGTGCAGCAAAGTCGACGCATGGCCTTTATCGGTCTAGTGGCAGTTGGGTTGTTTGTGGCTCTGCTAACACGGCTATGGCATTTACAGGTGCTTAGTTCTGAAGAGTTTGTAGCGGCAGCCGAATACAACCATGTTCAGATAATCATCAATCCACCCACTCGTGGACGCATATTGGATCGTCACGGGGTAGTGCTGGCAGACAATGAGCGCACTGGAATCGTCACCATTGACGGCTCGCGCTATCAACCAGGCCAGCTAGATGAGGTAATCACCGAGCTTTCTGAGCTACTGAATGTGGAAGAAGCGCAACTACGTCAAGGTTTGAACGACGTGCAGACACACCCTCTGTCGCCCAAGGTGGTAGCAACCGGGCTAGACAAAAACGGACTGTTGCGGGTAACAGAAAGCTCACTGCCAGGAGTGGAGGCCAAGTGGAGTTGGGAGCGGATCTATCCGCTGCGTGAAGTAGCAGCTCACGTCGTGGGGTATGTCGGCGCAATGTCTGATCAACAATACGAAGGATTGCTCGACAAAGATTATTTGCCGTCTGAGCGAGTAGGGCGGGCAGGCATCGAGTTGTTGTTCGAAGATCAGCTTCACGGTTCGCCTGGGCGCACGAAAATTGAAGTCGATCGACGAGGTCAGCCCCGTGAGATCTTGAACGAAATTGAACCACTACCCGGCGCCGATGTCGTGCTGTCAATCGATGCCGAGCTGCAAGCCACAGTGGAGTCATATCTGCGCCAGGGCTTGATTGCCTCACGCAAGGTAGTAAGCGAGGATTCAGGGTTTTTCTATCCGTCCCTGACCGGTGCTGCAGTGGTGATGGATCTACGAAACGGCGACGTGTTGGTGATGGCTTCACATCCCACTTACGACCCAAACTGGTTGATTCAAGGTTTGTCTGTCACTGAGTATCGCTCGGTATTTGAAAATCCATACACGCCTGGTGCGCTAAACAATCGTGCCGTGCAGGGCACCTACGCCCCGGGGTCTGTGTTCAAGTTGGTAACGGCTTTAGCTGGGCTTGAGTCAGGGCTTATTAGCCCACGAGCGGTTTATCACGACCAGGGCTACTACGAGATTCCAGCCGAGCGTGGTTGTATCGGCCGTTGTACGTTTTACAACGCAGACCGAGTAGCACTTGGAACGCTGGATTTATCACTGGCATTGACACGCTCTAGTGATGCCTATTTCTACAAGGTGTCGGATGAGCTTTATTGGATAGACGGACCGCAGCAATGGGCCATACAAGATATGGCTCGTTTACTTGGGTTTGGCTCTCAAACTGGAGTGCAGCTGCCGTTTGAGAAATCTGGTCGAATTCCCGACAATGGCGTAAAGGAGGCATTATTTGAAAGCAATCCGGATGCCTATAACCCTTATGATGAACCAGCCATTTGGTTCACGGGCGACAATATCAACACCGGCATAGGCCAGGGGTTTGTGGCCGTTACTCCTTTGCAGTTGGCAAATGCCTACGCAACGTTTGCTAATGGCGGCACGCGGTTTGCTCCAAATATCGTCGAAAGCCTTGTATCGCGTGAATCTGATAGCTACGGCGAGACCGTGTTGGAGTTTGACCCACGTATTGTCAGCACCGTGAATTTTCCGCCGGGATCGTCGGCGGTAACCGAAGGTTTGGAAGGGGTAACCAGTGCTCGCCTACGTGGCACTGCTCGCACCGCATTCCAGAATTATGACCATGCCGGATATGGCGTAGCCGGCAAGACCGGTACCGCTCAAGCAGACGGCCTGAATGAGTTGTTGCAACGCCGCAAAGAAGACACAGCTGTGTTTGTCTCATGGGCGCCAACACATGATCCGCGCTATGTAGTCGCCGTGGTTATGGAGGAGGCCGGTTACGGCGGTGCAGCAGCGGCTCCAGTGGCACGCCGCATCATTGAGGCTGTGCGTGCCTATGAGCAGCGCTGGCCTGAGCCAGAGATAGCTTTCGTGCCACCCAGCCCGGAATGCCCAGAAATTCCGGAAGCGTTGCGGGGATTTGACGCTTTTCTGGCTTACGTTCCAGAGGGTTGCCCCTGGGGTGTGCAACTGCCACGTGCAAACACTGCAGCCGATTCGGACGGTGACGGCACGCTCAACGTAGATGAAGACCCGAGCGAGTCGAGCACACAATGACTCTTGTTTCACGAAGGCCTGAACTGCGCTCACCTGTGCGTTTCGCAGATTACGGCTTAGCGATCAGTGCGATAGCTGTTGCTCTGCTTGGTGTGGCTCTCAACTACTCAGCCACTTGGCGCTTGTTGGAGTTCAACGGAGAGAATCCCGCTAGCACCGCTTTTCGCCAACTCATTTTTGTGCTGCTGGGAATTGGTGTGATGGTGATCGCGGCTGTGGTGGATTATCGCGTGCTGCTGCGGTACCCAACTGCCATTTATCTAGCGTCGCTGGCAGCTCTGGTTGGTGTGCTTTTGTTTGGGCTAGAGCGGCGTGGAGCGAGATCTTGGTACGAGATACCGAAAATTGATCTACAGATTCAGCCTTCTGAGTTCACCAAGCTGGCCGTCATCGTGGCATTGGCTGCGTTCTTGTCTTCTAAAGCGCCGGGCCTGCGACTCAACACGCTGATAAACGCCTTGCTGTTGGTGGCCGTTCCAATGGTTTTAACTTTTTTGCAGCCCGATATCGGAACGATGCTGGTCTACGTGACGATTGCTATGGGCATGTTGCTTTTGGGCAGCATGCAGCTGCGCCACATTGTTATCACCACGCTGTTAGGGCTGCTGGCGATTGTCATGGTGTTCAGCATCGATGCATTGCAAGGGCCTGAGCTGTTGCGTGAAACACAACGTAACCGTCTGACCGCTTTTCTGGATCCTGAATTTGACGCGCAAGGCGTGTCATACAACCTGCAGCAAAGCCAAATAGCCATCGGAGCGGGCGGCCTAACCGGCCAAGGTTGGAAACAAGGCTCGCAGACCAACCTGAACCTGGTGCCTCACCAAGAGAGCGACTTTATTTTCACGGCGCTAGGGGAGGAGTTTGGCTTTGTCGGCGGCAGCGCGTTATTGCTCGTATACGCCTTCATGATTTTCCGAATGTGGTTTGCGGCAAAAAATTCACGCGACACGTTCGGCATGCTGTTGTGTATTGGTGTGCTATCTATGTTTATGTTCCAAGTGTTTGAGAATGTCGGAATGACGATGGGCATCATGCCTATCACCGGTATTCCGTTGCCGTTGATGAGTCACGGCGGATCTTCGGTGGTGACTTTGTTTGCCGCTGTAGGCCTAGTGATCAACGTTGGATCTCGCAAGCACGCTCTTTAGCTGACTTGCTCAATACACCTGAACAGCCAATCCATCGGGCATACTGGTTAGGCAATGGCGTTTCGGATTTGCAGTCTTGGCAACTACGAAGACGCCGTTCTAGCAGCTTGGTGCCGTGCACGAGTGCTGTTAAACGATGTAAAGGCTCGTTGAGAAGCAATATGAACGAATACTTCCGACTTGATGAGCTTGTTGGCGCTGTGGTTGTAGCAGCGCAAGGTGGATCAAGCGCCGCTTATATGCGCGCCCGAAAGGAACTTCAAGATGACAACCCCGAACGACACCCAAGAGGCGTCGAAACAAAAACGTAAAAGGACAAGAAAAGTCAAAGGAGCCTCGCCCAAAAATTCCGGCGGGAGCTCTCCTAATTCTCAGGCAAGCAACGCGCAAACCAGCGGTGCCGACCCTTCACAAGTGGTGCGCCGCCGCCGACTGGTCTCCCCGACTGATTCGCAACCGAGCGCCAAGCAAACTGCGCCGGCCGGCCTACCTC
Source organism: Candidatus Poriferisodalaceae bacterium (assembly GCA_965205925.1). Lineage (GTDB taxonomy): Bacteria > Actinomycetota > Acidimicrobiia > Acidimicrobiales > Poriferisodalaceae > CAYRJD01. The sequence continues at coordinate 1,035,564 of OZ242183.1, forward strand.
CAGCGGTACCGCCACCTACGAAGAGCCGTCGTGCCAACCGCAAGCCAGCGCAGCGCACTACACCCAAGATTGGAGACAGTCGACCGGCTCCTAAAACCAACGCGCCTCCCAAACGTAGCCGTCGCCGTGGCGGGCGCAATAGTGGTCGACGAGTTGCCGGCTTTGAAGCAACGAACAAGGTGTCCCCGGTTGAAGCCATTACCTCCGACGAAAAGCCTGTCGCGCTAGATAAAAAACAGAGATCGCGCCGCCGCGGAGCTCAACGTGATGGTGAACCACTGGGTCGCTATCGGATGCTTGTAAGCGTCAACGGAGAAACCACTCACGTGTCCATTACTGAAGGCAGAGTGCTGATTGAGCACTATGTGGGTCATCGTGGCGATCCGGAAGAGATTGACGGGAATATCTATCTCGGGTATGTGCACAAAGTGCTGCCTGGCATTGACACCGCTTTTGTAGACATCGGTACCGATAAGAACGCCGTAATTCATCACCGAGACGCATTTGGTCTCACGGACAACTCCGGCTCTTCCGCGCTGCTTGGAAGAGCCGACGCGGATAACACCAACAACCCAAGAGAATCCGCTAACTCTGAAACAAACGATGCCCGTTCAAATGGGTTTCGTGTAAGGAAAGAATCAGGGGCTCGTATTGAGCATGTACTTAGGGCAGGTCAGCCTGTTCTGTGCCAGGTGCTCAAGAAGCCAATAGGGCACAAGGGAGCCCGGCTTACTACCGAGGTTTCACTACCCGGCCGGTTTGTAGTGCTGGTGCCAAACAGTTCAATCATTGGCGTTTCGCGGCGAATGGATGCACGAATCTCTAAGCGACTACGAAGCACCTTGAAGTCGTCGCTACCAGAAGGTTTCGGAGCCATAGCCCGAACTGCCGCCGAGTTTGTCACTGTCGAAGAAATTCGTCGCGACGTCGATCGACTAGTCGTTCAATGGCAGCAGATCGTTGACCTGTCTAAGGAAGCCAAAGGCCCGAACTTGTTGTTTAAAGAGCCTGAGATGGCTTTACGGGTGTTACGCGAAGAATTCAGTTCAGATTTTCGTGACGTAATAGTTGACGATCCTGATTTGCACAAGAAAATACGCAGCTACATGGAGGCCATCGCAGCTCCGTCAGCTGATCGTGTAGCGCTCTATGACACGAAAACTGAACCGTTGTCGTTGATGGAGAAGTACCAGATAACTGAGCAGCTTCGTAAAGCGGTCGACAGCAAGGTATGGCTGCCTTCGGGAGGCTCACTCATTATTGAGCACACTGAAGCGCTGACCGTTATTGATGTCAATACAGGCAAAAACACGGGCTCTAGCAGCCTGGCCCAAACCTTGTTCATCAATAATCTTGAGGCAGCCGAAGAAGTTGCCCGTCAGTTGCGCCTACGCGATATCGGTGGAATTATCGTCATCGACTTCGTTGACATGGCAAGTAAACAAGAACGAGACCAGCTTGTGCTGACTCTGCGTACGGCCTTAGAGCGAGACAAGACACGGTTCTCCATGGAGCCTGTTTCAAAGTTTGGGGTGGTGCAGATGACTCGCAAACGCGTCGGCGAAGGACTGCTTGAATCGGTTACGCATAAGTGTGAAAACTGCTCTGGCTCGGGCCTACTGTTAGATGTTGGGCTGCTGTCAGCGTGAGCTTGCGCCGCTAGCCTGAAGCAGTTATGTACGCAGTTATAGAGACGGGCGGTAAGCAGCGCCGCGTAGAGCGTGGGCAGGTGCTTGAGGTTGAACTGCTCGGTGCTAACCAAGGATCCGGCGAATCTAACAAAAAGACCAAAGTGAGCTTTGCGCCAGTGCTCGTCGTAGATGGTGACTCCGTGCTGGCAACACCCACCGAGCTAAAAGGCAGCACGGTTACTGCGCAGATTCTCGGCGAAACTAAGGGCCCAAAAATTCGCGGGTTTGTCTATAAGAACGCCACCACTTACCGGCGTCGTTGGGGGCATCGTCAGCGTTACAGTGAAATCGAAATCACCGACATAAAGGTTCCCGGGAGTTGAGTTATGTCTAAGACCAAGGGCGGCGGCTCTACCCGCAACGGACGCGATTCAAACGCGCAACGTTTGGGTGTAAAAATGTTCTCTGGCCAACAGATTGACGCCGGCAGCATCATCGTGCGCCAACGAGGCACCAAGTTTCACCCTGGACGCAACGTCGGATTGGGTAAAGACCACACGTTGTTTGCGACCAGTGCAGGCATTGTGCGCTTCAGCTATCGCGCCGGCCGCAAACTCGTAGACGTAGTAGCCGACTAGTTGCTTTTCTGGCTGGCCATGGCCAATAAGCCAGCCCTTTAACAACCTCAAGAGACACCTAATGAGTGGTTTCGTTGATGAATGCAATCTGCATGTCAAAGGTGGTGACGGTGGCGCGGGCTGTGTGTCATTTCGACGTGAAGCGCACGTGCCACGCGGTGGGCCAGATGGCGGTGATGGCGGTGATGGCGGTGATGTTTGGGTAGTAGCTGACGGCAATGTCAGCTCGTTGCTAGCTTTTCGTGATTTTCCGTTTCGACGCGGTGGTGACGGTGTTAATGGCAAAGGCAAACGCAAACACGGACGCGCCGGCGAAGAGATGATCGTCAAGGTGCCACAAGGCACGATTGTGCGAGACAAAGATGGAGCGGTGCTAGCTGATCTCGTGGAGGTGGGTGATCGTTGGTTGGCTGCCTATGGCGGCCGAGGTGGTCGCGGCAATGCACGGTTTCTCAGCTCAGCCAGGCGTGCACCACACTTTGCGGAACTACCCGAAATCGGCCAAGAGCGCTGGTTACGAATTGAGCTGCAACTAATTGCTGACGTAGCTTTAGTCGGCTTCCCTAATGCAGGCAAAAGTACTTTTATCAGTGTGATTTCGGCCTCAAAATCAAAGGTGGCTGATTACCCATTCACCACCTTGCAGCCTCATCTTGGCGTGGTTCGCTGGCCAGGTGGCTCTGCTCGGACAAGTAAGGCTAAAGCCGGTGCAAATTCTGACGAGTTTGAAATGGTCGTTGCAGATATTCCTGGGTTGATTGAGGGAGCTGCGGATGGGCGTGGATTGGGACATCAGTTTCTGCGACATGTTGAGCGTGCGTCAGTGTTGCTAGTGATGGTGGATCTGACCGAATCGCAAGGCATGGCTCCGGATAAACAAGCTGAAGTGTTGCTCGATGAACTTGAGCGCTACGACGCAGAACTTGCCCGGCGCCCACGCTTGTTGGTTGGAACAAAAGCAGACGTGGCAGAGTTTGAGTGGTCTGGTATGGCCATGTCTTCTGTGACCAGACAAGGGCTTGACGCAGTGTTAGCGCGCTTGCGTGAAGCGGTTGCCGGAGCCCGCAACACCGTGGTGGTTGCTGGTGATTCAATTTCAACCAAAACCATCGTGCATAAATCAGCGCAAGGAGCAGTAGAGGTGGTGCGACGTGACGATGGAGCGTTTGAAATATTCGGTCGCGCAGCACTGCGTGCGGTTGCGTTGACAGATCTAACCGATCCTGAAGCCTTGGATTACGCATGGAAAGGGTTGAAGAACTTGGGCGTACCAGCCTTGCTATCTAAACAAGGTGTAAGCGAGGGTGATGCGGTGGTAATAGGTAATTTTGAGTTTGAATACGTACCCGAGTAGCAAAGCATGCGAGTAGTAGTAAAAATCGGCACATCATCTGTAACGCAGCCCGCCACCGAAGCTGCAGCGCAAGTTGGTGGAGTAATAGGTGGAGTAACAAGCGGAGTAACAGGCGGAAAAATAAACGAGGCTGCGCTAGCAAAGCTGGTGTTAGAGGTGGTTGCCGCCCGTCAGCAAGGCCATGAGGTAGTGGTCGTCACCTCAGGCGCCATTACCGCAGGCGTGCAACGGCTAGGAATCCCTCGCCCTACCCGCATCAACCGATTACAAGCCGTTTCCGCAGTGGGCCAGATCGACCTAATGGGTGCTTACTCCCGTCTGTTCGCCGAACATCAAGTCGCAGCCGGACAGGTTCTGATCGCACCGCACGATTTTGCGGATCGAAACCAGTATGTGCACGCTCAAGACACTTTCGAAAATCTGTTAGCGCTAGGTGTCGTACCGATAGTCAACGAAAACGATGCGGTTGCCGACGACGCAATCCGCTACGGCGACAACGACCGCATCGCGGCCTTGGTTGCCAACCTGCTTATGGCTGATCTGTTGGTGTTGCTTACCGACACCGCTGGTCTTTATACCGCAGACCCAAATCGCAACCAAAACGCGACTCTGATCGAAGAAATCGCAGAAGTAACGGAATCGCTTGAAGAGTTGGCTGGCAACCCGGGGATTGTCGGCAGTGGGGGAATGGCTTCCAAGTTGGCGTCTGCAAAAATGGCTTCTTGGAGCGGAGTGCGCACGATCATCGCTGCAGCCAGCCGGTCAAACGTGTTATCAGATTCAATTATGGGCCGTCCCGAACAGAGCACGGAGGTATCTGCTCGCTCAACACGCATTGCGGCTCGCAAACTTTGGATCGGCTTTGCAGTGGCAACGTCGGGCACGCTTGTAGTCGACATCGGTGCGAAAAAAGCTCTGGCTAGAGATGGAAAGTCGCTTTTGGCGGCAGGGGTTACCGCTTGTAGCGGAAAATTTGACGCCGGTGAAGCGGTAGAAGTTCAAACCGAGCAAGGTGAGGTGCTGGGCAAGGGCTTGGTTGCCATGAGTTCGGAAGTACTGGCCGCTGCAAAGGGCAAGCGCAGTGCAGAAATGGCCGATGGTGTGTTGCCGCTAGTGATTCATCGTGATGATCTGGTGATTCTCAGCCAAGACTTCTAACTGGGCAGTACCCTGCTTTAGTGTTTTTGCAGCGAAACAGGTGCTTGAAATGAGCACGAGCGAGCAAACCATGTTGGAGCTTGGCAAGCGGGCCATGGCCGCTTCGGGTCCTCTCGGACAGGCGCCAGGAGCTCAGAAGAATGATGCTTTAGCCATAGCGGCTGACTTCTTGGAGGCTGCCACAACCAAGGTGCTAGCAGCCAACGATCGTGACGTGCAAGAGGCGCTGGCTGCAGGCACTTCGCGAACCGTGATCGACCGTCTACGCTTAGATGACAGCAGAGTCCAGGCCATGTCAGCAGGCTTGCGCAAGGTAGCGAGCTTGGAAGATCCGGTTGGCAAAATAATTGACGGCTGGGTGCGCCCCAACGGGTTGGCAATCCAACGAGTGCGGGTGCCTCTAGGAGTGGTCGCAATAATTTATGAAAACCGACCCAATGTCACAACGGACGCGTTCGGGCTATGCCTTAAGTCGGGTAACACAGCCTTTCTGCGTGGCTCTAGCGCGGCCTTGAACTCAAACCTCGCGATCGCTGACGCTCTGTGTGGGGGCGCTGAAAAAGCGGGCTTACCACGCGATGCTCTAGTGCTTGTTAGCGACACTAGCCACGAAGCAGCAGCGGCTTTCATGCAGCTCAACGAGCACATTGATTGCCTTATCCCGCGCGGCGGGCCGGAGCTGATCTCAGCTATACGTGAGCACGCGACGGTTCCCTATGTGATTGACGGTGACGGAAATTGTCATGTTTATGTTGACGAGACGGCCGATCTAGACCAAGCCGTGGAGATAATCGTCGACGCCAAAATGAGCCGCCCGTCGGTTTGTAACGCGGCCGAATCACTGGTTATTCACCGCGCTGTAGCGGCCGAGCTGCTGCCACGTTTGATCGACCGTTTAAAGGACGTGGAGCTAGTCGGCGACGCCGAAGCGTGCGCTATCTCTGAGCGGATTCAACTAGCTGAACCAGATGACTTTTACCGCGAGTTTCTCGACCTTAAGTTGAGCGTAAGCGTTGTAGGCGCGCTTGACGATGCCATTGACCACATCAACCAGCACGGCACCGGTCATAGTGAGGCGATCATCACTCAAAATTACAGTGCAGCTAACCAGTTCACTCGGCGCGTAGATGCCGCCGCTGTCGTGGTTAACGCCTCAACGCGCTTTGTTGATGGCGAAGAGTTTGGATTTGGTGCAGAGATAGGTATAAGTACCCAAAAGCTGCACGCACGTGGTCCAATGGGACTAGAACAGCTCACGACTACAAAGTTTGTTGTTACCGGCCAAGGACAGGTTCGCGGTTAGCTGCAAGCTCGTAAGCCATCGCAAGCATATTCTTCAATGAAAGAGATACATAAATGAGTGACGCAATTTTCGCTGACTTGACAGCTGTACGTGAAGGCCTCGGCAAGGTTGACTACTTGGCCGACGACGGCATAGCCAGTGTCGTGTTTCTGGCTGAGCGGCTGAACAAGCCGGTACTCATCGAAGGGCCTGCTGGCACTGGTAAAACTGAGCTAGCTAAATCCGTGGCTAGCGCTACTGGTTCTCGTCTGATTCGCTTGCAGTGCTACGAGGGCTTAGACGAAGCCAAAGCGCTTTATGAATGGAACTACAAGAAGCAGTTGCTGCGTATTCAGTCCGATCGAGGCACTGAAGGTGCGGGTTGGGATGATCTGCAAGACGATATTTTCAAGGATGAGTTTTTGCTCACACGGCCCTTGCTAGAGGCGATTACTGCTGAAGATCGGGTTGTATTACTTATCGATGAAGTAGATCGCGTGGAGGTTGAAACCGAAGCATTGCTATTGGAGCTGCTGTCTGATTATCAGGTGTCGATTCCTGAGATGGGCACCATCGTCGCTAGTCAATTGCCGATGGTGTTCCTGACTTCGAACAACACAAGAGAACTGTCGGAGGCCTTAAAACGTCGTTGCCTGTTTTTGCATATCGACTACCCGGAGCTTGAACGCGAAAAAGAAATAGTGGTCACCAAGGTTGAAGGCATCAGCAACAATCTGGCCGAACAGGTAGCGCGAGTTGTCCGATCGATCCGTCAGCTTGATCTCAAAAAGAGCCCGTCGGTGTCAGAGACCTTGGACTGGGCGCGCACCTTGGTGATACTTGGTATCGACAGCATCGACGAGGAGCTAGCGAAAGAAACTCTGCACATACTGTTGAAATATCAGACGGATATAGAGAAGGCAGCGAAGGAGCTGACCGTAGAGGAAGGCTGACGCAATGCTTGACCTAATGAGCGGTTTTGTGGTGGAGCTAAGAGCGGCTGGACTTCCGGTGTCGTTGACGGAAAATCTTGACGCCATGGAAGCCGTTAAGCACATTCCAATTGAAGATCGCCTCGCATTTAAATACGCCCTGGCTGCGACGATGGTTAAAAATGAGCAGCACTGGCGTGCGTTTGAGACGGTGTTTGAGGTCTATTTCGCTTTGCGCGGCCCCGAATACTCAGTTACAGGTGAAGACGGTGAGAGCGAGTTCGATCCGGACGACATTGAGGATTGGATGTCTCAGCAGATGCGAGGCATGGGTGGGCGCAGTGGCGGCGAAGATATGAGTCCTGAGGAAATCGCTGAAATGCTTTTCCGTGCGTTGCTACAAGGCGACGAGGCAATGATGGCAGCGATGGCGCGTGCAGCGGTTACGCAGTTTGCTGGAATGGAGCCTGGCCGACCTGTCGGCGGCACCTATTACCTTTATAGAACCCTGCGAAATTTGGACCTAGACGCCATGTTGGAACGGTTGGTGCAGGAGTCTACGGAGCGTTACGACAACGACCTGACCACTCTGCAGCAGCGACTTGAGCGCGAAGAGTTTGAAAAGCGCATTGATGATTTGCGTCAGGAGATAGAAGCTGAAATCCGTCGTCGTCTTGTGGCCGATCGTGGGGCTGAGGCAATGGTTAAAACACTGCGTAAACCGTTGCCAGAAGACGTGGACTTTATGCATGCCAGTCGTGAAGAAATGGCGAGCATTCGCAAATCCATACAGCCTCTTACTCGCAAGTTGGCAGCCAGATTGGCTCGCAAGCGCAGACACAAGCGTCGCGGGCATCTGGATTTTCGTGCGACAGTTCGTCATTCGCTCAACTACGGCGGTGTTCCGGTGGAACCACATTTTCGCCATCCTCGCCCAGCCAAACCAGAGCTAGTAGTAGTGGCTGACATTTCCGGATCGGTCGCCGCGTTTGCCCGTTTTACCTTGCATCTCGTCTACGCCTTACAGAATCAGTTCAGCAAGGTGCGCTCGTTTGTGTTTATTGACGGCATAGACGAGGTAACGCACATGTTCCAAGGCGAGGAAGACATAACCAACGCGGTTCATCGCGTAAACACCGAAGCCGATGTGGTTTGGGTCGACGGTCATTCCGACTACGGGCACGCTTTTGGGGCGTTTTGGGAGCTTTACAACAACGACGTCAACTCCAAGAGCACGATGATGTTTTTAGGTGACGCTCGCAACAACTATCACTCCACCAATGCTTGGGTACTAAAGGAATGCGCTAAAAAGGCTCGGTCGGTGTTTTGGCTGAATCCAGAGCCGAAGTCTTACTGGGATACCGGCGATTCGGTTATTACTGAATACGGCACTTATTGCAACGGTGTTTTCGAATGTCGCAACTTGCGTCAGCTCGAAGCCTTTGTGGACAATTTGGCCTAGCTAGTTACACAGGGTTAGCTCTACAGGTTCGCTAACAGTTCGGCGATACCGAACGACATATCTAGCGACTGGCGGGCGTTGAGTCGCGGGTCGCACATTGTTTCGTAGCGCTCGCTTAACTGTTCGGTGCGAACCTCGTCGGCACCCCCAAGGCATTCCGTTACCGGGTCACCGGTGATTTCTAAGTGCACACCACCTGGCCAGGTCTGTTCGGCCTTGTGTACTTCGAAGTAGCTCTGCACTTCAGATGTGATGGCGTCAAAGTGTCTTGTCTTGATGCCGTCGGGCGTGGAGTATGTGTTGCCGTGCATCGGATCGCATTGCCACACCACCGGCTGGCCAGCGTCGGTAACCGCTCGCACGATCGGTGCTAAGCGTTCGGTTACAAATTCTGCACCCATTCGAGATATCAACGTCAAACGCCCAGGTTCGGTGGCTGGGTTCAGCGCCTTGCAAAGTTCCAAAGCTTCATTTGGTGTTGTGGTCGGACCTAATTTCACACCGATCGGGTTATGTACACCGCGCAAAAACTCAACATGAGCGCCAGTTAGCTCACGCGTGCGCTCACCGATCCACAGCATGTGCGCAGAGCAGTCGTACCAGTCATTGGTAATGCTGTCTTGGCGTGTCAATGCTTCTTCATAACCGAGCAATAAAGCCTCATGGCTGGTGTATAGCTCCACTTGGCGCATGGCAGCATTCTCAAGATCTAGCCCACATGAACTCATAAAGCGCAGTGCTGCTGCGATGCCGTTGGCAACGCGGTCGTAGCGCTGTCCAGCAGGGCTAGACGCCACAAACTCTTCATTCCAGGTGTGAACCTGGCGCAGGTCGGCATAACCGCCGCGTGTAAATGCCCGCAGCAGATTCAACGTTGAAGCCGAAGTGTTGTAGGCCTCCACCAAACGTGCGGGATTAGGACGGCGCGAGTCGGCATTAAAGGCTGCTTCGTTCACTATGTGGCCGCGAAAACTCGGCAAGGTCGCACCGTCTTTGGTTTCGGTGTCGGAGCTGCGTGGTTTTGCAAACTGCCCTGCAATGCGGCCGATCTTCACTATCGGTAAGCCAGCGGAGTATTGCAATACGGCTGCCATTTGCAAAATCACCTTTAGGCGATCACGAATGGCATCAGCGGTAGACAAGTCCAGTGATTCGGCACAATCGCCGGCCTGGAGCACAAAACCCTTGCCCTTGCACACCTGAGCCAGGCTTGATTGCAGTCGGCGAGCCTCACCTGCGAACACCAGCGGCGGTCGCCGTCTTAGCTCACTTAAGGCTTCGGATAGTTTTGTTTGGTCAGGCCATTCTGGTTGCTGACCAGCGGGGTATTCTCGCCAAGATTCCCGATGCCAAGCGGGCTTAGATGTTGGCGATGTGCTAGCTCCAGAATCAAGTGGAGGCACAGCAGTGCTCATGTCAGTTGCTGACTAGCCGGCTGCTTCGTCGAAAGCGTCAACATCACGAAACTCACCATCGTTGGCGTGTTCTTGCAACTCTTCAATTGCGCGCTTGACCAAACGGCGTGCAGCTTCGGCCGTGACATTTAGCTCATCACCGATTTCACGGTAGCTACGAGGCTCCTCGTCGAAGAACCCAAAACGGCTAGCTACGGCAAAGCGCGTGCGTTGATCTAGTGAACCCATCATGGCTTCCACCACCTCACGGCGTTGACCTTGTTGAGCGTAGAAGTCCGGCCCAGGCATGTCGTCACCTATGAGGTCAATCAAGGTGCTATCACCGTCACCGTCGTTGCCAATGGTCTTATCAAGCGAAGTCGGAGTACTGATGCGCTGTAGCCATGCGTTTTCGTCGTCCAGGGCATCGTTATCGCCGCCGTTGTGACGCAACGCAGCTCGTAGAGAAGCCGAACGGTCAGACGGCAGACGAATCAAGCTGCCCTTCTGATCAAGTGCGCGACCAATGGACTGGCGAATCCAAAACGTGGCATAAGTAGAGAACTTGAAACCCTTACGCCAGTCAAACTTCTCGACTGCGTGCTCAAGACCCAGGTTGCCTTCTTGAATCAGGTCAAGCAGTTCAAGCGTGGGTGGCAGCGGGTAGCGACGCGCTATTGACACAACCAGACGCAGATTGGCGCGAATGAAGTGATCACGCGAACGCTCAGCGATCCGGATGGCTCGGCGTGTTTCGCGTTTTTCGGCCGGAGTAGGTTCTACACCGTTTCGCACGGCTTCTTCTAACCGTTCGCTTGCTTCTCGTCCGGCTTCAATGCGCTTTGAGAGGGTGCGCTCCATCTCTGCGTCCAACAAGTCAACCGCGCCGATTTCGTTTAAGTATTGTCCAACTGAATCCATATCAACCTCTTCTTAATTCGTTTTGCCGGCATGCAAACGCCAGCGCCTATTCGCTTAGAATGTGCCTAAATTTTGTGAACTCAGACCGCGCTGTACAGCACGCTCCCTTGCCTAGCCGTTCTTACGAGTTGGGCGACTCTCATTCCCCTTGCGAACGGCGTAGTGATCTGGTGCGGAAGCCCCGATCCTTGAGCCTCGAAAGTATAACACTTACGAGCATGAAGTGTCTGTAAACGACATAGCATGATATGCGCATTTTTGATGCGAATGCAAGGGCACGGCAGGATTCTTGGCGAATAGTTTGTGAAAAACTCTGAAAAGCCTGAAAAGTCAGCATTTTCGAGCACGTTTGGAGTGTTTGGAGGAACGTTTGATCCGCCGCATGTTGGCCATTTTTTAGCCCTAAACGCCGCCATTGAGCAACTGGGCTTGGGTCGTGTTTATGTGGTGGTTGCGAATGATCCGTGGCAGAAATCTTCTGACACAAGCATCACGCCAGCTGAGCACAGGTTGGCCATGTGCCAACTCGCATTCGCTGCTAGCAGTAACAGCGCTAGCAGTGCTGACCAAGCGGACCATGCCTTGATTTCCGTGAGTGATTGCGAAATTGAGCGAGGCGGCGCTAGCTACACGATTGACACGGTGAAAGAGCTGATTTCAACAAGCAATGCTTCGACTACCCAGTCTGGATTAGGCCAGTCTGGACTAGTTCAATCCGGATTAGTAAAACCTGTGCTCATAGTCGGTGAAGATGTGGCTGCTGGGCTGGATTCATGGCATGGCGCAAGCAGTTTGCGAGAGCTAGTAACGGTTGCGGTAGTACGACGAAGCCATGAGTTGGCCAGACATCCGGTAGCACCGGTGATACCCGCTGGCTGGGAGGCTGTCACGGTGACATTGGATTTATCGGTAGCAATCGACTCTCAGATGGTTGTAGACGTGGCTAGCACAGCCATCCGGCGGCAAATTGCAGATGGCTGTTTGCCTACTGGCATAGTTGAGCCAGCAGTCATGGACTACATCTCTTCCAACGGGTTCTACTCGCAAGCCTCTACTCTCAGACCCGGTGATTTGTAGATCCAGTGGCTTGTAGACATAGCAGCTTGCAGGCATAGTGTCATCAGCAGAACCATCGCCCCCAACCGAGCCGGCCTCACAGCAAGCAGCTGCAAAACAAGCCGAACAAGGTCTGACCGATCAGACCAAACCGGTAGCTGTGCCTCCGTTAGTGCAAGCCGCCATGAAGGGTGCCTCTGACATGAGCGGCAGTGAGATTGTTGCTCTTTTTGTTGGCGAAGTGTTGGCCATAACGGATTGGTTTGTAATTACCAGCGCCCAAACCGCTCGGCAGGTGCGTCGCATCGCGGAGGTGGTTGAGGAATCTGTAAAAGCTGCCGGTGGGCAAGGGCCGTTGAGGATTGAAGGGTTAGACCTAGCGCAGTGGGTACTGGTGGATTTCGGTGAGTTTGTGGTTCACGTTTTTGAGGAACGAACCCGCAGTCACTACAACCTTGAGCGACTCTGGTCTGACATGGTACGCATCGAGCTCAATGCATGAAGTGCAGTTTTACGCGTTGAGCGTCTCCCAGACTCTTTGCGGTGTGATCGGCATCTCAACATGGCGAACGCCTAGGTGAGACAAAGCATCAACTACTGCGTTTTGAACCGCTGGCGTTGATCCGATAGTCGCCGACTCACCGATTCCCTTTGCTCCTAGCGGATTAATAGGCGTCGAGGTTTCCATCGGAACACGCTCAAAGCTGGGGAACTCCGAGGCAGCCGGGAATAGGTAATCGCTAAACGTGGCAGTTAGTGGATTGCCGTCCGGATCGTATATGAACTCCTCATATAGAGCTTGCGATATTCCCTGAGCCGCTCCGCCATGCACCTGGCCTGCAACCAGTAACGGATTCACCATCACTCCACAGTCATCACAAGCAATGTGTCGTAAAACCGATGTCTCTCCGGTGTCGGTGTCAACCTCCACCACGCACACATGCGCACCAAAGGGAAAGGTCGATCCTTCCGGTGCAAAAACATGCTCTGCCAACAATGTGGCTTGTGATGAGTCGTCGTCAGCAGAACCGCTCGTCACCTCAGCAGCGATCTGCGACCAGTTCGCGGTGACTGTGGGAGTGCCAATCACATGAAAAACTCCGCGCTCAGCATCTAGCGTTACGTCGTCTTTGGCGGCTTCAAGCAGGTTGGCAGCATGCTCAGTGGCTTGGCTAATCAGCTCGTATGTGGCTTCGCGCACCGCACTGCCACCGTTTTGCAATGACTTAGAGCCACCGGTGCCCCAGCCTTTAGCAACGTCGTCGGTGTCGCCATGACGTACCTCAACCTTATCCATATCGATACCGGTCAGTTCGCTAGCGATCATGGCGAAGGTGGTGTGATGACCTTGACCGTGTGACGAGCTACCAGTGCGCACTAAGCACGACCCGTCTTGACGCAACTCGATGGAGCCGAATTCTTTCTCACGCACAGGATTAGTGATCTCGACATAAGCCGACAGGCCGATTCCTAGCTGCTTGACATCACCGGCCTGGCGACGCTGTTTTTGCTCGGAGCGCAGGGTTTCGTAGCCAGCTGCGGTTAGTGCTTTGGTAAGCGCTGTGTCGTAATCGCCAGAGTCGTAAGTCGTGCCGATCGCAGTTTTAAACGGAAATGCATCGGCGGCTATGAAATTGCGTCGTCGAATTTCGCTGGGATCCATGCTGATTTCGGCAGCAAACACGTCGATGGTTCTTTCAATTGCCGCCGCAGCTTCTGGGCGCCCAGCGCCGCGATATGCGGCTAGCGGGCATGAGTTCGTAACGATCGACTGGCTCTCAAAGGTAACCGAAGCTATGTCGTAGACACCGCTAGTCATAGTCAGAGTCATGCGTGGTAGCACGCCACCGATCTCTGGGTAGGCGCCCGCATCCTGCACGACTTGCAAGTGATAAGCGGTGATGTTGCCGTCTTTGTCGCCACCCATCTTGGCGTACTGAACCTGACCTCGCCCGTGTCCTAGATCGAGCATTGACTCGGTGCGAGTTTCTTGCCACAAAGCTGGCCGGTCCAACGTGCGCGCAACCCAGCAACACAGCACCTCAGACGGATATTGACCGTTCTTGGCACCAAACCCTCCACCCACATCTGGAGCAATCACACGTACCTGTTCGCGCTCAAGGTCAAATGTTCTAGCTAAGCCGTCACGGGTGCCATGAGCATTTTGAGTTGAAGACCATTTTGTTAGACGGCCGTCTTCCCACACAGCAAGCGCCCCGCGCGGCTCAAGCGGGCAAGGGGCAACCTTGTTGTTGACGATGCGCTGGGTAACTACTACCTCGCAGTCGGCAAAAGGATCGCCTTCGGATTCATTAGGGAAACCGCCCGCCACGTTTGTACCAGCATCCTCAAACAGCAGTGGTGCATCTTTGCGCAGAGCGCTTTCGGCATCCACTACAGCAGGAAGCGGTTCGTAATCAACTTCGACCAACTCTGCAGCATCGGCTGCTTGCGACTGGGTTTCAGCACTCACGATCGCCACTATTTCACCGACGTAGCGCACCTTCACCGATGCAATGCGTGGGCGACTCATCTTGTCGTTGAACAAGGGCAATGCCGCTGCGGGTTCTACGTCAACGTCTTCTGCGGTCCAAACCGCGACCACTCCTGGCGCAGTTTTGGCCGCCGAGATGTCAATGCTTGTTATGCGCGCATGCGCCACCGGGCTACGCACATAAGTGACGTAGACCATGTTGTCTATTAAGTGGTCATGAACGTACTTGCCGCCAACGGTGAGAAATTGCGGGTCTTCAGTACGTAAAACGCTGGTTCCAAGGATGCTCATGGGGTCTGTCTAGCGTGCGCGGCGGGCTATGACTTACCAAACTTTGCTTACAGGGACTAACCGACTGCTCATCGACACAGGCCTTGGCTGTGTCTGATTCGCGCCGGTAAGCAGTCGTCGTTAACTGACTACGTTGGCGCTGCCTACTCGAGCCAAGCCAACCCAGGTCGATCCGGGAGCAAGCTTCATTGTCTCGCCGCTGGGATAGAAGAACTGCGTTACTGCTGTGCTAGAGGCTCGTTGCCAGGTTGCATTCGTCGCGCGTCCGCCACTTAGGACCAGAGCCTCACCCGTGCCAACCAGGTGAGGTTCAGGAGTGATACTTGAGGCCGCGCTCTGGCCGTAAGCAACAAACTGCACAATCACATTTGTCGGGGAGATGCGAGCACCCGAATAGTCGAAATGAGCATTGCCATAATGGGTGCGGTCATAGCTCGCGGTGGTCGGGTTCCAGCGGTATTTCACCGGTGTACTACCGAAGTCGATGTCCACACCACCTGCTGCAATGGAGTTAGCGGGCTGTTCGTTAGCCGTGCGGTACTGAAACAGTGCTGGGGGAGTGCCACCCTCACCAGGGCGTGCACCATAAAGCAGTTCCGTTGAGGTAACCAGGTTGTGCGGTGCGTACTTGTCCGAGGTGCGTGAAAAGACAGTCCTACCAATATTGCGGTCGCTGACCACGATGGCGTCTTCGCGGCGCAACAGGCTCCACACGGCCTCATTGGCGCCCGAGTTAACGAATATCGGTTTGTTCAGATTACGTAGCAGGTCAAAGTCTCCGGTACGCGCTGAGCGGATTGGACCGATTCGTTGTGCATCCTGGCTATGAAACACGGCTGCAAAGCGTGTAATGGAACCTTCCACGATCTCTTCAAACACGACATCGGCTTGGTTCAACCCCCACTGTGGAGAAGCGTTTACGTGGTTATCGATTTTGACGACTGCTGCTGGTCGAGTGATTGTCGTTGCTGTCTCTAAGCCGGTTAGCTGTGCCAAGATCGGCGGCAAAGTTGTGGTGGTTGTAGTCGTGGGCGGCAAAGTTGTGGTGGTTGGCGCAGCCGTAGTGGGTGTTGGTGAGCTAGTTGTGGCTGCCGAAACGGAGGTGCCACCGCCACTGCATGCAGCAGATAGGGCAACAAGTGCGGTCAGTGCCAAGAAGGAAGCACTGGTTTTTCCGAAAATTCTCCCGAACTTGGGAGTGGACATTTTGGCGCGCATAAATTTGAGAGTACGCGAGCTCGTCTGTGATTTCGCGGCAGGTGCGCTGACTGGCGCGCTACTGCAACTAGAAAACCTCTAGGTGTTCCATCACGGCATCAATTAGTCCAAAGTTTTTTGGCGTAGCGAAATGGTCGCAGTTAGCCAGCTCTGTGTAACTGGAGTTTGCTAGAGCTTCCAGCAGCGGGTCTGCTGGTCCAGCAAAATCTTCGGTACCCAGTACTACTCTCACCGGATGTGTGATGACGGCAAACTGCTTTTCACCCAACGGATGATGCTTACGCTTCATAAACGCCGCTAGGGCCTGTCCGTCTTGATCTGGTTCTGCCGCATAGCGAGCAAACGTTTGCGCATGTACGTCAGAGTCGTCGGCTTCACCGGTGATTCCGCGAATGATCCGCTCAGCCGATTCCTCGTCGCGCTCAAACAGATTGCGTCCTACGCCGGCTACCACTAGTCGCCGGAAGCATTCCGGTGCAATGGCAGTCATGCACAACAACGTGCGCGCTCCCATAGAAAACCCCACTCCGTCCACCTGTCGACCTTCACCGACTTCGCTCACTAACCGCCCCACCAGTTTTTGCTCCATATCGGCGTAGTCGGCAGGGTCGTGATGTTTTTCGGCGGTTCCATGGCCGGGCATGTCCCAAGCGATTACCTCGCGTCCAGCATCGGCAAGCAAATCCATTATTCCGGTAGGACGCCAGGTTGATTCCACCGAACCGGTGAAACCGTGAAGTAAGAGCACAGGATTGTCAGACACGCTGCAAGTCTTACACGCCGCACTACCTTGCGGTTATGAACGCCCCAACCAATAGCACACCTATTCGCATTGCTAACTGCAGTGGATTCTTCGGCGACCGGATCAACGCAGCGGTAGAAATGACCGAGGGCGGGCCAATTGACGCTCTGACAGGCGACTGGCTAGCCGAGCTCACGATGCTGATCTTGTCTCGCATTCAAGCCAAACACCCCGGCGGCGGTTACGCCCGCACTTTTGTTACGCAAATGGAACAGGTCATGGGTACCTGCCTGGACAAAGGCATCAAGGTGGTGTCAAACGCTGGCGGACTAAACCCACAGGGTTGCGCTGACGCTGTTCAAGAAGTCGCAGATCGTCTTGGGCTGAACCCAAAGGTCGCATACGTAGACGGTGACGATCTAACCGACCGGCTGCCGGACCTGATTAGTGCCGGCAACGATTTCGCACACCTTGACACGGGTCAGCCGCTCGGAGACATTGCCGAACGAATCGTTACCGCTAACGCTTACATGGGCTGCTGGGGAATTGTTGATGCACTAAATAGCGGAGCGGACATTGTCATTACCGGACGCGCTACCGACGCCGCAGTTGTAGCCGGTCCGGCCGCTTGGCATCACGGTTGGAAGCGCGACAGTTGGGATGAACTAGCTGGAGCCATCGTGGCGGGTCACGTCATCGAATGCGGTGGGCAAGCAACTGGAGGCAACTACAGCTTTTTCACTGAGATCGAAAACATGACCTACCCAGGCTTCCCATGGGCCGAAGTAGCAGCGGACGGGTCTTGCGTGATTGGTAAACACGACCGCACCGATGGCCAGGTGTCTATAGGCACTGTTACGTCTCAGTTGCTTTACGAGATCCAAAGCGAGCGCTATGCCAATCCCGATGTGGTGTGCCGTTTTGACACTATCCAGCTAGAAGAAGTGGCCCTCGATCGAGTGCGCATCAGCGACACGCGTGGTGAGCCAGCTCCACCCAACCTAAAGGTGTCGATGAACTATCACGGTGGTTTTCGCAACCAAATTGCGATCGGGCTGACTGGTCTGGATATCGAAGAAAAAGCTGCGTTGATTGAACGTCAGTTTTGGTATGCCTGCCCATTTGCGCCAGAAGACTTTGATTCGGTGGTTACGCGTCTTTCGCGCACGGATAAAAGGAATCCCGCCACCAACGAAGAGGCGGTTGCAGTGTTGAAAATCGTCGTGAAGGATCGTGACGAGCGCAAAGTAGGCAGAGCGTTTTCGAACATCGGTACCGAAATAGGCCTGTGTTCTATTCCAGGACTGTTCGGCACTGGTGGCGGGCCGGGGCCGGGGCAACCCTTCGGTGTGTTTTGGCCTGCGCTGGTTAGTTCAGACTTGGTGCCGATGAGAGTGGTGGTGGAAGGTAAAACGACCGTGGTTGATAACACCGCACCTACGCCAGCAGCTGATGCGCCTGTAGTGCAGTCAACCTTTGTGCAGTTGCCCGGTGTTGTTACCGGCGAAACGAAGCCAACACCTTTAGGGGTTCTGTTTGGCACACGTTCTGGTGACAAAGGCCCAAATGCAAACCTGGGAGTCTTTGCGCGTAGCGTGCTGGCGTACGCCTGGCTGGCTGATTTTCTGACCGTTGAGTGTCTCAGCGAGCTAATGCCCGAGGCTGCTGAACACAAAGTTGATCGCTACGACTTTCCAAACTTGCTGAGCCTGAA
Source organism: Candidatus Poriferisodalaceae bacterium (assembly GCA_965205925.1). Lineage (GTDB taxonomy): Bacteria > Actinomycetota > Acidimicrobiia > Acidimicrobiales > Poriferisodalaceae > CAYRJD01. The sequence continues at coordinate 1,053,851 of OZ242183.1, forward strand.
CTTCATATTTCACGGTTTGTTAGAGGAAGGCGTGGCAGCTTCTACTCGCCAAGATCCACAGGCCAAAGCGCTAGGAGAGTATCTGCGCGCCAAGGTGGTGGAGATACCGGTAGCGCTCTTGAGCTAGAGCAGTTGTGTGTCAGGTTCAGCGATAACTGGGTTGGTCAAGGTGCCAATTCCTTCAATGGTGATAGCCACCTCATCGCCTGGTGCTAACAGTTTTGGTGGATCAAAGAACACTCCCACGCCTGCAGGCGTTCCGGTGGTAACTATCGTCCCAGGCTCCAAAGTGAACGCGGTGGTTATGTGCTCTATCAGCTTGTAGCAGTCAAAAATCAGATCGTTGGTGTTGGAGTCTTGGCGCACCTCACCATTGACCGTGGTTTTCAACGCCAGCGAATGTGGATCGATTTCGTCCCTGGTTACTAACACCGGACCGCAAGGCCCATGGGTATCCCACGACTTACCCATAATCATGGTCGGGCTCGCCATTTGCCAGTCGCGCACGCTCACGTCGTTCATGATCGTGTAGCCAGCTATCACCGTTGACGCCTTGTCGGCTGGCACATGCCGGCATCGCCGACCGATTACTAACGCTAGCTCACCCTCATAATCCACCATGTCTGGTGCAGCAGATGGGATATGTATCGGCGAGCCTGGGCTAGTGATGCAGCGATGATGTTTAGTGAAGATCACCGGCACCTTCGGTGTTTCACGGCCACCCTCTGCTGCATGGGCTGCGTAGTTGAGACCAACCGCCAAGATTGCTGGCGGGACACCAACTGGGGACAACACCTTGGTCTTGTCAAGAGATGTTTGAGGACCAGTCGCTTGGTCCGCTATTTGCTCTAACGCAGCACTCAGTGGTTTGTTGCGGTCGACACCAGCCTCAGCTAAAAGCGTTGGTAGATCACGGTGGTCGGTGTCTATGTCTGTCAGAGTTCCGTCGCTCAACGTAGCTAGGCGGGCAGCCCCATCGCTTAGGTGGCGCACAATTTTCATGGCTTGAACCTAGTCGGCAAGAATGACTCAGAGCTTTGGTACATACACGGCATTGCATAATCACCCAAGTAGTGGCACTCTAAAACCCCGTGCGACCAGCGCGGTATGAGCAGGCAGCGTCCAGCGACTCGATATTTGAACCCATAACCGGCCTACCTGACGCGCGGGCATACGCCTTGCTAGTGGAACGCAAGCTTTCCCAAGCGCGACGCTCGTTGAATCCGCTTTCGTTGATAGCGATTGCAGTGGACGGGTTTGAGCAAATATCCGAATCTGAAATTCGAGTAGCGACACTGATTACAGCGCGCCTGGTGTGTTCCACCTTGCGTCAATCCGACACCGTGTGCCATCTAGGTGACGGCGTGTTCGTTGCGATCCTTGATGACACCTCAGATAGCGGAGCGGTCTGGGCTGCCAATCGCGTCAGAACTGCAGTGGCCAGTGAACGTCAATCGATTGCGGTGACGTTGTCGATGGGCGTGGCTGCCTATCCCACGCACGCACTTGAGCCGGGGCAGCTGAGCCAGGAAGCGTTTGGAGCGTTGCATGTGGCGCGTTCGATGGGACCTGAGCGATTAGAAGTGGCAGGCTCAAGTCTGGCAGGCTGATGTCTGAAAGACTGAGTTTTGTTAGTAAAACTCGGCAGCAAATATGCCAACAACCGGTTAGGGAGCAGCAATGGCTGAAACAGATTTCACAAACATAGGCACCAAAGCCGAGCTAGACGGACGAGTGGCGTTAGTGACTGGCTCAAGCAGCGGCATAGGCGCTGAGCTGGCTCGTAAACTTGTTGAGCTAGGTGCCAAAGTAACCGTCAACTCCTCTTCGTCTGTGCAGGCGGGGACAGCCTTGGCTGAGGAGCTGGGCGACGCTGCTCGCTATCAACAAGCCGATGTAAGTTCTGAGGATCAGTGCAAGGCTCTGATTTCGCAGACCATTGACGCCTTCGGTCGCCTGGACATCCTCGTCAACAATGCGGGCTACACCCAGGTGATACCGCATCACGATCTGGAGGCTGTTACCGATGAGGTATTCCGCCGAATCATTGACGTGAACATCATGGGTACTTGGTATTTGAGTCGTGCCGCAGTTCCGGCTTTACGTGAGAACGGAGACGGAAACATCATCAACATCACCTCTATCGCTGGGCTGCGACAAGTCGGCAGCTGTTTGCCCTACGCGGTTTCTAAAGCTGCTCTTAATCACATGACTCGCCTGTTTGCCAACGTGGCGGGGCCCGAGATTCGTGTCAATGCAGTGGCGCCGGGGCTAGTCGCTACACCCTGGACCGAATCATGGGATGCGCAGCATGCCGCCGTAGCGGAAGCCGCACCCCTGGGTCGTTCGGCAACGGCGGGAGATTGCGCACAAGCCGTATTGGGAATTCTTCGTAGCGGCTACCAGACCGGCGATGTTGTGCTGGTCGATGGTGGCCTAACGCTGCGCTAGCACCATGGTGCTGGTTAGTAGCCCAGTGCAGCGCTGGTAAGCATTCGAGGGTCGGAAGCGCCGGTAAGAATCTGGTGGGCTGCTCCGCCTGACTCAACGGTTATCACGTGAGCGTGACCGAAGGAGTCGTCAAAAGAGTCCGCTAGTCGTACGTCGTGTCCGCGTTCAGACAAAGCTGCGGCAACAGTCATAGCAACGTCGGTTTTTTTGGCACGATTTAGCTCGCCATCCGCATGACCTTCCAGCACTAGTTGCAGCGTCGGGGGGTCGTTCCAAGTTTCGAACAACGAAGCGTTTGGTCGGCTCCAATACCAGCGACCGGCTGCTATGGCTTCGCCTGCCGTGTCACCACCATGCAACAAGCGTGCCAACAGCTGTAGCACCACCTGAGGTTGGTTGTCTCCACCCATCGTTCCGATAACGCATCGCAGCTCACCGTCAGGTGTTTGCACTAAGGCAGGTGCCAGTGTGTGAGGAGGGCGGCGGTTTGGTCCGTACTCGGCTGGGTGACCTGGCTGCAAAGAAAAACCTATACCGCGATTTTGCAAAGAGATACGGTTGGTTTTTGTAAAGAGATGCGCACCCCATCCTGAAGCGTTGGACTGAATGAGCGACACACCCATCCGCTTTTCGTCCACAGCTGCTATGTAGTTCGTGTCGCCGCTGCGTTGAGCCCACGAACCTACGGCGGTGGCTGTGTCCGCAGAAATCGCTGCCTGACGTTGCGTCAGACGTTCTAGCGATAGCAACTCATGACCGTTGGCGTGTTCATGCAGCACATCTATTCGATCGTAAGCAGCAAGCTTGGCAGCTTCGGCCAGCAGGTGAATTGCTAACGGATCGTCGATGTCGGTTGGTAAATCCAAGCCGTCAGCCATCCAGGCCGCAGCCAACGTTAGGTAGCCCTGCGAGTTGGGTGGCACTGTAAAAATCCGCTGCCCCCAAGCCTCAATCGCAAGCGGTTCCACCCAGTTCGCTAATGGCATCGTCAGGTCATGTGCTTGATATTCGCCTTGGCCAAGCTCAATTAGATCCGCTCCGAAGTCGCCTTCATAGAATCCTGAGCGACCGTTGCTGACAATCGCACGCAGTGCTTCGGCCAGACCGGGACGACGAACAACTGCTCCCGCGGATGCCCCGAAATAGTCGTCTGCATGGGCAACGTTGACAAGTTGCTTGGCCGCTAAAGCACCAGCTTGAGACAGAACGAACCCGTTCTCGGCCAGATCAATCGCAAATCTAAACACTTGCTTCAAGCTCAAAAGGCCAAATCGATCATGCAGAGCAAGCCATCCGTCCACGCAACCGGGCACAGGTATTGAGCGCGGGTCGCCAGTTACCGGCATGGCAAACGCGGTGGTGTCTAGCCCAGCAGAGTTCAGTTCAGGCGAATCTGCTGCGACCAAGGCAAGTTCTTCTCGCAATCGTTGAGGATCCGCTCCGCTGCCAGCGCGACCACTGGCATTTAGTGCTACGGGAGGTTCGCCCGGTGTGTGATGAACCAGAGCCCACACGTCGCCGCCCATCCCGCAGGTGTGCTGAGCGGTTACGGCCAACACGGCCGAAGCAGCTACGGCTGCGTCGGCGGCAGTACCGCCTGATCGCATAACTTCTACACCAGCACTTGAAGCGAGCTGGTCGATGCTGGCAACCATGCCTCTTGTGGCGCGGGTGGTGGCAAACGGTGCCAGCACCCGACGGTCACCAGCGTTATCAACCAGCACGGCTGTTTTTGGGCATGGCTACGAACTTAGAGTGCTGGTAGTAGCCGGCTCAGAGCGGTTTTCGGCTAGTAATACGTTTGGATTGAGAACGCCATGTGGGTCAAACGCACGCTTGATTGCTGCAAAAGTCGTCAACTCAGCAGGAGTGCGGTTTAGGTGCAAAAGCTCCTTTTTGGCTGTTCCTACGCCGTGTTCTGCCGAAATACTGCCGTCCAACTGAGCCGCGTAGGCGAGCACAACGGCATCTATATCACCGTCGGTTTCTCCACTGCCGGGTAGCACGTTGACATGAACATTGCCGTCGCCTAGATGCCCAAACAGAATCGTTTGTGCATCGGCGTCTATGCCATTTATGACAGCAGGTACGCCTTGTACGAACTCCTCTAAACGGCTGGCTGGAAGAGTTACATCCATCTTGTGCGGTGTGCCGACTGCGTTGACAGCCTCTGGAATCTGCTCTCTAAACGACCACAACTGACGACGGCTGGTGGAATCCAAGCCAACCGCTACATCGGCAACTAGATCACCTAGTTCATCAACAGCAGCGGCTAATTCGTCAGCCAAGGTCTCTGTGGGTACGATGCTGCTGGCTACTTCAACTAGCAGCCACATTGGCCGGGATGCAGCGCCGTCAGAGCGCTCATCTAAAAGCTCAGCTCTCACAGGAGGTTGCACACCAAGGTATGAGCTCACCACTGCCATAGCGCTATCAAACACTGCCTCAATCGCATAAAGCGAATCCAGCTTGTTGCGCAGTTTGACAGCGACATTAACTCCGGCCGAGACCGATCTCAGAGCCAGCAGCGCCGTTACTAGCTGTGTCAGCACGGGTCGTAGCTGTAACCGGACAGCAGTTACTACTGCCAGAGTTCCTTCGCTGCCAGTCAGCAGCCCAGCCAGGTCGTAGCCAGTGTTGTCTTTTGCTAGTCCGTCCATATGGCGCAGCACCGTGCCATCAGCTAACACTGCTTCGATACCGACTACCTGGGCTCGCATAGATCCGTAACGCACCACGTTGATGCCGCCAGCGTTGGTGTTCACCATTCCGCCAATGGTGGCCGAATCACGTGCAGCCAGGTCAACACCCACTGCTAATCCGGCCATTGCGGCGTGTGCTTGCGCATCAGCCAGAGTTACTCCGGCTCCAAAGGTGGCCTGTGAAGAAAGCTCATCAACCGGATCGCAAGTAGTTAGGCGCGCCAGAGATAAAACTGCCTCACCGCCCAACGGAACGCTTCCACCGACTAATCCGGTGTTGCCACCTTGAGGCACAACGCAAACGCCCGCGCTAGCTAGCGCAGACAAGGAATCTGACACTTGTGCAGTGTCAGCAGGACGCACAACCAGTGGTGTGTGGCCTTGAAATCGACCGCTCCAATCGACGGCATAACTGGCGGTAATGCTGGGGTCGGTCAGCACGTTGGTATGGCCGACTATTTCTTTTAGGCGATCAATGAGTGAGTCGCTAATTGGACTGATTGAACTAGCGCTAGTCATGATCTTCTGGCCAAGCTCCACGTGCGGATAGCACGTCACGCAGCACAATTGGCTGATCGGTCATGATCGCGTCTACTTCTTTATCTAGTAACTGATTCATGACTTTGGCGTCATCAATGGTCCATACATGCACCGCAATGCCATGAGCATGAGCAAAACGTACAAGTCGCTTGGTGGCTAGCGGAACTATCCCCTGACGTATCGGTATCTGCAGCGTGTTGGCACGAAAACGGCGCGGTTTTCGTGTATTGCGTGCACCAACCTTGCGGACACTCCCTAATGACGCTGCTAACCGAAATCTAGCTATCTGCTTGGGGCCCATTGACAAGCACGCCGCTTCACCAAATTCCTCATCTAAGCGGGCTAGTCGAGCGTCAGAAAATGATCCAAGACAAACTCGGTCGAGCACGCCGGGTCTGCGTAATGCCTTGATTAGTAGAGGCACTGCTGCATCAATTTTCGGATCAATGCAGATGCGCATGTCGGGCCAAGCATCAAGTAACTCTTCTAATCGTGGGATTGGTTCGGTGCCGCCAACCTTGGCCTTAGACACGTCGGTCCAAGTCATCTCCGCAATAACACCGGTCGAATCGGTTACTGGGTCTAGTTGCTTGTCGTGGAACACCACCAGCTTGTTGTCCGCGGTGGCTTGCACGTCGGTTTCTAAGTAGCGGTAGCCCAACTTGACGGCTCCAGCAAACGCCGTCATTGTGTTTTGCGGCCACAGGCCTGCCCCGCCTCTGTGTGCAATCGCCACTGGAGCTGGAACGGCTAGATACGGATGTGGATCTTCACGTGGAGTAACTGCTGGCTTTCTGACTGGCACAGTGTAAGTATCGCCGAGAGTGCGTTCGAGAGTGGTGTTGTAGTCAGCTACTGTGCAGAGGTGTCATCGTTCGCAAGAAAATTGCCGCAACGGGCAAGCACCGAACGCTTCGTTGAGCTGATCAACGAGCCCAAGATTCGGCTTGACCTGGCTGCGTTGGAGATAGCGCGTTGCTGTCGTCCCGATGATGTGGATGCTCCAGCCAGTTTGGCTTTGCTTGACGAGCTCGCGGCACAAGTCGAGGCTCACTCGGCCGTAAACCAATCAGCCACTTGTTCGCCAACTGCAAAATCGGTTACTGATTTGTTGTACGGACAGCTGGGGTTTGGTGGAGACCGTGTCGACTACGACCAGCTGGATAACAGCTACCTAGATCGCGTGCTGGTTAAACGTAGCGGTATCCCAATAACGCTGGCAGTGGTGGTGATTGAGGTAGCGCGTCGGGTAGGCGTTGCCCTGTATCCCGTCGCCATGCCAGGCCATTTCTTGGTTCGTGTACCAAACACTGAATCAGCTACTGAGCTATCAGTAGCGCAGTCGAAGTTCTTTGATCCGTTTGATGGGACGTATCTGGGATACAGCGAAGCCAAGATGATCTTTAAGCGCCTGAGACCTGAATGGCCGTTTAGAACTGAATACTTAGAGACGATACCGTCAGTAATGGTCTTACGACGAATTCTCAACAACTTAAGGCTGAACTATGAGCAGGAACCACGGTTCACGTCGCTACGCGATGCAAGCGGCTTGGCCATCGTATTGGAACTGCTTATCTGCTTGCCTGATTGTTTAGCCGACGACTATCTGCATCTAGAACGCGTGCTTACTCATCTCGGCGAGTTAGACGTCGGCATTAAACACCTTGAAGCCGGTGCGCAGCGCCTGACAGGTTCCGATGCCGAGGCCTTGCAAGCCGCCGCTGACCGGTTACTCGCACGATTGAACTAAGCGTTATGCACCAAGCGTTAGCTCAGGATGACCGCGCAGATGTGCGCGTTCGTTGATTGACAACACGCTGCGATGCCCTTGGCTTGACGCCAGCACCCGCGTTACCGACGTGTAATCCACGTCAAAGCGCAGGAACTTCTCAGCGCTAAATTCGAGGCAGTGCGCTAGGTATGCGTTAATCACGCCGCCGTGGCAGGCCACAACTACAAGTTCACCTGGATGATCGGCAACGATCTGCTCAATAGTTTCAATCACTCCGCTTACCCAACCCACAACCGCTGTGCTGTCATCTGGACTGAAAGTGCCCGACGCCAGTTCGTTCCACCGGGCACGATTTGTTTGCTTGAGAACTTCCATCGGCACATAGGCAGAAGAGCGTCTGTCAAACTCGCTCAAACCCTCGCGCACTGCAATGTCAACCGATGCAAGCCCAACCGCGGCCGCGATTGGTTCGGCCGTTTGAAGCGCTCGCGCCATCGGACTGGCATAAATCCGCTGTGGTCCTAACTCTGCTAACCACTGCGCCGCCAAGTCAGCTTGGCTACGCCCAATATCTGATAGGGGCGGGTCTGCAAAACCTCCGTCATCGCGAATCTCAGAAATGGGTTGGCCGTGTCGGACCAGGATCAGCTCCATTTAGCCAACACTACGAAAAACAGCAGAGAATGCGGTCGGTGCCCTACAAGCGCAGTCTGTACCTTGTAAGTAATGCCTCGTCGCACCAAGATCATCGCCAGCATTGGCCCTGCCTGCGACAACGAAGCGACGCTGAAACCAGTAATTGAAGCAGGAGCAAATGTCATCCGCCTTGGGTTAGCGCACGGCTCGCTCGACCATCAGATTGACACATTCCGCCTAATTCGAAAAGTCAGCACCGACCTAAACCGCAGAGTTGGAATTCTCGTTGATTTACCCGGACCCAAGATCCGCTGCGCAGAGTTTCCAGAGAACGGTTGCGACATCACCGACGGCAACACGTTGCTGATTTCAAGTGATGGCCACGCCAGCAGTGCGGAACGCATTGTGGTTGAGTACGAAAACCTGCTGCAAGATGTCAAACCCGGAGATCGCTTGGCATTTGGTGATGGCAGCGTCGTAATGTCGGTAACTGCTCTTAAGGGTGATGCGTTAGAAGCAGAAGTGGTTCACGGCGGTCACTTAGAAGGGCGTCCCGGTGTACACATTCCCTCAGATCAGTTGGACATGCCTTCGCCCACGGTCGAAGATCTAAAGCTGGCTGAGGTTTTTACCGAACTTGGTACCGACATGTTGGCTGTGTCTTTCGTGCGTTCGGCCGAAGATATGAAGAGACTGAATGCAGAGCCTGCTCCGCGCGGCCCACTGTTGGTAGCGAAGATCGAGACGCGCTCAGCAGTGACAAACCTGGAGGAGATCATCGAAGCCTCTGGTGCGGTGATGGTTGCACGTGGTGACCTGGGTGCCGAGTTCAACATTGAAGAACTACCGCACCTGCAAAAGAAAATCATCGAAGCCTGTATTGCGCTGGGACGTCCTGCAATCACGGCCACACAAATGCTGGAATCGTTGCTGCACGCTTCGGTTCCCACACGAGCCGAAGCTTCCGACGTGGCAAATGCGGTGTTTGATGGCACTTCAGCGGTGATGTTGAGCGGCGAGACCGCCATCGGCCATGATCCTTCTAACGCCGTAGAGATGATGTCGCGTATAGCGGCTCGCGCGGACGAAAACTTTGATTACGCCGCCTGGGTCGATCGAATAACTGCGGTTCGCGGCGTCTCGCATACCGCCGAAGAATTTCTGCGGGTAACTGATGCCCTCACGATGGCTGCATCACGCGCTGCTACCGCGATCGGTGCTGCCGCAATCATGTGTTTAAGTAGGTCGGGTTTTACTGCTCGCAGCATGGCTCGCTTTCGTCCGTCGATGCCCATGGTTGGTTTTACACCTGACTCGCGCACCGCTCACCAGCTTTCTCTGTCGTGGGGAGTCGAGCCGTTTTTGTTTGAGGAAAACTGGTCGCCAACGGAAAACGCAACCAGAGCTGTAACGGCGGCGGCGGATGCTGGGCTAGTCAAATCGGGTGACATGGTGGTGGTGGTGTCGGGTTCAAGTACAGAATCACACGCCACTGACACCATGCGTGTGGTTCGGGTTGCCTAGCGCAACTAACACACTCAAGTCACAGTTACATAGGTATCGGTAACAGCTAATGGGTTCACACTCACACCGCCGCGAGCTGCGAGGTTTGTCGATCTACGAGCACGCTCCTAACGAGTCCCAAAGCAAAAAATCGTTTGCACAGCCATATGACTCCGATCCCGTAATGGAGCAAAGAGCGGTGTTCGTGCACGGCACGCTTGATCGTGCAGCGGCCATGTTGCGAATAGCTCGCAGTCTGCGTAGCTACCGGCTAACGCGCTACGACCGTCGTGGTTACGGGCGCTCTGCCAGCACGGGCCCGTCACAAAGCTTTGATCAACAGCTAGAAGATCTTGCCGCTGTCATTGGTGATCAAAGTGCAATCTTGTTTGGTCATAGCTATGGAGGAGTGCTCGCGCTGGCTTTGGCAGCTCAGCGGCATCGATGTGTGGCTGCTGTCGTCAGCTTTGAGGCACCACGTGCCTGGGAGCCATGGTGGACGCCACCTCCTAGCAACGACTTGCTTGACGAGACAGCAGCCGCTGATGCAGCTGAAAAGTTCTGCCGCGTAATGATGGGTGACCAAACCTGGGAAGCACTACCGCTGTCAACTCGCACCGCGCGTCGTTGTGAAGGGTTGGCAATGGTTACCGAGTTGCAACATCAGTACGTTCAGCAATACGACCCAAAGAACATTGAAGTGCCTGTGATAGTTGGTGTAGGAGAGCTTTCTGGACCTCGCACCCAGCGCGCAGCACAACTGACAGCGGATGAGGCTCCGTTAGGCGAGCTTCATGTCGTGCCAGGTGCTGGACACGGTGCTCCCGCCTCACACCCAAAGGAAATGGCCCAGCTAATTACTCACGCGCACACGATCTTCGCCGCACAAGACGTTCTCAGGCACAGAAATATCTAAGCCAAACACCGAGCAGTCACAAGTTTCGTAGCAGTCTCGTAAGTTGATCCACTGGGTAGTTATCACCGCTGCTAGCACCACGACCAAAGCTACTAAGAACAGCAGCTTGCCTGTCTTACGAACAAGCTTGAACGACAACACCGCTGCAACCAAGAGTCCAGCAATCACCGCGACCAGCACTAGCTGAGCGTCTCCTACCTCTAACCATTCCGGTGTCATAGAGACGAGAGTAGATAACGGCCGCAGTAGATTCAGGTAATCGCCGAAGAACACTCACAAGAAGCCTCACCAACACCTATTGGAATTCATCGCGGTGGTCCACCAGAAACGGTGCTAAACCCTCTACCAGACATGGCAATAGCCGCACTCAATCGAGCCTTGAGCGCAACGGGCACCGAATCGATGTTGCAACTCTCCGAAGTCGCAAGAGATTGGCCGCGAATGCCAGAAGTTTGGGCGGAGTTAGGCATGGCCAGCCAGGCAGCGAACGAAACGATTGCCGCATATGCGTATTTTCGAGTTGGTTATCACCGCGGGCTTGACACCTTGCGCGCACAGGGTTGGCGTGGCAGTGGTTATGTGCGTTGGCAGCAACCGACCAACCTTGGCTTCTTGCGTTGCTTAAGAGGTCTGCAGGAGTGTGCCGCTGCCATATCAGAGACGGACGAAGCCGAGCGTTGCGCCCAGTTCCTAGCTCAACTTGATCCCACCGGCTTACCGCCAGGTGAGTAACTCAAAACAAAAGCCACCAACTGGGGCGATCTTGAGTGGCGGCGCTTCGCGGCGAATGGGCCAAGACAAAGCAACGCTGAGTATCGCTGGCAAACCAATGGCGCAGTGGGTTGCCACAGCAATGCATGTCGGCGGCATAAGCGACGTTGTGATCCTGGGACCCAAACCTGTAGCTGACATCAATGCCTTGCCAGATAGCGAACCAGGAGCTGGCCCGCTGGCAACTCTGGTGGGAGCGCTTGAGCAAATCGGCGACCTGTTTGTCTGCCCATGCGATGTGCCAACCCTGCGAGGCGAACTTGTGAACCAAATCGTGTCCATTGCTGATGCCACGAAACGTCCAGTAGTGCTGGCACATAGCGATCGTCTTGAACCACTCATCGGTGTGTATCGAGCTGCCGCAGCTCCTCCTTTGAAAAACGCACTTAGCCGTGGTGCGAGCGGTCCATTTCAAGCGTTAGTCGATCAGCAGGCAGTCGAATATGTGTCGGTTGGCGCCTCGACAGCTGATGTTCGCAACGTGAACGAGCCGAGCGATCTTGCCGAAGTGCAGCAGCAGCTCAGCAAGCACTAGCCCAATGAACGCAAAAGCAGCCAAGCAGCAAGCAAAAGCCCGGTCTCCCAAAAACCAACCTGGGCCTAGTAGGAACAAGCCCAGTGGGCCTGCCTACGAATGGATCGACACTGCCGCTGGCTTTGACAAGTTCCTAACATCTCTAACAGGCGTAGATCGCATAGCCGTTGACACGGAGTTTCATAGCGAGCGGACCTACTGGCCTGCCCTAGCACTAGTGCAGATAGCTGCAGGCGAACGAATCGTTTTGATAGATCCGCTGAAGATCGACGTGTCCGGGCTGGCAGAGGTGATCACTGGCGACATGGTGACCGTCATGCACGCCAGCGAAGCGGACTTGGCAATGCTTTACAACGCCTGTGGCGCAATCCCCAAGCAACTAGTCGACGTGCAGATTGTGGCGGGCTTTGCAGGGATGTCGACACCGTCTTTAAGCTCACTTGTTGCCCGCTTTACAGAAAATCAAATCAGCAAGGGAGATCGTCTAACAAACTGGCTGAAGCGTCCGTTGACAGAAGCGCAATGTCAATACGCAGCCAACGATGTGACCTTTCTGTTTGAGATCACCGATCGTCTCTTTGAGAAGCTGCGAAAGAACGGCCGCCTGAAGTGGGCCTTAGATGAGTGTGAACTAGCCCGCAAAGAGCCACCGGAGCTAATTGATCCGGAGCTGGCCTGGTTCAGGATTAAGCCTGCTCGCCAACTAAGAGGCCAGGCCAGAGCGGTAGTAAGTCAGTTGGCAGCTTGGCGTGAGCTAATGGCTCGCAAGCAAAATATCCCGCCACGGTTTGTGGTTAGCGATTTGGCAATGGTTTCCATAGCGCAGCGCTCGCCAAAGAATACGGACGATCTGAAATCGGTTCGAGGAGTGCAAGGGCAGTCTTTAGGAAAGTCAAACGAAGCCGGTGTCCTAGATGCTGTACGACGCGGGTTGGCTATGTCGCCCGCAGACGTTCGTACGCCAGAACTGATTGACAAGCAACCGCTGGCCAGCAACCTACGAGCGGCGGTGAGCTTGATCACCGCCTGGCTCAGCGACGTGGCGTATCGAGAGCATCTAGATCCAACACTGCTGGCTACACGCAGCGACATTGAATTGCTTTTGAATGATGACAATTCGAGCCGGTTGATGACCGGTTGGCGGTCTGAATTGATTGGTGAAACCGTGACCGAATTGCTGGCCGGGCGCGCTGGTATTGCTTTTGATAAGGGCAAGGGGCTGCGAGCTATAAAAACGTGAAATGATGTAGCTAATCCACTAACCTTGACGAAGCGCCGACTGGCCCGGAAATTCGCCCCGGTCGTATGGCACGGCAGAGTTAATTTCAAGGGAGCTCGCTGTGAAGAAAGGCCGCCATCGCCGTTACGAAGAAGCTCGTAAGTTTCGCCGTGACAGCGCATCACAGTTTGATATTGAGGATTACGACTTTGAAGCCACGGACGGTTTCGGCGGCATTCTCAATTCGACCGATGAGCATGCTGAGGACGACGGTAACGACGACTCCGATGAGGAGTACGAAGACCTTGCTAAGAAGTACGACCCAGATAGCGACCTGCTGGGCGAAACGCCAGATAACGAAACAACTTCTGACACTTCTCGCTAGAGATACCTCTAGAAACCTTGCTGTCCGGCTAAGCCAACCGCAGCTGACACGCTTCAGCTAACGCAAACATCTGCACAGCTGTGACCCGATCCAGATGAGTTCTTACCCCTACGAATCCCGATGAATAATCACCCTGATCGGCAACAACAAGACGCGCAACTGCTGAACGACCTGACGGCAGTGCTAGGTGATCGCGCGCGAGCCGACACATTGGAACTGAACCTTTACGGGCGTGATGGTTCGGCGCTAAGTGGCGAAGCTGCCGCGGTGTGCTTGCCACAAACCACAGATGAGGTAGTCGAGATCGTGCGTATCTGCGGCAAGCATCGGCGTCCGTTTACCGCACGTGGTTCAGGCACGGGACTAGCCGGTGGAGCGGTACCTACCGGACGCCCAGTGGTCATTGCCACCTCCAAAATGAATCAAATCGGCGAGGTAAACCTTGATGACCGCATCGCTTGGGTCCAGCCCGGAGTACTAAATCTCGACCTCAGTCGCGCCCTTGCACCGTACGGAATGCACTTCGCGCCCGATCCATCAAGCCAGCAGGTCTGCTCGCTAGGAGGAAATGTCGCAAACAACAGCGGCGGCCCGCACTGCTTGGCTTACGGGGTTACCACCGCTCATGTGGCTGCGATAGAAGTGGTTTTGCCGAACGGTGAGGTAACCGTGCTGGGCGGCCTAGAAGCGGACACACCTGGCTATGACTTGCGTGGATTGTTCATCGGTTCCGAAGGCACACTGGGCATCGCAACCAACATTGCAGTGCGATTGACGCCAAACCCAACCCATGTCCGCACGTTGCTTATCGACTTTGAAGCTGTAACCGAGGCAGCTGCCACGGTCACAGCGATCATTGCAGCAGGCCTGGTGCCAGCTGCGTTAGAGATGATGGACCAGCGAGCCGTGGAGATAGTCGAAGCCTTCGCTCACGCGGGTTATTCAACCGATGCCGCTGCGGTCTTACTGGTCGAACTTGACGGACTGGCCGCAGGCGTAGAAGCCGGAGTACAGGTAGTGACCGATGCTGCGGAGCAACATCACGCAACCAATGTGCGAATAGCGGCTGATGATGAGGAACGAGCGTTGCTTTGGAAGGGTCGAAAAAACGCCTTTGGTGCAGTGGCACGTATACGTCCCGACTACTACCTGCATGACACTGTCGTGCCTCGTTCAAAGCTGATCAGTGTTTTAGAAAAGGTCTATGCCATAGCTGACACGTACGACCTGATAGCGGTGAATGTGTTCCATGCCGGCGACGGCAACCTACATCCAATCTTGGCCTACGACGCACGAGAGCCAGGAATAATGGAGCGAGTACACAGCGCAGGCCGAGACATCATTGCGGCATCTATCGAAGCGGGTGGAGTGCTCAGCGGCGAGCACGGGATCGGCTTAGAAAAGCGCGACTACATGTCGATGCTGTTCAGTGCGCATGACATGGCCACGCAAGACAGTGTGCGAGAAGTGTTTGATCCAGAAGGGTTAGCGAATCCACTGAAAGTGATTCCGTCTGGCTCACGTTGTAGTGACACATTCGGACAGAACGTGCCAGAGGGAGTTTGGGTGTAATCCGTGTCTGGCAAGTCCAAAATTGTGAGCGAAACCCCAAGCACGATCGAGCCAGCTCTGCGAGCCGACTCAATTCCCGCTGAAGTCCGACGTTTTGCCGCCGAAGTCGGCGTTGAAGGACCCGTAACGGTGATAGGCGGCGGCACGCACGTCGCACTTGCTGACGATCATCGCCTAGCTAGCGAAGCGCGCCAGGTGCGCGCGCCAGCTGGTGTGTGGGAATACGAGCCGTCAGAAATGACGGTGCGCTGCGGAGCGGGAACAACCTTGGCCGAGCTTGATGCGGTGCTGACTCCTTGCGGTCAGATGGTGCCGTTTGATGCCAGCGCCTCGGCGACCGTCGGTGGAGTGCTGGCTACTGGAGTAAGTGGTTATCGCCGTCTGCGTTACGGCCATGTGCGAGATCTGGTGCTGCAGACCCGCCACATTGACCACACAGGCCAGGTAGTCACTGCGGGTGGACCAACAGTTAAGAACGTGTCCGGCTACGACCTGTGTCGTTTGCTGGTGGGGTCGTGGGGAACTTTAGGGTTCTTAGCTGAAGTCATTCTGCGTTGCCTACCGATACCGACCACTTCACAATGGTTGGTTGGGGACCTGGCGAGCAATACCAATCCGTTTGAAGTGCGCGACACGCTTTATCGTCCCTCCAGCATTTTGTGGGATGGCTGCACAACCTGGGTGCTGCTTGAAGGTCACCCAGACGATGTCGCAAGCGAAACAGAGAAGCTGACGGGGAGTCCGTTCCACATGCAGCCGGCTGCGCAAGCATTACCGCTAGGGAAGCTAGGGGAGCGGCTGAGTGCGCCCAAGCGAGTGTCACTGCGCCCAAGTGAGTTGCGCGATTTGCCAGCGATCTGGCCAACGGACTGCGAATCTTCCAACGGGCACGCAAACTGGCTAGCCGAAGTGGGTGTTGGCGTAGTGCACTTTCACGGCGACTGGCCAACGAGCACTGCAGGTAGTCACTTCACAGAGGGGCTTACCGTTGCCAACACCTCGCTGATGCAATTGATAAAGCAGCGACTCAATCCCAGCAGCCGCTTCAACCCAGGGATACAGCTGTGGTGACGCCAGTTAGTACACCACCTGAGGGCACATTTCCCCTAGAGCTAGATCTAAACGAAGATCACCTTGTCGCTTGCGTGGCTTGCGGTATGTGCTTGCCGCACTGCCCAACGTTTCGAGTAAGCGGTGAAGAATCCGCCTCTCCGCGTGGCCGTATTGCGCTAATGCAACAAGTAGCCGAGCAGGGTTATGCAGACAGGCATTTCACCGAATTCATGGATGCCTGCATCCAATGCCGCGGCTGCGAAACGGCCTGCCCGGCGGGTGTCAACTATGGCGAACTAATGGAAGAGACTCGCTCAGCTTTGGCCTCACAAACGAGCTACCAACCTTGGTGGCGCCGACTTGGCTACCGAGTATTAGGTCGCCCCTGGCTGCTAGCGACAGCGTCGCGTGCGCTAGCGATCTTGCAACGTTTACGGCTGGTGCCGCGTCGGTTAGGACTGCCGCAGATTCCGCTTATCCAGCGCAAGCTCCGTCCCAGCGGCAACGACGTTTGGCTTTTTACCGGTTGCGTAATGGACGCATGGATGCGTAACACACACCAGGCTGTGAAGCGAGTGCTTGAGGCTGCCGGCGCAGGCGTAGCACTGCCACCTGCAAGCGCAGGGTGTTGTGGAGCGCTTCACGTGCATGCCGGACTAACGCAAGACGCCAAACGCCTCGCGCAACGAGTGATGGCTGCCATGCCAGGAGACGCTCCGATCTTGGTGGATTCGGCTGGCTGTGGAGCGGCATTGAAGTCTTACAACTCTTTGCTTGGTACATCTGCTGCAGCCGCGTTTGTTGAGCGAGTGTTCGATGTGCACGAGTGGTTAGCGCAAAACCTTGACCAACTACCTCAACCAGATAAAGCCACACAATTGTCACGCCAAGACGTGGCAGTGGTTGACCCGTGTCATTTGCGGCATGTACAGCTGGCGCACCAGCCGGTTCACAAGGTTCTTGGGCGCTACGTAAACACAGTCGCACTCGACGACGAAGGCTTGTGCTGCGGTGCTGGCGGCGCCTATTCGACTTTGCACCCTGACACTGCCAGCGAAGTAAGAGACCGCAAGCTAGAAGCCATTGAGCGCAGCGGAGCAAACCTGGTTGCAGCAGCCAATCCCGGCTGCGTCTTACATCTTGCAGTAGCCGGAATAAATATCAAGCATCCGCTGGAAATAGTTGATGAGATACTTGCAGAACATGCCAACAGAAGATGAACAAGCAGGAAACGAAGAAATCGAAGCGCTGGCTGAGCGCCTCGAAACCATTGGCGAGCGGCTAGCCGATCTGGGCATAGAGATACTGCGTGAGGCGTTGGAGTTTGCCGCCGCTGAGAACGAAGACGAGCTGACTGACGAGCAGGCAGCCAAGCGTTCACAAAAGATGCCACCCGCTCTTGCGCAACGCGAAAAACAGTTAGCCCGCGCTAGACGAGCGGTGTTGAAAGCCGCCGTCGTGTTGCGTTCAGAATCTGGCTAAGAGTGGCTAGAAGTATCTAGACGCGTGCGCCTAGCTCGGTCAGTGGGATCAGCTTGCGGTCTGTCTCATTGTCAAGCGATCGAGTAACCCGATTGACCACCTCGGGAGCCTTGTCTGCACGCTCATATCCGGTTGTGCGTTGAAGGATGCCTCGCCCCAACGGTTCAGCGATCTCACGAAATTCGAGTTCGGTTAGCCCTTGTCCGTGCTGAGCACCGGCTGCTCGACTGATGTTTTCGTCCATCAGCGTGCCGCCCAGGTCATTCGCACCCGACTGCAAAATCTGGCGAGCACCGGCCTTACCTATCTTCACCCACGACACCTGAATGTTGTCGATGTAGCCGTGGTAGGCGATGCGGCCAATCGCATGCATCAGCACAGTCTCACGGAAAGTCGGACCGCGGCGAGACTTGCGTTGCAGATAAATCGGGCTGGCCATGTGAACGAATGGCAGAGGCACAAACTCGGTGAAACCACCCGTGCGTTTTTGCAGGTTGCGAGTAGAGATCATGTGCTCAGCCCAATGGTGAGGCTGTTCTACCGATCCAAACATGATCGTCACATTCGAGTGCAAGCCCACTGAGTGCGCCGCTTCATGGCACTCAAGCCACTGCGAGGTGTTGATTTTGTCGGGACACAAAATCTCTCTGATGTCGTCATGCAAGATTTCAGCCGCTGTGCCCGGCAACGATTTCAGTCCCGCATCTTTTAAGCGCAACAGATACTCAGGCAGACCCTCACCCAAGCGCTTGGCTCCCTCAATCACTTCTAAGGCTGTGAAACCGTGTAGATGCATTTCGGGCACCACATCGTGCACGGCGCGACATACGTCGATGTAGTAATCGCCGTCAAAGCTGGGGTGTATGCCACCTTGCAAAGTAACTTCGGTAGCACCAAGCTCGGCCGCCTCAATCACTCGCTCTTGAATGTCTGCCAAGGTCAACATGTAAGGCGTGCCGCGCAAATTCAGAGACAGTGGGCCTTTAGAAAACCCGCAGAAACGACACTTGAACGTGCAAACGTTGGTGTAGTTGATGTTGCGGTTATGAACCCAGGAGACCTTGTCACCGTTTACCTGGCGACGCAGATCATCGGCTAGTTCGGCTACCGCTCGTACCTGCGAACCGCGGGCTGAGAATAGGGTCACGATCTCTTCTGGCCCGACCTCTTGGCCAGCGACCACACCGTCGATTACTTCTTGAATAGCACCAGTCGATCTTGTTTTGGTTGTGGCGTTTGCTAGCGGCCCTATCAGCAATGCTGGTGGGCGCGTTCCACCGGAGTACCACTGCGTGCTGTCCTCATCTGCGACTAGCACGTCCGCCCCAGAACCTGCCTCGATGTTTTCCATCGTGTGTTCCGGTTTTTGGCTGCCGGGATCGTCACGCCCTAATCCTTCAGCGTCGCTACGATCCATCACGGCAAACCGGTTTGATTGCGCCAGCCACTTGTCTGGTTTAAGTGCAAACTCCGGATAAATCGTCAACCGCGGAGCCAATGCAAACCCCGCTTGCTCAGTTACTTCGGTCAACCTTTCAAGCGCTGGCCAAGGCCTCTCAGGGTTGACGTGGTCGGCGGTGATAGGGGACACTCCGCCCCAGTCGTCAATGCCGGCCTTGAGCAGGCCACCAAAATCGTCTGACAGGTTCGGTGGTGCTTGCAGATGAATATCAGCTGGCAAGATCAAGCGCGCCAATGCGATTGCCTGGGCGTACTCATCTGGCGGGCAGGCAGGTGCCTTATGCATAGCGGTGCCCACCTTCGGCAAAAAGTTCTGAACGATCACCTCTTGCACATGACCCCAGCGTTGATGACTGTCTGCGATAGCAACCAGAGCTTCGATGCGATCGGTTAACGATTCACCGATACCCACCAAGATTCCAGTCGTAAACGGAATCTGTAGTTCTCCGGCGGCTTCCAAAGTGCCAAGTCGTCGGTCTGCGGTTTTGTCGGGCGAGCCGCGATGGCAGTCAAGATCATCGTTTAGAGATTCCAACATCATCCCTTGACTGGGGCTTACCTCTCGCAAGCGAGCCAGCTCTTCGGCATACAGAGCACCGGCGTTGGCGTGAGGCAACAAACCGGTTTCGTCACGCACACGACCGCAGACATCCACCAGATAGTCGACGGTGGTCTCGTAACCGTGCGCTGCAAGCCATTCAGCAGCAACTGGGTAGCGCAACTCAGGTCGCTCACCCAGAGTAAAGAGCGCCTCGTGGCAGCCTTGACTGGCACCGGCGTCGGCAATTGCCAATACTTCTTCGGACGACAGATATGGGTTTTCAAGACGAGCAGGTGGCTGTGCAAACGTGCAGTAGCCGCATAGGTCGCGACACAGCATCGTCAGCGGAATGAACACCTTCGGGCTGTAGGTAATGCGATTGCCGAATGCTTGATCTCGCACGGCACTAGCGCGATCTAACAATTCGCTTAGCGGCAGAGTTGTCAGCTCGTTTATTAGTTCGGCTGAACGTGCCTTGCGCTGTTCAAGCGTTAGCGGCGCTGTTGCTGATTCGGCTTGTGTGGTTGTTTGTGTGGTGGCTTGCGTCATGGGAAAGAGGCCTCTCTTACGTTCGTTGGGTAGTTGTTTGCGTGGTGGTATTGGTATTTCGGCTACGAATCTGAGTGGGCGCTACTAGCTCATCGCAGGCAGGGCAGCGAGTCAGTTGTTCGAGCGCGGTGCCACAAGAGGCATGAACTAGCACCGTGGGAGGTTCACCCTCGTTGCACCAGTGGTCACCCCACCGCATTAGCGCCAGCAAGCTGGGGGACAGGTCGCGCCCTTTTTCGGTGAGCACATACTCATAACGCACCGGACGTTCTTGATAGGGGACGCGTTCGACTATGGCAGTCTCGGTCAAACGTGTTAGGCGATCCGAAAGCAGGTTGCGTGCGATATCCAGATCGGTTTGCAGTTGGCTGAAGCGTCGTACTCCACGAAACAGATCACGCAATATGAGCAACGTCCAACGATCACCGACCAGGTCAAGCGTTCTTTGAATGGAACAAGTCTCGGGTTCGCTGACAAGATTTGCTTTTGGTTCGGTTACTGAATCCATCGCCGCAGTACCTTAGACAAGTCAGTAGCAAAATGCAACTAACTTGCTTGCAAATTGCAACCGACTAAGCAAAGTCATGGGCAAAGTCGTGGTACGTGTCGGTTAAACGCCAGTTGTGCCGTCAACTAGTTCAGGTTCAGCGCCTTGATTTGCAACGAGTCCTGCAGTTCTCCAAAACTCTTCTCAAACGATGAAACACCCTGAGACTCCAACAGCTCACACACCTCAGCTACGTCAACACCCACATCGGCTAACCCACTCATGATTGTTTGCGATGCTGTCGGGTCAGCGTCAACGGTGCGCGCCAAACTGCCGTGATCCGCAAATGCCGCCAACGTGTCGTCAGGCATGGTGTTAACGGTGTTCGGCCCTATCAGCTGATCCACATAAAGCGTGTCAGGAAAGGAAGGATTTTTTGTGCTTGTCGATGCCCAAAGCGGTCGCTGCGGTCGCGCTCCATGTGCAGCTAGGGCATCCCAGCGCGGGCCGCTAAACAGTTTGTTGTAGGCCTGGTAGGCAGCCTGACCACTGGCGATGGCGGCCTTGCCGGCTAATCCGGCAGCCTTCTCGGCTGCGTTCGCACTGCCTTGTGTGGACACGACCTCCAGCCGCCTATCCACCTCTGTGTCTATGCGGCTAATAAAGAACGAAGCAACGCTGGCCGTACCGCTTAAGCCAAGGCCGCTGGCTTCTGGACTGACCACCGAGCTGGTTTGGTGTTCCAGCAAATCTTCCAAGCCAGCGATGTACGCCTCGACCACTTCGCAATAGCGCTCAACTGAAAAAATAAGCGTCACGTTTACGTTGCGTCCTTCGCCGATCATCGTTCGTATTGCGGGCAAGCCTTCAACGGTGCCTGGAATTTTCACCATCAGGTTCGGTTGAGGAATGCTCGCGTACAAGCCGTGAGCAGCGTCAATAGTGGCTGCGGTGTTATGTGCAAGGCTCGGATCAACCTCCACAGAAACAAACCCGTCTTGCCCGTCGCTGGAGTCATACACCGGTCTCAGGACTTCTAAAGCACCAACGATGTCGTGTGTTACCAAGCTCCAGTACGCCGATTCGGTATCGGAGCCACTCTTGATTAGGTCGGTGAACTGTTCGTCATAGTCGTTGCTGCCCGAAATGGATTTTTGAAAAATCGAAGGATTAGAGGTGAGCCCACGGATGCCGCCCTCAACCAGTCGGCCTAGTTCGCCACTCGTCAACCAGCCTCGCCGCAGGTTGTCTAGCCAAGGACTCTGTCCGAATTCTCTATGCAATCGCTCAAGCCTGTTATCGGTGGAGTTATTCATGTTCATCTCAACAGTTTTCTAGCCGCGGCAGCGACAGCGGTGGCGGTAAAGCCGAAATGTTCCATTAGCTGACCGCCAGGAGCACTAGCGCCGAAGCGATCCAGGGTGACCGTGTCATTGGCATAGCGATGCCAACCCATCGAAGATCCAGCCTCAACTCCTAACACTGGCACTTTGTCGTTTTGGCCTGTACCGCCTAACACCTCATGTTGATATTCCGGCGACTGCGCTTCAAACAGTTCCCAACTTGGCATGGACACCACTCGACAGGCAATTCCTTCGGATGCAAGGTGCTTCGCAGCGTCAACGCAGCAGTGCACTTCGCTACCAGTGCTGGCCAAAATTACTGCTGGATCGGGTACGTCGATTAAGACATAAGCGCCACGAGCCACCTGATCTGGCCGGTCAGTGCCTTCGAGTACTGGCACGTTTTGGCGAGTGAGAACCAGCGCCGTGGGGCCGGTTGTGCCTGTTTCACTTGTGCTTGCTCCAGCGGTGCCGTTGATGATTACCTGCCAGGCTTGGATGGTTTCATTGGCATCGGCGGGTCTAATCACCGTCAGGTTCGGTATCGAACGCAAGGCCGCCAGATGTTCAATCGGCTGATGCGTCGGACCATCTTCGCCCACCCCGATGGAATCATGGCTCCAAACAAACACCACGTTTAGCTTCGACAGTGCAGCCATTCGCACCGCCGGGCGCATGTAGTCAGAAAACACCATGAAGGTGCCGACCACAGGCAGCACTGCGCCGTGAGCGGCCATGCCATTTGCAACGGCACCCATGGCGTGCTCTCGCACCCCGAAGTACAGCTTGCGTCCGCCGGGGATAGCAGCGCTCATTACTTCGGCGGCAATGTTTGTGCCGGTGTTACCTGTGAGATCTGCTCCACCAGCGATTAGAGCCGGCACATCATCTAGCAAAGCATCGAGCGATTTGTTACCAGCGGATCGAGTAGCAACCTGAGTGCCTGTTTCAAAGGTCGGAGATCGATCTTGCCAGTCCGTTGTGCTGGCAGTGGCAGTCCAAAAAGCTTTTAGCCAGCCCTGGTCGTGACCGCTACTAGCAAGGCGCCGCTCCCAGGCGGAACGTTCGACTGAGCCTGCTTGGCCAGCCTCACGATAAGCCGCCAGAACGTCATCTTCCACCACGAAAGTTGCTTCTGGATCCATCCCCATTGCTGTTTTAACGGCTGCTATCTCATCGTCGTCGGTGATAGCTCCGTGTGCTGCGGCAGTGTCGACAGCATTGGGAAACGGATAGCCGATGTGGCTGCGCACCACTATGAGGCTTGGCCGGTCGGTAACCAAGCGAGCGCGATCAAGCGCTCCGGCTAAAGCTGCTGTGTCTTCGGATGCTTCGTCAAGGTCTTCTACATGCCAGCCGTAGGCGGTGAATCTGGTTGGAGCGTCGTCTGACAGTGCTAAATCGGTTGCACCATCGATGGTGATGTGGTTGTCGTCATAGATGGCAACGAGCCGGCCTAGCTGCTGGTGACCAGCTAGCGATGAAGCCTCGTGGCTTATGCCTTCCATCAAATCGCCGTCGCCGACGATGACATATGTGTGGTGATCGACAAGATCTGCACCCAGCCGGTCGCGCAGGTTGCGTTCGGCCAGAGCCATACCGACCGCATTGGCCAGACCCTGCCCCAACGGGCCGGTGGTTACCTCAACGCCGGAAGTAACACCACGCTCCGGGTGCCCGGGCGTGATCGAGCTGAGCTGGCGAAACTGTCGAATGTCGTCTAGCGAGACCTCGTAACCAACCAGATGCAACATGGCATAAAGCAGCATCGAAGCGTGTCCTGCAGAGAGAATGAAACGATCGCGATCAGCCCAATCAGGAGCGGAGGCGTCATAGCGCAAAGTGCGGGTAAAAAGCACATGCGCCAACGGTGCCAGCGCCATCGCCGTGCCGGTGTGTCCGCTATTAGCGGCCTTTACTGCGTCTATGGTAAGGGCACGGATGGTGTTGATCTGACGGGTTTCTAGGTTCATATCAAGCTCGTCTTTAACAGTTCTTAGACAGTTCTTAGACAGTATTACGGTCTCGAAACAGCGCGACTGATGCCGTGAAACCGTGAAGAGTGGTCTTGCCGCCAATGGGGCCGATCTCGCCAGCACAAAACATTCCAGCTACCGCACCATTGTCGGTGATGTCGGCCACAGCGCTCGCGTCGTGGCCGGGTTTTTCAAACATGTGGCTGCCGCGACCGTTGCAGGTAAATAGCAGGGCGCCCTGTGCTGGTCCGGTTTGAGCCAGTAGCGCTAACAGATCGTCGTGTGCGGTGCTGGAGTCGCGCACATGAAACTGCACGGTGGCTCCCACAGGAGCGTCATCAGCGATTGCTATGGCGCCGGACTGCTGGTCGATTCCCATGATGTTACGAATCAAGAAGTCTCCACGATTGAATTTGGCGCGATGCTCGTTCACGACTCGGCCAACTAGCAGTCCGCTTCTCACAAGTTCAACGTCTTCTTCGCTTAGAGAGTTTCGCAGCTCATAGATGCGCTCTATGGGACGTTTGCCTCCCAACGATTCGATTATGTTCAGCTTGCTAGCTGTGATGGTGAGCGGTTGCCCGATCGGTTTGCAGCCTTGAGAAACCAGCGGTACCACTTCGGTTTCGCCACTGATAAGCAACGCCACAGCACCGCTGGTGTGAGTTTGTTCGCTAGCGATCAGGCGAACATGTGGCTGGTTGGTCGCAACCAAACCGCCGATTATTTTCATGTTCGGAGCGTTTTGTGACCAGTGATCGGTGGCAGCGTTGATGTCGAACGTGTGAGGGTCTGCTAAGAGCACCAGCGTGTGAGCATCGCCGTAATCAATCTCGACTGCGCTGGCTGGCGTGTACAGATGGTGAACGGTTGTGCTGCCTTGCAGGCGCCCAGCCCAAAGGGTTATGGCCGACCCTTCTTCGATTTCTTGTGAGCCGCCAATTAGTCCAGCTGCAGAGCAGCCGACAAACGTGGTTGGGTTGAGAGTGTCGTTTACGACGCCGACCATGTCGTCTATGTGGTTGGTTGCATGGTTACCAGATGCAAACAGTGCCACCAGATCTGGTGAATCTCCAAGCTGATCCAAGACGTGTCCCACGGCTTCGCCTATGGCTCGTCCAGCATCTGGGTCTTGTGAGACGCCTACTGCGTATGGCATCAAGCTGCCTGAGCAGGAGCAAGCACCGTTAAAGGAATCACTGCGGTTTCGCTTTCACCAATGCTGCAATGTGCTTCAACCGTGCCTGGTTCTGTGAACTCCAACTCGGCTTGCACCAGGTTGTAGCCAAACTTGCCTGGCTCCACGCTGAGCGGTTGAACGTTGCGTGCTACCTGCTCACCGTCGCGCATAAAGACCACTTCAAGTGCCGCCATGCCGGTTTCTTCGGCCGGGCATTGCGCTAGCACCAGTAGGTGTGGGTTGAGCGTGACTGGAAAATCGGTTGGTGCGGTAAGCGAAAAATGCACTCCGCCAAGATCAAGGCGAGCGGCGCCCCCGGCAGCTTGGCGCATTTCAAAATTTTCTATGAACAACGCAGCCATGATCTGCACGCCTGCAGACTAGGGCACAGCTTTGTCGCGCTTGCGTAACTTTTTCCCGTTTATATAGCTCACGTATATAGCTCACGATGTTCGTGCTTGATATTTGTGCTCAGTGTCATAGTGTGCGCTCATGGGAAACGACAAAAAATTTGATGGCGAGTACGGACCTAGCACCTGGGAATGGGTGGCCGACCAGGCTCGTGATTACGAAGAGTCAAACGGGCATCAGGCAAACACGCTGCGAGACACTGGCATGCCGGTCATTGTGATGACCACTATCGGACACCGCAGCGGGCTGGTACGCAAAGTGCCACTAATGCGAGTGGAACTCGATGGCCAGTATGCGATCGTGGCTTCAAAGGGTGGAGCGCCTGAGCACCCTGGCTGGTATCACAATTTGATGGCTGACTCGACGGTGCTGATTCAAGACGGCACCGAGCCATTTGAAACCACGGTGCGTCTAGTGAGCGGAGACGAGCGAGCCCAGTGGTGGGAGCTGTCGGTGGAAGTGTTCCCGCCTTATGCGCAGTACCAGGAAAAGACCGACCGGGAGATCCCGTTGTTCGTGACCGAAGCGAGATAAGACGAGATAGCAGGTTTGTAAAACCTTGCTAGTTTTTGGCATTCGCCCTCTGTTCCTTAAGGCAGGGGGCGAAACGCTTTATAGACGGGGATATTTAGCTCTGTTTCAAGTCAGTGTCATAGCCCAATGTCACACCCATGTGCAATATTGTCTGCGGTTGATGGGAATCCATCGACACAGATCCTGACTAAGGAGAAACAATGGCTGAAAAGCTGACATACCAAAAACTACGAGAGGCAACGGAGGGCGGTGCAGTAGCTCTGCGCTCAACCCTGAAGCTGCAACCAGCGGACGGTCCGGGAGGCAAGATCTTTCCACCGACCTACCTGCAAGATGGACGGGGCTCAAAGTACGCCTTTGAGAATCGTGTCAATGCAGATGGGGAAGAGACCAAGGTAGTGCTGATCGACTCTGTTGCGTCACAAGCGAACCGAGCCGAACTAGCACTCCTCCAAGCCTGGGAGGACGAACAAATCAAGTTCCCAGTCCCTTACATTGATTTCAGCAACAGTGACGAAGTCCCCGAATACGAAAGACTGACAGTCCTCGAGACGCCTCACCGTCTTGCAGATGCGATTTTCCGAGACAGCCTGCTTGACGGACAACTATTCCGGCTCACAGATGTGGGCAAGGAAATTTTTCTGTCAACACCAAGAAATGCAACATCTCTCTATCAGCATGCGCCCACTGCTGTTTTGTTTGGTCAGTGGGACAGTACTGGGCCGATGGGCGGGTTGGGGTCAAAGTTTCAACGAGCGTATGTCTCTGAAATAGTTGGTTTCAATGCGATCGCAGGGGTAAAGGTCGCAAGCCGGCTTGACCCACTAGGGATTGAGAAGAACGAGTCCACGATCTACGTGCACAAAAATTCCGATGAGCAATGGACACTGGATCCGAAGGAAGCCCCAAAGGAGAAAGGCAAAGCAGTCGCTCATAAAGACGGTGACCCCTCCCAAATCAACCACGGAAACATCCCTCCGACCATGGATGATGTTGCAGGTGGGGTAACGATTAGCGAGGCTTGCCAAACAGCAGTCCTTTCTCTGGCTGGACTGCGGAAACTTCGTTTCCCAGGCGGAGACGCAACAGCAGCACGCACAGCACTTGCCGCACTTGGGTTGGCTGCGATGGCTTTTGCGGTAGAAGCCGACTATGACCTTCGCTCAAGGTGCTTGCTTGTACCGAGTGAGCCGCAAACAGTTGAGTTGGTGTCTCGGGATGGATCGCCTGCAAAAAAGGTAAGCATTGACGGTGGTGTAGCTGCAGGGATACTCCAAGAAGCGAGCGACGCTGCAGACAAAGCCGGAATCGGATGGTCAAAAGACCAGATGGAACTAGCGCCATCCGACAAGTTCAACAGCCTGTTGGTTGCGAGCCGTGCAGTCACTGACACCGAATAGGCAGATTGATGTTCGGCATAAATGTCAGTTTGCTAACGGGGCGTTACTACGCCTCAGAAGTCAATGACCCTGATCAATCTGAGTGGCCGCCACATCCAGCGCGCCTGTTTTTGGCACTGGTCGCAACTTGGGCTGATGCGGACGAGCCCGACAGTGCTGAGCGCAAGGCACTTGAATGGCTGGAGAGCCAAAGGGCACCTTCCGTTCTTGCCTCTGAAGCATGGGCACGTTCTGTGGATACTCGGCGCGTGGTCGCAGCTAAACACTTCGTGCCAGTCAACGACACCACGATTTTCGCTGGGAAACAATATGAAGGAAATAAGGTGGAGGCACTAGCTACGGCACCAGCTAAGTCGGCGATAGGCGCGGCGCTAGCACTCATTCCCGAGGGTGACGGAGGATTTGGGCGTGTCAAGCAAGAGCGCACATTCCCATCGGTCACTCCCGAAGTCCCAACCGTTTCATTCGTTTGGGATACCGATGTGCCAGCTGAGCTACTGGCTGCGCTTGACGCTCTGGCCTCCAGGCTCACACGGTTAGGACACTCCGCCTCGCTTGTCTCTTGTGAAGTGAAGACTGAAACCGTCGCGCCAAACGAAGCAGCTATTTCAAGTTGGGTGCCAGGCAGTTTTACTCTGGCAGACCAGAAGATGCGATGGGTGCGTCAAGGTCAGCTTGCAAAGCTTGAAAAGGACTACGAATGGCACCAGGGCGAGAAACCTCGCAAGTTGACGAATCTGGAAGTGCCATACAAGAAGAAGGTTGTCTCTACGCCCGATGATGGGGTCGAACAAGCAGATTCGCCAAATACAACTGGCGACTGCTACTTCTTTGAGATAGCTGCCAGATCGCGTCGCTTACCGATCACTCAGATGGTTCATCTGGCTAGCACGTTTCGCGCAGCAGTAATGAGTTACGCAGACGATCCGGTGCCTGAAGGGATCAGCGGACACTTGCCCAACGGCAAGCCCAGTCAGTCCCCTCATGTCGCCTTTGCAGGCATGCCCTTCGTCGGGAGTCGTGGTGATGGGCGACTGATGGGCTTGATGATGATTTTGCCTGACGCTATGGCTCCCGTAGACAAAAAGGCAGCCGAACGTGCGATTGCGATCTGGGAGCAAAGTGCTGGTGATTCACCTCTAGAAATAAGGCTGAGCTCTTCGCTAGCTGTCAATGCTGAGAGAGAAGTCGGTGTGTCATCGCTAAGTGCTTTACGCGAAGCCACATGGGTAAGACCCAGTCAGTTGTGGAGATCTGTAACGCCTATTGCTCTTCCGACTCATCCAGGGAATCTTCACCGAGGCTCTGCGACTGCACGGGAGAAGGCTTGGGCGAAAGCCGAAGAAGGAGTAAGGCGATCTTGTGCGCATGTCGGTTTACCCGAACCTGAAATGGTGAACCTTTCCTCAGACCCATTCTGGGGAGGATCAAGGCCGGTAGGGGAGTTTCCCCTATTTGAGCAGGGTGGAAAAAGTAAAACCAGCAATGGCGCAAAAGCATCAGTTCGCCGGGAGCAGGTTCACGCAGAGATCCTTTTTAAAAAGAAAGTGAAAGGGCCTCTCCTACTCGGTGCTGGTAGGTATTTGGGTCTGGGCCTAATGCGACCAGTTCGCTTACCAGCTCCCATTGATTTAGCCAGTTCAGATGGGACAGAAAGTTAATGACCGACCTCAACGCAACAGAGTTTTCGGACTTCTTCGAAGCGGTCCACGGCTACAAGCCGCACGCGTGGCAGAGACGCCTTGCCCAGCAGGTGATCTCTGAGGGTAAGTGGCCGAAAGCTGTTGATATGCCTACTGGCACAGGTAAAACCTCACTGCTAGACATAGCGATCTTTGCCCTGGCAGTCAAACCTGACATTTTTCCAAGGCGTGTCTTCTTTGTGATCGACCGCAGAATTGTGGTTGACCAAGTTTCGTTGCGGGCACAAACGATCGCAGATGCAATCGCTAAAACTCTGAAGTCTGCGAAGAAAGCCAAAGACGCAAAATCCGTCCTGGTAAGAGTCAGCGAGAGGTTAAGTGAAATTGCTGGTGGAGACCTGCTAGACGACGAGACTCCACTCGGTGTTGCGGCACTTCGTGGAGGCATTCCACTGGATCGAAAATGGACTCAGCGGCCAGACCAGCCCTGGGTAATCACCACGACGGTTGATCAATTCGGATCACGCCTGTTATTTCGTGGTTACGGCACCAGCCGCGCGGCTAGGCCAGTCAATGCTGGTTTGTGCGGCAATGATTGTTTAATCATTCTTGACGAGATCCATCTTGCTCGTCCTTTCGCTCAGACACTGCGAGACGTCACTTCCAGCGATGATTTCGACGGGATTGTTTCTATAGGCAAGGAGTCTGGTCTGCCGAGACGGTTACAGATCGTTGAAATGTCAGCAACGTCACCAGCTGAAACACGAGACGATGAGGCGACGTTCAAGTACACCGAAGAGGATCTATCAGGAAACACTCTCTTCGCTCAAATCGTCAATGCGCAAAAACAGATCATTCCGGTTGAAACCAAGGGTGGTAGGGAAGTGCACAAGTGGTTCCCCAAAACAGTCCTTGGCCTCCTCAAAGGTGTGCACGCCCATGAACGAAGCGTTGGAATAATCGTAAATCGAGTGCAAACGGCGAGGGAAATTCACACTGCGCTAAAAGGTAAGGGCTATGACTCCGTGCTTTTGACTGGTCGAATGAGACCTCTCGACAAGCTCGCACAGTTCAACACCGCCAAAAAGCGAACTGACCCTGAACGAGGTGGCTCAGAGTTTGACGAGCTCGATAAGCCGCTGGTCACGGTTGCTACCCAGACTATTGAAGTTGGTGCCGACTTCAGCTTTGACGCACTCATTTCAGAGGTAGCGCCAATTGACAGCTTGGTGCAAAGGCTCGGCAGGCTAAATCGGCGAGGAGCTGCGCTTGGCGAAGACGACCGCCCTGCTCGATGCTGGGTGGTGGGGTCAGAGAACGTCTTGAAAAATCCCGATTTCGTCTATGGAGAAGCAGCTAGAGAAACTTGGGAAGTCTTACTGCAACTAGCAAGTGACGATCAGTTTGGTGTTGATGAGGTAAACGTTGATGATGATGAGACGAGCGTTCCGGCAGGGTCGCTTGAGCTTGACATAGGCAGTTTCCCGGCAGAAGCTTTCGCCCCGTACACAGAGGCGCCAATCTTGTTGCCAACCCATGTTGAAGCTTGGGTGCAAACAAACCCGCAGCCAAATGTTGAGCCTGAGGTTGCACCATTTCTGCACGGCATGAAAGATCCAGATGCACGGCCTCAACGCGAAGTGTCGTTGATTTGGCGTCACGACAGATCCCAACTGGCGCTAGAGCAGGTCGTCCCCAGCCCAGCCGAAATGCTGACCGTTCCCCTCTATGCCGCTATTAGCTGGCTCAAGAACCACGAAGAGGTCGCGATCAGCGACATTGAAACATCTGTCTCACCGGAAGAGAAGAAAAGAGCCACCACCGATAGCCAAGACGAAGAGAAGCCCCGGCATATCACGGTCTGGAGGCAACGAGACGAAAGCAGGGTTCATAGGTTTTTGATCAGCGAAGCGAACAAAATCGTTCCTGGCGATGTTCTTGTGATTCCACCAGAGTGGGGAGGAGCTGCGGATGGCACATGGGATCCAACTCCGAGGCCAGATGAAAGCCTTGCAAAGCAAGATTCTGAAGAAGTCCCTAGTGAAGATGCGGGCGCTGAAACAGATAACGAGGTGCCCATTGTCGTCGCGGCAGAACCTGCACGCATCCAAGACTTAGGGGACGCAGCGCAGTGGGCCGGCTTAAAGCAATGCACATTGCGACTGGATCCAAGATTGTTCGCAGGTTTTCAAGCAGCGTTTCCGAGTCTCCCAAGGCCTGCCGAAGAGGATGACTCCGAAGTTTCAGCTAAAGAACGCATCACCGAATGGCTGAATGGAGCCGCAGAATCACTCAAATCAGCGGTCGTGAAAGAGGAGTTCACATGGCTGCAAGAAGTCGTTGTCCATTTGGCGGGGGGCGGCTGGAGACACAGCACCATTGATTCAAGCGAAGATCACAGCAACCACTACTACCTACTGCGAAAAGGCATAGAGCCAGACGAAGGACGTTGGTCGGAGACCGGCGCTGGAACACTTCTGGAGGATCACCTTAAGGGGGTAGGAGAGTTAGCTGCTGAGTCTGCTAAGCGGCTAGGTCTCCCTGATGACCTGGTCGCCGATTTCCGTTTGGCTGGTGAGCTTCACGACATTGGCAAAGTGGATTCTCGCTTTCAGATGCAGATGGTGGGTCAAGACAGGATCGCCTATGCAGGTTTACCTGGACCACTCGCTAAGTCTCTTCCAGGTGTCCGCACTACGCGATATGGATGGCCGCCAGTTAGACATGAAATCTCAAGTCTTGCTCTCATTGAATCCAACGACGCTGCAGCACTCTCGTTGGCCAACGATGAAGATCTTGTTCTGCACCTGGTTTCAAGTCACCACGGGCACAGCAGGCCAATACCTCCCATCAGGCCCGATGACGAGCCCGTAGATATGGAGTTCGAGTACCGCCAAAACGGAAAGGTGATGCCTATGCAAGCGTCCACTGATCTCGCAAATACGCCATTATCGGTTGAAATCATCGAGCGCTTCTGGCGCCTTCACAAGAAGTACGGCCATCATGGTCTCGCTTGGCTGGAAGCTATTTTCAGACTTGCCGATCAGAGGCGAAGCATGCTTGAAACCAGGGGCCAAACACAAGGAGTCAGTTCTAAATGACAGGCCATACCGAACTGCCTGGACTAACAGGTGGTAATCCTCAGCACTTTCTTGCAGCCCTTGGTGCTGCAGTCGCGCTTGAAGCCGCTGGAAACGACGTGCGTTTGTGGTGGAAGGAAGGCACTTTCCTTAACCCGGTGCTTTCGTCTGAAGCTTCCTTTGAAGAGATCGCTAGTTCGGTATTGAAGTTAGTGAAGTCTTGGGGGGAAAACTCAAGCCTACTCGCTCCAGATCTACCTAAGTCAGCTCTACAACTGAAGTTTTCGCATGACAAGCTTCGCGAGCTTGTCTCTGCTGCTCGCACGATGAAGAGTGGAGACCGATTTCTTTATTCGTGTATT
Organism: Candidatus Poriferisodalaceae bacterium; assembly: GCA_965205925.1. GTDB lineage: Bacteria > Actinomycetota > Acidimicrobiia > Acidimicrobiales > Poriferisodalaceae > CAYRJD01. The sequence continues at coordinate 1,086,315 of OZ242183.1, forward strand.
TCCGAAGGTGCATTGCCTGAGGGCGATAAGACGGTTTCTAAACCAACCGCCTTCAGCTTCACTTCGGGCACGGAGTATTTCGCCAAACATGCAAAGAACATTTTTGAGCGCACGACAGCAGACGACATCGAACAAGCACTTGCAATTCCAAACGCTTACAAAGATATGGGTGGTGGTATGACAATGCGCTGGGACGCCTCAGACAGTGCACAGTACGCTCTAGCCGCATACGATCCGAGTGGCGAAAAAAAGCTAACCAACCCGGGAATTGAAGCTATGGCCATCATCGGCTTTAGTAATATCCCATGTTTTACCGTCAATAGTAAGACTCGTACACAAGGAGTGCGACAAACTAATCCTAAGAGTGAGTACAAGGGTGCAGAATTCTGGTGGCCGCTCTGGCAGCACCCTGCAAAATTAAATGCGATTAGAACCCTTCTAGCGCACGCTCACTACGACAGATCTGACCATTATATGAGTTGCGGCATAATGAGGATATTTGCCTCCGAAATACGTGACTTACCGCAAGGTCGCAAATCTTTTAGATTTCCAAAAGTTATGTGGGACACCAGACATCGGTGAGCTGCCCGACACTTTCTTAATCTTTTTAGGCTATGTCCAGCATTCCAGATTTAATTCCTGTGCAAAGGCTGAAAGAGCACGTTTATTGCAAGCGTCTTTTCTACCTTGAGTATGTACAAGGGCAATTTGAGACGAATCACTTTGTTGCAGAAGGTGAGTACGTCCACCGGGTCGCTGATCAGGTAAAGGGTGACATCTCTGAAGATCAGTCGATTAATTCAAATAAAGCCAATTCTATAAGCATCGGCTCACCGCGATTCGGTCTTACCGGTGTAGCCGACGTGATCGAACAATCTAACGGGAAAATTGTACTTGTAGAATTTAAGCGTGGGAAACCTATGCCAGATGGAGGGCCATGGGAGACGCATAAAATTCAGGCATGCGCCTTAGTTCTATTGCTGAGGGATAACGGCTACAAATGCGACAATGCACAAGTCTATTACGCTCAATCTAAGCAGCGTGTTGACGTCCCAGTTACCGATGAACTTGTTGATCGTACTCTCCAGGAGTATCAGGAACTAAGAAAAACAGCTGCATTATCTGAGATTCCACCGCCCTTGCGTGCGAGCCCTAAGTGCCCAGGCTGTTCTTTGGTTGGCATCTGCATGCCTGACGAAACGAACCTGCATACCGGTATCACAGAGCAAAAACCTAGACGTCTCGTCCCTCGAGATTCAGCAGCACGTCCACTATATGTAACTGAACGTGGTTCCAAAGTTGGCTTTCGAAGGGGTCGAATAGTCGTATCCAAAGAAGAAGAGAAACTGCAAGAAGCTCGGTTGATCGATGTTTCTCAGATCTGTTTATATGGGAATGTGCAAGCTACTAGCCAACTGATGCGCACAGCATTTCAAGAAGACATACCTGTGTGCTGGTTTTCTTATGGAGGCTGGTTTCAAGGCATAGCGACAGGTTTGCCTTCTAAAAATGTTGATCTCCGGCGCAGGCAGAGTATGCTGCCACCTGAAGAGTGCCTTTCAGTCGCCAAAGAGATGGTTAAGGGAAAGATTCGCAATAGCCGCACCTTTTTGATGCGCAACTCTCGCTGTGAGGTAAAAGACGAAACGTCTCAATTGAGGCACCTAGTAAACAAAGTTGATTCTGCTGAGAACTTTGGAAGCCTCCTGGGGATGGAAGGCGCTGCAGCCAGGACCTACTTTGGCGCTTTTGCGAAAATGTTTAATACTGAAGCTTTGGGCACATTCGAGTTTAACGGGCGAAACCGTCGTCCACCGAAAGATCCTGTCAACTGCATACTCAGCTATTGCTATTCACTTCTGACAAAAGACATAACGGCTGCGACGATGGGGGTGGGCCTTGATCCATATCTTGGCGTGTTCCATCAACCGCGATTTGGTCGTCCAGCTCTGGCATTGGATTTGGCAGAAGAGTTCCGTCCTATCGTTGCGGATTCAGTGGTCTTAAATCTGATCAACAACGGTGAGATAAATCCTAAGCATTTTATCCAGCGTGCAGGCGGCGTTGCTTTTACCGATGATGGGCGTAAAGCCGTATTGAGCTCCTACGAGCGTCGGATCGAGAGCGAAATAAAACATCCCGTATATGAGTACCGCATCACCTACAGACGTGCGTTTGAACTTCAGTCACGTGTATTGGCTGCTCACATAACCGGTGAGCTGCCGAAGTATGAGCCGCTGGTGACACGGTGACTATCGCAGGCGATAGGCGTCGCTACCTGGTGGCGTACGATATTTCAGATCCGAAACGTCTGAGGAAAGTACATAAGGAAGTCCTCAGTTATGGATGGGCAATGCAGTACAGTGTGTTCATTGCTGATCTCGACAAGATTGAATTACTGAACATGAAGACAGTGCTTGGAGATGCGATCCACCATCATGAGGATTCGGTGGCCATTATCGACCTGGGAGCGCCCAGGGACCGCGGAACTCAGTGTTTTGACTTTCTAGGGCGCAACATCGAACTTCCGTCTACGGGAGCTCTTATCATTTGATCGAACGCTCGATGCGAGCGGTTAAGTCAAGTCAGAATTCCCGGTGAGCGCTCGTAGCTTGATAGGGTAAAGGTTGTAGCTGTTTGACAACTGAATTATTGAACTCGCTGTTTCCACGAACCCGTGGTTGCTCGCAACTACGCGGTTTTCCTCAGTGTTTGCGCTAGTCGCAGAGACTGCTATTTGCGGGGAAATATTTCCCCGCCTCCATTGAAGCACATAGATAGGTATGCGCAGTCGTTGGGTAGGGGTATTTGCGGGGAAATATTTCCCCGCCTCCATTGAAGCCCGGACTCTGCGGGTCGGCATAAAAAAATGTCGGCATTTGCGGGGAAATATTTCCCCGCCTCCATTGAAGCGTGTCGTACGAACGTTCGTGTGAGGTGCAGGTCGCATTTGCGGGGAAATATTTCCCCGCCTCCATTGAAGCAGTTTAGTTGTGCGCCCTAAAATGCCGCTGAAAGTATTTGCGGGGAAATATTTCCCCGCCTCCATTGAAGCGCGGCGGATTTGATTTCTGCGATCCAGGATGTGAAGGATTTGCGGGGAAATATTTCCCCGCCTCCATTGAAGCATTAAAACTGCTGGAAGCTAAAGGTGAGAGTTAACATTTGCGGGGAAATATTTCCCCGCCTCCATTGAAGCGTCGGTGCGTCATTTCGGGTGATGTGATGCGCCGGATATTTGCGGGGAAATATTTCCCCGCCTCCATTGAAGCACAGTGAAATTCCGTTACGAATTGGTGGCGAAAGTATTTGCGGGGAAATATTTCCCCGCCTCCATTGAAGCGGTGTCCTACTCGCGCGCGAACCAGCAACGCAAGATTTGCGGGGAAATATTTCCCCGCCTCCATTGAAGCGCCGACTGCGTGCTAGTGCGCTCGCTGGGCGGAAATTTGCGGGGAAATATTTCCCCGCCTCCATTGAAGCCAGCTCAGCCCGACCGCTCTCAAGCAACGAGCGAAGCATTTGCGGGGAAATATTTCCCCGCCTCCATTGAAGCAGAGGTTGGCCGGCCGGCGATGCCGACCGTGCGCATCATTTGCGGGGAAATATTTCCCCGCCTCCATTGAAGCGTCCGCTGGGGTTAACTATCGCTGCGGGTGCAGCCATTTGCGGGGAAATATTTCCCCGCCTCCATTGAAGCACAATCTGCCTCTCGCAATCCATTCAGCAACTCGGCATTTGCGGGGAAATATTTCCCCGCCTCCATTGAAGCCTGGGTGGGGCAAGCCTGGTTCCGGCAATTGCTTGACATTTGCGGGGAAATATTTCCCCGCCTCCATTGAAGCGAGGACCTAGCGATAGACCTAGCCGAAACCGGCGAATTTGCGGGGAAATATTTCCCCGCCTCCATTGAAGCCGGACGGCATAATGTTCGCTGCCTTCACGTCCTGGAATTTGCGGGGAAATATTTCCCCGCCTCCATTGAAGCATGCTGTGCGAGGCGGTCACGATACGCGCCGCCACATTTGCGGGGAAATATTTCCCCGCCTCCATTGAAGCACCACTATCCTGACGCTTAAAAAGTCTTGCAGCCCACAATTTGCGGGGAAATATTTCCCCGCCTCCATTGAAGCTGCCCAGCAAGCTCGGGTCAATACCGAAAATTTGCCATTTGCGGGGAAATATTTCCCCGCCTCCATTGAAGCCCCGGAATCAGACGGCACCAAATACTCGCCACTCATATTTGCGGGGAAATATTTCCCCGCCTCCATTGAAGCCTCGCACCACTCGCCAACGCGAAAGCAAAAATATTATTTGCGGGGAAATATTTCCCCGCCTCCATTGAAGCTGTCGGTGACGATATTTACGAGCCGATCCAAGTGGCTATTTGCGGGGAAATATTTCCCCGCCTCCATTGAAGCGCGTCAGAGGGCGACCTTATCGAAGTGCAATCTCGTCGGTCTCGGTACGAAGACTGCGGGATCAGGATTCGGTACTCGTTCTCAAAAGAAGACTATATATCGCGCTAACCGATTGTTTCGGCTGCTACGGTGGAAACCGTATGGCTATTGACATAGATTTAGAAGAAGTAGTCAGAAACGGGTTTCATAAGCAACTCAGCAAAACCCGAATCGCTCTGTACGGAGCTTTGGGTGTTGCACATCCCTCTGACCCGTTACCAGATGGGTATCCTCCCGTTGATCTTATTTCTGTTGGTGGCCCTGTGCCAGCAACGATTCCAGGGTGGATGATTTCCCCACCTGAGCGAGACCAGTACGGGCGTCGCATGATGGTGGTTGATAAGAGTGTAAACACGACAGTGTCTTGCATGATTTACCTGGTCGACCCCGAAGATTCCGAGGAGGTTTGCGAAGCGTTAGATAAGTGGTGTGGCATAGGTGCAAACACCCCTACCCCGTTCAGACGTCAACTCGTTCTACTTAACTCACCCACTACCTACGCGTGGGTGTGGGCGGCTAAACCTGAAACCATCTAACCCAACCCAGGATCATCATGCTCCTGCTGCTGGTGATGCAAGATAAACATAACCCTCGCATGGGTTAGAGCTGACTGGACATCTGTTGTTGCCCCGGGCTTGTCGACGGTGCTGTAAATCAATGTGCGTCCACTCTTGTCTCGGATGTCCTTGTTTCGCCAGAACTCCGGATCGCCCTCTGGCGCGAATACGTACATTTGCGGGGAAATATTTCCCCGCCCCCATTACAGCAGCCTGCAAGTCAGCTACGACGACAGCAACTCTCGATAAATCTCAACGGCCTTCTCAAGCTGTGAGATATTGATCCACTCCACTTCGCTGTGAGCTTGGTCAATCGAGCCCGGACCAAACACGACTATTTCCTTCGCCACTTCTCGATATCGCAAGGCGTTAGATCCAAACTTAGCCACAGTTGCAGGTTGGCCTGAAATTTTGGTCAGAGCTTGGATGAGGCCACAATCGGGAGTTTCTACGAACGCTGCACTCACTGAGTCATTAGATAAAACCACGCTCACCTGTGCAGGCAACGCGGCGGCGCAAATCAGCTCTGTCACGTGCTTAAACTCCGCTAACGGATCTTCACCGTCCACGATCCGTCTACCCACAAAAAGCTCACAGCGGTCAGGGATGATGTTGCGTGCCCGTCCACCACTGATTTCGGTGACAGAAATGGTGCCTGGGCCCAGGATCTTCCCGATACCCGTCCCATCGCTCGCGCCTGCCAATCTTTGCTGCTCTTGCTCAACACACTCCACCACACGAGCCGCAGCAGTGATGGCATTGATTCCTAGTTGAGGCGCAGATGAATGAGCCGCCTTGCCATCCACCACCAACTCCATGCCAAACCCACCCTTGTGTCCGTACACCGACTCGCACATCGTTGGTTCTGCCACGATTAGCTGGTCCAACACCTCGCCCTTTGCAAGCAGTCGGTCTCGATACGCGCCCGCGCCAAGCAGTCCGCCGCTTTCCTCGGAAATCGTCCCCACCAACTCCACGGTTGGTATGGGCTTTTCACCTTTAGTGATCAACTCACCCAACACGCTCAACACCACCGCCAAAGTCGCTTTAGTGTCCACCGCGCCGCGTCCATATACCCGCTGCTCGTCTGCATTTATGGCGCCGTCAAACGGATCACCAGTCATGTGCTCAACACCGACGGTGTCTAAGTGCACATCAATAGCGAGCTTGTGTTGCGTTGATCCCTCAAACAATGCATACACGTTGTGCCTGCCTGGTTCCACTTCTTCGGTTTCGACATCTGCACCCATCTCGGTGCATCGTTTTGCTAACCACGCCGACATAAACGCTTCGCCACCAGTTCCAGAACGCTCTCCGGCGTGCAGCGGATTGACGCTTGGAATGCGCACCAGCTCACTCAACAGCTCAGCAATAGCCACCTTGTCCCCTTGATGCGAGCGTAGCTTGATCGCATGGGATCATCCGCCAAAGTGCTCACGCAACTGCCTATCGGCGAGCGAGTGGGCATTGCTTTCTCCGGCGGGTTGGACACTTCGGCGGCAGTCGCTTGGATGCGTGAACACGGCGCCCAACCTTGCGCCTACACCGCCGACCTAGGCCAGCCCGACGAACCAGACCTAGCGAGCGTGCCTGAGCGCGCTAAAAAATACGGCGCAGAAATTGCACGCCTAATCGACTGCCGCGCAGAACTAGTGCGCGAAGGCCTAGCCGCACTGCAATGCGGAGCGTTTCACATCACCACAGCGGGTCGCACCTACTTCAACACCACACCGCTAGGACGAGCGGTAACTGGAACAATGCTCGTGTCCGCCATGCACGAAGACAGCGTCGACATCTGGGGCGACGGATCGACCTACAAGGGCAACGACATCGAACGCTTCTACCGATACGGGCTGCTTGTCAACGAGCATCTGCGCATCTACAAACCCTGGCTAGACCCAACCTTCGTTGAAGAGCTAGGCGGCCGCACGGGCATGAGTGAATACCTAGCTGCACGCGACCTGCCCTACAGCACCCCGACCGACAAGGCCTACTCGACCGACGCCAACATTTGGGGCGCCACTCACGAAGCAAAATCGCTGGAGCAACTGAGCACTTCCATGCACGTCGTGTCGCCGATCATGGGTGTAGCCCACTGGGATTTAGCGACAGAGATAGACGCAGAAGAAGTCACGGTGCGCTTCGAAGCAGGCTGGCCGGTTGAGATCAACGCAAAAGCCTTCGAAGACGATGTTGCGCTGGTGACAGCCGCCAACGAGATCGGCGGTCGCCATGGCCTAGGGATGTGCGACCAGATTGAAAACCGCATCATTGAAGCGAAGTCGCGTGGCATCTATGAAGGCCCCGGCATTGCGTTGCTGCATATTGCCTATGAGCGCCTGGTGTCAGCCATTCACAACGAGGCAACGATTGAGAGCTATCACACGATGGGTCGTCGCCTTGGGCGCCTGCTGTATGAAGGCCGTTGGTTTGATCCGCAAAGTCTGATGCTGCGTGATTCGTTGCTGCGCTGGGTGGGCTCGTCGATAAGTGGCACCGTCACACTGCAGCTTCGCCGCGGTGACGACTACACGATTTTGGACACCAGCGGTGACAAGCTCACCTACCACCAGGACCGCTTGTCAATGGAGCGAGTAGAAGACGCAGCTTTTAGCCCGCTTGACCGCATCGGTCAGCTGACGATGCGCAATCTTGACATTGACGACAGTCGTTCAAAGCTGGAGCAATACCGACAGACAGGCCGCCTCGGCGAAGGGCACATCGCTCAGCTCGAGCAATAACTAACGACCAACTATCTGAGCAGCCGCCCAGCTAGCTAGCTGCTAGCGAACTCCGCAAGCGTTGAGTTAAACGTTTCGCTGGGTCGCATCGCGGCTGCAACCAGCTCGGGATTGGGTCTGTGGTAGCCACCCAAATCAACCGCTGTTCCTTGACAGTCCACCATCTCTTTGATGATTTGATTCTCACCCTCGGCTAGTGCCGCAGCCAGCGGGGCAAAACGTTTCGCTAGCTCAGGATCGGCGCTCTGTGCTGCCATCTCGGTCGCCCAGTACTTAGCTAGGTAGTAATGACTGGCTCGATTATCGGGTTCATTTACCTTGCGGCTAGGGGAGCGACCTTCTTCCAACCACCGTCCAACAGCCTCTGAAAGCGTTTCTGATAACAGCTGCGCGGTCGGATTCTCTGAGCTCATCGCCAGATGCTCAAGCGACACCACCAACGCCAAGAACTCACCCAGGCTGTCCCAACGCAGATGATTTTCTTGCGTGAACTGAGCCACATGCTTTGGTGCCGAACCGCCCGCCCCGGTTTCAAACAGCCCTCCACCAGCCATCAAGGGCACTATCGACAACATCTTGGCTGATGTGCCCAGCTCAAGGATCGGAAACAGGTCGGTGTTGTAGTCGCGCAACACGTTGCCGGTAGCTGAAATCGTGTCTTCACCGCGACGGATGCGTTCAAGCGAATACTTACAAGCCTGCTCGGGAGCCAGCACCTTGACGCTGAGACCAGCTTCGTCTGCCTCACCCAGTTGTTGTGCAACCTTTGCAATCAGCTGAGCATCATGCGCTCGGGTCTCATCTAGCCAGAACACCACTGGCACGGAGGTGGCTTTGGCTCGTTGCACGGCCAGTTCCACCCAGTTGCTTATTGCGGCATCGTTGGTGGAACACATTCGCCAGATGTCACCCTTGGACACCTCGTGAGCAAGCACGACCTCACCAACAGCGTTACCTGTGCTGCCACCTGTGCCAGCTATCACCACTCGTACTGTTCCGTCGGTGGGTAGCTCAAAGGTCTTATCATGGCTGCCGTATTCCTCAGCCTTTTGCGCCATCAAACCCACGTTTGGTACCGAGCCCATTGATGTGGGGTCAAGCGCGCCATGTTGCTTGCAGTCTTCGATAACGGCTTGGAACACTCCTGCATAACTGCTATCGGGAATCACAGCCTTGGTGTCTTGCGGCTCGCCGGCCGCGTTCCACATCTGACCCGATGTGCGAATCATCGCTGGCATCGAAGCGTCAACGATCACGTCACTAGGAACGTGCAGGTTGGTTATTCCGTGATCAGAATCCACCATTGCCAATGCCGGGCCTTGCTCTAGAGCGGCTTCGATATCGGCGGTGATGGCTTTAGCTTGCTCAGCGGGCAGCGAAGCAACAGCTGTCAACACAGACTCGAGCCCGTTGTTGGGGTTTGCGCCTGCCGTTGAGAGAGACTCTTTGTGGCTCTCAAATACCGAAGCGAAGTAGGCACTAACGCAGTGCCCAAAGATGATGGGGTCTGACACCTTCATCATCGTGGCCTTTAGATGAAGTGAAAAAAGCACGCCGGTGTTCTTGGCGTCGGCCAGTTGCTGAGCCAAAAATTCCTGCAAAGCCTTTATCGACATGTAGCTGGCGTCAACGACGGTGCCAGCTTTCAGGTCGACAGATTTGAGCAACGTGAAATCGCCGCCGCCTGATCCACTCGGCTCAAAGCGAATCTCAAGGGTGCAGTCTTGTTGCAGCGTGGCCGATTGCTCGTTAGAGCGAAAGTCGCCAACACTCATAGTGGCTACATGGGTCTTGCTGTCAGCTGACCATTCGCCCATCGGGTGAGGAAAACGCCGGGCATATTGCTTCACTGCGGCCGGCGCACGCCTGTCAGAGTTGCCTTCACGCAACACCGGATTTACAGCCGAACCTTTTACACGGTCATAACGAGCACGAATCTCAACCGCATCTGCACTGACATCTTCGTCAGCCGGATAATCAGGCACGGCCATTCCCTGAGCCTGTAACTCAGCACAAGCCTCCTTTAGCTGCGGCACCGAAGCGGAAATGTTTGGCAGCTTGATGATGTTGGCACCAGCATGCTTAGTCATCTCACCTAGTTCGGCCAGAGCGTCCGGCACTTGTTGCCCGGGTGGTAGCTGATCGCTAAACGCCGCCACTATCCGGCCTGCCAGCGAAATGTCTCGTGTCTCTACCTCAACTCCCGCTGCAGAAGTGAACGCCTCGATAATCGGCAGCAATGAATAGGTGGCAAGCGCTGGTGCCTCGTCGGTATGGGTATAAATGATCTTTGGCATGGTCTTTGAGTCTCAAAGTCTCCGGGTCTTAGGGATGCTTAGGAGTATGGCGCGCAGAAGCTAACGCGGCAGAGCTTCCAGCCAATCTGCCAAAAACCGCACCGGCCATCAAACCAGTGCCACCCGGATAGTTGCCATAAAACAATCCGCCAACCAGTTCACCTGCTGCGAACAAGCCTGGAATGGTTTCCATCTCGGTGTTAATGACTTGACCCGAGGTGTTAATGCGAAGACCACCGAACGTAAAGGTCAACCCGCAGGTGACCTGAAACGCTACAAACGGCGGCTCGGTGATCTTGTTAGCCCAATTGGTTTTATTTATCTCTAAGCCACTTGTGCTGCGACCATCAAGCACGTTTGGGTTGAAGCTGATTTCCTCCCGCACTGCAGCGTTGAACTCCATGATCGTGGCGTGAGCAGACTCGGTATCGACACCTTCCATACGAGCACACAGTTCGCCAAGCGTGTCGGCACTCACCTTGGTTACCTGTCGAATGCGGTATTCATCTCGCAGCAGATGTTCCATTTTCGAGTCGAATACCTGCCATGCCGCGTGACCGGGTTGAGCCAAGATTTCCCGGCCGTAACGGGCATAGGTGTAGTTGCGAAAGTCGGCTCCCTCATCTAAGAATCGCTTGCCAGCATTATTGAGCACAATCCCAAACGGATAACTGTGCTTTTGAAAACCATCACCAACTGCTAGATCACCAAACTCCGGAGCGTTGTAATCCCAGGCAACCGCGTGAGCACCGCTCCAGTTGCCATACGGCATAGCGCCGACGTCCAGCGCCATCGCAATGCCGTCACCGGTGTTGAAGCGTGTGCCGCGCACCTTGGCAAGATCCCAACCCGGGCCTAGATATTTCGTGCGCCACTCCGCGTTGGATTGAAACCCTCCCGATGCCAGTACCACCGCACCCGCTGCAATATCTTGCATGTGGTTGCCCTGCTTGGTCTTGTGGCGCACTGACACACCTTTTACGCCCCCGTCGTCAACGAGCAAACTGCGAGCGGCTGCGTCATAACAAAGCTCAACGCCTGCACGATCCAGAGCCGCGTGCAGTGATTCCACAAGTCCTTCACCACCACCCCAAGTCTCCACGGTTAGCCCACCCCAAAACTTGAAGCGTCCATCAACCTTGAAGGCTTGCCGCCCCCAGATCGGAGCAAACCGCACTCCGTGTGAGGCCATCCACATCACGGTTTCACGGCTCTTAGACACCAAGGTGTGAGCCAGATCTGGGTCGGTGCGATAATCGGTGATACGCCCCATATCTGCGTAGAAGTCTTCTTCGGTGTAGGTACCAAAGTCTGTGTTTGCAACTTCGTTGTCTGTGAGGTCGGGCATTAGCTCACGCAGATCATCAACATCGTCGTATGCAAAACGAATAGCGCCCGCTGTGAAACGGCTGTTGCCACCGGCTTCGGATTGCGGAGCGCGCTCAAGCACTAGCACTTTGGCGCCAGCATCGGACGCGGCTAGAGCGGCGCAAATTGCGGCATTGCCGGCTCCAACCACCACCACGTCATAGGACTGGATGTCATTGGGCTGGGACTTGGTCATTGCGCAACTGAACTCTCTGAGCGGTTGAATCTACGCTGCACCAATGAACGAACAAGCCGACCCCGTCATCGTCAATCATCTCAAGTTGATTGACCTAGTAACGGAGATCTTCAAAAACGCAGGCTGTTCGGAAGCTGAGTCGTCCCGTATAGCCACCAGCCTGGTTGGTGCCAATCTTGCAGGTCACGACAGCCACGGCGTAATTCGCGTAGAGCGCTATGTGGATTGGCTAGCCGCAGGCGTTCAAGTAGCCGACCAAGAACTAGTGACGTTGATCGACAGTGGTGCGTTACTGCTTGTCGACGGCCAGTACGGCATGGGCCAAACCGTCGGCCCAGAAGCCGTCAACCTTGGAATCGAACGTTGCCTAGAACTAGGTGTAGCGGTGGTGGCGCTGCGTAAGGCCGGGCACCTTGGTCGCATTGGCGAATACGCCGAAATGGCCGCCGAAAAAGGTCTGGTCTCGTTGCACCTGGTCAATGTCGCTGGCAGTCGCCTAGTGGCACCGTTTGGCGCTCGCCAAAGACGCATGGGCACCAACCCGCTGGCGTTTGGCACCCCTGTCAAAGACCGGCCGCCGGTGATTCACGACTTCGCCACTTCCATCGTCGCAGAGGGCAAGGCGTTGGTGGCATTGCACGGCGGCCCGGGGCTACCGCCTGATGCCTTGGTAGACGCGGACGGAAACGTCACAGGTGATCCGAGAGTGTTTTATGACATCAAGCCTGGACAAGCGCCCGACCTGATGGCAGGGGATGGTTCTCTGCGAGCGATGGGTGAGCACAAAGGGTCGGGCATTTCGGTCATGTGTGAGCTGATGGCGGGCGTGCTGACCGGCAGCGGAAGTGCCGGACCGCGTCCGGTGCGTTTTAGCAACGGAATGCTTTCGGTCTATGTGGATCCGAAAGTCTTAGACACGGAAAACGAGTACGACACGTTGGTGCAGGAATACATGGACTGGTTTTACGAGGCCGCGCCGATTGACATGGCCGAGCCGGTGAAGTTGCCAGGAGACGCCGAGCGTCAGCGACGTGAAGAGCGAAAACGAAACGGGCTAACAATTCCCGTCGATGCTTGGAGCACCATCACCAGTGCAGCTAGTTCGGTTGGAATCACCGATGCTGCAATAGCGCAATCACTTGAGTAACGCGGAATATAAGAACTGTGTTTAGCGCCCGAGACAATCGCTAATCTTTGGCACTGAAGGAGCTCCCATGAGCAGCAAACCAGATCCGCTAACCGTCCCTTTTGGCACGGTGATCGCCGACTACATGACTGCCGCCCGTTTCGATCAGGGTGGATACCACTACGCGGGCTCTGCGGTGCAAGTGGCTGACCTCACGTTTAGCCCTGCAGCGCACTGTTTGCACTATGGCAGTGCCATGTTTGAGGGGCTGAAAGCGCACAAGCAACCCAATGGTGACGTAGCAATTTTTCGCCTCGACGCCCACGTTGAACGCTTTCGCACCACTGCGGCTGCATTGCGACTGCCTGTACCAGACACAGACCTGCTCAAAGCGATGATTATTGATGCGGTCAAGGCCAATCTCTCCGAGGTTCCAGATCCACCTGCGTCGCTTTACATTCGTCCAACTCTCATAGGCACCGAACCAAACATTGGGGCCGCCGCTACGCCCAGCGCGGAAGGGCTGCTGTACATCCTCAACTGCCCGGTTGGCGACTATTTCATGGGAGGTATTCGCCCGCTAACTCTGCAAGTTGAAACTTCCATTCCTCGCACCACGCCACAGTTCGGAATGATTAAATCTGGCGCTAACTACGCCATGGCGTTGGGGCCCACTCTTGACGCCAAGGCCGCCAATGAAGCGGTCGACCAGGTGCTGTTTGCCACCAACGGAGACATAACCGAAACCGGTGCAAGCAATTTCTTTATCACGACAGACGACTGCGTGATTACTCGCCATCTTGATGAATCGTTCCTACATGGTGTTACCCGAGACTCAATCCTCACGTTGGCTAAAGATCTGGGCTACGAGGTGGAGGAGCGAGCTATTGATGTGGTTGAGTTAGTTGACAGAGCAAGCGAGTGCGAGGCGTTTCTGTCAGGTACTGCAGCGGTGATCGCACCGGTTGGAACGCTGATAGTTGAGGGTGAACCTCTCACGGTTGGCGACGGGCAGCCAGGTAAGACGACGCTGCGGTTGCGCGAGGAGTTGGTGAATATCACTCTGGGACACAGCGAAGACGTGCACGGTTGGCGCACAATCGTGGAGGCCTAATGCCAGAGGCAAACGATATGTTCAAATTTGAAGACGATCTAGCGGTAGTTGCTCGCCTGGATGAAGATGGCAAGCGCACAACTAATGGTCGCGGTTGGATAGACAGCAAGGGATTCTTGGGCCCTGTACAACCCGGCACTGGTCCGCGACGAGATCCGATCGATGAATCTCCCAGCGGACCTGAGATTGGGAATCCTCTGCCAGATGTGATTGCTATCGACAGGTTTGGTAATCCGTTCAATCTGCATGAGCATCGCGCCGGCCGTCCCGGGGCGCTGGTCTTTTTCCGTTCCGCAGTTTGGTGACCGCCTTGTCGCACGCAGCTAGTCGAGCTGCAAAGATTCGTAGACGGCTTCGAAAAAGCCGGAATTCAGCTGTATGCCCTCAGTTATGACGAACCAGAGGCGCTGAACGCGTTTGCTGTTGAGCACGACATCACGTTTACGCTGCTGTCAGATCTAAACAGTGAGGTTATAAAAAAGTTCGGGATCCTAAACACGCTGATTCCCAGTGACGATCACCCGTGGCACGGCATCCCATTCCCCGGCGCGTACGTGTTTACCGGCGACGGTGTGATACGAGACAAGTTCTTTCGAGGCCACCTTGCTATGCGACCTACGGGCGAATGGCTGTTGAGCGTCTTGGGTGGCACTGCCGCGGATTACCTCACCGATCTGCCGTATGAGTCCTGGGAAGAGTCAGTCGGGAGAGGGGCTGAGATGAGCGTTACTTCTTTGTCGATACCGCTACCGCCCGGTTTGACTCGCGAGCTCTATGTGCAACTCACCACCGCTGACAAGACCGACTTGTCTGGGTTTCGTGTCCAGATCAACAAGAAAAATGAGCCCGGTTCCGGTGATGGTGAAGCCGGTGCTAGCGACGTTCCCGATTCGCTCATCTTAAGAGAGCCGGTCACTTTTATTAGCGAGGCCGATTTGGGGCCGTTGGCATGGGGACGGATCTCTTTCCTTCACAACGGCGGCAGCGTGCGCAAGCAAGCCGATGGCTCACGAGTGGTGCCGGTGAGCGGCACGGTCTATTGGACAGCTAACGGAACTGATTATGAGCAGCAGTTTGAACTGTCGATTCCTGCTGGGGGCATCAACGCGCCTCACTATGACGATGTACAGCCGGGACAGATGGATTCCAGCTATCACCTGAATGTGCTACGAACTCGGCGAGGTTTGCCACCACAGACCGGATAGTTAGCGAGTGCTAGCTAGTTACGTAACCGAGCTGGTTGTCTTGCTTGATTGCGGCATCGTCACGCTCGGTTGGATCACCCCAACCACCACCGCCTGGAAACTCGATTACCAGCCGTCGACTGCCGGGAATAGTTGAGCGTCCTTTGGAATTCACAACGGTGCCGTCGTCCAGCGTCACTGAACCCTTGGCTCCGGAACCACCGCCGTGGCGTCCCCGTGCCGCGAAATCCACGCGCTCATATGTAGCACTGATGGTGAAGTCGGAGCCTTGCCGGTTTTCTAGTTCAATCACCTGACCTAGGCCTCCGCGGAATTTACCCTCACCACCCGAGTCGGTTCGAAATTCTTTGCGCCAGAACACCAACGGTGAGCCGATCTCATTGACTTCAACAGGCATGTTCTTTACTCCGCTGGGGAATGCCGTAGCCGACAATCCATCTGCAAGTGGTCTGGCTCCCGCACCGCCGGAGTGAAAGCTCAGCAAGATGAAACGCTCCTGATCCTGTTCGCTTTTGTTCTGCGAGTGATCACCCTGAGCGTGTGGCGGTATCCAGCTCCCAGACGCCAGCACAAACCACAGCGCTGAGGTGCCTTCTGCTGGTACACGCTCAGGCACTATCTGGGCTAAGGCGCCAAACACGGTGTCTGGCAACATCTGACCCATTACGTGTCGCACAGCAACCGCGGCAGGATGAGGCGCATTCAAAATACTGCCAAGTGGTGCTGTTACTCGTACAACTTCAAGTGAACCGGAGTTATTTGGCACCTCGGGACCCACGATGCAGCGAACCCCAAATGAGGTGTAGGCATCTGTGTAGGCCATCGGAACGTTTATGCCCCACTGCGATTGAGGGCTGGTGCCCTCGTAGTCCACTTCGATGCCGTCGTCTTTGACGGTGAGCTTCGCCACCAAATCAAGCGGAGCTTCTATGCCGTCGACTCGCATCTTGGAATGCCAGGTGCCGGTCGGCAGTTCACGGATTGCATTCAGCATTGCTTGCTTTGAGCGGCTGATGATGTGATCACCCAACGTGTCAAGATTGTCTAGCTGGTACTCGTCCATCATTTCGAGCAAGCGTTTAGCGCCGATCTCGTTGCACGCCGTCAGCGAATACACGTCGCCGACTACCTGAATCGGATCGCGTACGTTTGCTTCAATGATCGAAACCACATTGGCGTCAAAGACTCCACCTGTGGCGAACTTCATCAATGGTAGATAAAGCCCCTCGTGGAACACTTCGTTTGCGTCGGTGGTAAAGCCCAAGCCGCCAATATCAACCACGTGACTGGTGCAAGCAAACAGTGCCACCAGCTGGCCGTTGCGAAAGGTGGGCGTTACAACCACGATGTCAAAAAGGTGGCCGGTGCCTTTCCACGGGTCATTGGTTAGGTAGATGTCACCGGGTGACATGGTGTTGGCTGGAAACTTCTCCAAGAAATGCAGCACCGAGTAAGCCATCGAGTTGACATGACCCGGTGTGCCGGTGACCGATTGAGCCAGCATGCGGCCAGTCGGGTCAAACACGCCGGCCGACAGATCACCCGCTTCGCGTGTTGAAGGGCTGAAAGCGGCTTTCACCAGTGTGCGGGCCTGCTCTTCAACCACTGAGATCAATCGGCTCCATTGGATGCCTAAACGAATCTCGGTTAGGTCAAACTCGTCGTCGGCAGTGCTTGTGTTTGTATCTGCGGCGCTTGGGCTCGTGCTGAGGGATGCATCGGCGTGTTGCAGGTTTAGTCGTAGGTGTCCGTCGCCTATGACCGTCGCGCTGCAGCCCGATGGCACAACTGTGGTGGTTTGATCTTCCACTACTAGAGCGGGGCCTATCAGCCATCCCCCTGGCACTAGGACTGAACGGTCGTGCAAAGCGAATTCGGTTGTGACGCCGGTGGTTGTGTCAACCACTTGAGTCGTGCCAGTGGCTTCGTTGAGATCTTTAATCCGCTTTGGTTGAGCAACAGGAACGCTTTCGACCACGGATTGAACGGTCATTAGCCAGCTAAGAACTTCTACTTCCAAGCCAGGTATGTCACGTGTGTATAGAGCTTGGTAGGCGGCGATGAATCTGTCGTGCAGATGTTTTTGCACTGTGCTGTCTGCAACCGTGCTGTCTGCGCTTGCGTAACCGTCTTGTCCCAGCGCAGTGGGATCAACGTCAACCGTTATTTCGTGCCCTTGCCCGCGGTAGCGCATCAGGGCACGTAAGTGCGTGGTAGTTGCTGTATTCGGTGCAGCCGCAGTGACTACCGCATGAGATTCTTGCAACATTTCACTAAGCAGCGCGTTTAAGTCAGCAGCACTTATGTCACTAACTCGCACATGCCTGGTTCGCACCGATTCGTGAGAAGCGGGCGCACGCAAGAATCCGATCGCCGAACCGACCCCTGCGTTTGAGGGCACAATCACGTCGGAAATACCGAGTTTGCGAGCCAGTGCCACTGCATGCAGCGGTGCTGCTCCACCGAAAGCGATAAGCGTTCCGTTAGCTACGTCAAAGCCTTGCTCGGCGGTGTGCGTGCGAGCGGCGTTTGCCATGTTTTCGTCAACCACCTCGGTGATCCCAATGGCGGCTGCTAGCGGGTCAAGTTTGGTTGGCTTCGCAATTGCTTCGGTTACAGCAGTGTGAGCTGCAGCGGTGTCCAGCGCCAGGTCGCCGCCAGCAAATCGGCTCGGCAGTAGCCGACCCAGCATCAGATCTGCGTCGGTAACGGTCGGTTGAGTTCCACCAAGCCTGTAAGCGGCCGGTCCTGGATCGGCACCAGCGCTGCGCGGTCCCACTGCAATCTGCCCAAGCAAATCAAGGCTCGCAATAGACGAACCACCCGCCCCTATCTCCACCATTTCTATTACCGGCAGGCGTAGTGGCAGACCACTGCCAGCCAGATAGCGATACTCACGCCCCACCTCAAACTCTCTGCTGGTGCGCGCAGTGCCGTCTTTGATGGCGCAAAGTTTGGCTGTGGTGCCACCCATGTCGAAGCTGAGGGCGGTGTCGATCTTCAAGTCTTTGACGATGTCGGCGGCCAGTAGTGCTCCGCCGGCTGGTCCGCTTTCGATTAAACGAACCGGAAAACGTAACGCTTCGGCCAGTGTGCCAAGCCCGCCACCGGACTGCATGAGCAACATCTCACAACCCAGTCCGATCTCTACGAGACGTTGGCTGAGATCGGTTAGGTATTGCTTCACCAATGGCATCACATAGGCGTTAGCGCAGGCCGTTGAAAAACGCTCGTATTCACGAATCTCTGGGCACACCTCGCTTGAAAGCGTCACCGGCACATCTGGCAAGCATTCAGTCAAAATCTCGCGGGTGCGTATTTCGTGTTGCGGTGAGCGGTAGGCGTGCAGATAGCCAACTGCGATGCTCTCAATGTTGTCTGCTTGCATGACGGTCGCCGCTGTTCGCACGGCTTGCTCATCTAGCGGTAACAACTCGGTGCCGTCCGCGGCAAAACGTTCGGGAATGCCGATGCGTCGCTGTCGAGGTACTAGCGGTTCTGGTCGGCGCATGTAGAGGTCGTATTGCTCGAAGCGGTTTTCATGTGCCATTTCCACAGAGTCGCGCATGCCTTGCGTGGTCAGAAGTGCGGTGCGAGCGCCGCGACGTTCAATCAGAGCGTTAGTGGGCAGCGTGGTGCCGTGAATAAAGACCTCAATCGCGTCAGCGGTAATAGCGGCTGACGCCAGCAGCTTGCCGACTCCGTCAAGTACCGCATCAGCTGGCGTTGAAGGTGTGGTCAACACCTTTGCGGTGTGCAGGTGATCGCCTGCTTGCAGCGCTACGTCGGTAAAGGTTCCACCAATATCCACTGCAAGCTTTGCCATAGCTAAATCTTAGTTTGTGGTTGTAGGGGCATTACTTGAGCCGTGGCTTAGATGGCCATGTCACATAAATCGGTACGGTTATGACGTGGCTAAGTCAGAAGCCAAACCGGGTATTCACGAAGCTGGGTTGGACGTAGATGTCAACGGCATGTTCGTGGGGATTGTCAAAAGCAGCTGGCATCACGAAATAGTTGGTCAGCTGGCGGCGGGTGCGCATCGCTGCATAGAAGAGCTGGGCGCAGCCAACATCATTGAGATTGACGTGCCGGGATGCTTTGAGCTTCCACTTGGCTGTCACGCAATAGCCAGCCAGGCTCATGTCAGTGCCGTTGTGGCCCTCGGTGTAGTGGTGCGAGGAGAAACCATCCATTTTGATTTAGTAAGCCAAGGTGCCACCACTGGAATCCAGCAGGTTCAGTTAGAAACCAAGGTGCCGATCGGGTTGGGAATCTTGGCAGTCGAAAACGAAGAGCAAGCAATAGCGCGCAGCCAAGATGACAACGAGCACAACGCTGGCTATGACGCCATGTATGCCGCTTTAGCGATGACAGCTCTTACACATGATGAAATTTTCAAAAAGATCCAAAAAGATCAAAGAGGCGGTTGACCAGCACAATCATGGATCAGGTCAGCCGGACCAGGCCGGTTCAGCTAGGCAGGATCAGGACGCATGCGCACCAGCACCTTGCCGACAGCCTCACGTTCGTTTAGCAAGCGATAAGCCTCGGCAGCTTGCTCAAACGGCAGCACCTGCCCGATAGGTGGACTTACCGCACCACTTTCAATCATTGGCAACAACCGCTCGTGAATGCGCGCTGGAATGCCAGGGTCACCTGCGACCGCTTCACCCCAGGCAGCCCCAACCACGCTCACGTTTTTTAACAGCAAACGATTCACCTTAAGCGTGGGTATTTCTCCCGCCGCAAAACCAACTACCACTAGTCGCCCATAGCGAGCCAGCGAACGAATTCCGTCTAAGAATCTGTCGCCGCCCACCGGGTCGTAAGTCATATCCACACCACGCCCACCGGTTAGCTCGCGCACCTCGTCCTTCCAGGTATCACTAACGATGACGATTTCATCGGCGCCTGCAGCTGCAGCAATTTCGCCCTTGTCTATGGTTGATACCAGTCCGATAATCGGTCCGGCACCAATCGCTTTGGCAACCTGTATGCCCGATGTGCCAACACCACCCGAAGCGCCCAGCACTAGCACCGATTCGCCTGCCTTCAGTTCGCCGCGATCGATCATGCAAAACACGGCGGTCTGATAGTTCATTATCAGTGCGGCCCCCTGCTCAAAGCTCAACTTGTCGGGTAGTGAAAAAATTTCACTCGGCTTTGCTGCGGCCACCTCGGCGAGACAGCCGTTTGACCACAAACACACACGTTCACCTGCGTTGAAGCCACTGTTGGCAGGAGCTTCACGCACCACGCCAGCAGCTTCGATGCCGGGTCGAAAAGGTGGATCGGGTCGGAGTTGATAAAGGCCCTGGCTTTGCAGCAGATCAGGGAACGACACGCCGGCGCACACGATGTCAACGATGACCGAGCGACCGTCAGGGTCAGCGGTCGGCTCATCTGCATCGACTACGGCAACGCCATCGGGTCCGGTGAGTGCTTGTATTTCTAGTGCTCGCATTTGTTAACCCTGCCACAACTAGGCGTGCCCGTGTCCGGTTATTTGGCCTGGTGCTACTGTGAAAGTGTCCGAAATGACGCAATGCGCAAGCGCGAGAGCGCAGTATCCGATGCGCATGCGTAGCTATTGGGGATAAGGGAAGTGACGGTATGCGCTATTACTCATGTGATTCACACGTCGTTGAGGCAGCTGAGATTTATGACGGACTAACCGAACGCTTCGGCGATGAGGCGCCAGCGATTCGCGAGAACCACGACGGCAAAAAAGGCACCTGGCTCACCTTGCCGCACAGCGAGATGGCAATACCGGTTGGTCGGCTAGGTATTGCTGGGGCGGATCTGTCTGATCCTGCTACTCACGAACGCATCGAGATGGGCTACGAAGGCTTCAATCCCGGGGTTATGGATCCCGCCGCACGGCTAAGCGAGCAATCTCAAGACGGGATCGTTGGCGAGGTGATGTACCCCAGCCTCAGCATGTTCACATTTGCCGTCAAGGACGACGAGGTACGAGACGCGGCGTTTCGTAACCACAACGACTGGGTACTGAACTACTGCTCGGTCGATCCGAATCGCCTGATTGGGGTTGGTTGTCTGCCGATACCCGATGTTGCGCGTTCGATTGCAGAGATTGATCGTTCAGCGGGGCGGGGTGTTAAGGGCTTTGCGATACCGGCTCATGTGAATCCAGCCAAGCCGTACAGCCATCCCGACTTTGATCCGTTTTGGGCGCGCGCACAGGAATATGGTGTGCCGTTGACGATGCACATTTTCACCGGACAAGAGCTAGATGGTGGCCTGCCTGAGCATTGGGGTACGCCTGGCGGCAGCTTGAAGGGCTACACGCTGGCACACACCACGGTGGTCAATTCGATGATTGATCTGATTTGTGGTGGGGTGCTGGAGCGTTTTCCTGGGTTGCGGTTTGTTATAGCTGAGTATGAGACAGGTTGGGTGGGACATTGTTTGCAGCGTTTGGACCATGCTGCTTATCGCACACCGTGGGAAGTGTCCGACGAACTGACGATGAAACCGTCTGAGTACTTTGACCGGAGCTTCTGGGTGACGTTTGAGGATGACGCTGAGGGCATTGCCACGCGGCATTCGATTGGGGTGTCAAACATGCTGTGGGGCAACGACTACCCGCACCACGACTCAATCTGGCCGAACTCTCAGCCGATTCTGGAGCGGATTTTGGCTGATGTGCCAAGCGATGAGCGAGAGCAACTGGTCTGGGGCAACGTGATTGACCTGTACGATTTGGACCCAAACTCGTTACCGAAGGCGGCTTAGCCTCTCAGCAAAGGCTAGGGCTTTTTGCGTTTCAAGCCTTTATTCAAACCTTTAGTTTGCTTACTTTTAGCAGGATTCCTGTCTTTTGTTGAGTACTTAAGCTCTGGTTTAGTTCCAAAATCTTCCTCAATTTCATCAAAGATATCGTTTATCTCTTTGTTTGTAGGCTCGCCATCTGGAAAGCTAATGTATAGAGAAGGGAAGCTATATGGGTAGCCATTCTTTTTGGTAGAATCCAGTTTTTCGCTCGTTTTAGACATAAGTAATTCTTCCCCCCTTCTTTCGCTTTTTTCATGCAGATCGACAGCATGAAATAGGTAAAAGAGCTCGTAAATTTTGGCTCTATGTTCAGGTATCTTGGTTCCTGCTTCTTTGCTGTGTATAAGAATTTCAATGGTTTTCTTGATTACCATTTTATTGTCTCGGGTTTCTGACTTACTTCTAAAACGTCGCGTGAGCTCGCCAAACTTTATTGAGTTTGGTTCTTCCTCTTTTTCTCTTTGTTCAGCTTCGTCTTCCTTAAACACTAGGTAAAGGAAGAAAGCGATAACGGGAGCCAGAACTAGTACGCCAGATATGAAAGATAGAGCTCTTAGCCTTATCGGCAAGGTTAAGAAGTTCTGTAAGAAAAGCTCATTAAAAAGAAAGCTTGCACCAAAAGCAGATGCCAAAGGTATTAGGCATCTACGTTTCGGCTTCTCGCGCAGGTATTGGGGAAAGCCTCTGATGGTTTCACGAAGCTTAACTCGAGAAGCTTCTGCTTCTGTGCTCTTGCCTTTGTTTTTGGCCGGACCAGTGGACACTCAAATCCTCCCACTCTTCGCTAAATCCAGCATGCTAACCGCGCGGCAAGTTGCGTAGCGCGCTAACTGTTGCAACTATTTCAGATTAAGGCCGATCTGACTAGTTCTTTGTTTGGCAGCGGCTTCTTCGGCCTCAATGCTTGCTCGTTCTTGAAAATTGCGTTCCAGCAGCTTTACCATTGTGCGGTTCCCTTTGCGACCGTTACATGTTGAACAGAGGAGCTGGAGATTATCGTCGATATCAGGCCCACCTTTGGAGCGCGGCTTGATGTGGTCGATCTCAAAAATGTCTATTGGGAATTCTCTTCCAATCTGCCCGTCGTGGCATAAGCCTGCGCAGCGACCGTTCTGTTTTCTAAAGAGCACTTGTTTTATGTTCGGAGAACGAG
Source organism: Candidatus Poriferisodalaceae bacterium (assembly GCA_965205925.1). Lineage (GTDB taxonomy): Bacteria > Actinomycetota > Acidimicrobiia > Acidimicrobiales > Poriferisodalaceae > CAYRJD01. The sequence continues at coordinate 1,109,330 of OZ242183.1, forward strand.
TGGGGGTGCCAGGGTCCGTGCGTTTGGGTATGTCGTGTCGATGAGTTACGGGTGGTTCATCGTTTTGCCACCAAGTTTTTAGTAACGGTTCTGCTTCTGCGGTCGCAGTTAGCCGTTCAACGACTAACTGTTGAGCCGTTTCCTCTATATCTATACCAACCCATTTGCGATCCAACTTTTCTGCCGCAACGCAGGTGGTGGCGCAACCACAAAACGGATCCAGCACCATGTCGCCTTTGTTGCTTGAAGCTTTGATAATGCGCTCCAGCAACGCAAGAGGTTTCTGCGTTGGATAACCCGTGCGTTCTTTTGACACGTTTCTTACTGGCGCGATGTCCATCCATACATCGCTAACCGCCACGCCATCTTTTACGTAGTACCTATTCCCCGCTTTCTCGTAGTACCTGTCGCCGTTGCTATCACTCTTATTGAACCTTGATGGGTCTTTGCTTTCTTTGCGCGGGATTGTGAGATGAACGTCCTTTGATTTGGAATAAAACAGCACCACGTCGTGCTTTCTCGGAAAATTGCGCTTGCCTATCCCACCAGTGGAATACTCCCACACAATCTCATTGCGGAATTGCTTGTGCCCAAATATTGCATCCATCAGCTGTTTTAAGTAATGCGACGCGGTCGGATCACAGTGCAGGTAGATACTGCCGGTGTTCTTAAGCAGTCTCCTCATCTCGAGGAGACGAACAGCCATAAACGTGAGATACGCCTGCATTGAATCATCGGAGGTGTATCCGGCACCCACGACCGCATGCCATAACGCTGGGTTGGCCACCTCAATTTCCTCAGCCCACTCCACTTTGACGTCGTCTAAAGACCAGGTGTCTTCGAAAGCAGCTCCGGCCGCATCGCTCCCGATGGGAGCGGCGTAGTCGCGTTTGGAGTTAAAAGGCGGGTCTAGGTAGATGAGGTCGAAGGTCTCAGAGTTGAGACCACGCATCACATCAAGATTGTCGCCAGTGAAGAGCGTCCGGTTGACGAAGTTGAGGGGGGGGGGTCACTGTCATCACTAAACCTGAGCAGAGAGTAGTCAGGTTTGCCCTCTAAAAGCTGTGTCCTCCAAAAGCTATGTCATTGTTATTTGTTATTTACACGACACTAAGAGGCCCGCTCGGTAGCGTGCGGGCAATGGCCAGCGACCGTAGTCACGACACAGCATCAGCTGGTGGGAACGACGAACACAAGGCTCACGACGAGATCGGCGAGGTGCGTGACGAACTGCCGGAAGACCTAGATCGTGGTTTTGTGGGTCCGTATCGGTTCCCAGACAACGTCCGTCGCCGTATTACCGGGACGCTTTACGTGCTGTGTGGCGTTGCGATGCTGGTAGGAGTGCAACTAGCTGGATCGGAAGCGGTGCTGGCAAATACCGGCATCACGGTGTGCGGGATTCTGCTTATCCTGCTCGGCCTCTACCACTGGATAGCAGGGCGTCGATTTGGGGTAGATGAAAACCAATCCTTAGCGCTAGCTAGCGCGGCGGTTGAGTTTCCAGTCGGACACGCCAGCGCTCAGCTTGGCTGGCGCGGCCTGCTTAGTCGTCCAACTTGGCGCACTTTGATCTTTTCAGCAGAAGATCCTCCGCGCCAGCGCGCCCTGATCTTGGTTGATGCCGTGGACGGTCGCGTGCTTGACAGCTATAGCGAAGATGTGCCCGAATCTGAACGCCAAGCCTGGCCCAGCGCAGAAATCGGCACAGAAGCTGGCACACAAGCAAGCACAGAAACAGCGCAACGACCAAACGATGTTTGACGGCAGATGGCGTCGCGGAGTTGACGTTGTAACCAGTCCGATCGGCACCGTTATTGCCAAGCTGGGGATCGGCGCTAACTCTCTGACCGTCATGGGTCTGCTGGCGTCCTCAGCTTGTGCGGTCGCTATTGGCGCGGGCTGGCTGGGTTTGGGTGTTGGATTGCTGATAGTCGCGGGTTTGGCTGACTTGCTGGACGGGCCCGTAGCGCAAGCCAGGGGTAGTTCATCTGCACGAGGAGCGTTCTTTGATTCCACCAGCGATCGCGTTACAGACGCCCTGCTGTTGGGTGGTATTGCTTGGTATCTCGCAGGCAGCGAGGGAGCACGTTGGGCGGTGCTGCCGATGGCGGTGCTGGCTGTTTCGCAGATTATTTCTTACGAACGAGCTAAGGCGGAGTTGCTTGGATTCGAAGCTAAAGGTGGCCTGATGGAACGAGCTGAGCGCACAGTGACGCTGGCAGTGGCTGTGGCTTTTGAGGTGCTGCTGATCCCGTTGCTGTTTGTGTTGTTGGCACTGAGCCTGGTCACGATGGTGCACAGATTCATCAAAGTTTGGATTCAGGCCAGCAAAGCACCTGCCAAATAAGCGCATGCCCATTAGCCCTATTACTACGGCATACAAGCTCGCCGCATCGACGGCACGTTGGCTACCAAGCGAACAAGCGGAATGGCTGGCTCGCGGACTAGGCCCGGTGTTGTCGCTGGTGATGGATTCTCGTCGCTTGATGGTTGCTCGTCATCAGCATCGCGCCCTGCAGTGGCGCTCAAAACTGGAGAACGAAACAGCTACCGCAGACGCAAATTTTGTCAGCTTGCTACAGACGCGCAGAGCAACACGAGAAGCCTTCACGTCATATGTTCGCTACTGGCTGGAGTTGTTTCGGTTGCCCTACCTGAGCGCCAAAGTGCTGGATGATGGATTTGGTCCAGCTGCTTATGCAAATGTTTGTGAAAGCTTGAAGCTTGGCAAGGGCGTGATAGTCGCTCTACCGCATTTAGGTGGCTGGGAGTGGGCTGGCTTTTGGCTAGCAAAAGTGAAGCATCACCGGATCACGGTGGTAGTAGAGCAGCTGGATCCGCCGGAGCTGTTTGAGTGGTTTGCGGGGATTCGACGTTCATTTGGGATGAACGTGGTGCCGGTAGGTCCGAATGCGGGAGCAGAGGTATTGGCTGCGCTCAAACGCAACGAGATTGTTTGTCTTCTGAGCGATCGTGACATCAGCGGCGACGGCATAGAGGTTGATTTCATGGGTGAGCGCACCAAGTTGCCTGCTGGACCAGCGTTGTTGTCATTACGTTCGGGTGCTCCGTTGATGCCTGCAGCGGTTTATCTGACCCCTCGCGGTGGGCACGTTTCGTTTTCACAGAAGATTCTGACTCCTGAGCGTGAAGGAAAACTGCGCCAAGACGTCACACGTGTAACGCAACAGATGGCTGATGAGCTAGGCCTGCTGATTGCAGGAGCACCGCAACAATGGCACATGTTTGGGCCTAACTGGCCTAGCGATCAGGCCTAGTTATTCGGCTCTGCAGTAGCGAAACCAGCTAATCACGCCAGCAGCGCATAGCGTTACTGCTCGTGCGAGTTGGCATCGTTTCGCCATACAGCTTGACCTTGCCAGGCGGCGTACAAGCCCAAGTGCTGGGTTTAGCGCGTGCGCTATCAAAGGCAGGCCATCAGGTGCGCGTGCTAGCACCTTGCGATGGTGCTCCACCGCAGGCCGGTGTCACTCCGCTGGGGGCAAGCATCCCAACAGCCACAAATGGTTCAATCGCTCCAATCGCTCCGGATTTTGCTTGCACATTGCGAACGGTTCGGGCGTTACGCGATGAAGCGTTTGATGTGCTTCATCTGCACGAGCCTTTATGCCCAGGTCCATGCCAGACGGCGTTGATAATGCGTTCGGCACCGATCGTGGGGACGTGGCATGCAGCGGGAACCAGCAAGGCCTATCTGATCCCCGGAGTGCGTTGGCTAGCTAATCGCATCAATTTGCGAGTAGCGGTGTCCCAAGATGCTCGAGAGATGGCAGCAAACGCTCTAGGTGGAGAGTACGAGGTGGCCTTCAACGGAATCGAACTAGAGCGCTTCAGTGAGCCAAACAGCACAAACTCGCCAGAACATCCCAGCCAATTTGGTGACAGTCCAGCCATTGGCAAAACCATTGCTTATGTGGGTCGTCATGAACCCCGCAAAGGCTTATCGGTACTGCTCAACGCGATGGAATATCTGGGCGACAACGTACGGCTGTGGGTGATGTCGGTCGGTCCGCAAACCGAAGAGTTGAAGCGCCGCTACGGGTTCGACCAACGCATCGAATGGCTTGGGCAAGTTACCGAAGCCGAAAAAGTGTGGCGCATACGCCAAGCGGACGTGTTTTGCGTTCCCTCGCTGCGAGGGGAGAGCTTTGGGGTGGTGCTGGCAGAAGCCATGGCCACTGAGACGCCCGTGGTGGCAAGCGATCTACCTGGCTATCGCAACGTGGTTTGTGAAGGTGATGAGGCTCTGTTGGTGCGACCCGACGATCCTGCCGCACTAGCAGCCGGCCTAAAACGTGTGTTGACAGAGCCCTTGCTGGCCGACCAGCTGATTGCGGCAGGCAGTCAGCGGGCGCAAGAACTGTCGATGGATCGACTGGCCGAGCAATATGTGAACTACTACGAGCGAGCCATCTCCGAGCGAGCCAATGAACAGCCTTAGGCTTTAGAGGCTTGTCTGCTATTCCCACCACTAAAGATGCACGCCCACTAAGCCAGCGCGACGAAGCTCTTAGAAACAACGATCGCCGAGTCGCATTCATGTGGCTGGCACCAGCCGTGTTGGGGGCAACCGCCGGGATAATCATCGGCGCGGTAGTTGCCCTAGTTGTCCCGTTTGGTTGGCTGATCGGCATCTTGCTTGTAATCGTTGGCACTACTGCAGGTGCGCTGGTTGGAGCACGAACCGTCGCCAAAAGTGAGAGCTGGGTGCGAGATGCCTGCGGCTTAGAACAAGCACAACGCTCAACAGCGCAAGACCACCCGCGCCTGCACAACCTTCTCGAAAGCCTTTCTCTGAGCACAGGCGTTGATTTAGAAGAAGTCCTGATACTGGATAAGCCGCAGATCAACTTGCTGGCTTTTGGAACAGCACCACATTCAACCACGCTGCTGCTAACCAAAGGTTTGGTTGAGTCACTTGAACGCGTCGAAATGGAAGCATTGCTGGCCTTGGCGCTAGGCCAAATCCGAGATGATCACACGGCTGATCTCACTGTGATTTTTCGCACCCTTGGATTACCTACGGTGCTGTCTGAGAGTACAAATTCCGGCTTGGTGCGGCTGCTTGTCAAGCCGGCACTCTTGTTCACTAGCAATCGCTTGTCGGAAGCCCTGGCCAGCTACGACGACATTGATGCTGATTTACTCGCTGTAAGCATCACCCGGTATCCACCTGGGCTGATTACGGCTTTGGAAAAGGCAAGCAAAATCGGAACAAACGTCGTTAGCGAATCAGCCAAGCCGGGAGTTAGCCCAACGCTGAAAGCGCTGTGGCTGTTAGCCCCGGACGCACAGCGCCCGGCCGAAACAACCACTGCCGCAACTGACCTAGATGAAACACCGCTTGCACGAGCGAGTCTGCAACTTCGTATCCAGGTTCTCCAGGAGCTCTAAAAGCAAAAAACTCCCGTTGACTGTTCGCATAACACTGTGCCGCAGACATAAGCTTTAGGTATGGCAAACAAGTCAGCCACTTCTGGCAACAACGCAGCAATGACAGGCACGGTGCGAGTTAAGCGCGGCCTGGCAGAGATGTTGAGCGGCGGCGTGATCATGGATGTCGTTACTCCCGAACAAGCGAAGATTGCCGAGGATGCGGGTGCGGTTGCGGTCATGGCGCTAGAGCGCGTGCCTGCTGATATTCGTCGTGATGGTGGGGTAGCGCGTATGAGCGACCCAGAGATGATCACAGGCATTCAAAGCGCAGTCACGATTCCAGTGATGGCTAAGGCGCGCATCGGACATTTTGCTGAGGCGCAGGTGTTGGAGTCGCTCGGAGTTGACTACGTGGACGAATCCGAAGTGCTAACGCCAGCCGATGAGGCGCATCACATTGATAAGTGGCAGTTCACCGTGCCGTTTGTGTGTGGCGCTACCAATCTGGGTGAAGCTCTACGTCGCATCAGCGAGGGTGCCTGCCTAATCCGTTCTAAAGGCGAAGCTGGTACCGGCAACATCATCGAGGCTGTACGCCACCTACGCTCAATTTTTGGCGATATTCGTGCCATCACAATGGCCGATTCAGCCGAACAATACGACTGGGCTAAGCGCTTAAGCGCACCGGTGGGTCTTGTACAAGAAATCGCTGAGACAGGTGCGCTACCCGTGCCGTTATTTTGCGCGGGAGGCATCGCAACTCCTGCCGACGCTTCGCTGGTAATGCAGTTAGGCGCACAAGCGGTGTTTGTCGGGTCAGGCATCTTCAAAAGCGAAGACCCCGCGCCACGCGCGAAAGCCATTGTTGAAGCCACCACTCACTATCGCGATCCTTCAATGGTTGCGAAGGTGAGTCGAGGCCTGGGTGATGCCATGGCAGGTCTCGAGATGGAAGGCTTGGAAACAAAGCTGGCCGACCGCGGCTGGTAATGCGCCAATGATTGGCGTGTTGTCTCTGCAAGGGGACGTTGGTAATCATTTCAGCGCGTTTGAGCGGCTGGGAGTAGCAACTAGCGCTGTGCGAACCCCGACCGATCTCGCTCGCGTTGATGCTTTAGTAATTCCAGGCGGGGAATCCACCACTATGTGGATGCTGGCACAGTCCAGCGGTTGCTTTGATGCGATCTCGCAACGTCTGCGCTCTGGCATGGCGGCTCTAGGTACCTGTGCGGGAATGATCATGTTGGCAAACAAGGTGTTAGACGGGCGGTTCGACCAACGAACTTTTGGGGCTATTGATATAACGGTCAGACGTAACGCATTCGGACGCCAGGTAGCCAGTTTTGAGTCAGACTTAGACCTTGCCCGGGGTTTGAAACAAGACCAAGCACAGGATCCAGCACTGCTGAACGAGCCTTACCGAGCAGTGTTTATTCGCGCACCATGGGTTGAACATGTTGGCCCAGGAGTCGAGGTGCTAGCGGCCGTGCCAGCTTCAGAAGAATCTGTTCAAGATGGGCAGGTGGCCGTGCTGTGTCGCGAAGGCAATGTGCTGGTGTCCAGCTTTCACCCAGAGCTAACTGACGATCTGCGTATCCATCAAATGTTCTTGGAGCTAGTAGCTGCCTGATAGCTCGGTTAGATCTATTGCGCTAGACCTGTAGTGGCAGCACTGCTTGCGCCACACCCTCTAGCTCGGCTTGCCAGTTATCTGGTTCGCCTATTAGCACCGGCACAAATTTCGAAGCACCAACTTCGATAAAGCGCTCAAGCTGAGTTCGCAGACCATCGAAGCCAGTAGGGATGACCTCATCCGGATCTACGCCCGGAGCACGTTTGCGCAGGATCTCTTTGTAAGCGGGCGAGACATCGCCGTGGGTGTACGGCACTAAAGCACCAAAGTGTTCCGGATCCATAAAGCGTTCGTATTTGTCAGCGGATTCATTCACTAGTTTCCAGCCAGCGGCCGCTTTGTCGGGCGTGCAAAATGACGGTAACCAGCCGTCACCGAAGCGACCGCAGCGTCGAAGTTCGACGTCTGCTGCTCCGCCAAGCCAGATTTCCAGCGGATCTTGAATCGGTTTTGGCAGCAGCTCTACCTGGTCGTAGTCATAAAACTCGCCGGAGTGAGTTACTGGACCCTGCTCCCAAAACCGTTTTAGCAAGGGCAAAGCTTCGTTGAACATTTTGGCACGCTGATTGCGTTGAACACCAAAGGCTGCCTGCTCATGCACGTCGGCTATACCTAACCCAAAAGCCGGCAGTAGGCGTCCAGCAGACAGGCGATCAAGACTGGCGAGCTCTTTAGCTAGTACTGCCATGTTGCGGCCTGGCAGCACCAGCACCGACATCCCAAGCTTGAGCTTCTTTGTGCGAGCTGCCGCATAAGCCATCCCCACTATCGGATCTGGACATTCCCCGCCGAGACGTTCGCTGAGCCATAGCGAGTCGAAGCCGTGATCTTCGAGAGCATCCACGAATGGATCGAAGGTGGTGTGGTCGTTAGTGAAGCTACGAGTGCCTAGCCCGAAACCAATGCGAATCTTCATACCCGCAGCGTAGGAGATAAGCGAACCGGGGGTGATTTGACGTTGGCTAACCACGGGATGCTCGGCAACCTGGAGGTGCACTGACTGCCAGCGCGAGCGTTCTACTCTGGCACGGGTGGCAGATAACGACAATCCGTTTCGACTTGATGGGCGTGTTTGTTTGGTGACCGGAGCGTCAAGTGGTTTCGGTGAACGCTTTGCACGGATCTACGCGGACGCTGGAGCCAAAGTTGTTCTGGCAGCACGACGTGCCGATCGATTGGAGGCACTAGCTGCTGAGCTACCTGACGCTCTGGCGATCAGTTGCGATGTGTCCGACGACGACCAATGCCGCAACCTAATTTCGCAAGCCATAGCGCACTACGGCCAACTAGACGTGTTGGTCAACAACGCGGGTGTAAGCGATGCGGTCAACCCTGCCGAACAAGCCGACATTGACAGCTTTCGCCGTGTGGTGGATATCAATCTGAACGCTTGCTTTTTGCTGTCTGGCTTGGCCGCGGCCGACATGATTACCCGCAGCCGCGGCAGCATCATCAACATTGCTTCCGTGCATGGCATGGTTGCTTCGGCTCCCAACCTGCAGCCGGCATATGCCGCCAGCAAAGCCGGATTGGTGAATCTTTCACGAGATCTGGCCGTGCAGTGGGGTACTAAAGGTGTCCGAGTAAACGCACTGTGCCCGGGTTATTTTGAAACCGAACTAACCGCGCCCATGTTTGAAGACGAAAGATCTCTGGCCTGGATTACCCGCAACACGGCGATGCGACGCCCAGGGCAGCTGCACGAGCTGGACGGAGCAGCGCTGTTCTTAGCCAGCGACTCAAGCAGCTATGTAACTGGCACAACGTTGCTAGTGGACGGCGGCTGGACAGCCCGCTGATGATGTTGCAGGTGGCGCCTAAAACGCTGGAACGGTTGAGATCTGCGCTAAGCAGAGCTGGCGAGGCAGGCTTATGGCTTGCTGCGGCTGCGGCAGCTGTTTCTTTGGCTCGCACGACCCAGCGGGTAGTTCAGGAACGCAAGCTCATGATTCAAGCCGCATTGCATGATCCCCTAACGGGATTAGCAAACAGGACGATGCTTTTGCACCGTTTGGAAGCAGCAATTCGTGCGACCTCCGAAACTGGTCAGCAGGTGGGCGTTTTGTTTTGCGATCTAGACGATTTTCGACAAATCAACAAGATGCATGGTCACGCGGCTGGCGATTTTTTGTTGGCCATAACTGCATTTCAGATTGAGTCAGCGGTGCGGCCTTCTGACACTGTGGCGCGACTTGGAGGCGATGAGTTTGTGGTGTTGTGCCCAGGGTTGTCAGCGGCTAGTGATGAAGCGTTTGTGGCATTGGAGGCGATCGCAACCCGTATCCGTCTAGCCGTTAGCGAGCCGACAATGTTGGGAGGCTCATTTACTGGCGAAACAGCTAACCAAACAGCGAGCGAAACAGTTTCGTTAGAAATCAGCATCGGTGCCGCGATTGCACCAGGAGACACGACGACATCTGACAAAGACAGCGAAGCCGACAAAACCAACAAAGCCATGACCGGTTGGCTGTTAAGGCGAGCCGATCTTGCTATGAGTCGTTCAAAGAGAGCTAAGCGCTAGCTAGCCCAGTGCTGGCGTGCCTTCAAACTGCCTGGGATCACCAGGAGCTGGTAGCACCGGGCGAGTGCGCCAGCTCATGTCTTGTTCCAAATCCAAAAGCAACTGCGTCCAATCTGCAGGAACCCAGCCTTGCGCAGCTCCTGCCACGTCGCAGTTTTGGTCAATGTGAGCCAGCGCTGGCAGCTTCTCCAAGCCAAGTGAGCGCACAAACTCACGCTTCGGATCAACTAGCACCAGGTACTGATCCGCATACTGACCGAGGAATGATTTTGCACCGTCCGCATCGCTGGTTAACACGAAAGCGCAGCGCACGTCTGCTTCTTCGTAGTGGTCAAACAAGCGTGCCGCGGTCGGGATAATCCAACCGCTCTGGTACGTGTATGGATCCAGCACCACTACCAACAGATTGAAGACCGTTAACCACTCGTTCAGCGTCTGGGGGTGCCCCTCACTGGTTTCAAGAACAATGTCAGGGCTTAAAGCAGCATTAGCCACGGCGCAGAAGATAGCGCGCAGCCGAGCAAACTCCAGCTAATTCAGCGGTACCAGCAACTCAGCAGCTAACGGACAGTCACTTTTCATCGCTTTGGTAGTGCTATTTATCCCGTCTGGTCTGACTAGATGAGTTATCAAGCTGAGCGGCACAACTTCCTCTTCAGCCTCCCACGGTGGTACCTGACCTATGCCGTTAACCGAGCTAGGAACTGTGTCGGATGGTGTCAGATGAGATAAGAGCGCCTCAAACATTTCCGCTGGTAGAGATCGTCCAACTCCAATCACCGCCCACACATCCACGCCAAACGACCTAGCAACTGCGGCCGCCGCGTAAGAACCAGTGGCGGCCACGATGGCATCTGGCCCGGCTGCAGCAGCCTCGATAAACACCACATCACTGGTGGCAATCGCCTGAGACACTCCTGTGAGTGGCACTTCTACGGTGCGGAGGCCGCTATTTGCTCCAGCTCCAGCAACTTCTTCACCTAATGTCGCTCCGGCACTACTAAGCAGCCTGCGAGCTAGCCCGGCACCTTCGCCATAAGCATCTAGCACGCGTACTTCCAGGTTGGAACATTCGTGCAACCGGTCAGCTGTTAGGTCTGGCCAGCCCAGCAAGCAGGCAATGCTTGTTTTGCTTTGGTCAAGGTTGCGCAGCGCGTCAGCGACGTGCTGCGCCGTTGGATCCGACTTCATTTGCTTCACGAGTTCCATGGCGGCTTGATGCGGGTCACCAGCTACGCAAACTCGCGCAGTGAGCGTCCACATCGCACCCGCTACTCCGTGTCGTTGCAGCAATTGGCGACATGCCATTATCAGTTCGGCAGGGTTCTCATCGTGGGTATAACCAAGATCGGCTAGTGCATACGCAGCCTCTTGGGTGAGCAATGACTGCGGCACGTCGCCACCTGTTCGAGCTACGTAGCGAAGGTGCTCAATCGGATGCATTAGTGGATCCGCTACGCCAGCTCATCGCCGTCAGCTAGTTATCGGTGGTTTGTAGGCGACGAGCGATCACTTTTAGGCACAGCGTTTCGTCGGCGCCTTCAAATATCGACAGCACGCGTGCGTCCACAAATAAGCGGCTCACCTTGTACTCCTCGGCAAAGCCAAAACCGCCGTGAATCTGCAACGCCTCGCGGGTAACCCATTCGGCCGCTTTGCATACATACGCCTTAGCCATTGAGGCTTCGACGGCACCGGCTCCGTTGGCCATCAATTTGGCGACCTTGTAGGCGTATTGGCGAGAAGCGGAGATGATTGTTGCCATCCGGCCGAGCTTTACTTGAGTTAGCTGATAATCGGCGATCGGGTTGCCAAACACGTGACGCTCGGCGGCATAGCTACGAGCTTCGTCGTAAGCAGCTTGCATCACGCCGACTGCTCGTGCGGCGGTTTGTGCGCGGCCGTTCTCAAATCCAGACATCTGCATATAAAAGCCCTGCCCTAGACCATCTTGACCGCCTATGAGATTGTCCGCAGGCACGAACCAGTTGTCAAAGGCGATTTCGAAACTGTGCATGCCGCGGTAACCCAAGGTGGGAATGGCTCGCCCTTCCATGGTGCCGCCACGCTCGTCTGTGAAATCGAAGGAGTGCCCGTCCGCTCGCGGTTTCGGGACGATGAACAAGCTAAGACCGCGATGACCCTTACTGCGATCCGGGTCGGTGCGAGCCAGCAACATCAGTACATCCGCACGGCCAGCAAACGTGCACCAGGTTTTGACGCCTGAGATCAACCAGCCGTCGTCTGTTTCTGTGCCAGACACCGTGAGGTTTGCCACATCGCTGCCGTAGTCAGGCTCAGTTACCGCGACTGCCACCATTGTTTCGCCGGTTGCTATCTGAGGGAACCAGTGTTTCTTTTGTTCTTCGGTACCACCTTTTTCAAGTGCGCGGGTGAGGATTTCTGGCCGAGTGATGAGAGAACCACCGGCTCCAAGCGACGCTCGTGAAAGTTCTTCGGTTGCGATGATCATGCCGAGGTAGTCGCTCTCGCTGCCGCTGGCAAAACCGCCATATTCCTCGGGCACTGAAAGTCCGAAACAACCCAGCTCGGCTAATCCGGAAATGATGTTTTCAGGGATGTCAGTGTCGTTGCGGTGGATGTGCTCAGCTACAGGAGCGATTTGATCTTCTCCGAAACGGCGAAAGGTCTCCGCCACCAGCTTGAAGTCTTCGTCCAAATGGCTGGGTGCTTTGAAGTCGGCCAGACTCGCGACGAAATCCGGATGCTTATAGATGGCAACAAAACTGCGGCATTCATCAAGTGCTCCCGGTGCAACTCCCCAAGCAGACTCACGGCCAAACAATCGCGCCGCAAACTCGCTTAGTGCGTCTGCCGCAAATGCGCACGCCAGCAGCTTCTCTTGCTCGCCTGCTTGTCCGTATTCGAGCAGTGAAGCGCTTATTTCCAAAGCTGAGGCTGTGTGAGCCAGATCGTAAAGCAGGCTTTGATGTGCATCTGCGTCATCAAATGCGCGAGTCCTGTCGATAGCAGTTTTGACAATTGTTTGGCCGTGAGCCACAGCTGCGGCTGCTGCGATCAGGTCGGGTTTGGGCAGAGTTGCCGGCTGCGCTGTTACTGGTTCGGTCGCGGTGGTCGGTTCACCGCTGACGGTTTGACTCATGACCGCAAGGCTAAACGAGGCCGAGCGGGCTAAGCCAGGTCTGAACGCCCTTAGTCTTTGCGCCACGACTAGTAGTAACTACTAGCAAGAATCGCGGGAGAATCAGTGACCGTTCAAGACAGACCCTTTGGCCGTCATTACGAAGATTTTGAGATCGGTGACGTTTATCGCCATTGGCCGGGCAAGACGATCACCGAAGCCGATGATCACCTGTTTTGCATGATCACGATGAATCATCATCCTCTGCACACCAACGAGTGGTTCGCACAGAACGAAACGGTTCACGGTAAAAACGTGGTTGTGGGCAACCTGGTGTATTCGCTAGTGCTGGGCATGAGCGTGCCCGACGTGAGCGGAGCTGCGATTGCAAATCTGGAGGTGGAATCGCTGATGCACAGCAAGCCGACCTTTCACGGTGACACGATCTATGCCGCTACCAAAGTGCTAGGTAAACGTGAACTGTCATCGCGGCAAGATCGCGGAATAGTGACCGTTGAGACGCGTGCGTTTAATCAACGCTCCGATGAGGTGTGCTATTTCAGGCGCAAGGTGATGGTGTGGAAGCGTGACACAGCTACAGAACGCAAATTTCCGTACTCACAAGCCGCAGCCAATGGCGAAGCAGCAGATGAGAAAAAGTAGGACTTAGTTAGCTACTAGCTCTTCTAGCAGCTCGTCAATCGCTTTGTCTGCGATGGCGATCATTTCGTCGTCGGTGCGATCTTGAATCGGGTGTTCCACCCAAATCGCTGCCGGATCAAAACCCAGCGCTTCGCTTTGCGCTTGCGCTCCGTCGATGAACTGAACCGTTGCTACGAAAGCACCTGGTATGCCGCGGCGTTCCAGGTCTGCGATGTCGTGCACACTGCACGACGTGCAACTGCCTCAGTCGGCTAAGGCTTCAATCACCACATCACATTTAGTGGCGATTTCATGACGCATATCAACCGGTGCTGGTTTGGAAAAAGTTGGCTTCATGTAACGCTCAATGCGCACTCCGCGCTCCACTAGGCGCTCTTCTAGCCGGTCAAGGAACTTGTCGCCACGTGGCTTGCTTATGTCCAGCAGACCCACCGTTAGTCCGTCAAGCGACGCCGGCCGCTGTGTGCGTTGACGCTTCGCTGGCTCTGTCTCGTTGGTTGGATCTAGCACGGTCGTGCTCATAGTGACCCCCTTTTGCTCGTGGCGGGCCCTTACCGCCTCTTGTGAACCAGGTTAGTCCACCTGGCTAGCTCGGTTTGGCTAGTTGCTATTGTTTGCTACTTCTTCTACTTCCAAGGATCGATCGGGTGACATATCGGCGTCGACCCTGTATCGCCATTTACCCAGCCACCGATAATGCCCCCAAACAGGCCGGCTCCGCCACCGCAATGAGCCAGGTATAAACCCCCCGGTCGAAACTTTTGCACGTCAGTTTCAGCGAAGGTCTCGGGCAGCCCCTCAGCGATGCCGCCGGTTCCGCGGATGAGCTCGGAACCCGGCCGAGTGGTCAGCTCGTTGATGCGTTCGGCAGTTTGCTCTCGGCTCCAACCGCTTTGTTCGTATATACGGACGTGGTCGGGCGCTACCACTAAAATGGCGTCAAAGCTCAGCACCAGCTTTGGATGGTGCAATGCGTTTAGTGCCACGGCATATGAGCGAGACAGTGATTCCGGATCACGTGATAGTTGGTCGACAACGCTGCGAGGTGCTTCGCCCGCAAACGCCATGACGGTGTCGGTGCCTGGTTCAAACCCAAAGTCGCTGCTAAGCGGTAGCCACGGGGATGCCGCCTCGTTTTCTGCAAAGCAGAAACCCACCTTGCCGGGTTGACCAAGTGCGGCTCGGTCAACCTCGCCTGGGCGTCCGCCTCCCACATTGCGAACGATCAACTGGAGGGCACGGCCAATAGTGCTGTTTGCACGGTTGCCCTGTCCTAAAGCATTGATGCCGGTATTCATGCCGATACGTTCAGCGATGGGTCCGTTGACCACTAGCACTGGGCTAACAGGCATGGTCGTGGCAAGCAAACCATGCATGTTGAACGTGTCGGTGCAAACCGCTTCCACAGCGGCTAGCACGATCGGAAAATACTCCGGTCGACACCCAGCCATCACCGCGTTGACGGCGGCCTTTTCAACGGTGCAGTCGACCAGGTTTGGCGGAATGGTGGCTACAACTTCACTAGGACTGCGTGAGGTGCCGGTGAGCATCTTTTGCACGCGCGTGGTGGTTGGTGGAATAAGTGGCAGCCCGTCTGACCAGCCTCGCTCGTACATGGCCTCATGAGTGTCTTCAAGTTCGGCTATTTCGATACGACGAGCGGCCAGGCCAGTACCGCCAAAGCGAGCTTCTAGTTCATCGGCGTTTTCCGGCGCTACCGAGAGCGAGCCGCATCCTGGTCGAAACTCAGCCAGATCGGCGCCAAGATCTGCAATCCCTGTGAATCGTTGCCACTCGTCTCGGCTCCAACCGACAACGCGTTCGGTCTCGGTTCCGTTACTTACCTTCATCAAGGTCGGCACGGTTTCGATGTTGTTGTGCCATGAGGCACCGAGATCGGCATCGTGTATGCGAGCTGAGTCGGGAATTTCGGTCGGAAAACTGGCGTCATCTTGGGTGTAGACGATGATCCCGGGAGCATCCGCTAACGATTCCAGTACCGGTGCTACCAGCTCGCAGGTTGGACAGTCGCGTTTGACGAATGCCACCAATCCATTGGGTAGTTCGCCTGTGTTTGTTTGGGCCACGCAATGAGATTAGTCAACGCGCACCAGATGATTGCTAAGGATCTATTCGGAGTAGACGACGAAGGGGTGCGATAGTTGGCTCTGCAGCTAGCCAGCGTTTTAGAGTGAGCGTTATGAACGACGCAAGCAACGGGTCAGGAACAGGATCAGAAATAGATTCAGCGCTTTTTCGACAAGTCTTAGGTCATTTTCCAACCGGGGTTACTGCCGTTACTTCGATGAGTGGAGATATGCCGGTGGGAATGGCGATCGGATCGTTTGCATCAGTGTCGCTCGATCCGCCGTTGGTGACTTTTTCTGCGGCTAAAGATTCCGCTACCTGGATCACTATCCGCGAAGCTGGCTCGTTTTGCGTCAACGTGATGGGACATGACCAGTTAGACGTTTGTGCCGTAATGGCGAGCAGACAAGACGACAAATTTTCTGATGTCTCCTGGCGTGCAAGCGAAAAGACCGGGTCGCCGGTCATCGAAGGTTCGCTTGCGTTTATTGACTGCACGATCGGATCTGTCTATGAAGGTGGCGACCACGACATAGTCATAGGCCACGTGCGAGAGCTATCTGTGCTTGACGACAAATCACCTTTGCTGTTCTTCAAGGGCGGTTACGGCACTTTTTCTGCCTGAGTAATTCCCGTAAATGAGCGTCATTAGCGTGGTGGCGCGCATTGCCTTGGCGGTAGCGCTGATTTTTTCTGCTGCCACAAAAATACGAGATCCAGGTTGGCCAAGCGCGGCGAAAGAACTGGGTGTGCCTTTGCTGTTTGCGCGGTTGGTAGTTCCGACGGAGCTGGTATTGGGTGCTCTGCTAGCGGCTGGGATCGGTGTGTTGGTGTTGTCGTGGTTGGCATTTGGGTTGCTGGTGTTGTTTTCGCTGGTGCTAATGAATGCCTTTCGTAAGCCAATAGACGAGCGACCGCGTTGCGCTTGCTTCGGGAACTGGTCATCGCGACCGGTGTCGATTTGGTCGTTAGTTCGTAACACCGTGTTATCAACGCTGGCGGTGCTTAGTGCCCTAACTGGTTAGGTCTAAGGCAGCCAGAACGAATGCTTGCACGAAGGCCTCATCTCGCCAGCTGTCATAGCGGCCTGATGCTCCACCGTGCCCGGCACTCATCTGAGTGCGGAGAAAGATCGACTGTGGCTTGCTGACAAGGCGGGTTGAGTCGTTTCGCAGTTTTGCAACCCACTTTGCAGGTTCCCAATACTGCACGCGCGAATCATGCAAGCCCGCGGTTACCAGTAACGCTGGTCTAACGCTGTGACTATTTCTTGCGTTCTCAACGTTTTCGTAGGGTGCGTAGCTCCGCATGATTTGGAAGCTGTCTGCTTGAGATGGATCACCCCATTCGTCAAACTCGGTCACCGTTAGTGGAATAGATGCATCAAGCATCGTGTTGACCACGTCAACAAACGGAACCTCTGCCACCACTGCGGCAAACAGTTCAGGCGCTTGATTAATAACCGCGCCCATCAGCAGTCCGCCGGCACTGGCGCCGCGTGCCACCAATCCCGTCGGCTCCGTCCAGCCTTCGTCAATTAGATGGCGAGCACACGCTACAAAATCATCAAAGGTGTTTTGTTTGTGCTGCAGTCGACCTTGGCTGTGCCAAGCACGCCCTAACTCGCCTCCGCCTCGCACATGTGCGATGGCAAATACAACGCCGCGATCAAGTAATGAAATGCGTGCCTGGCTAAACGTGGCAGGGATGACAACCTCGTAGGCGCCGTAGCCATAAAGCAGGCACGGTGAAGGCCAGCTGACGGCGTCGGGTCGCCAAATCACGCTGATGGGGATCTGGGTGTTGTTATCTGCATCAACATCTGCATCGGTCCACAATCTGACGCTGCGGTACGCACTGAGATCAACTCCGTTGGCGATCGGCGACTGGTAGAGCAGCTGCGGTTCACCAAGCTCCGTTGCTGTTTCTAGCTTCACAGCTGTTTCGAACACTGTTGGGGGAGTGATCATGCTTGTGAATTCGTAGCGGTACGTGCTTGTGTCGTACTCCAAGTTGTCGGCGGGAGAGATCTCATATGGGGCGCCATCAGTTGTTGGCAAAGCCAAATCAACTAGGGCTAGTGGCTGCTCAGTTCGCAACACTCGCAAGTGGGGCGTTGCGTTGGTCCGCTCCTGAACCACCACAAAGTGTTCAAAGCAGTCGATGTCTTCTAAGCGAGTGTCTTGACGGTGCTTAATCAACACGCTCCAGTCACCAACGGTTGTGACCTTTGAGTTCTCTTTTGAACTCTCGTTTGGGACACTGTGCAGAGCCGCTTTCATTAGACAGAAGTTCTCAGCGCCACCATCGTTGGTAACTATCAACAGCCGGTCTTGCTGGTCGTTGTGCTGGTGATCGACGCGGTACATCACGTCGTCACGCCGCTCGCGTACCAGTGTCGAGGCCGCGGTGGGGTGGTTTGCATCAATGAGATGACACTCAGAGGAGATCACTGATTCTGAGGTGATCACGACAAAACGTTCGCTGCGTGTCTTGGAGATGCCGACCCAAAACCGTTCATCGTTTTCTTGAAACACCAAATCGTCGGTCGTAATGCCCACAACGTGTCGCTGCACGCGATCGGCGCGATGCGCCTCGTCAACACCGACGGCAAACAAGGTGTTGTTGTCGTTAGACCAGGCGAGCCCGTAGGTGAGCGAACCACCACTGCGGTCAATCGTCTGCCCAGTTTGTAGGTCAACAACGAACAGCTCATAAAGCTCGTTGCCGTTTGAGTCAGCGGTGTAGGCCAGCAGGTGATGGTTCGGGCTAATCGCTAAATCACCGACAGCGAAGTATTCGTGATCGTTAGCCAACGCATTTACGTCCAGCAGAACCGTCTCGGATGTCTCCTCATTATCACGCGATCGTCTCAGATCATTGTCACGCGATCGTCTCAGATCATTGTCACGCGATCGTCTCAGATAGATCGGATAAGCCAACCCAGCCACGGTGCGAGTGAAATATTCCCACGGTCCATTCGGTGCCGCCAGGCTGTCGTGTGTCTCGCTGATTCGGTCACGCATCTGGCAATACAGCTCAGCTCGCAACGCCGACAAGTGCGCAGTGGCGTATTCGGTGTACGCGTTTTCGGCCGACAAATACGCCGCCACTTCAGGGTTGTCACTGTCTTGCAGCCAGTGCCACGGATCATCGGTTTCGGTGCCGTGAATGTGGCGAACATGCTCGCGTTGCTGTGCCACCGGCGCCTTGATGGGTGGCTCAAAAAAGCTCATGTTCTCCAGCCTGGTTCAGTGGTGGCATTATCGTGCCCGCCATGACTGTTTACGCGTTGGGAGATTATGAACCCCAAATAGATCCGTCAGCGTTCATAATGCCCGAAGCCGTCATCATTGGCCGAGTGTTCATTGGTCCTAGAGCCACCATTTGGTCGGGTGCAGTGCTGCGTGGCGATGACGGCGATATCCGTATCGGTGCCGACACTTCAATCCAAGACAACGTTGTTTTACACGTTGGTGAAGACATGCCAACCATTATCGGCGAGCGTTGCACAGTCGGACACCTGGCGCACATAGAGGCCGCAGTTGTGCGCGACGAAGCTCTGATCGGAACCGGCTCCATTGTCTTGCCCGGAGCAGAGGTGGGAGAACGAGCTCTCGTTGGTGCTGGTGCGGTTGTTCCAAGCGGAATGAGGGTGCCGCCCGGAACCATCGCAGTGGGAACACCAGCCAAAATCCGCGAAGGTGTTGACACCGAACCGTTGATCATGCCAGGCGTGCAGAACTACGTAGATCGCCGTGTGAGATTCTTAGAAGAATTGCGTCGCCTGGACTAGTTATCTGGACTAGCAGCGCGCAGGTGCCGCTAATGTTTCTGTCATGTCACCAGCGAATACAAAAGTAGATATCGGCCGCATCGGGCTTTGGACGGGTGCGTTAGATCAAATTTCAAGTTCTGAGGCCGTCGAATGGGTAGCCGAAGCCGAAGCTCTCGGCTATGGAGCTGTGTGGATTCCTGAAGCCGTTGGCCGGGATCCCTTTGTGAGTGCCACCCGCTTACTTGAGGGCACATCCACAATCAAAATCGCCACCGGTATTGCCAACATCTACGCACGCGATCCCATGACTATGGCCACCACGCAACGCACCATTGACGAAGCCTTTCCGAATCGATTCTTGTTAGGACTAGGCGTTAGCCATCAACATCTAGTTGAATTTTTGCGCAAGCACGAGTACTCCAAACCACTGAGCTACATGCGTGACTATTTGGAGTTCATGAAAAAGGCTCGCTTCATGGCGGTTGGTCCGCAAGATTTGTCTGACATTGTTCTGGCCGCTCTGGGGCCAAAGATGTTGGAGTTGTCGGCTACCGAAACAGCCGGAGCGCACCCGTATTTCACACCACCTGAGCACACCGAAATTGCTCGCAAAACCATCGGTCCTGACGCGGCCCTATACCCAGAGCAAATGTGCGTACTCGAGACAGACGCCGGCAAGGCACGTGAAATCGCTCGCCAGTCAATGGCGATTTATCTTGGTCTGCCTAACTATGCCAACAACTTGTTGCGCTTGGGCTTCACTCAAGAAGACATCAACGGCGGTCCAGGTGAAAGTCCAAGCGACCGTCTGGTTGATGCGATCGTGGTTTGGGGAACCGTTGACGATGTGCTAACTCGAACAAACGCCCACTTTGATGCGGGCGCCGACCATGTTTGTGTGCAAGTGCTTGCTGAAACCCCTGCAGATGTCAGGCGTGGCTGGGGCGAGCTCGCTCCGGCACTAACCTAGGAGCAGGCGGTGGTGGTTTTGCCGTTAGTCTTGGGGGAGCCAGCATGACTGATACCAACGTTGCCATCGATCTTGGCAAGTACAAGCTGGGTTGGAACGACAAGGAAGACTACGTATTCAAACCGCGCCGCGGCTTGGACGAAGACATCATCCGGGAAATGTCGGCTCTCAAAAAAGAGCCGGAGTGGATGCTCGAGTTTCGTCTGCGTGCCTACAAGATTTTTCAAAGCAAGCCAATGCCCAACTGGGGCGGCGACATGTCACAGATCTATTTCGACGACATCTACTACTACATCAAGCCAACCGAGGGTCAAGTAGATGTGTGGGATGAGCTGCCCGACTCAGTAAAAGAAACCTACGAAAAACTGGGCATTCCAGAGGCAGAACGCAAGTACCTAGCAGGCGTAACCGCTCAGTACGAGAGTGAAGTGGTCTATCACCGCAATCGTGAAGACTTAGAAGCTCAAGGCGTGCTGTTTAGCGACATGGATTCTGCTGTCAAAGAGCACCCCGAACTGTTGCGCAAGTACTTCGGCACGATCATCCCACCCGGTGATAACAAGTTCGCTGCACTGAACTCAGCGGTGTGGTCTGGTGGTTCGTTCATCTATGTGCCACCAGGGGTTGAAGTGGAGATGCCTCTGCAGGCGTATTTTCGCATCAACGCCGAAAACATGGGTCAGTTTGAGCGCACGCTCATAATCGCAGACGAAGGTGCAACCGTTCACTACATCGAAGGTTGTTCAGCGCCTGTTTACACAACCGACTCGCTGCACTCCGCAGTGGTCGAACTGGTGGCGTTGCCCGGGTCGCGCATCACCTACACAACGATTCAAAACTGGTCGAACAACGTGTTCAACCTGGTAACCAAACGCGCTGCGGCCTATGAAGAAGCGCATGTGGAGTGGATAGATGGAAACATCGGCTCACGCTTGACAATGAAATATCCCGCCGTGTATTTGCTGGGCCCCAAGGCTTCTGGCGAAGTGCTTTCGGTGGCTTATGCCGGTGAAGGTCAGCATCAAGACGCCGGAGCCAAAATGGTTCACGCCGCACCAGAAACCACTTCCAGCATTGTTTCGAAGTCAATTTCTAAAGATGGTGGCCGCACTACCTACCGTGGTTTAGTGCGAGTGGACGAGGGTGTAACCGGTTGCCGCAGTCACGTGCAGTGCGACGCCTTACTGCTTGATGAAACCAGTCGCAGTGACACCTATCCGTACCAAGAGATTGGTTCGCGTGATGCGCAAATAGCGCATGAGGCGACCGTTTCGAAGATCGCCGATGAGCAGTTGTTTTACCTGACCAGTCGCGGACTGTCACCCGAACAAGCCATGGGTATGGTCGTCAACGGATTCATCGAGCCCATCACGCGCACACTGCCGATGGAATATGCGGTGGAGTGGAGTCGGCTGATCGAGATACAAATGGAGGGCTCAGTCGGCTAATGCGCCATCCGCGCGACTTTTTTGCTCCGCTCGCGCTGGGAGCTCCACAACCACCACGTGAAATTCCGTTCCGTCCTTCACGAATGATTCATTTCTTTGACCCGTCTAACGAACGGATGCGGTCAAAGATCCCGCAGATAGCTGCGAGCACCGACGTGTTGCTGGGCAACTTGGAAGACGCGGTTTCGGCCGACAACAAGGACGCAGCGCGCAAAGGATTAGTTGAGGTTGGCAAAGCCTGGGACAGTTCGGCTGGGGCACAACTGTGGACGCGGGTCAACAGCTTGGATTCTCCTTGGTTTCTTGACGACATCTGGCAGTTGACTCATGAGATCGGCGACAAACTGGATGTGATCATGGTGCCTAAGGTGGAAGGTGCGCAGGACATCCACTATGTGGATCGTCTGCTGGCACAACTAGAAGCACGTATCGGGCTAACAGAACCGTTGCTGGTGCACGCCATCTTGGAGACAGCCAAGGGTGTAGCCAACGTTGAAGAAATCTGCAGTGCCAGCGCGCGCATGCAGGGCCTGTCTTTAGGACCGGCTGATCTGGCTGCGGATAGACGAATGAAAACGACACGCGTGGGTGGTGGACATCCCGATTATCTGGTGCGCCAGGATCCGGTTACCGACGGTGAGGTTGGGGTTGACCGTGTTACCTATCAACAAGACCTCTGGCACTACACGCTGGCGCGCATGGTCGACGCCTGCGGAGCCAGTGGCATCTTGCCGTACTACGGACCGTTTGGCGATATCGGTGATCCGGTGGCGTGTGAGGACCAGTTTCGCAACGCCTACCTGCTGGGCTGCGTGGGTGCTTGGAGTTTGCATCCATCTCAGATCGAGATTGCCAAGCGCGTGTTCAGCCCGCCCCCCGATGAGGTGGCATGGGCAAGCCGAGTGGTTGCAGAGATGGGTGATGGAACCGGAGCGGTGATGATCGACGGAAAGATGCAAGACGATGCCACCGTCAAGCAGTGCCGTGTGGTGCTAAAGCTTGCGCAGGAATTGTCAGCTGCCGACCCAGAACTAGCCAAGGCCTACGACCTGGCCAAGACCGACAGCGTTAGCTGACACAGCAACTGCGACGCAGACCCGCACGGAGCAAACAACAGGCATGACAGCAAATCAACCGAGACAAATACGCCTGCGTCGTTCGGTTTTGTACATGCCAGCGGCAAACGCTCGGGCCTTAGAAAAAGCCAAAACCATTAACGCCGATGCACTGATATTCGACCTTGAAGATGCTGTGGCTCCCGACGCCAAAGAACAAGCTCGCACCCAAGCATGCGCGGCTGTGAGTTCTGGTGACTACGGCTATCGAGAGCTAACAATTCGCTGCAACTCACTGTCAACACCTTGGGGCGAGGCAGATGTTTCAGCTGCTGCTAAGGCGAGCCCTTCAGCGGTAGTTATCCCCAAAGTTGGATCAGCAACAGAGTTAGACGATGTTGCGGCGCTGTTGGATGACGCTGTTGGTGACCCACCGACCGCTAGCGCCGATACCAACACGACCATCTGGGCCATGATTGAGACCCCAGAGGCAATGCTCGCGATCAACGACATCGCCAAGCACCCGCGTGTGACTGCTCTGGTAATGGGCACCAACGACCTAGCCGCAGAGTTGCGAGCGACCATCACCACTGATCGCGCAGCTTTGGTGCCCTATCTGTCAATAGCACTGCTTGGAGCACGAGCAGCAGGGGTGTATGTGCTTGACGGCGTACACAACGACATCTCTGACGCCGAGGGCTTTGCCGAGGTGTGCCGTCAGAGCGCCGAAATGGGTTTTGACGGCAAGACCCTGATACACCCCAGCCAGGTAGAACCTTGCAACGAAATCTTCGCTCCAAGCATGGAAGATTTGGATTTTCACCGCCAAGTGATGGAAGCGTTTGAGCAGGCCACCTCACAAGGCAGGGGAGTGGTGACCGTCGACGGCAAGATGATCGAGAACCTGCACGTTGCTCAAGCGCAACGAGCGTTGGCGTTGGCCGAAGCAATCAGTAACCGATAACACTCCGGTAACAGCTACTTATCTGATCCTTATCTGACCACTAACCGGATCAAAGGGCTGGCAGAATAAACACATGCCAATGAACACCAATTGTCGGCATTACGAAAGCCGCACCTACCCCAACGGTGACACGGTTCGTAAGTGCAATTTGGATTTGGCACCCGAGGCACCGTGGCGCTGCCCAGAAGACTGCCCATCGTTTTCACCTCGTCGACTAGATGCCGGTTGGCAGCACGGCTCATTGGGTGTTCGAAACTTCGCTAAAGAACCCGAAAGCGTCGGCAAAGACGATTCCATCGCGGCCCTACTTGATGAAGCCGAAGACATCGTCAACAGTGCCGGCCCGGAAATAATGGCCGAGGTCGAAAAAGAGAGAGCGAAGTCATCCAAGCGAAAGCGTGGTCGTGCTTCAGGGGCAGCCAAGAAGGTCGCGCGCAATCGCCGCAAGAAAAAAAAGCGCCGTTAGTAGCCTCAAGCACGAGTGTTTTCTCCAACTGAGACCGACCAGGAAATAGGCGGCAAGAGGCTGGCCAAGCGTCGGCGAGATGCGGCTGAACGCGCCGTTGCAATGGGTCTGCCGTCTTTCACTGAGGAGGTTTGGCGTTACTCACTGATTGATGATCTAGATCTTGAACGGTATGAGATAGCGCGTTCTACAAGCACCACGCCCATGCCAGCTCATGTCGCTCCTGCCGCTGCTGGTCAATCTGACGCAAGCTCCTTTGTTGAAGGCATTGAACCGGCCGCTTTTGTTTCGATTACCGATGGTGTGATTGATCGCGTAGCCGTGCACTCTCCGGGTGTAACTATCTGCACGCTTAGCAAAAACTATGAACTAGCCGGCGATCAGCCCGGTAAAGCGGCCACGGGCGCACTACTTGGCAGCGTCATGAAAACAGCCGTTGACTTCTTCGCCGAAGCAAACCTTGCATTCACCACAGAACCGATTGTCATAAAGATCGCCCCAGGCGTAACGCTTGATGGTCCGATAGTTGTCTCATCTCACACCGGCACTGACCGCATTTGTTGGTTTCCGCGCGTAGTTGTCATAGCGGAGGCTGCTAGCACTGCGGTAGTTGTAGAGCAGCACACCAGCAGCGAGATTGAGTGCCTGGTTTGTCCGATCACAGAACTACAGCTTGCTGAAGAGGCCCAACTTTCGCATGTAACCGTTCAGCAAATGGGCTCGAAGGCATGGCAGATTGCTTCACAGTGCTCGCTGCTTGCGGCGGATGCTCGACTGCATAGCCAACATGTAGCACTGGGTGGCGGTTATGCCCGTTCACGCATTGACACCAGCCTGGTTGGCGAGCGCAGCCACTGTGAGCTAGCTGCGGCCTATTTCGGCAATGGCGATACCACTCTGGATTTTCGTACCTATCAACGACACGTTGCGCCTAACACAACTTCAGAGCTTCTTTTCAAGGGAGCCCTTGACGACAGCAGTAAAGCTGTCTACACAGGGCTGATCCGAATCGAACCGACTGCTAGTGGGGTAGAGGCGTTCCAAACCAACCGAAACCTAAAGCTGTCACCCAATGCGTGGGCGGAGTCGGTCCCGAACCTGGAAATAGAAAACAACGATGTCAAGTGCAGCCACGCCTCCGCAACCGGTCCGGTGGATCCAGATCAACGCTTCTACCTAGAGCGTTTGGGAGTTCCATCTGATGCGGCTGAGTTGTTGGTAGTTCAGGGTTTCTTTGATGAGATTATTGACGCTCTGCCTGTCAAGCAGATCGGTGTCGCGGCGAGCGAGTACATAGCGACGCTGCTCGCAGGCCGACTGTCGAGTCAGCCGGGACAAGCTAGAGAGTTCTGATATGCCCACCACAGTCAAGATTTGCAAGGCCGACGATGTGTCCGATGGCGAAGCCCGTCGCTTTGATGTGCAAGGCCATCGCGTAGCCGTTGTGCGCATCGGTGAGCAGTTTTATGCGCTCGGTGATCGCTGCTCTCATGCCAATTTTTCACTTTCACAAGGAACGGTCTGGGAGCAAGATTGCGCGCTTGAGTGCCCGCAACATGCGTCTTGTTTTGACTTGCTTACCGGCCGGCCGAGCTCCTTACCAGCTACCGCATCGGTACCTGTTTATGAGATACGTCGGACAGGCGTAAACGACTCTGAAGTAGAACTAATACTCCCGGATGGCTCAGCTTGAGTACGAACAACCAGAGCAATCAAATCGAACATGTGCTGGCCGTCAAAGGGTTGTGCGCTTCGGTAGAAGGTCAAGAGATACTGCGCGGCATCGATTTGGAGATTCACTCCGGTCGGGTATATGCGGTGATGGGACCTAACGGGTCGGGTAAGTCCACACTGGCGCACGTAATCATGGGGCGACCTGGCTATGAAGTGACAGCCGGGTCGGTGACCTTGGACGGGCAAGACATGCTGGCTCTGACGCCGTGGCAGCGAGCGCATGTCGGATTGTTTATGTCTATGCAACATCCACTTGAGGTGCCGGGAGTGTCTTTGGAGCATGCCTTAGCTCTGGCGGTTACAAGCTCGCAAACTAAATCGGCTGCTGCCATTGAGCCCAGTCCGGAGATCAGAGACGCGGTTGGCAAGCAGCTAAGAGCCGAGGCAGAGATCATCGGTCTACGTGCGGATCTTTTAGATCGTCCGCTCAATGTGGATCTTTCTGGCGGTGAACGTAAGCGTGCTGAGACCTGCCAGCTGGCGGTAATCGATCCGATTTTCGCGATCTTGGATGAGCTTGACAGCGGCCTTGACGTTGACGCATTACGAGCTTGTTCGGAACGCATTGAGCTGATGACCGAAAACGGGTTAGGCGTGCTAGCAATCACACACTTTCACCGAATGTTGCGTTACTTGCGTCCGGATGAGGTGCACGTGATCGTTGACGGCCGCATCGCTGACTCTGGCGGACCAGAGTTGGTGCAACAACTAGAGGCAGAGGGTTACTCCCGTTATGAGACTGCCCCAGAGCAAGCAGGTGTAGAAGTACAGATCGGTGGGCCCGGTTCACTTGAAGCGGAGCTAGGGCTCTAAACCAGTCATGCCTGAGCAGTCATGACCGAGGCAGCGCAAATATCACGAGAGTTGTTAAGCGAGGCGCAACTAGCTGGCGCAAAGACGGCGCTGTCGCAGTGGGAAGTTTCTGCTGCAGAGCTAAAACGTACTTATGAGTTTCAGAACTTCGTTGAGGCGTTTGGATTCATGACCCAAGCAGCCTTGTGTGCCGAAAAGCTAGATCACCACCCAGATTGGCAGAACGTTTATGGCACGGTTGTGGTCGTACTTAACACGCACGGCCGCGGTGGAGTTACGCAGCTTGACGTTGAGTTAGCCCTGCAGATGGAAAAGATCGCAGGCGCAATCGCCAACAGTTAGCTAGTCGAATCGGCAGGAGCGTTTGCGGCACTCTCAAGGTCGTCAAGCCCGGCCAACAAGGCATTCCAAGCCAAGGTGGCGCACTTAATGCGTATCGGAAACTTGATAACACCGCGCATTGCCTCTAGATCGCCCAAAGATTGAAAGCCGTCTGCTTCGCCTACAGCAGCTTCGCTTTTGCCATTTTCGAGCGTGATGCCCATCATTGCTTTGAATCGGCTGGCTAGTTCACGAATTTCACTCAAAGATTTACCAACGATCGCTTCGGACATCATTGAGGCCGAGGCCTGACTGATTGAGCAGCCCTGACCGCCAATTGCTATGTCACTGACAACTATGTCACTGGTTGTATCTCCGGCTATGTCGTCGTTGACTTCAAAGGTCACGACAACCTCATCACCGCACAACGGGTTGAATCCTTCGCTACGAATAGCTGGCGGGCTCGTCAACTCACCACGCCTGCGAGGGCTGCGATAGTGATCCATGATGATGTCACGGTAAAGAGACTGCAAATCAGGCATCAAACAGCTCGGCCGCTTCATGTAGCCCTTGCGATAAGGCGTCAATATCAGATTCGTTGTTGTAGATGTATAACGATGCCCGCGCTGTGGCCGGTACACCAAGGCAGCGCATTAGCGGTTTCGCACAGTGATGTCCTGCACGCACGCACACACCCTTTTGATCAAGTACTTGAGACAGGTCGTGCGGATGGATATCGCCGTAGCTCAACGAAAGTACCCCACCTCGCTCGGCTGGTTCAGATGGCCCAAAAATCTTGATTTTGCCGCCATGGTCTTCGGTCAGGGTGCGAAGGGCGTAGCTAGTCAGAGCAACCTCATGCTCTCGCACGGCCGTCATCCCAAGGTTCTCCAAATATTTCACTGCCGCACCCAACCCGATGATCTCAGCTATCGGCGGAGTGCCTGCCTCAAATTTGTGCGGTACTTCGTTAGCCATAAAACCATCTTTATGAACGTCAAGGATCATCTCGCCACCACCCAGAAACGGCGGCATCTCATCTAGCAGCTCGCGACGGCCCCAAAGCACTCCCACACCTGTTGGGCCACACATCTTGTGCCCAGTGAAAGCCACAAAATCTGCACCCATTTCGACCACATCGCAGGGCACGTGCGGCACATATTGGCTGGCGTCAGCCAGCACCAGTGCTCCGTGCTGGTGGGCGGCTTCAGCTATACGCGCAACAGGGTTTAGGGTGCCCAGCACGTTGCTCATGGCGCTTACTCCCACCATCTTGACGCCGTCCAAAATGCGATCAAGGTCGCTTAGATCAAGGTGACCTTCATCGTTAATCGGTATCCAGCGGATGTCGAATCCAGCTGACTCAGCACAGATCTGCCACGGGACGATATTGGAGTGGTGCTCCATTTCTGTCAGTACCACAGCGTCACCAGGGCCAAGGTTCGCGCCGCCCCAAGCGCGTGCTACAAGATTGATGGATTCGGTTGCATTTTTGGTAAAGATGATTTCTTGCGCTGAGGGTGCGCCAATGAAACCGGCAACGGCCTCACGTGCAGCCTCAAGCTCCTCGGTAGCCAGCACCGCAATCTCGTATGCACCGCGGTGAACGTTGGCGTGGATGGTGCGGTAGTAGTGCTCCATTTTTTCGAGCACCGCAGTGGGTTTTTGTGAGCTGGCAGCCGAATCCAAAAAGACGATGGGGTGGCCGTTTACCTTGCGTTCCAGCAGGGGAAAGTGTGATTTAACGTCGACGGGAAGGTTCATGATCGTTCGATTTAGCTAGCTGTTATGCCCGCTGGCTGCACAGCGTCTGCGGGCATGAACTGTTCGTAACCTTCTGTGTCTAAGGCTTGCGCTAGTTCAATGCCACCCGACTCCACAATCTTGCCGTCAATCATTACATGCACAGTCGTGGGTTGTATCTGTTCCAGCAACCGTAGATAGTGCGTTATTAGCAACATTCCCATCTCAGGTCGCTCATCGCGCACCTGTTGCACTCCTGCAGCGACGATGCTGAGAGCGTCAATGTCAAGCCCAGAGTCGGTTTCGTCCAAGATTGCTAGGTGCGGTTCTAGCAGAGCCATTTGCAAGATTTCGTTGCGTTTTTTTTCGCCGCCCGAAAAGCCCTCGTTGAGAAAGCGATCCATGAAGCTTGGGTCGATCTCAAGACGGTTCATCCAGTCTTGCATAGCGACATAAACGTCGATCACCGACACATCGATGCCCTTGCGCGCCGACACGGCTTGTCGCAAAAAGTTGCGGATGGATACACCTGTAACGGTTTGCGGATTTTGAAAGGCTAAAAACAAACCCGCTTTTGCGCGTTTGTCGGTTTCCCAGCTGCTGATGTCTTCACCGTTCATCCGCAGAGATCCACCGGTGATTTCGTACTCAGGTGAACCCATGATTGTTGCGGACAGTGTGGATTTACCAGAGCCGTTGGGTCCCATGATTGCGTGACATTCACCAGTGTTTACGGTCAGAGTTACGCCGCGAAGGACCTCGGTGCCATCAACGGCGCTAACCGACAATGAGTTAATCTCAAATAGCGGTGCGTTAGTGCTGCTGGTAGCGGAGCTCATTGGTTGCATTCTACGAGCGAGATGAGAATTTAGATAGCTGGGATCATCCCAGATTTGTATTAGCCCAAGTTGCTAGCTATATCTAGCCAGAGTTGAGTTGTCAACGCTAAGGATTCCACATCAATGCGCTCGTCGTTTCCATGAAAACGAGAGCCAAAGTCGGCCGGGTCAAGTTCGGGGCTGAACAGGCCAGCGCCGTAAGCGGTGGCTCCCATCTGCCGGAACACTCGTGCATCGGTAAACCCCACTACCAGCCGTGGCTCAAGTGAGGCTGTCGGAAACGGGCGTGCTACCGCTTTTTGTAGGCAATCCCACAAGGGGCTGTCAATCTGGCTGATGCTGGCGGAATCGTTCATCACAACTTCCACTTCGACCGAATCGTAAAGCTCGCCCAAAGCGGTGCGTAAATGCTCGTCAACATCTTCTGCAGACTCTCCAGGCAAGGTGCGCACGTCCACATCGATGTCGACTTGATCCGGGATTACGTTGGTTTTCATCCCAACGTCGGCGCCCAGCACGTTCGGAGAAAACGTGGTGTGAATGCAGCTGTAGAGCTGACGCGCTAGCGGAGCGATCGGGTGGCTTTGTAGGTAGTCGTCAACACGTGATTCGTCCAGCATGATTTCTTTGGTCTCCTGATCAATATTCATGCCGTCTACCTGTGAACGCCACAGCTCATGAAACTGAGGAGCAGGTCGATATTGAGCAAGCCGTTGAACGACACCTGCTGCCAACACCAAAGCGTTGTCAATACGGAACGGCATAGATCCGTGTCCGGGGACGCCTCGCACTCGCAGCTTCCGCCAGGCAACACCTTTTTCTCCTATGTTCATCGAGATCGTTGGAGCTTGTTCGGTGCCTGAATGCAGCCCGCCGTTCTCAGTGAGCAGATAATCGGCGTAGATAGCGTCGCGGTGATTGTCGGCCATCCATTGGGCACCATGCTTTGAACCTGATTCTTCATCGGCAACTGCAAAATAAATCAAGTCACCATTGGGGCGATGCCCTGTGTCGGCCAGATGTCTGAATGCCACCGCCATTGAAGCGGTCAGGTTCAACATGTCGACCGCGCCGCGCCCCCACACCTCGTCTTTAACGAGCTCACCGCCAAAGGGGTCGCGTGTCCAGCCGGATTCATTGACTGGCACCACGTCGGTGTGACCCATCAGACACAGCTTGGGTGCGGTCGGATCGCGGCCTTCTATGCGTGCGACCAGAGAGCGGCGACCTGGCGCGGCATCAAAGGTCTCTACGTCAAGGCCGCCACCTTCTAAGAAGGTTTGCAGCACATCGCTGTTGCGAATTTCGTGACCCGACTCAACGGTGCCATCGTTTACGCAAGCGTTTCTAATAAGTGTTTGCAGCAGATCAACTGTTTTGTTCGTGCGTTCTTGCTGGGTTTGCATTCCAAGCACGGTAGTTGTGGTATTACCGGCTCGCCGTCTACCTTTAGCTAACCCCTACAAGCATGACGCTTGTAGCCTGCGCCAAAGGTCAACATGAGTGTCGCTAACAACAGCACCAAGCTAGCTATCAGCGCTGAAAAATTGGTGCGTGATTTCGATGAGAACCGTGCCGTAGACGAAATCGACTTGTCCGTTCGTGAGGGTGAGATTTTCGGCTTTCTCGGACCAAACGGTGCGGGTAAAAGCACAACCGTGCGGATGCTTTGCACCTTGCTTTCACCCACTGCAGGCACCGCAACGGTGGCCGGCTATGACGTTTCATCGCAGTCGGGTCAAGTACGAATCCGCATCGGCGTTGCAATGCAAGACTCAGCTTTGGATGACCGCCAAACCGGTCGCGAGATACTTGATCTGCAGGCACGTCTCTATGGCCTGTCAAGATCTGATCGCGCAAGCGCTATTAAGCACTCAATCGAGCTGGCAGATATAGGTAAGGCCATAGATGATCGCGTTGGGACTTACAGCGGTGGCATGCGCAGACGTTTGGATTTGTCGGCCTCTTTGATTCACGGGCCTGAGCTGTTGTTTCTTGACGAACCAACAACCGGCCTTGATCCTGCTAGCCGCGCGCTGGTGTGGGATGAAGTTCGCCGTCTCAACACCGAGTTGGGCGTAACGGTGTTTTTGACGACGCAATACCTAGAAGAAGCCGACGAGCTTGCAGACCGGGTGGCGATACTGAGCGCAGGGCGCATTGTTGAACAAGACACACCTGAGGCACTGAAACGAGCCGTTGGTAACGATGTGGTTGTAGTTGACCTTCAAGCGCAAGACATTGACTCAGCGGCCGCGGCGGTCGAACCAATCGAGGGCGTAGTCACTGTGACGAAAGGCACGAAAGGCATCACAGTTGCAACTTCACACGGTGCTGCCATGGTGATGGATGTGGCGGTGGCTCTGTCGGATGCAAACGTTGACACTCAAGCGTTGACGGTTCGCACGCCGTCACTTGATGACGTGTTCTTACGAGCCACAGGCAAGCGTATGGAAGTAGCGGCGGCTGAGGCAGATGCAGCGGAAGCTGGCGATGGCTCAACGCTTGAAGGTGCAAACCCTGACGATGTAAACAAAGTGGAAGAGCTATGAGCGCTGGTGCAGGTCTAACGAACCCTGTCGGATTTTTTGGAGACATCACCACCATTGCCCGCCGAGCGGTACGCAGCATCTTGCGTGAGCCAGAATTTCTCGGCCCAGCGTTGGTCATCCCACTCTTCTTTTTCGTGGTAAATGTCGGTGCTCTGGGGTCATTTACCGAGTCCAACCCGCAGGTTTTTGACTATCGAGAGTTTCAGCTTCCTGTGGCGATGATCTTCGCGGTTACTGGAATTTCACGAGCTTCGGTACTGGTGATCGATATACAAACGGGCTACTTAGATCGCATGCTGGTAACTCCCATCCGCCGCACCACTCTGCTGCTTGGGCTAATGGTGGCCGACATAGTGATGGCGATTGGCCTGGCTCTTGTTGTGCTGATCGTCGGATTTGCCTATGGCGTGAGCTTTGGCACCGGCATTTTGGGCATCTTGTTTTTTGTGTTGTTGTCGGTGGTATGGAGCCTGGCATTCACAGGCTTCCCCTACACGGTGGCGTTACGTACTGGCAATCCAGCCGCAGTCAACTCAGCTTTTTTGATCTTTTTCCCGTTCGCATTTCTGACGCCTGCATTTTTGCCGCGCGAGTTGATGTCCGGTTGGTTGCCAGCTGTTGCTGCTTGGAATCCGGTGACATACCTGCTCGAAGGGATGCGCACGCTGCTGGAAGACAACTGGGACTGGTCTTCACTGGGCAAGGCAGCTCTGGCTATCGGCGGCCTTGGCCTAGTTACTTTCACGTTGGCGTTTAGATCACTCTCGCGGCGGTTGTCCACCGGCTGATATCGCCACAGCTGGCGTTTACCAGCCGCGATCAATCCACTCTTGCAAGTGCGGCGACTCAGCACCGATCGTGGTGTCAAGGCCGTGCCCGGGCAGCACCATGGTGTCGGCGTCAAACTTTGCAAAAATGCGATTCTCGATGCTTTCGATGATCTTTTTGAAGTTACCGCCAAGGCTGGTGTTGCCTGGTCCGCCCGGAAACAAAGTGTCCCCGGTGAATAACAGGGGAGTGCCCTCTACGTGGAAGCTCATCGATCCGTCGGTGTGCCCTGGATTGTGAATGGTGCGAACGCGCAACTTGCCGACTTGGATGATCTCGTCGTCTTCGATTACCAGGTCGTAACTGGGAAGCATCGAGGAATCTTCTTTGGAGACTGCTACCGACATACCGGCGTCGCGTAGCGCAGGTATGGCCTGGATGTGATCCCAATGTCCGTGCGTTTCAACCACTTGGCGCACGCCCAGGGTTTGGCAAACATCTAATAGTCGTTGATGTTCGTTTGCGGCGTCGATCAACAACGCCTCACCGGTCTGCGTGCAACGCACAACAAAAACGTTGTTGTCAAAATCGTCTGGGAAACCTTTCGGCAGACCACCCTCCAGCGGTTTGACCACGGTCTTGTGAACCTCGACGCCTGAACCTTTCCAATGCAGCTTCATACGTTCAGGCTAAGCGCTCTTGCTCAAGCAGGTTGATCGACAAGGGGTGACACAACGTCAAAGCCCAGTTCCAGCGCTGCAGGAATCTGACGACTGTCAAGCGTGAGGTAGGTGAGAGGTCGTCCGAAACGGTCGGCTGCAGCCAGATGAAGCGAGTCAACGGTGCTGAGGCCAAACTGCGAACCAAGCTCAACTGCAAATGCCAGACAGCGATCATCTACTGGCACCACCCAGAACTGATCCCAATCCGAGCGAAAACGTTTCCACAGGTCGCCCTGTTGTGTTGAACTCAAACCGAGCCGGTGCAGTGCCAAGTGTGTTTCTAGGCGAACTAGAGCGCAAGCAGTCCAGGTGAAGTCAGCATCCATGGTGTCGAGCACTAGCTGCGTGTCGGCGTCAGCTACGTAGCGCCGTAGCAGAGCGGAGGTGTCGATTGCTAGTGACACGTGCTAATGACATGCGTTAGCGACATGCGTTAATGCCAGCCACCTGACTACCTGCCCCGTCTGTTTGCGATGATGTTGGGTGCACGACGAGAGGTACGTGGTGCGCTTCTCCGGGTGTATGTGCCGCGCAAGTCGGACAGAATCGCAGAACATGAAACTCCAACCGGCAGTTGGATTGGAGCAACGTCATGTGTTTCAGCTCTCTGGATCTTGTGGGCGATCTTGTGAGACTGGTCACGAGGGGGCTCTGCCAAGCCAACAGCGGCCAGCACTTCAGGTGCTAATGCGCTTAGTTGGGTGCTTGTTGTGGTGCCACCGTGTTCGGCACCATCGCCTAGGGCTGTTAACACGGCCACAGCGTCTCCGTCCTGCGTCACGACTATGCGATTCCCGTCAGCAGCGGCGCGCAGATACATAGCCAGGTTTGATCGCAACTCCCGCACTCCGACGCGCATCTGACCGTTTTCCCGACTCATTGTGTACGCAAGTGTACGCACTACAACGTGCGAACCACCAAAAGATTTGCTAGACAAGCCGCTGGCAAACAAGCCACAGTTAACAGCCCAACCCAACAGAGAAAGCTGGCCAACAATGAACTTCGCATTCACTGAAGAGCAAGAAGAGCTCCGCAACTTCGTTCGCTCATTCCTTGACGACAAATCGCCTGAATCTGCTGTGCGAGATCTGATGGAAACCGATGACGGCTACGACAAAGCCGTGTGGAAGCAGATGGCCGAGCAGCTGGGTCTGCAGAGCTTGATAATCCCTGAGGAATACGGTGGACAAGGAGCAAGCTACGTCGAGCTTGGGATCGTGCTGGAAGAGATGGGTCGCAACCTGTTGTGCTCTCCCTATTTCTCGACTGTAGTACTGGCTGCAAACGCCATCATCCATTCCGGCAACGACAAGGCCAAAGAGGATCTGCTACCAGACATAGCTTCAGGTGAAACCATTGCCACGGTTGCGCTAGCTGAGCAAAACGGCCGCTGGGACAAAGACGGCGTTGAGACCACAGCGTCAGATACTGGCGACTCTGCCACTATTTCTGGCGAGAAAATGTTCGTAACCGATGGTGCTATAGCCGACTTGTTTGTTGTGGCCGCTGCCGTTGATGGTGAGGTGCATTTGTTCACTGTTGCCGGCGATGCTGCTGGTATCAGTCGCGAAAACTTGGCGACGATGGATCAGACTCGCAAGCAGGCTCGCATTTCATTTGAGAACACACCTGCACAGCATCTGTGCGACACCGACAACTTCGCATACGTTTCGAAACTGCTCGATCTAGCAGCCGTTGCGCTGGCTAATGAGCAGGTAGGTGGCGCTCAGTTTGTTCTAGACATGGCTGTGCAGTACGCGAAAGATCGAGTGCAGTTTGGTCGTCCGATCGGCTCGTTCCAGGCCATCAAACACAAGTGCGCTGACATGTTGCTGGAAGTGGAGTCGGCAAAGTCGGCTGCCTACTACGCGGCATGGTGCGCCTCTGAGATGAATGACGAGCTGCCGTCGGTGGCGTCGCTGGCTAAGGCGTACTGCTCTGAAGCGTATTTCCACTGTGCGGCTGAGAACATTCAGATTCACGGCGGCATCGGATTTACCTGGGAGCACCCGGCGCACTTGTACTTCAAGCGTGCGAAGAGCTCGGAGCTACTGTTCGGCGATCCGGCCTATCACCGCGAACTGCTGGCGCAACGAATCGGGCTTTAGGCACAACCGCGTAGGGCTTCCATCTAGGAGGCCAGCTAAGCGGGTTATTGAGCCGCCGGCGCGAACCCCAGACAAACTAGCTCTGCGATGTTGGTAGCGGTAATTGTTTTGTCGACGGTGATCGGATTTGTGGTTGGTGCTGGCGTCATAGGAGTTACGGCTCAACGCATGGGTCGAGAACGCAGCGAGCCTGTTTGGCGTCAAGAGGTAGCGGCTAGTTACGTCGAATCACATCTGGCTTACGATGCTGCGGCACAGCTACAGCCCCGTGACCTACGCGACCTGCTGCGTCATCACATAAACCAGCTGCAGTATCAACCACACGGCAACGAGACGAAGAACGCGACTACGACCGAACCAGTAGCCGAACCGGTCACGCTGACCACGCATGAGGGCGCGATTGCATCTTTGTACGCCCAGGTGCGCGCAGATGGGTTAGAAGTAACAAAGCCGGTAGTAAAAGAAGTAGTGGATATTCATCTTGAATATTTGCGAAACATTGGTGCATTGGTGCAAAGCGCTCAAGAGTCGTCTGCATGAAATGTTTGGTTGAACAACAGCTGTGACGGAGCTGCAAGCGAATGGCACAGCGCAAACCGAAAGCGCAACGCAAACGAGAAACGTAACGTTTACCGATGTAACGATCGCAGGAGATCCCAAGCTTGCGGCTTACGTGATAAAGCCCAGCCATTCCGACAGTGCGCATACTGTGGTGCTATGTCACGGCGTCCCGTCAAAGCAGCGGCCGGGCGTGCCAAATCGCACATACAGACGCTTCGCTGAACGCATAGCACTATCGCTGGGCTGGACAGTGCTCGCAGTCAGTATGCGCGGCTGCGGC
Source organism: Candidatus Poriferisodalaceae bacterium (assembly GCA_965205925.1). Classification (GTDB taxonomy): domain Bacteria; phylum Actinomycetota; class Acidimicrobiia; order Acidimicrobiales; family Poriferisodalaceae; genus CAYRJD01. Next base: position 1,145,860 of record OZ242183.1, read on the forward strand.
GATTCTGAGGGTAATTTTTCTGTGCCAGGTTGGATTAATGACGTCGAGCGTTGTGTCGACTACCTCATGACTCACCACGGCAAACATGTCTGGCTGGTTGGTTCAACAACTGGCGGATCTATAGCGATGCTCGCCGCCGCACGCGACAAAAGAGTGAGCGGTGTAGTAGCGCTGGCCCCGCGCGCAGACTTCGACGATTGGGCAAGTGATCCCAGAAGGTTCTTAGAGCATTGCCGTTCGCTTGGGATTGTTTCTAACCCAAACTTTCCACCCTCACTGAGCAGTTGGGCAAAAGAGCTAAGGGAAAATCGACCAATCGATGCATCTGCCGCACTAAGCGGGCGACCGTTGCTGATTCTCCACGGAGTCGAGGATCATCAAGTGCCAGTAAACGATGCCAAACAGCTAGCACGCAACAGTCCAGGTGCAGAGTTACGACTGATATTTGGTGCCAATCATCGCATTCGTCACGATCCACGCGCTAACGCAGTAATGCTGGGCTGGTTAGAAAGCCACGGTGCAACCGCTCAACCGGAGTTAGCGAAACTGGGCTAGCAAATCGAACTAGCAAACCTCGAAAAACTAGCCAGCGGTTAAATGCAAGCTGCCCGTCAGTGCGTTGATGAAGACCAAGGATCGGCGGTGTCTATCGCAAGCCCGTAGCGCTTGATTGCATCTTGTGCTACGGAATGATCAATCTCACCAGTCATCGCCAGCCGCCAAAGCACCACAGCAGTTAAGTGCTCCGCTGTTACCTCAAAATGTTCTCGCAATCGCTCACGCGTGTCGCTGCGGCCGAAGCCGTCTGTCCCAAGCGAGGTGTAATCCCGGGCAATCCAACGTGACACTTGATCTGGCACGCTGCGCATGTAGTCGGTGATGGCTATCACCGGACCAGCATCTGATTCATCTAACTGCGACGTAACAAAAGGCACTCGTGGCTCTTCGGCAGGGTGTAACGCATTCCAGCGTTCGCAGCTAAGCGCCTCTTCGCGAAGTGCCTTGTAAGAGGTTGCGCTCCAGAGGTCAACTGCTACGTCATGTTCGGCTGCTAGCAGCTCTGCCGCAGCTCTCGCCGCGCCTTGGGCAGCACCCGAAAACATCACCGTTGCTCGCTTAGATCGTCCCGTAGGCGCATCGGTGTACTTGTACAGGCCGGCTAGCAACGCGGCCTTGTCAAGTCCTTCCGGCTCGGGCGGTTGCAAATAGTTTTCGTTGTAGATAGTGAGGTAATAAAAAATGTCCTCGCCATTGCTGTACATGCGTTTAATGCCGTCGTCAATGATGATCGCAAGCTCGTAGGCAAACGCAGGGTCGTAGCACTGACACGGTGGCACGGACGAAGCCAACAAGGGGGAGTGGCCGTCTTGATGCTGCAGTCCTTCTCCCATCAAGGTTGTTCGCCCTGCAGTGGCGCCCATTAAGAATCCGCGGCCACGCATATCAGCCAGCGCCCAAATCAGGTCGGCTACTCGCTGAAAGCCAAACATTGAGTAAAACGTGAAGAAGGGCACCATCGGTACTCCACGAGCCGCGTAAGAGGTAGCTGCGGCGATAAATGTGGCTAACGAGCCAGCTTCGGTAATGCCCTCTTCCAAAATCTGGCCATCGATCTTCTCGGTATATGAAAGAAGCAGGTCATGATCGACTGGCTCATAAAGCTGACCTCCGCTGGCATAAATCCCTAGCTCACGAAACAAAGCGTCCATACCGAAGGTGCGTGCTTCGTCCGGAATGATCGGCACCACTCGCTCGCCAAACCCGTCATCGCGCGCAAGGGCTCGCAGCAATCTGGTAAAAGCCATAGTGGTTGAAACCTCTTGGGTCTTTGAGCCAGCTGCCAACTCTTCAAATGGCTTGCTGCTTGGAAGCGTCAGCGGTCGGCGATCCCAGTTGCGTATACGACGTGGCAACGATCCACCGAGTTTGCGTCGCAACGACATTAGGTATTCATGTTCAGCCGAGCCTTCGGATGGTCGGTAGTAAGGCGGCTTGTCGTGATCGAAATCTTCAGGGATTTCATCATGTAGGTGCAGTCGATCTCTGATCACCATCAACTGATCGCGAGTGAGCTTCTTGATTTGATGCGTGGCATTGCGACCTTCGAGGTCAGGGCCGAGCGTCCAGCCCTTGATGGTCTTAGTGAGAATTACCGTCGGACTGTCCTGGTGTTCACTGGCAGCCTTGTATGCCGCGTGCACTTTCTTGTAATCATGACCGCCACGTGGCAACTGCTCTAGGTCTTGATCGGTTAGATGTTCAACCATTTGCCGCAGTCGCGGATCTGGGCCAAAGAAGTTTTCTCGGATGTAGCTGCCACTCTCCACAGATAATCGTTGGTACTCACCGTCAACGGTCTCAGCCATCTTGCGCACTAAGACGCCATCGTGGTCTTGTGCTAGCAGCTCATCCCAGGCGCTACCCCAGATGACCTTGATCACGTTCCATCCTGCACCTCGAAAAGCCGCTTCTAGCTGACTGATGATCTGACCGTTACCGCGTACCGGACCATCAAGGCGTTGCAGATTGCAGTTGATTACAAAAATCAGATTGTCAAGGTTTTCGCGTGACGCCAGCGTGAGCGCGCCCAGCGTTTCTGGCTCGTCGGTCTCACCATCACCGATAAAGCACCACACTTTTGACTCGGATGTGTCGTCGATGCGGCGGTTGTGTAAGTAACGGTTGAAGCGAGCGTGATAGATCGCCATGATCGGGCCGAGTCCCATCGACACGGTCGGGTATTCCCAGAAATCGGGCATCAGGCGTGGATGCGGGTAGGACGACAGGCCGGTGCGACCTATCTCACGCCGAAAGTGATCCAAGTCGTCGTCATCTAGGCGCCCTTCTAGGTAAGCACGGGCGTAGATGCCCGGGGCGGCGTGACCCTGGATATAAATGTGGTCACCGGGGTTGCCGTTGTCTTTACCGCGCCAGAAATGATTGAAGCCAACGTCATAAAGCGCAGCCGAACTTGCAAAGGTGCTCAAGTGGCCGCCGATGCCGTTAGCCCAAGTGTTTGCTTGAGTAACCATTGCAGCGGAGTTCCAGCGAATAAACGCACGCAGACGTCGTTCAACGTCTTCGTCACCAGGGAACCATGGCTCGTCTTCAGGTGCGATGGTGTTGATGTACGGAGAGGAAACCATCGCAGGGACATCAACGCTCAACTGATGTGCGGTCATCATCATCCGCTGAATCAAAAATCGTGCACGATGCTTGCCATGTCGTTCAACAACCGCGGCGAATGATTGCAGCCATTCCTCGGTTTCCTCCGGGTTGGAGTCGGGCATTTGATTGTGCAAGCCGTCAATCAACATGGCTCTATTGTCGCACTAAGTAAGACGTTTCAAAACACGACCAGCATGAAGCCGTGGCTTGTCCCGGAAAGTCGACATCAATGTGCCAACCTAACGGAGCAATGCGTGAGGTTTATACAGACGGTTCTTCATTGGGTAATCCCGGGCCTGGTGGTTGGGCCTATGTGGTTGATGATGGCCCATGGGCGTGCGGAGCTGAATCCGAGACCACCAACCAACGCATGGAACTTACCGCTGCTGCAAAAGCAGTTGCTGCACTTGACGGACCACTGCTAGTTGTGAGCGACTCGAAGTATGTGGTGGATTGCTTCGCTCAGGGATGGTGGAAAAACTGGTTAAAGAAAGGCTGGGTCAATGCTAAGAAACAGCCGGTTGCAAACCGCGATCTGTGGGAACCATTTATCGAGCTTGTTCACGGCCGCGACGATGTTGAATTCAAGTGGGTCAAAGGCCACAGTGACAATCGAATGAACGACGCAGCAGATCTACTGGCCACCAGTGCTGCGATGACACAAACCGAACGCAGCGGGGATCAATATCCGAAAGGGACGCCCTCACCGCCAGTTAGCTAAACCGGCCGGCTAAGAACGACTTAATAGAAGCGGCTGCCTTTGCGCCGTCTTCCATTGGTCCAAAATGGTTGAGATTGCTAAATGTCACAAGCTCAGCGTTCGGTAGCTCAGCGATAATCGGCTCTGCAATCTGCGGTGGATACTCGTTGTATTCATCTGGTGAGCCTCCGCGTGCAACCATTGTTGGACACAGCACCGTTTTGAGTAGGCCGAAATCCATTGGTTTGATGGCCTCGTAGCCACTTATTTCAGTTTCAATCGAACACGACAAGACAACGCCACCGGTGTCAACTGGATAGGTACCTAGATCTATATAGGCGCGCACGGCTGCTGGGTCGCAATTTGAGAACGGTGGTTTTGAAATGAGGCGGTCGAAGGCGTCTTGCGTCGAATCGAAGTGAATACGACGGCGTCTTGTTGCTTCGATAAGAGGAGTCGGACTTTCTGGGCGTTCAATGTCGAGCGGAAACAAAACAGGTTCGTAAAGCCATAAAGCCGAAAATGTGCCCGGGGTTGCTATCTCGGCCATAAGCATGCACGCAGCTCCGAGTGAATGACCGATACCGACGACCGGTGCGGTGCTGGTTCCGTTGCCTACACCACCGTCAGTTCTGCCGCAGGTAGTTGCAGGCTGATCATGCGAACGTAGGTATTCAACGGCTGCGGAGATTTCAGTAGCTAACACGGATCGCTCTACGTCGATTTCTGGGTTGGTTGTCCTGGCCGCACCGTGTCCACGAAAATCAAGACCCCAACAGTGAAATTCGTTTTGTAGGTGTGCGGTAGTCGCGGCCCATATGCCTGAGTTGAGTCCGTTGCCGTGAGTCATTAACAGTTGCGTTTGGGCAGTTTTGATGGGCAAGTTTTGTCGCGCAGCTTGGCCGAAATCCGCTAAATCCGTCTCGATCAAGTCATGAAGAGCGGCGTGTTCTCCATCAGAACCGACAAGGCGTTGCATAGTTGAGGCAGAGTATGCGCAAAACGCGTCCCGCGACTGGGCAAACTACACAAATGTCAAATTTTGTACGTGAAAATATCGATATCCATTACACCGAAGCGGGCAGTGGTTTTCCAATTCTGCTGATAGCCCCGGGCGGAATGCGTTCGGCTGCTTCGTATTGGCAAGACACGCCTTGGAATCCCATCACCGAGCTATCAGATAAGTATCGAGTGATCGCTATGGATCAACGCAATGCGGGAAGATCAACAGCACCTGTTACCGCCAATGACAGTTGGAGCGACTACACCGCTGATCAGTTAGCGCTGATGGATCATCTCGGCTGTGAGCAGTTTCACGTGATGGGAATGTGTATCGGTGGCCCGTACATCATGGGATTGATTCAAGCTGCACCAAATCGTGTTGCTTCGGCAATAATCACGCAATCCATTGGACTGGATGGAAACCGCCAGGTCTTCTACGCCATGTTTGAAGAATGGGCTGAGGATCTCAAGGCGAGTCATCCCGACATGTCTAAGGACGACTGGGATGCGTTCCGTTCAAGCATGTACGACGGAGATTTCTTGTTCAACGTGGATCGTGAGTTTGTAACAGGCGTACAGACACCACTGCTGGTATTGCTAGGCGACGACATCTATCACCCGCAGTCAATCTCGCGTGAGATTGCTGAACTAGCACCAAATGCAGAACTGGTCGAAGACTGGAAGCAAGGCGAGGCTCGCACCGCGGCCATCGCACGTACTGCGAGCTTCTTTGCGCAGCACACCTCGTAACCAGTGTTGGCGCACGGCGTAATCAGTTAGGGCTAACCATGGAACTTGAAGAGGTAATGCGGACCACGTTTTCGTGCCGTGAGTGGACTGACCAGCCAGTCAGTGACGAGACCGTCTACAAGATCCTGGAGCAAGCACGTTTCGCCCCGAATGGTGGAAATCGTCAAGGTTGGCACGTGATCGTTGTGCGAGACCGAGCTATTCGTGAGGCGTTCATTCCGATTATCTCACCAACCACGTCTGTCTATATGGCTCAGGTGGCCGCGGGAGAAGCTCCGTGGAACACCATCAACCCCACCTCGGTAAATATTGAAATCGAAGCTAAATCGGAGCGGTTGTTTCCAGGGCTGGCAGAAATGGTGGATGCCCCGGTTGTGTTGGTCGTCAGCGTTGATTTGTCGGTGGTTGCCAGTTTTGACTCGATGCTCAATCGCGTGGGAGTGATCAGCGGTGGATCTATCTATCCGTTTGTGTGGAACATTTTGCTAGCAGCCAGAAGCAAAGGGCTTGGCGGAGTTCTCACTACCTATCTGGCTGGTCGTGAAGAAGAAGCGCAAAAGCTGCTAGGCCTGCCCTCATATCACGCAATAGCAGCGATGGTGCCGCTTGGCTATCCCGTCAAGCAGTTAACCAAGCTCAAGCGGCTGGAAGTCGAAGAGTTTGCGACTGTCGATCGTTTTGACGGCTCGGTCTTTACGGGTGCCGCAAACTAGCTCCAACAAGCAGAAACAGACAGAAACAGGCAAAGCTATTTTGAACGCAAGCAACAACAGTCGCGCGAGTGCAAGACCTGAAAGCTTGGAGCCCGCTGCGGCTAGTGAGCGCCTGGGTGACCTAACGGGTCGTGTAGCGGTAGTTACCGGTGCCAGCCGAGGAATCGGCGAGGCCTCTGCAAAAGCCTTGGACGGTGCCGGAGCACAAGTGGTGCTAACCGGACGTACCGTCGCCGATCTTGAACGGGTGGCGGGTGAGTTAAAGAACTCACCGGTCGTGCTGCCGAGCGATTTAGTTCCGTCGGGGTCAGGTACGGAACTAGCCGAGACCGTGCTGAGAGAGGTAACTGGAGTCGACATATTGGTAAACAACGCAGGCATACCGATGCGCCGCACACCAGATCAGCTAACCGAAGAAGATCTTGACCAGGTGTTTGCGATCAACGTGCGCTCGCTAACAATGCTGTCGCTGGGCTTAGCTCCCTCAATGATCGAGAGAGGCGGAGGATCGATCATCAACGTCAGTTCTATCGCGGGCGTGCGCGGTCCTCTGGGACGAGTTGCGTATGCCGGCACGAAAGGCGCGGTCGATGCCATGACGAGGGCGTTGGCAGCCGATTGGGGCCCATCCGGGATTCGTGTGAACTCAATTGCGCCAGGGCTTATTGCTACGGCCATCTGGGAAGAGGCTCGCACCAATGTGCCGGGCCTCATAGAAAAACTCGAGGGCCAAGTAGCTCTCAAACGATGGGGTTACAGCTCTGACATCGGCGACGTGGTTTTGTTCTTCGCCAGCGATGCTGCGCGCTACATAACCGGTGAGACCCTCGTGGTTGATGGCGGACTAGCCAAGGTCACCGCTGATGCCAACCCTGAGTCTTTGCCTGAACTCACAGACGATTAAGCACCTAGCGGCTGATAAGCGGCAAGCACTTGGCTCGCAAAAACCAGCAAGGCTCCAACCGGGGCCGGTAAAGGGCCTCAGTCGGAGCCTTGCTGGCTAGTACTTATTCGTACTTATTTATGATTGCCAGTAGTTAGGCAGCGGCTCTAGCCGTGTCCAACCATTCGTCGACAACGTCGCGATTATCCGCTATCCATTGGACAGCTATATCTTTCGGATCTCCACCTTCTGTTTGTTCAACATTTGCAAGCGAAACGTCAAACACCGGCAGCACGACGGCATTAAGCAGAGCCTCAGCAACTGGGTTTTCATCCAGGAAATCACCGTTGGCGGTTATCTGAATGTCGTTCGATATGAATGCGATTTGGCATAAGCCGTCAGGGTGATTAGCAGCTCCTGGGCACACTTCTGGGCCTAGCGCGATAATCCCTGGACGCATGTCTGGTGGACCTGGATCACGTCCCAATGGATTGGAGTCATCCAGCACTGTGTCCTGGGTGAGCCAGTAGACGTCTTCGCCCGGAATCAGCTGCGTGATGTAAGCCGAAGGGCCCCAGGTGTAAATGATGAACGGAGTATCGCTTGCAGCCTTGTCGATGGCTTCGGCAATCATGGCCTCGTACCCGGCAATGACCTGGTCAACATTTTCCCAACCGCTGAAGGCGATCTGTGAGGCGATGATGTCGTCGCAAACCCAAGATTCTTGACAGCCATAAATATCAGCTAGTCCGTTACCGGGGAGAGGGTCGACAGCGTCGTATGCCGCAATGGCATCCGCGTTGCTGTTGAAATCATCCATAGAGGTAATACCGAACTCGTCAGCAAAGTTCTTCTCGATCATCAGGCCTTGTATGGATCCGCCGAGGAGCAGCTCACCGACGATTTCGATGTTGTCGCCAATAGTTGATCCATCAGATGTTTCCGCATTCCAGTACTGGAGGTGGCCAGGTATCCAGCTGTTAGCCCAGAAATCAACCTCACGTTCAGCGATCGCTAGAAAGCCAGTAGTGGCGTTGAGCTCTCGCTCAGACGGCTCACCTACGTCGTAACCCAACTCGCGCAACAGTTCAGCAATAACCTCATTTTGGAAGTAACCGGTCTGCCAGTCAGCACGCGCAGGCGTGATCTCCACACCTTCCACGTCATCATCGTCGCTACTGCATGATGCCGCTAGCAGCGAAAAGGCCGCTATGACCAGCAATAGTTTTCGAAACTTTCGTCTAGACATTTTTCAAATTTTCCTTTCAGCGGGGACTTCCCCACAAATAGTCAGCGGTTCAAGGTACTAGGGCAACGGCCAAATTAAAGGCACCCATAGATCTGCAGTACCAGTACGACACATAACGGCAACAAAATCGGCAGACTAAGCACTCATGTCTGTGCCCGAAGATGCAGTACCAAAAGATGATCAAGCTCCGGTGTATGTGTCAGTAACCAACGCTGCCAAACTGGCTCTGCACTGTCTTACCCCAAAGTCGGAACGTCACAACAAGCCGCCGGTGATTTTTGTGCATGCAACAGGGTTTGGTGCTCGCACATACGAACCTTTTACGCAACAACTTGTCGAACACTTCACCGTCTGGGCACCCGACCTGCGTGGTCACGGCTGGAGCGAAACACCCAGCGATGGCGACTATCTATGGACAACAACCGCTACTGACATATTGGCGATTGTTGATTATCTAGCGGATCGCAATGAGATCGACCGCACCCAGATCAATTGTGTAGGACACTCGATTGGCGCTGCAGTCCTGCTTTTGGCGGAGATTCAAAGGCCTGGTCTGATAGCGAATATCTACGGTTATGAGCCGGTGGTGTGGCGGATCAAAGATATGTCGGAGCGTGAAGAAAATCCGCTGATCGCCGGTGCGATAAAGCGGCGTGAAACTTTCGATTCACGTGCCGAAGCAATGCATCGGTTTGCATCTCGTCCACCATTTTCTCTGCTGCGAGCCGACGCATTACACAGCTACGTGCAAAACGGGTTTGAAGATTTGCCCGACGGCACCGTTCGTTTGAGATGTCGATCAACCGATGAAGCCGGTACGTACCGGGACGATTATGTATCAACCGACGACAGGATTGCAGGCTGTGAAGTGTCAGCGGTGATTGGCAAAGGTGATGCGTATTTCAACGAAGAGCAAGCTCACGATATTGGCTTACCGGCGCATGAAGCGCTTGTTAACTCGCGACTTATTACCTATTCAGGGCTTGGACATTTCGGACCGATGCAAGATCCTGAACGGATTGCCGCAGATGCCATCGCTGCTCTAAAGCAGTAGCTCTCGCTGGCTCTACCTGGTTTTGTTTAGCCCCATGCGCGAGCGAGAGCTCGCGGTAGCTCCTCAATCCACTGAATCAGATCGTGACCGCACACTCGTTCGGTCCAGTGATGCGGTGATTTTGCAAAATGCAGCCACGCGGCCCATGCATGAGTGGCGTCAAAAAATGCACCCTCTAAGGTGCCCGCACACAGATGCACAAATGGAGCCTTGTCCGCTTCCCAGCCCATCTGGTCGTTCGGCGGCAAGCCAGTGGAGTATGCGATGCAATGCCCGTATCGTTCGCGGTTCATGTGCCCGGTCGCCAATGCATGTCCGCCACCGTCGGAGCAGCCAAACACGGCTCGTTTGCCTCGTTCGTCTGATACGCCGAAACTGTCTTGCGCCCATTGCGCTAGCTCGTTCACAAAGAACTGTTGATGGCGGTCGAAACGTTTGTTATCGAAGCCCGGTAGGTATTCCAAGGCGCGTTCATTGCTGTAGGCGCTCATTGGTGCGGCATGCGCGGCTACCAACACAAATCGCGGAACACTTTGATCGACAATGCCGGCGTCGATGCGACGGATATATGGTCTAACTCCGTTTCCGTCGGTTGCGTAAAGCACCGGAAGTTTTTCGCTGGGTTGATGTTCGGGCGGCAAATAGACCGTTACCAGACGGTTTTCACGCAGTTCAGTGCTTGACAGTGCCTCGGTGATGACCGTTCCGCGAAGCTGGTTGTCTGGCGTGGAATTGAGCTCGACCGGTGCATCTGGGCCACGGAAGCGATGATCAACGGGGCCTCGCATACCACCACCAGCTAACCCACCAAATTCGTCAATCTCCCAAAACCCGTAACCAATGACAGCTTCACTAAGTCGTTCTACTTGCACAGTTAGTGCCCACAACTGCTCTCCACCATCTGGATTTGTAAGGCGGTTTGTATTGGTGGAGTTATTGGTGGAGTCAGACACTCTCCACAACGGCAGCTCAAACACCGGTCCCGCAATCAATCCATAACGGCTGTTTGCTTTACAGGCAAACGTCAGCTCGTCGCCATCGGCCCAGGCTCCTTGCGGATGTTCGGCCAGTTTGCCTTGGAGCCAATCCGGGCTGGGATCGTGCCACACACGCGCAAAGCGTTGCCCCGTAGGCAACTTGCCTTCGTTTGTACTGGTTCCGTTCACAACCCCTGCGCGTTTGCGAGCTGCATCTTCATTGCGCTGTTGAATTTGTGCTTGCAGTTGATCCAGCGTCGGCACACCCAACTGTGCGCGCATGTCGTCGTTTATGGATTTATCAATTGGCGCCAACATCTGATCGCCTTGATGCTGAGTAGTTACGGTGCCAAAGCTTTGAGGTTGACCGCTCATGAGGTTCACGCGGTCTACACACTCGGCAAACAACACACCCGCGCCTGAAATCGACTCCCGATGCGCCTTCGCAGCTAGCTCAGCGGCCTTGGGCAGGGTTTGCGCGGGACCATGAACTGCTAACGCACGTGCGGCTCGCAACGCAGTTGCGCCTGTCGTGGCGTCCAGACCGTCCGCTACAGCAAGTTGCCTTGCCAGCAGTGCGACCGTGTGAGGTTCTTCGTCACTGTCCGGTGAAGCAGCGGATTCCAATGCTGTCAACAGCTGATTTATCTCACTCATGGTTTCGACCAGCTTCCTGTGACGGCACTAGAAAGTAAGGCTAATCTGGACTAATGACAGATTCTGAACCTCTTGTACTTACCGAGCAGCGCGATTACGTCCAAATCATCACGCTAAATCGACCAGACGCGATGAACGCTTTCAACACCGATCTCTCTACGGCTCTAGCAAAGACCTTGGAAGATTTTGACTCCGACAGTTCTGTGCGGGTGGGAGTGCTGACCGGCGCCGGACGAGCATTTAGCGCGGGTATGGATTTGAAACAGTTCGTCGATGGTGGAGTTGAAGGTATGCCCAACGTTAGTGATCGCGGCTTTGGCGGTATCACCGAAAAGGCTTGCGCAAAACCGATCATCGCGGCGGTGGAAGGCGTAGCGCTTGCCGGTGGATTAGAGGTAGCGCTGGCATGCGATCTGATCGTTGCTGGAGAGGGTGCCCGCCTAGGGATTCCCGAGGTGGGTGTAGGACTGTTTGCAGGAGCTGGTGCGCTGCTGCGTTTGCCGCGTCAGTTGCCATACAGCTTGGCGATGGAGATGGCTCTAACTGCAGAACCAATAACCGCTGAGATAGCTCACCAGCACGGCATGGTGAACCGAGTGGCTCCGAAAGGTAAGGCAGTAGAGGTTGCGATCGAACTAGCTGAGCGCATAGCTCGTAACGCACCACTGGGGGTACGAGCCTCAAAGAAGCTAATGAAAGACGTGCTGGGCGTGTCTGAAGATGACTTCTGGAGCTTTCAAAAGCCAGTACTAGACGATGTGTTTGGGTCCGCTGACGCACTTGAGGGTGCAACCGCTTTTGCTGAGAAGCGTGCCCCTAACTGGCAGGACAAGTAAGTAGCTAGTCCGCTGAGATACGAGCCAGTAGTTCGATTTTGCGTTCTTCGTACTCGTCGAATGTGATCTCTTCGTTGTCAAACGCCCGCTGAAGTTCTTCAACTAACCGAAGCAGATCGGCCGGTGAGATTTCCTTGTCCAGGTCACCGTCAAGCTGAGCGGCGTCGGGATCATCTACTTCTGTCCCAGGTAACGGACTGCCGTCAGGTGCACGCCCTAAGCGCTTAGAGCGCTTGGCCTCAGCCTTGGCTTTTTTGGCACGATCTCTTTGAAGTTTTTCAAACGTAGTTCGACTTGCAGCCATGTTGAACTCCTTTTCTTCGCAGAGGCTCCACCGCAGTCGTCATTAAGGCAACGACTAATCAGTTATTCCTGACCGGTGGCAACGTTGACAAGCAAGACCGGTTTGCGCATCAACTTTGCATATCAGCGCGTAGTCAAGCCCGATCTCAAACGCCAGGTGGTACGGCTCAGAGGGTACTCGCCTCACTCGCGTTTCGGTGTGCGCCTTGTTTCTGAGCAGCTTGTAGCGATGTCTAGTCTTAACGGAGCTCCGCGAAAAACGCTCGCACATCTTCAACAAATAGCTCGGGTTGCTCAAACGCTGCGAAGTGTCCGCCACGCGGCATTTCCGTCCAACGTCGAATGTCGCTGTAGATCGATTCGGACCAAGATCGCACCGGGGGAATGATCTCTTTTGGAAATTTCGCTACCCCAGTAGGCACCGACACCGGGTCAGAACCTATTCTTCTGAAGCTCTCCCAATACAAGCGTCCGGAAGATCCCGCTGTTGCGTTCAACCAATACAGCATGATGTTGTCGAGCATTTCGTCCCGGCTTAGAGCGTTTTCGGGGTGACCGTCGCAGTCAGTCCACGCACAGAACTTTTCAAGTATCCAAGCCGCTTGCCCCGCGGGTGAGTCGGTTAGTCCGTAGGCAAGGGTTTGTGGCCGGGTTGCTTGCTGAGTGGAGTAGCCCGAATCCCACTTGAGATAGTGGTTAAACGCCTTTATAGCTTCTTCTTCATCAGGTGTGAGATCGCCTGCATCTTTTGGACGACCACCACCCATCACCATGTTGAGATGAATGCCTAGGCATTCATCGCGATGATGAGCACCGATGGCAGTGGTTACGCCCGCACCCCAGTCGCCGCCCTGCGCACCAAAACGGTCATAGCCCAAACCTGTCATCAGTTGCGTCCAGGCGTCGGCTATGCGTTCTACGCGCCAGCCAGTCTCACTTGGCTTGCCGCTAAAGCCATAGCCAGGCAGCGATGGGCAGACCACGTGAAAGGCATCGGCATCGTCGCCACCATGAGCAGCAGGGTTGGTGAGCGGTTCAATGACCTTGTGAAATTCGACGATCGAACCGGGCCAGCCATGCGTGAGCACCAACGGTATGGCGTCTTCGTTGGTGGAGCGAGCGTGGATGAAGTGAATGTCAAGGCCGTCAATGGGAGCGGTGAACTGAGGGAAGCGGTTAAGTCTCGCCTCTTGAGCGCGCCAGTCGTAGGTGTTTGCCCAGTAATCGCAGACTTCTTGAACGTAGGAAAGTGGGGCACCCTGCGACCAGTCATCAACTGGCTCGGCATTAGGCCAACGCGTGTTGTTGAGCCGAGCGGTGAGGTCAGCTAGGTCGGCATCGGACACATCAATACGAAACGGTGTGCTTGTGAAGTTGGGTTGAGTAGTCATTTGTTCAGTCTGTCAGTTGGAATACGATCAAGGCAAAGTCTGGGAGATTAGGTGAGCGTTAGACCACGAGCAGTAATTGATGGGCTGCCGGTGTACAAGCCAGGCAAATCAGCCGCTCAAGCAGAAGTGGGTTCCAACGCTGCATCGAGCACAACCACCGAACAGCTGCCACCCATCAAGCTGGCTTCCAACGAAACGCCCTACACGCCGCTGCCATCGGTGCAAAAAGCATTGACCACCGCAGCGAATGACATCAACCGTTATCCCGACCATCGCTGCATGGAACTGCGCCAAACACTGGCCGACAAGCTCGCGGTGAGCAACGCCAACGTAACGATTGGCGGTGGGTCTGTCGGATTGTTGCAGCAACTGTTCTTGGCGTATGTGGACCCAGGCGACCAAGTGGTCTATCCCTGGCGCTCGTTTGAGATACATCCGGTTTACAGCGCCATAGCGCAGGCCGAGGCCATTGCCTTGCCGCTAGTGGATGAGGCGTTTGATTTGGAGGCGGTAGCCAAAGCCGTGACCGGCCGCACCAAGCTCGTGCTGCTATCAAGCCCGAACAACCCCACGGGCACGGTCTGCACCACTGAGCAGCTGCTGAAGTTTCTTGGATTAGTACCAGATGATGTGTTGGTGGTAATCGACGAGGCTTATCGGGAGTTTGTGACCGATCTAGCGGTGACAGATCCAGTTACCGAAATCCTTCCGCGCCATCAAAACGCGCTGGTGTTGCGAACCTTTTCCAAGGCTTACGGGTTGGCAAACCTGCGAGTTGGCTATGCCATTGGTGATGAGCAAGTCATCGCGACGCTGGACAAGGTGTGTGCGCCGTTTCTTGTTAGCGGCGTAGCGCAGGCGGCTGCGATTGCTTCGCTGCAACCAACCGCCGAGGCTGAGCTAGCCCAACGAGCGGCAGAGGTAATCGCCCAACGTGAGGCGGTGATGACTGCGCTGGTCAGTGCCGGGTGGCCAGTTACACCAAGTCAAGCGAACTTCATCTGGATGCGATTAGGTGAAGATGCGATGCCGACTTATAACCGTCTTGAGCAGTCTGGTGTGATTACGCGTCCGTTTGAGGGTGAGGGCGTGCGAGTAACGATCGGATCGCCCGCTGAGAACGAACGCTTCCTTGCCGCACTGGGCTCCTTTGAGCGCAATAAAGCCGAGTAGCAGTCTTGCTGGTTTGCGCATTTTGGCGCGCATAGTGTGAGAGCCGTGAGAGATTTTGTGGTAGCAAATTTGAAGGGTGCGGATGTCTGACCGACTAATAGACACCGAAGGCATGCAGATAGTCGGCTACGAGGTTGAAGCGGTGGAGGAGTGGATCGGCACCAACACTGATGCGATAACGCCACCATGCGATTGGACACGTCTTGAAGGTGGGCACAGCAACCTCACCTACAAGCTCACCGACAAAGACGCTCGCACCGCTGTTGTGCGGCGCCCACCCATGGGTGAACTGTTGCCAAAGGCTCACGACATGGGGCGCGAGTTCACGATCATCAGTGGGCTGCGAGACACAGAGGTGCCGGTGCCTGTAGCGCACGGCTACTGCGAAGATCCAGCAGTTACCGGAGCGCACTTTTATGTGATGAGCCATGTTGAGGGTCGTCCAATGTTTAGTCAAGAAGACGCGCAGGAGCACTTAAGTGAGCAAGCCCGTGCGAACGTTGCCGGGTCGTTTATGGACGTGCTGGCAGCACTGCACAGTGTTGATCCTGATGAGGTCGGCTTGGGAGATCTGGGCAAGCGTGAGGATTATGTAGGGCGTCAGCTTCGCACCTGGTATCGCAGCTGGACCGCTTCGGCAGATGCTGCAAAATATGACGATCCGGCCTTGCACGAGCTTCATGCGATGCTTACCGAACGCAAGCCTGAGCAGGGTCCGGCTCGCGTGGTGCACGGTGACTACGGTCTGCATAACTGTCTGCTCAGTTCTGTTGGTGAGATAACCGCGGTGCTGGATTGGGAGATCTCCACGCTGGGCGATCCGCTGGCCGACTTTGCATATGCCCTAAACGGTTGGACTGAACAGGGCGATGATGTCGTCAACCCGGAAAAGGCCCCCACATTGCAACCCGGGTTTGGTACACGTCAAGAGTTGGTGCAGCGCTATGGCGAGCGCACCGGTGCGGATCTAAGCCAGCTCGATTATTACGTTTGCTTTAACTATTGGAAGTCGGCTTGCATTATCCACGGTGTCTATGCCCGCTACATGAACGATCAGAAACCGACTGACGGTGTGGATCTTGACGAATACCGCGCACGGATCGGTTTAGGCATAAACAAAAGCAAAGAAGCAGCTAACGCCGTTCCTGCTGCGTGAGTAGCGCGTGAGCACCTCGGGCGAGCGCACCGATTGGAACCCGCTGCTGCGTGGCGAGTTCGACAAGCCGTACTGGCCGCTGCTGCAACGTTTCGTTGCAGATGAGCGTCAGCAAGGCGAGGTGTACCCACCGCAAGATCAAGTATTTACAGCGCTGCATCTCACCGCTCACTCTCAGGTGAAGGTGGTGATTCTTGGGCAAGACCCGTATCACCAGCCAGGCCAGGCTCACGGGCTGTGTTTTTCGGTGAATCGAGGTGTGCGTACTCCGCCGTCGTTGGTGAATATCTACCAAGAGCTAGCTAGCGATCTTGGTTTAACTGCACCGAAGCATGGTTGTTTGGAGTCGTGGGCGCAGCAAGGCGTGCTGTTGTTGAATTCGGTGTTGACGGTGCGTGCTCGTCAGGCTGGTTCGCATAGAGGTAAGGGCTGGGAGCAGTTCACAGACGAGGTGATACTTGCTGTCAATGAGAAATCCGAACGGGTGGTGTTTATCTTGTGGGGAGCTTTTGCGAAATCAAAGGCGCCACTAGTGAACACCGACAGACATGTGGTGATTGAGTCGTCTCACCCATCTCCGTTTAGCGCAGATAGAGGATTTTTTGGTAGCCGACCGTTTAGTCGAGCGAACGAAGCGCTAGTCGCCGCCGGTCGTGAGCCGGTGGATTGGGGTCTGCCGCAGAACTAGCTGCTAGTAGCTAGCGCAGTTCGACTCGGCCGTTTGGGCACTCAAACACTGCGGAGATCTCGTCCGGTCCTTCATCTACGTCTATCGAAAGCCCGATCGCCGAATGCATCTGTCGCACAGTCGCCGGGTCAGCTGTCGAACCATTTAGCGTGATCAGCGTTGCCCCAGTGGGTGTGACCTTGGACGGGTGAGTAGTGGCGCCCCAGTCGATCACGAACGGCTCTAAGCAAGTGTTAGCCGCAGCGTTGCGAGATAGCCGCCAGTGAATCTGCTCACCGTCGGGTTTGACCCTGCTCATGGCAGAAATCGGACCTGGATCGAAACCATGTGAAGCCATTGCTGTTGTGACCTCGTCAATGGTTTGCGGTGGTGTGGCGTGGATGCAAAAGCTAGCTAGGCGACCTTCTCCGGCCGCTAGATCGTCGACGCCAAATGGGCGTGGCACGTCGGGATCTGGTTGGTTTGGGTCGGGTGCGATTATCTCTAGATAGACGTTTTCGCCAAGCGACAGCAGCGCGTTGTAGGTACCTACACCTGGATGCGGCCCGCCCGGAGTTGCTTTTACGCCGGTGAGATCTTCAATGTGAGAGACGCCAGTAGCGAGATCGGTACAAGCAAAAACTAGATGATCAATATCAGCCATTTGGCAATGCTACTTGTGCGGATAACCGCTTGGTCTGTTGGATACTGATGCAAGCTGGAGTATTCGTTAGTAGTTTTCCCTGATGTAGGCGTAAGCACGGTCGAACAACTCTCCAGTTACTGGAAGTTCGTATTTCTTTAGCAACAGGCGTACTTCGCGTCTTACTCCTTGATCGCCAGGAGTAGATGATTGCCAGCCTGTTCCGCGTGAAGGATCCACGATCGCATCAACATCCATAACAATCCGTTCCAAGATTTCCGGCCGTTTATCTGGCGCGTACTCCAAGAAGATTTGTGTGAGAGCTCCTTGTCGAGGGTTAAGCACTTTGAATTCATCTAAGCGTCCCTCATCATCAGCACGCTCCGCTCGCACGACTTCACTAGCAACTTCCATCAGGTGTTTTAGAAAATCCACAGATGCCTCGGCATCGGCGATTTTTTTGGCTCGCAAGGCTTCCAGCCGCTCAGACAAAGTGCGCCACACACGATGCGGGTCTGTGCCTTCTGTGCGGCGACGAATACGTTCTTCTAGTCGGTCCAACACTTCCACTGCAGATGGAGGCGGTTTTTGGATGTCGGTTTCGGGAATGAGTGTTAGATCATGCTCTCGCAGGAAATCCAGAGTTTCAGCGTCAAGAGCAATCTGATCCAAAGCGGTGCCGTCAATAGTTACGCCAGTGAGGTTCTCGTGAACTAGCGCCATGGTTTTGGCCCCTAGGCGGTGCCATAGCAGCATGTTCCCAACATTTGACGGAGCGATCGATGCGTAGACCTTTGCAAGAAAGTTGTAGCGACTCTCATGCTCATTGAAACGCTCGTCGGGTGAAAGGAACTCGTAGAGGCCCTGACACTGCATGAATTCTTTAGCGAACTGTTGCCTGCTCTCGTCTCCTTTAAGGATCTCCTGAGCGTTGGATATCCGAGCAAAAGTGGGTTGTGTGCGGTCGATCTTCTCGAACCGTTCCCAAGCGATATTGGTTGCATCTATAAGTTCGGTCAGTAGTACTTGTATGTCGCCTTCGTTTCTCTTTGGGAGAGCGGTGTGCTTGACTGCAACCGCACGGGCGAGATCCTCACCCATACCGACGTAGTCGACAACAAGCCCGAACTGCTTCTCTTGCCCAGTGCGCTGGTTTGTCCAACGCCGGTTAGTACGACAAACCGCTTGAAAGAGCGTGTGCGCTCTCAGAGGCTTATCTAGATACATCACACCCTCAATTGGTGCGTCAAAACCAGTGAGCAGCTTGGCAGTCACGATGAGGAATTTCAACGGGTCATCTAGATCGCGGAAACGATTCTTGACGGCGGCTTCTTGATCTCGGTCAAGATCCCAACCGCTCCATTCCTGAGGATCACCTTTGTCAGTGGTCATGACTACTGTGGCTAGCTCGCCAGGCTTAAGAAGTTCTTTCAGTTCCTCGTAGTAGGCAACGCAGGTTGCGCGGTCGTACGCAACGATTTGAGCTTTCAGCCCTAGCGGAGCGATGCGTTCTCGATAGTGCGTGACGATGTCTTGGCACACGGCCCGTACTCGCTTCGGGTTCTGCACTACTACAGACTGATGCCCAGCCTTGCGGCTGATGAACTCTTTTTCCTCATCGTCTAGATCTTCTTCTTCGGCGAGGCTGTCGAATGCTTGCTGAAGCACATCACCGTCAAAGTGAAAATTGACCAAACGGGTCTCAACGTGCACTGGCAATGTGGCTCCGTCGTAGATCGATCGCTCAACTGAGTAGTGATTTAGTGCACCATCAGGATCATCGGGGTCGCCAAACATTGCCCACGTGTTGCGATCTTCTGATGAAATTGGTGTGCCTGTGAGCCCAATGAACTTGGCGTTTGGCACCGCAGCGCGCATGTTCTGTCCGAGCCGACCTTCTTGTGTGCGATGGGCTTCATCCACCATCACCACGATGTTGTCGCGCTCGTTGAGCAGCCCAGCATCTTTGAAGCGGTAAATCGTGGTGATAATCACCCCGCGTGAATCTTCCGACAACAATCGCCGCAAATCTTCTCTTGTTTGCGCCACCCTCATAGTGGGGATGCCT
Organism: Candidatus Poriferisodalaceae bacterium; assembly: GCA_965205925.1. Classification (GTDB taxonomy): domain Bacteria; phylum Actinomycetota; class Acidimicrobiia; order Acidimicrobiales; family Poriferisodalaceae; genus CAYRJD01. The sequence continues at coordinate 1,165,250 of OZ242183.1, forward strand.
ACCGACTCAAACTCTGAAGCGGTTTGTTCAATCAAGTCCAATCGATCCAGTACCACAACGATCGTGGGAGCGTCTAGCTCCGTGTAGTGCCGTAGTTTCGCTGCTGCATATGCCATTGCAAACGTTTTGCCCGAACCTTGGTGGTGCCAGACCAAGCCCTGCTGTTTGTTTGGATCAAGGCAGCGTTTCACGATGGCATCCACCGCCTCCACCTGGGGATAGCGCGGAATAATTTTCTGCCTTACGGCTCCCTGCGATGTGGGTCGAGACGAGTAGAGCGTGTAGTGCCGCAAAATATCCAACACCATTTCAGGGGTTAGCAGCAGCTCGGTGGAGCGCATCACAGCCGGGATACCTTCCGGCAGCATGCTGTCCGTGGTCTTGGACCAGTTCAGCCACATCTCAGGTGGCTGTCGTACTGCCCCATAGCGAAAATCACGACCATCGGTCGCAAACGACAACACGTTCGGCACAAAGAAGGCAGGGGTCTTCATCTCATAGCCGTTGTGGATGTCCGTTGCTGCATTCAGCCACGAATTGTTTGTCATCGGTGCTTTGGTCTCTCCAACCACCAACGGAATGCCATTTACCCACAGCACAATGTCGTAACGGCGATGCTCTCTACCAGCATGGAAAGTTGCCTCAGCGCTTACACGCAAGATGTTTGCACGAGGGTTATCGAAATCGATCAGTTGAACCTGAGAGTGCTGATCCATCCCTATGTATTTGCAGGCACGGCGGCCGCATAGCCACGCCACGAATTCTTCATTGGCAGCCAAAAGCCCATCGTTTGGTGCTGACAGCAATACTGCAAGCAGCTTTGGAAGAACCTCTCCTGCGCGTGACGGTTCTTCAGCGATTTCGGGGTTCAGTTGAACCATTGCTGCTTGCAACTCATCGAAGCGGACTACTTCGTCGTACCGGCGACCAAGTTCCTCGTCGTCCAGTGCTAAATCCCAGCCAAGTTCCGCAAGTTTTTCGCACAGTCCGTTTTGGACGGTGCGTTCCACAAGATCGGTCATACGGCTTCCAGCAAGGCGTCGTATGAGTCGGGTATTTCGTGTTCGCCTGACAGCAGGTTGATGAGCACACCATCTCGCAATGAGCGTGTGTGAACGATCGCCTTTTCGGTTGCTTGCAGCATCTGATCCGCCCCGCTGATGATTTCAATGATCCGCTGCTGTTCTTCAAGTGGCGGGAGATTCATCTGTATGGCTGCGACGTTTTTTCGAGAGATTTCACGGAAAGTATTGCCAGTGGATCGAATTATGAATTCGCGAGTGTTTGCCTGACACCAATACATAGCGAATCGCGGCAGAAGATCTGACCCACATATCAACGATGTGAAGCCTTGATTGGTTGCTAAGGGCACGCCTGACAGCGCAACTGCTCCAATCGTGGCGCGTGAGGTAAGAAGCACGGTGTCAACCGGCAACATCTTTGCCGATGAGTTGGCAAGACCTTCTCTAGTGATTTTTCGAGCAGAGTCGTTGATGTAGTCGCCTTGGTTAGCGACAACTTCGGCTGGTGTTATCCAAATGATGTCGCCATTCCAGTACTCAGGAGTCTTTGTTGATGGAGTTCCGCCTAACACAATCTCAACGACGTCACCGAGCGCTACCTGACGCCATTCTTTCTCTGCTTGCTCTGGGGGGGGGTCAGTAGTTCTGTGAGGAGCGCTTCACGAGAGATTTCGGCTTTGATGGCAGATTGGCCTTGTGCCTCGATGTAGGCGTCGACCGAATCAAGGAGTTCCACGATGCGTCTCTGCTCCTTGAGAGGGGTATTAGGACTTCAGTTTCCAAGTAATTGCCCAGATCCAGATTGCGAATATTGGTGCCACGCTGGTGTTCAAATGCCTTCCCTTGACGATGTAACGACCAAAGCTCATAGAAAAGAAATTTCGGTACCACTTCGTCTCTGTCTGCCCTGAGCAGGGTCAAGAAGTTTGAGAACGAAGAAGGCTCTTGGCCAATTTCACTCACATACACGACCCGCCCCGGCAATGTTGGAGTGCCAGCACTCTTTTGAATCAGGATGTCTCCTTCTTCAAGTGTGCGGCTTGCTAACTGTTTCTTAGTCAGAGAACGAGTTGCCCCAGCAGGCTTAATCAAGACACCATCGTTTGTGAACTCAGTCTGTCTGAATACTTGAACATCGATCTCGCTTTCCCCGAAGTTCTTGCCCCATACACCACCTAGTTTCTTTGAAAGCAAAGCTGAGAGCGTTACCTGACGCCATTCTTTACGCATGTCAGGCGGTCTTAGGAGCTCGACGAGCAACGCTTGGCGGGCTGTCTGGCCAGTTGTGAGTTGCTGTTCGAGAGCGTCGAGGTAGGTGTCGATTGATTCGATGAGATCCACGATCCGGCGTTGCTCCTGGGGGGGGGTATTAGGATTGGGAATTCAACCAAACGTTTCTTGGTTATGTGCTTCATGGTTGTTCCATGCGCTTGTTTCTCTAAGTCTTTGATGGCATTTTGTAATACCCAAGCAAGCCACCCAATTTGGACTTTTTTCGAGGGAATGACCTTAAAAAGGTGCTGATTTAGAAGAGCGGGACCACGATCCCAGAAGCGCACAGCCAATGTGGCAGACCAAGAGAAGACTAGGTCGCCGTCATCAATCTGAAATCGATCTGGGATCTCTACTTCAGATCGGTCAGGGATTTCTTGAGGATTCAATAGCTGTTTGATTCGGATGACAGGTTTCCCGGTTGTTCCAAGTTCAGATGGCTTAAAGGGGTAGCCGTTGTTGAATACCGCGATATCGCCAAGTTTTGATTCACGCCAGCCGTCATTCATAGCCAGCGGCCTTGAGTCGCTTGTCCATCGCCAACTGAGCTTCTGCAAGCTGTTTCTGGGCTTGGCGTAGGTCGGTAAGAGCTTCGCCTACGTCGATGATTTCATCGGCGTCTTGTTGTATGTAGCGACCGATGTTGAGATCCCAGCCGTTGGTTTCTATTTCGCTGATATCTACGGTCGATTGCTTGATCCCGTCTGCCTCTACATCGGGATCTAGGTATGCCTCAAGTAGCGCTGCCACGTCGCCATCGCCAAGTGTGTTCTGGCTGCGGCCGGACTCGTATCGCTGAGAGCCGTCGATGATGCGAACTTTGCCCTTAGATGCCTTGTCTTTACTATTTCGCAAGATCAGCAGGCACGCAGGGATAGAAGTGCCGTAGAAAAGATTTGGCCCAAGACCGATGAGGGCTTCAAGCAAATCTGTCTCAAGAATGTACTGTCGTATACGTCCCTCAGCACCTGATCGAAACAGGGCGCCGTGAGGCATTACGACCCCGACCTTGCCGGTGTTGGGTTTAGCAGAAGCGAGCATGTGCTGAATCCAGGCGAAGTCAGCGTTGTTTTTTGGTGGAACGCCTCCTAGTTCGGAACGGTTGTGTGGGTCATCTGCCCAGACTTCTCGCCCCCACTCTTTAAGTGAAAACGGTGGGTTGGCGATGACTACGTCAAACTGGCTGAGCTTTCCTTTGTTGTCGACAAAGAGTGGGTTGCGAAGCGTGTCACCTCTGCGAATGGTTGTGTCTTCCACATCTTGGATGTAGAGGTTCATTCGACCTATTGCCGATGAGGTTTGGTTTACCTCTTGGCCAAAGAATCGCATCCGAGCGGTGGATCTGCCCGAAGTCTTGATTTCTTTGGCGACTTCGATCAGCATGCCCGCAGAGCCGCATGCCGGGTCATAGACCGTGTCGGTTTCAGTGGCTGCAAGAATCTTGACTAGGAGGTGTACGACTCCTCGAGGGGTGAAAAACTGCCCAGCGTTGGCAGCGTTTTCGTCTGAGAACTGCTTGAGCAAGTACTCGTACCCATCACCCAACATGTCGTGGGGCACTTGGCTAGGCGAGATGTTGTAACGGTTGAAGTGATCAACCAGCCGTTGGAGACGTTCAGGCGGCATTCGATTTGAATCAGCCCAGGAGGCGTTGCCAAAGATCCCCGCGAGTCGATCTGGGTTGGCTTGTTCAATCTTTTGCGTTATCGCTTGGATTGCTACACCGTGGTTTTCAGTGACACGGCGTAAATCCTCCCAATGGCACCCATCCGGGATGGCGAACTTGTGAAAATCGGATTTGGCAATCTCTTGAGTGAGTTCGTCACCCCACTCAGCTTCTGCTTCAGCCTGCTTTTCATCCCAAGTGTCCGACAGCAGTTTTAGGAAGAGAATCGGGAAAATGAAATCCCGCAGGTTGACTGGATCTACCGGACCTCGGAGGATGTCGGCGGCTCCCCAGAGCCAAGATTCAAGCTCTTGCTGAGATAGTGCTGGGGGAGGGGGGGGGTCGTCATCCGCCGGTCATCATTTGACCTAGTGACGGCGCGTTAGTTGAGTGGAGCTAAGGGGAATCGAACCCCTGACCTCTTCCATGCCATGGAAGCGCTCTACCAACTGAGCTATAGCCCCGCACTTGTGCATGAGCGCAGAAGCCTACTAAGAGCGCAGTGGTCTACTAATCCTGATGTGCTGGCACCTGATACACAGCAAAGTGATGGTTGTCTAAGAAATCCGCACTCGCACGTAGGTGCGGTCGTCGAAGCTGATGTTGTCAGGAGATGCGACTTTTGTCCCTGGTGGATGCTCAAGCCGAAGGGGGTCGCGTTCTATCGCTGCAGCGAGCAGCTTTTCACTTTCTTCAAGAGTGCTTTGCGGCGTGGTGTAGCCGTCGGAGGCCAGCACAAGTTCGCTTGCTTGAGCGAAGTCGAAGACATCCACTATTTCTTTGGGAGTGCTCGTTCCATCGAAGACAGCGAAACCCAACTCGTGTTTACAGAGATTGTTGAAGCGTTTGGCTTCTTGCAATAGCGGCAAGATCAGTGCCCATCGGCGAGCAGCAGAGCGTTTGCGCCACAAGAATCCCATCAGCGTCAGGAATCCAGTACCCGCTAGCCCGACCACCACTCCTAGGAGGTTATTGAGAACATTTAGCACAGGGCGATACTATTTCTTGACCGCGTAACAACCCTGATGATTTTTTGAACCAATGAGTATTGCTGTAGAAGTAGAGAAGCTGGGTGAAGAAATAAAGCGCTTCGGTCAGCAGGCGTATCTGCTAAGCGTCAGCGATGACTCCACCGCACACATCGCACATCTCACTTTCAGCTTCACCGATGGTGAACTGCGATGTGGTGCTAGCCGAACTGCGGCTGCAAACATTTCCGCACGACCAAGAGTGTCGGTGCTATGGCCGCCGTTTGAAGCTGGCGGCTATTCAATGATCGTTGATGGCGATTGCCAGGTGTCAAAAGGCACCGCAGCCGACGATGGTGACGAGCTAGCGATCAGACCAGTCACCGGCGTGCTTCACAGGCCAGCGGCTGGTTAGTAACTTAAGCAGCCTTCAAGTCGTTGAAGATAGTGCTCCAGCGGTCAGATTCTCCCTCATAGGGCGCATAAAAGCTAACCCTGTCCACTACGTCGCTGTAGCGACCCTTCAACGCTGTTGCCACCTTCTCAGGTTCAGCCACTACTGCAAACGCGCTCAAGATGTCGTCGGTGATCAGATTGCCCATCTCCACCCACTTGCCTTCTTTAGACATTCCGTTTAGCTCGGTTTGCAGATCACCCCAACCGTGGCAGTCCAACACCGGTCGATAAGCAGGGGTAGAACCATAAAACGCAATCTGCTGCTTGACGCCCTGTGTGGCTTTGTCCATTTGCTCTTCGTTGTTGCCGGTAACAATGAATGAAGGCCCGGAGATGGTGATGTCGTTAAGCGACCGACCAGCTTTGGCAGCCCCACGCTCTAGCGCAGGGATGGTTTCTTCACGCAGATATTTCTCAGTGGTAAACCCGTGGCACATAAACAGATCACAGGTCTCACCAGCGACCTCAGTCATCAATGGCCCAACACCAGCCAACGCCACTTTGGGAGCGCCATACGGATTTTCGCCCGGATGAAAGAACGGACTCATCAACGTGTGCTGATAAAAGTCACCTTGAAAATTCAGCTTCTCGCCAGTATTCCAGCTATTCCAAATGGCCTTGACGGCGAGAATCATCTCACGCATGCGAGCCGCAGGTTTTGACCATTCCATTGAAAAACGCTTAGTGATGTGCGGCTTGATCTGGCTACCTAACCCCAGAATGAACCGGCCACCTGAGAGTAGTTGTATGTCGTTGGCGCTGTAAGCCAACGACATCGGATTACGAGCAAACCCCACCACGATGCTGGTGCCAAGCTCAACACTGTCGGTCGCATGCGCCATCAGAGGCAGCATCGTGAACGGGTCGTGGCTGGTTTCGGGCACCCACAATCCGTCGTAGCCAAGTTCTTCTTGTTTGCGGGAGGACTCCATGAGCCCGTCAAATCCGCTAGTTACACCAATACCGCCATCTACCTTCATGACTGCCACGCTAGTAGGGACAGCATTTGGTTACAGGTTGACGAGCCGTTTCAGCGTGCGGCTAGTGACGTGGCTAGCGATACTGGGAACTCATGATTGATGTAACCGATGCAACGTTTAACGATGAGGTAGTCGCAGCCAGCCATAACCAGCCCGTGGTGGTGGATCTATGGGCACCTTGGTGTGGCCCTTGTAAATCGTTAGCACCCATTTTGGAAAAAGTGATTGCAGATACTGATGGTGCTGTGGCGGGCGCCAAGGTGAACATCGACGAAAACCCCGAGGTTGCTCGCGCTATGCAAGCGCAGTCGATTCCTCTGGTGGTGGCATTCAAAGATGGACAGCCCGTTGACGGGTTTTTGGGAGCCCAAGGTGAACCAATGGTGCGGGATTTTGTCGCGAAATTGTTACCCGAACCGTCTTCATTGATTGCAGAAGCGCAAACCGATGACGCAACAGCAGAAATCGCAGCGGAGGATGTCGAGGAAACTACGACCGCCTCAGCCGAACCCAAGCCCGAGTTTGACCTAGCCGAAGTTGAAACTGAACTAGAGGCACTACTAACCACAGTCAAAACAAGCGATACAGATCGGCAAAAGTTTGTAGAGCTACTGGAACTGTTGGGTGCCGAGCATCCAGCGACCGCCTCATGGCGTAAGCAGCTTTCAGCCATGCTGTACTGACGCCGTCTTGAAGCTGTTCTCAGTCACTGCGTACTTCACGCAGTTCGCGGTTGCCGCTGGTCTAGGAGTCGTGTTCGGCTACTTGGCCGACCTGCAAGAGCGTTACGACCTGTCGGACATGTCGCTTGGCATAATCGCCGCCTCTGGTTTTGCAGCAGCGCTATTTACACAGTTAGCAATTTCACCGTTTGTAGACCGCGGGTTTGCTGGAGCGATAGCAGCGATCGCCATAGCTTCCTCAGCGTTTGGTTGTTTCGGGTTTGTATTTGCAGAACAAACCTGGACGTTGGCGGCTAGTCGAGGCCTGTCGGGCGTGGGTTTTGGGCTGTACTCCATCGTTGCTCGTAAGGCACTGATAGGTGTTGATGTAACTGGAGGCGCGCGGAAAGTGGGCTTTTTGGTGTCGTTCGGGGTGGCAGGTTTCATTAGTGGTCCAGCTATCGCATCGTCATTGGGAACGATCACATTTGAGATGCCGTTCATCGTGCTGGGGGTGGTGCTGGTCGCGTCCGGCTCACTTATCGCCACGCTTATCGGCCGAACACCTATAGCCACAACCCACGTTGACCACTCCCAGATCGGCGAGCTGCTCCGACGACCTCGCGTTCAGGCAGCTATCGGCGGCAATGTTGCGTTGTGGGGCTTCATAGGTCTGTTCGATTCCACTGTTGACCGCTACCTCACCGACCTGGGCTTGTCCGACCTAGAGATTGCGGTTGGACTGATAGCGGTTGGCATTCCGCTGGTAACCCTTTCGCCCAGTGCGGGTGCGTTGGGTGAAAGAATTGGCGCCCGCAAGGTGTTTGCTCCGGCCTACATAGCACTGGTTCCAGCTATTTGGATTTACGGATTCGTCAACGGGCTAGCGGTATTCATTGTGATCGGGATAATTGAAGCTGTGATCGAGTCGTATGCAGCCATGAGCGCGCAAGTGCTTGTATTGGAGGCCACTGGCGCTGAGCGGGTTGCGACCGGTGCGGCTGTGCTTGAATCGGTCGGCTTCAGTGCTGCTCTAGTGACTGCGCTAATAGGCCCGGTGGGTTATGGCGCTTTAGGTCAACACAAGTTGTTCTTGTTTTGGGCGATCGGCACTGCTGTGCCAGTTGCGTTCGCTTTACAAAGATTGAGAAAGGTAAAGCAGACATAACCAGGTTTAGCTCGTTAGCTGAGCGGTGCAAACCTGTGCCGCAAAATCCCCACTAGAAATCGCCAGAAGCCGTACTACGGTCGGCAAGCGAGTGGATTCAAATATTCCCGTCAATTGGCGTTTGGTAGCCAAAGAGATACGAGATGTCGGTCTGCGGTTGGGTTGGCGACCTGTTCTAGGCATCTTTGCAGCACTCGGTGCCTTAGGCATAGCGGTGTACCTGCTAGGAGTACGAACAGGAGCGCCACCCCCAATCGACCTGCCGTTAGCTGGCAGCAATACTGTGGCTCTGCCGCAAGCAGCTGCCAGTCAAGCGCCGACGGATCTGCTGCTGGTGCAAATAGATGGTGAAGTTGTTACACCTGGTTTGTACGAAATCGCTATCACAGCGCGGCTAGATGATCTGGTCAGAAGTGCTGGCGGACTAACGCCCAGGGCCGACACATCGCGGATCAATCTGGCGCAACCGTTAAGCGATTCTGATTGGCTATTCGTACCGGCTATTGGTGAACCATTACCGGCGGGTATAGATGGCGCAGGAGCGGTTTCGTCGGGCAGCAATGGCGGCCTGGTCAACATCAATACCGCTAACGAGAGTGAGCTAACGGCTCTGGCTGGTATCGGTCCAGTGTTGGCAGAGCGGATCGTTAAGCATCGTGAAACATACGGCCCCTTTGCGTCGATCGATGCGCTAACGGCTGTCTCTGACATTGGCTCCAAAACTGTCGCCGGTTTTCGCGATCAAGCCAAGATCTGACTAGTTGCACGAGATAGTTCTCCCGCCCGCTCGACGTTATGGCGGCTTGGCAGTAGTAGGTGATTATTGGATTGTCGGTTGCGCCATTGCAGCTTTTGTTGGCGCTTGGTTTGCATGGGATTTATCAAGATGGCTGCCGTGGTGGCTGGCCGCGTTGGCATTGGTGTTTGCGCTTGTAGCTCGCTTGCCGGCTGTGCTTGTTGTTGTTGTGTTTGTGCTGGCGGCTGGTAGTACAAGCCATGAGCTCGCCCGACTAACGCAGCCCGAATCTGGCTTTATTGACGAAGAGGTCGTGGTAGTGGCCGATCCGGAGTGGCGACGCGGAGCACTGAGCTTGCAGGTGCGAATAGCAAGCACCGGTTACCGCTATCAGGCCTACGCACGTGGTCCGACCGCTTACCGTCTAGAGGACGCTCTACTGGGCGAACGTTGGCATGTGACCGGCGAGACAGAAGTAGCCGATGAAGACAGCGGGCGTTACTTGTGGCCTCGCCATTTGGTCGGGCATATAGAAATCAACGAGGCGCATTTTGTTGATGCCGGTTCGGCACCGTTTCGGTTTGCAAATTCGATCAGAAATCTCGTAAGTAGCTCGTCGAAATCTTTGTCACAGCGAGATCAAGCGTTGCTTACCGGGTTTGTTTATGGCGACGATCGTGAACAGTTACCTGAAGTGCTGCATGATTTTCGTGCCACGTCACTTACGCATCTATTGGCAGTCTCCGGCTCCAATGTGGCTTTCGTGTTGTTGTTGGTGGCACCTTTGCTGCTGCGGTTGAATTTGTGGTGGCGTCTGGTCGCTGTGGTGGTTTTGCTAGCTGAATTTGCTTTGATCACTCGTGCTGAACCGTCGGTGCTTCGTGCCTGCGTGCTCGCTGCTTTAGCCGTCGGAGCTCAAGCTGTTGGCCGCAGTGCCTCAAGCACTCGACTGTTGGCTTTAGCGGTAACGGTGTTGGTAGTGGCTGATCCATTGCTGGTGCATGCGGCCGGGTTTCAGTTATCGGTCGCTGCGGCGGGTGGCATCGTGTTAGGTGCAAGTTCTATTGAACGCCGCTTACGTGGACCGCGCTGGTTGCGCTTGGCGTTGTCGGTAACTCTGGCCGCTCAGTTAGGAGTGCTACCAGTACAGCTTTGGTTGTTTGGGTCGTTGCCATTGGTTTCAATCCCGGCCAACGTGTTAGCTGGACCGATGGCAGGACCAGCCATGATTTGGGGTTTAGTAGCTGGTGTGCTTGGTGGGTTGGCTGGTGACGCAGTAGCGGCTGTGTTGCATTTGCCAACCCAGTTCATGGTTGGCTGGGTCGCCGCGGTAGCTCGCTATGCGGCAGCCTTGCACTGGCCCGCGATTGAACCAAGCGAACTGGTGTTGCTTGCAGTCGTGGCGACTGCGGCCATTACGGCTAGGCACTTTGCTCATAGAGCGTTGCGCCTTGCGATTATTCCGACCGCTTTGCTAGGGGTGTGGCTAGCGGCTAGCACGCACGAGCCGGAACCTGTGATCACGAAGCATCTAGAAGTAACCGGTGGAGTAACAGTGGGAGCAGCAGCTTCGATCGTAGTAGTGGATCGGCCAGATCCGGCATGGGCATTAGATCGCTTGGCGGCTGTCAAAGTGGAAGATATCGATCTGCTCGTGGCGCTTTCGTCTAGCCGAGCGGGTCGTGAGGTGGTGCGAGCAATCCAGTCGCGCCATCAAATAGATGAGTTGTGGACTCCGCAGGGATTTGGAACGCTTGATAACAGCAGCATCACGAGTGCTCGTGTCATCACTGAGGCAACACAATTGCCAACGCTGTTAACTAGCCCAACGCTGCTAGCTAGCAATGTTGCTAGCAGCACCCGGGTGGTTGAACCCAGCGGCGATAACCGACTGGCGCTATCTACCTAGCAATACCTATCTAACACGTCTCAGTTAGCTCTGCGGCTAGTTTCTTTGGCGTGCCGGACGTAGCTACAACGAGTAGTGAGATTCATCTGCTGACAGGTAACGATCCAACTCTTCTCGCCGACGCTGTCAAAGGCACGGTTGAACAACTGGCGGGCGACATCGACCGTTCAACCGATGTGCATGAGTTCTTCGGCGAGGAATATTTGATCGGCGAGCTAGTACTTGCGGCATCCACACAGCCGTTGTTTTCCAGCCATCGAGTGGTCGTCGCACGCGAGTTAAGTCGTTTTAATAGCACCGACCTTGCACCGCTAATCGATTACCTGTCAGCACCAACACCAACTACGAGCCTGATCTTGGAATGGGGTTCGGGGCGAGTACCCAAGACACTGAACGATGCTTTAAAAGTCGCGGGTGCAAAGAAGACCTCCGCCGCTGCACCCACGCGCAAACCAGACCGCCAAAAATGGCTAAACGAAAAGCTCAGCGATACCGGCGTAAGCCTTGATGCACAGGCGACTCAGCTACTCCTGGCTCATTTGGGAGATGAGATAGCGCGTCTCAGTGGCTTACTTGAGACGCTGGAGTCGATTTTTGGTGCTGGGGTCACGCTAAGCGTGCAAGACATCGAGCCGTATCTGGGTGCGGCCGGTCGAGTGCCACCTTGGGATCTCACCGACGCCATAGACGCCGGTAATGTTTCCCATTCGTTGAATGTTCTCCAACGAATGTGGCAAGCCGGTATGGCTCCCATGCAGGTGATGACGTCGCTTGCAAGTCACTACAACCGAATACTTCGCCTTGATGGCGTAGCGGTCAACAGCAACGAGCAAGCCGCTGAACTGCTCGGTCAAAACCCAAGCAACAGGGGCAGTGTTTTTTCGGCAGGTAAGGCTTTGAAGATTTCACGCAAGATGGGACATGCCAGCATCACGCGAGCGATTGAGTTGCTGGCACGAGCTGATTCTGAACTTCGCGGCGTGTCAGGGTTGGACGACCGCTGCGTAATGGAGATATTGGTCGGCCGGCTCACCGCTATGGGCCGCCGCCGTTAGCACCAAGTTGTTAGATCAGCTAAACGAGCTAGCTCTGAGAAATGCGTCGCACTGCGTCAGCTAGGCGTGATTTGCGTCTGGCAGCCTCGTTGCGGTGAATAACGCGCTTCGTGGCGGCCATGTCAAACCGCTTTTGCGCTTCGCGAGTTAGCTCTTCGGTTGGCTCTCCGGCTTCGGCCGCGGCAAGCACTGCTTTTTCGCGAGTGCTCAACTCTGAACGCACTCCGCGGTTACGAATACGGCGCTTCTCATTCTGGCGATTCCGCTTGATTTGACTCTTGATGTTGGCCACGAGGTCTTAGAGGCTACCTTGCGAGGCGGGATGAACCACCAATCAGCGAAGCCAGCTGATCCGGCCAGTATTCGGAATTTTTCGATCATTGCTCACATCGATCACGGCAAATCAACACTGTCTGACCGCATTCTGGAGTTAACGAACGCTGTTGAAGAACGCTCTATGCGAAATCAGTTTCTCGATTCGATGGATCTCGAGCGTGAGCGAGGCATAACGATCAAGGCGCAAAACGTGAGAGTCGGTTGGAAAGGGCACACGCTTCATCTCATTGACACGCCCGGTCACGTTGATTTTGGCTACGAGGTCAGCCGGTCTTTAGCTGCTTGTGAGGGAGTGCTGCTACTAGTTGATGCCGCACAAGGCATAGAAGCGCAAACTCTGGCTAACTGCTATCTGGCCTTGCAACACGATTTGAAGATCGTGCCGGTGCTCAACAAGATTGATTTGCCTTCGGCCGACCCTGATCTTTATGCCCAAGAAATCGAAACCGTGCTGGGTATTGACGCCAGCGAGGTACTGGCCATTTCCGCCAAAACCGGTGAGGGAGTGCCAGAGCTTCTCGACGCCATAGTGGAGCGAATCCCAGCTCCTAGCGGTAATCCGGCAGGACCGCTGCGTGCTTTGATATTTGATTCACATTTTGATCAATACCGCGGCGTGGTGTCTTCGATTCGAGTAGTTGACGGCTGCATGAACTCGGGCGATCGGGTGAAGTTCATGCAAACTGGTGACACCCACACGGTGGAAGAGGTGGGCGTGCGAGCACCTGAGCCGATGTCAACTGACCAGCTAGGGATAGGCGAGGTTGGTTATCTGATTGCTGGCATCAAGAACGTGGGTCAAGCTAAGTCCGGTGAAACCGTCACTATCGCAGTAGCAGGCGCGAGCGAACCGTTAGAGGGCTATGACGAACCCAAACCAATGGTGTTTTGCGGGCTATACCCGATAGACGGAGATGACTATGCCGAACTGCGCGATGCTTTGGGCAAACTCCAGTTAAACGACGCTTCGGTTACTTTTGAACCGGAGACTTCATCGGCACTGGGCTTTGGTTTTCGCTGCGGTTTCTTAGGACTGCTGCACTTGGAAATAGTGCGCGAGCGCTTAGAGCGTGAGTTTGACCTGTCGCTGATAGCGACCGCACCTTCGGTGGCTTATCGCGTAACCACCGACGACGGCAAAATAAGTCAGGTGCAAAACCCCTCTGATATGGCTGCGGCTGGCTCCATTACGGTGATCGAAGAGCCGATGCTGCAGATCAGCGTGCTGACGCCAGCGAGCTATACGGGTCCGGTAATGGAACTATGCCAACAGCGGCGAGCCGTGCAGTCAGGGATGGAGTATTTGTCTCCTGAGCGAGTTGAGCTGCGCTATGAAATTCCGCTTGCGGAAGTTGTGACCGACTTTTTTGATCAGTTGAAGAGCCGCACCCAGGGCTACGCCAGCTTGGACTACGAATACTCGCAATATCGCCCCAGCAATTTGGTACGTGTTGACGTGCTGCTAAACGGAGAGCCGGTAGATGCGTTTTCCACGATCGTGCACCGCGATGATGCTTACACCTACGGCAAAGCGATGACCGAAAAGCTGTACAAGCTGATTCCGCGACAGATGTTTGATATTCCAATCCAAGCTGCCATAGGTGGCCGGATAATTGCGCGTGAAACCGTCAAAGCCAAACGTAAAGACGTGCTCAGTAAGTGCTATGGAGGCGACATCACTCGCAAGCGCAAGTTGTTGGAGCGTCAAAAAGCAGGCAAGCGCCGTATGAAGTCCATCGGCCGGGTAGAGGTGCCAAACGAGGCTTTCGTTTCGGCCCTGACGTTAGACAACTGAAGCTAGCTAGTTGAGCGGGATTACTACTTTACGCCGGTCGGCGATCGCTAGCGTTGTACTAGTTGGAAGCGAGCTAGGAGGCGCCCATGGATGAACGCCGTGCGGCGGTGCTGCGTGCCGTCGTTGAGAGCTTCATCGACAACGCTCAACCGGTTGGTTCCCAAACCGCTCTGCAAATGTCAGGCCTTGACGTGTCAGCGGCCACGATCCGAAACGACCTTGTGGCGCTTGAGGCAGAAGGATTCCTGGCGAAGCCACACACCAGCGCAGGGCGCGTACCAACCGAGGCTGGCTATCGCTGCTTTGTGGATCACCTTGAACCAAGCCAGCTGAACGCTGCTGATAAGCGTCAGGTAAAGGCCTTTTTTAGGCATGCGCAAGGACAGATCGAAGAACGTTTGGCGGACACCAGCAAACTGCTGTCAGACCTGACTGCCTATACAGCTGTGGTTGTGGCACCGTCACATGAGCGAGAGATCATTCGGTCGGCCACTTTGGTGGATCTGGGTGGTGGACGATTGATGTTTGTGGTTTTGACTTCTTCTGGCGCGGTGAAGCGCTGTCAGATCGCACAATCGCACGAGCAAGCAAGCACTCCCGTCGACCCTTCTGTGCTCGAAGAGGCTTCAAAACGTCTGTCTGAATGCCTGGTGGGCACGGCACGCACAGACGTGTTAGAGATTTTGCCGTCGAGCAATACAGCCGTTAACGCTTTGATGACTGCCGCCGTTGATTCTTGGCGATACAACGAAACCGGTGAGCAAGAGCTGTACGTTGGCGGAGCCGCAGACGTAGCTGAACAGTTTGAAGCCATGTCGACCGTCAAATCTGTCCTGAAGGTTTTAGAGGAACAGTTGCTAGTGGTGCAGTTGCTGCGCGATCTTGTTGATCGCGGTCTCAGCGTGGCGATCGGCTCTGAGACAGGAGTTTTACCTCTGGCCGAGTGTGCGATCGTGGCCTCGCCTTATGAGGTCGATGGTGAACCGGTAGGCAGTATTGGTGTAGTGGGACCGACTCGAATGGATTATCCAAAGGCTTTAGCCACGGTAAACCTGGTTGGTGAACGGCTGGGTGATTCCTTGGCCTCCGACGCAAGCTAAACAGAGCAACACGAGTAGCAGATGCCATCCGATTATTACGAACTGCTTGGAGTGAAGCGCAATGCCACTGCCGCAGAGCTAAAGACCGCTTACCGCCGCCTAGCGCGTGAACATCATCCTGATGCAAACAATGGCGATGCCAGCTCCGAAGCGATCTTTAAAGAGGTCAGCGAGGCTTATGCGGTGCTGTCTGACACGCAAGCGCGTGAGCGTTACGACCGTTTCGGCCATGACGGGCTAAAAGCGGGAGCAGGGGGAGCTGGATTTGACTTTGATCTTGGCTCGATCTTTGACAGCTTCTTTGGACAAGATCCGTTTGGGGGTTCGAGTCGCCGGAACTCATCTGGCCCACCGCGCGGTGAAGACCAAGAGGTGTCGTTACGCCTGAAATTTGCCGATGCAATATTTGGAACTGAGGCCACGGTCAATTTACGTTCAGCGGTTCACTGTGAAGAGTGCGATGGTGAGGGCACGGCGCCGGGAACGACTCGCTCACGTTGCGGCGTCTGTGGTGGAGCTGGTCAGGTGCGTCAGGTGCGCAACAGCGTGTTCGGTCAGATGGTTACCGCAGCTCCCTGTGGCCATTGCAGAGGACTGGGAGAGCAGATTGACAACCCGTGCAAGAGTTGCCGTGGAGGTGGTGTGCGAACCGAAAAGGTGTCTCACAATCTGAACGTTCCGCCAGGGGTTGAGACAGGTTCGGTTTTACGAGCGGTTGGCCGAGGTCACGCTGGAACGCATGGCGGAGCAACTGGTGATCTGTTTGTTCACTTGGAGGTGGAGCAAAGTAAGACGTTTGCTCGTGATGGGCAGAACTTGATAGCGGAGCTAAACATCACGATGCTGCAGGCCGCTCTTGGAGCGAACGTCAGTTTTGAAACACTGGACGGGCGAGACGGAGTAGAAGATTTGGTCATCAAGCCCGGAACGCAACCTGGCGACATGCTGCGGCTACGAGGCCTTGGGGTGCCCCGCTCAAATGGTCGCGGGCGAGGCGATCTGCATTTGTTTGTGAAGGTTGAAATCCCTCGCAAGTTGACTTCTAAGCAGACCAATCTGTTAACGAAAGCTGCACAAGAGCTTGGCGAAAAAGATCTAGCCGGCGCAGAGGCTGAGGTCGGCGCAATACCGGCCTAGCTGACCAAAAATTAGCGAAACTGCTTTTTATGTTCGGCGTCTATCTTCATGTGCCGTTCTGCACATCTCGTTGTGATTACTGCGCTTTTGCGACCTGGACCGATCGGGAGCATCTCGTTCATGAGTACATGGCGGCTTGCAAGCAACATGCCGCAGCACTAACGGATTCGCTACCTCAGATCACTTCCGTGTTTGTCGGAGGGGGCACACCAAATTTGGTTCCGCCTGCCGCGGTGCTGGACGTGCTGCGTGAGTTCAAGCTCACCTCAAACGCTGAGACGACGGTGGAGTGCAATCCGGATTTGGTTACCACTGAACAGATGAACGAGTTTGCAGCTGGAGGGGTAAATCGCATCAGCTTGGGAGTTCAGTCGATGGTGCCCGAAGTGTTGCAGGCCTTGGGGCGTGAGCATGATCCAGCAATGGTTTACAAATCAGTCGAGAGTGTGCGATCGGCAGGCATTGCGCAACTGAACTTGGATCTCATTTTTGGAGGTAGCGGTGAATCAATGGACGATTGGTTGCAGACTCTGTCGAAGACTGTTGAGCTGAGCCCTGATCACATCAGCACCTATGGTCTGACCGTTGAGCCTGGAACTCTCTTGGCAGATGATGCAGCGCGCCATCCCGACGACGATGATCAGGCCGAAAAATACCTAGCAGCCGACGAGGTGCTTAGCAGTGCTGGCTATGAGAACTATGAGATTTCCAACTGGGCTAAGCCTGGTAGCCGTTGCCAGCACAATCTGCTGTATTGGACACAGAGCGAGTACATCGGAATAGGTGCAGCCGCTCACAGCCATCGTGGTGGTTGTCGTTGGTGGAATGTGCGCACTCCGGAGCGCTACATCGAGGCGGTCGCTAGCGAAGCACCTGGTGGAGTAATCGGGGGAGTAATTGGTGGAGTAATCGGTGAGGCATCTGGTGGAGTTATCGGTGGAGTAATCGTGGCTGGTAGTGAGCAACTAAATGAAACTGAGCGACGTGTTGAGAGGCTTCAGTTGGAGATTCGCACTTGCGAAGGGATAGCGACCCAAGACACTCCGTGCAACCTTGCACCCGAAGTTGCCGAGCTGTTGGAGGCTGGCGTTGATGGCCGTACTCGGCTGACAAAACGTGGCAGATTGTTAGCCAATGAGGTAGCACTGCATTTTGAGTGATGCTTGCCGTTAGCCGAGTCAGCCAGAAAAATGCGATAGCACTGCATCTGACCAGTAGCGGTTAGGGCTCAACGTGAGTGACAACCCATCAAACCAGACGACCAAATGATGGCAGTGTCTATTTGTTGTCTTGCCAAGGGCGACTCCGGCAGAGTTGACGTCAGCGGTATTTACCGATGAGCTAACTCCTGTCGCACCGATTGGTACAGATGCCCTAGCGGTCGGCTGTGCTGGGGGAGAGTCGTGTGGCCAAACGGCAAAAAAGAACACCTCACCGCTGGTGGGACGTAGCACGACTGGTGTTGCAATGCCGTCGCAGTTCCAGTCACCGACGGTGACGTGGTCTCCACTTTGACCGATCAGCCAACGTCGCGTAGGTGTAGCAATGGCGGGTTGTGCCGCGCCCTCATCGGCACCTGTGCTGGCAATGGTGCCGATGAAGATTTTCTCGGTACAGCCGTCGGCGTTGATGTTTAGATCACTGGCAGCTGTGATGGTGCTTAAACCCGTCGCTGCTGCATCGCTAACAAAATCGGCAGGGCTAGCAGAATCGTTTGTAGCAGCATTAGAAGCGTCGTCTAAGCAGCGCTCTGGGGTAAGACCGGTTACCAACACGCCTGTTGGTCGATTATCAGTCGTTAGGTAGTTGACGTCGGTTCCAGCAGCAATGCCATCTTTATCTTGAGTGTTTACACCTTGAGTATTTGCCTGTTGTGCAGGGGAGTACCCATCTGCTGCGCGAGTGGGTGAGGCAGGAATTGTGGGAGAAGATTGCGAGAACCCAAGCTGCCAAAGCACAACTACTACTGCTAAACCAAGCATTGTCAACGTCACATGACGGACCGAGATCCGTTGTGATAGCCAGCGTCGCGGTTGGTTCGAAGATTTTCTAGACCCGGCACTTTCACCTGAGCGAGTAAGCCCAGTATGTGCAAGTTCCATCAGGTGGGCTAGCCATCTTCGTAAGTCGGGGTTCGTACTTAGCTCCGGATTGCTATGTGTCGGTTCATTTTGAGCAAGTAAGCGAATGCTTGCTTGCAGGGCGGCGGTTTCGCGGCGTTGCAAGGTAGTCAGCCCGGCGTCTTCGCTGCGGGCAAGCTCCGATGACAACAAATCTGCCAACGCCAAAATGTCGCTGTTGACATCTTCTGTTTCTTCGGCGTTGCCAAATCCGCACAACAACACTCGGCCGTTCTGATTAATCAGCAAATGTTCTGCGGTTACAGCTCCATGCCTTATTCCGAGCTCGTGGAGTTCAACGAGCGTGTCGCCTAGCTGCAGCGCAACATCAAGTAAGGCGTCAAACGTCAATGGAGGATGCTCAGCCAGCGAAGCACCCGATACATAGGTCAACATCAGTTCGGACCGGTCTTCCAGCTCCAACAAGCCTCGCAACCTGACCACGTTCAGGTGGGCTGCGGCTTCTAAAACCTTGGCCTCACGACGTAACAGGTGTCTGTCGTCACCGGCGGCGTGCTTTACCAAGATCGGCGACCCGTCAACATCGTCTCGAATGGTGGGAGGACTAAACATCGTCTTAGCTCGATACCGCAACGCGAGCCACCGCGGTTGCGGCGACTGGATAGGTCGGTGAAAGTGTCGTCCAACTAAACGGACCGATGATCCGACGAGCTTGGCCGGAGACGGTCACGCTCACTTCGGTTGGACTGGTAACAGCTACATCAACTATGGCACTGCCTGGCGCAAACACTGCCGAAAGCTGCTGCTCGGCCGTTTCAGCGATCTTGTCTTGGATGGCATTCACGCGACGTGGCGCAATCCGATAGACACCAGTCTTTCTTAAGAACACCTCATCAATGGTCGTGGTAGCAATGTCGTTGGCTAGACCAGCAGCAGTTGCTTCGGCTTCGCGCTCAGCCAAGAAGGCGGCTGCGCTGTCGACCATTAACGCTCCCAGGATCACCACGATCAACACACCTGCTGGCACTAACAACAACACGCTGCCGGCTTCACAGTTTGTGCGAGACATTATTAGGCACTGCTGCCTAACGCACACAGGTTGCCTGACCTTTTAAGCCGCTGCGGAATGGATCTACTATCTCGCTGTGTTGTGAGCGCACCACTATCGGCGAAGGGTTTGACCGCAATGGCAAACGTAAGGCGGGGATTTTTTGTGTGGCAGCAAAGGTCACGCGCTGGCAGCGCTGCAAGCTCAGCACGCCTATAGGTGTTATCGAGCTTTCACCCGGCAAGCTGTGCGCGGTGATGGCGGTTTCACCTGCTTGCACAGCACGTTTGCTCGCATTAGAGGACGACTTACCTGATTGTTCCACGTAGGTGCGAGTTGCCTGGCGTGCACCCGAAGTGGTGGCCATTTTTGCGTCTAGCACCGCCCATGACTGAGCAAACATCAGTGAACCCACCATGAACACGAGCACCAGAAAGGGCAGCACCTCAAACCCGACTACGCCAAGTTCGTCGGCTACTAGTTCGTCTTGCACTAGCCAGGCTCACTGGGTCTGGTGCTGCGCCCGATCACCTGTTCGGTGCGAACCTCGAACTGACGCTTGATGCGACGATTGCCTATGGAGCTGTTGGAGTCGATCAACAAGTTGGGTGGTTGCACGTCCACATTTAGGCGCACCACACCTCCATGCGTTTGCCAGGTGATGTCGTTGACCTCTAACGAAGAGCCCAGCCGGGCGCGCAGCCATGTCTCCGCTTCACTGGTCGCCGTACGAGTTCCGCCGCTTGATGCGGCGCGTCTTGCTGCGTCATATCCCAGTGCGCTAACGGTTGACGTGGAATAAAGATTCACGCCAATCTGGACTGCCAAAAACATGAACATAAAAAACGCCAAGACGCTCCATGTTGAAGCCAGTAGCCCTGTTCCTGTTTCGTCGCGCTGTCTAAGCGGTTTACTCACTGTCCGATCTTTGCGATCTCTGAGTTGGTGGTGGCTTCCGCGTTTTCCCAAAGTGATTTGAAGCCCACCCACATCAAAGCGCCCAACGAGGCAATGATCAAAACCGCTATGGCGGCCGAGATGACTCCTTCACCATGCTGATCAAGCTTCACAAGTTTGGGTTTCTTTACTCGAGCACCCGTGGCTACCAGCGCCACTGTGATTAAAGCGAATGCGCTTGCAAACGCTCCTACGATTAGCAAAATCAGATTCATTTCACACTTCTTTCTCTTGTCTGAAATTTTCGAGAGAAGCGATTAAGAGAAGTGATTGGTAGCGAAGAGAGAAAAATGAAGGTGCATTAGAGAGCACCGAACTCCTTCAAGGTGTCTGTAAACGGGATCGCTAAAAAAATCATCCCTGGCACCAAAGTGGCGACAGTCACTGGTATCCACACTTGCTCGTTTCGTCGCTCGATTCGTTCAACCAAACGCCGTTGCGATTCGCGCCGAATTGATCGTGCTTCGGCTGAAATCAATGCTCCTAAGTCGGCCGTCTGCTGGTGCAACAGCAAGATTGCGACCAAGCGATGCACGACAGTTGATTCCATCGCATTAGCCCACTCGCTCAAAGCGCGTTCCGAACCAGTGCCTTGAGAGATGCGCGCACACACTCGACGCAGGTCGCGCGCACAAGCACCATTGCTGCGGGTTGCGGCACGCTGTAAGGCGCCTGTCAACGACATTCCGGCTGAGAAAAACATCCCTAGCTGTTCGGCTACTACTGGCAGCTCTTCAAACACGCGCTGCTGGTGTTGAGCCGATGTTTTCTGCAACCGCTGCTCAATCACCAGAAATACAAGCAACGGCATGCCCAATCCAACTGGCAATGCGATTGCGATAGATGGAGCCAAGATGAGAAGCACAATGCCAGCAAGCACAGCTGTCAGCATCACAAGACCAAGCTGACGCGTTCGGAACTGGGTCGATGTCAGTGGGGAGCTGATTCGCTCTAGCCGGATTGTCAGGTCTTCCCCGATTCCAAAGGTGCGTGACAAGCGTGCACCCAGATCGGTAGCCATCGGGCCCAGGACACCTCGAAATGATCTACTGATGTCCCCGTGCTGGTGTGAGGCACTTGCTGTGGGGGTGCCACCAAATAACGAGCCGCTTGTCCTGGTGCGCGGTAAGAACGGTGCTAATCGTTCTTCTAACGGAAGTTGGCGAAACCAACGTAGTTCCGATAGCACGAAAGTGACGCCAACCAGCATTCCGAGTAAGCCAAGTGCGGTGATGCGCGTCATTGACTGAACACGCGCCGCTCGGTCGGCAAGGCCATGATGCTGCTAGCCCAGTACCAGCAAGAAATCACGACTAACACACCGATGGCTACCAAAATCTGCCCGGTGGTGGTTTGATAAGACGCTCGGCCGCGACCAATGCCTAAGCCCATAAGAGCCATACCAACTGGCACTGCCAATACAAACACGCGCGCGAAGCGTGCTCCGGCTTGCTTGGATCTTGCATCCTTGCGAGCAGTGAGATCTGCAACTCGGTCGTTGGACAAATCTCTCAGCCGACTTTCAAGGTCAACGCCACCAACTGCATAAGCACCTAGCAAGGTTTCTGCGATGGTGTCGCCGGTGGGATGTGCGAGAGCGTTTTTAAGCACGCTGATAGCGCGTTCAAAGTCGGTTGTTAGCTGCCACTCACGCTCAGCGGCTTCAAATCCAAAACGCAGAGATGCGGGTGCTCTAGCACCGGCGGTAAACAATGCAGCCGGAATGGATTTACCGGAGTTGGTTACTAGCAGCCTGATTTCTTCGATGATGCGCGGCCATGCCTCTTGAGCCTCTTGCAGTCGTTTGTGGCGCCGTTTACGGTAAAGCGCAACAGGGGTTCCGGAAACACCCAACGCTGTAAGCAGAGCGGGCAACACTCCACCAAACAATGCCAACGTGCCAAGAAAAGCACCAAGACAGAGCGTGGAGCATGCCAACGCAAAATCTCGCAAACGTGCGCCAGCTAAACCGGCTTCGTTTAACCAGCGCTCGGCACGGGCTTGAGGGTTCTGTGTCCCAGCGGAGCTTTGTTCTGTTTTGTCTGAATGCGTAATGACGCGCTCACCCAGACTCATGCCGAGGCGTCTTACTCGTTTTGAACCAAGCAACAGAGCAATGCCTGCAAGACCGAGTACTAGTGCAGACACAACACCTAGCAACGTCGTGGTCATGAATCTGAGCCGCTGAGTAGCTCTGCCAGGTCATAACCCGCGGCCGCCATCTTGGTGCAGACACGTGTAGGTAGTTGTCCCGTCCACACCGATTGGATTCCAGATGCTGTAGTTGCGGTGTCGAAAAGGTCTGTGGCAGTGAATTGCACGCTGTCAATACCGCCTGCAGGTTCTTCCACGGCCAGTATCGCGCCTACCGAAACACCGGTTTCGTTGCGTTGTAGATGCACTACTAAATCGATGGATTCGGATACCAAATGGTTCAATGCGCTAAGCGGAACTTCGCTGGCGGTGTCGGCAAGTTGACACATGAAGCGCAGTCGTGTGAGTGCCTGACGTGTCGATCCAGCGTGAATGGTGGCGTATCCGGTGACACCGCTAGACAGCGTGAGCAACAGAGGCACGGCTTCTCGGTCACGCACCTCACCCACGATCGCTACGTCGGGAGCCATGCGCAAAAATCCCGACACCAGCTTTCGCAGATCTACTGCGGGGCGTTCAGCGCGCGCAGCTCGGGTTTGCATCCCGGCCACATTCGGCAATGGAATGTCCACCTCAAACACCTCTTCGGCGGTAACAACTCGCAACGAGTGGTCAAGTTCGGCAGCACAGCAAGACAGCAACGTGGTCTTGCCGGTGCCAGGTGAACCAGCAATCAACAGCGACAACTGCGAGCGCACAGCGGCCCGCAAAAATGTTGCGATCTTTGAGGAGATGGTGCCTACTTCGGCCAGTTCGTCTAGCGATCTGTATGCAACACCGGTGAATTTGCGGACGTTGAACATCAGGTGTCCGCCACGGCTGATGTCCTCGTGCACGATGTGCAGACGTGCTCCGTTGTCAAGCTGAGCGTCTTGAAGCCCTTCGCCCGGATTCAGAGTGCGGTGCGCATCCGATGCGTCATCTAAGATTTTAGTGAGCGTGCGACGAACATGATCATCATCGTGAAAGACATCATGGTGATAACCGCTTGGTCCGCGATGGCGCTTGACGAAAATCTCTGCCGGAGCATTCACCATGATTTCCCAAACGTCTTCGTCGTCCAGCAGTATTTCGAGCGGTCCGTAACCAAGCAAGTTTCGACGGATCCGTTCAACAACTAGAGCGGTATCGGTTAACTCAAACTCACGCCGACCTCTTTTGAACTCGAGATTCCAGCGTCGCACTTCTTCGACTACTAGTTCGGTTAGGTGTGCGTCTGCTTGTGCCAGAGAGGGATCGAGTGCTAGCTGTTTGGCTCGCTCGTGAACGTCGGCCTCTATCTGCATCAATGGTGAAACTTGGGCAGATACAGTCGGATCAGCCACAGTCGATTGAAGCACAGCTGTTGCAGGCGCCGAAACAGCTGTTGCGCCGGTCATGCCGTTTGCCTTAGATCCATGCTGCTTAGATCCATGCTGTGCGAGGTAATTTCGAGTGTTCCGAGCAAATCATCAACGGCTGCCAGCGCAGGAGTAACTAGCTGGTTTGGTAGTCGAGTGCCGTTGCGATGAGCGTCATCAACATGGCGTAAATAGGGACTATGACTGGCTTGACCAAGGTGATTGTTGTGAGATAACAGGCGCGACACCGAACGGTGGTGCTGACGCGCATTACTACGAGAGCGCAGGTGAGTGATGAGTGGTTGAACTCGGTGAGGGGCAACTCCGAGGGAGTGCAGATCGTCGATTATCTGCAACATTGACCGGGCACCGACCAGCGACGCCGTCCCGATCACCAGCACAGCGTCAGCGATTTGGACCACATGTCGGGTAGCCAGGTTGCGTGCTTCAATATCAGCGCTTCCGGTTTCTGACTTCCCCTCGAGGTCGTCGTCTAGGTCGGCGATGACTATGCGGTAATCGCGGCGCATGGCGGTTATCGCTTCTTGAAACGGCTTAGAACGCAGGCTGGCCCAATCGCGTCGACGACGCATACCTAACAGCAGGTCGTAGCCGCGTTCGGCTACCTCATAGGTCAGGTGGTGAATGCCTGAAGTTGTGTCTTCGCTTATTAGCTCTTGGATACCGGGCACAACATCGGGTGAGTCGTGCAACAAGGCTTGATCGCCATAGCGCGAAAGATCGGCCAGTAACACCGCCCCAGCTCCGAGTCGGTCGCCAAGACCTTGCGCGAGTGCTATGGCTGTGGTTGAGGTGCCGCTACCAGGACGACCCAACACGGCGACAAGATGACCGCTTTCACCGTCCATGTGATTGTGCACTGTGTTTGTAGGAGGAGGGTTTATAGGAGGAGATCCCTGAGTGGTGTTGTTGGTGCGCTTGAAGGTTTGCTGACTGTTTGCCTGTGTCTTTGTCTGAGTACCTCGGCGCAACACTGGTGTTTGTAGAGCTTCGGCTAATTCTCGGTGATCAAAATCCGGTGATAGGTAAATCACGTTGGCATCTCCAGCAACTTCTCCATTGCCAGTAGTTGGCCCAATCGCTATTAGCACCGCTTGGACAGCTATTGCGGCACGTGTTAACTCAATGTGGAACTGCAAAAAGGAAGCGTCAACAATCAACGCAACAGGTGTGCGGGGTTCTTCTTGTGCGTTGGCGGTTGCAGTCGCCGTTAGTCGATCTATTACTTCTTCGAACGATACGCATTTGATGAAATCCAGCCGAATTGCGCCGGATACCGACCACTCAGTAACTCGCCTGAGCCAAGCCGCACGCGGAGAGCCAAACCCCAGTGCCATCCATCGGTCACCACTCAGCATCCCGGTCTCAAAGTGCGTGCTGTTGAGTGGTGCCGCCATCCGTGCTGCTTTCTGTGCTTGTTATGTCCTCAATTCGCACTAATGGAGCTCTTACCAATGTCACCACGCCCTGGTCAGCGGCTGCGACGATCTCTAGAACGGCCTTATCGGATGCCAAAGCCAGAGTTACAGCAA
This sequence comes from Candidatus Poriferisodalaceae bacterium, assembly GCA_965205925.1. Lineage (GTDB taxonomy): Bacteria > Actinomycetota > Acidimicrobiia > Acidimicrobiales > Poriferisodalaceae > CAYRJD01. The sequence continues at coordinate 1,190,645 of OZ242183.1, forward strand.
CGGTGCCAAAGCCCAAGCCACCTTCACCTATCTCCGCCAACGACAACACCTGAGCGTCGGTTGTAATACGTCTGGTTGCAGCGCTCGCGCCGGTGCCGTTGGTTGCGATGATGTCAACTAGTTCGCCTGGTTGCAGCAGACCGTTTAGTGCTCTTGCAAGTTCGATCTCAAATGACAATTCGTAGCGCGATGCCACGCCAGCTACGGCAGTGCCGTTAGCACCGTCGCTGGTAAACGCAGGTCTGACATCCGAAACTGAGACCAACTCACCCGCACTAACAAAATTGATGGCGATCGATCCCAACACCTCAACGTCATCGGATGAGTCGAATACTTGGGTGACTACACCGGTAGGCAGATCGATCGCCTGCAGGCCGACATGATCAGAGGTAATGACGGTGCCGGGGGTGATATCTGAGACAGCGACGATGTACTGCGTCGAGGGTGTTGCTGTGCTGAGCGTGTAAGACCACCAAAGCCCGGCAACGGCCAGAGTGATTAGCACGCCACCGAGCAACGCACGCATGCCGGGCCAAACACGGCGGGGACGAATTTTGCCGGCGTTTTCGTGTCCGGCTCTGCGAGCTGGGCGGCCTAGCCCGGTCCATGTTCGGTTCGTGTCAGACAGCCTCGACCGAGCTTGTCCTAAGCGCCTACCCTGCTCCGATTGAGCAGCTGACGCCTGGTACCGATGGTCTTTTAGAACCTCTGCATCCACGTTGGTGATCCTTAGGCAGAAGCTAAAAATAATCAAGCGGAATTAACTGGAGGATGCTTGAGCGAATCACTGTGGACTGCTATATCGCCCAGCTACTTGTTCTCACCTGACTGGCGCAAAGCTCATGACCAACGTCGAGTAGTGCCCGCGATAGCGGTACTGCTGGGGATCGGGTTGGCAGGCGCGTTCGCAGTCAGCTTGTTAGGTCCGATTGCAAACAGGGCGGGTTTTGAAAGCACTCTGACTGATGATCTAGATGATCTCAGCTTGGCGCTGCAAGCACTGACAGTGGTGCTGCTAGCGCCTGTGGTTGAAGAGTTTTTGTATCGCCTAGTGCTTAGTGCACGCCTGCATTTAGGGCTGCTTACTTTGGCTAGCGCACTGGTTGCTTTGCTGTATACGCCGTTTTTGCTAGTGGTCGTTGTGCCGTTTGTGATTCTCTGGGGGACGCAACTGTCGTCTGCACCGAGCCTGGGTGACAGGTTTGTGGGCTGGTGGGAGCGGCATCCGCGCGTTCCGGTGTATGTATCCGTAGCTACTTTTGCTGGAGCTCACCTGTCGAACTTCGATGTGAGTTGGTCGCCGGTGGCGGTTGTGGTGATTCCTGTGGCGGTTGCGCCGCAACTTTGGCTTGGGCTGACATTCACCATTGCCAGGGTTCGTTACGGCTGGCTAAGCGCGGTGGCCTTGCACGCCGTTCATAACTTGATTATTTGGACGATCGCTTCAGCTCTACCAGAATAATCTCAGAGGCTGTTTTAGTCGACTGGAACCTCTTCGGGCTTAAGCACATTTATTGCGTTGGCTGTTTCTAGTTCTGTTAGATCGGTGTCGACGTATATGCGAGGAGGTAAAGCTATTTCACCTTCAAGGTCAATGCGTGGCAGCTTGCGCAACGATTTTGGGAACCACCAGTTGGTGTTGCCCATCAGATGCATCCATGCAGGAACCAGCACAACCCTCACAAAGAAGGCATCGATGAAAATTGCGGTGGCTAAACCCAAACCCATCATCTTCAGTACCGGCTCCGGGTTGGTAACGAAACCTCCGAACACTGTGATCATGATCAAGGCTGCCGAGGTGATAACGCGAGCGGTAGTAGAGATGCCAATGATGACGCTGGTGTTGCTGTCGTTGGTGTGTAGGTATTCCTCACGCACACGGCTTAGTAAGAACACTTCGTAGTCCATAGAGAGTCCGAACAAGACCGCAAACATCATCATCGGGACGAACGACACGATCGGCACTGGCTCGGACACTCCTATGAGCGATAGACCCCAACCCCATTGGAACACCATTACCAGCACGCCATAGGCCGCACCGATCGACAACAGGTTCAAGATGGCGGCCTTGATGGGCACCAAGATCGAGCGAAACACGAGCAGTAGCAGGATAAAACTCAGCAAAATCACCCCGCCTATGAACCACGGAAGGCGATCTTGAACGCGTTTTCCCAGATCAGAGAAGCTGGCGGTAGCACCGCCAATGTGCGCTGCGTCAGGGTTTGACAGTTCTTGTGCAAACACTTCGCTGCGTATTCGCGCAAGCGTGTCGATTGTTTCAGATGACTGTGGAGAGGTAGTTGGAAACGCTTGCAAAACAGCGGCTCGGCCATTAGGCGAAAATCTTGGCTCACTAACGTTCGTGATACCTGCATCGGAACGGATCGCTTCGGCCAGGCGAGAGATCTCGTTAGTGCCGCCAGAGAGTTCTTCGGTGTTTATGGCGATCAGTAACGGTCCGTTGAAACCTGCACCAAACGCTTCTGCCAACAGGTCGTATGCCTGTCGTTCAGTGTCCTGCTCTGGTTGATTACCCAGATCCGGGAAGCCCAGCTCAAGCTTCAGCACGGGTGCTGTCAACGCTAAGAGAACGATCACTCCACCTATCAGGTACCAAACCGCTTTCCGCGAAACATGGTTGCCCCAACGCTCCCAAGCTTTGGAGATCTGTGGTGTCAGCTTTAGATCTGATCCCAATTCCAAAGCCGTGCTAGCGGCTTGAATAGCAGCGCTCTTTGCGGTACTGCGCTGCTTACGAGAGATAACTCGATAACCAGCCCAACTCATTAGCGCGGGTAGAACGGTGATCGTCGCTAGCACCATCATCAACACGATGATCGATACTGAAACACCGGCTGCGGTCAGAAACGGCAGACCGGCTATCGCCAGACCCAAGATCGCAATAACAACGGTGCCGCCTGCAAAAACCACTGCCAACCCTGCGGTTGCGTTGGCGCGCCCAACCGCTTCGACAACGGTCAGTCCTTCACGCAGTCCTTCGCGGTAGCGCGTAACTACAAACAGCGCATAGTCAATGCCTACGCCAAGACCGATCATTCCCGCAAGCTGAGGCGCCCAAGACGGTACATCGAGCGGTATTGCAACCAACCCCATGATGCCAACAATGCCAATTGACAGGCCAAAAATTGCGATGCCTATAGGCATTCCCATAGCAGTGAGGCTGCCAAAGGCAACCAGCAGAATGATTATCGCTGCGATTATTCCTGCGAGCTCGCCAACACCGGTTTCGGGCTCTTGAGCAGTGCTATAAATCTCACCGCCGTATTCGACGCGCAAAGCTTCTTCACCAAAGCTAGCTATGGCGGAGTCTCCCGCTTGCGTCAGCTCTTGCGCCAATGACACGGTCGGCTCTAGGGCGGGATCGAACGCCAACGCGATCAGACCGATGGTGCCGTCGTCACTGATGGTTTGCCCTGCTTGTGGAGCATTAACCGACACGACCGACTCGGTGCTACGCAGAGCTGCTACCAACGTATTTACAGCATTGATCTGATCCGAGTCGTTAAGTGTGGTGCCAGTGGGTGATTGCACCACCACCTGCGCCGTTATGCCAGAGGCATTTGGAAACTCTTGCTCTAAGAGATCGTAGGCATCTTGGCTGTCCACTCCGGGAACTTCAAACGAATCGCTTAGCTCATTCCCGAAGATGCTGGCACTGGCAATTAGCACTACTGCAGCAAGCAACCATGCCAGCAGTGTTCGAGTTCTGTGGGTGGCGCACCAACGACCCAACCGGTAAAGAGCAAGAGTCATGGCACTCTAACCTACCGAGGAATATGGCGGCCATCGCTTAACGTGACACTCAATATTCATAACACTGCTACACGCACGAAAGTGGCGTTTGAACCGCGGGTAACCGGGGAAGTGTCAATGTATGTGTGCGGTCCGACGGTCTATGACGTGCCGCATTTGGGCCACGGACGCACCGCACTGACTTATGACGTCATCCGGCGTTATTTGACCTGGCGCGGGTTCAAGGTGACGCTGGCTTCAAACATCACCGACATCGACGACAAGATCATTGCACGTGCCATAAAAGAAGGCCGTAGCGAACCGGAAGTAGCCACCGAATTCACAGCAACCTATGACCGAGAGATGCAACGACTGGAGGTGTTAGCACCTGACAGCCGTCCGCATGCCACGCAGTTCATCGCGCAGATGTTGGAAGTGATAGGCCAGCTGATTGAACAGGGCGTGGCCTATGCGGTTCCTGAACGTGGTGTGTACATGTCTGTTGAAACGGTGCGTGACTACGGCCAGTTAGCTGGTCGTAGCACTGACCAGTTACTGGAAGACGCGGGCAGTCGAGTGGAGATTGATCCGCACAAGCGCTCCCCCCTGGACTTTGCTTTGTGGAGAGCAGCTCAAGAGAGTGAACCAGCGTGGGAGACACCGTGGGGGAGAGGCAGGCCGGGTTGGCACACCGAATGTGTGGCTATGTCATTGGCGGCGCTCGGTGAGGGTTTCGATATTCACGGTGGTGGTGACGATCTTGTGTTTCCACATCATCAAAATGAATGGGCACAAGTGCAGGCACTCGGGCAAGAGTTCGCGCGCTACTGGGTACATAGCGCGATGGTGAACGTTGGTGGGAAGAAGATGGCAAAGTCCGTGGGTAATTTCACCAACCTGTCCGAAGCGATCGACGAGGTGGGCCCGCGAGCGGTGCGAATGGCAGTGCTGCAAACGCATTACCGCAAAGCCATGGAGATGGATACCACTTCTTTGAGGGCGGCCGCGGCAGCCGTTGAACGACTAGATGCGTTTGCCCGTCGTGTAGCCACCGCAGCAGGGTTTGATGCGCTAGGTGACGCTGACCCAACTCAACTTGACTATGCCGAGCTAATGAAGCGTTTTACAGCAGCTATGGACGATGATTTCGCCACTCCCACAGCGGTTGACATTGCCTTTAGCGCCATACGTAAGGTGAACGCCGACTTAGATCTCAGTGCTCAAACCGGCAATGCTCTTGACGCTGCTAGTAGCACGGTGCAAGCAGCACAGGCTGTGATCGACATTTTCTCGGTGCTTGGACTAACGGCGGCAACCAATGCTGGGCAAGATGGCTTAGCCGGATCTGAAATTGAGCGTCTTATCTCAGATCGCGAACAAGCACGGGCCGATAAAGATTTCGCCAAAGCTGATGACATTCGTGACGAGCTGGCTGCGGTCGGAGTTGTGATTGAGGACACACCTGCTGGTACAAGCTGGAGGCACGCATGACCAGATCAACCAGCACTGGATCAAAAACCTCCGGTTTCTTGGAGCTTGAAGAGCACGGAGCCGACACGTACTTGGGTGAGAGTCCGCAATATGAGTGGGGTCGTATCTATGGCGGGTTAGTAGTTGCGCAGGCACTGCGGGCGGCCATGAACACCGTCGACAGCGTGGGTCACATCGTGCATTCCCTGCACGCATATTTCATCCTTGGCGGCGACCCCAACGAACCAGTTCGCTACGAGGTAGCGCGCCTGCGAAATGGCCGCAGCTTCAGTACGCGTCAAGTTGTGGCGCGCCAAAGCAGCGGAGCCATCTTGAACTTGTCTGCTTCATTTCAGCGCCCCGAACAAGGACCTGACATCTCCACTAGCGCCTTAGCGACTGCTGTTAAAACACCCGAAGAGCTTGAACCAATCGACTGGGGTTTAGGCATGGATGCCCGCACAGAGCTTGAAAGCACGGATCCACCACGACATCGGTCATGGGTGCGCTACACCGAACCCATCTCAGATGATCCGGCCGATCATTACGCGGCTTTGGCCTATTTATCGGACGTCAACGCAATGGATTCCGTGATTACTGCACACCCGGTACAGCGAGGTGATCGCCATTGGGATGACGTCTACATGTCGGCGTCATTGGATCATTCCATTTGGTTCCACCGCGAGGTTCGCGCTGATGAATGGTTACTGTTTGATATGCGGCCGAATCAAATCATCGGCACGCGAGGGCTGGCAACCGGTGATGCGTTTACGCAATCGGGTGCGCTGGTGGCGACAATCGCTCAGCAAGGTCTGGTACGTCTTCGACCTTCGGCTAGCTAGCTATCACCAGCGCCGCGGCGTTTGATCCAATCGTCAATTAGCCAGCCTGCTATGGACATTCCACCACGTGGACACGGCGGCAGGTTGTCGACGGTGAACCAATCGGCTTCAACTATTTCCTCTTCAGCGATAACTATTTCGCCGCTCACCCAATCGCACTTAAACCCGCACATGAGCGAGTGCGGGAACGGCCAAGGCTGGCTGCCGAAGTAGCTGATGTTGGTTACTTCAACACAAACCTCTTCCATTACCTCGCGTGCGACGGCGTCTTCCAGGCTTTCACCTGGTTCAACGAACCCAGCCAATGCGCTGTAAAAGCGTCCAGGAAATTGCCTACCCCATGCCAGCAATGCTTGCTCGCCCCGCTCAACTAAAACAATCATTGCAGGACTAAGTCGCGGGAAAGCCAAATGCTGGCAGTTGCTGCAGAGTTTGCCCCGGTCTGAAGGGTTTGTCTGTGTGGGTGCTCCACATCGGCCGCAGAATTGATGCGTCCGTTCGTAGTGAACGATTTGTTCGGCGCGACCTGCGATTTGCCACTCTTCATCGACGATGCGTCCGTAAAGCTCTCGCAATCGAATTGGCTCAAGGTCGCTAGCATCTAACAGGTCTTTGGCACTGCTTGCGTTAGCGGAGTCGATCGGATCCGCGAGGTCAAGAGCCCAAACACCAATTCCGTCAAGCACTCCGAGAAAGATGGGTGTCGCTTCGGGAGCTGGTGATTTAGCACTGCGAAGCAAACCGTTACCCGATTCGACATACACGACGCCCTCTTGCACTGGAATCCACACGCTGTTGCTACGGTCAAGGTTGTCGGCTGGTTGGGTTTGAAGTGTGAACACTGTTGAGAGTTCTAGCGCTTGGCGGGTTGCACCTGCCGAACAACGGTGACAACACGTCCGTAAATGTTGACTTCGGATCGTTTGTGCTTGGTTGATTCAAAGGCGGGGTTTGCCGCTTCAAGCCAGACGGTATTACCGCGTGATCTATAACGCCGCACTACTGGTTCAGAGCCTGCAACTACCAGATCGCCGTTGGCTATTAGCTTGCCGTTAGCAATTTTGACAGTGCCGGTGGAGGTTGTTGAAGTCACTACCAAGTAGTCACCGTCCAAGATGCCTGCATCGATCATTGAGTCATCGTTCATTCGCAGCATTATGAGTTCACCATCGCCAGTGAGGTCGGCTGGCAGCGGATACAGGGCTTCGACGGCGGCCGTGTTCGCTTTGTTCTTGCCTGCTTTGTTTTTGGTGATGCTGGCAAGGTCAGTTGTGTCACTGACAAAAGGCACATGACGCGTCGGTCTGCGCTCGCCACGCATTCCTGACTGCCAGTCGAAGTTAACTCGCAGTGCGCGCAGTGAAGTTTTGTCTCGTTGTAGCCATCCGTTTTCTTGCAGCCGTTTCAGGTGGTAGTGCGCGCTGGAAGGTGACTTGAGGTTTACGGCCTTGCAGATCTCGCGCACAGAAGGTGGGTAGCCGCGACGACGTGTTTCAGCATCTATGTATTGCAGAATCTTCCGCTGCTGCTTGGTGATCTGGGTGTGCTCAGACATGGCGTGTTCTCAGTGTTTACGGTGTTTTCATGTGGCGGTACGGGGATGTCTGTTCTCAGGGTCTCACATAGCGCAGATAGAGGTAGTCATCTTCGGTGGCCAGCTGAGTTAGCTGAAACGCGTGTGGTACGAGATTCATCGGTGGAGTACTTGGTGGAGTAGTAGCTGGAGTAGTAACCACCGTTTTGGCAAATATCGGTGACACAGTCAGGTTGATTTCGTCTACTAGATCATGAGCAAGTAGCTGAGCGCTCAACGAGGGGCCACCTTCGCACAGCACGGTCTCGACACCCATCTGGCCAAGTTCATCCAAGGCGAAAGCAAGATCAACGGCTGTGTTGGCTTTACTTGTGCTGACCTCACTTGTTGAGCTATCTGCGTAACCGGCGTTCAAGATCGCTGGCGCTGGATCACCCAATGAGGTCAAAGAGCGAAACGGTACGAACGGCGGGGTTATCTCGCTTTGCAGCCCTGCTCTCGTAGAGGTTCCATTAGAGCTAGATCTGTTTGAGCCAGTGACAACGATTGGCAGCCGATCTTGCGATCCGCGCAAGGGCTCGAACAAAGCAGTACCAACAAGACGCTGCGGCGATGAACTAACCAGCGCTAAACGCGGTCCATTTTCGGGCCGGTTGTAGCTCTCAGCTTCGGCGGTTTTGCGACCAACCAACAAAACATCAGCATGTTGACGTAAGGCAAGCAGCAGAGATTTATCCACAGAGTTTCCCAGAGGTCCTGATACACCGTCAATGCTGAAGCCTCCTCCGAAGCTCATGATCATGTTCGTAAACAGCCACGGACGGCGCCCACCGCGATGACTATCTGAGTGACGTTTCCGCGATCCTGGCGGGCCGGCTTGCTGTGGCAACGGTTCCCAGCTAGCAAAGGACTCCACGTCAATCTCGCATGGTGGCCCAGGCAATAAGCGCTGCACGCAACAAGCTTGCCAGCAACGTTCTGTGCACAAAACTATGCACAGCTTGCGCATAAGTTTCTCGTACCTTATGAAGCAACAGCGACTTGCTTGAAGCGCACACGCAACCCCTAATGTGACACGACATGGTTACTACTTCACCTGCCAGCGTTTCCGTTGAAACCGCGCTTGGTTCCCTAGGGCTAAAGCACCACTTCACGCGCCCAGGGAAAGATCCTTACGACTCCGTTCGTTGGGGTTTGCGAGACGCAAAAATCACTAACCATCAGGACGGCTCGATTGTCTTTCATCAAGAAGACGTCGAGTTCCCACAGAGTTGGAGCGTCACCGCGGCCAACATCGTGACGCAGAAATATTTTCGCGGAACGCTCGGCACACCTGAACGCGAACACTCCCTACGACAAGTGATCGACCGTGTCGTCAACACCATTAAGCAGTGGGGGATTGACGATGGCTACTTCGACGAAGACGAGAGCGTGATCTTTGCCGCCGAATTGCGATGGCTGCTACTACACCAGCGAGTTGCGTTCAACAGTCCGGTTTGGTTCAACATTGGTGTGCCCGATGTGTCTCAACAAGCTTCGGCTTGTTTCATCTTGGCAGTCGAAGATCGCATGGAGTCGATCCTCAACTGGTACGTAGAAGAGGGTCGTATCTTCAAGGGTGGATCGGGGGCGGGCATCAACCTGTCGGACATCCGTGGCTCTCAGGAAAAAATAGAGGGCGGTGGTGAAGCCAGCGGCCCTGTCAGTTTCATGCGAGGAGCTGATGCATCAGCAGGCACCATTCGCAGTGGAGGAAAAACTCGTCGTGCCGCCAAGATGGTTTTGCTGGACATTGATCATCCCGATGTTGAGGCGTTCATCTGGTGTAAGGCGCGCGAGGAGCGTAAGGCTCGCTCGCTAGCACAGGCAGGGTTTGACATGAGCCTCGACGGCGAGGACATCTTCTCAGTGCAGTACCAAAACGCAAACAACTCGGTGCGTTTATCTGACGAATTCATGGCCAGCGTGGAAGCTGGCGACACTTGGGATTTGAAGGCACGCACTACTGGCCTACCTCTCAAGACCTTGCCTGCGCGCGATCTGTTCAGTCAGATTGCAGCGGCGGCCTGGGAATGTGCTGATCCTGGTGTTCATTTCTCTAGCACCATTAACAGCTGGCACACCGCCCCCAACACCGGGCCTATCACTGCTAGCAACCCATGCAGCGAATACCTGCATCTAGACAACTCAGCTTGCAACCTGGCCAGCATCAACCTATTGCCGTTTGCAGGCAAGCCAGCCGACCCCGAGTCGGCTAGTACAGCGCCGATCTTCGACGTCGCAGGTTTTGAATCTGCGGTACGCGTTACGTTTGTGGCGCAAGACATTCTTGTTGGTCGAGCGGACTATCCAACACCGAAGATTGCTGAAACCTCCCATCGTTTTCGACAGCTCGGGTTGGGTTACACCAACTTGGGAGCGTTACTGATGTCGTTTGGCGTCCCATATGACTCCGCACAGGGGCGCAACCTGGCTGCAGCTGTGACGGCTTCTCTGTGCGGTCAGGCCTACGCAACTTCGGCTGATCTAGCGGCCCGTTTAGGGCCGTTCGAAGGTCTGGCTGAAAACGACGAACCAATGGTTGCCGTTCTACGGCAACATCAAGCTGCGCTGGGTCGCATTGACACCAAACAGCTCGACTTAGCGCAGGCTGGTGTTGATCAGACCGATACAGCGGTAACTACTGATCTACTGGATTCGGCTAAGCGAAGCTGGCAGCATGCAGTAGAAGGATGTGTAAGCCACGGAGTTCGTAACTCTCAAGCAACCGTTATCGCACCTACCGGCACAATCTCGTTCATGATGGATTGCGATACCACCGGCATCGAGCCAGACCTTGGTCTGGTGAAGTACAAGAAGCTGGTGGGTGGTGGCGACCTCACGATCATTAACCAAACACTGGTTTCAGCGCTAGCGCGCTTGGGTTATGACTCACAGCAAATAACAGACATCGAAGCGCACGTGCTTGAGCACGGCAGCATCATCAACGCACCAGATCTGTCGCCTGAGCATCTACCAGTGTTTGCATGCGCCATAGGCGAAGGTGCGATTAGCCCAGAGGGACACATTCAGATGATGGCAGTCTGTCAGCCGTTCATTTCTGGAGCCATTTCAAAAACTGTAAATCTGCCGGAATCAACCTCGGTAGCCGACATAGAAGATCTGCTGATGCTGTCCTGGCGCAGAGGTCTGAAATCGGTTGCGATCTATCGCGATAACTGCAAAGTGGCCCAGCCGCTATCGACTGGCGCAACTACTTCAACCACTTCAACTACTTCAACCACTTCAGCCGGTTCGGCCGAAGCATTAGAGCCGGTTGTCGAAGCAGGCTCATCTGTGGTGTCCACCATTGCCGCACGCGTTAGCGCTGCCAGCGCTACGCCTTCGCGTGAGCGAATGCCTCGCACACGTACGTCACGCACCTTGTCGTTTCGAGTTGCCGACTGTCATGGCTATATGACCGTGGGTGAATTCGCCGATGGCCGCCCTGGGGAAATATTTCTCACTGTTGCTAAACAGGGCTCCACGTTGGCCGGAATAATGGATTCTTTGGCTATTTCTGTTAGCCACGGCTTGCAATATGGGGTGCCATTACGTTCTTACGTTGAAGCATTTGTGAATGCGCGTTTCGAACCAGCCGGCATAACCGATGATCCGCAAATTCGTATAGCGAGCAGTCTCGTTGACTACATATTCAGGCGGTTAGCTCTTGAGTACCTGCCTTTTGATGAGCGCCGCGACCTTGGGGTGCTTTCAGTGGATGAACGTTCCGAACCAAACCTGCCAGGCTTGGAGACAGCGATGGTGGAGACATCGATTGGTGCTGAGATAGCACTAGATCCACTGCAAGACGTTGGATTGGCATACGGAAATGGCGGCCAAAACGGCACGACAAATGAATACAAGTCAACGGTCGTGCAACAGGCTTTGCCGGTGAGAGCTCCGGCGAGCTTGGTTAGCTCTGACGCACCCTTGTGTATGAGCTGCGGGGATCAGATGTTGCGAGCGGGCTCATGCTTTGCTTGCCCTTCCTGTGGAACTACTAGCGGTTGCGGTTAACCCGATTGGACAACAACCAGAATCGCATTGGTCTGGTCGCGCGCCAAGCTCTCCCATAGCGGGGCGATCGTTTCGCAGGCTGGCTGCCTCTTCGATTAGGTCAACCAGACCACCCACAAACAATGGATGAGTGCCGACGGTTTTTGCTCGAACCATCGTTAGGTGATTGCGTGCAGCGATCGTGCGAGCCACTGTGTCGAGGTCGTGCACTACCTCCATGTGGTCGGCTACGAATCCCAATGGCACGACCAAGACGCCGGTATTGACGATTGCTTCCTTGTCTGCACCGATGGCTAGCTGAACGAGCCGGTCTCCGATATCGGGTTCAAGCCAAGGAGTGGATGCATGACCACTGCGGCTTTGGTAGGCAACCTCATATGGTCCGGTTAGTTCGGCTAGTTCTGCCACCGCTTTGGCCGCGTCTTGTAGCTGTCTCTCGTAGTCGCATTCCGCAGCCATCGATAAAGGCAGACTGTGGGCGGTGAAGATCGTGGGAGCATCTGATGACAGCTCCGCGCCACGGCGAGCTTCAACCACTCGTTGCGCCATAGCGCCGATAAAGCCTGGATGATTGTGGAACACTCGAACTCGCGTAACAGCTGGAGCGACATTGAGTTCTGCGCTGGCTATTGCTATGTCTTCGTGGTATTGCCGGCAGCCTGAGTAGGAGCTAAATGCGGAAGTAACAATGCAAACAGCGTTGGTGTGCTGGTTGGCAGCCATTTCAGTCATGGTCTTAGCCAGGAATGGGTACCAGTTGCGATTACCCAGATAAACCGGCACGTCATAGCCGCGCTGGTTGAGCGTTTCGCGTAAGGCTTCAACTAGTGCGCGATTGTGTCGTCCGATTGGGCTAACCCCGCCGTGGCGCAAATATTGTGCTGCAACCTTGGCCAGTCGTTGTGCGGGCACGTCTCGACCTTGAGTGACATTTTCTAAGAAAGGTGTTACATCATCGGGACCTTCGGGACCACCGAACGAGAGCAGTAAGACCGAGTCGAAGTCACCGATTTTGGTAATTGGTGCCGTGCCGCTACCGACTATTGCCGCGGGCTTATGGCGTCGACTCAATATCTCTGCCAGTAACAAAACTGGCAGAGTTGCTACCGAGATCCACAAGGCTGTCTCGATTACCGTGTTGTAGCCGCGTTGATCAATCAATTCGCCCGCTATTGGCGGACCGATTAATCCACCAAAAGCTGCTGCGGTATATAGAGCACCTAAGACTCCGCCTAAGCCGACCGGCCCAAACATTTGCGCTGCTACGGCCGGAGATAAGGCAATAAAGCCGCCGTAACCCACTCCGATAACCATCGTAAATATCACCAGTTGCCCAAAGTTGCCGTCGGCATATAGCCAGATCAAAAAGCTGCCAGCGAGGATGGCGAACGCAAGCTGGTACAGGCGCATCAATGAAAGCTGCGCTCCGAGTGCACCGAACCCCAGCCGCCCGACGATGCTCGCAGCACCAATAAGACCGATCAATAACGCTCCCCGTTCGGATCCGTATCCCTCCAGGTAGTCGTCCAAGTAAACGAACGGGACGAACAGAGAAAGAGTCAGCAAAAAGGCTGCGACATACAACATAAAGAAGCGGCCATTGGAGATGAGTTTCCAAAGAGTTGGCAGAGGCCCAGGGTTTGCTGAGGCTGGTGGCCGTTTTGCACCGAAGCTTGCGATCACTAACAATGCGCCAGCGACTATGGCGATTATCACGTAGCCGGTGCGCCAGCCGTATGCGTTGATTAGTGCTTTAGAGCTTGGCGCTCCGATCAGGGTTCCTAGTCCAATGCCTGCTACCGCTACACCTAAGGCGGATGAACGGTGTTTCTCAAACCAGGCGCCAACCACTGCAACCATCGGCACGTAAGCACATGCCACACCAATGCCTACTCCCGTGCCGTAGGTGATGTAGCCGATCCAAATCTCGGTAACCCGAGAGGTGATTAACAAGGAAGCCACCAGCACTGCGGCCCCAAACAGCAGTACCGGTCGCGGTCCAAAACGGTCGGCCAACCGTCCGGTGATTACACCGAGCATGAAATAAACGAATGTGGTGATGGCAAACAGCAGTGCTACTTCGCTGTTGCTTACCCCAAATTCTTCACGTATTGCCGTGAAAAAAGCTCCAAAGCTGTAAGTCACGCCAAATACGGCGAAAGTTGACAGCATGGTGGCGAACACCACTACCCATCCGGCCGCGCTGTCGACACGATGCGATGCTGGTGAACTATTCACAACGCTCCGCAGGGTAGTACTGGCCTAAAATCTTGACGGGTTCAGCTACAAAATTGAATAAAGGTAAACATGCGAGCCACTCTGAATAAGCAAACTGTGCAGACCCTTTCGACGGGCACGCAAGTCGACGAGAGAGTTGATAAATCCGAGAAGACCGTCAGCACCGGCGATGGTAGTGGTGACCACGACCGGTTTGCCCACTACGTCAACAAGGTGGCACTAACCAAGTCGGCGCTAACGGGTAAGGCAGTGATTGCTCTTTGTGGCAAGAAGTGGGTACCAACGCGTGATGCTCAGAGGTATCCGGTGTGTCCGTCCTGTCGCGAAATCTACGAAAAGCTAGAGGCTTAGCTGGTTTTGCTGCCCGAAACCTTGAAGGTCAGGGTGGCTTTGGCAATGGTGTCGCCGAGCGCAGTCGTTACCGCAGCTTCGCAAAACACTATTGAGCGTCCTCGCTTAGTTACCCAGCCAGCCGCTAGCAGGTCGCCTTCGGTAGCGGCACCTAGATATTGCACGTTCATGTTGATGGTGCTGTAAGGCTGAGATTGGGTAAAAGCACTACCGACCGCGGGCACGCAGGCGGTATCTAGCAAGGTAGCCAGCACGCCGCCATGCACCACTCCACCGGCTTGCTTTAGCTCTGGTGCGATTGAGAGCTCGAGTCGGCAGTAATCCAGTCGCACCTCGGCGACGGTGATGCCCACAAGGTTTACAAACAGTTTTTGTGATGCTCGCCCATATCGCCTCCAACGTTGCGCAACTTCACCTTGCAAAGGTTGAAACTGATTTGGGTCAGGCAGAGCCACTCGTCTGAGGCTAGGCGCGAAGGTTTTGGTGTGTGATTGAGTTGCTGGCGTCGGTTAAGTCGACAACGGCAAGCATTACCGTCAAACCCGGTGTCTAGGCAAAACGATTTTCCGCAGCTAAGCGCACGCACACAGCGCTTCACGTTGGGAGTGCCTCGCAATTTCACGATTACCGAAGACGGTCGTCACGTTATTTTTTTACGTAGCAAAGGACACATAGATCCGATTAACTGCCTCTGGCAGATTGAGGTAGACACCGGCATAGAGCGATTGCTAGTTGATCCGCAAGAGCTGTGGCTAGCCGAAGAGGGCGGCGGCTCTGTGGTTGCGAGCGCTGAGCTTGCTCGTCGTGAGCGTGCGCGAGAATCCGCGCGAGGCATTGTTGCTTACAGCACGGACAGTTCAGGTCGTGTATTGACTTTTACCTTGGGTGGTGAGCTGTTTGTCGCTGACGCAACCAACGCTGGTGAGATTCGACGGATTGACCTGACCTCGTTAGGTGACGGAGAAGACAACGCACTCGAAGCCGGTGTCTTTGATCCCCGCCTGTCGCCGGATGCGCGTCATGTCAGTTTTGTGGTGGGCAACTCTTTGTGGGTAGCGCCTGCTGCTGGCCAAGGCTTGGGCTGGCAGTTGTTACCGGTTACTAGTAAGTCGATTACTAGTAAGCCGATTACTAGTAAGCAAGGCATGCAAACCGTCTCGTGGGGTAGTGCGGAGTTCATAGCGGCCGAAGAAATGGGTCGCAACCGCGGTCACTGGTGGAGCCCTGATAGCGACGCTTTGGCGGTGGCACGAGTTGATGTTTCGTCCGTCCAGCAATGGCACATCGCCGATCCGGCTAACCCAGACAAAGCGCCGCGGGTAATCAGATATCCCGCCGCGGGCACAACCAACGCTCTAGTTGAGCTTTATGTGGTGAAAATGACTACTCAGCAGACACCTCTAAAGGTGAACTGGGACACGGAGGCTTTCCCGTATCTTTGTGATGTCAACTGGTCAGGCGCTTTTGGACTGACTCTGGTGCTACAGAGTCGAGATCAACGTGAAATGCGAATCCTGCTTGCCGATCCAGACACGGGTGAAACAAGCATGATTGCAATGATCACCGATCCAGATTGGGTTGAAATAGTGCCTGGAGCACCCGCACACAGCCCCATCGGCTTACTTACCGTTGGCGAACATCACGTCACAAACAGTTACGGCGGTACTCGTGCCATCGCTCTAAATGGCGAGCCCATCACTTCGCCTGATGAATGGGTGCGGGCAATAGTGGGTGTCAGTTGGTCGGATACGAATGGTCCCAAACCAGACGGAACCTCGCGAGAGGTTTCGAATCGAGTTGAAGTTGCCTATCTGTCTTCAGAGACTCAAGACAATGCCGGTTTATGCAGCATTGCCTTACGCAGTGTGACAATAAGCGCGGACGATCCGCCAGTAACGCTCACTCAGCGCACAGAGCTGAGCCAGCCAAACGGTGCGGCAGTTACAACAGCATTTACCAAAGCCGGGATCTGTGTTGTTGGCGAAGCATCTTTAGAAGATCTCACAAGGTTCACACT
The DNA here is from genome assembly GCA_965205925.1 of Candidatus Poriferisodalaceae bacterium. Classification (GTDB taxonomy): domain Bacteria; phylum Actinomycetota; class Acidimicrobiia; order Acidimicrobiales; family Poriferisodalaceae; genus CAYRJD01. The sequence goes on from OZ242183.1 coordinate 1,206,909, forward strand.
TCGTGACGGTCAAGGCGCCGAGCAGACAATCACCTCATACGGAGCGGACCCGTTCGAAGCTTTGGGTTACGACAACATGAGCAAACCTTGGCAAGTTGAGATGTGCGTTGCTGGCGACACGGAAGTGCCCGTCGCTATTCTTTGGCCGCAACAGCCTTCAAACATGCCACTGCCTATCTTGCTCGACCCATACGGTGGTCCGGGCGCACAGCGAGTGCTGAATGCGCGCAATATGTACGCGCAATCCCAATGGTTCGCGAATCAGGGATATTGCGTAGTGATTGCTGATGGGCGTGGCACTCCCGCGCGCGGCGGCAGTTGGAGAAAGGTCATCAAAGGCGACCTCGCTCGGTGCGCTTTGCAAGACCAGCTCACCGCCTTAGATTTCGTTCTCAAGAAGCACGCCAAACGAGTAGATCACGAGGCCGTAGCCATCAGAGGGTGGTCGTTTGGCGGTTACCTGGCAGCACTAGCCGTATTGCGTTGCCCCGAGCGTTTTCATGCAGCCATCGCGGGAGCGCCGGTCACAGATTGGGCGCTCTACGACACGCATTACACCGAGCGTTATCTCGGCGAACCGAAAAAGAAGCCGGAAAACTATCGTCGTTCATCACTGTTAGAAGATCGTCCGGAAATTCAACGGCCAATCATGCTTATCCATGGCATGGCCGATGACAACGTGGTTGCAGCGCATACGTTGCAACTATCCAGCGTCTTGCTAGCAGCAGGCCACCCTCATGAAGTGTTGCCCCTGACAGGCGTAACGCACATGACTCCGCAGCCGGTAGTGGCAGAAAATTTGTTGCTTGCTCAGTCAAAGTTCTTACGTCGCCAACTAGCCTTGAGGTTAGATGGGAGTTAGGTGACCGCTACTCAAGTGAGGGTTCACGTTCCAGGCAATCACTTGATGGTGGGCGTTCTGGGTCAACGAGATGAACATCTCAGAACGGTTGAGAGCCATTTTGCTGACTCCAAGATCCACGTTCGCGGCAACGAAATTTCTGTTACGGGAGAGCAAGCAGACGTTATTGGCCGAGTGTTTGAAGAAATCGTGCATGTTCTTGAGGCAGGGCAGCAACTTGATTCTGCGGTTGTGTCGAAGGTAATCGACATGGTTGAAGCGGACGAAAACCCAAGTGAGATTTTGTCAAATCCAGTTCTGCGAGCCCCAAATGGGAGGCTGGTGCGCGCCAAGAGTGCTGGACAAATGAGCTATGTCGAAACCGTAAGGAGCAACGTCGTTACCTTTGCAATCGGTCCTGCCGGCACAGGCAAAACTTGGCTAGCGGTGGCGTTAGCAGTGGAAGCACTGGCAGCAAAACAGGTTCGCCGCATTGTGCTGACTCGGCCAGCGGTCGAAGCTGGAGAGCGCTTAGGGTTTTTACCGGGCGACCTGATGGCCAAGATTGATCCCTATCTAGCACCTCTTTACGACGCGCTGTTTGACCTGCTCGACCAAGAGGTCGCTGAAAAGTACCTGGAACGCAAAGCCATAGAGGTAGCACCACTCGCGTTCATGCGCGGCCGCACTTTGCGAGACAGCTTCATAATCTTGGACGAAGGACAAAACACCACCCCAGAGCAGATGAAAATGTTTTTGACACGCATCGGCTCGGATTCCAAGGCAGTTATTACCGGTGACCGAACACAGATAGATGTCGGTGGCAGTGCGAGTGGATTGCTTGATGCAGAACGATCGCTAAAAGGCATTGACGGAGTGGCGTTTGCAACACTCACCGGCCGCGACATCACAAGGCATCGAGTAGTTAGAGACATCGTGGCCGCTTATGACCGCCGAGACGGCGCTCGAGAACGCACCAAAATGCGAAAACGCGTCAAAGTAGATAACGAGCAAGGTGAGCGCGATCGCTAAAGCAGATCGAACAGATCTAAAGGTGTTTGTAGAAAATCGACAAACCGATCTTGAGATTGATCAAGACCGCTGTCAAAGGCTTTGCCAGGTGGCCTTACAAGAGCTACGTGCGAACTCTCAAGACTCGCATTCGAGCTCGCAAATCGAGGTCAACATCACCTTCCTTGATCGCTCAGAGATGGCAGAGCTAAATCGTGAACATATGGGCTCTGAAGGAGCCACCGATGTTCTGGCATTTCCTTTATTACTTGGTGAAACACCTGGCGAGATACTCGCCGATAAGCCCAATGAGGCAGCAAGCGTGCTGGCGGACGATCATCGTCACGTGCAACAAGAAGAACAAGTGTTGTTAGAAGACATATTGCTAGGAGACATAGTGGTGTGCCCAAGCGTGGCACGAGATAACGCAACCGGCAGCGACCAGATAAAAACGGAAATAGATACCCTGATCGTTCATGGCCTGCTGCACCTGTTGGGCATGGATCATGCCCAACCCCTCGACGCAAAAGCGATGTTCAACCGCCAAGCCACCTTGCTAGATGCTTTTTGGAAGTGTGAATGATCTGGGTGTTTAGCGCCATCGGACTGGCTGTCTTGCTGACAATCGCAACGCTGGCGCGGCTAACCGAAACCACCTTTGTGCGTCTCGGCCGCGCACGCGCGGCCGGACTTGATGATGCCGATGGAACAGCTGACACCAAGCACAGCCTCTCCAAGCTTGTTGACAATCGTGACGTAGTGCTCGGACCTGCCGCGGCTCTAAGCATTGGCGCCCAGGTAACAGCGGTAGCTGGAGTGGCGGTCGTCGTTGCTAACCGCAATGGGCGAGCCGCTTCGCTGTTGGCAACAGTAGGCATTGCGCTGTTGCTGTTGCTGGGTGAAGGGGTAGCACGTAGATGGGGAGTTGAAGCCAACGATCGCATAGCCCGCAGTCTTGCCAAACCTGCCCGAGCACTCCAACGGTTATGGCCGCTAAGCCTTATGACGCGGTTGCTGTCATGGTTGGTTGGATTTTTTGGGCCACGCGCTCAAGCCGTGAGCACTTCTGACGTAGTCGAACCTGAGTTGGTAGCGCTTGCAGAAGCTGCTGCTGAGGCACGCTTAATCGAAGATCACGAAGCCAATCTGATTGGCTCAATCATTGGGTTGGGCGACACTTTGGTGCGCGGTGTGATGGTGCCTCGCCCGGACATGAAAACAGTTTCACGTTCTGCGACGGTCGCGCAGGCACTTGAGTTTGTAGTTGAGACTGGCTATACGCGTCTGCCTGTAACCGGTGAGGACACAGACGACATTATTGGTATTGCGCATGCCAAGGATCTGATCTCCGCACAACTACAGGGCGAATCGGAACGCCTGTGCTCTGAGGTAATGCGCGTAGCCACATTTGTGCCAGAGACCAAGCATGTGACACAACTAATGCATGAGATGCAAGACACCCAAACACATTTGGCGGTAGCGGTCGACGAATACGGTGGAACGGCAGGCTTGGTCAGCCTTGAAGACATCATCGAAGAACTGGTCGGTGAAATAATCGACGAGTTTGACTATGCCGACCCGTTGGTGCAAGAGCACAGTGATGGTTCCCTGCATTTATCTGCGCGCATGCCGGTAGCGCAGGTAGCCGAAGTGCTCAACATCGAGGTGCCAGAAGGCGACTGGGAAACTCTCGGCGGACTAGTTCTTGATCTAGCGGGACACGTGCCTAAACCAGGGGACATTGTTGACTTGAATGGCACAGAACTGGTAACCGCAGAGGTTGACGGGCACCGTGTGCGTTCAGTGAAGGTAACCGCATCGGCACGCAAGCAAACCGACTAACCGTGATAACCAGACCAAATCTGAACCGGTGAAATCAGGCTTCGTAGCTCTTATGGGGCGACCCAATGCAGGCAAATCAACGCTGCTGAACTGCATCGTTGGTGAGAAGATCAGCATTGTCTCCAACAAGCCTCAAACCACGCGCCGTCGGATAATGGGTGTGCTGCATAGGCCAGACATGCAGTTGGTGTTTGTAGACACACCCGGCATTCACAAACCCGTTACGACGCTGGGTGAACGACTGAACCAAACCGCGCGCAGTGCACTAACTGACCTAGACGAGGTGGATGTGGCTTGTTTGGTGGTAAACGCACGCGCCCCGGTAGGTAACGGTGATCGTCAAGTTTGGGAAGCACTACCACCCAGCAGTGCAGTGGTGCTAACACAGTGCGACAAAGCGAAGCCACACGTCATAGCTGAGCAACTAAAAGCGCTAGCCGAATTTGATGCTGATACCTACTTTGCTGTATCAGGAGTTACCGGCGAAGGTGTTGAAGACCTGATCGGCTACCTAATGGCTCGCTTACCAGAGGGTCCGCCGTATTTTCCATCTGATCAACTAACCGATTTACCACCGGCTTGGCAGGTGGCAGAAGCGGTGCGCGAGGAGCTATTGCAGAGAGCTCGGCAGGAGTTGCCCTACAGCATTGCCACACGCATAACACATTGGGAGGGCAAGCACATTCGCTGTGAAATATTGGTGGAGAGAGATTCGCAGAAGGCAATGGTGATCGGCCATAAGGGTGAAACACTGAAACAAGTGGGAATCGCCACACGCGAGAAACTAGGGCTGGACGACAGCTACCTGGAGCTAGTTGTGAGCGTCGAGCGAAATTGGCAACGCCGTGGTGAAATCATCGACCGCGTGCTGGATGTGAGTGGCCCAGACAGCGACTAGCTCCCGCACCATCTACGTAAGTGGTCGGTCGCTTCACTTAACTCAAAACTACGTTTCATCGGCGGCACCGATTTCAGCAGTTGCTGTTTAGTCGCCTTGGTCCATTTAGTTACTAACCGTGAGTCCATCACCGCCACAACTCCGTGATCATTTGCTGTGCGAATCAGTCGGCCTACACCCTGCGCGAACAAGATCGCAGCGCTCGCAACCTGAACGGTTGAAAAAGCATTTTGCCCAGCAGCTTTTGCGGCATCAAAGCGAGCGGAGACAACTGGGTCATTGGGTGGAGCGAAGGGCATTTTGTCAATCGTTACCAACGAAAGCGCTGGACCGGGAATATCTATTCCTTGCCAGAAACTTTTTGTGGCACAGATAACGGTCGCAGGATCTTCCATGAGAGCGTCAAGCAGTTGCACCTTTGTGTACTCGTCACCTTGCTGCAAGACCCTGATCGAATCACTCAACTGAGCACGCAAAGCAGGCACTGTTTCCCGCAGTGCCTTCCAGCTAGCGAACAAGGACAACGTCCGGCCACCTGCGGCATTGATCAAATCAAGCATTACCGCTACAGCTGCCTCGCGAAAGCCGTCGTCGTTTGGGTCCGGCAGGTGATTTGCGCAATACAGCAAAGCGTTTTCTTTGTAATCAAACGGGCTAGCCACCTGGAGATACTCGTGCCTTGGCAGATCAGGGTCAGATGAGTCAGGGTCAGGCATGCCGAGCTTGTGAGTGAGGTACAAGGGGAGGGTGGCGCTAGTCAAAAATGCCGTTCGGTTAGCCCACAACTTCTCTCTTAATAGCGTCCTCACCGCTAGTGGGGACACGCGCAAAATTAGAGAATCAGCTTTTCCATCGGACTGATGTTGCGCATCGACGTAGACAATGGACCCGTCGTCCGCACCAGCGAAATGGCGAACATCCGCTAGCAGTGCGTTCATCTCGTTGGTGAGCATCGATTTGGGAATTTCATCGAGCAAGCTTCTGTCTGCTTGTTCAGGGGGTCGGGTTGAATCGCCGTGGTGTCCATCGTTTAGAGAGGAGATCAATTTCTCTAGTAGGCCGTCAATTCGCAGCAAGACCTCAGCGACATCTTTCGCCGCATTGTTCGCCAAAGGCTTCAGCGATATCCGTTTTCCAACGTGATTCTTTAGAGCGCCTTGAAGCAGGTCGGCAAGAGCATTTAGATCTTTGATTCTTTTTTGATCTTCTTGCGCAGATAGCAATCCTGCGGTGCGGTTCATTTGGGCTGCTTGCTTAGCAAGTTTCCTTAGTTGCCAATGTGTTATCTCAATGCTGAAGGCTTCCGTAGCGATGTCTTCAAACTGGTGCGCTTCGTCTATAACCACAAAGTCATGCGAAGGTAAAAACCCATCTCTGGTTAGATTTCCCGCGGCTAATGCGAAGAGAGATTGGTTGGTGATTACGACGTGAGCCGCTGCGGCTCGGTCTCGCGCAAGCTCAGCAAAGCACTCATCACCAAACTGGCACAGCGAGCGACCGAGACATTCTCTACCAGTTACCGTCACCTGCTGCTCAACGGCGAATTGAGGTTCAAAGTCAAGCTCAGCAAGGTCACCGATCTCAGTTTCGTCCGCCCAAGCCAGCACTTTTTCAAGCTGATCGGTGTACCCCTCCCTATCTCTAACGGACTTCTCACCAAGCAGGTCAGGCAGTTGGTCAGGCTGATTGGCGTGTTGATGTAGCCGCAAGCGGCAGGCGTAGTTGTTTCGGCCTTTCAACACCGTGTAGTTCAGCTGTTCATTCTCAGCCGAGGTGTTTAGCGTTTTGGCTATCAGAGGCATGTCCTTGTTGGCTAGCTGATCCTGTAGCACCTTGGTGGCAGTCGCAACTATTACACGACGACCAGAAAGCACCGCAGGCACCAGGTAGGCCAAAGACTTTCCAACTCCGGTACCAGCTTCAACCGACAAGTGTGATCCGTCATTAAGCGATCTTGCTGCGGCACTAGCCATATCGGCTTGGCCCGCTCGAGTTTCGCTTCCATGTAGTTGGCTCGTCACCTTTGCAAGGGCAGCAAGAACCTCTTGCACGCCAGATTGGTTATCGGTCATAGCATCAAAGAAGTCGTCACAGCCTCATCTTGCTAGCAGGTGGATGTGACACACGAGGGCATACCCAGCCGTCTTCTACCCTGCGTTAGCAAATGCCAATGAATGTGCTTGAATGAGCGAAACCGACCTCGACCTGTCGAGTCTGCCTTTGCATGTGGCTTGTGTGATGGATGGCAACGGACGCTGGGCGCAAGCGCGTGGTCTAAAGCGCACAGAGGGCCACGCAGCTGGTGAAGAATCTTTGGTCGATGTGGTTGAAGGCGCTGTTGAGATAGGTCTCAAATGGCTCACCGTCTACGCGTTCAGCACCGAGAACTGGCGAAGACCAGTCTCCGAGGTGCGATACCTGATGGATTTTAATGAGACGTTGCTGACGCGCCGAGCGCATGAGCTGCACGAGCAAGACGTGAAGATTCGCTTCATTGGGCGACAAGGCAACCGGGTTCCAAACCACTTACAAGAGCGCATTCAAGAAACTGAGGAGATGACGCGCAACAACGCTGGGCTGAACTTCACAGTGGCATTCAACTATGGAGGGAGAGCCGAAATCACCGACGCCGTTAGAGCATTGGTAACGGCTGGTATCTCAGGCGCTGACGTTACCGACGAGTCTTTAGCGAGCTATCTCTACGAACCAGCAATGCCAGATGTTGACCTGATGATCCGAACCTCAGGCGAGTATCGCGTGTCCAACTTTTTGCTTTGGCAGGTGGCTTACAGCGAGCTCGTGTTCACTGAGACGCTATGGCCCGATTTTCGTCGCGCGGATTTGTTTACGGCCATAGCGGAGTATCAAAGCCGCGAACGCCGCTTCGGTGGTTTAAACGATTGATACCACAATGGTGCTGTACAGGGATCGTGCGATAGTCACTCGTACCCACAAGCTGGGAGAAGCAGACAGGATTGCAACGTTGATCACACGCGACAACGGCAAGGTACGTGCCGTTGTCAAAGGTGCCCGGCGAACTTCCAGCAAGCTGGGCGCGCGTTTAGAACCACTGCGACATATAGACCTGCAGTTGCATCGCGGTCGTGGCGACCTTGACACAGTGACCAGTGTGCAACCCGTTGGTCATTGGCCGAATCTGCGCTCAGATCTAGGCAGGCTTGGTAAGGCTCTAACAGTGATTGAAGCAGTCGAGCAGGTCAGCGTCGATCGTCGTCGTGACCGAGAGATATACGACATGTTGTGTGGAGCCCTTACCGAGTTGGACCGTCATGATTCAGTTCTGCTGGTACCAGCGTTTTTGCTAAAGGTATTAGACCACGAAGGTGTTGCCCCACAGTTAGATCGCTGCGCAGCAGAATCCAATTGCCAGCAGGGTGAATCCGTCGCGCTGGATATCTCACTTGGGGGAGTTGTTTGCGAAAAACACCGCCGAGGACGCAAAACCTCACAATCCACCTTGGGTGTGTTGCGTGCCATTCTGTCCGGCGGTTTGCGGACGGTTTTAGAAATAGAAAAGGGCGCTACAGCGCAAGAGGTGGATGCGCTGGTGAACTCAATATGGGAGTTCCGAATGGAAAGAAACCTGCGCAGCCGTAATCTGTTAGAGAGTTCTTAAGCAAAAGTACTTGCGCAAGAAGGTGATGTAGCAACGTGCAGTTGAGAGATTCAACGATCGCTGGCTTGTGTCTATTTCTGATGGGCTTGGCTTGGTTGGTGACCTTTCCCGCGTATGAAGCCATTGAGTACGAAGGCATTGACAACGACCGCGTTAGTTGGTCTTGCGGTATCCCCATAACCAATCTCGCTCCGCCGCCGGTGGATTTAGATGAGGTGCGTGTAGATCTGATTGCTCTTGATGATCCTGATCGTGAGAGACCCAGCGGATTGGCAGACGGTCAGCAGGAAAAAGTAGAGAGCCAGCACCCGCAGTGCGCTGGTTTAGCTCGCACACAGCTAGTGCTTGGTATTTTTTGTGCTGTGGCAGGAATCTGGCGTGGGCGTCGGTGGTGGGTGAACAGTGCCGGTGAGCGCGCAGAGCGAAAATTCAAACGACTGCACGAGCGAGCTTCGGGCAAGCCGCCTTCGAAACTGTTTTAACTCGAGTAAGAGATAGCAACAGCAATAGTCTTGCGAGCGTGCCAGCCGACCCTGAGTTATTCGACAAGGTCGTTAATCTTTGTAAGCGTCGCGGCATCATCTTCAACTCCGCCGAAATTTATGGTGGCTTCCGTAGTGCTTACGACTACGGGCCGGTCGGGGTACAGCTTCTACGCAATGTGAAAGATGCATGGTGGCACTCCATGGTGCAGCTGCGCCACGATGTTGTTGGCCTGGATGCATCCATCCTCAGTCCGCCACAAATTTGGGAAGCGTCGGGTCATCTACAGAATTTCACCGATCCGTTGGTTGACTGCAAAAACTGTCATCAGCGCCATCGTGAGGACCAGCTAGCAGATCCAGACACCTGCCCGGCGTGTGGCAAGTCTGGAACCTTTACCGAGGCTCGTCAGTTCAACTTGATGTTCCAAACCCATGCTGGTGCAGTTGCTGGAACCGGCAGCGAAGTTTATCTGCGTCCTGAAACCGCTCAAGGCATGTTTGTTAACTTCAAAAATGTGCTTGAGACCACCCGCAAGCGACCACCATTCGGTATTGCGCAAATCGGCAAGTCGTTCCGCAACGAGATAACCCCGGGCAACTTCGTGTTTCGCACGCGCGAGTTTGAGCAGATGGAGATGGAGTACTTCGTTCCTCCCGGCGAGTCGCAACACTGGTACGAATACTGGTTGCAAGAACGTATGCAGTGGTATCTAGATCTGGGAATATCGGTGGAGATGTTGCGATTGCGACCTCATGAAGACGATGAGTTAAGCCACTATTCCAGCGCTACCAGCGATGTGGAGTTTTTGTTTCCATGGGGTTGGGGGGAGTTAGAGGGGATTGCTAACCGCGGCGATTATGACTTGCGCCAACACGCAGAGCACTCAGGACAAAAGCTGGAGTTTTTTGATCAGACCCGCGACATGCATTATGTACCACATTGCATTGAACCGGCCGCTGGAGCCACGCGTTCTGCTATGGCATTTTTGATGGCGGCATACAGAGAGGAGACGGTACGAGACGAAAAACGCACCGTACTTGGCTTGCATCCTCGCTTGGCGCCCTACAAGGTGGCAGTGCTACCACTGTCTCGCAAGGATGCGCTACTGGAAGTTTCCGAGCAGGTATTGGCCAGTTGTCAACCGCATTGGATGTGTGATTACGACGTGACACAGGCGATCGGTAGGCGTTATCGGCGCCAAGATGAAATCGGGACACCATTATGTGTGACGATCGATTTTGAGACGCTGGATGATCAGGCGGTAACCGTGCGCTACCGCGACACCATGGTGCAGGATCGAGTTGCCATTAACGAGCTCGTTGCGCACATCGAACAATGCCTGGGTCTGTAAAAGCCACTTTGCTGCTTGAAGCGGCTGGCTGCTCGCCTGGCTATGTCGCAGGCCAGGTTCAGACTTCTGCGGCTGCTGCGTTAGATGCGAGCGCGGCAGGTGTTGCTGTGATCCTTGTAGTGCCGGAAATTTCTCCGGCTGACCAGCATGTGATGGAGCAGATTGCAGGAGTTATCACGGCTCGCGGCGGTTTTAGCAGCCATGCAGCGATCGTTGCCCGGTCGCTTGGAATTCCGGCGGTATGTGATGCTCGCTCCATTGAACTAGTCAATGAGAGAAACGAAGGAGTCGACGAACTCGTTGTTGGGCTACCCGGCAGTGCTCGTGTTACTGCAGGCACCATGATCACCATCAACGGTGACACCGGTGAGGTCTGGTTGGGGGAGCGTCTTGACGTGCAAAGTGGAGCTAGCAAGCAGGTTGGAGTTAACAAGCAGGTTGGAGCTAACAAAGTGAGCTCTGCTGACCGAAACACAGCTGCGGGTCGAGCAGGCTTTGCGACGAGCTTTGAGGTTCTTGCCAATGCTGACAATCGAGCTGAGGCGCAACGAGCACGCGAGTTAGGAGCGGCGGGTATAGGACTGTGCCGAACCGAGCACATAGTCAATTCTCCCGTGCTGCTGAGACTGTTGCGTGACTTGGTTGATGCAGGTTCGGACACTGGAATCGTTGAATCTTTTGTTCAAGCTCTGCAAGCTGAGTTTTCCGAACTGCTCGAAGGTGCGGGCGCTCTACCTGTCACGGTGCGTTTACTTGATGCCCCACTACACGAAATAAGTCACAGCCGATCTAACCAGGCCAACCAATCTGACCAGGCAGTCCAAAGCAGCTTCTGGTACGAAAGCAATCCCATGCTCGGTATCAGAGGAATTCGTCTGGCGCATCTGAGGCCAGACATTTACATTGCACAGGTAACCGCTCTGGCCAATGTTGCGAAGTCATTCCCTGATACAGATCTGAGCGTGTTATTACCGATGGTGTCAACTGCAGCTGAACTAACAGAAGGAGTGGAGTTGGTAGGTCAGGCTTGGGAAGCGGTGCAGGGCAAAAAAGCCCACCGTCCACGAATCGGAGTGATGATTGAAACACCGCGTGCTGTCTTGGTTGCAGATCAGCTAGCTGAGCTGGTGGACTTCTTTAGCATCGGTTCAAACGATCTAACGCAGTTCACATTCGGGTTTAGTCGCGACGACCTGGACACTCGTTTGCTTGCGTCTTACGTAGACGCAAGCCTGCTGGAAGCCAACCCATTCGTAACCCTGGACAAGCAGGGAGTGGGAGAGCTGATTGGCCTTACTTGCCAACGCGCTCGTGCTGTCAAGCCTGAACTGCCAGTAATTCTGTGCGGCGAACATGGCGCAGATGAAACATCGTTAGGCATCGCTTACAAGCTCGGTGTCAACGCAATCTCATGCGCGTCCCGCAACATCACGGCAGCTCTAGCCGCGGCGGCGAAGCTCAGTTAGAGCATCGGCCATGTTCATTCTCGAAGACGACGTACAACGAGTCATCGAAGAAACCGACATCGTCGCGGTTATCCAACGTCACGTTGAGCTAAAAAAGGCTGGTGGCTCCAACTGGAAAGGGCTGTGCCCGTTTCATGCGGAAAAAACTCCGTCGTTTTCAATCAGTCAAAGCAAGGGCTTGTATCACTGCTTCGGTTGTAAAGCATCCGGCAACGTCATTACCTTTTTGCGCGAGCACGAGCATCTGGATTTTCAAACCGCCGTTGAGCAGTTGGCTGCGCCGTTAAACATCCCGCTTCGTTACCGAGGTGGTGGAGATCAAGGTGCGCGTCAACGCAACAAGCAGCTAATAGCACTACTTGACCAGGCAGCGGACTACTACCACCAGCTGTTGCTTAGTTCCAAAGAAGCCGGCAAGGCGCGCGCATATTTGCGTGATCGCGGTTACGACAAAGAGTTGATCGTCAAGTATCAGCTGGGGTATGCCACGAGCGGGCGTTCACAGCTAGCAGATGAACTGTTGAGTAACCCACAAGATGCCAAGACGCCGACAACCCCGGAACTGTTGGAGATGGCAAATCTGGCTTATCTAGACAAGCCGACTGATAACTCACCTGGTAGTAAGCCAGCGTTGCGCGACAGGTTCAGAGATCGTGTGATGTTTCCCATTCGAAACGAAGCAGGCAGCACAGTTGGGTTTGGCGGACGTTTATTGCCCGAAGGTCGCGGCCCAAAATATTTGAACTCGGCTCAAACACCGGTCTACGACAAGAGTCGCGTGCTCTACGGACTTAACACCGCCAAACGCGCTATCACATCTCAGAAATTTGTTCTGATCTGTGAGGGGTATACCGATGTGATCGGCTTCGCGCTAGCTGGCTTTGATAATGCTGTCGCAACCTGTGGTACCGCTTTAACCGAGCAGCACGTTCAGCTGTTGGCTAAGTTCACCAAACGGTTTTTACTGGCCTTCGATTCTGACAGTGCCGGCGAAGCTGCCACCGAGCGGTTTCACCAATGGGAGCAAAAATACGAGCTTGAGGTAGCGGTGGTCGAACTGCAGGTTGGTGAGGATCCTGGTCAGTTAGCAATTAGCGATGCACCTGCTTTGCGAAAGGCCGTAGAGGTTGCACGCCCATTCTTTCGTTTTCGAGCGGACCGTGTGCTGGCGCGCCATGATCTCACCCAACCCATCACGCGTGGTCGTGCAGCTGATGAGCTCGCCAGAGTGATTGCTGTCTATCCAGCTGACCTGATTACTGAGGCCGATGTGGAGCCGTTGGTAAAGCAGTTGCCGATGGAAACAGGGGATTTCATGAAGCGTGTCATAAAGGCGCGTGAGCAGTTAGTGGAAGAGGAAAGCCAGAGCGAGCCCCCCTCGTCCTACAACGAAGACAGGTACGCGCCACCACCAGATGTTCCACCTCCGGATCTGCCGCCACTGGATGTTCCGCCACCGCAAGACCATCTTGATGCTCAAACAGAGCAGCTTTCGTACACAGCTAGCACCAGACCTCCAGCCGTAGAAATCGCGGTTCTAGAGCTCTTTCGTCTAGAGGGTCAAGCGGTAGCTCCTTATTTGGTGCAAGAGATGTTCCAGCATCCACTCACGGCGGCTGCATTCGAATTCATGAGGAAAAAGCAGCCAGAACAAGCTGAGCAAACCAGCCAAACCAACACAACGCTTTCTGAACCAGATAATCAGACATTGGCCAAGGTTGAACAGTTCGCAAATGACATGGATTTCTCTGATTTCTCTAGGCAAATGAGCGAACTTGACAAGTTGCAGGTGGCCGGCCAAGCAATGGCAGCGGCAATTGAAAGAACGTCGCGTGACGGAAGGTCTCCTGTTTGGCTAAAAATGAGCGACAAGTTCAGCGTGCGAGTTGTATCTGAGTTGAGGGGATCTGAGAACGTCCAGAAAATTCGTGAACTGCTCATAGAAGCGGCCGTTTGGTTCGTGCAGCGCCGCCAAGACAGTTAGCCGCTAGCTCGTAGGGATGTATTTTCGAGCAACGCTCCGGAGGTGGGGCTCGAACCCACGACACACGGATTAACAGTCCGTTGCTCTGCCAACTGAGCTACTCCGGATCAAGACGGGGCAAGTTCAACCCCCGTAGGCATTTTGCAGGGTAGCGCCAAACGAAGCTGCTGTTTGCTGTGTGACTAACTACAGGTCGCTGTCTGGTGGGCCGGGCGGGGATCGAACCCGCGACCAAGCGATTATGAGTCGCCCGCTCTGACCACTGAGCTACCGGCCCCGTTTGCACGGTAATACCGCAACGCCAGCAAGTAACGCTTTGGTAACACTTGTGCTGTTTGAGCAGCACTCATCGCTACTCATTGTTCAGATTTCTTGACTTTGCATTCTGCCTTTGGCTATCTTCTGCAAAACGTTTTGCTTTGTTGTATGAGGCAGAGCCAGTTTTTGAGGGAGAACCCAAATTGACAAACGCAACAGCTGACATAGATGGGCACGACGCTCTTCGCAGCAGACGACGCGGTCGCAAACTTCTTTCACTATTGGCGGTGTTTTTTGCATTTGCATTGATCGCAGCCGCTTGTGGATCCGGTGATGACGACGATGGCTCAACCACCGACGAGGACACTAATCAAGACGGTGACTCCACCGATGGAGACACTGACGACTCCACCACAACGGATGGCGGCTCAACTGGTGATGACGATCGCGAGTCAGGGGATCCTGTTCATGGAGGACGTCTGGTTTACGGCATAGAGGCGGATACGGCCAACCCCTGGGCGCATTATGGAGCCTCATGCGCCATCAGTTGTCGGATGATCTTTCGAACAATAACGGATCCGTTGTTCCTAGCCGATGCCGATGGAGAGTTGGTCCCATACCTGGTGGAACCGGGCACGGTGCAACCCAGCGAGGACTACATGACATGGACATTTGATGTGCGTGAAGGCATCAAATTCCATGACGGCACTCCGCTTGACGGTGCAGCGGTGGCTTACAACATCAACACCTGCCGTTTTAGTCCGTTAACCGGTCCGATCTTCATCGGACAAACAGGCGCTACCGGCGAAGGTCAGACGGTCACCTTTACCTACAGCGAACCAAGCGCAACTGGCCCGACAACATTGCGAGCCGAAATTTGCGGACTGATGTTTAGCCCAGCCTGGCTAGCGACGCTGTCGAACAACCCTCTGCTTACAGATGAACAGAAAGATGCTGCAACCGGCAATCCGGCGGCACCGGTAGGGCTTGGGGCATTCGCGTTTGAGTCGTACACGCCCGGCAACGGCAACTCGTTCGTAGCAGCTCGTAACCCCGACTACTGGAGAGGACCTAATGGCATAACTGGTGAAGAGCTGCCTTACCTTGACGAGGTTGAGTTTGTGGTCGCAGTGGACATCCAAAGCCGCTCGAACGGCCTAAAGGGTGGACAGTTTGACATCATCCACACCGCAAACGCGGATGAGATCGCAAAATATCAAGACGATGATGAGTTCACACTGCTTGAGGCCAGTGCCGCTGGCGAAACCAACTACATCTTGTTGAACGTTGCACAAGGCAATAACCCCACGCTGGCGTTCGTCAGAGGCCAGGATGAGGTTGTAATGGATCCAGGTGGACTAAACGCCACAAATCCGCTGGTACACCTGAGCTGCCGACGATCTTTGGCTCTAGCACTTGACCAAGAGCGTTTTGCCGAAGAGCGGGGCGCGGGCATCGTGACACCTGCCAATGGCCCATTCGCTCCAGGCAGTATCGGTTACCTCGATGACACCGGTTATCCAAAGTTTGATCTTGAAGCAGCGCGAGCAGAATTTGAAAACTGCAAAACTGACTCCGGGCAAAATCCCGTTACCTTCAACTTCAACGCCACTAACGATGCGTTCAATGTGGAAAGCAACGAGCTAGTCATTGCCATGTGGAGCGAAGCATTCGGAGATGAAATCGCTGGAACGATCGCGCCGATTGAGCAAGGCCAGTACATCAATCTGGCTCTCGCAGGCGTATTCCAGGCTCAGGGCTGGCGCAACCACGGTGGTATTGACCCGGTCGAGCAGTGGTTTTGGTGGCATTCGGCCTCGGCTAGCCCAATTAACCCGGGCGTGCCAGAACTGGCTCTGAACTTTGGACGTTTCCAGGATCCACTGCTTGATGCGGCGCTCAACACGATCCGCCAAAATCCTGATCAGGCCGCAAGAATTGCAGCAGCCGAAACGGTTAGCCGACAGTTCGGCGAAAATGTGTGGAATATCTGGACTTACTGGACGCTGTGGGGCATTGTTGCCAACCCACAACTACAAAATCTCACGAATTTGACAATCCCAGATCTGGAAGTTCCAGCTGCCCCTGTTATTGCAGGCAAGCACCACTTGACGCAGATCTGGTGCCTGGACGGTAACTGCCAAAGTTAAGTAAATCCAAACTAATCAAATCAATACTCGGGCTAGCCACTTGGCTAGCCCGATGTTGTTTGACTTGGCATGAGATCCAATTCAGGCAAACCAATTCCGGGCTCTGACGTTCCAGCCATTGGAATACTCCAAGTCCGGCACCAGTTGCTACGGGTTTGCTGCCTTACTGGGAGTTGTTGGGGCTGAGAAGTTAAGAGATGGTTCAAACAATCAGAGATAATGTCGGGCGTTTAGCCGTCGTCACCATCTTGGCGACGATTGCTTTTGCGTGGGTATGGCGGCCTCCAACCAGCTGGACTTTCGGATTGATTGCTGCGGTTGGAGTAACCGCTGCTTTACTGACCGATTTTCGCTACACCGCACAGCGTCTTATTGGTGTGATCCCGGTGCTATTGGTGGTGTCGTTTTTGGTGTTTTCCCTACTGGCAAGCCTTCCAGGCGATCCGGCAATCAACATCCTTGGCCCCGCGGCGACACCGGATGCAGTACAACAGGTCAACGAAGAACTGGGACTGGACGAGCCGTTTTTCAATCGCTATGGCAACTGGCTAGGCGACGTTGTGACTGGAGATCTCGGTACTTCAATATTGCTGCGTGAAAAAATCGCTGACGGAATCTCGCGTTCACTAACACCGACCCTCCAGCTGATGTTGTATTCACTGACGTTGGCGATTCTGGTAGCGGTACCGCTTGGTGTTTATTCGGCCTATCGCGTTGGGACGGCGTTTGATCGCGGTTCGAGCTATGTGATGTTGGGATTTCTTGCTACACCAAACTTCGTGTTAGCGGTGTTCTTAGTGCTATTTATTGCCATTGGCGGGATAAGTATTTTTGGCACGTCTGTTGGAGTTCACTTGCTGCCAGCTGCCAGATATGTACCAATCGGCCAAGATGTCGTGTTGCATTTCAAACACATGCTGCTGCCTTCGATGGCACTAGCCATGGGTCAGGCAGCGGTGTTTATGCGATTGCTGCGCTCAGACATGATCGCCACTCTGCGATTACCGTTCATTGACCTAGCTCGTAGCAAAGGCCTGACCGACAGGCGTGTCTTATGGCGTCACGCGCTAAGACCTTCGAGTTTCACACTTATCACCGTTGTTGGTCTGCTAGTTGGCGCCTTGATAGGTGGGGCACTCATTATTGAGTTCATTTTTTCTATTCCTGGTGTTGGCTCTTACGTTTTCTTAGGTGTGACGCAGCGCGACTTCATTGCGGTGCAAGGAGGTGTGCTAGTTATTTCCACGTTGTTTATTTCCGTGCTCACTCTGACCGATTTCATGTATCTGGCGCTTGACCCACGGCTGAGGTCGGGAACTTCTAATGTCTGACGTAGCAATCGCCACTCCGGAAGGGTCGAGCAGTGCGGGGCTAGTTCGTCAGAGCTTCGGCGTGATGTTTTGGCTGGCGGTTGGGTTCTTGGGTCTGCTGGGCTTTGCCGCGATTTTTGCGGACCTATTACCTCTGAAGGATCCGACGGAGGTCTTTAGAGGAGTTTCCAAAGACGCGCCAAGTTTGACGCACTGGTTCGGTGTGGACGGTGTCGGTAGGGACATTTTCAGTCGCGTCATCTATGGCGCACAGGTCAGCCTGATTATCTCAGCGGTGGGAACGGTTGCAGCGGTAGCACTTGGCGGGTCGATTGGTTTAGTGGCTGGTTACTTCAAAGGTCGCGTGGATCGGCTGGTTACCACAGGCTTGAATGGCACGTTGGTGGTGCCGCCGGTGATCTTGTTCTTAGCGCTGGTTCTGTTTCTAGACCCGTCAGCAAAAAGACGTGTATTCATTTTGATCTTTACGTTTGTTTTGTTGTCAATAGCTCCGATTGCACGCGTGGTGAGAGCTGCCACGTTGTCATGGGCTGACCGTGAATTTGTGTTGGCAGCAAGAACCATAGGTGCGCGCGACGGTCGTATTTTGTCGCGCGAGGTTTTGCCGAATGTCGCCCCGCCGCTCATCAGTTATGCGTTGATCATCATGGCTGGATTGATTGTGCTGGAAGGCTCGGTGGCATTTCTGGGTTTGAGCGTGCCCCCGCCAACGCCGACCTGGGGCGACATGATCAACAAGGGTCGCACCAACTTGGATATAGCCGCACACATCTCACTAATGCCGGCGATAGTGATGTTTGTAACGATTTTGGCGCTCAATTTTGTTGGCGACAAATTGCAAGAGCATTTTGATACACGGTCGTCTGTGTTGTGAGTGTTAGGAAATGTGCCGTGGTGAGGCCGTGTTAAACAAAGAAATCGCTTGTTATGGCTGGTAGTGGCAAGGCACATCTGCGCGGGGGTAATGCCGCTGGGACTATCGAAGGCAGCACCGAAATTCCACTGTTGACAGCGGAAGATCTGGTCGTTTCATATGGTGTCGCAGGCGGCCGCACATTGACAGCGGTAAGTGGCGTGTCGTTTGACGTAATGGAAGGGGAGACGCTCGGCCTGGTGGGAGAATCTGGCTGCGGTAAGAGCTCAGCAGCACGAGCAGTGCTGCAGTTGCCATCACCCACAACAGGCTCGGTTCGCATGAACCTCGATGATGAGGTGATCAGCAATAACCACGATGGTGAACAGCACAACCAGTACGAGGGACAGACCGAGCTAACTGCTCTAGACCCTGAGCAGATGCGGCGAGTACGCCCCAAGTTGCAGATGATTCACCAAGACCCGATCTCCTCGCTGAACCCTCGCCGCACGGTGCGTGACATCGTGGCCGAACCGTTGATGGTGTGGTGGGATGAGGAAGAAGGCCGCTGCGCTACCTCTCTCTGGTTAGAGAGGTTCGGGAAGCTCTTTGCGCGCACTGCCACCAAGATCACACGCCCGTTGCACTACTTGATGGTTCCAGCGTGGTTAGCGCTGATACTTTGGGTAACTAGCGAAGCGGTTGAAGAACGTGCATGGGAGAACGCACTCAGTTGGACGCAAACGCCTGCACAGATAATCGGCTTTCCGATTTTGGCGTTGTTTTTGGCCGCAGCTGCCACTTTGCTGGTGCTTGCCGTCGGCTGGTTGTTATTAGCAGTGATGACGCCGTTTGGCTTGATTTCGCGTCATTTTGGGGACGTAAACGCGCTCACCGGATTGCTTGCATTAGCTGCTGCTTGCGGCGCTTCAGGATTTTTGTTGTGGCGCACTTCCAACAGTTTCGGCGGTTGGGCAAAATGGCTCAACACCGGAGCTCTTGCGCTGCTCACGGCTTTGCTAGTTGGCTGGCTGGTTGTTTCCCTATTCCGACCGTCTAACGCAGGTGCGGCCGGTGTAGCAGCGGCTCTAGCGGCATTAGTACTACTGGAGATCTTCTATGTAGTGGGACTGGATGACAACATCAAGCTGGCGGTACTGATTGCTTCAGTGATTGTTGACGGCTTATTGGTGACCGCGGTTCGCCGCACTTATCTGAAAGAGCGACAGGCTTCACGCGACCGGGCAGAACCGTTTGTGCGGAGTGCATTAGAGACCGTAGGCATCAATCCTGACACTTCGCTTGATCGCAAACCTCATTCGATTTCTGGTGGACAAGCGCAACGTGTTTCTATTGCGCGTGCTTTGGTGCTGGAGCCGAAGCTGATTGTTTGCGACGAACCGGTTTCTGCTCTTGATGTCTCGGTTCAGGCGCAGATACTGAATCTGCTAGAAGACATGAAGCAACGGCTGGGGTTGACGCTGGTGTTTATCGCTCACGATCTAGCTGTCGTGAAGAACGTCAGTGATCGAGTCGTAGTGATGTATCTCGGAAAGCTGTGTGAAGTGGCTCCACCGGACGAAATGTTTGATGACCCTGCGCATCCGTATACGGAGTTGTTGATTAGCGCGATTCCGCACCCAGATCCAAATGTGGAGCCTGCGCTGTTGGATCACGGAGAGGTGGGAGAGATGCCTTCGGTTTTGGAACCTCCGCAAGGCTGTCGGTTCCACACTCGTTGTCCATATGCGCTGCCCGTTTGCAAAACCGATGAGCCGGAGATGCGTGAGATCTCACCCAATCGTTTTGTGGCATGCCACGCGCCTTTGATAAACAACTTGACAAGCAAAGAGAGCTCAACAGTGCTCAACGCTGAATCGGCTGCTGCTATATGAGTGATTCCAACATCTCAGGCGCGGCTTTCGATGGCATTGACCTTAACGCTGAAGTGCTGCCAGACATTGGGTACGTCGACGCAGGACCGGGCAGTACGGGGTTTTACGACTACCCGTTGCTCACCGCAAAGCACCTACATACCGAGTTTTCTACTCCTGCGGGGCGGCTAGTAGCGGTTGACGATTCATCTTTCAAGGTGGACCGTGGGAAAACGTTAGGAGTGGTGGGAGAATCTGGTTCGGGTAAGAGCGTCACATTTCGTTCGGTGATGGGCCTGCTTCCAAAAACCGACACTCTCTGCACTGGATCGGTTGAGTTCAACGGCGTTGACATGACCGCTTTGAACCGCAAAGAGCTGCGTGACATGTGGGGCCCGGAATTGTCCATGGTGTTTCAAGACCCACTTGGCTCGCTTAATCCGGTGATGAAAATCGGGAAGCAAGTCGGTGAGGGTTTACGCGTGCACGAAGGGCTTTCGCGTCGTGCGGCTCGCGCAAAGTCGCTTGAACTACTGGAGAGCGTCGGCATTGCTGAGCCAAATCGACGCATTGACGAGTGCCCACATCAGCTATCCGGTGGTATGCGTCAGCGTGTGGTGATCGCCATTGCTTTGGCTTGTAACCCAAAACTGCTTATAGCGGACGAGCCAACCACTGCCTTAGATGTCACCGTTCAAGCGCAGATCTTGGATCTGTTACTTGAACACAAAGGTCAGCGCGATATGGCGCTGGTGTTGATTACCCACGACCTCGGTGTGATCGCAGGACGAGCCGACGAGATCATGGTGATGTATGCAGGGCAAATCGTTGAACAGGCTCCGACATATGTGCTGTTTAGCCAGATGGCGATGCCTTACACCGAAGCTTTATTGACAGCTATTCCGACTTCTAAGCACCCCAGTCATAAACGTTTGAATGCCATAGGAGGTCGCCCACCCAACATGGTGAATCCTCCGACTGGTTGCCGTTTTGCCCCTAGATGTAAATATGCCCAACCGAAATGCACAGAATCCGTGCCACCTTTGCGTGAGGGAGCGACACCTGGCCATCGTTATCGCTGCTTTTACCCGGTCGGCTCGCCCGAGGGAAAAGAGGGGCTGGCCCGCAATATTGCCGAAGGGCGTGTCAGCGAAACCGGAGTGGTTTTAAGAGCGTTGCAGTAACGACTGGTGCGTCCTCAGGTGGCTGACAACCAGGCCGTTGATTGCACGAGTAGGTGCGTAGCGATTTTTTGACACTGTTCAAACACTTCGCACATACCATCATCGCCATCAAGTATTTTGCGCAGCGATAGCTCTGTCTGAGCGACAAGGTTTAGGTGCCGCTGTGCTGCATCGGTAACCGACGGCATTGAATCGATAGCCGATACCGAGATGGGCAGCTCGGTGCCTCCAAACGGCGCCAGTTCGGCTGCTAATTGGAGCATGTCTGGCGGGTTATCGAGCGGCGGCAGGCTAAAAGAGAACTCCAACGGTATCCAAAACTCATCTGGCGGCAGTTCACCATCTGGTGACGCCATTATCGCATCGTCGAGTGCAAGCATCGTGCGGGGTTCTGCGGTAATGATCAGATGTATGTCAAGCGGCCCTCCGCAAGAGCCATCTGGATGTAAGTCGATTTCCCAGCTTTGACGCATGCTGTAGGTCTCGATGTAGTGGCGTTCATCGTGTAGATGGAAGCCATGCTCGCGGGAATGGTCTTTGAGGTTTGCTACATACCCTGCTAGATCAATGACGGCCATCTATGTCATAGCGTAATCATGGTGACCACTCAAGTAATCGCCGGTAAGACAGGTGATGAGTGGCTTGTGCTACTGAACGAGGTTGCCACCGCTATCAGGGAATCATTGGTCGGCATTACCGACTGGCGTAAGCCAGGAAGCCGCCCATCGCAGTATGCGTTTGATCTGGTTGCAGATGCCGCAGCTTTAGAGGTACTACGAGCAGTCAACGTGGCAGTTATTAGCGAAGAGTCTGGCCTCAGCGAAGAATTTGATTTGACGAGTGGTGCTAACCCAGGTATGACCAGTGAGCCGGTTGTCATAGTTGATCCGGTTGATGGCTCGACAAACGCTTCTCGCGGGGTGCCGTATTTTTCGACGAGCTTGTGCGTGATGGCAGATTCTGCATTCCAGGTTGGGCTGGTGATGGATCTGTCGGCGGGAACGCAATGGTCGGCGATTGCAGGTGAGGGAGCCAGATGTGATGGGGTAGAACTTGATCGCTCTGGGAAATCCGTTGAGCTAAATACCGCTTTAGTGGTTTGCAATGGAGCATTGCCCAAAGAAGTCAAATGTGGCCAGACACGCACCTTGGGATCTGCTGCGTTGGATCTGTGTGGTGTGGCTTCGGGCAGGTTTGATGCCTTCATTGACCCCCTGCGAGCACTGCATGTATGGGATTACGCAGCGGGTGTGTTGCTTTGCCAGGAGGCAAGAATGCCTGTGTCTGAACTGGACGGCGAGACGCTAGCTCAGGTTGATACCGAGAGCACTCTTGGCCCCATTGCGGCGGTTGATCCAAAGCTCCTCACTGAACTAGCGCAAGCACTTGTCTAGCCAAGTGCTTGCGACACCCAGCCGAGGCAGCTAAGTAGCCTTGGTGTCCCGCCACGAAACCTTTGGCATGCGGGCGCTTAGCTCAGTTGGTTTAGAGCACCTCCCTTACAAGGAGGGGGTCGGGGGTTCGAGTCCCTCAGCGCCCACCCATTTATGACTGCCTAGAAAGGCTCTTCATCAGGCTCAATGGAGCCTTCATCTGCACCGTGGCTATCGGAACTTGAAGCACTAGATCCTGCATCGCTGGGATCTCCGACTAAGCCATAAGAGTTGTCAGCATCGTTTTTGGTGAGGTGCTCTTTTACCCAGTCATTGATGAACGCTGCATCTTCAGTACTCAAGTCGCCAAACAGCCACACCGAGTTACCCGATTTTGTTTTGTCCTTGAGGACCGGTCCAGCCACTATGCCGCCCGCAAGCACCTCACTTCTGAGAGCCACGGGAAATACTCGGGCTTCTTTGAACGTTTCCCAGTTCTGCTTATCATCTGAGAACACCACGACTAAATCAGCTATGGCCGGAGTTGCCATGCCGAATTTGGTTTCGACCTCAATATCGCGGCCCTGGCGGCTGGCTATCAGATGCAGCTTGTCGGCATGTTCGCCAGGTGACCAGAATGAGCCGCTACTAAACGTTGAGTCACTATCACCTGAATTTACGTTGGCTGAACGTACCTCAAAATCAGACATTGCGAAATCCCTTCACTAGATCTTTTGCACACTTCACAACTCACTCAACCACCGACGACAAAGCGCTGATGAGTCCCTTCAGAGACGACCGCATCACCATGCATTACGCGCACGTCAAACACAAGCTTCTTGCGGTCAACCTCGCTGATGGTTCCGGTGATTTCAACCTGCTCACCAGAACTAACGGACGCTTGATGACTGACACAAATATGGATACCAACCGTTGTTTGATTTGGATCCAGATGAGGTTGCACGCCGTTCAAACACACGCCCTCAATCAACTTCACCATGTCGGGCGTCGAAAGCACCTTGACCGGTAGATGAGGAGGCGACATCTCGTCGGTGACGGTGAACGTCTCACTTGCGTTGAGGCCTGCTGCAATGGGGGAGTCGGTTGCGTTCATAACAGCTGACACTATTGCAAAAGCTGGCATGTTCCTAGCGCATTTGTTGTCTTCGTTGTAGCACTTGGGCGCTAGCGTCTGGTTATGAGCCAGACACAAGACCAACCACAGCAGGCACACCACATTTCAATCACCGACGCAAATGAACATGTGATCGTCAAGATTGCCGGAGAAGTGGTAGTCGATTCAGTGGCCGCCAAACTGCTATCCGAAGGCGGCTTGCCTGTGTGCTATTACTTTCCGCAAGCGGATGTTCGTATGGAGCTACTAACACCAACCAAGACCAGCAGCCATTGCCCCTTTAAGGGTGACGCTTCCTATTGGTCGGTGCAAACTGGCGACAAGACGCATGAAGATGTTGTTTGGAGCTACCCCAATCCGATCCCAGCCGCGGGTGAGATTGCCGGCCTGTTGAGCTTTTATAACGAGCGGGTTGACTTAGACATCACACCAGTTTGAAATACTCCACACTCCCAGCAGGGTCTGGCAAATCTGATCAGAGATCTGTCTCCACTGCTCGTGTTTTGCCTGTGATCGATTTGCGTTCAGACACCGTTTCGCGTCCAAGTGATGCAATGCGTCAAGCTATGGCTGCAGCCGAGGTGGGCGATGATGTTTGGGGAGATGACTCAACCGTTAACGAACTAGAGCGCTACACCGCGGAGCTACTCGGCAAGGCTGCGGCTTTATATCTGCCAAGCGGCACGCAATCAAATTTGTGCGCACTGATGGCACATTGCGAACGAGGTGATGAGTACATAACGGGTGATCATTCACACACCTTCATGTACGAAGGGGGTGGCGGTGCGGTGTTTGGCAGCATCCAACCACAAACCGTGCCAACACTGCCAAACGGCATGGTTGACCTTGCGGCTGCGCAAGATGCGGTCAAACCACTTGACAACCACTTTGCCCGCACCAGGTTGTTGTGCTTAGAAAATACCACCGATGGTCGCACCCTGAGCCTGTCTGACATGGCAGCGGGAAGAAACTTTGCCAACAAAAACGGTCTGGGCTTCCATCTGGATGGTGCTCGCCTGTGGAATGCAGCGATTGATTTAGGCGTTAGCCCAATGCAAGTAGCCGAACCGTTTGACACGGTTTCGGTTTGTTTATCAAAGGGACTAGGCGCGCCGGTCGGTTCGGTGCTAGTCGGATCTGAAGAGTTGGTCGCAAAGGCGCGACGTTGGCGCAAAGTACTAGGTGGCGGCATGCGTCAAGCGGGCATCATCGCGGCAGGCTGCTTGTATGCGCTGCATAACAATTTTGAACGCTTGGAGCGAGATCATGCCAATGCGCGCATGCTGGCAGAGGGTTTAGAAAAAATCAGCGGCGTGTCTGTTACGTCATGTGACACAAACATGGTTTTTGCGCTCCTAGATGAGTCTGATGATGCTCTTAGCCAACGGTTAGAAGCGCGCAACATTCTCGCGGATTGGCGCAATGCCCGTGCACGAATGGTGCTGCATCTAGACGTGTCTGAGGAAAATGTGCACACCTTCTTGGAAGTTCTAAAAGAAGAACTGGCTTGAGTAATCATGACTCTTGGCGCCCTTTCGAGTTCGCACCACATTGTTCTAGCCCAGAGTTGTAGCCTCAGATTTGGTGGTCACAGAAATTGAGGCGTAGGAACTAAGTGCCAAAGACCAAAGACGACGTTGTTTTGCTTGAAGGCAAAGCCATCGAAGCCCTCAAGGGCGGCAATTTTCGCATTGAGCTTGACAACGGTCACGAGGTGTTTGGCCATCTCAGTGGCAAGATGCGCAAGCATCACATCCGCATACTGCCAGGCGATCGGGTGCAGGTAGAGGTGTCTACTTACGACCTGACACGCGGGCGCATTACATATCGCTACAAATAATAAGTCGTTGCCTGGCAGACTGCAGTCATGTCTGAAGCAGTAGTAGATGCCGCGCTAGATGAGTTGCTAGCGAAGAACAACCCTAAAGAACAAAACTATGAGGAGTTTCGCGGGGCGCAGTTTGACCATGGTTTAGCTTGGGTCGATTTTGACGAAGGTCATGGTGGTCTAGGGGTTGACCCCAAACTGCAACGCAGGGCTGATGCTCGCCTGGTCGAAGCCGGTGCGAAACCAATGCAGCCGTTGATGTTTTTCGTGTTCTTGGCAGCACCCACCATTCACACGCACGGCAATGAAGAGGTCAAGAAGCGGTTCTTGCGGCCGATGTTTACCGGCGAAGAACGCTGGTGCCAGCTGTTTAGCGAGCCCGGCTCGGGTAGCGACTTTGCCAGCCTGGCTACACGTGCGGTTAAAGACGGCGAGGAATGGATCGTTAACGGCCAGAAGGTGTGGACAACGCTGGCACACCTGGCGGATTACGGCATGTTGGTTACTCGCACCAATACCGAGGTGCCAAAGCATCGTGGTATGACCTACTTTGCTTTGGACATGAAAGGGCCTGGAGTAGAGGTGCGCCCTTTGCGTCAGATCACTGGCGAGGCCGAGTTCAACGAGATTTACATCACAGACGCACGCGTGCCAGATGCCTGCCGCGTTGGTGATGTGGGAGACGGTTGGCGTGTATCACTGACCACGCTGATGAACGAACGTAACGCCATCGGTGGTGCGGTGGCGTCAGCTCCGCCTCCGCCAGGATCTGGCCCAATCAGTGCACTGACCAAGCTGTGGGCAGCACGCGATGAGAGTCAGCGCGATTCAGCAACACTTGACCGCATGATGAAGCTATGGGTTCGCTCTGAGGTGTTGCGGTTAACCAACCTGCGAGCTTCAGCCAACCGCCGCAAAGGAAATCCAGGCCCTGAGATGTCGGTAGCGAAACTGGCTTCTGCTGAACTGAACCAGGCAATCATGTCAACCGCGGTTGACATGATGGGCATGGAGGGTCAGGTCGGCTTCAACTACACGTTCCGCCGCCCCGAAGAGCTATCCCCAGATGGTATTCAAAACGGCGTCCAGCACGCCTTCTTGCGAGTGCGCGCAAACTCCATTGAGGGTGGCACGTCAGAGATTATGCGCAACATCGTGGGTGAACAGGTGCTTGGGTTGCCGGGTGAGCCACGCATTGACAAGGATGTGGCCTGGTCTGAGGTGCCTCGCAGCTAGTCAGTCTCGAGGCGGTAGCTGTCTCCGTCTTGTTTCATAACCCCTGCAGTCGGCGCGCCAAAGTGCGTGCCTATCACCAATGTCTCACCGTCTGCCCAGTCAGGGAACACCGCTCGCCGAGTTTCACGCGCCAGGTCTGGGTCGGTGTCAAACATTGAACTGAGGTCAGGATCGGCTATCTGTAGGGGGGAATGCATCATGTCACCAGTGATGATGGCGCGTTGGCCTTCCGATCTGATTACCACTGAGGTGTGTCCCGGAGTGTGTCCTGGTGTCGAAACTAGACACACACCATCGCTGAGTACGTGATCGGGTGAGACCATCTTTGCTAAACCAGCGTCGGCAATCGGTTGCACAGAATCGGAAAACACTGGGTCGCCAAAAAAATCATCGGTTTCGCGCCAGTGATCAAACTCTGCTTGCACAAAGAGGTATTCCGCATTCGGGAAAGTCGGCACCCATTCACCATCAACCAAACGCGTGTTCCACCCCACGTGGTCAACGTGTAGGTGCGTGCAGATCACGTGCGTGATCTCCTCGCAGGGGTAGCCGGCTGCGGCAAGGTCGTCTAAGAAAGATCCTTGCAATTTCGCCCACGGTGGGAAGCTGCGTTCTTTGTCATTGCCGATGCAGGTGTCAACCGCAATGCGGGCATCGCCGCTTTCGATAATGCAGCATTGAATCTTTTGCAGCAGATTGCCGTCGTCATCCACAAAATGAGGTTTTAGCCAGGGAGTTGCTTCCGCACGCTCCAACACATCTTTTTCGGTAACACCCGCGAACATAAATTGTGGTGAAGTCGCCGAGTCCAACTCAGCGACCGAGGTGATTTTGATGTTGCCAACTTGCCAGCGCAGGGTTTCTTTGCTCATAATTGGCGGCCAATATAACCAAGAAAGCGATCGGTGATCGAGGCTTCATCAGAGACAGTCACCGCTGTGCCTATCAGTTTGTGTTTGCGGGCGAACTCTTCAATATTTTTTACGCGATCGAAGCTTTGCTGCGCCAAATCCTCTGGCAGGCATGTCGCAATGCCAACGGCGCTACCGATATCCCAGGCATGGGTTAGTGGGTCCCATTGCACCATTGCGATCAACTGCTCTAGCGACATCGGACCGAACCAGTATTTGCCTTCTTTGGCTAAAGCGCCGGGAGTTTCGCTTATGTCATCCACGGTTGAGAGCAGGGCATCACGGGTCTGGTGCCATCGATCGATCGGATTGTCGGCTTCCTCAGCCATTCGAGGTGGCACCATTTCACCGGTGCGGAGGACTTCAGTTAAAGCATCTAGCACGCCGCATTGATGCTTCAGGACATCTCGCAAGGTCCAGCCTTCGCAAGTGGAGTCACTGTCCCACTTGTCGTCGGGCACACGGTGCACCACAGCGTCAAATGTGTAAACGGCACGGGTGAAGTCTCTAGTTATTTGAGTCATAACGATGTCATCTTCCAGGTTTAGTCACGCAGGTAAACGCGTAGGCCAGCTAGGTCCACACGGTCGTCACTGACGTAACAGCCTCGTGCGCGCGCATTATCCAGTACAGACTCACGATCAACGGTGGTTACGTCGATACCACCCATGCCTTCGCCACGTCCATCGGTTTCCTCCACGAAGCGCAGGGTTGCGTTGTCTAGTTGGATGGTGGCGTTACCAGCATCGTCAGCGCCTAGTTCGATTTCGATGATTTGAGACCAACGCTGCGCTAAGCGTTGCGGGTCAGGACTTTGCAGCTCGGCGGCACTGATGGAGCTAACAACGTCTGTGCATACATACGGTTGCCAAAACGGGCCTGCAGGTCCCCACGGTCCGCCCGCCTCGCCTGGTTTCTTTCCATCTGGGCCAATCGCTGCTCCTTGCATTACTTGATCCATCTCAATGAACGATCCGCCTGTATCGCCCGGATGTAACTGCATTGCCTTGGTGTTTGGAGTTTCCATTTCGTGGACCAGGCGAATGCCAAGCGAGTCAATGTGGGATCGACGAGCGTCAGCATCATCGACCTCAGCGACCAACATGTATCCGGTGTCACCACCCCGGCGTTGCTGGTAGCGCCCTGCAGTGGTCTCGGGCTGCATAGGTGTAACGCACTCCAAAAACTGTGTGCCGATCGGCCAGAGCACATTCTTGAGGCCAAACACCCCCACGGCAGGATCTGTGTAACAAGGTTCAACACCGAGAACTGTTTGCAAGTCGGCGGCGGTCTTGCGCAGATCCTCGGTGGTCACTGCGATTTGGCGAAGTCGAATCCACATGATCTTGAGACTAGGACACGTTGGGTATTCACGCTGAAACATAGCGTTGCGTTAAGCGTTATCGCTGGGGTTATGGCATTATCCAAAAACGCCCAGCAGCACCATCGCGCCCGCGTAGAGCATAAGTAAGGCAGTTCCTTCGATCCGACCGACTCGACCTTTTGTGAAAGCCACGCCGTAGGCCATTAGTGACACTGCGACCATTACCGAAATGCCGAACCGTGTGAGCGACTCGTCCATGATTTCGCCCGCTCTGGCGAGACCCATAGCGCCGCTAACCGCCAGTGAGTTGAACAAGTTGGAGCCGAACAGGTTGCCGAGAATCAGCCCGGTATGCCCCTTACGGGCTGCCGCAAGGATGGTAGCTATTTCTGGCAGGGAGGTGCCAACCGCTACCAATGAAAATCCGATGAAGCCCTTGGAGAGATTCAGCCCTTCGGCAATATCAGTCGCACCGACTACGGCAAGTTGTGCCCCTGCTAGCACTCCGGCTAGCCCAAGGATCGTCCGTAAAGCATTTCTGCCGGCGGGTTGAGGCTTCTCTGCTTCGGTTGGCGCAGTGATCTGTGCAGTTACGAGGTCGGATGATCGGATCATGGTGATGATTGCCAGCACTAGCAACACGGTCAGCACGATCCCTTCGTAAAGCACCAGATTTCCGTCTAGCACCAGCAACGCAAAGATTGCAGTTGACCCGACTGACATTGCCGCTTCTTTGCTGAGCAGCGAGCGCGAGCACATCACCGGAGTAATCACTGCGGCTAGTCCCAGCCCGAGGCTGAGGTTGGCAACGTTGGAGCCCACGATGTTGCCGACTCCTAATGCGGGATCATCTCTCAGCACTGCCAGCACAGAGATCACTAGCTCTGGTGCAGAGGTCCCAAAACCCAGTATCACCGCACCCACCACGACCGGGCTGAGGCGCAAAATCTTGGCTAAGCGCGATGCTCCCGTCACAAATTGATCGCCTGCATACATCAGCAAGGCCAGCCCGATTAACAAACTGATAATTGACCCGACCATTGCTAGGGCGCTATGTGATACCCGGGTTTAACCGGAGGGCTTATTTGTGTTTGGCGGTGCAAGCACTGGTGATTTGTGTGATTCCACATTTACAGGGTCGCCAATCCGCAGCAGAACGTTCTCTGTAATACCGCTTGTAGCACTGCTCGTAGCAGTACAAGACACCGCAAACAAGGCATTGTTTTCAAGCATTGAAGCAATGCCTGGGTTGTTTGGAAACGCGGCCGAAGCATCTTCACACCAGCGATGTGCTTTCAGCACTCTCGCGGGCTCGTTTGTGCGAGTAGCGGTGTCTTGATTGATTTGTGGCACAGCACACCGCGGCCAAGGCACGTGCGCTTGGAATTGAATATTCCCAATGCAAAAGCGGTCCCACGTGTCTTCTACCCACGGATGAGATGTTTCAACGACCAGATTTGGTCGAAAGCGTTCCATGCCGAAGTGGGTTTCAGCCAGGGCTTCCAAACTGCTAAGCGATGCGGTATTGGCAATCGTTATCGGCGTTGCATCGACGAAGGAAATATGACCGTCTTTGCTAAATCGTGAAGTCCGTCGAGTGGTGTTTGTGAAGCCGACTAGGCGAGCAGGTTCACCGAGCAGATCGCTGAAAAACTCAGCTGCATCGTCGCCAGCGTCGGCGCAGCGCACCTCGTCGCCTAGCAAGGATTTGACTGTTACCGAATCAGGCGCGTCGGTCACAGGCGGAACGTTGATTGAGTCGCTACTCGATGCATCACTAGACAAGGCCAGTGTTAAACCGCCGTCAGAAGCTTGTTCTACGTGCACTAACGTCATGCTCTTGTGGCTGCGTTGCGTTATAGCGTTGGCTTGCCCATCAACTACCTGCCACACGCGATCGCCTGCCAAACCGGTGTCTACGACAGTGGCTACATCAAGAGCGACTCGGCGACATGATTTCACCGGGTAAATCCAGATCTGACTAAGTTTGCCAACACTGGGTTTGCCAGCTTTGCTAGTTGAATCGGCCTCAGTCATCTTGGTAACTGCGCTTGGCAACTTCCTCAAGCATTACTTCTGTGGCGCCGCCGCCTATTGACAGCACGCGTGCGTCACGCGACATTCGTTCGATAGTCGATTCGCGCATGTAACCGATACCGCCGTGGAACTGAACGCAGTCGTACATCACCTGGTTAACCACTTCGGCACCCCAGGCCTTCACACCGGACATTTCCTTGGTGGCATCTATTCCTTGCTCGCTTAGCCATGCAGCGTGATACAGCGATGCTCGCACCGCATCAACCTTGGCTTGGTTCATTGCCGTGCGTTGGCGAATGCCACCTAAGTCGTACAGGTATTTGCCGTATGCCTTGCGTTGTTGCGTGTAAGAGTTGGTCATGTCGATGGCTACCTGTGCAGCACCGATGCCCATCCCCACTAGCACCATGCGTTCGTTCTGAAGGTTCTTCATAGCGGAGTAGAAACCCTTGTGCTCTTCACCCAGTAGATGCTCTTCATCTAGCCAAACGTCTTGCATCACTAACTCAGCAGTATCAGAGCTTCGCCAGCCGTGTTTGTCCAGCTTCTTAGCAACGCTGAAGCCCTCGGCATCGGTGGGCACCATGAACATCGAGATTCCGTTGCGGTTGTTTTTATCGGTGCGAACTGCCATCACGATTATGTCGTTGTAAGCGCCTCCGGTGATAAAGGTCTTACTGCCAGTGAGTCGCCAACCTTTGCCGTCACGCACCGCAGTGGTGCGTATCCCGGCCACGTCTGAACCAGCGTCTGGCTCAGAAATACCGATGGACAGCATGCAATCTCCAGATAGCACGGAAGGCAACCAACGTTCAAATTGTTCCTTGGTGCCTGCATTTAGTAAGTGGGGTAACGCCATGTCGGTGTGTACAAGCACCAAAGACTCAAAGCCGCCGAAAGTTGAGGTGCCGAGCGCCTCTGAGAAGACCGCCGAAGCCAATGGACCGAGCCCCAAACCTCCTAGTTCGGTTGGCACACACAGGGAGAACATCTCCAGTTCACCCATTTTTTTGAAAATCTCACGCGGCACCGTGCCGTCTACCTCCCATTTTTCGCCGTGAGGGGTTACTTCTTGTGCGACAAAGCTGACGGTTTGGTCGTAGATGGCTTGTAACTCATCGGTCATATAGGCGTTCCGATTTATGGCCCCGTTGTTACGCGACCCTTGAGAACGTGGCTTCTGAGACATAAGGTCATCTTAGGTTTAGATTTAGGAAATGACCGCAGCCGCCCCAGATGTCACACGACCTCTATCGGGTTATCTGGTACTTGACCTGACCGATCATCGCGGCGAGCTTGGTCCGTGGGTGCTAGCAGAGCTCGGCGCTGATGTGGTGAAAATAGAACCTCCGGAAGGTTCACCAGCGCGCCAGGAACTGCCACATGCAGATGGCTTACCTGCAAAGAGCTTGCAGTTTTGTGTTTACAACTCAAACAAGCGGGCCATTTCTTTGAATCTCGCATCTGTATCGATATCAGAATCGGATCGCAAGAACGCCGATCGCGCAACATTTGAAGCACTTGTACGAAGAGCCGACTTTATCTTTAGCTCTGAACCTGACGGTTTGCTTAGCTCAGCTCATTACGACTTTGATGCATTAACAGTCTTGAACCCACGCATTGTGCATGTGCAAATCACACCGTTTGGTGAGCATGGACCGCGGGCTAACTATCCGTACTCAGAGCTAACGCTGGCCGCATTGGGCGGCAATGTAAACCTGCAAGGCATCCGCGAGCGACCACCGGTAAAGATGTCGGTGCCACAGGTATGGCGTCATGCGGGAGTTGAGGCGGCGAATGCGGCTCTGGTTTCACATGCACGGTTGCTAAACACCTCTAAGGCACAACAAGCAGTGGTTTCGGCACAAGCTGCCGTTACCTGGACGCTGCTTAATGCCATGGAAGCTCACGCCATTTCAGGTGAAGATCCTTATAGAAACGGAACGATCGTGAACTTGGCCGCCCCCTTGCAGCTTCGTTTCGCAGCCGCAAACGGCCATGTGATTACGATCGCGCGCGGGGCGGCAATCAGCAATCTCGTGGAATGGTTGATCGACGAAAGCATCGTTGGCGAGGACTGGCGCGAAGAAGACTGGGAGTCGTTTGATCTGCGCGCGTTGCAGGGTGAACAGGTTGATCACAGCTTTGAGGAGCTTTTCGAGGCGGTAGTTGAGTTGTGCTCGCGCTACGACATGGACACGCTTATGCGTAAGGCATTGAGTTACCGTGAAACCATTGCTCCGGTTCACACAGTGGCGGATCTGATGCAGTTTGATCATCTGCGGATACGTGAGTTTTGGTGCCGCGTTGGTGTTGAAGATGGGCTGGCTGGTGTGGAGTTCCCGCGCGCTCCGGTCACGTTTGACGGGGAGCGTCCTGCGAGTGTTCGCCGTCCGCCGCGTGTGAATGAGGATAGTGATCAGATCCGAGCTGAGTTAGCTGAGCAAGCCAAACAAGCCGAGCAAGCAAAGCAAAAGTCCTCCATCGATACGTTTAGGTATGGCACAGATGAGCTACCACTGGCTGGCATCAAGGTCGCTGATTTCAGCTGGATCGGTGTTGGACCTATCACAACTAAGGCTTTGGCCGACCACGGAGCAACGGTTGTACGGATCGAATGTTCCACACGAGTTGATGGTTTGCGAATAAACCCACCTTTCAAAAACAACGAAGTTGATCCGGACATGTCGCATTTCTACGGCACCTTCAACACATCAAAACTCAGCCTCGATGTGGACATACGAATGCCTGAGGGTTTTGCAACCGCAAAGAAAATGATCGCCTGGGCAGATGTGGTGATCGAGTCTTGGCGACCTGGAGCATTCGCCGATGCAGGCCTGACCGACGAAGAAATACGGAAGCTAAACCCGTCGGTGATTTTTATTCATACCTCGCTACTGGCTAGTGGAGGCCCGCTTTCAGGTTTAGCTGGCTATGGCTACCACGCAGCGGCCATTGCAGGATTTTATCCGGTGGTTGGGTGGCCTGATTTGCCACCAGATGGGCCTTACCTTGCTTACACAGACACCATTTCACCGCGCTTTCTTACAGCGGCCCTGTTGAGCGCTCTTGATCATCGACGACGAACCGGACAAGGCTGCGTCATTGAGGCAGCGCAGCTTGAATGTGGACTGCAGTTTTTGGCGCCAGAGTTGGTTGATTACCAGCTGTGTGGACATGTAGCTAGCCGCAACGGCAATCGCGACAACGACGTCGCTCCCCAAGGCGTATACCCCTGCATGGGGGATGACCGTTGGTGTGCGGTCACTATCGCAACAGATACGCAGTGGCAGTCGTTAGTAGCACTGTTAGGTGAGCCAGCTTGGACAAAAGACACGAAGCTTTCGTCGCTGGCGGGACGCCAGGCAACACACGATGAAATCGACAAGCATTTGGCTGCTTGGACCTCAAGCTTCGATCCCTTTGAGCTAGAGCACAAGCTCACGTCCGCGGGCATACCTGCTGGTGTGGTGCAACGCAGCAGCGATCTGCTGGCCGATCCGCAATACGAACACCAAGGATTTTATCGTTATTTGGATCATGAACGCATGGGCAACGTTCCCTATGCAGGACATCAATACCGCATAGCCGGATACTCACACGGACCGCGGACCGCGGCACCGACGCTTGGGCAGCACACGTTTGAGGTGCTGACAGATTTACTGGGAATGGATGCTGATCAGATCGCCGCGATCGCCGCGGCGGGCGCTTTGGGGTAGCGGCCTAAGAGGCTGCCAACCCATAACCTGACCCCATGGTTGCGGTGCCGCTATCGGTGGTTGATCTGTCTGTCGTATCGCAAGGGATCACATCTTCCCAAGCCTTAAACGAGACCACAAAACTTGCGCAAGTTGCCGAAGAGCACGGTTTCGTGCGGTTTTGGGTGGCTGAGCATCACAACATGAGCACGGTCGCAAGTACCTCGCCAGCGGTGCTGATCGCACATTTAGCCGCTAATACCATTCAAATACGTGTCGGATCGGGCGGAGTGATGTTGCCAAACCATGTGCCCCTGGTGATCGCCGAGCAGTTTGCGATGCTGGAGGCATTACATCCGGATCGGATCGATCTGGGTTTAGGGAGAGCACCTGGCAGCGACCGTTACACCGCAGCAGCATTACGACGCTCGACCACTCATGAAAATGTCGAAGATTTCCCACGCGACTTGATCGAGCTAATGGGCTTGTTAGGCGACCCGCGCCAGCCCGAAGGTCTATGGGACAAGGTTCGTGCGACTCCGAAAGCAACCTCAGCGCCGGAAGTGCTACTGCTTGGTTCAAGTGGATTCAGCGCTCAGCTAGCGGGCATTCTCGGGTTGCCGTTTGCTTTCGCTAATCACTTTGACATGGGTGGAACCCTGGATGCGGTGGAGATTTATTACTCGCACTTTCGCCCATCGTCGCGATTAAAAGAGCCATACGCCATCGTGTCTGCGGCAGTGATCTGTGCAAGCGACGACGCGACCGCTCAGCTGGCTAGCGCCCCAGCGCGACTACGTAAGTACGGAATGAGGACAGGCCGATTTTTGCCGCTAATACCACCGGAAGAAACCATGCAACATGCTGAGTGGCATAACGCCAGCGCTATGCCTTCGAACTCCATTGTCGGTGCACCGGAACTCGTAGCCCAAAAGCTTCATCAATTAGCTACTGACACCGCTGCTAGCGAATTGATGATCAACACAGCGACCTATTCACTAGCTGAACGCATTACAAGTCTGGAGCTGACGGCGCATGCTTGGCAAGAGCTGACCACAATGAGCACCGTGGGTACTGCAGCAACATGAAAACCAGCACGCTTGGCACGCATTTTGGCCCGTACTACGTCGACAGTGAGGGTGACCAGGTGGTCTCGATCAGAGGTCATGAAACCGATCCCGATCCTTCGCCCATAGGTGAGGCACTTGTCGAATACCAGCGCTGCCGTGTACGACGGCCAGCCGTGCGACGCTCATGGCTGATGAACGGCCCCGGATCGGCCGATGGACTACGTGGCAACGAGACGTTTGTTGAGGTGAGCTGGGACACCGCTTTAGAACTGGTTGCAACCGAACTTGAGAGAGTGCGTTCGCAGCACGGAAACAAGGCCATCCTTGCTGGCTCTTACGGCTGGGGCTCGGCGGGACGTTTTCACATGCCCAGCGCGCAACTACACCGTTTCGGGAACCTATTCGGTGGCTACATCAACCAAAAAGGCACCTACTCTTCGGCGGCGGCTGATGCAATTCTTCCATACATATTCGGCATGACGTTTTATCAGGTTGTGGCGCAACAAACAGCCTGGAGTGTGATCGCCGATCACACAGAACTGTTTGTCAGTTTTGGCGGCATGCGCACCTCCAACGCTGATGTGAGCTACGGCGGCCAAGGACCACATCACACGCGTGAATGGCTGCACAAGGCAGCAGAAAACGGAATGAAGCTGCTTAGCATCAGTCCGCTGGCTGATGATGTGATTGGCTCTATAGCACCCACTACTACTACGCCTTCTTGCTTGTCGATCAGACCGGGAACCGATGTGGCCTTGATGTTGGCTCTAATGCACGAACTAGTCGTGTCGGGACGAGCTGATGAGCAGTTTTTGATGCGGCACTGCGAAGGTTGGCCTGTGCTGCGCGAGTACTTGTTGGGTCAAGCGAAGCAGAGCGGGATCGACTCAGGCGAAACAGGCCCATTCAATGCCAGTTGGGCGGCCAGGATTACCGGAATCGCAGCCGACGATATTTCGTCTTTGGCACACGAAATGGCAGACAAACGCACGTTGATCAATATCACTCTTTCGCTGCAGCGTGCTGACCATGGAGAGCAGACATATTGGGCTACGGCCGCACTGGCCTGCGTGCTGGGTCAGATTGGCTTACGAGGTGGCGGTTTCGCAGCTGCATTTTTTGCCGCTGGGAACATGGGTTCGGGCCAGGCGCGCAAGCCAGTCCCGGGATTGCCAGTGCCGCCACGCCCAAAAGGTTCCCCGGTGATAGGAGTGTCACGGATAACCGAGCTATTAGAAGGTGCCGGCCGCGAGTATGACTTCGATGGCCGTACTGGCGTTTTTCCCGACACGCGTTTGATCTACTGGTGCGGTGGCAATCCGTTCCACCATCATCAAGATCTCAACCGCTTGCGAGCCGCCTGGCAGCTGCCTGACACGGTGATCGTGCATGAACCGTTTTGGACGCCAGTCGCTAAGCACGCTGACATCGTGTTACCAGCCACCACACCGCTTGAACGAAGGGATATCGGAGCTGCCGAACAAATGCTGGTATATCACGGAGCCGCGGTGAATCCTGTCGCTGAAGCGCACGACGACTACTGGATTTTCACTCAGCTTGCACACCGGTTGGGGTTCGGGTCTGAATTTTGCGAGGACCGTACAGCGGACGAATGGGTTGAGACTCTGTATGAGATCTACCGGGCCGGTAACTCTGATGCGCCAGATTACGAGCAATTTCAAGCGGAGGGCTATTGGCGACATAGCGACGTGCCGAACATGGGCGACACAGATCAGGTGTTTTTGGCTGACTTTCGTGCTGACCCGATTGCAGCTCCGTTAGGTACGCCCAGCGGGAAGATTGAGCTTTATTCAAACAATCTGGCTGAACTTGACTACGACGATTGTGGCCCGCATCCAGCTTGGTTTGAGCCCTACGAACGCCTTGGCGGAGCGGGCAGTGACAAATATGGCTTGCACTTGATTTCTAATCAGCCCAGAAAACGACTACACAGCCAATATGACTTTGCCTCACCAAGCCAGTCCGACAAGGTGAATGGTCGTGAACCGATCCGCTTGCATCCTGATGCTGCCAAACAACGAGGCATAGCAACGGGTGATGTGGTGCGCGTGTTCAACGATCGTGGAGCTTGTCTTGCTGGAGCGGTGTTGGATGACTCCTTACGATCAGATGTGTGTCAGCTTTCTACCGGAGCCTGGTACGACCCAGATAACGATGGAACTTGTAGAGCTGGAAATCCGAACGTGCTGACACGCGATAAAGGAACTTCAAGATTGGGGCAAGGACCAAGTCCGCACACCTGTCTAGTAGAGGTAGAGAAGCTGGCAGGCACGGCACCGGCGGTGCGTGCTTACGAGCCACCCAAATTTGTGCCTGACCCGCGCGAACCCATGGAAATGGATAGCCCATGAGCGACAGCTCAGCAATCACTGGCGAGCAGTGGGTTGCGGAGTTTGCCGCGGAACTTGACTTACCTACGCCAGATATGACGAGCATTGAGACACTGCTAGAGCTGGCCGGTGAAGCCGCACACGATTCCGAGCGCATTGCCGCGCCGATCGCGTGCTGGCTAGTTGGAGTTGCTGGGCTTGACTTAACGCAAGCTCTAGAGAAGACCAAAAAGTTTGTTAGTAGCCGTAAAGCTTCTAGCTAACGCCCTGCCGACCTGACTATGACACAAGGCGGTCGTAAGATTGACTGCGTGAGCGAATCAGCAACCTCCGACCACAACTGGGGCTTTCGCACTCGCGCCCTACATGCCGGCGGTCGTCCCGATCCAACCACGGGTTCGCGCGCAGTGCCTGTGTATCAAACCACCAGCTTTGTTTTTGAAGACACGCAAGATGCCGCTGACCTGTTCGCGCTCCAGAAGTACGGAAGTATCTACACGCGTCTCGGCAATCCGACCATTAACGCTTTCGAAGAACGCGTAGCAAATCTGGAGAATGGAATAGGCGCGGTTGCAACTGCATCCGGTATGTCTGCGGAGTTTTTGACTGCTGCTGCACTCACACAGGCGGGTGACAGCCTGGTTGCCTCATCGGCTCTCTACGGTGGCACCATCACATTGTTTAACGTGGCGCTACGCCGCTTTGGTGTTGAGGCCAGATTCGTAGACGGCGACAATCCCGAAGAGTTTGCGGCCGCCATTGATGACACCACCAAATTTTGCTACACCGAAATAATCGGCAATCCTTCTGGCGCTGTGGCCGACCTCGAGGCGCTTAGCGACGTTGCTCACTCTCACGGCATACCACTGGTGGTAGATGCCACTTTTGCAACGCCTTATTTATGCCGCCCTATCGAACATGGCGCAGACATTGTCTTACATTCGGCTACGAAGTTCATTGGCGGGCACGGCACCTCTATGGGTGGGGTCGTGTCTGAGTCAGGCCGGTTTGACTGGGGCAACGGAAACTTCCCTCATATGACCGAGCCGGTTGAGACATACAACGGGATGCGCTTTTGGGAAAACTTCGGTGAATACGCCTTTTGCACGAAGCTGAGGGTCGAACAACTGCGTGACATTGGCGCATGCATGTCACCGATGAATGCGTTTCTGCTGCTGCAAGGGTTAGAAACCTTGCCTCAACGCATGGATTCGCACGTTCAAAATGCCCAAGTGGTTGCTGAATTTTTACAAACTCACGACGAAGTTAGTTGGGTCAACTACGCAGGGCTAACGGCTTCGCCATATCACGAGCTAGCAAACAAATATCTGCCGAAGGGACCTGGAGCGGTATTTACATTTGGCGTAAAAGGTGGTCGCGAGGTCGGTGCGGCATTGATCGAGTCGTTGCAGATGATTAGCCATCTGGCCAACGTCGGTGACGCACGCACCTTGGTGATTCACCCTGCGTCAACAACACACCAGCAGCTCAGCGATGAAGCTTCACAAGCTGGTGGAGTAACTCCAGACACAGTTCGTTTGTCGGTTGGCTTAGAGGACGTAGATGACATCCTCTGGGATCTAGACCAGGCTCTGACCACAGCTTCAAAGCTGCTGTGAACCCCCAAAGCAGCTACGCAGTGACTAGCAAGCACTGTCACTCAGTGACTAGCAAGCAATGACAGTCGCGCATGAGCCAGTTGCGGGCTGGACAGAGCCAGGTGCTTTAGAGCGCAAGCGAATAATGGATGCTGCTAGCACGGTGGCAATGGTGGGAGTTTCAGCCAATACTGCACGTCCAAGCAACTTCGTAGCTACTTACTTATGCGGAAACAGCACCGATTACAAGGTGTACTTCGTCAACCCAATGGCCGACGAAATTCTTGGTCAGAAGTGTTACGCGTCGCTATCGGACCTGCCCGTAGCTCCTGACATCGTTGATGTATTTCGTAAACCAGAAGATCTGCCAGAGGTAGCGCAAGAAGCCGTGTCGGTTGGCGCTAAGGCCTTTTGGGCACAGCTCGGCTTATGGAGTTCGGATGCTGTGGCTCTCGCAAGCTCCGCTGGCATGTCGGTGGTAATGGATCGCTGCTTAAAGATCGAACATGCTCGCTTTCACGGTGGGCTGCATTTGGCTGGCTTCAACACCGGAGTCATCGACGCGCGGCGCGGTTTGTAGCACTCAAAAATGATTGAACGCGTTCGCAACTGGCACTGCTTGAGAGCACACCTACTGGCGCTGCTATGTGCATTTGCGCTGATCGCGGCGAGCTGCTCAAGCTCCAGTTCGACAGATGATTCAACTAGCGGGGAAGCAGAAGATGAGCAAACCCTCGCAGACGCCAACACTTCTGACGGCGATGCAGATGTCGCAGGCGATTTGGCTTCATCTGGCCCAGTTCCGCTTACCTACCAGGGCGAGAGGCCCGCACCTGAGTTTCCACCGGGACTGGACTGGTTCAATGTTTCACGCCCACTGTCTATGGTTGGCGATCTGCGTTCCAAAATCGTAATTTTGGACTTTTGGACACAAGGTTGCGTCAACTGCCTGCACGTCATTCCAGACCTAAAACAGCTTGAAGCCGAGTATCCAGAGGAGTTAGTCGTAGTCGGTGTCCACTGGGCGAAGTTCGATTCTGAACGGACTACCCCTGCGATTGATCAAGCTGTGCGCCGCTATGGGATTGAGCATCCGGTTGTAAACGACGAGTTTGAACTGCTGCGTAATTCTTATGGTGTTTCGGCTTGGCCAACACTGGTACTGATCGACCCGTTTGGCAATGTGGTTGGGCAACACGCGGGCGAAGGCGTCTACGACCTGTTTAAGCCAATCGTGTCGACTATGGCCCAGGAGTATGGCCATAACGAATTGCTTGACGTCACGCCCTTAGGTGAACTGCTTCAAGTCAGCGCAGCGTTACCGACGGTGCTCAGCTTTCCAGGCAAAGTGTTGGCGGATGAAGCGGGGGATCGTCTCTTTATTGCCGACACCGGGCATCATCGTGTGTTGGTAGCCGACCTGACTGGTCGTTTGATTACTGTGATCGGCAACGGCACCGAAGGTTCGAGCGATGGTGATTTTGCTCTGGCCGAGTTTTCGCGTCCGCAAGGTTTGGCGTTGTCGCAGGACGGTGACGTTTTGTATATCGCCGACCGAGAAAATCACACAGTTCGTGCGGCCGACCTGACGTCAAACAGCGTGACTACGGTTGCGGGCACCGGCGAACCAGCTAATGCCTTCTCAGGCGGCGTAGCCACCGAAACCGAAATCACCTCACCTTGGGATTTACATCGTGAACAAAACGCGCTGTACATAGCAGGCGCGGGTAGGCACCAGATATGGCAGCTGGATTTGCGAACAGGAATGATTGATTTGTTTGCCGGAACAGGCGCTGAGGGCATAAACGACGGACCCCGTCTCACAGCAACCCTGTCGCAACCTTCCGGACTAGCGGCGGCAAACGGCAAGCTTTATTTCTCTGATCCTGAAGCCAGTGCCATTCGATCCATCTCGTTACGTCTAGATGGTGAGCTACTTACGTTGGTCGGTGAAGGGCTGTTTTCATGGGGCGACGAGGTAGGCACCTTTGAGGAAACTCAGCTACAACATGCAATTGGTATTGAAGTAGTCAACGACAATCTGCTCTATGTGGCCGACACTTATAACCATCGCATCAAGATTCTGGATCTAGAAACGCAAACGTCAACGACATTGGTGGGTGACGGCACCTCAGGCTTTAGCGATGGGCGAGCAGAGCAAGCGCAATTGTCCGAGCCAAGTGGTTTAAGCGCTACCTCCGACTCGCTCTATGTGGCTGACACTAATAACCATCGAATCCGAATCCTGGATCTAAGTAGTGGTGAACTATCAACCCTGCCCTTGTCAAATCTTGACATAGCGACCATAACCATGACCAGCATTGCGCACGATGATGTAGTGCTGCCACCTCAACAGGTCGCGCCTGGAGAGTTGATGATCGTGGCCGATTACGTGCTGCCGGATGAGTACAAGTACAACACCGACGGGCGATTTACCTTTGAATGGAGTTCGGACACCACTGCTTTGGCAGCCATTGACGAACCGCTCTATGAGGCAAAGGGGCCACAGACACCAATTCGCTTTAACGCTGAGTTAGATGCTGACGAGCTGGTTGAAATAGACGCCTTCGTGTTGCAAGCCGAATCAACCGTGTTCTACTGCCCGGCATTAGATGAAGCGTTTTGCTTGGTGCGCGATGTGACTTTCACCGTACCAATCGAAATAGTCGCTGAACAAGACGGTGCAGCTAACGAAATAGTTCTAAACCATGTGCTTCCGTCGGCTGAAGATCTTGAGCAACACTTGAGTGCCGGTTAGGCGAGGTATCACAGCGCTTAGCGCGCTTGTGTTTTTGGTGGGACTAGTTGCAACACCCGTAACTGTCCAAGCGCAGCCTGAGCACGACTCACCGCTAGTAGCTGTCTTACGCGGCCCAGGGGAAATCGGATATTGGCTAGTAACTGCCGACGGCAACGTCGAAGTAGTTGGTACGGCGATCGTGCCTTCGTTGGACAGGGCTGAAATCGATGGTCAAGTTGTTGGTGCTCGTATCGGTGCCCCCGGAGCGTTGGGAATTTGGCTGAAGTTGGCCGACGGTACCGAAGTGTCTGTGGGTGATCCGGGACCGAATGTGGATATCGCTGACGAAAGGCCAACCGGCTGGCTGGTTGGCATGAGTACGCGCCAGCTTTTGCGAGGGTTTTGGTGGCCAAATATTGATACTGCGTGTACTGCCGAACTTCCAATCAGTGTGCGAGTTGGTCAAACTCTTATGCCTTCGCTCACAGAACAGAACTTTGGTGCTGCAGTTGTACAAGCCCGTGGGCATCAGATCGGTGGAATATTACTGGAGGGCAGAGCAACCGAGCACATTTGGCGTCGCATCGATGAGCTACAGGAGTTAGCTGGGCGAGTTCCTTTGTTGTTTGCAGTCGACGAGGAAGGTGGCAGTGTTCAACGCCTGCGAGGAGTGCTGCCACGGTTGACTTCGGCCGCTTCACAAACACTGCTAACGCCAGAGCAGGTAGCTGAATCTGCTCGCCAACACGCGTTAGCGATGGTGAAGCTGGGGTTCAACATAAATTTCGCTCCTGTGCTTGATGTGGGTGGTGGGCCAGGCATAGGCAGTCGTTCGTTTAGTGATGACCCAACGGTGGTCACCGAATACGGAGTTGCAACCATTAATGGCATCACCAGCGGAGGAGTGCTGGCGGTGGTTAAGCATTTCCCAGGTCATGGGGGAGCTAGCGCTGACTCGCATAAGCAGCTGGCGGTTACCGACCCCATTGACGAACTACGCACTAGTGACCTTGTGCCGTTCACGGCTGCCATTGGAACCAATCAAGCGGCGGTAATGGTGGGGCATCTCGATGTGCCAGGTCTCACCAATGGCATGCCCGCTTCATTGTCTGTGCAAGCCGTTACCGGTTTGTTGCGTGAAGAGCTTGGACATGGTGGGTTGGTTGTTAGCGATTCTCTGATAATGCGAGCCATTGCGGACAAATGGACGGTAGCTCAGGCCGCTCCATTGGCACTTACTGCAGGGGTCGATCTGCTGCTAGTCGGTAGTTTGAACGACGCTGGAGCGGCCTTTGGTTCAATCACTGCGGCTGTAACACAAGGCCGTCTTAGCGAGACACGTCTGAACGAAGCTGCTACCAACGTGTTGCGATCCAAAGGTGTTTACGCATGTGAGAAGGTTGGCCGAGTCAGATAGGTAGCTCAGCTACCTGGCCTAACTATCGGGCAAGGTAACGGTGACCACTGGCGGGATTGGGTTTTGCTCTGTGGCAGCATCGCGCACTACCTGCGACCAAGTTAAGCGCCATAGTTCCCAATTGTTTCCAACGTGAACAGGATCTAACAA
This sequence comes from Candidatus Poriferisodalaceae bacterium, assembly GCA_965205925.1. Taxonomy (GTDB): domain Bacteria; phylum Actinomycetota; class Acidimicrobiia; order Acidimicrobiales; family Poriferisodalaceae; genus CAYRJD01. The sequence goes on from OZ242183.1 coordinate 1,250,943, forward strand.
GGTGGCTTCGACCCTCACGCCGAATTCGCGCCATTCAGGGGTGCTCAAGATGTCAGCTCGCGCCGGTCGGCTGCCAAACCGGTCAGGAATCTCGTACTGAAACTCAGGGGAAATCACAAAATCCATAAATTGCCCCGCTGCACGCCGATTGTTTGTGCCCGCAGTTATGCCGGCATAGTTCACGATGCGGACACAGTCATTACGCACCACACCGATATCAACTGTTACCTCTTCAAGAGGTTGGTGAGTGAGGTTGGGTTGGTACAGCGCATAAACCGCTGGCATCCCAGATGACCCCCAGGTCACGGACCTCCCTTGTAAGAAGCGCTCAAGATATGCCTCTTCCCACGTCGGTGTAATCTGCGCGCCTGCGCGCAACAGCGTGTTGAGCAGTTGGGGCCACGATTCACGACCGATAGCGCCAGAAGTGTCGCCACTGGCGCTGTTGTTTTCATTGGCCGGATACAAACGTTCAAGTGCCAACAACAAATACAGCCCCATTCGACTTGTGTTGGCATCTGGCAGCACAACTTCGGTTGCATTCTGAGGATCAATCAAGTCACTCAGACTGGTAGGTGGCGATGGCAACTGCTCATCCGTTTGGTCGGGTAAACGGCCTAGTCGGGGATTGGCAGGAACGGGTGCAGTTTGAAAATAGCTCGACAGTGCATAGTTCAGGCAGGCATCTAGATAGCTGACTGGGGTTAACCAGTCGTTGGGGACGCGTAGCGCAGGGTCAATGACTTCTGGCAGTAGAGGAACATATGGCTCAACAAGCGATTCAGTGATTACTAGCTCAAGATCAAGCGTGTCTATGCCTATGACCACGTCGGCCACTGGGTTATCTTCCCAGCGCGTCAAAAGGTTTACAACTGCTGAGCGATCTTCAAGACGCTGTATCACCACCTCCAAATTTGTTGATTGCTCAAACTCAGCTATGGCTTGCGTGGGTAGATGAAAATCCTCATGAGTTAGCACGCGCACAACACCGGCGACATTGGAGCTCTGCGCGCAAGCACCAACAAGCAGTAGCACCGCTAGCAACGGTGCAAGCAGTGCCGACCGAGTATGTAGAACTCGCTGAACCAGGGGTCGGTCTGTTTGACTAGTCAAGCGGGGAAACAATTGCCAACACGGTTCCGTTTTTAACGTGTAACTGAGCTTGTTCTGTGCTTGTTTGCTTGGTATTCGGCCAACCTGACTCAACCGGGAGTAAGCGAGCGGGTTTATTGCTGAGCCCGCGACTGGAGCCAGGTAACAGCGTGTAATCAGACGTCAGGTTCCAACGCAAGCCGTCTGTATTCACCTGTGCTGGCCCACCAACAGCCAACAACGTCAAGACCGAATCAGGGGTCAAATCAAGAGTTCGTATGTCGCCCTGCGCTAGGGGCAACACCAAACTGCTACCTACGTAGGCCTTCAAGTCAAAACCTTCTTTTGCCCAGTTGGCCAACCCAAGCGTTCCAATCAGTAGGTGATCTAGCCGGCCTGCACCACCTGAGAGCACAACAACTTTCCTAGGGCGCAGTTTGCTAGCAAATATCAGCGCTAGTTCTAGGTCGCTTTCGTTTTTTTCGCTTTTGTGACGTTCTTCTAAAGGCTCTTGTCCGGTTCTAGCGGTGATGAGTTGCCATTGCTCTTGCCATTGCCGCAAGCCCGCGTCGCTCACGGAATCACGATCACCTATCAGCACCGAAGGTGTGAATCCCAGAGATAGAGCATGATCAAGCCCACTGTCAACTGCGATTACACAAGTTGGTGGCGTCTCATCGGTCGGAGCAGCAGGAGTGTCAGGACCGCCATCAAAAATCCAAACGCAGGTTGGGTTTAAAGAAGAATGGGTCACGGTGAAATTCTGCAGTGCTCGGTAATGACTGGGTGCGGTTCCGCTCGCCTATCGAAGCGGTACTTTTAGAGTCTTGCGTTTACTTCGCCGCTTTACTCGGCTACCCGTTTTGATTATCTCCGTGCTGCTTTTAGCGGTGTTATTGGCGGGTTCAGCCTGGGCGGCAGGACCTCATCTGTCACGCACGCTTGATGCGGTTGATCGAGAACGCGAAGAGGTTGATTTTGGACTATTGCCAGGAGCGTTACGCACCAAGGTTTATTCGGCGAGCGGTGGACTAATAGGCGTACTGCGCTACGACATTGACCGGGAGCTGATCGAGCTTGGTGATGTGAACCAGGATGCAATCGCAACCTTGCTTGCAACCGAAGATGCGAAGTTTTGGGAACATAGCGGAGTTGACCTAAGAGCCATGGTTCGCGCCCTCGTGTCAAACGTCTCTGTTGGCAGCATTTCATCGGGTGGCTCCACCATTACTCAGCAGATTGTCAAACTGCGAGTGGTGGGCAATGAACGGTCCTTCAACCGCAAGATCAAAGAAGCGGTGCTTGCGGCACGATTAGAAGAAGAGTTCACCAAGGCTGAGATCCTTGAATTTTACCTAAACGAGATCTATCTGGGTAACGGTGCGTACGGCATACAAGCCGGCGCGGAGACCTATTTCGGTAAAAACGCAGAAGACCTAGACGTTGGTGACATGGCCTTTTTAGCTGGGTTGATTCGCAGCCCGGGCGTGTTTGACGGATTCGACAAAGGCTTTGAGCAGGTCACTCGCCGCCGCAGCAGTGCCCTTGCTCTAGCCGAAGAAGAGGGCATCATTACCGCCGCGGAGCGGATGGTGTACGAAAATCGGCCCATCCCACGTGAAAACCTGTCTCCACAGCGCACTGATGAAGATTTACGTCAGGACTATTACATAGACGAGGTAACCACTGCGTTACTGAACCTTCCGGCACTTGGTGAAACCACCGAACAACGCTTCAATCAGATTTTTGCTGGCGGGCTTAGAGTCGAGACCACGCTTCGTCCCGATTTGGAAGCACAGATGCATGCGGCCATAGCGGAAGAGATACCAGAGGCAATTGGATCCTTTGAAGTGGCTATGGCAACCATCGATCCCTCAACGGGAGCGATTTTGGCTTTCATTGGAGGTCCGGACTTTTCTGAACTTCAGTACAACCTTGCAACGCAAGGGATGCGCCAGCCTGGATCTTCATTCAAGCCATACGTACTTGCCACGGCTATTGAACAGATGGGTTACCTTCCGCACGACACCATCAGTGGAAGCGGGCCATGCATATTTCCTAATCCACCAATGCCTGACTACACGGTGCACAATTTCGGCGGCAGTGAAGGACGCATAGCCTCGCTCAGGGATCAAACCCTTGCCAGCTCGAACTGCGCTTTTGTGCGACTAGGGCTAAAAACCGGTCTAGAGAGAGTGGCAGAAACAGCTACGCGCATAATGGGACGCACGGGTGATGAGGCTTTTGAAGCGTTCCCTTCAATCTCGTTAGGCGCACAAGAGGTAACGGTGCTGGAGCAGGCCAGCGCTTACTCCACTTTTGTTAATGGCGGAGTGCGGCAAGAGCCGTACTACATCTCACGCGTCGAAGATCGCAACGGAGAATTGCTATACGAGCACGTCCCGCACAGCACTCGAATTTTTTCAGAGACCACCGCTGATTGGATATCGGTCACGCTTGAAGCGAACGTTCGAAGCGGTACAGGTACCAGAGCACGACTTGCAAACGGTCATACCGCCGCTGGGAAAACCGGTACTGCCCAAGACTTCACCGATGCTTGGTTTGTGGGCTTCACTTCGCAATACGTCACCGCTGTGTGGATGGGTGACCCGACAGAAAAAGTTCCAATGCGCGACATCCAAGGTCGCAGCGGAACGGGTGGCTGGCTTCCCGCTCGCATCTGGGGCAACTACATGGACCGTGCGCTGGAGAACGAGCCCGTTCGATCACTGCCCAATACTCCGCCGCAGGACCGCTCGTCGCAATACCTTTTCTTGCTTGATGAAGTCTGCTCCGTTGTCATCTATGGGCCTGACAAAGTGCCTTTGGCGCAATCAGATGTGGCTTGCAGCATGGTGCAGGTTGATCCGATAACGGGCGACCTAACTGCGAAACCTGACGCGATTTGCAGCTTGTACGTTGACACTGAATATGGGGTAGCAAGGCAGGAATTTTTGCCGTGCGCTGAGATCGACTCTGAGCTTTTACCGGCTCCATCAGTAGTAGAACCAGAGCTGGGCTCGGAAACAGACACAGGCACAGCTGCAAGCCCGCCAGCAAATGCAGAGGGCATCAATGGGTAAATTTGACGCCCTCTTAGACCTACAAAACATAGATCTCAAGCGCTCACAGATTGCACATGGCATCCAAAACCTGCCGCAACGCTTAGAACTAACTGATGTTGAGGAGCAGTCAGCCAAGTTGGATCCGGAAGTAAACAGCCTGCGGTCACAGTTAGAGGTCTTGGCCACTAGTCAACAATCACACGAAAAAGAAATCGCGCGCCTCACGCAAAAGGCCAACGCTGACAATGAGCGCCTCTATAACGGCAGCATTGCTTCACCGAAGGAGGCAACCGCATTAAGCCACGAGATCGAAACGTTGCAAGAGCACGTGCGAACCGAAGAGGATGCGGTGCTAGAGCTAATGGAGCAGAGTGAGCCATTACAGACACAGCTGGACGAGTTGCTCACAAGGCAAAGCGTGTTGGCAACGCAAATTGCGACCTTTTTGCAGCAGATAGCCGAAGCTGAGACCGAAGCCGCTGTCACTGATGACGCAGAGGCTGCTAAGCGCAACGAGCTTGTCGCCACCATTTGTGATGATCTCGTTGCGCTGTATGAGAAGCATCGCAAGAATGCCTCCGGACAGATTGCGGTCGGTGTATTGGACGCAGGAACTTGTTCGGCTTGCAATCTGAGCTTGGCGGCCGGTGAACGTGAGCGCATTCAAGCGTTAGATGTTGATGAACCCACCCAGTGTCCGGAGTGCGGCGCTTTGCTGCTGCGCGCATCTTCCAAAGAGAGCTGATCTGTCGATCCAGGTTGTAGCTGCGTGCCGCGAATAGCGCTGAGTGAAAAGTGTTGATCTGGTTTGTGGCGACGGCACTAGTCGCAATGTGGTTTACATTTCGCGATCCAGCTATTGATCACCGCATGGTGGCGTTCGGTGCATTAGTGCCCGATGCCATTGACATACCTCTGTCTGTGGTTCTTAGCGAAGATTCCGTTTGGGATGGTGCCGGGTTTGCTCATGCGCTAGTTGTTCCCGTGGCCGTGCTTGTTGGTGTGATGTTGATCACTCTCGGTCGGCGGCATGTAAGACGGCGTTGGCTGATGTTGCCGATCGGAATGTTTTGGCACTTGGTGTTTGACGGCGCTTGGGCTTCGCCTGCGCTTTTTGGATGGCCATTCAGTGGAGAAGCTCTTCACACATACGCACAGAACCTGCCGCTAGCGCAGCGAGGCTTGATAACGAATGTGGCGTTTGAGGTTGTTGGCGTGTTATTGCTGGCATGGCTTTGGCGCACCTGGGAGCTCAAAGATCAAGCGAAGCGAATGCTTTTTTGGCGTACTGGGCGACTTGACTCATCTTTGGCGTCATTACGCCCGAAGAAATCATTGGACTAGATCAAAGAAAATGAGAAAAGCAGGAAAGCAGTGCAACTAAGCATCGTCAGACACGGCGCAACAGCAGCCAATGCCTCGGGACTGCTGCAAGGCCGTATCGACAATCCACTAAACGAAGAGGGCGCTAAGCAAGCAGAACAAATTGGCACTGCTCTAAGCGCTGCAGCTATACCAGTTGATCGTGTGATCTCATCACCGCTCAGTAGAGCGATCAATACCGCAGCACCATTTACAACGGCTAACGATCTTAAAGTTGAAACGGACGAGCGTTGGATAGAGCTTGACTACGGTGACTGGGAGTCCCGTCCGAGCAAAGACGTGAGCCCAACACAATGGGATGCATGGAGGGGTAACGCAAACTTTGCACCGCCTGGCGGTGAGTCACTATTAGCGCTAGAAACTCGCGTGCGCGAAGCGTGCGAAGAGATTGCTTGCGACCGATCAGCTAAGCACGTTGCCGTCTTTACGCATGTGTCACCCATAAAGGCTGCGGTTGGCTGGTCGCTTGGAGCAGAGTCACATGCTGGCGTTGCGATGAGCTGGCGACTACATGTTGCCCAAGCGCAGATCACAACCATTTCAGTACCAACTACAGCGGCTTATAAAGAGCCCCGGCTGATCGTGTTCAACTCCACCAGTCATCTAACCGGTTAGGTGGTGAGCCAGCCGGTAGGCGGGATTCTGTCCTTCGATCGTAAGACCGATGGGATAGCCATCCATCTATGCGGCCTACCCGAGATCATTGGACGGGCCGCCCGATCTCTGCTTGGCCTTGCTTCGAGAGGGGTTTGCCTGTCCGCTCGGGTCACCCCAAACGCCGGTGCGCTCTTACCGCACCATTTCACCCTTGCCTGTGACTGAAAATCAGTCCATCGGCGGTTTGCTTTCTGTTGCACTTTCCGTCGCCTCACGACGCCTGGTAATAAGCCAGCTCCCTGCCCTGTGAAGTCCCGACCTTCCTCAGCAACCGTTCGAGTTTTATTACCCAACAGCAGCCGCGGCTATCTGGCCGACTCACCGCAACTCAGGCTAGCCCGACCCCAGTTGCCTTGAAATTCTGTTCGGAAGTGCTGCGGCCGAACTCAACTGTTGAACAGAGAGTGTCTTAAGGGTGAGAAACGAGCACCTAGTAACCCACCGAGTGTTCCAAGGGAAGCCGTCAACAACGCTGCCAATGGCAAACCCAGCCACGGCACTGGTCCGCTGTCATTTACCCAGCGCACAATTTGCACTATTACCGCCAATGCGATCGCGGGTGAAGCCGACAACGTGCCAGCCATTAGAGGCCGATAGCGAGAGCGGTAACCGGTCACCACACCACCTGTGAAGACAGCTACGAACAACCCTGCGTTAATGAGCAGTGATTCATTGGAGCGCTCTTGAATCAAGCTGCCGAGTACAACGCCAAGAATCAGCACCAAAATAAGCGTTATCGCTCCGCCTAGCAGTACCGGTTTTGACTCAATGCGGTACTGGCGCGAGGCGTGATGGGGCGAAGTGCCTTTGCTCAATTTGGATGCGGCTCACGTGGTAATCCCAGAATCCGCTCCCCGATGATGTTCTTTTGGATCTCATTCGTGCCGCCTGCAATGCGCATGCCTGGTGCGTACAAGAAGCGATCCACTACCTCTTTGTCTAACAAGGCGTTAATGCCTCGCAAGTCAATATTGGTTATGGCTTCGAGGTAGCCAAGCTCGGCATTAGCAAGCTTGCTGGGCGGTGCCATCATCGGATCACCTGCACTGCGTTGCATCGACAAGCTAAGCGCTTGTCCAGCTGTGAATAGTTCCATGAGTGCATTTTGTTGCACCGGGTCAGCTCTGCTAGCTCCAGAGTTAGTAACGCTTTCCTGCAAACGTGCTAGCCGCTTACTCAAACTGATTACCCCACTTGCTCCTGTACCTGAGCGTTCGTCTTCGAGCACAGCCATTGCCACACCCCAACCTTCGCCACGCCCGCCAAGGATTGCGTCGCGCGGCATTTCCACGTCATTGAAGAAAACTTCACAAAATTCGTGGTCACCGGTCATTTGCTTTATTGGACGAACCTCCACCCCAGGTAGGGACATCTCAAGTAAGAAAAAGCTGATTCCCTTGTGCTTAGGAGCATCGGCTTCGGTGCGCGCCATCAAAATTCCAAAATCGGCAAACTGAGCGTTGGAAGACCAAACTTTTTGGCCATTCAAAATAAATCTCTCACCATCTGCTTTGGCCGAAGTGCTCAACCCACCAAGATCGCTCCCCGCGCCAGGTTCGCTAAATAGCTGACACCAAAGCATCTCGCCAGCGATTGTGGAACGCAAGAAGCGTTCTTTTTGCGCAACGGTTCCGGTGCGCATGATGGACTCGCCAGCCAAGATGATTCCTTGCAGATTTAAGTAAGGCGCAACACAGGCTCGCTCACACTCTTCCATCCACACAGCGGTGTGATCGCGAGACAACCCTTGACCGCCGTATTCGCTTGGCCAGTGCAGTCCAGCCCAACCTTGCTCAAAGCAAAACTTTTGCCAAACCACGGCTTGGTCGTGCAAAGCCGGGGCCAAGATCGCCCCGTAGGCCGGGCAGGTTTTGTCGCTGGCTTTTGCGGCGGTGAGAAACTGCGTTGCTAATTGACGAAACTCGTCAAGCTCGACTGTGTTTTTCATGTCGTTGTTCATGCCGAGTGTTCCCATACTGTTGCTTTGCTTGTTTTGTAGCCGGGCTTCCAGTGCGCTAGAGCTATGATCACTTGGCAACAATAATCTGAAATAGCAGTAATCCGAGGTAGCCATGAGCAACCTGTCTCACACCAATCCCAAGCACACGGCCGCAACTGTTGAGCTACTGCAACAGATGATTCGCAACGGATGCGTGAATTACGGCACAATCGAATCGGGTGAAGAAATACGAAATAGCGACTTGCTGGAGGCCTACTTAGAAGCACCCGGCGTAGATATTGAACATTTCGACTGTGAGCCTGGCCGCCGTTCGGTAGTGGCACGCCTAGCGGGCTCCGACCCAACAGCTCCGAAGCTTTGTTTGATGGGGCACACCGATGTGGTGCCAGTTAATCCTGAAGGTTGGAGTCGCGATCCCTTCGGAGGTGAACTAGTTGGCACGCTTGACGACGGTGTTGTTTGGGGGCGAGGCGCTGTCGACATGCTCAATCTCACTTCTTCGATGGCTGTCGCATTTCACCATATTGCTACCGAAGTCGCACAGAACGGAAAACGTCCGTTGGGAGATCTGATCTACTTCGGTGTAGCTGATGAAGAAGCCGGCGGCACCTACGGTGCCAAGTGGATGGTTGAAAACCACTGGGACGCCATTGAATGCGATTACGTGCTAACCGAGTTCGGAGGACTGCCGACCCACACCGCTGATGGCCTAAAACTGACCTTGGCGGCTGGAGAAAAAGGCGTGGCATGGCGCAAGCTGACCTTACGAGGTACTCCAAGTCATGGCTCAATGCCCTTCGGCGCCGATAACGCTCTGATAAAAGCTGCCGAAGTGGTGCGGCGTTTAGCCGAGTATCGCCCGCAAGCCAGCCTTACAGAGATGTGGCAGCACCAGGTAACCGCTCTCGATATTGACGAAGATACCAAGGCGGCTCTGCTTGACCCAGAAAGCGTCTGGGATGCGATCAAGAAGCTTGATTCGCCAAACCTGGCGCGGTATCTCCATGCTTGCAGCCACACCACTTTTTCACCCAACATGCTTCACAGCGGCGAAAAAGCCAACGTCGTGCCCGATCAGGCCGAGGTCATACTGGACATTCGCCGCGCTGCGGGCGATGATCACGAGGTTGACAATCATCTACAGGACGCCTTAGGAGAACTTTATGACGAAGTTGAGGTGGAACACGACTTCAATGGGGAAGCCACATTCTCGTCAACCGATACTCCGCTATGGCGGCTGCTTGGTGATCTAATGGCAAAATCCCATCCGGGCGCACCGTTGATGCCGACAATGATCGTTGGCGCGACCGATGCAAGGTATTTTCGCCCCAAAGGAACCGTGGCCTACGGAGCAGGATTGTTCAGCGACCGGATTAACTCCGAAGATTTCATGAGCCGCTTCCATGGAAACGATGAGCGCATAGACGTGGAGTCATTAGCGCTCACCACTCAACTATGGATTGACGTAGTAGCGAACTGGGGAGAAGTTTCTTAAACGCTTCTTAAACAAGGTTCAGTTGAGCAGGTTTTTAATCACGCACTGGCGTACTCTCAAGAACCGGATTGACGTTGCGATTGGAAAGCACAGCGAATGAACATGTCAAGGCAAACAAACAAGTTCTCGCTCTGGGAGAAGTCAGCGGTATTGCTGATCGGAATGGTTGTGCTGACGAGTTCCTGCAGTTTTCTAACCGGCGAAGACACCACCGCTACCACCACCACAGAAGCCACAGACACTTCCAGCACCGGTTCCGGTACGGATGGCACCACTGACACCGGCACAACTGTGATAACCAGCCCCGCTGGGACAGATACCGCCGAGGCGGGATCACTTAATAGCAGTGCATCACTTTCAACCGCAGGACTTGGACCGGTAGCTATTGGTCACACCTTGGAACAAGCCACAGAAGCCAGTGGAGCGACATTCAGATTAAAGGCCGATGTTTCGGCCGCATGCAAGCTCTATGTAGTTGATTCGTTAGCCGGTGTCTCATTCGTGGCCGTCGACGACGAAATCGTCCGAATTGACATAACGGCTGGGCCGATCACAACCTTGTCTGGCTATGGCATCGGCTCGTTTGAAAGCGAGCTGCGATCGGCATTTGGCGAACGCATCGAGACCGGGCCGACAGCGAACGAAGTGCAGTATGTGCCCGTAGACACTTCCGATATTGATAAGCGAGTGGTCTGGCGACTTGACGCACGGAGCAGAGTTACGGCGCTGCGAACCGGACGAGTTCCACACGTGAACGCTCCAACCACGTGCCAGTAACCAGAACAACGACATTGCCAACAACACTGCCACGAACACAGCCGGTCAAGTAGCCAAGTAAGTAATAGCTTTATGGGATACCTCTGAGGGGAGAGTGTCATGGCACACGACGTAGTGATTAGAAGTGGAACGGTGATTGACGGAACCGGGGCGGATGCCGTCAAAGCCGATGTTGCCATTGACGGCGAACGAATAACCGCTGTAGGTGAGGTACGCGAGAGTGGCGCACTTGAAATGGACGCCACTGGCAAGGTGGTAACGCCAGGGTTTGTTGATATTCACACACACTTAGACGCGCAACTTGCTTGGGATCCGATCGGCTCAAGCTCGTGCTGGCACGGCGTTACATCAGTCGTTATGGGTAACTGTGGCGTGACCTTTGCCCCCGTCAAGACCGACGATATTGAATATTTGGCCGAGGTGATGGAGTCGGTTGAGGACATCCCCAAGAAGTCAATAATGCAAGGCCTCCCATGGGATTGGCGCAGCTACGGGGAATATCTGAGCTTTCTGGACGGCATGCCCAAGGGCATCAATGTTGGTGGCATGGTCGGGCATGTTGCAGTGCGCTGGCACGCCATGGGCCCTGAGAGCCTGGAAGAGACGCCAGCTTCGGCCAAGCAGGTAAGTGCAATGTGTGAGCTGGTGGACGAAGCCATGGACGCCGGGGCTTTGGGGTTTTCTACCTCGCGCACATTGCTGCATCGCACACCTGATGGACGTCCCATACCGGGGACTTTCGCCGATGATGAAGAGTTATATGCCTTTGGTGATGTCTTAGGTCGACATGAGCGCGGAGTGTTTGAATCTGCGCCACGTTTTGAAGCAAGCGGACCGAATTTCCAAGGCGGTTTCCATGAGATAGAAGTGCTAGGTGAGATAACTCGCCGCAGCGGACGCCCGTCAACATTTGGACTGGTCTATTCGGCACGCATGCCAGAGATGAGCGACCTGGTTCTGAACTGCGTCGCTGAACAGAACTCCTCAGGCGCCGATCTACGGCCACAGACCACTTGCCGCGCTATTGGCATAGTGCTGGGTATTCAGCATCGCACTCCGTGGGACCGTTCGGGTGAAACCTGGAGTTCGATGCGAGGATTGTCGGTGCAGGAGCGTCTAGAAATGATTCGCGATCCAGCGACGCGCAAACGACTAATCAACGAAGCCAACCAGCCACATGATGCTGCAACAGGAATGCTCAGCTCCTTGGTTGATTTGCGTCGCCTGTACTTGCTGGATGCCACAAAGCCCAACTACCGAGCAGGTCCTTCTGACACCCTGGAGGCACAAGCGCAAGCAGCAGGCGTAACCCCGATTGAACTGTTTTTAGATGCCACGGATCGTTCCGATGGCACGGTGATGCTGAACCTGCCTGTGCTTAACCAAGATTACGAAGCCATCGAACGAATGTTGACCCATGACTCAGTAGTGATGGGTTTGGCAGATGCAGGAGCGCACGTTGGTCAGATCATGGATTCCAGCCAGCCGACCTTTTTCCTGAGTCATTGGGTGCGTGACACCGGTTTCTTTGATTTACCTGAAGGCATCCGCCGAATTACTTCAGACACCGCAGACCTGTTTGGTTTGGTTGATCGCGGACGAATTGAGCCGAACCGTTATGCCGATATCAACATCATCGATTTGGATGGATTGTCGTTAGCCGGACCTGAATACGTGCATGACTTTCCCGGCGGCGCTGGCCGTTATATCCAAAAAGGTGATGGCTATGATGCCACATTGGTAAACGGGCAGATCTTTATGCTCGACGGTGAGCACACCGGCGCGCTAGCTGGCAGTACCTTGCGCTCAACCGATTAACACAACCGATTAGCACATTAAGGATTTATGCCCGATTTGCCAGAGCAAAACATTGACCTCGACACCATTTACGAGGTCACCATAGGAACTAGCAAGGGTGCCATAGTTATGGAATTGAATCCGCAGCTGGCACCTGTGACGGTTAACAATTTCATCAACCTGGCTCGCGATGGCTACTACGACGGACTGACGTTTCATCGCGTAGTGCCAGAATTTGTGATTCAAGGCGGCTGTCCGGAAGGAACTGGCTCCGGTGGGCCGGGTTACAAATTTGATGATGAGCCCGTCAAAGGGGAATACGTGCTGGGAGCGGTTGCTATGGCAAATGCAGGCCGCAATACCAACGGCAGTCAGTTCTTTATCTGCATTGATGACTGCCGCCAAAAACTGGCACCTTCTTACAACCTGTTTGGGCAAGTCACAAGTGGTTTGGATGTGGCTCTGCAAATCAGTGTTGGAGACAGGTTTGATTCGGTTGATATTGTCGAAAAAGGAGCAAATAAATGAGCACAACCACTACCTCGAGCCCGACTGGCACAGATCAGGTTCTTTATGAAGAAAAAGATGGAGTAGCGATAGTCACACTCAACCGCCCCGACAGCTTGAATGCCTGGACAGGCATGCTTGGCACTGGCTATTTCAACGCACTAGACCATGCTGGCGCGCAAGAAAGCGTGAGAGCCATAGTTGTTACCGGTGCCGGGAAAGGTTTTTGTGCTGGAGCGGACATGGGCAATTTGGCTGGCCTTAGCGAGGGCGACAAAAATGCCGATCCGGGTGACCCAATCGCGCCAGAACTGCGTGGCGAACGCCATGACTATGCCCTCAGCATTCCTAAGCCAGTGATCGCGGCGGTCAATGGCGCTTGTGCTGGGCTTGGATTTGTCCATGCAATGATGTGCGATATTCGTTTTGCGGCAGCTGGTGCAAAATTTACGAGCTCGTTTGCACGACGCGGTTTGATCGCCGAGCATGGCATTTCATGGATGTTGCCACGGTTGGTTGGCCCATCGGTTTCCCTAGACATTTTGATGTCAGGTCGAGTGTTTCTGGCTGAAGAAGCTCTGGAAATGAATGTGGTTAGCAAGGTGCTACCAGCTGAAGAGCTACTAGATGGAACCATTGCGTACGCCCGAGAGCTGGGACGCTTTAGTGCTCCGTGGTCCATGGCGCAAATGAAACGCCAAGTATGGGGACAGTTGGACATGAGTCGTGATGATGCACTGAAGCAGTCAAATGCCATCATGGCGGACTCACTCAAACGACCTGACTTCAAAGAAGGTGTTGCAAGCTTCATGGATCGCCGTGACCCTAACTTTGAGCCGGTCACTGGATCACCGTCTTAGATACCGCACCATGCATGAGCGTCAGCTACGGCTTAGACGCCTCTAGGAAATGACGCTTAACGATCCTATTGTTGCCTTTGCGCTTCTGGCCTGGCTGGCGTATATCGCTAGCCGGCTGCTGGCTCGCACGAACTTGCCTGAGTTGGTGGGCTTTCTGCTGGTCGGGGCTATAGCAGGACCATCTGGTCTTGAACTGCTTGACATTGATGCCTTGAATGCAATGCGCCCAATCACCGAGGGCGCATTAGCAATACTGATGTTTGTCATCGGTGAACGCGTATCGGTTCGTGCACTTCGAGCTGCCCGTTGGACGCTAACCACTGGCATTGTCCAATATGTCCTTTGTGCATTTTCGGTGTATTGGGCCACACGTTGGGTGGGAGGCAGCAACGCAGTCGCATTAGTGCTGGCGACCTTGGCCGGAGCAGGAGCGCCAATGACGATCGCACACATTGTCAGCACTACCAAGGCATCCGGTAGCTATCCAACAGGTGTCGTAGGGACACATGCGGTTTCCGATGCATTGGCAACAACCGCTTTTGCAGCCGTGTTGCCAATAGCGGTGCTTTCGATTGGGGCGTCAACAATCTCAACCGCTTTGTTGGATTTTGTGCAACTGGGTATTGGTGGGGCAGTGCTTGGATTGCTCGGCGGTTGGATGATTTCACGAGTTGGTTTTCAGATTGAAACCTCGGGTGAACTACTGCTGTTTGTGCTTGTTAATGTGATGCTCGCCTGGGTAGTTGCAGGTTGGCTCGATATTTCCCTACCGCTGGCAGCACTATTTGCTGGGGCATCAGCGGCGACGTTTGCAAGCGAAGCCTTCAGCGCACGACTGTTTCGCACGCTAAGAACTATCGAGCAACCGCTTTACCTGTTGTTTTTTGCTTTGGCAGGAGCGTCGATACATCTCAGCGATGTTCCAAAGGTTGGACTGATTGGGTTGGCATACGTCGTAGTGCGTGTAGCGGCAAAAATCGTTGGCGGGCTAGGTGGTGGCCTGCTTGGTGGGTTGGGATGGCGCGTATCACTGCGTTTAGGAGTGAACCTGACACCACAAGCGGGTGTTGCTGTTGGCTTGGCGGTGCTTGCTTCAGAAGAGCTAGGCAATATCGGCGCGGAAGCAGCAACTGTTGTATTGGGCTCGGTGGTTCTGTTTGAGCTGATTGGCCCGGTATTGGTGGCGCGTGACCTACGCACTTGGGCTGTCGGGGCAACCGCAGAGCAGAACGCCGAACCTGAAAAATTCAAGGTGCCTTCACGAGTATTGCTGGCAGCACCGCGCACGGTGGAAATACCCGAATGGGTGATAGATCAGCTAGCGCGTTGGCAAGCTTCAGTGGCTGTGCTGTTGCCCCTCGACGAAGACTCAGATGAAATCCTGGCTCTGTCGAAACATTGCGCATCTAAGAGCGTGGAGTTTGAGTTTCACTCGCTGTCAAACGAGAGTTTTGTGGGAGAGGTGATACAGAAGCGTTCAGAGGTTTCAGCGGATTATGTCGTGCTCTTCTCTGACCGTTTGGCAAGCGCGGCGTCCCGGTTGGTGCTGCTACCGACCGAACGTATAGCACGCCAGCTAAAAGTTCCTATGACGGTATTCCCGTTGGAACCAGCAGAGAAAAGGCACCGCCCACTCAAATTTCCTTGGCAGATATCAACATGAGCGAAACAGTCAGTAGCAATGCGCGAAACAGATAACCCGACGACTGAGGGTCTGTTAAGCGAGGCGGTTGAGCTAACTAGAGCAGCCGGCGCTTTAACGCGCCGTTGGTTCCAAAAACACGACCTGTCTTACAAGTTTAAAAACGACGGTAGCGAAGTATCAGAAGCCGACCTAGCTGCCGAGCAATTCCTGCGAACCGAACTTGCCAGACGCTTTAGTAGTGATTTCGTAATGGGTGAAGAGTTCGGTGGCGAAGTCGCACCTACGGGACGAACCTGGATCGTCGATCCGATTGACGGCACTCGCGGTTTCGTCCGTGGAGTGCCGTTGTATGCGACTCTGCTTGCCTTGGTTGATGAACACGGACCGCTAATAGGGGTCATTGACCTTCCCGTGTTGGGGCAAACGCTTGCGGCCGGGCGCGGGATTGGCTGCTGGCTAGATGATCATCAGTGTCATGTGAACTCGACCGCTGATCTAAGCGGAGCTCTTATCAACACGAGTGACTTTGCTACTTTCTCTAATGGTCAGTTCACACGGCTGCGTGATGCCGGAGCGATGTTGCGCACGTGGGGAGATGCATATGGATATTTCATGGTTGCAATCGGTGCTGCAGAGGCAATGATCGATCCCATCTGCGAAATATGGGACTTAGCCCCTGTGTCGATAGTCACTACCGAAGCGGGCGGAACTTTCAGTGATCTAGCGGGAAAAAATAGTTACACATCTCGTAATGGGGTGGCAACGAATGGCCACCTCCATGAGGCGGTGTTGGCAGCACTTAACCGCGGGGCGATTTAGGTATCTGATGAGCGCAGACGAACCAGACAAACCCAAGCCTCCTGAGCGAGGGCGGAGAGCTCTTCTAGCCGAACGTGACCGCATGCCGCTTTGGGTTCCGCGTGCCATCGGATTGCTCATAACTGCGGTGGTGGCGTTGGTACTGCTTTATTGGCTGGCATTTCGGTTGCGCAGTTTTCTTATCGTGATATTGGTTTCGTTATTCTTTTCGTTTGCGCTGGAGCCAGCGGTCAACTGGCTGGCGGCACGCGGCTGGAGACGTGGTGTTGCGACTGCTGTTGCCTTTTTGGTGACGGCGATGCTGTTGATATTGTTTACCGTTTCAATGGCAACGGTGCTAGCTGATCAAGCCAGCAAGCTCGTTGATTCAGCGCCTGGGTACATAGAAACGATTTCTGACTGGCTGAACGAGCAGTTTGGTATTGAGATCAACACCGATGATCTGGTCTCTCAATTCACTGATGATGGTGCGGTATCAACGCTGGCTGGCAGATTGGCCGGAGACCTGGTGGGGTTGGGTTCAACCGTTATCGGTCTGGTGATTCAAAGCCTGACGGTGTTGCTGCTTACCTTTTACTTGGTGGCCGATGGGCCTCGTTTGCGTCGCTTGATTTGCTCAGCTCTTCCACCCGAACAACAAACCATGGTGTTGCGAGGATGGGAACTCGCAATCGCTAAGACGGGTGGCTACATCTATTCGCGTGTGCTACTTGGTGTACTGGCTTTCGGCTTTCATTGGATTGTGTTTGCGGGACTTGGGATTCCATACCCAGTACCGCTGGCTATATGGGTGGGTGTGGTGTCTCAGCTAGTCCCGGTGGTCGGCACTTACTTGGCGGGTCTAATACCGGGTTTGATAGCTCTGATTGACGATCCGGTATCGGCAATCTGGGTAGTTGGCGCTGTCATTGTTTACCAACAGATTGAGAACTACCTGATCTCACCGAGGATTGTCTCTCGTACTGTGAATATTCATCCTGCCGTTTCGTTTGCTGCGGTAATAATCGGTGCCGCGTTACTTGGCACAGTTGGCGCGTTGTTGGCTGTACCTGCCACAGCGACGATCCAGGCCTTTGTGTCGACCTACATAAAGCGACACGAATTAGTCGAATCTGACTTATTGAGTAAGAACTACGATAACGATGAAGAAGATGAGGATCCGGAATCGGCCGCACAAGGCACCACTAGCACAAGGCACGCTTAGTTCAGACCGCTCTTAGCTCAGACCGCAAGGCAGCCTGCGCGGCGTGATAGCCAGCCATCCCATGCGTACCTGGACCAGGCGGCGTTGATGCAGAGCACAGGTAAAGACCCTTTGTTAACCGATAGGGATTAAGCGGATTCCTGTTAAGGCATGACCGCTGTAGCAACCCACTCAAGCTGAGGTGTCCGCCGGTGATATCACCACCGACGTAGTTGGCGTTATGCGCCTCAAGTGCTTGAGTGCCCATTGCTGAGCTCGCCAGTACATGATTTTGAAACCCGGGGGCAAAACGCTCAACTTGGCGCTCAACCGCTTCGCTAGCCGCTTCGCTAGAGTAACCGTACGGAACGTGGGCATAAACCCAAGCCACGTGCTTATCGTTTGGAGCGCGAGTTGGATCAATCAAAGTTGGTTGAGCAACCAGTGTGAATGGATAAAGCGGCAAGTCGCCTTGACTGACGGTTCTCTGGGCATACGCCAACTCTTCCAAGGTTCCGCCTAGATGAATAGTTCCAGCTTTGCGAGAAGGAGCATGTTCCCAAGGCAGAGGAGAACTAAGGGCGTAATCGATTTTCCAACATGCAACTCTTGACGGAACTGGAGTCAACGTTCGCGCCTGCTGCTTAGGTTGATCCTGAGCTAGCAGTTTTGTGGCATTAGCGACAGTTAGATCAAGAAACACCACCGAATCACTTGGGAGATCGCTTAGGCGCCGTACCGTTCGACCAAGTTCAATGCTTCCACCGGCATCACGTAATGCGGTGAGTAGTGCACTAGCGATTGACTGTGAGCCAGCCTGTGCCACAGGCCAACCATGCAGGTGTGCCAACAGGAGTAGGAGTGTTCCAAATCCGGCGGTTCCAGCCATGTGTAAGGGCAAGAAGGCATGGGCAGCGCAACCTGCCAAAAGTGCTCTGGCGGGAGCCGACTTGAACCAGTGTGTGGCTGCAAACTCAGCGGGAAGGGCCCAACGCGGTGCTAACTGCAAGCCGGCTTGGATGAGGTTTTTTGTCCGGCTGCGTAACAATGCGGAAATAGGCCCGAGCACTGCAGGCTTGATAGCGGGCCAATGCTTTGATGCAAGTTCTAGCAACCGCAGATAGGCACCCTCATCGCATTCGAGTTCTTGAGCCGTGCGAGCCAGGCTCCGGCTCAAAACGGCACCGGTCCCTCCATCAAGCGGATGGGTGGCGATCACTTCATGGTGCAACCAACGAAGGCCGTATTGCTCAAGCTCAAGGAGCTGTAAGGCTGGGCTGGCAACGGCCAAAGGGTGAACGGCAGAACAGAGATCGTGCGAGAAACCCGGCTGTGTTAGTTCTTCGGTGCGGAGCCCGCCACCGGGGAGTTCGGCAGCCTCGATGATTTTGACCTGACAGCCGGCTTGCGCCAGAGTGACCGCTGCCACCAAACCATTCGGACCGCTGCCGACGATTACTACCTTGCGATTCACGTCTGATTGCTGAACACAAGTAGATCTAAACCTAGGATTGCGCGCTCATCAGACCGCAGAATGACCGGCTTGCGAACCTCAGAAATACCCAACGCCAACCCAAGTTGCGAGGCCGTTCGACCTGCAGGCTTGTGCTGGTTGAGATCGTCTTCGGAACAAGCAGGGTGACTCATTAACAAGGCTGCCTCAGCTCTCCCTGATACTGCTCGCTGCAATAGAGTCACTGCGAACTCCTGCGAACATCCTCTTACGAAACCATCAATACCTGGTACCGAAGCAGAGCTAAACAGTTGGTTGCTGGCCGTTGATAATTTTTCTGCAAGCACGCGATCATCTTCGGTCACATCTTCGGCGGCGTTAGTTTTGGAAAGAAAGAGCTTTTCACCCAGCAATCCTGCAATCTCGTCTGGTTTACAAGCTTGCTCAAAAAGCACGTTCCATTTTGGCAAACCGCCACGGCGTCGTAAACCGCCCCGATTTAGTTTTCTTACAATTTCACGAGCATCAACAGGTTGCGCATTCGCTTGCAATGCTCGCTCACGCTCGTAAATGGTTACGTCGTAATGATCTCCCTGAAAACCCGCTCTACGCTTTCCAATGGTTTCGGCAAAGTCATGTAGCTCTTCGGGGTCAGAGTCAGAGATCAGATGCGCCCAGTGGTTACCACGCCATGGCCACACTGCTTGATCAACGTAAATCACTTCGGTCAGTCAATCTGGCAGACGCGTGTACTCCACTGCGCTTTCCAGCAGAGTCTTCCACCAGGGTCTTCCAGCAGGGTCTTCCATCTACGCTGAACCTGTGGCCGAACTGCCGTTAAGCGATGTGACTGTGCTGGACTTGACTATCGCCAGAGCAGGTCCAACGGCAGTCCGTCAGCTCGCCGACTGGGGTGCAGATGTGATTCGCATCGAGTCTCCATTTGGCAGCTTCGAACAAGACCGTTCCGTCTCACCCGACGGATTGAACATTCATCGCAACAAACGCTCGATTGTGATTGATCTCAGCACCGCTCAAGGGCAAGACTTGCTGCACCGCATGGTGCGGTCGACTGATGTGCTGGTCGAAAACATGCGCCCGCCCGTCAAGACCAAACTGGGTTTTGATTGGGAAACGTTGTCAGCAATCAATACGCGTCTCGTGATGGGATCCATTTCCGGTTTTGGTCAGACGGGCCCATATAGCGACCGTGGAGGCGTAGATCAGATTGCCCAAGGCATGGCAGGGATGATGGCGGTCACTGGCATACCAGGACAAGGTCCGGTACGTGCGGGCGTTGCTATCAGCGATATAACAGCGGGATTGCAGTTGGCAGTGGGAATTTTGGTTGCTTTACACGAACGTGAGAGAACAGGGCAAGGTCGTTGGGTGCATACGTCTTTGCTGGAATCGATGCTTGGAATGCTTGACTTTCAAGCCGCTCGTTGGACGGTGGCTGGCGATGACCCACCTCAAAGTGGTAACGACCATCCCACGTTGAGTCCGATGGGCACATACGACACAGCAGACGGACATGTCAACATTGCGGCGTCGGGTGGACGTTTGTGGCAAGCATTTTGTGAAGAGCTCGGCTTTGGATCTATGCCGGACGATGAACGCTTCAAATCTGCAGCAGATCGGTTCAAGAACAGAGATGTGCTTAATGAGCTGTTGAATGAGCGGTTGCGCACGGCAACAACCGCAGAATGGGTGGAACGACTAAATGCGGTCGGTGTCCCATGTGGCCCTGTCAACTCCGTGGCAGAAGCCTTTGCTGATGTGCAGGTGCAACATCTTGCAATGGCATCACCAGTCACTCATCCCACTGCCGGTGAGGTGAAGATTTTGCGTAATGCCGCACAGCTAGAAGGTGTGCCAAACAACATCAGGCGGCCCAGCCCTCTCAAAGGTGAGCACACCACTGAGATCCTCACGCAGTTCAATCTCAGCGATGAGGAGCAGAGCGAGTTGTTAAGTAACGGGACTGTCATTTAACGAGAATCGGGCAGTGCTCACTCGCATACAAAATTGATAGCGTCAGCGTTGCAGTTGACGACAGTCGTCAACTGCAACGCTTGCGAAAGGAGCGATCAATGAGCGACGATCTTGCTGCTGCAGATCCTTCGGACAAGTGGGGTTTTGAGACCCGAATGATCCATGCGGGCCAGTCGCCTGACGGCGACACCGGCGCTCGCGCAGTTCCTATCTATCAAACAACGTCGTACGTGTTCAACAATGCCGAACACGCACAAAACCTGTTTGCGCTCTCAGAGATTGGGAACATCTATACGCGCATAATGAATCCAACTCAGCATGTTCTAGAGGAACGCATCAACGCCTTAGAAGGTGGTGTGCGTACAGCAGTTGGGCTGCCTGGAACCTTGGCTGTTTCGTCGGGCCAAGCCGCCGAAACGCTTTCCATACTGAATTTGGCGCACTCGGGTGATCACATTGTGTCGAGCCCTTCACTTTACGGCGGTACCTACAACCTGTTTCATTACACGTTGCCGAAGCTTGGTATCAATGTCAGTTTCGTGAACGATCCTGATGACCTAGATGCATGGCGGGCAGCTGTGCAAGACAACACGCGAGCATTCTTCGGCGAATCAGTCGGTAATCCAAAGAACGACGTGTTCGATTTCGAAGGTGTCAGCCAGATTGCGCACGAAGTTGGTGTGCCACTGATAATTGACAACACAGTACCAACGCCCTACCTCTGCCAGCCCTTACAACACGGAGCCGACATCGTGGTTCATTCCGCCACGAAGTTCATCGGAGGCCATGGAACTTCGATCGGCGGTTTGATAGTGGACGGCGGCACGTTCGACTTTGGCGCTTCGGGTAGGCATGCGATGTTTACCGAGCCTGATGAGAGCTATCACGGTCTGCAGTACTGGCCAGCATTAGGAGCTGGATCTTTCGCTATCAAGGCAAGAGTTCAACTGTTGCGCGATATCGGTGCAGCGGTGACTCCGTTTAATGCTTTCCTATTTTTGCAAGGGATAGAGACACTTTCACTGCGGATGGACCGCCACGTTCAAAACGCGCAGAAAGTGGCGGCTTACCTGGAAGGCCATAGCCAAGTTGAATGGGTTCGTTATGCCGGTTTGGAATCAAGCCCGTATTACGAGCGTGCAAAGCGTTACTTGCCAAAGGGACCGGGCTCGGTCTTGGCATTTGGTATCACAGGGGGAGTGAAGGCAGGCCAGAAGTTTGCTGAAAGCCTGCAGCTACATAGCCATGTTGCCAATATTGGGGACGTACGCAGCCTGGTGATCCATCCGGCAAGCACAACCCATAGCCAGTTGACACCAGAGGAACAGGTAAAGACCGGTACCGATCCAAACCTGATTCGCTTGTCGGTTGGCTTAGAAACCTTCGCAGACATCTTGGCTGACCTTGAAGTTGGCTTTGAAGCTGCGGCAAGTATCTAATAACGATTAACAGCAGATCTCTAGAACTGCCGAACTGCACAGCCAGTGCAGCCCGGACAACTCAACGCTCTTGCTGACGACCTTTGGCAAGCCAAGCTCAACGGGCCCGCCTGGCACGGAGATATCCGTAGCTATGGCAACTCGGGGCTTGAGGGTCGATTTTTACAGTTATCGCTAGACGACGGGCTAACTCTTCAATGTGAGATGCACCGGCGCACACTTGGTGCCGGTGAAGATCAGATCGGCTACAAGGTCGGTCTGACTTCACCGCGTGCGCGAGAAGCCATTGGCAGTGACACCCGTCCGTTTGGACATATCTACAAACGTTTATCCGACGGTGCAACGGAGGCGTTTGGTGATTCAGTGTTCAGCATCGAACCTGAACTGTGCTTTGAAATTGGTAAGCAAATTGCGGGTGAGAACGTCGATCCTGCTGGCATTCCCGACTGCATTGCCGGAGTGTTTGCGGGCTTTGAGGTTAATGAACAACGCTTATCGAAGTCCGCGCCACTTGCATTACTGGTAGCTGACAACCTCACCAACTGGGGAATTGTCAAAGGCAAAGGGACACTGGCGCTAACCCCAGAAGAACTGGATAAGACAAATGTCACGCTTTCATGCAACGGAAGAACCTGTTTTGAGGGTATTGCTAGTGATCACGTTGATAACCCGTATGAATCGCTCGCCGCTTTGGCAGCCACATTGAATCGGTTTGATTTGTCGCTTGAACCTGGACAGTTGGTGATCACAGGAGCGTACGCTCGTTTCAAGATGAGTAAGAACCCGCAAGATCATGAAGACCAAGACCGACCGGATCAGACGTCGACAGCACCGAACTTGACTTGGCGGGCTGATTATTCCGGCATTGGATCTGTAGAACTAACGGCGTCTCGCTCATGAATGCGCAGAGTCAACAAAGCCTTGCACCCCCGCAAGGCTCACTTAACATTCTCGTTACGAAAACGCTGACCTTGCCCGAGGTCTCTAATCAAGATCTGGCAATGATTCAATCCGCTGCGGGCGAAGACGCCCGGATAGTAGTGGTGGATAGCCCAAAGGAGGGCATAGAGCACGCTTCAGAGATTGAAGTATTGCTTGGCGTCACTCCTAAGTGGTTGTTCGAAGCGGCACCCAAGCTTCGATGGGTTCATGCCACCGCGTCGGGCGTGGACATGTTCATGTACCCGGAATTCGTTGAGAGCCACGTGGTGCTAACAGGTGAAAAGGGCTTAGTTGGCAGCCATCTCGCTGACCATGGTTTCGGTTTACTACTGGCGCTAACGCGCCGGATTGCTATGGCAATCAAGCTGGGTTCAGCAGGATGGGCCTATGAGCAACGCGAACGGATGCGTTTCAGTGAACTGGAACTTGAAGGCATGACGATGGGAATACTCGGTTTCGGCGGCACAGGTCGTCATCTGGCTCGACGCGCAACTGCGTTTGGTATGACACCAATAGCGCTAGATGTATACGAAGTGGAGCCCAGCGATGGTGTTAGCGAAGTGCTCGGGTTTGATTCCTTACGTGACGTTGTAGCTACGTCAGATGTTGTTGCGATTGCGTTGCCGTTAACTACAGACACTCAAGGCTTATTTGATGATGAGTTGTTTGGAATAATGAAGGCCACTGCAATCTTGTTGAATGTGACACGCGGCGAGATTGTTGATGAAGGTGCGTTAGAGCGCGCGTTGGTGAATGGCACGATTGGGGGCGCCGCGTTGGATGTAACACCAGTTGAGCCGTTACAAGTCGATAGTCCGTTATGGAAACTTGATAACTGTGTGATGACACCACACACAGCAGGTGCTTCACAGTTACGCGGTAAACGCAATCTTGAAAGATTCTGCCGCAACTTAGAGGCGTTTAGAACCGGCCGCCAGCTTGAAGGAGTTGTTGACAAACAGGCTGGTTTTTAAGACCTGACCACGCGCTCGCGTAGTAGTACCTCTTGCGCAATGGTTGCTACATGTACGCCATCGGCAGAAAAAAGGTTTCCGACCGTCATGCCGCGTGCACCTGTCAGGCTGTTACACACAAAGTGGTAGAGGTGCCAATCGTTGGGGTTAAGCGGCCGGTGAAACCAGATGGCGTGATCTAATGATGCTCCCATGAATTTTTCGTGATACTGCTCACGAGGCACCTGTAGCGGATGCAAAGACCGCGCGGCATCAAAATGAACCGAATCCGAAGTAAAAGCAAGTCCGCAAATATGTTGACGCGCTTCATCGGGTACGGGATCGATGATACGAACCCAACCCAGAGCCTGGCTGGAGCCGGGCAAGCTTTCTAGTTGTTGACGCTCCATAATCCACGGCCACCATTGAGTGTCAGACGTGAAGTTGCCATTAGGAGAAGGGGCAGGAGGGATACGTGCGGTTTGCACCTCTGCCTCTTGTTCTTTTATGTGAAACGAGCACGACAGATTTAAGATCGCTCCACCGCTTTGACGCGCTACAACAGCACGAGTACAAAAGGAGCGACCATCACGTAAGCGATCAACCTCGTAACGGATCGGTTCAGAAATCGTTCCGCCGCGAATGAAGTAGGCATGCACCGAGTGCGCTACGAAACGTTCGTCTACCGTCTGCATAGCAGCCCACAGGCCTTGGCAGATCACTTGACCGCCGTAAACCCTTCCCCAGTGATACTCCGGACTAAGTCCCACGTAAGTGTCAGGACCGTGCTGTTCCAAGTGCATTACCTCACCAAAGGTGGAGATGGAGGCTTGCATCAGCTGCGAGTGAAGTTGGGAGTGCGCCGCTCATTTGTTGCGTTCACTCCTTCAATCCAGTCGTTTGTTTGACGCAATCGGTCTTGTTCGGCTTTTTCGCGATCGGTAGCGACTCTTATGGCAGCGGGAAGGTGACCGCGCATGGTTTCGCGAATTGATTCAACGGCCAGTGGTGCCGAAATGGCTATTTCTCGTGCGAAAGCGTGAGCAGTGTCGCGTAATAGGGGTAAAGGCACAAGTTGGTCGGCAAGGCCAAGTTCAACCGCCTCGGTACCTGGCACTCTCCGTCCTGTGTAGAGCAGTTCTAGCGCGCATTGTTGGCCGACAAGCAAGGGGAGGGTCACGGTGAGTCCGAACCCGTGATGAAAACCAAGTCTGGCGAAGTTGGCTGCAAAACGAGCTTCGGGAGCGGCGATTCTGAAATCAGTCGCACACGCCACTCCAAACCCACCACCGATGGCCGCGCCCTGTACCGCTGCTACTACAGGGGTTCTTTTGGAGAACAGATCAAAAGCGGCGTCGTAGAGATGACGCGGCAGCCCGTTGGTACCTTCCGACGGTGTGGCGGTGATCGCACCACCGCGCTCTCCATCTTTTCCAAACTGTGCGCCGGCACAGAAGTTCTTACCTCGAGAACACAGCACTATAGCACGACAAGACGGCTCGTGATCAAGATCGTCGAAAGCAGCAACCAACGAGTCAATGAGCGGTAAATCAAAGAAGTTGTGCGGAGGTCTGCAAATTTCAGCAGTCGCCACGTAGTCGCTGCTGAGAGATACCTTCAAGTCTCCGTAGATGCCGAATTCGGTTGTATCTGTGGAAGCACTCATAGCAGGATCGTAGCGACCAATGCCAGCCTGACTGATTTTGTGTTAATCGGTTGGCTTGCCTGAAGTGATCAGCGGGTAAAGCCCGTCAGCACCTTGTGACATCGTGGCTGCTCCTAGCACTTTGGCCCATTCGGACTCACTGCCATATTCCATTCGCCAAGACCAAAGGCGCCGGCTGAGATGATGTAGCGGGTATTCCTGCGTCATCCCCATGGCACCATGTGCTTGATGGCAGGCCTTGGTGGCGCGCGCTGCGGACTGGTTAGCTATCAACTTTACGGCCGCGATCTCAAACTCTGCAGTAATACTGTTATCCGCGCGATGTGCAGCCAATCCTGCGCACTGCGCATTTATCTCAAGCAGAGCAGCGTCTTGCGCAGCCCAAACTAAGTGTTGCTGCACGGCTTGAAAACGCGCCACGGGTCGTCCAAACTGTTCTCGTTCGTTGGTATACGTAACCGTTAACTGTGCCATTTTGCGAAGAGCACCGGCCATCAGGGTCGCTCTTGACAGAGCTCCGCGCAAGCGCAACGAATGCTGATTTACCCCTGGTGGCGCAACAGCGGCGATGGCGTTTGTGTTCTCAAAAATAACTCGGTCGCGTGGTTCGCCCGCCATATTGCGAGATGGTGTGATCAGAACATCTTGTGGATCGACCGAAATAACAAGACTGGATTCTGTTGGCCCGCCAGTCAGAAAAACGATGCGAGCAGCAGACTTGGCCCATGGCACACCTGCAAGCGAGCCGGTGAGATGCACATCTACGGGCGTGCCAGCATCGGTGGATAAGCCTGCGCCAGTGGTCACAACCGCAACATCTCCAAGCTGCGTCGGTACTGCTAAAGGGCCATCAGGGAGCTCTAACCCAGCCTGGGAAAGTAGCCAGCCACCCAACAATGATGTTTCGGCAGCCGGGATCGGTGCCGCGTAATAGCCCACCAGCCTCAATACCTCTAGAGCTTCCAGCAAGGTTCCCCCTGAGCCTCCTCGCTCTTCTGGAATAGAAATATGAGCAAACCCAACTTCGCTAAACGCTTGCCAGAGATCAGGGGCGGAGTCGTTTGTTTCAGCGGCTTGCACCACCTCATGAGTGCAAATTTCCTCAAAAAGCCGATTAGCGGTTTCGGTAATAAGCGGATCTACGCCAAGTAAGTCTGCAGTTGAGGTAGAGCTCACGACGGCAGCCCCACCAGTCCTTTAGCAGCCACTGATCGCAATATTTCAATCGTGCCACCGCGAATGGTGTTGCCCGGGAAAGTCACCACGCACTGAGCCATCATCCGCTCAAATAAGGAGTCAGAGTTGGGGGAATACTCCCGATTGAGCAAGGTGATGATTTTTTCGACCACTTCTTGCTCGAAACGAGTACCCATTTCCTTGACGAGTGCTGATTCGACCGATGGTGCCTCACCGTTGTCGATCAATCTCGCCACCGATAAGGACAAATTACGAATGCCCCACCAGCGAGCTGCAAGTTCGCCAAACAAGCCCGCCACTGTGTCTTCAAGATCTGTTCCGGTGCTCTCACGCAGAAGTTGCTCAACGGTTGAGAAA
Organism: Candidatus Poriferisodalaceae bacterium; assembly: GCA_965205925.1. Lineage (GTDB taxonomy): Bacteria > Actinomycetota > Acidimicrobiia > Acidimicrobiales > Poriferisodalaceae > CAYRJD01. Next base: position 1,278,185 of record OZ242183.1, read on the forward strand.
GGTGACAGCCAGCGATCTGGTCCGCCTCTCTCGTAAGCCATTTCGGTGGTGTTCTGATGCCAGCCCATCCCAGGGTCTCCCACGACATTTTCATCTGGCACGTAGACGTCATGGAAAGTCACTTCGTTGAAGTGATGCGAACCATCTAGGAATGGAATTGGACTTATCTCAAGGCCTGGTGAAGTGAGATCGATCAGAAACTGCGACAGTCCTGCGTGTTTATTGTTGTCCTCAATAGATGCTGTTCGCAGGAGGCAGATGAACCACTCGTTTTGATGGGCGTTTGAGGTCCAGATTTTTGTACCGTTTACGATCCAACCGTTATCGGCTCTTAGAGCACTAGTAGAAACAGAGGCCAGATCTGAGCCGCTGTCTGGCTCGCTCATGCCGATTGAGAAGCCCAGCTCGCCACGGCAAATTGGCGGCAAGAACCGCTCACGCTGCTCGTCGGTACCGAATTTGTATATGACGTTGCCCGTCTGGCGGTCTGCCACCCAGTGATGGCCCACTGGCGCTCCCCAGCGCAGCATTTCTTCCACGACTATGAATCGTTGGACTGCGGTGCGATCAGAACCACCCCAACGTGAAGGCAGAGCCATCCCTACCCAACCACGTTCTCCTACTTTGAGAGAGAATTCTCGGTCGTGATGAGCGGCCATTCCGAGACCAGGCTTATGACTGCCCGGCGGAAGTTCGGTCGTTAAGAAGTCGCGAACCTCTGCTTGCAGAGCAAGCTCATCTTCGGTTAGCTCGGTGGGTTTGAAGCGCACAACAGGGCAGTATTACCTATATGGCCAGTGTGGCTGGCCAACGTGGATTATCAAACCGTTCAGCGCAGCGATTTCAAACTTACTTGTCTGGTTATGTTCATCGGCCTGAGCCAACAAGAACAGCCAGGAAGCGTTAGCCCAGTTCGGTTCCAACCACAGCAACGAAGGAAACGCACGCACCGGGCTGCCCACCCAGGTTGTGAGTAAGACCCAAGGTTTTACCTTGTTCGGTTACCGATGAAATTTGACGCTCTGGTGGAGCCTCTTGGCGCAACTGCAGCCAACACTCGAACAACATCCGAAGACCGGACGCACCGATCGGGTGTCCAAAGCTCTTCAACCCGCCGTCTGGGTTGACTGGCAGGTCTCCGTCAAGGTCAAATGTGCCTGCCATGGCTTCTTTCCAGCCCAGGCCACGCTCAGCAAATCCGAGGTCCTCCATCAGCACCAACTCGGTTGGCGTGAAGCAGTCATGCACCTCGGCCATCGCGATTTGAGCGCGTGGATCAGTAATGCCCGCCTGCTTGTATGCCTCGGCTGCTGAAGCCTGAACCTCGCGGAAGGTGGTGTAGTCGTAAGTGGAATCCAGTGCACCGGTTGCGGGACCAGCGGAGAAGCTCAACGCCTTTACGTAGAGCGGCTTGTCTGTGTATTTGTGAGCGTCCTCGGCTCGCACGATGATCGCTGCGGCCGAACCGTCGCTAACACCCGAGCAGTCAAAGATGCCGAGCGGGCCAGCCACAAGTGGTGATCCGGAGATGGTTTCTTTGGCCACTTCTTTACGAAACTGTGCGCGCGGGTTAAGTGCACCGTTCTTGTGGTTCTTCCAGGCAATGCGGGTGAGAACCTCTTTCATAGTGTCCTCGTCCAGGCCGTACTTATTGGCGTAGGCAGGTGCTAAAAGGCTAAAAGTGGCTGGAGCGGTGATGGTTGAATCGGTTCCATCTTTTGGTGGTGCCGAGCCGGTCAATCCTGAGTAGCCACTGTCCTTAAGTTTTTCAACTCCGATTGCCATGACCGTGTCGTAGGCACCGCTTGCCACTGCGTAGCAGGCGTTGCGAAAGGCTTCAGAGCCGGTAGCGCACATGTTCTCAAGGCGAGTAACAGGCTTGTAGTCAAGCTGCAGAGGCTTTGAAAGCGTCAGACCCGAAACCCCGGAACCCATGGTTCCCAGCCAGAAGGCATCAATGTCATCTTGTACAACGCCGGCAGATTTGTAGGCCTCATGTGCGGCATTGATCAACAGGTCGTCAGTGCCACGATCCCAATGTTCACCGAATGGCGTGCATCCCATTCCAATAACTGCGACTTGGTCGCGAATTCCACGTGAAGCCATTTACTTGCCTCCTTGGTTATCCCTGGCACGCTTGTCGTGCCCAAGTAATAGCGGGACTGATTGTAGTGGATTTGCGGTTAGTGCTGTGCCGTTTTGGCGTGTGTGTTGTTGGTAGTGCCGTTTGTAGTGCCGTTTTCGCCGGTTTTGTCGAGGAGTTTCGCGTATTGGCGTTGACGTTCGAATACTTCCCATCTGCTATTAACAGCGGCAAACAACGTGACACCCGCCGCCAAAACAAATACAACGCCCACCCCAGAAACGAAGTTCTCATCGGAGGTACGAACCAGAGAGAAGATCCAACCGCCTGCTATCGCTGCTATTCCAAGCCCAACTCCAGAAGTTATAGCGCTCCAGCGATACAGCAGCATGGAATCAGCACCGAACACACCTGACGCCGGTAGTACCAGCAGAAAACCCACAAGGCCGATCAGCAATGCCCAAGTCCCTAACCCAGTACTGTCGCTGCTGAAGCCATCCAAGACAATGTCACCGGTTCGGCGTGCTTTAGCAATTTTGGCCACCAGCTCATTAGCCAAAACACCACCGAGGGCAAGGTCGCCTTCGGCTTCGGCTTGCTCGGCTCGAGCGGTGATGTCGTCAATTTCTGCTTGAAGTTCCGGTGTAATGACCGATTCGGTCCGCGTGTCATAGGACCAACCGGAATATCCCGAAATCACTAGGAACAGCACAGCCAGGCCTGCCCAAGCAATTCTGTGGAAGGCAATATCAGAGGACAAAGGAATCTTTGACATGAGCGGTGCTTTGCGTGTCCAAGCGATGCTGGCACCAGTGGCAAGAATCAATCCTGCTAGTGCGACATAGGCTCCGCCTCCGATACTGAAGTTGACAGCAGCGTTGGGTGGAGCGGAGAGAATGTAAGCCAGCGTGAGCACGAAACCAGCCACGGAGAACGCAACGGCTCCGCCCGGACCGACCCAACGTGAGAGCTTGCCGGGTTGAAGCATTGTGTTGACCGCCGCGCACAGAACAAGCACTACCGCTAGCAGGACAAAAATCCCAAACCAAGAGCCCCCCGCTGCTGCAATGCCGTTGAAGCTTTGTCCCGGAAGATCCAGATCGCTAGAGCGACCGTAGCTAGATATGGCGCCAGCGTTGTGCGCCCATGGCAAGAGCAGTAAGCCGAACAGGGCTACAAGTGCCCCCAACCCTGCCAGCACTACGCACCAACGTTCGACACCAGTTACGTTGATGAAGCCTTCGGTTTGCGTAAAGCCGTTTGGTGAATAAGCAAGTGCCCGCTGTGACTTTTCCGATGAATCGGTTGCTGTCGTGCTGTCTTGCGAAGGCTCTGTGTCACTTGTATCGCTGTTTTCTACATCGTTGCTGTTGTCTGCATCGCTGAGGCCTTGGTGCTGAGCTAGGAACAGTTCTGGTGTTCGGCGGGTTTGCCACGCAAGTGACATTCGACTCAGCAGATTCCTTTTTTCACCAGTGTCGGGTTGTGTCAGTCGATCGAGTATCACCGCAACCAGAAAGAACGCCAGCCCGCCCGAGCCTGCCAGCGCGATGTCTAGGTTGGAGATGGCTTGAAACAGCAAACGACCAAGCCCGCCAGCACCCATAATCGCGGCGATACCCAGCATGGAAATCGACAGCAGCATTGTCTGGTTAAGGCCTGCCATTAGCGCTGGACGGGCTAGAGGTAGCTGAACATCGGCTAACACGCGCCATTCGGGAGCGCCGTATGCTCGAGCTGCTTCAACAACATCTTCGGGAACTTGTCGTATACCCAGGTTTGTGAGTCGTATAAGCGGTGGCAATGCGAACACCATTGTCACCATCGTCGCTGAGACCGGACCGATACCGAAAAAGAAAATAAAAGGCAGCATGTAAACGAAGGTGTGAACCACCTGCATGGCGTCCAAAATCGGTTGGACAGCTCGCCAAACGGCATCTACGCGTCCACACAACACGCCTATTGGCACGCCGACGATCACACACAACAGCACGGCTACACCTACAAGGCCAATGGTTCGAGCGGTTTCGATCCAGTAGGCCTCACCCAACAGCCCGCAGATCGTCAATCCCAAAAACGACAGGGCTCCGACACGGATGTTGCGGATGGCCCAACCCAAGAAAAACACGCCTAAGCACACAGACAGCCAGGACAAATTGAGCAACCAGTCGGTAACGATGACATTCAGCAACGAACGAAATGGCCACTCGATCACACTGAGGGTGGCTGGCAGGTTCAGATCCACCCAGCGCGTTACCTGTTCGGCCCAGTCACCTACGGGTATCTGCCACTCACCAAGAAACTCGTTTTGACGTTGATCCCAATCCTCGGTGCCAAAGCGATACCACGCAACGAAAGCAAGAAAAGCTCCGCTACCAACGAGTAACGCCATGCGGTGCTTGAAGATGGCGTAGACGAGCAACAGTGCAGGCAGCACAAACAGTCCATATTGCACCGCGTATTCAATACCAACGGCGGTGCCCTCTATAGCCGAATCACCAGCGTCGAGGTTGGTGATGTTGTCAACGAAACGGTCAATGAAGTGACCGTCGCTGACCTCAGCTCCATCAGAAGCTTGCGATCTCACAAGAAGTTTTCTTTCTCGAAGCCATCCACCAGCTGCTCAACGCGACCAAGCTCTTCCATGATCAGTAACGGATCCAGGTTGCCGATTAGTTTGCCGTTTTCATCTACTACGGCCATGGCAAGCCCGCGTCCTGCCGCTGCGTAAAGCTCATTCAATGTGGCGTCCGGTCCGGTTTTTTCAAAATCAGTGCGCAGCGCTGATGAAATGTCGTTGCTATTCATGCGGGCAGCACGTTGGCCGTCACCCGGGGTAAGCAAGCCAGTCGGCCGACCGTGAATGTCCACAACGAAACGACCCGCAGTTTCTTGTTCGACCTGTACCAGCACCTCAGATAGTGAGCTATTAGGGGGTATCGGAACAGGATCGGTCATTACTTCATGCACTTTTATGCACCGTCCCTGGTCTACGTCTTTTACGAATTCTGCTACATAGCCAGTGGCGGGTTCGGTGAGGATTTCCTCTGGGGTGCCGATCTGAATAATCACCCCGTCTTTCATGATGCAAACACGATCACCAATGCGTAGCGCCTCGTTTAAGTCATGAGTGATGAACAGGATCGTCTTTTGTACTTCAGACTGAATATCCATGAGCTCGTCTTGCATCTGGCGTCGTATCAGCGGATCTAGCGCGCTGAATGCCTCATCCATTAGCAAGATGGCTGGATCTGAGGCCAGTGCTCGAGCTAACCCAACGCGCTGCTGCATGCCGCCTGATAGCTCACTTGGTTTACTGTTGGCAAAAAGCCCTAGTCCGACCAGTTCTAAGGCATTAAGAGCATTGCGTGTACGTTCGACCCGCTTCATTCCTTGTACTCGCAGACCGTAACTGACGTTTTCAATGACATTGTGATGGGGGAACAGCGCAAAATGCTGAAAAATCATCCCCATCTTTTCCCGACGAAAAGCTTGCAGTTGCTTACCCTTGAGCTTCTGACAGTCAACCCCGTCCACCAGCACCTCGCCGTGGGTTACGTGATACAGCTTGTTGACGGTGCGAATAGCGGTGGATTTGCCAGAGCCCGACAGACCCATAAGCACAAAGATTTCTCCGCGTTTGACAGAGAAGTTCATGTTGCTTAGACCAACTACGTGCCCTGTCTGCGTGTGAATTTCTTCTTTGCCATAACCGGCTTGTGCTAGCTCAAAAGCTCTTCCGTGAGGCTGTGCCCCAAAGATCTTGTAAACCTCTCTGAGCTCAAGTATGACCTCTCCATCCAGAGAGCTCTTTGATGTACTTGGGGCAGATTCAGTCTCTGAACGCATAAGTGCTGTCGTTTAGCAGCCAGGTGCCAAGTTTTACCCGACCGTTAGGCCAGTTGAAAACCCTTGTAACCGTCAGCGGCTACTTCATCGCATATTTTGGCATATGGGGGGAATCCCACTAGCGGCATGAAAACGCGCTTTTTGCCTGGGATGTTTGCTCCCAGATACCAGGAGTTGCAGGTCGGATAGAGAGTCATGTCGGCTACTGAGTTCACATAATCCACCCAATCACTTGCCGCTTGTGGCTCGGCTTCAATGGTTGCACGACCTGCGTTGCGCATGTTCACCAAACAATCCGATATCCACTCAACGTGCTGCTCAATAGACGGAATCATATTTGTCAGCACCGACGGACTACCGGGCCCGGAGATCGTAAACATGTTAGGAAAATCGGGCACACCCAGACCTAGGTAGGTAACTGGTCCGGCTTCCCAACGTTCGGTCAGAGCCGTTTCGTTTCGACCGGTGATGTTCATAGACAGCAAAGTTCCGGTCATGGCATCAAAACCGGTAGCTAGCACCAGAATGTCAGCCGAGTAGTGCTTATCTCCAACCTGGACGCCGGTTTTGGTGATCTGATCAATCGGATGGGCTGCAACGTCAACTAGGTGCACATGGTCCTTGTTGAAGGCTTCGAAATACCCCGTGTCGAGGCATGGCCGTTTGCACGCAATGGTGTTGTCCGGTGTAAGAAGATCTGCGGTTACCGGGTCTTTAACGATGCCTGCAATCTTGGTGCGCACAAACCCTGCAATTCTCTCATTGGAGTCCTTATCGGAATTTATGTCGGAGTAGGCACCATAAAAAGTGAAACCTCCGGTTTCCCAGCGCTGTTCCATCCGAGCAAGAAATTCATCTTCAACAGCTTCTTTTGCAGAACCTTCACCAAGAGGTATCCGCGGCAAGATGAGGGGCACTTGTTCTAGTGCTTGCTTTCGTTTTTGCGGGTATTCGTTTTTCCAAGCCGATTGCTCTTCCTCGGCTAAAGGTTGGTTGCGAGCGGGAACCGAGTAGTTCGGAGTGCGTTGAAAAACCCAGAGTTCCTTACATTGGCTAGCGATAATCGGCAGAGCCTGAATTCCCGAAGAACCGGTGCCGATTTGTGCGACCGTTTTACCTTCGAAGTCGACTCCCTCATGTGGCCATTTGCCGGTGTGATAGACCTCACCCTCAAAATCATCAAGCCCTTTGAAATCAGGAGTATTAGCAGAGGACAAGCAGCCGGTAGCCATTATCACGAAACGGCCGCTGTAGTTGCCGCCGTCAGTGTTTAGATGCCAGCAAGATTCGCCTTCATCCCAACTCACTGCTGTAACGCTGGTGTCGAAGACGATGTCCTCGCGTAGGTCATACCTGTCTGCAACGTGGTTTGCGTAGCGTAGAATTTCGGGCTGGCCAGAATAACGTTCGGTCCACTCCCACTCCTGTTGTAGATCCGGGTCGAAGGTGTAGGAGTATTGAAGGCTCTCGACATCACAGCGTGCACCGGGGTAGCGGTTCCAGTACCAAGTGCCACCCACGCCTGATGCGCGTTCCAGTACCACCGCGTCAAATTCAAGGCCGCGCAGCTTGTGAAGCATGTACATGCCTGCAAATCCAGCGCCCACTATGACTGCGTCATAGCAACGAGTGGAGTTTGAAGCATGCCTATCTGCATGGGCTACCGATGTGTCGCTAGCTTGCATTTGTACAAAGATAGCGTGCGCAAGTCATCGCACGAACAACAATCTGGCTTTCGATACAGACAGACAGAGAGGCAGACATAGTGAATTCTAAAAAAGACACTCAAACAACTGAGCCCTGCGATCTGAGTGCCATTGAAGCAAGGCGATTAATCGGAGCCAGTGAGCTGTCACCAGTGGAGCTGCTTGAGTCGTGTTTTCGGCGAGCCGATGTGGTTGAGTCGAGCGTCAACGCGCTTGTCGCACGCGACGATGATGCTGCTTTTGAGGCCGCCCATGCTGCCGCAGATGCGGTAGTCAAAATGAACGGTAATGATGACCTAGGCGCACTGCACGGCTTACCGCTAGCGGTCAAAGATTTTCAAGATGCGAAAGGTCTTGTGACCAGTTTCGGTGCTGTGCCGTTTGCAGACAATGTTGCAAAAGCCGACGACTCCATGGTCGGCCGTCTTCGTGGTGCTGGTGCGATGGTCATCGGTAAGACCAATATTCCTGAACTTAGCATTGGCGCTAACACCGTTAACCGGCTCCATGGAGCTACTACCAATCCTTTCGATATTGAACGCACTTGTGGTGGATCTTCCGGTGGATCAGCGGTAGCCCTTGCTTGTGGAATGGCACCCCTGGCAACAGGCTCTGACCATGGTGGCTCTCTGCGAATACCAGCATCATTTTGTGGTGTAGTTGGCCACCGATCGACACCTGGAACTGTGCCCTTTGAGAGTCGCACGATTGTTCAAACCAACTACAGCGTGCTAGGACCCATGGCTCGCAATGTGGCAGATACAGCATTGATGCTTTCGGTGCTGGCTAGGCGCGACCAACAATCGCGTCGTGACCCAATGGCATTCCCTATCGATGACGCTCAGGTTGCGCGTTTTACCAACCTGGCTGAAGTTGACCTAACGAAGTTGAAAGTCGGTGTGAGTGTCGATCTCGGCGGACTGGTCGTGTCGAAAACGGTAAAAACAGCTTTTGCTGATCGAGTTGAACGACTCGCCGGTCACGGGATAGAGATCGTTGAGCCTGATATTGACTTGACGGATGGGCCGAAGATTGATTGGCATATCCGTGCCGATGTGTTCGCAACGCAATACCACCGAAGCATTCACAAGTTCGATGAGGGTTTCAACGCCAACATACGAGCGACTTACGAGACAGCGCTTAACTCAAGCGTGCTTGACATTGCTAGAGCGCGTAGACGTCAAGCCGAGCTGTATGAGCAGATGGCCTCCGTCTTTGAAGAATGTGACGTGGTGTTGTGCCCCGGAGTGGTGGTATCTCCCTTTGACTGGCACCATTTGTATGTACCCGATATTGATGGTGTGCCCACCGAGAACTACATGAGCTGGTTGGCGATGACTTCTTCATTTTCGGTAATCGGCACCCCGGTTACTGCGGTGCCGTGTGGACTGGACTCAGAAAGCCTGCCGTTTGGCTTACAGATGGTGGGACCGAGCTACAGCGACGCGCAGTTGCTGTCCATGGCAGCGGCGTTTGAGAGCTTGTTCGCAACCGATCCGGTAACAGCACGGCCAGTCCCAGACTTGAACTACCTAGCTAACAGCAGTTCAAACTGTCGCACCGAAGGCAGGCTCGTTGGGGAATCAACTGGCCGGATCGGGTAAGGCCGGCTCCGAAACTCTTAGGGCTCTTTGGAACTCTTAAGCTCAAACTTGAGTTCTGTTATCGGAGGTAAGTAAATGAACGTTAAGTCTGTAAACGAAATGGTGGCAGCAGCTAAGGCCAAGATCGACAATATTTCACCAGCCGAGGCTGCCCGTCGCGTATCTGAGCAGGGCGCTCTAATCGTAGATATTCGTGATGTACGTGAGCTGCAACGTGATGGCGCAATTCCGGGCGCCTTGCATGTTCCACGTGGGATGTTGGAGTTTTGGGTTTCGCCGGACTCGCCCTACACCAAAGAGGTGTTTTCCGAAGATCGTGAGTTCATCTTGTGCTGTGCAGGGGGAGCACGTTCGGCGTTATCGACCGAAACCTTGCAGGAGATGGGAATGCCCAAGGTAAGTCATGTGGAGACTGGCTTTGGCGGTTGGCGCGGTGATGGGATGCCGGTAGCTGACTACGAGACCTGGAAATCCGAACAGCGTTAGTCGCTAGAAGCCTTGTTGCGTATCTTTGAGAGCAGTTCGAAGACGCGGTCGTTGGTGCGGTAGTTCTTGGCATCAATCTCAGGGCCTGGGACAAATTTTTCTGGCACAGTGACTTCAATATTTGCGGCTGGCGGATCTACGTGAACGACTGGCATTTGGTTCGAAGTCTCGGGTTTCTTGCCGGAAGTCGCAGGAACTGCTTGTTCGGGTTCGGAAGCTTTGGCTTGTTCGGGTTCAGCGGTTGGACTGGGTACCCCTGAGTCCTTGCGAGCGCTTTGAGATCTCTCGAGCAGTTTTGCAAGCCGCGGGTCGGGTGAGTCATCTTCAGTCGTAGTCGAAGCCGAGGCAGCCGCAGCGGTGTCTGCAGCAAGAGGGGCGACAGGTTGCGCTTCAGTCTCTGCGGCATGTGCTCGTGCCAGCGCTTGCTGTTCGTGTTCGGCTTCGCGGTTAGCGAGAAGTTTTGGCCACTCTTTTTCTGGTACCAACATGTCGTGTGCGACAGACATTGCTTCGGTCTTGTTGTCAAACCGAACGCGATAGCGCTTCTGAGCAAAACCTAATGCTCGACCCGTCTTGCCTCCCGTGCCTTCTGGTACAGACGGGATGGCATCAACTAACACCACGCGAGATCCGCGCTTGTATTCGCGCTCTTGTTCCATAGCTGTGTTAAGAGGAGTCATTGCTGGCGAAATCTAGCGCCGCACCATCCGGGTTTACGGCTATTTCTGTGGCTTTGATGGCTACCCAGATTTTGCTTCCTACTATGAGATCCAATTCGACTGCCGCGGCGGTTGTGATGTCGACGATAAGTGGCACTGGTTGCTCTAACACAACGCGTGTTACATCTGCGCGCGACTCCAGCGCAGTTACATCGGTTTGCCAAACATTACGCGGGCTGCCGCTTGGGCGTGTGCGATGCAATGTGACCGAGCGAGGATGAATCGTTATCTGTACGGATCCGTTTACTGTGTGGTCGGCGACCTGCAGAACTAAATCCGACAGTTGAACTCGACCGTCTTTTGCTTCTCCTGATAGCAGGTTAATTTCAGCTAGATCTGCCGCGTAGTGAGTTTTGGGGCGTCGTCTAATCTCCTCGGGTGTTCCGACCTGGGTGATGCGACCGTCTTCCATGATGTAGATGACATCGGCCAGCAAAAAGGCATCGGCTGGATCGTGCGTGATAAATAATCGCGGTGCTGGCGTGTGGTTAAGCAGTTGAGAGAAACTTCGTCGCAACCGGGTTCTTACGCTGGTATCTAAAGCTCCGAAGGGTTCATCAAGCAGTACCAAGCGCGGTTCGCCCATTAAAGCACGCGCCAATGCAACGCTTTGGGTTTGCCCACCTGAGAGAGTTGCAGGCGAGCGTGTGAAGAACTTGCTAGCGAGACCGATTTGCTCAAGCACCAGGTGGGCCTGCTGGCGTGCTTGACCACGCGACACACCACGTGCGATTAAGCCAAAAGCCACATTGTCCAGGACGGACATATGGTTAAACAGCAAACCGTCTTGGAATGCAATCCCGATGTGGCGTTCTTGTGGTGTTATCCAAATCTTCTCTTGCGGATTGTCAAAAACCTGCCCGTCTAAGACAATGCTCCCTGAAGTCAGTGGCAACAACCCAGCTATCGCGTCGAAAGCAGTGGACTTACCAGCACCGTTTGGACCCAGCAGAGCGGTGGTCATGCCAGGAGATGCTTCCAGCGACAGTTCAAGTTTGAAGCCGGGGTGCTCTGCAACTGCGTCTACGAGCAAGCCAGTTGAACTGATCTTCTCATTCATCTTGACGGCCACCAACGATCGCGTAGCGCAACTAACAATCCAAGCGATACGGCAACCAAAACCAAGCTGACCGCTACTGCGGTGTCACGGTCTGATTCCAGAGCCACAAACACGGCTAACGGCAGTGTCTGAGTGCGGCCTTGCAAGTTGCCAGCAAAGGTAACGGTGGCACCGAACTCGCCAAGTGCGCGTGCCCATGTGACTATTAGGGCGCCAAGCAGAGCAGGCTTAAGCATTGGCAGCGTGACCCGAAAAAACACTCGCAGTTGTGAAGCACCTAAGACCAGAGCGGCAGACTCATAGCGCGAGTCAAGACTGCGAAGGGCTCCTTCAAGCGCCAAAATGAGTAGCGGAGTTGCGACAAAGGCGCTAGCTAACACCACTCCCCAAATGGAATACGGCAACAACAGTCCCGTTGTGTCATATAAGGGCCCACCAACTACACCGCGCCGCCCAAGCGCAAACAACAACGCCGCACCACCTACAACCGGTGGCAGCACCAACGGCAATAGCACCAGTGCACGCACCAATGGTCGCCCCGGAAACTCCAATCTCGCAAGGACCCATGCCAATGGAACGCCAACTAGGGCGGCTAATGCAGTAGCCAGAAGCGAGGAGATCAGAGAAAGCAATGCCGCATCTAGCACAACGCGTGAGATGAGATGCCCACCCAAGCTGCGCCATGGTGCCTCTGCAATAAGGCCGACCAATGGCAACAAGAACAACAGCACTCCGGCGGTTGCGAGCGCCAGCAATAACCACGGTGGGTGCTTTAGCCGTAGCGATTTCACATGGCAAAGTTTGCGCCGCGCCACACTTTTACTCACGGCGAAATAAAACCGTTGTGCTCGAAGATCGCTTGTGCCCGGGCAGTGGTGAGGAATTCCACGAACGCCTGCGCGGCTGTCTGGTTGTCAGAGTCCGCAATCACACCAGCAGCGTAAGTAGCCACAGGAGGCAGAACATCTGCATCTACCCAGGCAACCTCTTCAATGTCGGGTGAAAGAGTGTTAGAAAAATAGATAATTCCGGCATCAAGCTCACCCGCAGCTAGTTGTGTAACTAACGCGCTTACGTTTGGCGCTTCGGTATCAGTAGCTGGCGTTATGCCTATTTTGGCCAACACTTGCTGTGCAAGAGCACCGCAGGGAACTGGTTCCGCACAAAGCCCTATTACCAGCTCTGGACGTGAGAGGTCCAGCAGGTTGACAACTTCTGCCGGGTTGCCAGCGGGTACAGCCAATGCCAGCCTGTTTTGAGAAACAATCACCGCCGGCCCTGCCAACGATCGCTCTTGAGATACCGCTTCAAGATGTTCGATATCGGCAGGAATAAACACATCGGCCGGTGCTCCGGCGAGTAGTTGTTCTCGCAGGGTTGAACTGCCAGCCACCGAAACAAGCACGCGAACATCAGATGCGAATGCCTGTATTAACTCATCCATGACAGCTGCGAGCGAAGACGCCGCAAAAATCGTGATGATGTCCGTGTCTTGGCTGCTCGTAACGCCAGAATCTGTAGCGGTATCTGAGCTAGCAACACAGCCTGCCAACGTGTTGCTTAACAACAACCCGGTTAGTAACAGCAATCCCAGCCTCGATCCCAGCCTCGCAAGGCGGCACTGCGCTCTGGCGTGGCAGGGTTTCATGGCTGAAAGTATGGCTTTGCGTACCGTTACCTGGTTAGTGTCAGGTTCGTGGCTACAACTTTGGATTGGTACGGCTGTGCGACTTTCCGACTATGCACTGCTGACACCACGATCTTCTTAGACGCATATATCGATCGAGCGACAAACGCAGATGGCCCCGGAGCCACCGCAGCGGAAATGACCGAAGCCGACTGGATCTTGATCGGTCACGCGCATTTTGACCATCTATATGGTGCTGAGCAAATAATGGCAAACACTGATGCGACACTGATCGGATCGTATGAATCGGTACGCGTGATGGAAAGTGCTGGTGTGCCAACCGACCGCATGATCTGCGTAGCCGGTGGTGAGCGCATCGATCTCGGCAATGACATAAGCGTGAGCGTCTACCCCAGCCAGCACTCTTGCGTTTGGTCTCACAAAGAGATGGCGCAATCCGGAGAGGTTTGCTTGGGGGATCTTGGCGTTACCTGGCAAGAGCAGCAAGCGCGCTTTATGGAGCTAACGAAGTATCTAGCTAGCGAAGTTGACTCGGCAACCAGCGAACACATTGCCCAGTGCAGTACGGGCCACAGTGATCGTGGCGACGGTGGAGCGCTTGTGTACCTAATCGAAACACCTGACGGATCCGTCCTTTTCCAAGACACGTCCGGACATTGGGCAGGTGTAATGAACGGACTAAGGCCTGATGTGGCGATTCTGGCAGCCGCGGGCAGAGGTAGCATCGATGGCGAGCCCATACAGGGCTCTCTGGCTCAGTTCACTGCTCAGCAGATTGACTTGCTGCAGCCACGCAAGGTACTTTTCGGCCATCACGACAATTGGCTGCCAGGATTTTCAATTGAGACCGACATGGGTCCGATCTTGGATGAAATCAGTCGAGTGAGTCCTGCTGTTGAGGTGTTAGAGCCCGGCTATGTAGCAGGAACTCAAATCTTGCCGTAGCAGGGCTAAAAGGTAATCACCGTCCGGTTGGCGGATCCTGCCTTCATTAACTCGTAACCCTCGTTCACCTGTTCTAGATCAATATTCGAGCTGACCACTTCATCCAACAGCAGTTGACCCTTTTGGTAAAGATCAATCAACATCGGTATATCAGTGCGGAACTGGTTTGAGCCCATCATTGAACCCTGAAGGCGTTTTTCAGATAACAGGTCTATACCGCGCAGTTCGATAGTTGTCTTGGAGGGAACCATGCCGATGACGGTGGCAGTGCCACCTATTGCCAACATGGCGAATGCCTGCTGAGCGGTTTGCGCGAGCCCGATTGCTTCGAAGCTGTATTCAACCCCGATACCGTCTGTTAGCTCTTTTACAGCTGCCACCACGTCATCTACTTCACTTGCGTTGATGCAGTCGGTTGCGCCGACTTTGCGAGCGGTTTCAAGTTTCTCAGAGGTCATGTCCACAGCAATGATGCGGTTTGCTCCCGCTACGCGTGCACCTTGTACTGCGGCTAAACCGATACCTCCGCAACCGATTACGCAGACGTCGCTGCCTACACCAACGCCAGCAGTGCGCACCGCCGCGCCGAAACCGGTTAGTACTCCACAACCGATCAGGCATGCCTTGTCCAACGCCATATCGGTAGTCACCCTTACGACTCCGTTTTGATGAACCAGCATCTCTTCGGCGAAACCACCTAATCGCCCCATCTGGTCAACCGCTGTACCGTCCGCGCGACTAAGGCGAGCATCGGCATCTTTTGCTCGTGAGGTGGCTCTCATGTTGGTGCAACGATGAGGATTACCAGAGAGACAACTGGAGCACTGTCCGCAAAAAATGGACAAGCAAGCCACCACATGGTCACCCGGTTTCACATAGTTGACATCTTCTCCAACTGCTTGCACGATGCCTGCTGATTCGTGGCCCATCACCATCGGGAGGTTGGCTCGAAAGAGGCCTTCCATGAAGTGCAAATCGCTGTGGCACAAGCCAGCTCCGATGGTCTGTATCAAAACCTCTTGCGGACTTGGCTTGTCGATCTTGAGATTTTCAATTTCGAGTTCACCTGGTTGTTCGCTTAGAACGGCTGCTTTCATATGCCACACCCTATTTCTAGATTTTCCAGTTGTGCTTGCATTCCGCGATAATCCCCACCGCAAGCCCGCTATAACTCCGCTACAACCTCACAGTGTTCGTCTGCGTTTTGCGTATCTGATGGCTCTTGTGCTGCGCATTACAGTTGTTGGCAGATATGGCTAACACACACGGTTTCTTGCCGAAAATGACAGAGCTAAGCGATGAGCAGCAACACAGCCTGGACACTTGGTATGACAAGGCCTACCAAGACGACAATCTGTTTAGAACGCTGGCAACTGACGATGGCACCTTGCGATTGTTTCTGGACTGGGTAGCGGCTATGTATGCCGACAGCAGATCGATTGACCTTGATCCACACCTGCTGGAGTTGTGTCGTATTCGGATGGCGAACCGCAACGAATGTTTCCACTGAAGCTTGGTAAAGAGCGCATCGTTGGTGCGCACCGGTCTCACAGAGGAAATAATTTCACAGCTTGCCGATTATGAAAATTCGAGCCTGCTACCCGAATCGTGGAAGGCTGCCTTGCGCTTGGCCGATCACGTGTCTGGCAACAACAGCGGCAAAATTCCCGACGAGTTATATGCGCAACTGCGTGAACATTTTAATGAGACGCAGATACTGCGGCTTGGCGCATTGACTGCGATAGCCAGTGGTTGGCAACGCATGATCGAGGCATTCGGTATTCGCCCCGACCATTTTGAGTCAGATCAGAAGACCGATCCTTGGTCCGATAGTAACGAGACAACAGCGGCAAAAAGCAGCAATTGAGTTAGCAGCATTGCGTGATCTAGCTGTGTTGTGTTCGCTTTTGGATATTGGCCCACTCATCACGCAAGCCAACCGTGCGGTGAAACAGGGGAGTGCCATCAACTGAATCGGCGAGATCGGCAGCAAAATAACCCAACCGCTCAAACTGAACCACATCGCCTGGCCGTGTTTGCGACAGCGCTGGTTCTAAGCGCGCGTCGGTGATCAGTTCCAGTGAATTTGGGTTTAAGTCATCCAGCGGATCACCGGTCTCAGCGCCAGGTACCTCTGCGGAAAACAACCGGTCATAAAGCGCAACCGAAGCAGTAACACTGTGAGCGGCGTTAACCCAGTGAATGGTTGCCTTGACCTTTCGCCCGTCGGGAGCTGATCCTGACCCAGTATCGGGGTCGTACTCACAGCGAACCTCAATAATTTTACCGTCGTCATCGGTTAGCACTTCGGTGCAGCGCACGAAATATGCAGCGCGTAGGCGCACTTCGCGACCCGGTGCCAATCGGTAGTACTTCGGAGGTGGATCAACCATGACGTCGTCACGCTCAATAAACAACTCGCCGCTAAATGGAACCTCGCGGTTGCCTGCGGCTGGGTCTTCTGGGTTGTTTACCGCCGTGCGGTATTGCACAACTGGATTGCCAGCCTTGTCCGTTGGCCAGTTGGTAATCACTAGCCGCACAGGGCGTAGCACGGCCATGCGCCTTGGAGCGACGGTGTTCAGTTCCGTTCTCACAAACGACTCAAGCAGCTCAACTGCGTGACGGCTGTTTGTACGTGAAACTCCGATGAACGTGCAGAAGTCTCTTATTGCGGTAGCTGGATAGCCCCGGCGACGTAAGGCTCGCAGTGTTGGAAGGCGTGGGTCGTCCCAGCCGTCTACTAACTCTTGCTCGATCAAGTTTCTGAGCAAGCGTTTTGAGGTGATGGTGTAACTGAGCTCTAGGCGAGCGAACTCTGTTTGATAGGGGGCTGGATCTGGCAGGGGAATTTGCTCTAAAAACCAGTTGTACAGAGCACGATTGTCACTGAACTCCAGCGTGCACAGCGAATGGGTAGTGCCTTCGATGGCATCGCTTTGACCGTGTGCCCAGTCATAGGTGGGATAGACGTGCCAGCGGTTTCCTGTTCGATGGTGAGTCTCGGAGCGGACTCGGTACATCACCGGATCTCGCATCTGCATGTTCTGGTGCGCCATGTCGATCTTGGCGCGCAATACAAGAGCACCGGGTTCAACTTCGCCCGAAGCCATTGCACGAAACATGACCATGTTTTCTTCCACGCTGCGATCGCGATTGACGCTGTTGGTACCTGGTGTGCCAAATGCACCACGTTGTGCGGAAATTTCAGCAGCGCTTTGATCGTCAACGTAGGCAAGGTTTTTACTGATTAGCAGTTCGGCCCACTCGTAGAGCTGTTGAAAATAATCAGACGAATAGAGCACTTGGTTGGGGTTGAAGCCCAGCCAAGCAAGATCTTCGATAATCGCGTCTACATAGTTGCTGTCTTCGGTAGATGGGTTGGTGTCATCAAAGCGAAGCTGGCAGATACCACCGAACTCCTTAGCAATCTCAAAATCTAAGCAGATTGCCTTGGCGTGGCCAATATGTAGGTAACCATTTGGCTCGGGAGGAAAACGAGTTTGAACACGGCCACCGAAGCGCTTGGAATGTTGGTCGTCTGCGACTAGATCACATATGAAATTGTCAGGGGTGCTCACCCTTTGGCGATGACGTGTGGCGGTGGCCACACTCCGGAGACTTCACCAGTTGAGATCAAGTGCTCCAGCACGACAGCTAGGTTTTGTAGCAGGTCAGCCATTTCGGTTTCGTCTATGCCGCCACGTGAGGGATCTATCACTGCGCTACCCATGACGTCTGTGTCTGCCTCAATTTTCTTACGCCCTACCATGCCGACTTCGGTCTGCATGCCATTTTTGTCGATCCAACCGCGCGAACGCAGACGCTCGCATGCTGCATCCCATTCGTCTTCAGTCCAGCCGCGAATCTTCTGGATGGTGGCGGCATTGCCGTGACCGTGGGTCACCATCATCACGTGACACTCAACCGGGTCAAGTTCGTTGGCAGCCAATGCGATGTTGTGTCCGTCGAAGCGGAACTCTCGCAACAACGTGCAACCATGCCACAGCGTCATGAGCTCATCGCTGGCGAGAGCATTGATCGGCCATTGTTCACCGGCCCAAGCGGCATAAAGCGGGCGCGTACCTATAGGCAACTGGTCTGCAAATTTGCGCAGAGTTGTAGCAGCTTTTGAAATCACTTCTTGATTTGCAAATTTTCCC
This sequence comes from Candidatus Poriferisodalaceae bacterium, assembly GCA_965205925.1. Classification (GTDB taxonomy): domain Bacteria; phylum Actinomycetota; class Acidimicrobiia; order Acidimicrobiales; family Poriferisodalaceae; genus CAYRJD01. The sequence continues at coordinate 1,296,448 of OZ242183.1, forward strand.
AAGCTGCGATCGAGCGCTTTCCCGGTTAGCTCAACTTGCTTCGCGCGAACATCACGCGGCGACATCACATCCCAACCACTTGGCACGGCACGACCCACCATGGAAGGGGAGAAGTTGTAGAAGGCTGCGGTGACTGTTGCTGCGCTTACTCGGCCCATGGGAGCTGAGCGATAGGCAAAGTAAGCATGCCACCAGCCCTTGAACCCTGCTTCAGTAAAACCGTTGATCTCAGGGGCGTAATAGCAAACCGTGTGGATAGGTTCAACAAGACGCGCAAGAGCGCGAGTTGAATTTGAGTCTTCTTCACCTCTCGGAATTTCACCCATGTCAGTATGCGATGCCGAGACTTAGTTTTCCGCGGAAGCCTTGATGGCTGCCAGAGTTGTGTCAATAGAAGTTGCGAGCATGTCTTTACGGGCTTGCAACATTTTGTCACCTGCTTCGGCCATCGCTGGGGGCATGTTTACGACCTCCAAAGCTTCTGACAAGTTGGTTCCACCTGAGCCGTTGTCTCCCATGCGAAAAGTCCAACGCGTGTAGGGGCCACCGCCTTCCATATCGCTAACGAGAAACTCAAAACACGTTCCGGGGTCGGCAACTGCTATCGCACAGCTTGAATCCCACTCGTGAGGATTCATGCCTTCCATACCTTCCATGCGATTTGTGCCAATGAATGTTGAGCCTTGTTGACAAGGAGTTCCGTCAAGCCATTTACCACCAGTGTTTTCCGGACTCCATTCACCCATACGGGTCAGATCACTCACCATTTCATAGACGGCTTTTGGGCTTGCCGCTATGTCAATTGAGGCTTCGTAAGCCAGATTTACCGTCATGGCGAAACCTTACCAGTCGTGGCGTGGACGAAACCCGAGTAGGTGGGTTGATCAATTGCGACTTGGTGCACCACCGAATTCCTCAGATATTCCCGCAGTCCGGTAGCGTGCAGAGGCATTGAGCCATCTCGCAGCCTGTGTACCAGTTCCCAACGAAGTTGGTTCGTCAGCGCAGAAATGTTGTTGGCTGACATGGTGCTCGAATCTGAGCCTGGTTCGCCGTCTGGGTGCAGTAGCTCTCGCAACATGGACACTTCGCGGTGACGCGACTCCGAACCTATTAATAGCTCACGCCGAACCGTGTTAAGCGTGTTGCCAGCCACTCGCGCCAAGAAGTTCGTGCGCGCAGTCGTGGCATCCATTACGTCGCCGTGCAAAAAGTCGCGAACGCTTACTAAGAGCTCGTCGAGAGTTGGCATATCTCCACCTGACACCGCAATGTCTGACTGGCCTGTCTCAGTGTCGTTAAGTGTTGGGTCGGCTAGTACCTGTTGGGCACTAGGAAGCAAATCGATCGGCCCGGGTATCAACAAATTGGCGCAATCCACCTGACATTCGGAACTGCGACGCCCGATGGCGGGACGTTCAACGGTTGAATCTGGTCCGGTGCGGTAATGCTCGGTCATGCTTAGACAGCCAACCGCCCACCAGAACGAACCAAATACCTCCCAATAGCGCACTCGCTCAACATTAACTTTCATGCCTGATTCAGCTTCATAGCCAGCTACAAGATCTTCGAAGGTTCCAAAACCTCCGACGGCTAAATCGCGACGTCCGAAGCGCCAAGAGTTCGTGCAAATCCAGCCCAGATCTCGCATCGGATCGCCGATATGAACCGACTCCCAATCGAGCACGGCTATCAGGCCTTTGTCAGGGTCGATCATCAGATTGCCGTTGCGAAAGTCATTGTGCACCAATGTGGGAGAGAAGTCCGTCACGAGGTTTTCGTTCAACCAGCGGCCGGTGTAATCGATCATCGGCTGCGGTGTTGGGAACTCGCGATAGCGCTGCCAGGTCTGATCTAGATATTCAGCAGGGGAAACCTGCCGCAACACCTCTCGTAAGCCTGTTGCATCTAGATCTATTGCGTGTATGCGAGCTAGCTCTTGCCCACATTGATATGCAAGCTTGGGTCGGACTTTGTCAAGCTCCGGTGCTCTAACTATTCGCGCTCCAAGCGTGATGCCATCAAGCCACTCCATAACGAAGCCAGCACCGACACCATCTTTAGGCTGCAACACATAGAGCACTTCTGGCTCTGCAACCCCGGCTAGGCGTGCGGTCTGCATGGCTAAAGCTTCAACGGCAAGTCCGCTGGCGTGTTCTACATCTCGGTCAACGCCGCCTGTTCCACGGCGCAAACAGAAGCTGTGTTGGTGACCATCTGCGCCCAACACGCAAAGGCGGTAGGTCTCCATGCTGGCTCCACCTGACAGGCGCTCGACGTCGACAAGAGCCTTGCAGTCAGGTAGTTCACGTCGCAGTGTTGCTTCGAGTGCTGATGTGAAGTCAAATTGTTGTTGCACTGTTTTTGCAGAGTATTCCTCCAACGGCAATGACCGCTAGATAGGTTGCGATGATGCCTATCGACCTGCTGGTTACAGGGGCTGTGATGTTGGATGGACGAGCAGCCCCAAAATATTGGCATGGACGGTTAACGGACTTCGGTGATCCGCAAGATGTGGCAATTGATCAGGGTCGCATTATTTCGATTCATCCTGCAGGTGAGAGCCCGGTTTCAGCCAGCCGCACGCTTTCGGGTGAGGGCGCGCTGGTTATGCCGGGTTTTTGCGACATCCAGGTGCATTTTCGCACGCCCGGAGCAAGCGAAAGTGAAGACATCGCATCAGGTTCCACAGCCGCAGCCATGGGAGGAGTAACAGCGTGCGTGATGATGCCGAACACCAACCCACCCATAGATGACATTGCAATGGTGCGTGAAGTCCTGGCATTAGCTGAAGGAGCGTTTTGCGATGTGCATACGTCGGCTTGTGTAACGAAGGGCCGGTTAGGAGAGGAAACTGTTGATTTTGCAGCCTTGCACTCAAAAGGTGTACGGGTGTTTACCGACGACGGCGACGCAGTGGCTAATCCGGATGTGATGCGTTCAGCACTTATGGCCTCTACATCTTTGCCAGGAGCTGTTATTAGCCAGCATGCTGAGGATCCTGAACTAGTGGCAGGTGGGGTGATCAACGCCGGCAAAATTGCACAACGGCTCGGCGTGCTTGGACGACCTGCCGAAGCTGAAGATCGGATCGTCGCGCGAGACATTGAGTTAGCTCGCGATACGGGCGGCCGCTATCACGTGCTTCATCTATCCACGGCAGGAGCTTTGGCAAGCGTTCGGGAAGCAAAATCGCAAGGCCTAAACATCACCGCTGAGGTAACACCGCAGCACTTGACTCTCACCGACGAAGACGTGTTGCGGCTTGGCACAGCCGGCAAGATGAATCCACCTTTACGCAATAGCAGTGATGTGATGTCGTTGCGCAATGGCCTAGTTGATGGAACTTTGGATGCGGTTGCCACCGACCATGCACCACACCATCCTGATCTAAAGGCATTAGCACTACGCGAGGCTCCGCCCGGGATGCTGGGAGTCGAAACAATGGCGTCTGTGCTATGGACCGAAATGGTCGTTAGCCAGCAGCTATCACCAACCCGCTTCGTTGAGGTGACTTCGTTAGCGCCTGCTCGGATCGCAGGATTAATGGAACATGGTCGTACGATCTCGGTGGGTGAATCCGCCAACCTGGTGGTATTCGACCCTCACGAAGAGTGGGTGGTTGATAGTGCCAAATTGCACAGCCGCAGTTCCAATACGCCCTGGCATGGCCGCAAACTTCGCGGTCGAGCGCGCCACACGGTGCTAAGAGGATCGCCAGTTATGGCCAACGGAAGCATCGACAGGTAATGAGTGAACCGGCGGTATTTCTCGCTAATTCCACTGCCAGATCAGGTTTAGGAGCCGAACTGCAGCAAGCTGTTTTAGACGAGCTTTTGAAACGAGACATCAAGCTGACCATTTTGCGTACGCACAACGCGATGGATGGAGATGGCTCCGTTCATCATGCGGTAAGCGGAGTTGTTAACGCCAAGGGGAGTGCTGTAGGGAGTGTTAACCAGAATGGCAATACCGGAGTGCAAAGTGGTTGAAATACGGCAACTTTCCAACTCCAACGCAGATCTACGTGCGGATGGAGAGCTGCTTGGAAAACTGCCTCACCGCTTTGAGGTAGTGCCCGGTGCTTTACGGGTTGCGGGTGTAGTCCCAAAAACAAAGATCCCAGCAGACGATCGCAAGAACGGCGAGACTGACTCCTCCGAGAGAGAGAAAGATCACGGGGTGGGCGCCATATTGTGAATACCGACATGAACGCTGATGTTGAGCTTAAACCGGGCGATGACTCGGTTGACGCAAATCTGGTGAACGCAACTCCGGAGCGCTCACTGCACTGGTCGATCGTTGTTTCAGCGGTGCGGTGCACCCTGACCTACGTGATTTTGCCGTTTGTAGCGCCATTCATCGGCCTGGCACCCGGGGTTGGCCCTTTTATAGGCATACCGCTCGCACTGGTGGCTTTGGTCGCAAACGTAGTAAGCATCAGGAGATTCTGGTCAAATGATCATCGTTGGAAGTGGCCGGTCAGCGCTTTAAACGTTGGAATTATTGTGCTGCTAGTGGTGTTGCTAGCAATCGACATAAATAACATTCTTACGTGACTCAGACGCCCGGGGATCCAACGGTCTCAGTCGCTAACTCAAACGGCAATGAGTCGACCAACGCTCACCGAAACATCTTCGTCATCGTTCTGGTGGGTTCGATAATTGCATCGATAACGCTGGGTGTTCGCGCAACGATGGGGCTTTACATAGAGCCGATCGAAGAGACTCTGGGGGTCAGCACAGCCACACTTGGTTTTACGTTTGCCCTGCAAAATCTGATGTGGGGGTTGGGCCAACCTTTGGCTGGGGGCTTAGCAGACCGTTTCGGGACGGTACGAGTGTTGATAGCGGGTGCGGGAATTTACACCGCCGGTCTGTTGGTAATGGCAAACGCATCTAGTGGTTTTGGATTACATCTTGGTGGGGGAGTGATCGTTGGATTTGGCCTAGCGGCTGCTTCGTTCACGGTTGTACTGGCGGCAATTGGGCGGCTAGTAGATGAGCAACGTCGATCTAAAGCGCTTGGAGTAGTCACCGCTTGCGGCTCGCTAGGGCACTTCCTTCTGGTTCCTTTGGCTGGGTTGCTAATCGACGCTTTCAGTTGGCAAACCACCTTGTTGGTGATGGCTATCGCAACGGCGTCAATCGTGCTAGTGGTACGGCCGTTGCGTAGCAAACCAACCACTCAGCGGTCAGTTGATCCAACTGCAAACGGCACCGACTCCTTGCCAAATAGCACTTCAGTACCAGCCCAACTGCCGCAGGCGCTAGCACTGCGTGATGTGTTGCGCCTGGCATCACGTCATCGCAGCTACCTCATGATCAACGCAGCATTTTTTGCGTGCGGTTTTCACGTCACATTTGTGGCACTTCATTTGCCAAAGCATCTAGCTGATGAGGGGCAAAGCGAAAGCCTTGCCACTCTGGCCTTGGCTCTCATTGGGCTTTTTAACGTCATCGGTGCATTTACCGCTGGCTGGGTGGGTGCTACCCGCAATAAATCAAAAGTGCTTACGGTTGTCTACACCGGCCGGGCTTTAGCAATAGCAAGTTTCCTGCTTCTACCCTCAAATACGGTAACGGTGCTGGCATTCTCAATTGCCCTGGGCTTGCTTTGGTTGGCAACAGTGCCACTCACTTCGGGCATTGTGCTTAGCCAGTTCGGCCCAACGCATGCGGGCACCTTGTTCGGGTTGGTGTTTTGGTCGCACCAGGTCGGGGCATTTATGGGTGCCTATGGCGGAGGTATTGCGCGCGACGCATTAGGTAGCTACACGCTGTGGTGGTGGGTTTGTATAGCGGTGGCCTTAATGGCCGCGACCTTGCACCTGCGAATTAGTGACGCGCCCGTACCTGGAGCTCGTTAACTAAGGCCGACTATCTCGCCGTCTGTATTGACGTCTATGTGATGGGCCGAGGGGTCGCTTCCAAGTCCAGGCATTGTCCTGATGTCACCGCAGATCGGTGTTACAAATCCCGCGCCGGTGGACGCTCGGACTTCGCGTACGGGCAAGGTCCAGCCCGTGGGGGCGCCCTTTAGGCCGGCTTTGTCAGATAGCGATAAATGCGTCTTAGCTATGCACACTGGCAGATCGCTTAAGCCGTTTTTGTCATGGGTATCTAGCTCACGTTTTGCTTGTGCGCTATAGCTCACGTCGTCTGCTCCATAAACACGGGTTGCAACCGCATGAATCTTGTATTGCAAGCTTGCATCTGAGTTGTACAAAAACTCAAACTGGCTAGGTTCTTCAGCCGCTTCGGTGACCGCCTCAGCTAATGCGATCGCACCGCGACCACCATCGCTGAAGTGCGTGCATCGAGCCGAACGCGCGCCACATTCGGTAGCAATTTGCTCAACGGCTGCAAGGTCGATCTCGTGGTCATCTGGAAACTGATTTATAGCCACAACCGGGGACACGCCGTGTATGCGAACGTTTTCAATTTGCTTACGGAGGTTCTCGCCACCAGCATGAACCTCGTCGGGGTTTTGCATCAAAATCGCTTCGGGTAGTGGTCTTCCAGCCACGATGCGGTGGTTGCCACTGTGCGATTTCAAGCCTCTTACGGTGGCTACTAAGACCGCTGCGTCAGGCGCCATACCGGAGTACCTGCACTTGATGTTAAAAAATCTCTCGGCGCCTAGGTCAGCACCGAAGCCAGCTTCTGTGAGCAAGAAATCACCCATCCGCAAACCCAGTTGGTCGGCCACGATTGAAGAGTTACCCGTTGCGATATTGCCAAACGGCCCGGTGTGGATAAGAGCGGCAGTTCCTTCAAGGGTCTGCATGAGATTGGGTTTGATGGCTTCTTGCAGCTGCGCTGCCATTGCGCCGGCCGCTTGGATGTCTTCGGCTGTTATCGGCTCACCACTCTTTGTGTAGCCCAGTACTAGTTGACCTAACCGGGCCCGCAGATCGGCCTCTGACGTTGTTAACGCCAAAATCGCCATCACTTCCGAAGCCGCTGTTATGTCAAACCCGGTCTCACGTGGAATGCCGTCTTGACGTCCACCTAGTCCGATTGTGATGTTGCGTAGTGCACGATCGTTAACATCAAGCACTCTTCGCCAAGAGATGCGGTGAATATCAAAGTTGCGGTCGTTGCCGTGGAAAAGATGCGCATCCAGCATGGCCGCACAAAGGTTGTGGGCCGCAGTAACTGCGTGCATGTCACCAGTCAGGTGAAGATTTAGCAGTTCTTGTGGTGCTACTTGACTGTAGCCACCGCCAGCCGCGCCGCCTTTGATTCCAAAAGTAGGCCCCATTGAAGGTTGACGAAGTGCGACGATTGCCTTAAGGCCGATGTGTTTAAAGGCTTGACCCAACCCGACTGTCGTTGTGGTTTTGCCCTCACCCAACGGTGTTGGGGTAATGGCGGTTACCAGCACGTACTTCGCTGCCGGGCGGTCTGCCATTTCTTGGACTGCGCTGAGCTTCACTTTTGCAGCACTCGCGCCGTACATCTCCAGGCACTCCAAGGGAATCCCTGATTCCGTGGCTATGTCGCCTAGCGGGCGAAGCTGTGCTGCTCGTGAAATCGTTAGATCGTCAGGAATGGACTTGTGTTTGGGCATTCTTTGATGTTGCGTCGTTGCTGTTTGTCTGCGGTTAGCGAGCTTTTGTGACTAGTTCAGTGAGCAGTGCTGCCGCATCAGCGTGGGGGAGTAGTTGGGAATCTCCTGTAGAGCGCAGAGTGTGCTCCACTTCGCCTGTTTTCATGCTGCGAGCACCCACGGTTATGCGATGTGGGATGCCGATCAGCTCAGAATCTGCAAACTTCACGCCTGGCCTAGCGTCGCGGTCGTCAAGCATCACATCGACGCCACTGGCTTCTAGCTCGGAGACGATGTTCTCGGCGGTCTTAGTGAGATTTTCATCACCAGGATCAAGCAGGGTCACGACAACTTCAAACGGTGCGATTGAAACCGGCCAGATCAAGCCTCGATCATCGTTATGTGTCTCAGCGACTGCAGCCAGAGCGCGCCCGATCCCGATCCCGTAGCTGCCCATGATTGGAACTTGTTCTTCGCCGTTCAAGTCCAGCACCGAGACACCCAGAGCTTCGGTATACATGCGGCCAAGCTTGAAAATATGCCCCACCTCTATGCAGCGGATGATTTCAAGCGGTGAACCGCACTTAACGCACGGCTCGCCTTGCGTTACTTCGCGTAGATCAAGCCATTCCGCTACATCGATATCGCGCTCGATGTCAACACCACGTAAGTGCCAATCGTCTTCGTTTGCACCTGTAACCAGGCCTTTGCGACCTGTTAGGGCCTGATCTGCGAGTATGCGGACACTTGTAACGCCCACCGCTCCCAAACTGCCGGGATGGGCACCTAACAGCTTGAATACCTCTTCAGGTTCAGCCGGACGCAGATCGTTAGCACCGGTTTGATCGGCCAGTTTGACCATATTGAGCTGGTGATCTCCACGCACCAGCGCCAGTAACGGTTCATCATCAACGACCAGTGCCATTGTTTTGATTTGATTCTCAGCAGGGGCGTCAGGAGTGAACTGGGCTAATGCTTCAATAGTGCGGACATCTGGAGTTGCGAAACGTTCGGGCTCGTTAGCCGTGGCGCTGTCAACGGTGCTCGCCGAGCTTGAGTTCTTGGAGTCCAAAGCCGATCGAGCTAGCTCGATGTTTGCGCGATAGTCGCATTGCTGCGAGCTACAAATTGCTACATCATCCTCGCCAGCGGGAGATCGCATCATGAACTCAACGCTGGCCGATCCACCCATAGCGCCCGAAGAAGCGTTAACCGCAATGGCATCAATACCGAGCCGTTTGAAAATCTGAACGTAAGCGTCGTGATGTTTGTTGAATGCTTTATCTAAGCCGGCTTCATCTATGTCAAAGCTGTAGGAGTCTTTCATAGCGAACTCTCGCACTCTCAACAGGCCGCTTTTGGGGCGCGGTTCATCGCGGAACTTGAACTGGATCTGATACCAGGCCTGGGGTAGATCCTTGTATGAGTTGAGTTCAAGCGCTAGCGATGCCATCGCTTCTTCGTGCGTCATTGCCAGCACGAGATCTCGGTTTGAGCGATCTTGCAGGCGGAACATTTCCTCACCCATCAAGTCCCAACGCCCGCTGCGTTGCCACAGTTCCGCTGGATGCAAAGCCGGAAGATGAAATTCCTGCGCACCAATCGCATCCATTTCTTGGCGCACTATGCCGGCCACCTTGGAGTGAACTCGTTGGCCAAGCGTTAGCAGTGAGTAATGGCCGGAGTACAGCTGGCGGATGAAACCACCGCGAACAAGTAAGCGATGGCTAGCGGCTTCAGCATCGCCTGGTGCATCACGCAGAGTTGGGATAAAGGCAGTAGACCAGCGCATAGCGGCAGGGTATGGCTAACTGTGCTTACAAAAACTGTCGCGTTGGCGCCAAGGCTCGCTAGAGTTGACCCCGGAACGCCTGTTGCCGCACCAAACACGGCCTGCACGCCACAGATTTAACGGCTGGGTCGTACTGATCGCTGTCAACTAGCTCTTCGTAAGACGAGCGTTCGCTGGAATTTATGCCACTCCTGCATTCAAACTTTGCAAACCTGCAGTCAGCCCTTCAAGGCCGTAAGACATGCCCTACCTGTGATTAGTTATTAATGAGTCAAACCACGACTACAGAACTACAAGCCACGCCAGTGTTGTCTGGCTCGCTTTCGGAGCTCGCCCATCTTCGCTGGGAGATGATTGCCAAGCTGGTTTGGCTGGAGGTTCACGGAACAGCGTCGCCAGAGATCTTGGCCATCTTAGCTAGTGACCGGGTTCGCTGGGAGAGCGTGTTGCTGGACCTGTTGGAAAAAACCGATGAATCTCTGCAGTCAATCAGAAGCCTTCCAAGGCAGTTACGGCGTCAGGTTGCAGCCGATTTTCATAATGATCAAGACGACTTAACAACGGCTTATGTTCGACTAACAGGCAGAGAGCCCAGTCCGCCGTTATCGCTGTCAACAAATGCCGCGCCTGGTAACGGAAAGCTCTCCAAATCAGCAAATGGGCGAGCCGCCGAAAGCGGTGCAAGTCAGCAGGACACCCAAAACACACGCGGACCAAGCGAGCCTTGTGCTTTGCAACTGTCATGGGATGCTGGACGCGTGGTGGCATGGGGCGCCGGCGCTGGCAATGAGCCGGACTCCATCGACATGGTGCTTGAACGTTTGACCGCAACCGGCGCTATCGAAGGCGCCTGGGTGCCGCGTAAGCCAGTCAAACTGCCAAATGGCAACGCAACGAAAGAAACCTCAGCAGATGCCGTTGTAGCAGACCTGCAGGACATTTTGGGCTGGCTGGTTGCCCTTGACGGCTCACTTGCGGAAGCCACAACCGGTCTTTCACAAACTCCAGCTGCTGATTCTGATAATGACACCACCATTGCCGATTTAGATAGCTCCCGCAACGATTCTCTCAACGATTCCCTAAATGGTGAGGCCAACACTTTCAGTTCGCTTGACCTAGCTGACCCAAACCAGTTCACAGATCTCAGCCAAACTCAAAATACTGATCTCCTTGGCGCCAGCGCGCTATGGCTACGCACGGTTTGTCTGGTAGCTGTTGACATGGTGGCCAATGGGCGCACCGTTCCACTGCTGCGTCGTATCCGCACCCAACGCAATCGCTCTAAGCCAGATACAGGGGCATTCAGTGTGAAATGGGAGCCCGCAATGGCGCCAAGCGGAGTGCTAAATCAGCTTGTTGAATCTCTGCCAGCTGCCGTGAAGGCTGCAGCACACAACGTTGAATCTAAGGCGTTAGTTGAAGACGTTTTGTCAACCACCGTCAATGCTCTGATGCGCAACGTAACGGCACGTATTGATGTGCCTCAAGCACCACATGAACCACGCACACGAGCAGAATTGATTGAAGCCCTTTTGGCAAACATGAACGGGGAGCGCTTTACCGCTTCGGCCAGCGTTGGCTCAGAGCTTGTTCGCCGCATGGAGCAGTGGGCGCGTCCGGTACTGGTGCCAGCGCGGTACTCACTCATACTCAAACTTGACGAGCCAGACGAAGCCGGTGCCTGGCACATGTCTGTGCTCTCTCCGGGTCCAAGCAACTCCTTAGACCCTGTGGAGGTAGCTCTGGTGACCGGCACCAACTCCCATCGCCTGGAAGTTAAGGCTCAGCTAACGCGGTTGGAACGATTGCTGCCAGTGCTTATGCGCCCCGGTGGAAAACGGCGAGGCGAGGTAGTTCTCAGTCAAGAAGAAGCTTGGGATCTGATGGCTGTGACAGGCCCGGCATTAGAAGCAGCCGGTTTTGAGGTGCGGGTTCCGCCCCTTACCCGTGAAAAGCCGCAAGCAAGCCTGCGGTTAACTGCAGAAGAATCTGCCGACTCACTTGTGGGGGCCCAACAGCTCACAGCTGTGTCTTGGACTGCCATGTTCGACGGTATTGAGCTGACTGCAGCAGAAATTCGCGAGCTGGCATCGCAAGCACGACCGTTAGTGCAAAACCGTGGAACCTGGGTAGCGCTTGATCACGCTGATCTAGCTGAAGCCGCAGCTGCTTTGGCCGATCGCTCTAAAACAACTCAGTTGACCGGTGCGCAAATGCTGCGTCAAGCACTTGGTTTAGAGGGCACGGTTCTAAATGGCGGGGTCAGCATTGCCGATGGAGGTTGGGCGGCTGACTTGTTGAAGGCTGCCGCCACTGTCCCTATGGATCCTCCAACTAGGCCAGTAGGTTTTTCAGGTGAGCTACGCCACTATCAAGCTGAGGCTTTGGCGTGGCTTGATTTTCTTTACGAAGCGGGTCTGGGCGGTTGTCTGGCGCTTGATATGGGCCTGGGCAAAACACCAACCGTTCTTGCTCACGTTGCACGTGCACGCTCAGATCAACCCACGCTGGTTATAGCACCACCGGCGGTAGTTGGGAACTGGGCTAGCGAAGCCGCGCGATTTACTCCTGATCTCGCGGTTGTGGTGCATCACGGAGCTTCTAGAGCTAGTGCAAGCGAGCTGCCAACCAAGGTGTCAGAAGCTGATCTTGTTGTTACTACCTACGGAACGGCCGTACGCGATATCGATACGTTGTGCGACCTTGACTGGAGCCGGGTAGTCGTTGATGAAGCCCAGGTGATCAAGAACCACAACAGTGAAACCGCTCGTCAGTTACGAAAACTAAATGCCCGCACACGCATTGCGCTCACGGGGACACCGATCGAAAACGGGTTGGCCGATTTATGGTCGATCATGGATTTCTGTAGTCCTGGATTAGTAGGGGAGCGGGCGGAGTTCATAGCGCACTTGTCGAAACCAGGCGATAGCAGTGCAGCTACGGAGTCAGCACTTCACGCGCTTAATGGCGTTTTGGTATTTCGCCGCACTAAAAGTGAGCCGTCGATTGCGGCAGAGCTGCCGGATCGCATTGATGATCTTGATCACTGCACGTTGACTCCCGAGCAGATAGGGCTGTATCAAGCTGTGCTTGACCAGTTGATTGCCGACACCGCGCAGAGCGAACACAATCTGACGGTGCGTAAGGGAGCGGTGCTGGCAGCTATTACTGCGCTGAAGCAGATCTGTAATCATCCGCTCAACTATCAGTCTGATGACGAAAACCAGGAGATAGAGGGCCGCAGCGGCAAGCTAACTCGCCTAAATGAGATTTTGGAAGTGGTGTTTGCTGCTGAGGAACGGGTTCTGATCTTTACGCACTTCGCAACCTGGGGTAACCGGCTAGCCAAGTACCTGGCAAAGCGTTATGACATGCCTATTGATTGTTATCACGGTGGGCTTTCGCGCGGACCTCGTGATGAGATAGTTCAAGGCTTCCAAAACGGCACTGGGGCTGGTGCGATGGTGTTGTCACTCAAAGCGGGTGGAACGGGCTTAAATCTGACCGCGGCTAGTCATGTGGTGCTGTATGACCGCTGGTGGAATCCGGCTGTTGAAGACCAAGCGCGCGATCGCGCATGGCGGATCGGGCAAACCAAGACGGTTATTTGCCATCGACTTGTTTGCCCCGGAACGGTAGATGAGCGCGTTGAGGAGGTTGTGGCAGGTAAGCGTCAAATTGCCGACATGGTGCTACCGAAGGCCAGCTCGTTAGGTGATCTTGACGCATCACAACTGAGAGTGGCGCTAGGCATTAACGAGAACTTGCTAACAGAAACCGAAAGCAGTGTTAACGGATCATGAGTTCACGTAGACGCGATCCCAAAGCCACTGGCAACAGGCGCCGCCGCAAGCCCAAGTCGCCTACCTCATCAAGAACCAGGCGGCTTGCTGATAGCACAAAGCCTGCAGTATCAACCAAAGCAAGCCAGCAGTTTTGGCACGGCACGGATGTCGGCAAGGTTGCTAAGGAAATTGGTTCGCAAATCCTTGATCGACGATCAGCCGTTGACCTAATCGGGGGCTCGGTTGGAAGTTCTAACGGCACCGCAGCTGGTAGCTCAATTGGTACCTCAAGCGGCAACGCCATGACCGACGAGCTTGCTGTGGTTACCGCAACGGTGCGATCTTTGGGTACGCCTCCACTAGCTGGGCGTGAAACCATCACTGAGCATTACTTCGATGCGGCTTATCAAAGAGCCGCCGCCATGGCTCAGGCACTGCTTACACAGGCTGCAGATACCAACTAGCAACCGATAGCGACTGCGCTAAATAGTTCGGGTGAGAAGGCTTTTGCTTAGGCCAGCAGATCGTCAGTTTGACGCTTTGACCAAGATTGGATGATTTCTAACATGAGTCTCGAAAATTTCCGTCGCGAACCACTGTTGTTCGGCCCCTCTCCGCTGCATCCGTTGCCTCGACTCAGCGAAGCGCTCGGTGGCAACGTCGAGATTTGGGCCAAACGAGAGGACTGCAACTCGGGGATCGCTTTCGGCGGCAACAAGGTTCGCAAACTCGAATATCTAGTCGCGGAAGCGCTTGATATGGGATGCGACACTCTTGTCTCCATCGGCGGCATTCAGTCCAACCACACCCGCCAGGTCACCGGCGTCGCTTGTCATCTGGGCTTGAAGGCCGTGACTGTGCAGGAAGGTTGGGTCGACTACAACGACATGAACTACGACAGAGTCGGCAACATCCAACTCACCCGAATAATGGGCGGTGACGTGCGCGTTGATCCTGCTGGATTCGATATCGGCATCCGCGACAGCTGGAAAAAAGCGCTCGAGTCTGTTGAAGCGGTCGGAGGTAAGCCATATCCCATACCTGCAGGCGCTTCCGATCATCCACTAGGCGGGCTCGGTTTTGCTAACTGGGCGGTAGAAGTCGAGGCTCAAGAAGCCGAACTAGAAGTCTTTTTTGACACCGTCATCGTCTGCACGGTCACCGGCTCGAGCCACGCTGGCATGATCGCTGGCTTCGCTCTGACCGATCGCCCCGGACGTCGCGTCATCGGTATCGACGCCTCGGCCACCCTTGCTCAAACCGTCGATCAAGTTACCCGTATTGCCACCAATACGGCCGGGAAGATCTCACTGGGCAGACGGTTACGGGACGATGAAATCACTGTTGTTTCAGGTTACGAAGGCCCGGCCTACGGTATTCCCGACGCGCAAACTGTTGAAGCGATTCACCTCTCCGCTCGGACCGAAGGAATGCTCATCGATCCTGTCTATGAGGGAAAATCGATGGCTGGCTTGATTGGAATGGTCCGATCCGACGAGATACCTGCTGGCTCGAAGGTTCTCTATTGCCATCTCGGCGGCCAACCCGCACTACCCGCCTACGCGGGCTTCCCTGGGCTCGGCTCACCCGAGCGAGAACTTTCGCACTAGCTGACAAAATGCCCATGAGAGGCAACCGGCACACAAATTAGCTATCTCGCTATTTCGCTCACATCTCGCTCACATCTCGCTCACAATCTCGGTGCGCTTGCATCTTGACGAATTGCACGCAAAAATGTGAGTGCACTTAGCTTCACGTGCCTTTTATCGTTGCCGTCTAAGTGCCTCTGCTGTACTAATAAACCGACATACAAAGGGAAGAAAATGGGCGAGATTGCCGGAATTGAAGTCGGATTGCCAGATGCTCCGCTAGAAGTCGATGCCGACTGGATGACAGCTGTGCTTCGAACGAGCGGAGCGATTGATTCAGATACTTCAGTTGCCACCATTTCCACTGAGCAGTTCCAACTTGGTGTCGGAGTGATTGGCCAGCTAGGAAGGTCGGTACTGACCTATGAAGGTGGCGGCGGTCCCGACAGCGTGATACTCAAGTGGCCCATCGATGCTTCAATCCAGAGATTTGTGGGTGACGCTCTAAACGCCTACGAGCGTGAGGTTCGGTTCTATCGAGAGATCGCCGACAAGTGCGATCTGCGGACTCCAAAAGTGCACGCCGCGATGATTAGTGAAGACAAGACCCACAGTGTCATAGTGATGGAAGATCTAAGCAAGCTTCGTCAAGCCGATCGAACAAACGGCGTTACGTGGGACGAAGCGGTGACAGCGATTCGCACCTTGGCGAAGTTTCAGGCTCCATGGTTTGGTGATGAACGCCTTGAAGAAATGTCTGAGTGTTGGTACTCGTTGCAGAACCCGATCTACGGAGTTATTTTGCCGGAGTTCATCAATGCCGGATGGGAGTCGTGCCAAAAGCACGGAGCCAAGTATCTAAACGATGAGCTCATTGCGTTTGGCAACGAATGGGTTGACCACTTGCCAGAGATGCAGGCGTATTTACCAGAAAACCCAACGCTGGTTCACGCAGACTGGCGCGCCGACAACATGTTCTTTGACGAGAACGGTGAGATAGTCACGATCGATTTCCAGATCGTCGGAGTTGGTACCGGCGTCTACGATCTTGGCTACTTTATTTGCCAGTCCATTGAGCGTGAAGTACGCCAAGGACGCGAACGCGAGTTGATCGACATCTATGTAGATGAGCTTGCCAAGACTGGGTTTGACCAATCCGCCGATCAGGTTTGGGAGGATCTGCGTGTCGTGATCGGGTTCTGTTTCATCTACGGCATTGTCGGTTTTGCCGAGTATGAGGCCCTACCAGGTGATGGACAAAATGTGCTCGATACGCTGTTGCGCCGCTCAACACAAGGGATCATGGATGTTGGTGCCATAGAGGCCGTGAGGGCATTGAAGGCCTAAACCGGTTATTGGAACTCGCAAAAAGTATTATAATCTTCATTCTGTAAAGTCCATATTTCTCAGACAAAGCGATTCCTGGGTTTCTACCCCTATCAACTGGCATTGCTACTAATCTCCTTGTCATGGCAAACCAAACCTCGTCAATAGATACAAGCCTTGTGACACCCACTGAACTTGACTTTCACTTTGATGTCATGTGCCCGTGGGCATATCAAACCTCACTATGGATGCGCGATGTGCGTGACCAGCTAGACCTTACGGTCAATTGGCGTTTTTTCAGCTTGGAAGAGGTGAACCTTCGACCAGGCAAAAAGCACCCATGGGAACGCGACTGGAGCTACGGCTGGTCAATGATGCGTATCGGAGCGATCCTGCGTCGTAAAGACATGGCTCTGCTCGATGACTGGTATGCGGCGTCTGGAAAAGCCCTTCACGTGGACGGCAACCGCCCACACAATCCGGATGTAGCACGGCACCTGCTTGAACAAATTGGCGCCGACCCGGACATTGTTGATGAATCCATAGAAGATGAGAGCACCCACGATGAGATCCGTGCCGAGCATGAGCGAGTGATCAACTCCGGTGGCTTCGGCGTGCCTACCTTGTTCTTCCCCGACGGCCAATGCATTTTTGGTCCCGTGCTGCTTGACCCACCCAGCGGAGATGCCGCCTTACGACTTTGGAGTCAGGTGACTGGCTGGCTTGAGTTCCCACATCTATATGAGCTACAGCGGCCTAAGACTCAGTCGGATGAGAAAGCGATCCACGAAACTTTTAAGCCGTATTTAGAAGCTCGCGATTGGGTCAGCATTAACCGCGGCGAGGAAATCGCTTTCGAATCCGAGCAATAGGCCACAGCACCTACACGTCAAGTGCGTGACCGTATTCCTTACTGTGCTTGATAATGAAGTCTTTCCGGGGCTCAACTTCTGAGCCCATCATGATCTGAAACGCCTTCATGGCTTCAGCCTGAGCCTGTTCGGCTTCTCCCATGGTTACCTGTCGTAGCACTCGGGTTTCAGGGCTGAGCGTGGTTTCAGACAATTCGTTGTCATCCATTTCCCCAAGACCTTTGAAACGCGTCACTCTGTAGTTGCTCCCCTTCTTGTCAAGCTCGATTAGGTGCTTCGAGAGCTCCGTCTCGGAGTAGACAAACTCCTTGCTCTGGCCTAGAGAAACAGCGTGCGTTGGGGGTTGTGCGGCATATATTCGCCCTGCCTCAAGCAGTGGACGCATGTAATGAAACAACAGCGTCAGCACCAGACAACGAATATGGCTGCCGTCTACATCGGCATCAGCTAGCAGGATCACACGCTCGTAGCGAGCGTTACCCAAATCAAAACCATCTCCTGTGCCGGCACCTATCGCTGTGAACAGCGCCACTGCCTCGGCATTATCCAGCACGGCCTTGCGGCTGCTCTTGGCAGCATTTACGATCTTGCCTCGCAGTGGTAGCACAGCTTGCCAACTGGCATCACGTGCCCGCTTCGCTGGACCCGCAGCAGAGTCCCCTTCCACTATCAGCAGCTCTCCCCCGGGATGCTCACGGCAATCAGACAGCTTGGCTGGCAGACCATTTCCGCCAAGGGTTGCAGCCTTACGCGTTTCAGCTTGGGCTTGCTTAGCGGCAACCCGTCCAAGAATCGCATCGCCTACTTTGTCAAGCACGGCCTTGACATGGGCCTTACGCGAGCCAGTGGCCTTGCCGTCAAACCAGTCACCCAAGCCGTCTCTGACTACGCGCGAAACAATGCCCTGCACTTGTGGAGTTGTCAGTTCACGCTTGGTCTGCCCGCGGAATTGAGGTTCAGGAGTGGTCACCCTGATTACCGCTATGAGACCTTCTTGGATGTCTTCTTTTTGCGCTCTTGCATTGCCGCGCATTTTTCGCAACTTGAGTGGATCTGCATCCTTTAGTGCGTTGTTCACGACTGCGGTTAGAGCACGCTCAAAGCCCGCAACGTGAGTACCCCCATCAGGTGTTGGGATGGTGTTTACAAAGCTCACCGTTTTGGTATCCAGAGATGACACCCACCGCAGAGCAACCTCAACCTTGCATTCACGAGTTACTTCCGTGGGCTTACCGCCTACTGGCACAGTGTCAGCAAATGCTTCTATTCCTGTGAGCATTATGCGCCCCGTAAGCGATGTAGCGCCCTCGGACAGGTTCTCCACAAAATCGCTCAGCCCGCCCGCCGACACAATTTCTTCGGGAGCCTTCTTTTGACCTTTGCGTTTGTCGTGCAGACGCACCTTCAGGCCGGGTAGCAAGAAGCAAATCTGTGTCAGACGTTCTCGCACCTCGTCGTAATCGACTGCAGCTTCTGGCTCAAATAATGCCAGCTCAGGCCAGAAACGCACTCGCGTGCCGGTACGCGTGCGTGACACTTTCCCGACCCGTGCCAGTGCATGGCCCTTGCGGAACCGCTTGGAGCTGTCTAGGTTGCCAGCCTTACGGTCTCGGAATTCAAGTCGATGAGTTGCCCCATTGCGATCAACTTCACAAACGACACGCGTTGAGTAGGCATTGACGACAGCTGCGCCAACACCGTGCAGACCACCAGAAGCGCTGTAATGACTGCTGCCAAATTTGGCGCCCGCGTGCAGTTGGCTGAACACAACTTCGAGTGCAGTGACTTCACCTTCGAACTTGTCAATAGGTATGCCACGGCCTCGATCGGACACTTCATATGAACCGTCTTGGTGCATGACAATCTCGATGAGCTTGCCGTAACCGGCACCGGCTTCGTCCACACCATTGTCGATGATCTCCCAGAGAAGATGAGTTAGCCCGGTTGAGCCGTTATCTCCTATGTACATACCCGGTCGCCGCCGGACAGCCTCTAAACCTTCTAAGACCTCTATCGCTTCGGCGTCGTAGGCACTCGGCTGTGATTGTTTTGCTTGCCGATTGCTGGTAGAGCTTGGGGGGTCTGGATCAGTCATAGTTAGTTCAAGCTGTGTGGTGCTCGTCTCAAGAGTCATCCGAAGCGGTACTCCCCTACTGCTAACACCCGTAGTAACGCATCGGATTCTTCATCTTTCAACTCGCTGGCCGGTTTCTTAGGTGCCGTCGTGGCGTGCAGCAACTCAAGTGGGTGTAAGTTCGCCGGCTCAGCAGAACCTCCAGGACTAACGAGCGCTACGACCGACTCAGCGCGACCAATCCAAGCGCCCAGTACCGCATTTTCGGGTGGCTTGGTTTGATCACCGCGTAGCTTTATGGCGGTCACACCACCGGCTCCGCGGCCAAAGCTCTTCAAATCAGAAAGATCGGTAATCTTTATCGCGCCGGCATCAGTAATCAAAACGGCACGCGCCCCAAACGCCGCAAGGCCCGCTGCTACTACGACTGCATCACCTTTGAGTTTCATCCCGGCTACAGGCATTGCGCCATGACCACGAACCGGGATTGCCCTGGCTTCGGTTCGTAAAACTTGTCCATCCGAGGCAATCATCACTAAGTCGGTGTCGTCAGGCGCATCAAATGCAGCCATCACCTTGTCACCGTCAGAGAGGTTGATCAGAGAGCTAACTCGGCGACGAGATGACAGAGCCGATCGTTCGGTTCGCTTGATTTGGCCACGAAGAGTTACCAGCGCTATCGGTAGAGATTCATTAGTTTCATCGCTAGCTGTCTTGCCTGCCATAGAGGAATCGACCATCGAACGCAATGGCTGAAAGATTGCATCGCTAGCTGCTAACAGGCCCACGATCTTTTCCCCGCGGCTAAGCGAAAACATTTCGGTTACCGAAGCACCACGACTGCCGCGTGCCATCTCGGGTATTGAGTTGGCCGCCACACTCAGCAAGCGTCCGGTATCTGTAACGGCATAAACAACATCGAGTGTTGAGGTTTCCAACGTCGCCTGAAGTAGGTCGTGTCTGCCTGGCTTAGCACTTAATGGGTTATCTGGGCCTCGGCGCCCTAACAATCCAGAGGTTGAAAGTGCAATGACGGTGGTAGTGATATCCCCTGCTCCGACAACCGCCTTCCCGTTGTCAGCAACACTTGCAGAGATTGCGGAGCCGTTGGTGAAAGCAGTTTCTTTGCTGTGAGCCGAATCAGCCTTTGCAAGCTCGTCAAAAGCGGCTAAGTCGTCAAGAGTCAACAAGCTAGACCGCCTGGGCACCGCAAAATTCTTAACCAATTCGTCTAGTTCTTTGCTAACCAGGGTTCGTTGGCGCGTCTTGGATTTGAGCAGCACCTCGTAACCGTTAATCGCGTTGGTTAGCTCGGTAAGTTCTGCTTCGAGCTTGCTGGCCTCAAGCCCAGTTAAACGCCGCAGCATCAGATCCAAAATGTGCTCAGCCTGTAATTCGGTGATTGAGAGCCTCGAGATCAACTCTTTGCGAGCCTTAGCTACATCAGGTGAGTTACGAATGATCGCTATTACAACGTCGATCTGATCCAGCGCTATCAGCAGTCCTTCAACGATGTGACTGCGTTGCCTAGCGTGGTCAAGGCGAAAAATCGTTCTCCGTACGATCACATCGAGCCGGTGCGAAACGTAGTGCTGGCACAACTCGTAGAGACTCAGCGTGGTGGGAACATCATTCACCAAGGCAACGTTGTTAATACTGAAATTATCTTCTAACGGGGTGAGGCGATATAGATCACTCAATACTGTGCGGCCGCTGGCTCCTGGCCGACACTCAACCACAAGTCGCAGCCCGCTGTGTCGATCAGATAGATCATCAACAGAACTGACGCTCGGCAGCTTCCCAGCCTGGATTAGCTCACGGATTTTTTTTAGTACACGTTCGGGGCCAACCATATAAGGCAGTTCGGTAACCACAATCCGCTCACGCTTTGCAGTGGCGTGCTCTACTTCAGCGCGCGCTCGCACCCTCACGCTGCCCTTGCCGGTTTCGTAAGCGCTGCGCAAAGCATCATCAACAACCACCAGCGCGCCACCAGGAAAATCAGGTGCGGGCAGGTGCTTCATTAGCTCATCAACAGTTGGCTTGGGCCGTTGCTTGGCTAGCACCAACTTGATAGCCGCAGCTACTTCTCCCAAGTTGTGTGGCGCCATAGAAGTAGCCATGCCAACCGCAATACCGCTAGCACCATTAATCAGCAGGTTCGGCAAAACCGCTGGCAAACAGGTTGGCTCCATTCGTTCGCCGTCAAAGTTAGGAACAAGCTCAACAGTGTCTTCGCCTATTTCCGATACCAGCGTTATGGCTCCGTTGGTCAAACGCGCCTCGGTATACCTGTAGGCGGCCGGCGGATCATCCAGGCTTCCGAAATTGCCTTTGGGCTCAACCAGTGTGAGAGACATGGAAAAGGGTTGACCCATCCTCACCATGGCTTCGTAGATGGCGCTGTCTCCGTGTGGGTGGTATTTCCCCATTACTTCACCAACGACTGCGGCCGATTTACGGAACGGTTCACCCGGCCGCAAGCCAAGAGCATTCATCGCAAACAAGATTCGCCGTTGGACCGGTTTCAGTCCATCTCGCACATCAGGGATTGCCCTAGCGGTTGTGACCGATAACGCATACGGCATGAATGAGTCACGCATCTCATCGTGCACGGGGCTGGGATCGATGCGGCGTGCGATCTCTGAGGGTTTGCTGGGTATGTGTAACTTTTTTGTCTTGGGCATGGCAGGTGTAGCGCGGTTCATTAGCGCCGACAGGCGCTAATGAGAGTAGAGCAATCGCTAGGTCGATCCGTAGCTATTTATTTCGAGTTAGTCGCTGGTTGATTCGGTTTCGGCGCGCACAGCGGGTTCATTTTTGACCGCAGTCTTGGGAGCCTTTTTGGGCGCACCCTTTATGCGTTTGACCGGCGGAGTGATGCCTAACTGTTTAGCGATTTCCGGAATCCTGGAGGCAAGTTTGGTTACCACTTCCACCAGTTCTGCTTCTGGTTCTACAGGAGCGTTTGACAAGATCACGTATGGACGTACAGGTGAATATGCCACAGCATCCAGCACTGTCGCCAACCGCTGTTGCGAATTGCCGCTGCCAAGCGCTGCATTGGCATGCTCAGTTAGGTCTTTAGCTAGATCAGGAGGAAGTGGCACTCCCGGCTTAGGGGGACGTGAGCTCAGTCGTAAGGCACGCACTACTCGACCAGCATCAATCGTCTTGCGTAGCTCTTCGTGCCATTCGCTCTGGCTACGGTCTAACCGAGCGCTTAGACCGATCCGGATCTTTTCGGTCAGCTCGCGGGCTTCTGTGTCGCGGGAAAAATCTTCAGCCGCAACCAGCACCGCTCTCAGATCGCGCAAATCAGTCTTGTCGATGCTCTTTAAAGCCGCGTCAGCACGGTCATGCCATTCGGCTGCACGTAACTTCGGCAGAAGAACTTCAGACAGCTGAATTAGCTCGGTGGCGTTAATTTTTGGTCCACCGGATTCTTTGGCTTGTTCGTTTTGGGAGTCAATCTCGGCTCGTACGGCTGCTATTCCGCCTTTCAGTAGCTGTTCCGCTAAGACCTGTTGCTCGGTTGGAAGCGACTCGATGTAAGCCTTGCGATGAGTCTGAGTCGGTCTTAACCGCGGTGCCTTTGGTGTGCGGGGCAGATCGTCATCTTTGTTGGTTTCACGTCTGGTCGTTCTGTCCTTGTCACGTTTCTGAGGCCTTGTTTTGCCCCGCTTGGCATCCTTGTCTTCACCGTTTTTATTATCGCCAGTACGACGCTTACGTGAGTCTTTTTTGTTGCCTTTTTTGTTTAGGCGGGTTGTAACTCCGTCTTTGAAAGGCTTACCCACGATTTCAAGTCGTTCGATTTCCGGGCGGCCACTGCGCGCTTTGGGCGGAAGTACCTCGGAGATGAAGATTCCGTCGATTTCAAAATCAGCTTCGGCTCGCAGACGATCCCCCGGTTTGGGGTCAGCTGCCAGTTTCGATAGCAAAGCAGCGTCCAGTACACCCTTGGGTTCTTTCGCACCAGCTGCTCGCCATGTCCAAGTATCAGCATCACGTTGGCTCGTGAGCTCGATATCAATGCGGCGACTCATTGCGACGTGGTTTCATGCATCCGCATTGTGCAGAGTTTAGGGAAGGCAATGTGTCAGCATTGCGTTGGATAGTTGATGCGTCAGCATTATTGCGTTAGGTCAGTGGGCGATGCACGGTCAGCAGCCGCGCCTTAAATCCAAATGACTCAAAAAAATTCTTTGTGGAACGATTCCCAGGCAACGCCAAAGCATCAATGCCGACACAATTGCGTTCCTTGCACCAATCCAACACCACTTCAATCAGCCTCTCCCCTACTGCAACCTCGCGTGCTTGGGGAGTTACATATAGATCTTCAACGGTCCCCAATGTTTCCCCTGTGCTGAGAGTGCTCAAACTGGTAACGCAATACCCAACTGGCGCATCGTCAATCTCACCCACCCAAACACCCTGAGCGGAATCGTTTATGGCCTCTGCTAGGCCTTTGTTAAAGGGACTTGAGCGAGCCTCGCGACGCGACCATATCCACCCGCCGCGAGCCTCAACTTGCTCTTGTATGGCTTCCATTGCTAAGTCAGTCAGTACGCCCAAATCTGCTGATGTAGCTGGCCTTGCTCGTTCTTGCATTTGTTAGCTCTCGCTGGACGGAGATCGTTTGTTCTCAGCAGATTGCTCGGCAGCTAGTCGCCCTTGTGCGGATTCACCTTCCAGCGCGTAGCTCAGCATGGACGCCACCGCAGTATGACCAGCCTGCTCGGCTATCTGAGTTCTCATGCTTTGGCAGATGCGGCGATAATCGGTGTGGCCTTGTGGTTGTGTGCGTAACTCAATCATGTGCATTGCTTCACGTGCGTTGAACTGCATGACATAACGAATGCGATATGCGAAAGCCACGGCGTATGCAGCTAGATCATTACCCAGGTCGGCTTCGATGTCGTCGTACAGGTAGGCAGATAATTCCATGGCCTCTTCGTAGCGATCGGTTTCACCTGCTGCGACCACATCAACTGGTACCGAATAACCGTGATGAGGAGTCAGTTTTTGCCAGTCGATGGTGAGAAGGCGGTGTCTTTGCAAATCGCGGAAGCTGCCGTAATCGCCCAGAACTTCAAAGCGGTAGTCGATGGTCTCCAAAGCGCGGCTTGGACGGTGGCGGCGATTAGTGCGATCGCCCACATACCGTTTGATTAGCTCTTGGCGTTCAGTGCTACTCATGCGTTCCACAAGCGTGCGCAAATGGCTCTCTGGCTGATGCGAATACGCAAACAGCATCGCTGCCAGCATTTTATTTTCACCTTCCGGATCCCAGTCCAGAAGTTGCACTTCGGGACCGCCACGCGGTTCCGCGTTGTCAAGCAATTCGTCAACAAGCTCTTCCATTGCTACGCGATTGGCACTGATGTAAGCGCTCCAAGCCTCACCTCGGTCGGGCTGATCAACTCGTCGTAGAAACGAAGGGATCACTTTGCGCAGCTCGGTCAGCATGAGTTGGGCATACCGCTGCGCCTCAGGAAGAGCACTTGCGCGCATGCGCAACAACAACGCTTCGTAACCTTGGCCGCTGCCAAAAATGCCAACATTGGAAATGCTGGCTGCTGGTAACAAGCCGCGTGTCGCGTCAAAGGCTTTTGCGGCAACCGCTCGCTTGATAGCCAGATCGCTCATTGATTCACTGGTTGCTTCAGCCGAAACGTCGAAGTTTTTGCCAAGATAATCCCGGACAGCTAATACCAACTCGCCATAAATGTCGAAAATTCGATCCATCGTGCCGACATAGCGTGCACCGGTTTGCGCGGACAAAATTTCAGGCGGTCGGAAGTACCGATAGCGGCCATTCAACCTCTTGTTAAAGGCCAGGTAGCGCGTGGATTGTTCGAGATACGACATTAAGCGACCTCGCTCAAGCACCTTTGTGAGCAGGTTTGAGGCTTGCTCGCACGCAAGATGCACCCCACCGAGTTGAGCTATTGAATCGTCGCCGTATTCGACGAACACCTTCTCGTATAGCTTTTCGGCACGGTCAAGCCCAGCGGTAGCATCAATATTGGCGTCACCGGTTACGTCTAGGTCTCCGATGAACTCGTCCAAAAACAAACGCCGCAAGCTCTTGGTGGAGCGTGAATAGCGGGCAAACAAAGCGCCTTTGACAACCTCGGGCAGGTTGACCAAAGCGAAGACCGGCTTATCAAGGTTGGTTACGTAGCGGCGAAGAACATCGCTTTCAGATTCGGTGAAAGTCTCAACGTCGTAGTAAGTCACGCAGGTCTTCGTGTCTAATGAGACTCCGGATAAGTCTCAACGGTTATGCCCCGCTAGGCAATAGCTTGATCGTAGAATGTGGCGCGGTTCAAACAGTGGTTTGTGCGCTGCGAGGTTTTAGAAGACAATCTGCACAGCCGTAGGTACGACTGCTACGGCCAACGACCTGACCCGTCCCACGTTGGTGCCATCAAGCCACAAGTCGGTAGGCCTGTCGAACTCGAATGAAGCTTGCGTAACGCGCTTGGAACTGAGATGCGGATGCGGCAGGTGGTCTCCAGTGCGAAGCCGTCGACGCGCTAAGAGGCGTTGCCTAATTCGATATTGCGGCGCGGTTTCAACTATTCGTAGATAACCATCGCCTGGATGTGCTGCTGGAGTTACTCGCCACCGCCCCAGCCATTCGGAGTTCATAACAACGACAACGCGTCCCCGCCACCAACTTCGCCGCGCTACCACGTGTGCACAACACCAGTACTGATTGCCGTCGGCTTGCACATGGATTGCGTCAATAGCTGCTCCGTGTGTAGCACCGCTGCTAAAACGTTCCTGTGAGTTGTTTGGTGCACCCACCGCTGCCCATATGTCACCGCCAGCAACACCGACCTTTAAAGGCGATGTGCTCGTCACTGACTCGCGTAGGGCGGGCTCAACGATGGCACGTAGCTGCTGGTTGGAATGTGCTATCGGCGTGCCCATTGGCAAAGGTGTTGCGCTCCCCCAAGGTTGGCCTTTCGTGATGCCGTTGTTACTCATCAAACCAGACTCATGAGGTAGTTGTGCCAGCAACGTCCGCAGTTCCACTCGCTACTGCAACTACTCCGCGATCAAGTGCGAGCACGGCTGCACGCGCATTGCGTCGAGTGTCTGCGCTGTGTGCCACGATCATGATTTGGCGAAGCACGTCACTCAAGCCGCGAATCTGGCGCACAAAATCGCCCGGTGTTAGTTGCGCCCCAAGCTTGGAGCCACGCACAGATTCACCGTCGCCCAAGATGTCCTCTAAGGAAGCTCCCGCTGCCCAGTCGTATGCGCATTCAAAAAATGACATGTCTGTAGAGCGCGTCAGCGTTAACCCGAACTCTGCTTCGGTTTGGCTTAGCTCAGAACTGACTCGTTCGACGGCATAGGCGGCTTCGCTTACCGCGGCCGTTGGGAAACTCACCGGTGGTGGATCGCTTCTGTAGCGATGCTCGTAAGTAACGCAACTCACTAAACCAGCAAGCTCCGCTGGGTTGAGTTCGTCAAACAGTCCTTCTCGCAGCGCTAGCACCACCAATAAGTCAGACTCGTAAAATATTCGGCCGAGTTGTTTCCCACTGTCGGTTAGCTGCCAGCCGTCAGCGCAGTCAAAAACCTCCAAGAGGTTTGTGACCTGACTGAAGGTTTTGGTCAGGCCACCGTGTGCAAGAGCAATACGATTCTCAAGCAAATTGACGCGTGATTCCCACAGGTCAAACTCACGTCTCGCTTCGGTCATGATGCGGCTTTCGCGTTGACGGTGATGGGCCTTATTTGGCTTCTTAGGTTTTTTAGAAGCCTTGGCTTTGTTAGCGCCGGTGACCTGTCTTAGTCGACGACGAGCCTGCTTTAGTTCTTCCTTGTGTGAGGTCAGCAGTTCGGACCATTCCGGTACGCGACTATCGGCTCGATACTGCGCGAACGACTGGTTCAATAGTTCTACAGCTGCTTCACGATCTTCACAGGTCGTAATCAGATTGGCCGCCATGTTGTACGACGGCCTGAACGCGGATTCAATCTCAAAATCGGCACTTGCAACCAGATATGCCGTCTGCTCAAAAGATTCATAAGGGCTCCACAGCGTGTGAGCATGGCCGATCGCGTCAATCCCGCGCCGGCCTGCACGACCAGTTAGCTGCGTGTACTCACCAGGGGTCAGCATTACAAAGCCTTCACCTTTGAATCGCGATAACTGCTCAACCACAACCGAACGGGCTGGCATGTTCAGACCAAGCGCCAACGTTTCGGTAGCGAACACTGCGGCAAGCAATCCCGCTGCAAAACAGTCCTCAATCACCTCTTTAAAAGGCGGAACCATTCCGGCATGATGCGCTGCTACGCCGGTCATTAACCCGTCGAGCCAACGGTCGTAGTGCAATGAACGCAGGTCTCCAGCGTTAATGTCAGCCACACGTTGAGCTGCAATTTCTCTTATCTGGCGTTGAGCCACTGGGTCGATCAGTCGTATGCCCTGCTCGAGGCACTGCTGTACTGCATCTTCACATCCTTGACGAGAAAACACGAACACGATCGCAGGCAGGCGGTCTTTTTCATTTAGATAATGGAGCACTTCAAGTCGGTGTGGTCGCGCAACGCGCGCTGAGCCGCGTGTGTTGTTACGACGTGAGTGCAGGCCTTGCAGCAAGAACCTTTGTACGTCACTATTTGGTTGGTGTTCGGTAAGTGTCGGGAAATCGTGCAAGCTCTGTTTGTTCTTGTCAAACACCAGAAAATGCTCATGCAAATCAACGGGGCGTTTGGTTTCAACCACAACCTCACAGTGCTCGCGCACACTGCTAATCCAGTTTGCAAGCTCTCGTGCGTTAGTCACAGTCGCGGAGAGACAAACTAGGCGCACGTGTTCGGGTAGCCCGATAATTACTTCTTCCCAGACCGGACCGCGGTATGGATCTTGCAAGTAATGCACCTCATCTAGCACCACTACACCTAGCTCGTTGAGGAAGCTGGAATCGACGTAAATCATGTTGCGGAGCACTTCGGTGGTCATTACCAACGCCGGAGCGTCGGGTTGAATCACGTTGTCGCCGGTTAGTAATCCAACGGGCTCATCTAGTAGTGCTCTCAGGTCACGCAGCTTCTGATTTGAGAGCGCTTTTATTGGTGTCGTGTAAGCAACTCGATCACCCGCAGCCAGGCAACGCTCAATGGCATATTCGGCTACAAGTGTTTTGCCTGATGAGGTCGGCGCGGCTACAAGCACTGAGTTACCCCGATCAACAGCGTCGAAAGCGTCTAGTTGAAACTTGTCTGGCGTTATCTGACGTTTTGCTAGGAATCTGTCCCGCAGGTCTTTCGCATCTTTCATGCGGTTCTATTAGGTCTTGTCAGTAAGTACCCAACAACGATTGACGCCTCATAAAAGATGTACATCGGCACGGACAATGCCAGCAGTGTTATCGGATCGCCAGAGGGCGTAATAATGGCCGCGGCAGCCACGATGCCGACAATGGCGTAGCGCCTAGCACGGTGTAGCTGACGAGGGGTAAGGATGCCAGCTAGTTGAGCAAATACCAGTAGCACTGGAAATTCAAAACCCAGGCCAAATGCCAACAACATGAAAGTGATTAGGCCCAGATATGCGCCGGGTGTGAGCAAAGGGTCCACCTCGCTGCCGGCCACGTTGATAAGAAACTCAAGTGCTCGCTCCAGTGTTAAGTAAGCAATGAAGGCTCCTAGAGCGAACAGCAAGGTAGCTGACACGATGAACGGCCACGCCCAACGTTTTTCTCGCGTGTTCAGCGCGGGGGTAATAAATCTCCAAACGTGCCATGCAAGCGCAGGAGTAGCCAACGCAAACCCCAAGTAAAGCGAGGTCTTAATTCGTGTACGGAACCCGTCGAGCGGTTCTGTGATAACAAGCGTGCAAGGTCGGTCAACTCTCAATGTTTCGAGTACGGCACAATACGGCGGTAGGAAAAACTCCGTCAATAACCAGTCATAAACTAAGAAACTCGCTACGGCTCCTATCGCAACGGCAAGTAAACCCCAGATCAAGCGATAGCGCAGCTCACCGACATGATCCCAAAGACCCATTACAGACGGTCGCGGCTTGCGTCTGCGTAGCAATCTCACTCTTGAGACTCACGCTCTGGATTGCTTTCTGATTCAACAGGCTCCTTGGGCTCCGTTGGAGTTTCGGTTGGAGTAATAACCGCCTCCACCTCTTGGCGCACTTCGGTGCTCCAACGTCGCATTCCGCCAATCATCTGTCCCGCTCGTCGCATCACGATCGGAAGACGTTTTGGGCCAAGCAACAGCAGTGCTAGCAATGCCACCAGTAGTACTTCATTTGGCGACAGGTTCACGTCGTGAGAATACGCCTTGAATCCGGGACAAACGTCTCCGCGCCTGCCGCTGAACCTTTATTGTGCTCTTATGGGTTCCTCGCTTGGCGGCGCTTGCAGTACCGAAGATTTAACACCTGCCGACAAACCAGTTCTGTTTGCTCATCGCGGGGGCAAAGCTCATGCCCCCGAAAACACTCTCAAGGCTTTCAAGCTGGCCCTGGAAATGAGTGCTAGCGGACTGGAAACCGACATTTGGTTAAGCGCTGACGGGCAACCGATGCTAAGTCACGACGGAGTCGTTTGGTTTGGAATAAAACGACGCCGCTACGCAAAACTGACGCGTGAACAAGTCGGACCCGACGTACCCACACTGAGTGACCTGTATCAAGCCTGCGGGACAGGCTTTGAACTGTCGATTGATATGAAAGACCAACAGTCGGCCAAGCCAATAATTGAACAAGCGCGTAGGTTCGGTGCAGAGAAACGCCTGTGGCTATGTCATTCGGATTGGAGCTTCTTGGCCACTTTGCGACAACACACCACTGCGCGCCTAATCAACTCAACACGCATGCGACGCATCAAAGAGGGTCCCGAGCGCCGAGCCGCCAAGCTTGCTGAGGCTGGGATAGATGGCGTGAATCTGCCCCAGCAGGATTGGACCGGGGGTCTGACCGCTCTATTTCACCGGTTTGAGCGACTTTGTATTGCATGGGATGTGCAGCACGAACGCATTGCGAAGGCATTGGCTGCGATGCGTATTGACGCCATGCATGGCGATCATGTGGATCGCCTGATCAGCGGGACTGCTGGTGCTGGCTAAGTCTTGTTGCTACAAAGTGCCAGCAGAGCTCGGCGGCCAGTAGGTAACCAAGGCACGGCCAACAACATTGTCGACCGGAACCGAACCGAATTGTCGGCTATCTCGACTGTTTGATCGGTTGTCACCCATAACAAAAATGTGATCTTCTGGCACAAATGTTCGACCAAAATCACGTGTGGGTTCAGCCGGCAAGATGTACTCCTCTTCAGTCGGCACTCCGTTTAAAAACAAGCTCCCACCGATGAACTGAACGGTGTCACCGCCTATGGCGACTACTCGCTTTATTAGTTCAATGCCGGCAATGTCCGTTGCGGTTTCAGGTGGCAAGAAAACAATCAAATCGCCCCGGCTTGGTTCGGACGAAACATATGACAGCTTGTTGACCAAGATGCGATCACCCACCCCCAGCACGGGTTCCATGGAGTCGGAAGGGATATAGAACGCACCGAAGACAAAAGCTCTAACAAGCAGGGCCACCGTTAGTGCCGCAACCAGCACAATCGACCATTCGACGAAGCTTCGGGTTTTACGTCTAGCTCGTCGTGGTTTTGCGCTGGTGGTCTTGGTGAGCTCTGCGGTGCCAGGCTCTACTACAAAGACGCTTACCGTTCGTTGTCGCGGCAACCTTAGATCCTCGTCAAGTGCTTCTATCATCGGACACTCACCACGCTTGTTATAGGGATGCAATTAGATGGTCAACACGTTCGTCGTGAGATTTGAACGGGTCCTTACAAAGCAAGGGGCGTTGCGATTGATCGTTTAGTTTTAGGTGAACCCAATCTACGGTGTAATCACGCCCTCGATCCAACGCGGCGCGCACAAACGCCCCTCGCAGCCGTGCCCGAGTCGTCTGAGGAGGAAGCTCCATGGCGCTCTTAACGTCTTCATCGGCAATCATTTGCTCCACCAGACCATTCCTTTTGAGCAGTGCAAAAACTCCTTTCGTGCTATGGACATGGTGATACTGAAGGTCGAGCAGAGAAATCCTCGGATCATGAAGTGGGATGTCATGCTTAGCCATGTACCGCTCAAGGAGTTGGTACTTGATAACCCAGTCAATCTTGCTGTCAAGAGTGAGCGGGTCATCGCTCAGACCGCGGATGCATCCCTCCCACATGCTGATCGTCTGTTCTTCTTCCGGAGAACTCTCGCGGTGCTCCAGGTAATCCTTCGCAAGCTCCAAGAACCCAATCTGCATTTCAAGTGCAGTTAACTCTTTGCCGTTAGCCAGGCGAACTTTTTGAGCACATGTGATGTCATGGCTGATGTCTCGAATAGCTAGGCGAGGATTTTCTAGCGTCATATCAGGCACACTGAAATCGGGATCTTCCAACATCCGCAGCATCAGCATGGCGCTGCCAATCTTGAGGTAAGCCGTGTAGTCACTCATGTTTGAGTCGCCCACTATCACATGCAGCCGGCGATAAAGATCCGCGTCGGCGTGTGGCTCATCGCGTGTGTTGATGATCGGTCGTCCACGCGTGGTAGCGCTTGAAACTGAATCCCAGATGTGTTCTGCACGCTGCGAGATGCAATAACGCGCACCACGGCCGACTTTGATCACCTTGCCAGCACCGGCATAAATTTGCCTTGTAACTAGAAACGGAATTAGCACCTCGGCGTAACCGGAAAAATCGTCCTCACGCGTGGTTAAGTAGTTCTCATGGCAACCATAGCTATGGCCTGCTGAGTCGGTGTTGTTTTTAAACGCGTAAATAGTGCCATTTATGCCTTCGTCGGCAAGGCTTTTTTCTGCGGTTTCAACTAGCTCCTCGAGAAGCACCTCTCCGGCTCGGTCGTAGCACACCACGTCGTAGATCGAGTCGCATTCCGGCGTGGCGTATTCCGGGTGTGAACCAACATCGAGGTAAAGGCGTGCTCCGTTAGGTAAAAAGACATTGCTGGAACGCCCCCATGAAACGATTCGCCTGAAGAGATATCGGGCAACCTCATCGGGACTTAGCCGACGCTTACCCCTATGCGTGCAGGTAACGCCGTATTCGTTTTCGAGTCCAATGATGCGGCGTTGCATGAGTGCAGTCGGTAGGGCTGGTTGCGGGCGATCTTTTGCCGCTACTGCTCGGACTGACTATTGCTTATGTCGCCGTTTGAGCTGGTAGCACGAGAGTTGCCAGTAGCTACGCCTGCTGC
The DNA here is from genome assembly GCA_965205925.1 of Candidatus Poriferisodalaceae bacterium. Taxonomy (GTDB): domain Bacteria; phylum Actinomycetota; class Acidimicrobiia; order Acidimicrobiales; family Poriferisodalaceae; genus CAYRJD01. The sequence continues at coordinate 1,328,706 of OZ242183.1, forward strand.
TTGCGCAGTTTCGTCATCGTCTAAGCGCTTAAAACAGCGTCTTGCAAAGACCGAGTCTTGTTCAGTTGCCTCTAGCACCGCTACCTCTATATCTATGGCTGTTAGTTCTGCGTCTTCTCTCGAAAGAGATTCAACCGCCAGTCTTATAGCTGCATCACGGCTCATGTCTTCGCTGTAGCCGGATTGCACTTTCTCGGACACTGCCTCTGATTCGCCACCAATGCAGCAAACACCGTGTTGATCGGTCACCGTTCCGTCGTACTGAATCCGGTACAAAGCATTTTCGCCACTGTTGTTAGGACCAGTGGGCGCAAGTTCGGCCACCACGATCTCTACTTCCATCGGCTTCATCTCGTGCGTAAAGGTGTGCCCCAGCATTTGGGCGTATTGGTTGGCGAGACTGCGCGCCTCAACGTCGTCGCGTGAGTATTGGTAGCCGGTTAGTTCAGCCAGGCGAAGTCCCGCAATTCTCAAGGTGTCAAACTCGCTATAGCGCCCAACTCCTCCAAATGCAATGCGATCATAGATTTCGGAAATCTTCCGCAAGGTAGCGCTCGCATTCTCTGCAACGAGCGCTATGCCATTGTCATACTCAAGTACCACGAGCGAACGGCCACGCGCGATGCCTTTGCGCGCGTAATCGGCGCGATCCGACATGAGTTGCTCTGGGCTTACATACATCCCAGGCATGCTCATGAGTCACTCCCAGCACTCGAAGATGTGCGAGATTCGGCATTGGCTCCAGGCACAGATGCGAACACCTCACCAGCCTCACTTTCGTTGAGCATGCGGAATCCATCTCCATCGATCACGCTCATAGTGGGAAAAAGGCCTAGTTCGTAATCGGGACCGGCTGTGGCACTGTCAAACTGGGCTGCCTGTGTGAGGGCATGGGCAGCTACTTCAAGCCCGGTTTCAAGCGACATAGCGCGGCTAACTCGCATGTTGAGCACTGTGCCTGCATGCAAGCTGCCGGAACCACTGATGGCGTAGCCGTAATCCCTTTTTTCGTAGCGGCCACCCGTGACGTCGTATTCGTAGAGGCCTACTTCTGATGTACTGGGCTCGTAGCCTGCAAACAGTGGCACAACCGCCAGGCCCTGCATTGCTTGCGGTAAATTCTGTTGAACCATTGTCGCTAACTGATTGGCCTTTCCTTCCAGACTCAGTGGGCGGTCCTGCAGTTTTTGGTAGTACTCCAGCTGCAATTGAAAAAGCTTCACCATTTGCAAAGCAGGTCCGGCTGCACCGGCGATGGCAACAGCGGAATAACGATCAGCTGGGAACACCTTGCTTGTGTCTCGCTGACGGATGAGGTTGCCAGCGGTCATGCGCCGGTCGCCCGCAACGACTACGCCCTGCGCGAACTCGAGCGCTAAAACGGTGGTGTTGCGAACGGTGGAGTTTGGTAGATCACCGCGCGCGCTCTGCTCCATAACTTGCGCAACCCGAACTGCGTCAACACTTACCGGCAAATCGCTTGGAAATGGATCGCTACCGACGCGTCGTAGAAGCTCAATGAAGCTCGCTCCGGGATCGTTGCCCGGGGCGAAATAGGGCATTGCCGTCACTCGCCGCCCTTCTGCACGTAATTCTTTACAAACTCTTCGGCGTTACTTTCAAGCACCTCGTCTATCTCGTCAAGAATCTCACCCAACCCGCTCATTGCCTCTTCAGATGCTTGCGCTTGCGCTGTTGTCTCAACCGGTTCTTTCTCGGATGGAGTTGAGGGGCGTTGCTTTTTTTCTTGTTCGGCCATAGTGCTACCTCTCTGGTTGGAAAGCCTGCAACCAGTCAGGCTCCTAAGCTGCGCACCAACTCACCTGCATCGGTGCATCCATCTAACAAGTTACCTACGTGAGCCTTCGTTCCTCGTAGCGGCTCCATCATCGGTACTCGTCGTAGAGCATCAGTGCCCACGTCAAACACCATCGAATCCCAGTTAGCTGCAACGATTTGCCCCGGAAACTGTTGCAAACAGCGTCCTCTAAAATAAGCCCTGGTTGTCTCAGGCGGTTCACTCACTGCAACATCGACAGCAGCTTGATCAACGAGAGTAGTAAGACCCGCAAGGCGCGCCAGGCCATGGCTAGGTCGAAGATCGTGATATTGCAGATCCAATGCTGCGAGCTTTGGGTCAGACCAATCCAGCTTGTGGCGGGCGCGAAAGCCCTCAGCCAATCGACGTTTTGCTACCCAGTCCAATCGGTCAACCAGAGACATCGGATCGCTTTCAAGATCAGTCAGCACTTCTTCCCAGCGCAGCAAAATGTCGTTTCCGATTTGCTCACCGCCGACGACTTCTAGTCCATGGCTGTCGGCGTACTTCTTAGCAAAAGTGAAGTATTCCCATTGCATCTCAAGAGCTGTGATTTGTCGACCATCAGTCAGCTCAATATGCCCTGTTAGATCGAGGTCGTAGCTCACCTCTCGCAAGGCAGCAATCGGAGTCACAGGTGTCATCGGTTCTGGCACGACACCGTCTTCGATCATCGCTAAGACCAACGAGGTGGTGCCAAGCTTTAGATAAGTCTGGAGCTCGCTCATGTTGGCATCACCCAAAATCACATGTAACCGTCGGTATTTGCGAGAATCCGCATGCGGTTCGTCACGTGTGTTGACGATGGGTCTCTTCAGAGTGGTTTCAAGTCCTACTTCTTCTTCAAAAAAGTCGGCCCGTTGACTAATCTGAAACGGAACTTCATTACTGGTGAGACCAGGTGCCTCACAACCAACCTTGCCGGCTCCGCACATGATTTGCCGGCTAACGAAAAACGGCAAGATGTTCATGACGACGCGGCCGAAAGGCACCTCGCGGTCTAGCAAATAGTTCTCGTGGCAGCCGTAGCTGTTGGCTTTGCCGTCGCTGTTGTTTTTGTGCACCAGCAACTGCTCATCTGGCGGCAGCAGTTGCGACGCAGCTTCCATAGAGCGGACCAGAATCTCCTCTGCTGCGCGGTCATAAAGCAAGGCTTGCATGGCATCACTGCATTCAGGGGTTGATAGTTCAGGATGCGCGTGGTCCACGTAGTACCGGGCGCCATTGGTCAACACCGCATTCACAAGGTGTGTGTCAACCTCGGGTGCTAGTGCGTCAAACTCGTTGTAACCGCGAGCATCTACGCCGGGCTGTTCGTCAAAGAAATCCCAACTGACTCGCTCAGACAGATAGCCGTTGACATAGGCGTTGATGAGCATTGACGAGGCTGATACGGGGTTTGACAGCTCGATTCCCATATGCATGATGCCGAATTCGGTTTCGATCCCGACAACCTTGTGAACTGCCACAGGCGAACTTTATTGCGGGTTAGGCAGATTTAGAGATACTGGCCTGTACGTACTCGTTCAATGGCGCGGCCACCTGAGTGGTCTGGATCCTCATCGCCACCCACCAATGTGCGTATAAACACGATCCGCTGGCCTTTCTTGCCAGAGATTTTTGCCCAATCATCGGGATTAGTGGTGTTGGGCAGATCCTCATGCTCACGGAACTCTTGGCGCATGGCGCTACGGAGGTCGTCAAGACGTATGCCCTCGCTGTTGGTATCAAGACTGCGTTTGATCGCATTCTTCTTGGCTCGCCGCACGATGTTTTCGATCATTGCACCTGAGGCGAAGTCTTTGAAGTACATGACCTCCTTATCGCCGTCTTGGTAGGTCACCTCCAAGAAACGGTTGACATCATCAGGGCGAAACATCTCTTCAACGGTGGCTTCAACCATCACGCGAACGGCCTTATCTGGATCTCCACCACCCAGTTCTTCGACTTCTACCGAATCGATTGGGAGATCTGCCCTTAAGTAAGCCGCAAAAATCGAAGTCGCCGCACTTTCGTTGGGTCGATCTATTTTGATTTTCACGTCAAGGCGACCCGGGCGCAAGATGGCTGGGTCTATGAGGTCTTCCCGGTTTGAGGCACCGATGATGATCACGTTGCGGAGGCCTTCAACACCATCGATTTCCGCTAAGAGTTGCGGCACCACGGTTGATTCCATGTCAGAACTAATGCCGCTTCCGCGTGTGCGAAACAGTGATTCCATTTCGTCAAAAAACACAATGACGGGCCAGCCTTCGTTTGCCTTCTCGCGGGCGCGCTCAAAGATGCGACGGATTTGGCGTTCGGTTTCGCCTACATATTTGTTAAGCAGCTCGGGGCCCTTGATGTTGATGAAGAAGCTTCGTCCTCCTTCACCGCTTGAAGACTCGGACACCTTTTTTGCTAAAGAATTTGCAACGGCTTTGGCGATCAGAGTCTTGCCACAGCCCGGTGGTCCATACAGCAAGATGCCCTTGGGTGCAGGTAGGTCGTAGGTGCGGAACAGTTCCTGATTCAGATAGGGCAGTTCGACAGCATCGACTATTTGCTCAATTTGTGTGTCAAGTCCACCGATATCGGTGTACGTGATGTCCGGGACTTCTTCAAGCAATAGGTCATCGACCTCTGGGCGCGGTAACTGCTCTACGGCCAAGTTGGCACGCATGTCGACCAGCAGATGGTCGCCCGGACGTAGTGGCTTATCGAGCAAATCCGTTGCCAGATCCACAACCAGTTCTTCATCGGCATGATCCGAAACCACTGCGCGCGTGCCGTCATCCATCAGTTTTGCCAGCGTCACCACCCCGCCGACCTTTGCGGGCCCTCGGGCGAGAATCACATTCTGGGACTCGTTGAGCAACACCTCGTCACCGGGCGTCAGATCTGTTTTATCGACTTGTGAGTGCAGTCGCACACGCATTTTGCGGCCGCTTACCTGAACGTCAATCGTGTCGTCATCGTTGGTGCTGACGAAAGTTCCGTACGTCGCAGGTGGTTCTGTGAGTCTCTCCACCTCGTGCTTAAGTTTTTCGATCTCCGAGCGAGCTCGCTGTAGAACCATTACCAGTTTCTCATTTTGCTTTACTGCTGCGACTGATTTGCCTTTGGCATGCTGCAAACGGTGCTCTAGAACTCCCACGCGATGCGTTGCATTCGCCAGTTGCCGATTCAGGGATTCAATTTTTTCGGCAGTTGCTTTTTCGTCAGGCACAGGCTCTTGAACTACCTGAGCGGTGGTTTTGTCGCGCTCTATGTTGCCCTTTGAAGAATTGGACTTTGGGATCTCTGGAGGTGTACCCATACCAATTGACACTACTGCTGTAGGGATCTAAATCAGGTTCATCTCGTTAGCGGTGCGCTATTCTTACGCGCTGCGTAGGCTTGAGACAGCTAAGGCTGTGGCCTGCAACCAGGCGCGTATGGAAGGTGCTACCTGATGAAGGTTTGGATTGATCAAGACTTGTGCACCGGCGACGGGCTTTGCGAAGAAATCGCACCCGACGTGTTCACTCTGCTTGATGACGGCCTTGCTTACGTAAGAGAAGGCGACAAGGTTTTTGCTGACCCGGGTGGGGCTGAAGGGCTAGCAAACTTCCCAGACTCACAGCTTGACGCCGTGATTGAATCTGCTGAAGAGTGCCCAGGAGAATGCATCTTTATCGAAGCTTGAACGCTTGCTGAGTTAGCTCGCTGTTGACGTCCGCTCGATTCGACGGGCATGAGTGATAAAACCAGTGTGGGCGACCATGCGATGATCTGGACGAACTGACTCCCCTTGCACGTGCCAGGTTCGGTGCAAAACCTCCACCGTCTCCGTACTTATCCAGCACTTACTGTCGTCTAACGAACGTCGAAAACGGCTCACCTGCATGATCGACGGGCTGTAAGCAACCACTATTCCACCTGGTTGCAGGGAATCAACCAGGTGCGGCACAACTTGCCACGGCTCAGGTATGTCAAGCAGTGCTCGCTCGAAGGGTGGCTCCGGTTCAACAAATTCGTAGGCGTCGCGTGTTTGCACGTCATAGCGCGCAACATCGTCGGTTGTGCCGAATGCCGCGACGTTTTCTTTGGCACGTTGCGCAAAGTCGGGACGAATCTCGTAGCCGGTTACCACCGCGCCCGCTCGCAGCAAGGCTGACGAAAGCGCTCCCGACCCAACTCCGCTTTCAAAAACTCTTTGACCCGGCGCGATGTCTGCCAGCATGACCATCGCTGCAAGATCTTTGGGGTATATGACCTGGGCGCCACGTGGCATTTTCAGGACATGATCAGCGAGCGTTGGGCGAAGGGCAACAAACTTGGCGCCCGATTCGCTGCGAAATTCACTGCCTTCCCTACTGCCAATGATTCGATTGTGCGGGACTACTCCAGCGTGAGTCTGAAATTCTGAGCCATTCTTGAGAGTTTGCAGGTAACGGCGATTACGACTGTCGATCATGACAATGCGATCGCCTTCGGCCAACTGCATTATTCGGCTTTGTCGCCTGTGTCACCTAATGGCAAATTACGGATCTGCACTCCTTCACCTGGCGACAGGTTGGAGCTGTAGACGACCTCGCGTTTGCGAGCGCTAAGCGCGCGCATCAGCTTCAAGCCACCCCAGATAATGGTCGCAGCAAGTGCGATGCTGTTTCCGCGGTCTTTTCTGATTGCTTTGGCTAACGCTCTGCCAATGGCGTTTGAGCTTTTCTCCATCAGAGCGACCCCATCAAGCGGGCCCCATCAGATTCGAACAACCTCAATCGTGGTGGTCTTCTTGCGGCCGCGACGGCGTCCGAAGATAAACGCAGCTAGCAACAACGCAACCAGCACGAGTGCGGCCTTTGCAAATGCCGCACTCGACATTTCCTCAACGCTGTCGCTGGCACCCCCGACCATGTCGCGCAGACGTTGTTCAATATCAGACGGAGTTATTTGATCGCTGTTTGTGATGCTGTTCATTTTGCATGCTCGCTTTCCGGCCCGATTGCTGTGTTTGTTGACATAGCGTTAGCTGATTCTGGGTCGGATTTCGTCTCGAGACGGGTGACTGCGCCTATCAAAGCCGCCAGTACTAACAACATTGCTGCGGCGGCAATGAGATAAGGAACAAAGGACCAAGTGTCTTTAAAGATCAATACTTCCGCCTGCAACAATCGCAGAAGACCTAAGCCGCCGAGCAGAAAGCTCAATGACACAAAAATTGACCCTGCTAAGCCAAAGCCAATGAAACGCCCAATTCCGCGCAGAGGCCCAAAGATTTCTTGCACTGCATAGGCCCGCAGCGTTGTAGCCAACTCTTCGAGCTCGTTGCTAAGACCCTTGGTTTTACGGTCGGATTTTCTTGTTTTAAACATGGCTAGCTCTAAACATGACCCCGCCACACGTTTCAGTATTGAACGCCAAATGCTAACGGGTAGGAAAAGGATCCTTCGCTTGAATCACTACCAGTTGACACTGGGGCGGGGTCAGCGCCTTCTGGCAAAAACCAGCCGCAGGTAGGTGAGGTATTCGCATTAGCTGTGTCGCTTGAATCCACAGTCGTTTCCGTTCCATTCCATGGTGCCGCCAAGGCGGTTGCGGCCGCTGCACAATCAACTGGGTGTTCTAGCAGGACGCGCACCAACTGCTCTTGACTATCTAAGCCGTCACGTGTTCCTCGTGGTACGCCATTGATTATCTGGGCGAAAGTAAATATCCCAGTTGGAGTTTCTAGAAACCCTGCCAAGGCGTTGACTCCGGTCAACAAGCCGGTTTTAGCCGCTAACGCACCAGCGGCCGGGTGGTTTCTAAAGCGATGCGACAAGGTGCCGGACTGAGCCGCCACGGGCAGTCCATCTCCGATAACTGACTCTTGTCCATAAAGATCAAGTAGTTCAGTCAGTTGAGCACAGGTAACTAGGTTGCCCCGATCAAGGCCTGATCCGTCAACTGCAACCAAGAGCTGCGAACTACCGTTTTTCTCCCCCATCAGCTTTTTCAGCAGCTCACTCACGGTTTGCTCAACCACTGCCGCACCTGCTGCTGTGCTACCAACTCCGTTTACACGCAAGCCAAGCTCACGGAGCAAGATCTCAGCCGTGTTGTTATCGCTTTCTCGCAGCATTTGTTGCACCATCTCGCGAATCGTGGGTGACTGGATTGAAGCCAGCTCGATCGCATCTGGCGGTGTCTTCCCAATTCCAAAGGTCACGTCCATCTCCACTCCACGCACCAGCATCAAGTCGCTGAGCAGTTCCACAAAAGCCAACGCTGGGTCGGTTGTGATGAGTGGTTGAAAGCCAATTGCCGTCAGACCGTCATTGACGGTTAGTGCCGACAAAGGTCCGGTATTGAACTCTCTGCGGTATCTGGCCGGCCAAGACTCAACGTAGCGGATGGTGTCGTGACGGCTTTCGTCTCCCAATATGGAGCCGTTAATGGCTGTAATCGGTAACTCCAGCAATTCATTCACCAGGTCACCTATGTCGGTAAACAACTGTGGCTGACGACTGAGAGCAGCCGCGTAGGTAGCGGTTGCTACAAGAGGATCTGCTCCGCCTTGCACCCAGATGTCACCCTCAAGCACTCCATCAACCGGCATGGAATCGCTTAGCACGCGTGTAATCAAACGCTCGTCTAGATCGAAATGTTCTATAACACCTATGGCTGTCAAGAGCTTTTGCCCCGACGCAGGGATAAGCAACTCATCCCCGTTGATGTTGATGAGGGTTTGATTGTTTTGACGAATACTTAAACAGTTTGGTTGTGGCCACCGCTGGTACGCGGACGAGACCGAAGCAAAAAATGCGTACTGCTGTGTTGCCGCAGTTAGTAGTTGCCCGGCACGATCCAGGCGTAGCAACGGCATAGTCAATGACGCTTGCGTTACATCCTTTGAGTGAGAGGTGTCGCTTGGCCCTACAACTTGACGAATTACCTGTTGTTGCTCGGTTAGCGCGGTTGCATAGCTTTCAGCGATTCTTGCATCTGTGCGTTTTTGAAGCAGTGGTACAAGCGGTAGGGCAGCCAGAGCAACTGTCAACGATGCGAGTGCTAGCGCCCACAGCCAGACGCGTCTCATGAACTTTTGCTTGGGTCGAGCTGAACTAGCGCTTGCAGGACGACATTTCGCCAATGATCAGCGGGTGATCGTCATTTAGAGACATTTTGAGGCGCTTAGAGGCGTTTTAGAACCGAATCACAACTTGAGACATCAACGCCACCGCCCTCTTCAACGTCAAGGCTTGCGATAACGCCGTCGTTAATCACGGCCGCATAGCGTTGTGAGCGGCTGCCAAGGCCGAAACCGCTGCCGTCCATCTCTAAGCCCATGGCTCGGGCGAACTCACCATTACCGTCGGCAGCCATCACAATCTCATCCGCTCCATATGCCTTGGCCCAAGCGTCCATGACCCACGCGTCGTTGACCGAGACGCAGACCACTTTGTCGACACCTTTACCGGCCAGTTCTTTAGCACCGTTAACAAACCCCGGTAGGTGTTGCTTAGAGCAGCCGGGTGTGAAAGCCCCTGGCACTGCAAACAGCACAACCTTTCCTTGGCCTAGTAGCTCTTGGGACTGCACGCTCTGTGGCATTCCGTCTTCTCCCAACGTTCGCAGCTGCACGTCGGGGATTTGGTCACCAGTGTTTAAGGCCATCTGAAACGCTCCGCTCTTGAGGTATGAACCTGCGTGAGGCTAACGCGTTGGCAAAGCGTTTCGCTAGCGGGCGATGTAAGCCTCTTCTACCCACTCCAGCAGTTCGTCATAGTCAGCAGTTGCGCGCGTCCCAGGCATCTCATCGATCACACGCTGTGGTGGGCGGAATAAGAATCCAGCGTCAGCTGCTTTCAGCATTGGTAAATCGTTATAGGAGTCACCCACTGCGGTCACGTGGTAGTTGAGTTCCTTGTAAGCATCCACGGCGCGGCATTTTGCATTCAGCACACGCGGTTTAAACGACACGAAACGGTCGTCAGCAATGTTTATCCGGTGGCACAAGGTAAGTGGTCTGCTCATCAGGTCTAGTAGGGGCCATGCGATCTCCTCAAATGTGTCAGAGAGCACCACCACGTTGTAACGCTGACGCGCGGCCGCTAGAAAATTGCCAGCTCCGGGCAGGAGTTCCATCTGCGAAACGATGTTGACTACCGATGAAACTGAGATGTCGTTGCGATTGACCGCGTCAATGCGCCATTTCATCAGTTTTTGGTAGTCCGGTTCATCACGCGTCGTTCGAAGCAGGTCATCAACCCCAGTGCGCTCCGCGACCGCAACCCAAATCTCAGGGGTTAGGACGCCTTCCATGTCAAGTGCTAAAATTCTTTGCATTACGGGTATTTTGGCAGGCATTGATAGCTAAGTCGTTGCAATCCAATTTCAATCTAAAAGGCCGTATACCGATAAGAGCACGTACCCTACGTAAATCAATCAAACGGTGACATCATGAACAGCAGCAAAACACAAGTTTCTCAGCCACCGTCTCACGAAGACATAGATCATGAAGACATGGACAAGGCTCACGAGGCTTTGCTCGCCGAAATGACTGGTGGCATGGTACAGCCGGTCAAACCATTTGAGGGATCTGAACGACTGCGCGAAGATGGCCGGCCACGGCGAGATTTTCGCCAAGAACTGCGCACCATAGCTAATGTGCGTAACGCCGGTGCTGTGCTGTGGCTGCTAGCACTCCCGGTCCTTGTTGTGACCGGCGTGGTGCTGTCATATGACCGCATCAATACCGCTAGCTGGGCAAGTGCACCGTTAGTGCGCTGGCTTACCGTGGCTTCAGTGCTGGTCGTGGCAGCCTTGGTTATAGGTGCCGCACAGTTACGCATGTTTGTTTTGCATCATGAAGCAGCTCACCGTTTGCTCTTTTCGTCACGACTCTTCAACGATCTGATTGGAATCAACATCTTGGGCTGGATCCCTTTCGGAGCAGGCAAGCACACCTATCGACGAATTCACACTCGTCACCATCGCGACGAATTCGGTCCAGATGAACCCGACTTCTTGCTCTATTCCTTTTATCCGATTACGCGCGACTCTCTGTATCGCAAACTGGCGCGCGACGCCTTCGGTGTGTCCGCCTGGCGCATTGTCAAACCACTCGTTGTCGGAATAACCAAGCCTGGCCGACGGATCACGAGCCTGCGCTTCTATTTGATGCAGTTACTGGTTTTTGCAGCATTCGCATTGACCGGACACCCTTGGTTGTATCTAGTGCTCTGGCTACTCCCCTATGCCGCTGTGTACCAACCGCTCAATCGTTTGCGCTCAATCGCTGAGCACGGTGGTATGACGCGCTCACCTGACCGACGTGTAACAACTCACCATGTAAAGCAGTTCTGGCTCACTCAACGTTGGCTTGCCCCTTATCAAGTAGGCCATCACATTGCACATCACGTTGATTCGGGCGTTCCGTTTCGGAACTTGCCAAAACTGACAAAAGCTTTAACCGAAGACGGCTATATCACCAGTGAAATAACTTGGGACAGCTACCGCTCACTCTGGCGAGCCCAGTCACAGGGTCTCAATCGTGGTAAGTCAGCCCAGGATTCAAGAGCGCTCTAGTCGCACAACGACCACCTAGAGCGCCGGTTTGAAGTGCGTTACAGCCCAGGCGATGGAGAACCAAACGGCCACCGTTGACTAACATCGCTCAATTATGAGCACCATATTTGAAGCTGTTAGCAACGAGGACGCCCAAACGCTGCCGATCTTGAATCGCACCGCGCAAGAGTTGGGCTTTGATCCCAATGCCCTGCGAGACAAATACCGCCAAGAGCGCGACAAGCGTTTACGTGATGACGCCAATGAGCAATACACCGAAGTGGTAGGTGATTTCTCAAACTACGTCGACGATCCGTACATAGAGACCAAAGAGCGTGAACCTGTTTTTGATCATGTTGAAGCTGCAATCATTGGTGGCGGGTTTGGTGGTTTGTTGATGGGCGCCCAGTTGCGTAAATCTGGCGTCGAAAGCCTGCGCATGGTTGAAAAAGGTGGCGACTTTGGTGGCACTTGGTATTGGAATCGCTATCCGGGTGCTATGTGCGATGTGGAGTCATACTGCTATTTGCCGCTGCTAGAAGAACTGGATTACATCCCAAAGCACAAGTACTCCTTCGCACCAGAAATCTTTGAGCACAGCAAAGCGATAGCACGCCACTTCAATCTGTACGACAATGCTCTGCTACAGACCTCAGTGACCGAGCTGCGCTGGGATGACAAGCAAGGTATCTGGCAAATCACTACCACTCGTGGTGACGTTTTTACCGCTACCTACGTCGCAATGGCCAACGGCCCGTTGAATCGACCGAAACTGCCCGGCATACCTGGCATCAACGAGTTTGAGGGCTACACCTTTCACACCAGCCGCTGGGACTACGAGTACACGGGTGGCACCTCTGAAGGTGATCTAGTAAATCTGGCTGACAAACGAGTCGGCATCATCGGTACGGGAGCCACCGCGGTGCAGTGTGTGCCCCATCTGGGTGCCTGGGCGAAACAGCTGCACGTGTTTCAGCGAACACCATCTTCGATTGATGTTCGCAACAACCGCGAAACCGACCCGCAATGGGCTGAATCTTTAGATCCGGGTTGGCAGCGCGCGCGTATGGAAAATTTCAACACGCTGGTTAGCGGAGGCGACAGCCAAGAAGATTTAGTCTCGGACGGGTGGACCGACATATTCCGTAATCTCACCGGCATCGCAGCCAAGACCGCTGCACGCGAGGTTGGAAGACAGTTAACGGGCTTGGAAAAGGCTCAGCTAATGGAGCTAGCTGATTTTCAGAAGATGGAAACGGTGCGCACACGTGCGGAAGAACTAATCAACGATCCAAACACTGCCGAAGCGCTGAAGCCGTGGTATCGCCAATTTTGTAAACGGCCTTGCTTCCACGACGAATATCTAGACACCTTCAATCGTGAAAACGTGACACTGGTCGACACAAACGGCAAAGGTGTGCAGCAAATCACGCCCAAAGGTGTGCTGGTAGACGGCGTTGAATACGAACTGGATTGCCTTATCTTCGCCACCGGGTTTGAGGTAGGCACCACCTACACCCGGCGTGCGGGTTACGACATCATTGGTCGTAATGGTCAAACAATCAGTGAGAAATGGGAGAACGGCGTGCGCACCTTTCATGGTTTGACTTCGCACGGGTTCCCGAATTGCTTCTTCTTGGGTTTCACTCAATCAGCGGTGACCGTAAACGTGCCGCACGCTTTAAGCGAACAAGCCAAGCACATCGACTACATGATCGGTCAGGCTAAGCAGCAGAGTGCAACTCGAATCGAACCCACTATTGAAGCCGAACAATGGTGGCAGGATGAAATGAAAGACAAGGCGAAGTTGAGTCAACGTTTTTTTGAAGCTTGCACACCGGGCTACTACAACAATGAAGGCAAGCTCGGTAACCCCAACGGGTTCTTCAGCAGCATGTATGGAGGTGGCCCTGTCAAATTCTTTCGCATGCTTGATGAATGGCGCTCAACTGGGCGTCTTGAAGGCATAAGCCTTAGTTAGCGCAGATTGATGAGCTACGACGCATTTGATCTTTCTGGCAAAGTCGCCGTAATCACCGGTGGCAATAGTGGAATTGGCTTGGGTTATGCCCGTGCGATTGCTGCTGCTGGCGCCGACGTGAGCATCTGGGGCACCAACCCCGACAAAAATGCCGTAGCTGCAGCCGAGCTGCAAGAGATAAACACCTCAGCATCAGTGCTGCGATGTGATGTATCAAAAGAGGAAGAGGTTGAAACTTCAATGGCCGAGGTCATTGATCGTTATGGACGTATCGACGCATGCTTCCCAAATGCGGGCATCGGCACCCAAAACAAAAAGCCTTTTCAAGAGCACAGCAACGAGGACTGGTTCAGTGTTATCGATGTAAACCTGCACGGAGTCTTTTACACGTTGCGGGCAGCAACTCGTCAAATGGTCGCTCAAAACGAGGGCGGAGCGTTGGTGCTCACCGCCAGCGGCACTGCCATTCAAGGCGCTGCAAAAGGTCAGGCATATGCCGCCACCAAAGGGGCGATGATCGCGATGATGCTTGGCTTGTCAGTTGAGATGGCTCGCTACAAGATCTCAGCCAACGCCATCATTCCCGGTTGGGTTGATACCGCTATGACAAAACCGTTGTTCGAGTGGGACAAGTTTGTCGACAGCGTGATGCCGCGTTTACCGATGAGGCGTTGGGGCACACCTGACGACTTTGGTCCGATCGCGGTTTACCTGATGAGCGATGCAGCGCGCTGGCACACTGGTGACGTCATAAAGATCGATGGTGGCTTCAGTATTTTCTAGCTGAGTTTTTTGATTGGATCAGCGTCTCTCACTGCGAGATGACGAAATCGGTTTCGTAGTTGGTGTCGTCTTCTAACAGGCGATCCATTGGTAGCACTTCGGAGTAGTTCAAAGCACCATTTAGGTCGTGACTCCATACCTGCTCCGGCAGCTCGTATAGAACTTCAACGCCATAGCCATTTGGATCCGACAGATACACGCTGTGCGTCATCCCATGGTTGACACGTTGGCTTAGCTTGACGCCTTGGTCTCGCAAAAACCGCACCTGTTCCAGCCAGGAGTCTCTGTCTGGGTACACGACTGCCACGTGATTAATAGCGCAGACACCTTTGGTCATATCCCAATCAGCCGGAAGGGGTTCAATCTCTGGCCGTTCAACTAGAGCAATGTCGTGATGGCCCGTATCTTCGGTTACACCGCAATAAAAGCGCATGTTCATCGCGCGTGGATGATCGGGTGGCCGCTCTAGTTGGCCGACCTGCCTAAACCCGAGCAGATCACACCAGAAGCGATGAGACTCTTCCATGTCTCTCACATTGATCACCAAGTGGTTAATTCCCCTTGGAGCCACTGGCTGGGTTCGTGATTTGATCTCTTCGCTCATGCACCTATCCCCTGCGTCCAATCAACAAACTACTTTATTGAACAACTTGGCTAGGCACAGAGCGCTTACGATGTCGCAATGTCAAGATTTCATGCGCAGTAATGACTGAAACCGCATTACCAGACAAGCTCCGGTCTCAACTGGCCTCCGTTACCACTGCCACCTTGAGCAGCCAGCTCCAACGACGTGGCTACCAGAACGCATTTCTAGGTGGGTTGTTGCCGCTTCGACTAAACCAGAACATGGTTGGAGTTGCTCACACCTTACGTTACGTACCTGCTCGTCCGGATTTATTGGAGATTCAAGGATTTAACGCACAGCGTGTGGCAATCGAATCGATACAACCAGGCGAGGTGCTTGTAATAGAAGCACGCCAAGAGCGCCATGCCGGCACGATCGGCGACATTTTTGCAACCCGTGCGCAGCAGTTGGGTTGTGTAGGAGTGGTAACTGACGGCAGTCTGCGAGATACGCCTGCCATTGCCGATCTGGAGCTAGCCGTGTATCACCAAGCATCGCATGGAGCCACGCTAGGACGCCTGCACACACCGCTTGATCATCAAGTTCCGATCGCATGTGCCGGAGTCACGGTGCTGCCGGGCGACGTGGTCGTTGGAGACAATGAAGGTGCGGTGGTGATACCAGCCGCCCTCGCAAACGAAGTGGCTGAAGACTCCGTTGCCATGGAGCAGCGCGAGGAGTTTGCATTGGAAAAGGTTCGTCAGGGTGCTTCACCACAGGGATACTTCCCATTGGCTAACGAAAACCGGCAAGAGTTTGAACAATGGCTTGCCCTGCAACAGCAGAACCAAACCGAATAACTAGTACCGATTAGCAGACCCAGAATCAATGTCATCGAGTAAATCAAGCATTCGCAAATCAATCAATATCGAAAGCTTCGAGCACGTCAATCCCATCCCCGCAGCAACCCTGATCGGCCCCTTGTTAACCAGCAGCATCATTGCGCCTTACAACTCGGGAACGCGCGACTGCCCAGAATCGTTAGAAGAACAAATCGCGAACCTGTTTGTTCATGTCGGCCAGATGCTTGCTGCAGCCGATGCCGATTGGGACAATGTCGCAAAGATGACGTTTTATGTGCAAGATCCGGTTGCATCGCGCAAAGCGCTCAACGGGCCTTGGTTAGAGCATTTCACCGATTCCGCTTCTCGGCCGGCTCGCCACAATTTAGCCGTTGCACCCAGCGCCGGACCAGTCAAAATCTCCTGTGATTTTTTGGCATGGGTTGAGGCTTAATCGCTGCTTATTCCGAAACTGATCTGACCCAAGGCACCAAAATCGGCTAACACAGCGTCGCCCATCTTGATCGTGCGTGCCCGAATAAACGAGCCAGACAGCACGCTCTGCCCCGCTTTCATGTGTACTCCAAACTCGTATAGCTTGCGCGCCAACCAGGCAACTGAATTGACAGGATTGCCCATTACTGCGGCCGCCACACCGGACTCTTCAAGTTCACCGTTGAGATAAAGCGATCCCGCCACTTGTCGGATGTCGATATCGGTCAGGTGTTTGGGGCTGGCGCCAGCGATTACAAATCCGCATGACGCAGCATCGGCGATGCTGTCAACCACGCCCGCATCTCCTCGACGGGTGTAGCGACTGTCGACTACCTCAATTGCCGGCAACACATAGTCGGTTGCGTTGATCACATCAATGGCATTCACATCTTTGCCACCTAAATCCGCACCAAGCACAAACAACATCTCGATCTCCACAAGTGGGCGGTTCAATCTCGTGTGTAAGACCGTGCAACCTTCGTCTAAGAACCAGTTATCGAACAGCGTCCCGTAGTCGGGTTCGGTGGCGTCAAACGTCGAACGCATGGCTTTTGAGGTCAGACCTATCTTGTGTCCTTTAATCGTGCGGCCAGATTTCGCCTTCAGCTCCGTCACCAACTGTGCGACGGCATAGGCGTCGGCGATCTCTGCATCCGGATAGCTGGCACTAAACGGCTCTATCCATTCGCGGGTTTGTTCGGCCTCAAATAGTGCCGTGGCCGCTGCTTGGTGCTGATTTGATGTTAAAGCCATGGTTGATCCTGCCAGGGGACGTGAGGTTCCGACTACTTAACTTGGAATAGTTTGGAATGTTTAACACTGACTGTTAGGCTTACCTAACATTATGCGCGTTATGTAAATACGCGTAGTAAGCAAATGAAATTAGGTAAACAATGAATCTATTGACGGTTACTAGGGGGACACTAACCAAACGCACACAGGCTGGACTAGCGGTGCTGTTTGCAATGCTTGTCATCACAGCCGCCTGTTCTAGCACTAGCGACACCAACGACGCAGACGGTGCCGATGACACAGCCAATACCACCAACACAGCCAGCACTGCCACGCAGCCTTGCGTTGATCGCACAGGTGAGCGGATTACCGTCTATTCAGGACGTAGCGAAAGCCTCATGGCTCCGGTATTTGACGCCTATGAATGCACAAGCGGTAACGCAGTAGATGTGCGTTGGGGCAGTTCTACCGATTTAGCCCTGTTGGCCGGTGAAGAGGGTGATCAGTCACCAGCAGACATCTTCCTTTCTCGCTCCCCCGGACCGGTTGGTTTTCTGCAGGGTAAAGATTTTTTGCAACCAATCAACACTGCGGTACTTGACTTAGTGCCAGAGCTCTATCGCTCTCAAACCGGCCACTGGGTCGGTATTACGGGTCGTAAACGCGTTTTGGTCTACAACATTGACAACACAGACGTGGCAGATCTACCTGATTCGGTGTTTGATCTAACCGATGAGCAATATCGCAGCCGGGTTGCCATCCCTGCTAGCAACGGTTCATTTGTGGACTGGCTTACCGTGTTTCGCTTCCAACACGGCGATGATGTCGTCGAGGACTGGATCGATGAAATAGCAGCAAATGACTCTCGTTACTACCCCAACAACCGGTCAATAGTCGAAGCGGTCGGCCGCGGTGAGATCGATTTTGGGTTGGTAAATCATTACTACAACTACCAAGTGGCGCAAACCAATGGTGGCAGCCACCGTGGCGCAAACCACGAGCTGGGTGAGCAAGATATAGGCGCACTGCTAATCATCACTGCTGCGGGTGTTACGTCGCACACCGAAAAGGCCGAGTTAGCCAACGACTTACTCGCCTATCTCCTATCGTCACCCTCACAGCGTTTTTTCACCGATAGCTCGTTGGAATATCCACTAGCAAGAGGGATAGCGCCAAATGCGGTGTTACCAAATCTAGCTGCACCTGCTGTCGGTGCCATCAGCTTCGATGACCTCGGAGCCGGCTTCGCCGAAACAAACGCCATCATTGAAGCCAGTGGGATACTGCAGCAATAGCATTACGTGTTAGGTAAACCTAAGATAAACAGATAGGCCTGCTAGCTGGCGCTGAATAACTGATGCAACTGCAAATCAATAATCTGAGCCATACCTATGGCACGACCTCAGTCTTTGAAGACTTAAACCTGCAAGTTGAACGCGGGGAGTCACTGGCGTTGCTAGGGCCCAGTGGTTGCGGCAAGACCACTTTGCTGCGCTCCATCGCTGGACTGGAACGGCCGACCACTGGAACCATCAATCTTGGTGGCCGCTTGGTAACTTCGCAGCGAAAGTTCCTGCCACCTGAGAAACGTAAGGTTGGCATGGTTTTTCAGGACTGGGCGCTGTTTCCGCATATCTGTGTGAGCAACAACGTGTCCTTCGGTTTGGCACGCTCCGAACGCAGCGCAGGTCGAGTCGCTGAAGTACTGGAATTGGTGGGTTTGGCGGGCTTCGAAGATCGTATGCCGGCTTCGTTATCAGGTGGCCAACAACAGCGCGTGGCGTTAGCGCGTGCGTTAGCGCCGAAACCGCAGATATTGCTTTTGGATGAGCCGTTTTCGAACCTTGATTCGAACTTGCGCACGTCGGTTCGATCAGAGGTGCGACAGCTGTTGCTGACCCTTGAGATCACCACGGTGCTGGTTACGCATGATCAGGATGAGGCGTTTGTAATGGGTGATCGCGTAGGGGTTCTGCACGACCGTTCGTTGGTGCAGGTAGGCACACCAGCTGAGCTCTACAAACATCCAACGGATCGTTTTGTCGCCAACTTCGTTGGTACTGCTTCTTGGCTAAACGCCACCGGTATTGGTGATAGCGCCCTCAGTGCTCTCGGTGAGCTGTCTTTGTCCCAGCCCGCCCGAGGGCCGGTGGATGTGATGTTGAGGCCAGAACAATTAACGATTACACCAGTAACCCCAGATACCGGTATTGGCGTTAGAACAACTAAGCCCGACCGCGGGGCACTGTCTCAAGGAACCGTTTCGGTCATCGAGTACTACGGGCACGACGTTATGGCAGTAGTGGCTCTAGGCAATGAACAGGTAAGAGTGCGCTGCGAACCAGATTTGGCTCTAAAACGCGGCGATATTGTGAACGTAACATTTACCGGCACCACAGTTACTCAATTTGCGCGCGAGCAAGCAGCACAAACCGAAACCGCTCCCATGTCGGCCCACATTGTGAGTCTTCAGACCGAGGCTGGCATAGAACCTGCACCGGGAGATCGCCAGCTGGGACTTGCTCCACCAGCGTTCACTCACCCATTCGAACCGGAAATTTCACCCGTTCTACAGCCCGTAAGCACCGACTGAACACTTAATGGCGCTCACTAGTTGTGCGGCACGAGCGAAGCAGACTTAATGGTAGGTCTCGGCTTGCCGTCGCGTTCTCGCAGATTGGCATTAACACCTAGCGGCATTGGTCTACGGATCGGTGGGATTGCACTTGTCTGTCTTTTTGCGTTTCCCGGCGCGTATCTCATCTATCGAAACTTCACCGAAGGGGCCGAGCCGCTCAGTTTGCTGTTTAGCGATCGAACCGTTGGTCCGCTACTGCGAACCCTGCGGCTAGCGGTGGCCACATCGACCGCCGCTGGAATCATCGGTACAACACTGGCGTGGATCATCACACGCACCGATCTTTGGGCTAGGCGCCTCTGGGGTGTATTGGCTGCACTACCGCTTGTGTTTCCAACCTTTATCGGGGCGGCTGCATTTATTCGCACGCTGAATCCAGGAGGGTTGAGCAGTCGCGCGTTGGGATGGGTCGGAATCGATTTCAGCTACCAACTTCGTGGCTTTTTTGGCGCATGGTTGGTGCTTACGTTATTTACCTACCCGTACGTCTTCTTACCTGTGGCGGCCAGGCTGCGAAACCTGTCAGGCTCGCTTGAGGAAAACGCTCGAGTTTTGGGCATGAATCCAGCCAACGTGTTCTTGCGAGTTTGTTTGCCGCAAATTGCCGGCTCGATCGCAGCTGGCACGTTGCTGGTGTTTTTGTATGCGATCAGCGATTTCGGGGCGGTCCAACTGATGGCCTACGACACCTTGACACGCGCTATCCATACCGCGCACCTGTTCAGCACTGATGTTGCGCTAGCGCTGAGCCTGATTTTGCTCGTCACCGCTGGATTGATCGTGCTAGCCGAGCGGGCGTTTTCAGCCCGTTTACCAACAGCGCAAACCACTCGTCTAACTGCTCCTGTGATTTACCCACTTAAGCGCCTGCAACTGCCTTGCCAAGTGTTTGTTTGGCTCGTCGGTCTACTAGCACTGGGGGCACCTGTGGCCACGTTGGTTGACTGGTCTGTTGGAGGGTTGCTCGGCTCGGGTAACAACATGCTTGTGATCGGCTTCGATGAAATCGCCGAAGCAGCTTGGAATACCACCTTGATCGCAGTCTTTGCCGCAGTGATATCTGCCACTGCCGTGTTGCTGATAGCGCTGCTGATCGTCAGACAACAATCACGACTTGGCCGGTTCGCGCATCTGATAGTGATCAGCACGTTTGCGGTGCCTGGCATCTTGATCGCTCTAGCACTGCGATTTTGGACATTGCGTTCGGGCATCGCCAACCAATTGCTAGCAGGAACCCTGTGGTTGTTGCTACTGGCGTTTGTAGTCCGCTTCGCATCGCTAGCGATGGGATCGACCCTCATTGCGGTACGGACAGTGCCACAAAGTTTGCGGGACAGTGCGAGACTGTTAAGCCCTTCGGTATTTCGTCGCTTTTTTGCCGTTGAATTGCCGTTGATCGCACCCGGGGTTCTAGCCGGAGCGGGATTAGTGCTGTTATCGGTCATGAAAGAGCTACCGATCAGCCTGCTGGTAGCGCCAATTGGTTTCCCAACATTGAGCACAAGAATTTTTGGCGCCTTCGTTGATGCCTTCGCAGCCGAAGCTGGCATCTTGTCGCTGGTGTTGCTGGCTTTGTCGTTTGTGCTCACGTGGTTTTTGATATTGAAGCGTGCCCCTCATCGCATGACATCACATAGCGCATGAAACCCTTGCAATCGGTTGCTAGGACACTCCCTTGTCTCTTCAACTAATCTGTGCATGTCATGCGTAACGCTTAGCCGCTCATGCCAATCGCTAGCGCCTTCCAATAAGCCACGCAAATAAGCAAGGAATAACAAATGGCACATCAATACACAAAGCAAGGCCTGGAGCTGCAAGCCGCAGTGCAGTCGTTCTTAGATGATTTCATCTATCCCAACGAAGAGGAGTACTACAGCGAGGCTGCAGAGTTGGACGACATACATGGCACTCCCCCGCTGATGGAAAAACTCAAGGCAGCTGCACGCGAGCGTGGCCTGTGGAACATGTTCATTCCTCATCTCGATCCACAGGCACCTGGCACCAAGCTCTCAAATCTGGACTATGCACCGATTTCCGAGCAGCTAGGCAAGGTGTGGTTTGCTTCTGAAGCGTTGAATTGTGCAGCACCCGACACCGGCAACATGGAAATACTGAACCTTTACGGATCTGAACGTGTAAAGGAACGCTTCTTGGCACCTCTGCTTGAAGGTGTTATTCGCTCGACGTTCTCGATGACCGAGCCTGAGGTAGCAAGCTCTGACGCCTCCAATATTCGCCTCAGCATCAGCAAAGAAGGTAACGAGTACGTGCTGAACGGACGCAAATGGTTTTCATCAAGCGCTTTGCGACCAGAGTGCGAAGTGCTGATTGTGATGGGCAAGAACGACCCTGACGGCCCACGCCACAGGCAACAGTCCATGGTGGTAGTGCCACGTAACGCTGACGGCATCTCCGTTGGCCGTGATCCGATGGTGTTCGGCTATCACGATCGTGGTGGTCATCCAGAGCTTGTTTATGAAAACGTACGCATACCTGAGGACTACATCCTTGGGGGTGAAGGAGAAGGGTTTGCCATCAGTCAGGCTCGACTAGGCCCTGGTCGTATTCACCACTGCATGCGCAGCATCGGCGTAGCCGAGCGAGCACTTGAGATCATGGTGAAACGTTCGCTTGAACGTGAAACATTTGGGCGTCTGGTAGCTCAGCACGGTGTAGTTCAGGACTGGATTGCGCAATCACGCATTGAGATTGATCAAGCTCGCGAGTATGTGCTGCATGTGGCTCACCTGATGGACACGGTGGGCAACAAGGCTGCCGCTCAGGAGATATCTGGCATCAAGGTGGCGGTGCCAAACATGTCGCTCAAAGTGATTGATCGAGCGATTCAAGTACATGGTGCCGCGGGTGTTACTCAGTTCACTCCACTAGCGCATATGTACGCTCACGAGCGCACGCTACGAATAGCAGACGGACCAGACGAAGTGCACAAGATGACGATTGCGCGGCGCGAGATTCGCCGTCATGCGCCCGACTTCAAGATGAACCCGGCGGCCTAATTAGGCGCCTGACATACAGTGGTGGTTAGCTGGCCTGGTTAGCTCGGGTTTAGTTCGAGCTAGTTCGCCTCTACGAGCGGGTATATGCGAAGGTCGCCACATCACGTGCTGAGGCTGCATAGGCCTCTGGTAACGCCGACCTAAATATCAACTCACCAGCATGACAAGTGCCGTTGACTGTGCGGGAATTAGCCTGCACATTTGCGTCCACCAGCTTGCGGTAATACGCCAAGCCCTCGTCACGAAGTGGGTCAAGTTCATTCACTGAGATGACGTGCGGTGGCAGACCAACCAGGTCTTCTGTGGTTGCATGCAGCGGCCAGGCCAGCGGGTTGTTGTCGTTCATGGCAGTTGGGTCATACACCCGCGCCAGCGTCGCCATATGGCTGCATCCAATAAAGTAGCCGTCGTTTTCGGTCAACGAGGGCAGCCAATCTGGCTGAGTGTCGTAGGCGTTGCTGATGTACGGGCATTGAGCGTAGACGCCGTCAATCATGTTGATCTTGCCGTCGCGTTTGGCTTTCAGAGCAGTCGCCAGCGTTAGGTTGCCGCCGCCCGATTCACCAGACACCACTAATCCGGAGATACCCAGATCGGCCTTATTGCTATATACCCACTCCAGGGCTGATGTGCAATCGTTCAGTCCTGCTGGAAACGGGTATGGCCCTAACACCCCGCCAGCATTACGAAATTGGACTCCAATCGTGACCGTATGCAACGCTGCCAGCTCATCACGCCAGCGCTTGTAACCGCTTGCTTGCGCGGAGAAGACAACCATTCCTCCGCCGTGGAGATGAACAATGCCCGGTAGGGGGCCTTGGGCATTCGTTGGGCTGTGAATATAAAGCTCTATGTCGTTGCCGTCCACGCCTTTGATGACCTCAGTGCGAGATTCAACATTTGGGACAGGGTCAAGGCCTTTTAATGCGACGTCAAACAGTGCTTCGTAGTCAGGCTCAGACTTGATCAAGAAGTCTTGTATCTCGTCCATCGAAGAATCAGGTGTCAGTCGAATCGACGGAAACTCCCCTGCTAGTCCGAGCGGTTCAAGTACATCGATCAAGCGTTGATCGGAACGTGGGTCGGTGGCCAAAGTGCTCGTTGGGTCACCGAGCTTGCCCGGCAATTTGGCAGTCATTGTGGAACTCATTGAAATCCTCTTTTTTGAACCGTTTCTTAAACCGCCGGCCGCCCGGTTTGTGTAACGGTTATCTGATTGGTTTTCTGATTTTGGATGTTAATTCGCCGGGCTTAGTGGAACAAAATCGGTTGCGGTAGGAACCGACCTAACTGTTAGTTCTTAAACGGCGATATTAACACGGCTAATTCGGCTATCTAGCGGCATTGGCTGGAAAGCACGCTCGGAACCAAGCTCACGAATCGATGAAATCAATCAATACCTGAGCCAGTTCTGCGCCCTTGTCCTCCTGTAGGAAATGCCCGCCGCCTTCAATCACAGTGTGCGGTTGATCTTTCGCACCTGGTACTCGCCGCAAAAATGGCGTTTCACCACCCTTGGTAACGAGATCGCCGTCGCTAAAACAGCATAGGAATGGCTTGTCAAACTGCTCCAACACTTTCCACGCCGCCTGGTTAGCTGGCGCCTCCGGATCGTCTGGTGAGGTTGGCACAAAAGATGGCCATATACGCGCACCTGCTTTATAAGACTCGTCAGGGAACGGTGCGTCGTAGGCGGCGATCACATCGGGTGAAAGATCGGACAGGCAGGCACCATTGACAATGTTGCCAACCGGGAACACCGGAGTGGTTTGGGAAAATTTCTGCCAGGCAAGAAACGCATCTGACGGAGCCATGGAGCCGTCAGGTAAACCCGTATTGCCGATAGCCACCCGCGCAAACCGTTCAGGCTGCGCTGTAACCAAGCGCAAGCCAATCAGGCCACCCCAGTCTTGACCGAAGAACGTGATATCTCGCAGATTTAGCTCATCAAAAACCAGGCTTGACATCCAGGCAACGTGCCGTGCGTAGCTGTAGTCGGCGGCTTCGGTCGGCTTATCGCTACGACCAAAACCCACTTGATCGGGCACGACCACGCGATGGCCGGCGACCACCAAAAGAGGGATCATGTGCCGGTACAAATAGCTCCAAGACGGTTCACCATGAACGAGCAGTACGGGTGCTGCGTCTGGCGGGCCTTCGTCAACGTAATGAACACGCAACCTGCCCCCTTCTTGGTCAGGAATTTCTGCGTAATGCGGTTCGTAGTTAAATCCTGGAAGATTGGTGAAACGGTCGTCAAGGGTTCTTAGAGCTTTCATGACTTAACTTTCGTTGCTGAACCTGTATGCGTAGGTGCTAGCGAAATTCAAACCGATCGGCGGCGAGTCCAAGTGTCAATACCGACCGCCAAAAGGATCACCCCGCCTTGGATGACGCGCTGCCAGATTGGGTCAACCTGATGGAGGTTGAATCCATTTGTCATCAAGGCAATAAATAAGGCTCCTGCAACCGTTCGCCAGACCGCACCCTCTCCTCCAGCGATAGAGGTGCCACCAACAACCACTGCAGAAATCACACCAAACACAAAGCTGAAGTCATCAGATGGCAATGCCGAAAGCGACCTTGACGCAGACACAACACCAGCAAAGCCAGCCGCAACTCCCGCTAAGCCAAAAGTGATAGTCAAGACTCGGGCGACAGGCACGCCAGCTAAGCGTGCTGCCTCTGGATTACCGCCTGTGGCATAGACATGGCGGCCGAAGCGAGTGTGGCTAAGCAGCAGCCAAGCGATTGCGACGACTATAAAAGCTATCCAGGTTGCTGAAGAGAGACCCCAGATGCGGGTGCGCGCTATGTCTGGCCAGGCATCTGTTGAAGAACGCAGCACGCTGCGGTCACTGATCAAGAAGCCCGCTCCGAAAACCATGTACGAAGTGGCAAGCGTGGCAATGAAAGAGTTGACCTTAAAAGCGGTAACGATGATCCCGTTTGCAATGCCGACCACCAACCCAACTACAACCCCGACCAGCAACGCCAGAACCACATTGCCCGTGCTATTTTCAACCTGAAGTGCGAACAGCGGAGCGGTGACAAAAATCGAAGCAATCGACACGTCAAATCCGCCGGCGATCATTGTGATGGTGACGAACGAAGCCGCTATGAGCAGAGTCGCTTGTTGGTCGAGAATGTTGCGGAAGTTTGCAGTACTAACGAACCCATCCGTTGTGGCGGCCAGCAACAAGAACAAGACAACAGTGACTAGTGCTATTCCGTAGCTACGCAGAATGGGTAACAAGCCAGTCATCACTGAGCTTTACTTCCGAATGCTGACTCAAGGATGTTTGTTTCGGTGATCTCATCACCCTCAAACTCAGCGACAATTCGGCCGCGACGCATCACAAACACTCGGTGACTCAAGCCGATTATCTCCTCAAGTTCTGATGAAATCAGCAACACTGCACAGCCAGATTCTGCTAGTGCTGTCAGTATCTCGTAGATGGAACGCTTTGACCCTACATCCACTCCCCTGGTTGGCTCGTCGGCGATGAATACTTTTGCGTCACCTAGCATCGCTCTGGCAAACAACAGCTTTTGTTGGTTACCACCTGACAGTGTCGCCACCGAAGCGCTCGTTGACGGCGCTCGAACACCTGCCTGCTCACAGGCTCGTTCTGCGGCATCTCGCTCTTGCTTGCCACGTATTCCAAGCCAGCGAGCGAATCGGCGAAGATAAGGCAAAGTTGTATTTTCTTTGATTGACCTAGCAAAGACGAGACCCTGGTCACGGCGAGATTCCGGGATTAGAGATACCGCATTTTTGATACGGTCGCCGACCGTGCCAGTAAGGATTTGGCCTTCAACTTCTATGGTGCCCGACTTAATTTTTGAAGCACCGTAGACGGCGTGAGCGACCTCGCTTCGCCCCGCTCCAACCAGCCCCGCGAAACCGACTATCTCTCCTGCTTTAATGTCAAACGAGACGTCTTCAAACTCACCTGGTCGAGAGATATTGCAAACCTGGAGAACCGTAGTTTTATCGATGTTTTCATCAGCACTAGACGCCTGGCCATTCTCAACTGCCTCAACTGCTGGCTTTCGCGGGAACGCTTCAGAAAACGAGCCGCCCGTCATCGCTTCGACGAGAGTGGCATATGTCTCAGCTTCGGCTTTGTTGGTGCGAACGATTCGACCGTCTCTCATTATCGTTACGACATCTGCCACAGCTAGCACTTCTTCTAAGAAATGTGAGATGTAAACAATCGCTGACCCTGCTTCAGCGAGATTTCGAACGGTTTGGCGAAGCTCGTTTGCTTCGTGGCTGGCGAGGCGAGCGGTTGGTTCGTCGCAAAGTAGCAGTCGAGCGTTTCGGCTAAGCGCCCGCAAGATTTCAACTTTTTGCTGGTCGGCCCCCGACAACAAGCCTGCTCGAATTTCCAAAGGCACGCTGAATCCGTGTTCGTTAACCAACTCTTCCACGCGAGTGCGGCTGGCACGGCGGTTGAGAAAAGGTCCCATGCGGTCTTCGTTACCTAACACGATGTTGTCTACGACCGACATTGCTGGCAACAGTGATAGCTCTTGCGACACTCCAGCCAAGCCAAGCGTAGCTCCGTGAGCTGGGTCCTGTAGGCGACAAGACTGCCCGTCAACTACAAGTGTCCCGGTGTCGGGTTGATGAACACCGAGGGCTATCCGCCCAAGAGTTGACTTACCAGCCCCATTCTCTCCAACAAGAGCGTGAACTTGGCCAGCGTAAAACTGGATGCTTACATCGTCTAGCGCAAGAGTTGCGCCAAAACGCTTACTGATGCCGTCGAGACCTAAAAGCGGCTCGACGCTATTCACAACTATTGATCAATAAATCGTCTGGTTTAGCCAGCCCATTGAGAAGTGAACAAGTCAACGTTTGCTGCCGTTACAAGCCCCATGTCTGGGAGAGTGTCAAGAGTGTCAACTCCGCCAACATCGCCTTCTCCATTAAGTACAGAAAGCATTGCTTCCATGGCCAGTCGGCCTTCGTCGCCAGGAGCGCCGAATACTCCGCCAAACCAGGCGCCGCTTTTAATGCCGTCAATGGCTGGCTGCGAACCGCCCAGTCCAATCAAAGCAACTTCGTCAAGCTTGCCTTCTTCAGCTAGAACGATTTCAGCACCTTGCACTGACTGGTCTGCACCTACCAGAACGTCAAAGTCTGGGGCGACCTGAAGAATGTCTTGGGTTGCGTTAATACCACCCTGAGGTCCCAAATATTGCCCCTCACCTTCGGCTACTACCGATATGTGCGGGTAATCGGCGATGACATCGTCAAAGCCCTCTCGCAATGCGTCGTCAAGCGGAATGCCCTTGATGCCAAAGATGTAAACCACTTCGCAAGGGTCGATATCTTCGCATGCTTGCACCGCAAGTGCTCCCAGCCGGAGACCGCTTTGTAATGGAGCAGTCATGACAGATGCGCTGACACCATCGACTTGCGGTTCAGCAGTGGAATAATCTGCACCAACTACTTGATTGAGAATCACCACTTCAAGCCCCGCTGCTATTGCCGCTTCAATATCTGGGGCGATTGCTAGCCCAGCGATGGCAACAAGAATGACGCCGTCATAGTTACCCGATGCGATCACATCGTTGAACTGGGCAGATTGCATCGCTGGATCAAACTGAGCGTCAAACTCAACGATCTCAAGGTTGTTCTCTGCTGCAACCTTTTCCATTTCGGACAATGACGCCAACAGCCACGTGTTCGCTGAACTTGCCGACAGATAAGCGATTTGGCGCGGTGGCGGCGGTGTCGTAGTTGTTGACTCAACGGCAGGTGCAGCCGTTGTCTGAGCCGATTCGTCGTCAGTATCA
Organism: Candidatus Poriferisodalaceae bacterium; assembly: GCA_965205925.1. Classification (GTDB taxonomy): domain Bacteria; phylum Actinomycetota; class Acidimicrobiia; order Acidimicrobiales; family Poriferisodalaceae; genus CAYRJD01. The sequence goes on from OZ242183.1 coordinate 1,356,902, forward strand.
GCGCCATCGGAAGCATCGTCGTCATCACTGCCGCATGATGCAGCCAGCAAAGCAAACACCCCCAGCAGCAACATCCAAAATGTGAGTTTTCTTGTGGTTCTCATGTGTAAAGCTCCCTCGCGGTTGTCAACGTATCACCCGCCGAAGGCTGAAAGTACCTTTTAACGCCGCAAGAAACCCAATGCGATTCGCACAACCACTCAAACAAGCTTGGGCATAATGCTTAAACCAGTAATTTGGTTCACGGGGTCAGCGATTGACACGTACGACTCGCAGAGCCAGCTGTAGCGAGAGTCGAGTTTCGGGGTCATCAAAACTTGCACCCAGCACCTCGGAAATCTTGTTGATCCGGTTAGAGACCGTGTTTCTGTGCACTAAGAGCTTGTGCGCTGCGTTGGTAGTTGAGCAGCTTGAGTCGAGATATACCTCAAGCGTGCGCATTAGTTCGTGGTTGGCGTCAATGTCCAAGACTGGCTGGATGATTGACTGTGCATAGCGTGCGAAGTCATCAGAGCTGAGCCAGCCCATGAGCACTCTTTGCATTCCCAGTTGGTCAATGTGCGCGACATCAGATTTTTTGTCTGATCGAGCGTTCGCAATGACCGCCGCTTCGTTTGCTTCGGTCAACGAACGTCGTAGCCCTTCTAGCCCTGTGTAAGGGCGCCCGATTCCAGCGTGCGCGACAAGCGCCGTATGTGCATCAACGAATTGGTCCAGTGCTTTAGCGATCGTTTGAACTGTGCCTGAATATCGCTCAACCGCAGGTTCGGTTTGGTTTGTGATCCATCCGCTCCAACCGTCGTTTCGTTCAACAAGTGAGCAGGTGATGCCTTCATCTCGAAATCGGTCAAGTACCTCTTCGTGCAGTTCAATAATGCGACTGGCGTCAGCGCCGTGAAGTTTGATATGAATTCCTGTGTTCCAGCCAGTAGTACTCCAGCCAATCTCGCGAAGCTGATGTTCAAGGTCACGTTCAACGATTTCGCCCGTGTTAAGAATCTCATTCAATACCGCGATACGGCGGCGAGAGTCGTTTATGGAGCGCGCTCTGGCTGATCCCAAAAGTGCGGATAGATACAAGGCTCCGATCTGCAACAAGGTTCGAAGCAGTCGCTGGGCACTGCCAGAGCCTCTTGATTCTCCGATCAACCAGTAGATGATCTCATCGCCCGGAGTCAGAACTACTGGCACGCTGTGGAGCGCAACGCCTGATGAGCGGTCAATGTTGTAGGCGTTGTGGGTTGCTAAGCGGCGATCACCTGGTGAAATCTCATTGCCGGCGACACATGCGCGATCGCGATCAACTAAGCAAACGTTTGTGGAGCCTAAGTTTTGTATGAGAGCTAACACTTCGTCGGTGTCGGCCAGCCGCATCGCGTGGAGCTTTACAAGAAACTCATTAACGGTTGCTACGTGCTCTACATCTGGCTCCCACAACAACCCTCGAAGCTGTTGTGTGAGTGCCATCGCATCAACAGAGGAAATCGTAAGCAGTGGAAGTTGGAAGCGGTTTGCCAGGCGTTGTGAGCCAAGGCCGATTTCGTGGCTGGGGTTTGCAACAATGAGTGAGGCAACGTCTGCATCTTTGCAAGCACGAATGGCGATATCTACTTGGTAGAGGTGGCTGCCGATTGAGCAACCGTCCAACACGACCATCGCGCCGTGTTGGAGAGCGAAATCCTTGCTTTGAGCGGAGTCCTTGTCTAGCGAGGTTCGCAAAATTATGTCGGATACTTGATTGCCAAGTCCTGCCTCGCCTGCACATAAGTCAGCATCAGCGAGGTAAGTCGAAGTGAACAACTGCGCCACAGTTGCCGGGTGATCTGCAGTCGCCCTCAAAAAACTTACCTTTGAGACAGGAGAGCTAAGACGGCGATGCTGTGGGACACCATGACCGCAGTGCTACGGCAAGTTCTTGCGAAAGAAATCCAACATGTTGGTGCTGCCGACCTTCCTAGCCTGCTCTGAGCCCATCCTCTCAATCATCGCCTCACCTAGATAACGAAAATCTGCTGGAGCCTTGAGGTTGCCTATGTACTGGAGATCTTGAGGCCGAAGCAAAATCTGCTTGCTAAGTATTGGGTCAACTTGCTTGACAAGATCGTACATAAAGTCGGCACCGATCGCCACTTGATCTGGACCAGCGATCGATGCGACATGCTCTAAGTGGTCAACAAACTTCTGCAAGGTGGCGCTTTCCTTATCCACGAATGATCCGAAAGCGTTCACTCCAACGAAACCACCAGAGTCAGCGACAAGACTTATCTGCTCATCGGTGAGATTGCGGGGATGATCGCAGAGACTGCGCGCAGAAGAATGTGTAGCAACAAAAGGCTTTTGTGTTACTTGTGCCAAGTGGTCAACGCCAGGGGCTGAGAGGTGCGAAATGTCCACCACCATCCCTAGTCGATTCATTTCTTGAATCGCATCAATCCCTAGCGAAGTCAGTCGACCAAAAGTATCGGTTTCGGCTATTCCGTCTGCCATAAGGGTGCGTCTGTTCCAAGTGAGAGACGCCATCCGCACACCAAGCCTCCACAGTGTGTCAAACATTGACAAGGAGGCTCCCACTGGTTCAGCTCCTTCAATTGCGAGCATAAGAGCGATGCGACCGTCGCCAATGATTTCATCAATGTCGGAAGCGGTACTAGCAATACCTACGTCCTTTGAATGCAAGCCTGCGATCTCATGCGCTAAAGCGATGATCTCCAACGTTCGCCGAAGCGCTCCCTCACCAATAAATTGCTCTTCGGTAAAAATTGGCAGCACCTGGAACACCACGCCACCTTTTCGTAGTTCTGGCAACCAGTCATCGCCGAACGGATCGGAGACGCCACGCTCGCGCCTATGAATGCAAGCGAGAAGTAAATCGTTGTGTGAATCCGCGATTGGGATAAGCATGGGCCCTACAAATCGGCGTAACTAGGCGAGTGGGCCAGCGGCCTTGACCATCACGCGACATCCACCGCCTGGAACATAGCTCATCGGTACTTCTGTAACCGTGGTAATGCGTACTTGATCTGGGTCAGCGCCCGCTCGAACTGCTGCATTGCTTGCTAGCTCGCGCGCGTCATCCAGACTGGGATCACGACCCGTTTCGTCATAGCTATACACCCGATCAACCGCTCCCGATGCTTCAGCAATGCAAGCCCCGTAGGCGTTTGCAACGGAATGATTCTTGGGCCGTTTTACTTCGGAAACACCTTGAATTTCATCAGGAATCAAATGCGCTCCTCCACCCACAGCCAGCAAAGGAAGTGCGGCTCGGCTGGACTTCATCCGCTCGCTCATGATTGTGACTTGCTCGTCTACCCAGCTAAGCGCATCATCAACAAGGGTGGGGTCAATCGATTCAACGAGTTGAGGATCACCGAAACCTTTAAGCCGCCCGCTTGCCAGTGAAATGTCTGACAGGGTCAACGTCTTGCCGCCGACACAAAGCGCTTCGCTAATGACTGCATAGCCGACCGAGTCGGGACCGATCGTAAGCTGCTCACCTGATTTGGCTCGCGGGTCGCGGACGATGCTTCCACCACCCAGCCCGATAGAGATGAGATCCGGCATACGGAAGTTGGTGCGCACTCCGCCAACTTCAACTGCAGCAGTGGATTCACGAGGAAATCCGTCAACCAAGATCCCTGCATCGGCTGAGGTGCCACCGACATCAATTACAACTGCATCATTCAGTCCGGCTAAAGCGCAGGCTCCGCGCATTGAGTTGGTAGGTCCAGATCCAAGAGTTAGTACAGGAAACTTGCCAGCTTCTGTGGCTGCTATCAACGTGCCGTCATTTTGAGTGAGATAGGCATCAATGTCTAAGCCTTGCTCGCTAAGCGCTACTCCAAACCCATCAACAACACCAGCAGCTACGCTAAGCAGAGACGCGTTCAAAATCGTGGCATTTTCTCTTTCAAGTAAACCCAACGAACCAACCTGATGGCTTAGCGAAACTGAGATCTCGTTGCCAAGTTGATCTGTGAGGATTTCAAGCGTGCGCAGTTCATGCTCAGTTGAAGCGGGGCTAAACGCTGCTGACACTGCGACGGCCTTGCAGCCTGCAGCCTTTGCTGTTTCGCCAAGTCGTTTGATTGCGTCTTCGTCAAGTGCTGCTATCTCTTCGCCGTTGTACTCGTTTCCGCCTTCAACAATCGCTGCTGTGCCGATGACGATGTTGCGAATATCGTCTGGCCAGGCAGCACCTGGACGCACTCCGACAGAGGACGGGGCCGCCAAGCGCAACACCGCCACCTTGTCCAAGCCTTTGCGTTGAATAATTGCATTGGCAAGCTGCGTTGTCCCCAGCATTGCTTTGGTGATTTGCGATTTGTCGATCGGTTGCAAACCTTTTTTAAGCGACTCTTGGATGCCATCGATCGGGTTGGGAGTTGTCGCCACCTTGACTGCATTCAGCACCTCACCTTTTGAGTCAATAACGACAGCGTCTGTGTTTGTGCCACCTACATCAATCCCTACTCGAAACTCTTCTGTCATGACGGCAACTCCACATAGTCAATTTCGTATCCAAACGCACGAGGACCAACGAGCCCTTCCATCCCCTCACGGTGCCATTCAGGTGCGCAAGGCATCCCAATCACAACCACTCGGTTGCCGTAAGCGATGCCTTCGGTGGTTATCGGGTCGTAGGTCTCGTGATCTAGTAAGCAAATCAGGTTCGGAGTGGTGATGATTGGCTCGCCATCTAAGAAGGCAATCAGGTTTTCGTTTTGCACTTCAATGCGCATGGTCTGATCACTGCCATAAAGGTCTTCAAGGATGATGGTGGATTTGGCGAAACCGTCGGTGGTGCGGCGGTCAAGATCAACGACTTTGCCAGTGAAGAATTCGTGTGATTCGTATTCAGTCAAAAACTTTTCCCACGCACCTTCTTCGCCGTTTTTGACAGCGTTGAGCTGGCGGCCAACTTCGGTGCAATAAGTCAATGACCCTTGAATGCCGTGTTCGGCTATTTGCCCAGCGGTAAGTGGATAACAGCTAATGGCGTTCGCCAAGCCAAGTTGAACCACTGCGGTACGAGCGAGCACTTCGGCGACTTGATTAGAGACAGTGTCAAACAAGCATTGATTGCCCTTTTCGTCTGCTACCGACATGGGTGTTGCCGGCAGTCCCGCAAGCGTGAACACGGTCATTTCAATTTGCGGGTATGCACGCCTCATAGAGTCGGCATTGACGACAGGCAGTCCCATCTCTGCGGCGGTTGCGATAGGAATGAGTGTATTTAGGCCACCAACTTCAATCGGCATGATTGCGGCTGGTTCTTTACCAAGGTAAGACGCCAAAATCTTTACCCCTGTTACGAATTCTGTGCCTGCAGGTATTTTCTCCAAGATGACGGTAGGTGCGCCGATTATTGCTGTGGTCAGTACCAAATCGGTTGGTGAGAGATCTTTAGCGTCAACCACTTTGACGGAACCGAACTCTTCAAGAGCTTGGCGCGCCATCAGCTTGCCGATATAAGGATCACCACCTCCACCAGTGCCAAGAAGAGTCGCACCAAGGGCGAGATCTTCAATGTCGTCTGCGGTTAGTGTGTCCATGTTTGCTCCATAGCTTGCTCCATAACTGTTTGCTCCACAACTTGCTCCATAACTCGCTCTTTTGACTTGTCGCGCACTTCAGACCCGTGAGCTAACTCAGGCTCGTGGATCACGATTAATGATTGGTTCAACGACAGGAATCCAGTCAAGCTCTCGCTGCGGAACTGAGTCATAGCCACCAACCCTGCTCGTTTTCCAGCCGTGGTCAGTACCAAGAGTCGCTAAGAACTCTGCATAGCGCAAGGGTGCTGTGACGGCATCGACCACTGGCACGCCGATTTTTTCTTGTACTTGCCGGTAGAAGCCGAACTCTATTGTGCAGCCGAGAATCAGGGCATCTGCATGATCTTGCGTAACCGCTTTTTTAGATTCGGTCAAGATCCGCTCTTGCGTGACGGCTGGTTCTTCTTGAAACTCTTCAACGCTCATGCCCAGGACTCGGAACGATGCAAGATGATCGCCATATCCGTGCTTAATGACGTTTTCGCGCATCTCGGGTATCCATTTACGCCGCCCCACCAAGATAGAAAACTGTTCACCAATGGTCGCGGCGATGTGCATGCACGCTTCGGCTGGTGCTGTGATTGCCATTGATCCGGCTAGTTCGCGAGCACCGCGCAGAAAGGGGTCGTAAAAACACCCGATAACGGTGGCGTCATAGTTCTCTATCTCCGCCGCCCAACGAATAACACCCATAGTGCTACCGGCTACAACAGCCTCAAGAGCATTCCATTCCAGGTGTTGTGGTCCAACTCCTGGCAGAGAGCAGACGTCTACTCGCGTCTGGGGTGAGGCTTCGCGACGAAGCTCCTCACCGATTGACTCGTCGTAAGCATCGGTTCCGACTGGGTTGATCCAAAGTATTCGGCTCATCGCCCTCTCTTACTTTGCCATTTTCATGCGTTACGAGCCTTCAGGTGCAAGCTGTCAGCAAGCTAAACTAGTAGAAAGCTAGATCAACGGATGGAAGCGAATACTAAACATTTTGCACATCTTTTGAACTATTTCTGTGCATTTCGCTCACAGATAGTTCGAGCTGAGGAAGAGTCGTTGTTACTCTCTACTAGTGGGGTCGCGCTGAAAGGTGGTACGGCGTTTGGTATCCGGCGTAATCCTGGACATATTGAAGAATGTGTGTGCCGCTCTCATCTGCTGGATTCTGGTTGTTGACCAGCAGATCGATCACACCCTCTGCGCCACGAAGATGGGCACCTGCGAGAAGTCCGGACATGGTGATCGTAACGGCGTTGTTGCGGCCCTCTGGTGGTGGTTTGACTGCAGGGTGAAGGCCGCTCCATGTCACCGTTGTTCCGAGGTAATCGGACAACGCCTTACCGTGTGCAGCGAGTTCCATCACGATGGCGTGATACTTGTTGTCGAAGTGCTCCTCGATAATCAAAACATGTTTCGTTGGATTAGTGAAGTCCGCGTAGCTATGAACTTCGTTCTTTCCGGTGAACTCACCGACATTCCAGTGAATCACGTCGGTAACCCATGTGGGCTCGGATACCTGGGCGCTATTCGTGTCTAGGAATGCAGTAACGCCATTAGCCCAGTTTGAGGTCGGCACGTCTACATAATGTGACGGGTAAATCTTTTGTTCGAATGTGACCATCGCGTATTTGTAATACCCAAGATCATGTAGGTCAGATTCCTGGAACTGGAAGCCGACAAACCCGAGGTAGTTGACAACGTTGGACTGAATCTGATCCCACGGCGCCAAGGGTCGGCCTTCGTCGAAATAGTGATCAACACCGATCGCTTGGAAGTACTCCATAACGGTGAGTGGTCCGCTCATTACTGGGTTTCCATTGCGGTCGCGGATAACACGGCCTGGATGCGTTACAAGGGGGTATGGATTGATAACGGGGCTTTTCCAGTTTTGCTCATAGAACGATTGCTGGGTGGGGTCGATTGACGACTCGAAAGCCCACACGGTTTGAATGAACTGGGTGTACGTTCCGCCTCCTGCACCAGCCCCGGCGGGTGCCGTTACCGCGAGCGATGCCAGTAGAAGTGCGATCGCCAAAACTGCTGATCGCAGTGTTCGGAGAGTGAAGTTAAACCGCATCAAGTACCGCCTTATCACGTATTGGTGGGTTCGTGCTTCGTTGAGTTATCGCTCAAGATTACTTTTCTACGCTGAACGTCAACTTGGAAGCAGCCGCTATGTCGAGTATGTAGGTCACGTCGGGGTGGAGCTGCAGAGCGCTCGCAGGAACCGCCGTGGTAACGGGTCCTTCAAGCGCCGAGGCAACAGCATCCGCCTTCTGAGCGCCGGTAGCGGCAAGGACAATCCTTTTGGCGTTCATGACGGTGCCCACACCTTGGGTAACGGCGTACATCGGCACCCGCTCTGCAGTCGGGAAGTATTGGGCGTTGACTTGCCGTGTTGAGTCGCTGAGCTTCACGGTCCGCGTAACACTCGCTAGCGAAGATCCGGGCTCGTTGAATCCGATATGGCCGTTTTGCCCAATACCGAGTAGCTGTAAATCGATTGGTGCGGCTCGAAGTGCCTGCTCATAACGGGCTGATTCCGCTTCGATATCAACGGCTACACCGTTCGGCCCGTGGATCTGTTCCCGAGAGATATCAGCCTTGTCTGCAAGTCTGGTGAAGATGAAGTGGTGATAACTAGCAGGGTCGTCACCAGCTATACCTACGTATTCGTCAAGAAGAAACAAAGCTGCATGTGAGAGGCAAGCCGCCGCTTGGTGGCGCTGTAGGAGTTCAACGTAGACCGGTTCGAAAGTAGCTCCTGTTGCCACCCCTAGGCGCGGGGAACTAGAGCTTGTTAGAGCTCGTTGAACGAGATCGGCCACAGCGGCGGCAACTTCAGCTGGTGTCGGTTGCACCAGTACCTTCACCGAGTCATTTCCTCAACGGTCACCGACTGCGGTAGTTCTGCTGCCACACTGGCCGCTCCGACAATACCGGCATGCTCTCCCTGGTGTGCGATTCGGATTGGTGCTTGCGTCGTTAATAGCTCGAAATAGTCAGCGAATTGCGTGCTGAGTCCACCGCCGATGATCCATGATTGCGGGTTGAGTAGTGCTTCAAGTTCAGTGAAATACGGTTGCGCTCTTCGCGCCCAGTCGTCGTAGCTGAGGTTGTGCTCACCGATAACGCTTGCTGATGCGGCAGCTTCGAAACTGCCGTGAGCACCGGTCAGCTCGCCTAGTTCCGTGTGCGTAACGAGAATACCGTGGTGCAAAAGGGCACTGCCAATGCCTGTTCCGAAGGTGAGCACGATTTCAAGCCCGTCATGCTTGCTCATGAGCGCGAATCGGAGCTCTGCTAGCCCGACTGCATCAGCGTCATTCAGCATGACTATCGGTCGCTCAAGTGCTTCGTTAAGAACCTGCAAAGCGTTATGGTTTCGCCACTCGGGAGCAAGATTGGGTGCTCGGGTTAATCCCTCCTCGTTGATAATGCCGGGAAGTGCGCAGCCGACCACACCTGGGTGGTTAAGGTCGTCAACGAGGCTGATAACTGCAGCCGCGATGGATTTGGGCGTGCCAAGTGAGGGTGTTGGGAGTGATACGACAGCGCTTACAAGCGAACCTATGTCGGTATCGACGATGCCTGCTTTAATCGTGGTACCGCCAATATCGACGCCGATTCGCGTCGATATTGTGTTATGAGTCATCGGGTACGGTTCTCTTCGCGCCCGTGATGTAGGCCACTAGATCATCCTTGGTGGTCCTGGCTACGTCGACTTCGGCAGTCTTGCGGCCTTGGTAGAGAACTACCGCACGGTCACACACAGCGGAAACTCGTTCCATGTTGTGCGTGATTAACAGCACGGCCACACCTTCGTCGCGAAGTCGGGCGATGAGATCAAGAACCCGTTGTGTCTGCTCGACACCGAGGGCTGCCGCAGGCTCATCAAGCAGGACGATCTTTTGACCCCACGCGACCGCTCGTCCGATGGCCACAGCCTGGCGCTGACCTCCAGAGAGCGAAGCGAGACTGCGGCGCAGAGATGGGATTCGAATGTCTAATCGCGACAGAGTTGCCTCGGCCTCGGTGCGCATTCGACCTCGGTCCAGTAATCCAATCCTGCTGCCCAAAGTCCCACCGCGAGTGATCTCACGCTTCAGAAACAGATTCTCGGAGACATCAAGCGTGTCAATAACAGCCAGGGCCTGGTGAACAGTCTCAATACCGAGCGACCGTGCGTGCTCGGGTGAGGTGAGATGTTGCGTCTCCCCGTCGATAGAGATGGTGCCGCTATCGGGGCGGTATAAGCCAGCCAAACATTTCACAAGGGTCGACTTACCAGCGCCGTTATCGCCGAGAAGTGCAGTCGCCGTTCCGTGTTCAAGCTTGATGGAAACCTCACTAAGTGCGTTAACGGCACGAAACGATTTTGAGATCTTCTCCGCTACAAGTGCCGGTTCTTTCATGAATGCTCCCAACCGGTTTCGTCACCGAAGGCGTTGTAAATTCCAGCTACGCGCGGTGATCCAGCACTAACGCCTGTGATAGGGACAACAAAGGCACGCGTTACAAAAGCTTGGATTCGGAACCCAAAAACAACGGTCGCACCCGTTTGCACAACCCGATCGGGGTCAGGGTGTAGAGGTGCGTAATAGTCGATAGCCGCAGGATCGGGCATGTCGACCGGTACTGGGGGTGTTGCTATCTCTTCGGGCCCGTTAGCCAGCAGCGCTGTTGTCTGATAATCCCCGAAGACAGGGTCAACATAAAGTCCGCCGCCGAAGCAGTACGGAAGTCCCTGATGAATATGAGCGACTTCGGACAAGTAAAGAACCGCTGGCTGCTCCGCTAAATCCTGAACTGCGTGCAACGGAGTTGTGCCTGTTAAGCCATGGCCGGGCTCAACCTGGGTTGCGCCTAAGTCGGCGAGCATCGACAGCACAGCGGTGGATGTGGTTCCTGGCGCGTTGACCTGAACGCGAGGCTCGTCGCCGCATATCTCTCGAACAATTTCAGCGGCACGACCCAGAGTTTTGGCATTGATCGTCGGCTCGACTGTGCCGTTGTCGTTATTAAACAGCAGTGCGGGGAACGTCGTAACACCTGCGATCTCGAGTCCGGAAAGGTCGTTCATCGTCCTGATCGTGGTTGCGAGATCTTCGAGAGCAATGCCTCCTTCATGCCCCGGATAAAACAGATCGTCCTCATCAAAGACTCTGATCAGCACCTTCTGCTTATCCGCACCATTAGGTAGTGCGTTTGAGAGTTCTTGTGCCTTTGCAAGGCTGAAGACCGTCCAGTAATCCGGCCGAAGCTGGACCGCCTCTTGAGCCTCTGCTTTTGGGACCTGTACTAGGTGGCCAAGATGGCCAAGATTGTGGCCGTGGGTCACGATTGGCCGCGCACAGGCCATGTCAACGGCCACGAAACCATCGACGCCAGCGTCGGTCATTGTCTCTAGAACTGTTGGTGCTCGACCGAGTTGTTTGGTCATCGCGTAAACGGTTAGGCCGTGTGAGTGGGCTTCCGTCATCAATGCACTGGTGTTCTGGTGAACGGTGTCACAGTCGATGACATAGCTGTTCGCCGGTATCTCACCTGCTTGGTGGAGTGCTATGGCTGCGGAGATGAAATCAGGATTTTTACTGAGAAGTGCTTGAAGGAACATCGATCATCCTTCTCGTTTTTCACGCATGCTGAGTGCGACGGCGATGATAATGATGACGCCACGGGCGATGAGCTGGTCCGCAACCTCCAGTCCCATAAGAATGAGACCGTTGTTGAGCATCGCCATGATCAGGGCGCCCGTTACGGCACCAGCTACAGATGCTCGCCCACCGAAGAGGCTTGTACCGCCGATGACAACGGCGGCTATGACGGTTAGGAGATCGTTTTCACCAAGGTCATGACGACCTATCGCCAGGCGACCGGCAAGTAAGACGCCAGCAAAACCAGCTGCTGTTGCAGAGATGACAAGCACGCCAATGCGGACTCGGTCGGTATTAATACCAACTGCACTGGCGACCGCCCTGTCTGCACCTGTAGCCAAAGCATGACGACCCCACCGCAGATGATGGAGCGCAAAATGGCCGGCAAACGTCACCACGAGAGTCCAGATGAGTAGTGACGAGATCGGTCCGATGCCACCTGCACCAAAAATACCGGTGAAGGTGTCATTTCTGATGGGCAAAGACTGAAGATTGTTCCAGTTTCGAGCGATGCCGGACACGATCCCGAGCGTTCCAAGAGTGACCAGAAAGGAAGGTATGCGAACCTTCACCGTTACAAGACCGTTGAACAGGCCTACAACTGCAGCGGCGACTATGGCCGCTATTGCCGCTATAAGGAATCCGGAATCAGCGAGCTCCGCCGCGACCAAAGTTGACAACGCCACCGTCGATCCAACCGATAGGTCGATTTCCCCCGCACTGAGAGCGAAGGACATGCCGACCGCCATGACTGCAATAGGTGCAGCCTGGCGGCCGATGTTTAACAAGTTGGAAGAGGTGAGGAACCCGTCATCTCGCAGTAGTACTGCGAATGTGACAAGGATCAACAAGAAGGCGAGGTACACCACGTACTGGCGTAACGCGCCTTCTTCTCGTTGCTCTGCTCTCTCCCGCTTGAGTCTGAGACTCAGCTTCCTGTGGTCCTAGCCGCCGAGGGCGTCTAGGACTTCCTGTGGTGGATCAGCCGACAAGGACTGCTGATATGCCTCGACGATATTGTCAGCGGTCACACCAAATCCGGGAACGATGACAAATGGTGGCACTGGCTTGCCGAGTAGACCGAAGGCACCTTCAGTTGCCATGGTGCGGCCGAGCTCATATGCCTCGTCCACAGCGATCCCAACAATATTGCCGCCTTCAACCAAGTCAAGTGAGACGTTGGTATCGAGGTCAATGGTTACGACAGCTACATCGTCAGCACCTGCAGCACGTAGTGCTGCAAGAACTCCATCGGCTGGACCAGCCGACCATGGCGCATAGATGCCATCGAGGTCAGGATTACGTGTCAACAAGGCTGACGCGATGTCCTCTGCTGCAGCTGGATCGGCCAGACCCTCTTCAGCGACAATCTCGATGCCCGGGTAGTTGATCTCGATCCAGCTCTTGAATGCCTGATCACGTTGGTTTGTGACGTAGAAGGCTGCATCGTGGAAAATAAAGCCCACTTCGCCCTCTCCACCCAATGCCTCACCGAGTAGATCGGCCGCAGCGATACCTATTGCCGCCAGGTCGTCGGTAACTAGACCGACGTAGTCCTCACCTTGCACAAAACCTTCTGGGGTCGTAGACAAGAAGACAAGCTGTACACCGGCATCAACCGCAGGGCGGAATGCCACAGCACCCGAAACTGGGTCAATAACGAGGCTGATAATGATGTCGGGATCCTGTGCTAGGACGGTCTCAACATCGTTTGCTTGCTGAGCTGCGTCGAAACCGGCTTCGGTTTCAGCGATGACCTCAATGCCGAGTTCTTCGAAAGCATCCTTAGCTCCTTGACTCACGGCGTCAGTAAACGCACCCGAGACGTGCCACAACAGAGCTGCTGTGTAGTTGCCGGACTGAACTTCAGCGACCTCGTCGCTAGTGAGAACAATCTCACTGGACGGGCTTGCTGGCTCACCATTCGGACCCTGTGTCACGGGTTGATTTGCAGTTGAAGTCTCGTCGTCATCACCATCACTCGCGTCAGTAGTGTCTGTGGGAGTTGAGGAATCACCGTCATCTCCGCAAGCTGCAGCCATCAGAGCGAACACGCTCAGTAACGCCAACAAAAGCAGCCATGGCCGCCCTCGTTGTTTAGACATTGCTCGTTGTTTAGGCATTTTTCCTCCCTAATTTTACGGATGTTTCCGCGATCTCTTCAAAGCTGCACCACTCCACAACGAAGTGTGTTAGCGCACGAGTGGCCTCAACCAACTCTTCGACCCTCAGTCGTTCAAATGGCGTATGGCAATCGGATATATCGCCTGGCGCGAAATACACGCCTGGAATACCGAGCGCAGCAAGGAATGGTTTCTCCGACCAGTACGGGGCAGCCTCAATACGAGGTGCCTTACCGGTAATCGCCTGAAGCGAGTTGCCGAGAGTGGTCACGCCCGGATGATCAACCGGGATCTCGTCGGGAGTGCCCCCGACTGAGTGATCACGTGGAGCAGTGAACGTTACGTTGACCTCAACACCGTGCCGGTCGCCGACGCTATGTGCAATCGCTGTGATGGCTGCTGCCGCGGCATCCATATCTTCGCGCGGCAAAATCTTGCGGATGAGCGACAATTCGAACTTGCCGGGTACGGCAATATTGCCTCCCGCGTTCACCGAGGTGACGAGCAGAAAGGGGTGTCCGATCAGATCGTGTTTCTCTCCTGACTCGAGCTCACGTGAGTGAGCCCAGAGTGCGTCTAGGAGTTTGTGGCCTGCTTGCAGTGCGTCGACGCCAAGTTCGGGTCGTCCGAAATACGCTGACCGGCCGACGAGTTCAATCTCGGCAATCAGGAAGCCCATTTGTGCGGTGTAGATGGCGGAAGTGGTGGGCTCGGTATATACCAAGAAATCGGGATGCATGAGGTTGGTCACGACCCCGGATTCGATGGCTGCTCGCATTCCAACCGAGACTCCGCTCCCCGGCTGACCTGACTCCTCGTCGCAGATAAAGAGAGCCGATACCTGACCCCGTGGTCGCAAGTGGCATCGATGCATGGCACGGAGTGCAGCGATACAAGCGCAGATGCCAGCCTTTTGGTCAGCAACACCGCGTCCCCAAATCTCTCCATCGATGACATGTGCCCCATAGGGATCGTCCCGGTCGGTGCCCTCCCAGTGTTCCACCCAATCATCCACATGCACGGTGTCGAGGTGGCCGGCAAGCGCTAGTGATGGGCCATCATCTGCGCCAGTTGTCGCGTAGACATTCGGTCGACCGTCCCCGATGTCAGTGAGCTCAACCCAGTCCCAGCCTCCTGCGTTGAGCTCGGTACTGACCCACTGAGCAAACTCCTGCTCATTGGGCGTAATACTCGGTATCGCGACGGCGGAACGCACAAGCTCAACCAGTTCTTCCGCGTCAACCGCAGCTGCAACGTTGGCAGCGGTTGTCATCGTTGTGTCTCCAGGCGGTCACTGACGAGTGCTGCTTGGAGTGTTTCGACTGCTTGAATTGTCGCCCCAACGAAAGCTGCACGTGGACCCAGTGTCGAAGCTGCAATCTTTAGAGGGTCTTTTGAAAGGTTCGAAAGTGCGACGGAGACCGCGTCAACGAAGACCTGATTTGCGCCGACTCCACCTCCAAAGATCACCAACTCAGGGTTCAACACGAAGCTGAGATGTGACACTGCCAGCGCCATTGCAGTGGCCGCTTTTTTCAAGCAGTTCTTGGCCACGGCATCGCCTGTGGTCGCCGCTGTGAAGATTTCTGGAATTGTTGGCGAGCCAACTAGCTGCGTCGCGAGCCCTGATTCGACGCTCTCGCTAAAGGCCTTCGAGATCCCCGACGCTGAAGCAAGATCTTCCAGAGTCGCAGTCGGGTCGCCCTCAACATCAGTTGAGATGATGAACGATCCGACCTCACCTGCCGCCTCAAGCCCGCCGCGATACAGCTCACCGTCCAGGATTAGACCGGCACCGATACCGGTTCCCACCGATATCGCAACAAAGTTCCGAGTTTCGTCCGTCGTCGCGAGAGTCGCTAGTTCGCCAACAGCTGCCAGATTGACGTCATTGTCGACCCAGACTTTGACACCGAACTCTCCACTCAACCGAGAGGCAACACGTATGTCCTCGAACCCCGGGAGGTTTGGCGCCTGATCAACCGTGTCAGTATCGCGGTGGTAGACACCGGGAACACCCACACAAACCGCATCAAGCGTGCAACCCAGCTCATCTTGTATCTGGGTCGCAACCAATACGACCTCAGCGATAGCAGTCTCGGCGTCTGATGGTGTTTCGACCTGTCGCTCGGCGCGCACATTACCAAGTAGGTCGACGATGCCAACCACAATCTTGGAGCCGCCGATGTCCACAGCAAGCGCATGTCCTGCAGTCGGCACCACTTCATAAGGAGTTCCTGGTCGCCCCACGCTGCCTGACGGGTCGGCACGTACTGGTCGGAGAACACCTTCGCCTTCCAGTTCGCCGACAAGAGCTGAAACTGTCGGCTTCGACAGTCCTGTGATCCGTACGACCTCTGCCCGTGAAATCCCGGCTGGTGACGCATCAAACATGACATTCATGATTCGCTGGGCGTTGAGCAGCCGCAGAAGTCGGCTATCTCCCCTGGTTTCCATGGTAGTTACCATAACTATTAGTTAGTCTAACTAACTAATCTAAGTCGTGGCAACTATTACTCCAACACGAGACGTCGATTTCCTACCGGTGGAGATCCGGTCACCCCTGGATACCGCCGATATCTCCGTGTCAACCACCTGCACCTACCCGATTGGCCAGACTTCGGCAATGACCCGAGCGACTGTTTCGGATCGGCGGTGAACGTCGACCTCGGTCCAGACCTCTGAATGCTCATTGACGATCTCGCGATTCAGCACCAGGACGCTGTACATGTTCAGGGGCAACCGCTTCCCGAGATTTTGTCTGCCTTGCCGCCCGCCGCAACTGCGTCGTCATCTGCCCACGGTTTGTTGGAAAGCGTGCTGTTGAGGTTCTGCGCCACGAGAGTGAGATTGCCGGTCGTGTTGATCACGAAGTCCCGCTTATCGCACGCTTCTGAATCTCCGACAATCCCGTCCTGCCAGTACGTTCGCCACCCGCGTGGCATGACGCGCTCGGTGCCCTATTTCTCTGGCAGTTGCGAGACGAGATCGTCGCCTGTTGGCCAGGTTTGGACATCAGCGGTCTGACTACGCAGGAAGGAGATCATGGTGTCTCCCACCTCTTCCGAAAGGTACGAGTCGAGTTCCCACAGCAGCACAACGACCAGGCGGTTTACGTCCTTCCTTGTCCGACGGAGAAGCGCACGCGCACTGTCCAATTCTCTACGGCTCGTAAGGCCCGACCGGCCTGCTCGAGGTATGCACAATGAGCATCAGTGATTACCCAAAGCAACGGCGGAACCAACACGCCTGCCTCCAGAGCCACGATGACGCACGCGTTGAAGGTGCCCTGTGTGCTGCGAGGATCGAGCTCAGCGAACGCATCACCGCCAACATCTGCACACGTCTGCACACGTCTGCGTACCGTTGCAGTCAGATACTGCCGAGCGAGTTACTGGGCTGCTGTTTCCGGAGAGTGAGCCTGATCCAGCAAGCGTCAATTGACGTACTTCTTGATGTGCTTCAACCAATCACGCACAAGCTTGAGTTCTGCTTCCATCTCTTCCATCGTGGGTGCCACGTAGTTCTGCTCCAGGCTCTTGTCGTGGCGCCGTGCCCATTGAGAGATCCGGCTGTAACTAGCCTGAAACCGCTCGTTATCGTTCATGGTTAGTTGAGCGAGGAACTTCAGCATCTTCGGACGAACCTCCATTGTGCCGCAATTCACAACGCGTCCAACCACTTCTAAGCTGATGATACGCTCCCACGTCTCGGAGAGCTTCCCGGCCCAGTCAGACGTCTTCTCTACGAGTTCATTCTGCTGCCAGTCGCTCATCTCCTGACGAATTTTAACAAGTCTGGATTCGAGATCCTTGAGTCTTGACTTCACGTTCTGGGCCTTCCACGGGTGTGACTCAAGGCAGACGCCTATTCGTTTTTCGCCTTGCCGCTCGACCGACCGCTCCGCTAATTGGACTTCTTTTTCACTGGCAGCGCGCACAAGGCCGGCAACGAACACCAAGTCGTGGGTGAACACAATCACTTGCCGATCTTTGGCAAGATCAGCGAGGCGTTCTGCCACTAGCCCTCGCCGGATGTGATCCAGCGACGAGATTGGGTCGTCCAGCACGATCGCCGAGCGAGACTCGTCGAGGTGGGCCTCGGTGAAGAAGCCAGCCAATCCCAAGGCTGTCTGTTCGCCTTCGCTAAGCACTGCGGTCATCGCCGGCTGTTGGACAGCGTCAACGAATGTTGGACGAAACCGAAGGTGCCCCTTCTCCCCACCAGCATCTTCGAGAGTCACGCTGCGCTTTAGCAGGAGCCGTTTTGACTCTCTGGTGAAGCTATCCCGAACTTTTGTTGCCACATGAGATCGAGCTAGCTCTGTCGCCTTGTTAGTGATTCTAGTCGTAAGCGTCGTCTTCTTCCCATCCTCGAGCAGACGCATCTTCGTGCGCCGCAATATCTCGTACTCGATCGAGGGTTGCGCTGCAGCCATCTTAATCGAATCTTCGATCTGAGTTCGCTCCTCGGCTAGAACGGAGAGCCTTGCCTCATATTGCGAAGGATCGGTCTTTTCAGCTTCGATCCGAAGCGCACTCGCCTCCTCTGAGCCAGCTGTCGGACCATCGGACTCGACAACGGTCGATTCCGCCGCCGCTAGGCAATCCGAGAGGTTGTCAGCGCTATCCACTATGAGTTTGAACGCGCGGAGCCGATCGCTCCATGCCAGTGCTACTTCTTCGTCATTGCCAGAGATCTGTCGGAGTGCGGTATTAACATCGGTTGACTGAACAGCTACCCGTCGAATCGTATCGATGGATCCCCTCGCACTCCTCTCGGCATCGGCTGCGTTCCGTTCCGCTTCGTTGCGAACCGACTCCTCGAAGTTGGCGAATCGAGTCTTGGCCTCCGTTGCAAGCTCCTGATGGCACAGCACGCAGTGTTTTGCACCATCTGGGAAACGCTGACCTATCTCATCCTCGGCGAACGTCCTTGCCGCTTCCCACAGAGCCCGCCATGCTTGTGTCCCGACTCCCGGAACAGGCTCGAGCTCGAATAATTGTCTAGAAGTCTTGGTTGCGAGCGCCCGGAGCTTGCGTGCTTCATCGCTCGCCTCGATCGCCGCCTTGATGACCGCCGGTGACAACTGCTGGTTCATCGCAGATAGATGCTGCCCAACGGTGTCGTAATCCCTCGCAAGATTCTCGAGCCTGCTGCGCTCCTGGTTCGGGTCAGAACTGCGAAGATGCTCTTCCTCGGCGACCAGCTCATCCAACTTGTCCGTGGCATCGGCGGGTGACTTACACGCAGCTTCGACTTCGTCGTGAAGTGTGTCAGCTGAGAGCTTCCGGAGAAACTCCTCAGCAGAACCGTTTGGACTCACCGTCGGGAGAGTTTTTTCTTGCTTCTGGTTTTCAACGATCCGTCGATCGAGTTCGTTCTTTACCTCGTCGCACGCACGGATGAGACCTTCGAGCAAGAAGATCCCCATCGGCTGGAAGGTGACCTCGGATTCGGTGGCCAAGTAGGCGTCCCCGCACGCCTCGTCAAAGAAGCCAACCTGTTGCAGCTCGGCCGGAACATTGTCGGGCCACCCGACTGGTGCCTGATCCACCCCATCGACCGAGATGCTCACTTCAGCCTGCTGGTCGCTGTTATCTCTCACGGTGAAGATGTCAGTCAAAATGTCCTCGCTGTGTCGAGACCGAGACATAGCCTTCAGTAGACGCGCGAACCCGGACTTGCCGCTGCCGTTGTCGCCATAGACGACGGTCATTCCATCGGCAGGTATGCCTAGCTCCTGTCCAGGCAGCAGCGCGTTCACGCCGCTCTCGACGCGAATCTTCCGCAAAGCGATCTGGCTCCTACCGGAGTTCGAGCCGGGCATCTCATCCAACCGCAGGTCCGGCTGTGGCGAATTGTCAGCGGCTGCCAAGCGGTCGGCGATCTCGATGAAGTCCTCGGCGCGAAGAACCTCGCCCCTAGCCAGTCGACGCAGAACGGAAATCTGCCATGACGGGCAGTCTGTCGACCAATCAACTATTTCATTTTCTAGGGAAGCCACCCATCCAGCATGCCAGAGGGGTGCGAGACTCCGAGTCATCGCAGTAGCCAATGCTGCCACTAGCAAATCCATTTGCAAACGACACCCTTAGGAGCTTTTCCGCACGCTCTGACCAAGGGTTTATGTGGTGTCGGAGGGGGGACTTGAACCCCCACACCCTTACGGGCACTAGGTCCTTAACCTAGCGCGTCTGCCAATTCCGCCACTCCGACTTGATCACGCGTGGCTGCAGGCCTAAGCCAGCAGCAGACCCAAGATAAGCGTCGTAAAGCCAAATGTGACGGCCACAACCACGGTGATGCGACTCAGGTTAGTTTCTGCCACGGTAGAGCCTGCAGCCGTTGAGCCGACGCTGCCACCGAACATGTCGGAAACACCACCGCCTTTACCGCTGTGTAGCAAGACCAGGCCGATCAGGCCAAACGCCGAAGCAATGTGGAAAAAGCCGATTACCAGAGCCAGCATTGGCTACAGCCTACTGGTCGCAACCAGGAAATGGTGGGCTGCTCCCGCCAGGTCTCACCAGGCTTGACTTCACCAAGTCGGGTGAGTCATCACTCCTCCGTCAACCACAAGGTCTATACCGGTAATCCAGCGAGCTAGTCCCGAGCACAAGAATAAGCAAGCATCCCCGATGTCGGCCGGAGTGCCTAGTCGTTCAAGAGGAGCTGACTTTTTCCAGCGTTCGACGCCTTCGGGCCAGTCTTCGTCTATGCCGGGCCGTGCGATCAGCCCTGGTGAAACGCTGTTCACGCGAATACCGTCTGCGCCATAGCTGAGCGCAGCGGCCTTGGCATGCATCACCAGACCGGCTTTAGCGGTTGCGTAGTGACCGTGCTCAGCGGTGGGATGGTGTGCCTCTATTGATGCCACGTGCACTATTGACCCGTTTGCTAATCCACCGGCTTTCATCGCTGCGGTGGTCACCTGTGTCAAGCGATGTGCGGCCGTCAGGTTTATGTCAATCATTTCTTGCCATTGCTGGTCTGTGATCTCCTGAAACGACACGGTTGGCTGAATGCCCGCGTTGTTAACCAAGGCATCAATGCGGCCGTGCGCGTTTAGCACCTCACCAACAAGCTGACTAGGGGCATCGAAGGTTGTGAGATCCGCTGTTGCGGTCGTAAAGCGCTGCAAGGCACCTGTGGATTCTTTCTCCAACGCCTTGCGTAGCTCGCCAGCAGGAGCGGTATGAGTGTGTGCAACCACGCTCGCGCCAGCCATCAAGAAGCGTTTCACAATGCCTGCGCCGATGTTGCCGCTGGCGCCGGTAACCAAGGCAACACGCCCGGTCATGTCAAGTAGCTCTGCTGGTTGCTTGGTATCCATCTGCTTAGTTCTGCTCTTTTCTAATAAGGCGTGCGATCTGTTCTACGGCAGAGGGATATTGCAACGACAGTGCATCTGCGTTGCCTAGTTCAAAGCCGTTTTCATCAAACGGCGGTGCCATCGTTGTTCCAAGCAGCGACCACGCGCCCGTAGTTTCGGCTGCCATCCAGGTCTGTGCTGGTATCGGCGCGACCGGTCTTTGACCCTTAACAAGGTCGCATCCCAACACTGGTTGCTGCACAGAACCGTCGTCGCACAGCAGCAGCATTCGCGCGGGTGCGCCTGCGTAGTAGTGCCAAAGCTCCGTTGTATCTAAACGATGCAGTGCCGAAAAATCGTCTGGCCGCAGCAAAAAATAGATACCGCTTGAGAACTCATCAAGCCATGCCTGCGCCCACATACCACCTTCGTTAGCCAAGGGTTGTAGCCCGAGCTGTTTGATTATCTCGTTGGCAGATAACTCATCTGGCACGGCTGTTATGTCCAAATCTTGGCCGGTTATGCCAAACGACTAACCAGCAGGCTGTGCTGCGGTGACAATGCGCGCAAACTGTTGTGCATCAAGCGAAACACCTCCTACTAAGGCTCCGTCAATGTCGGGTTGTACTAGCAACGAGCGAGCATTTTCAGACTTAACTGAGCCGCCGTACAAAACACGAACCAACGCTCCGCTGCCACGCTTTGCTACCGCTTGCTCATCCACAGTGCTACGCACATAGGCACACATTTCTTGAGCATCCTGCGGTGAAGCTGTTGCACCGGTGCCGATCGCCCAGACCGGCTCATAGGCGACCACCAGTTTCTCAAAGTCCACCTTCTTAAGGGTTGCCAGACTGCCACGCAGTTGCTGACCCACAACTTCTTGCGCTCTACCGGTCTCACGCTCGTCCAACGTTTCGCCAACACAAATGATCGGCAGCATCTCCTCTGCTACGACTGCCGTGGCTTTCGCAGCCACCGTCTCGTCAGATTCGCCTGCTGCACGTCGTTCGCTATGACCAACGATCACATAGGCAACATCAAGCCTGGCCAGCATCGTCGCTGATATTTCACCAGTGAACGCACCTTGTTTCTCGCTATGGCAATCCTGCGCACCCAGTTTGAGCTCGAGCCGGTCGGCGTCAATGACTGTTTGTATTGAACGCAAGGCAGTAAAGGGTGGATGCACAGACACTTGAGTCGCCGCGTAATCATGACCGGCTAGCTCATAGCTCAGTTTTTGCACCAACTGAATTGCCTCCAGATGATTGAGGTGCATCTTCCAGTTACCGGCTATTAAAGGCACACGAGTCATCAGGTCATCTCACTAAGTCAAGTTCAGTATCACAGCGACGTGGCCGTGTTTCGTAATGCTGTCAAGCCGGGCAGGTCGCCATGCTCTAGGAGCTCTAGGCCTGCGCCGCCTCCTGTGCTTACGTGATCCATTTCGTCGACTAATCCAAACTCGGCTACAGCAGCGGCACTATCCCCACCACCCACTACGCCAAAACATCTTGAATCAGCGATGGACTGTGCCACCGCACGTGTGCCAGCAGCGAACCGCTCGTCTTCGAACAATCCCATCGGGCCGTTCCAGAAAACAGTGCCAGCTTCAGTAATAACGTCTCCATATTCTGCAGCCGTGCCGGGCCCAATATCAAGCCCGCGGTCTCCTTCAGCCATGCGGGGGCCGCTGTTTACAACTTCCCCACGAGCGGTCAGTACTACGTAGTCGCTAGGCAAGCGAATGGGCGCCTGGCTCGCCAACAGTGCCTGACAGTTGGCTACCTGATCTGGCTCCCATAAAGAATCACCCACTTGCGCACCCTGAGCGGCCAGGAAGGTAAAACACATTGCACCGCCCACCAATACCTCGTCGACAATCTCACAGAGCGCCTTCATCACGCCTAGCTTGTCGCTGATCTTTGCGCCACCCAGAACCACAACGAAAGGTCGTCGTGGTTGGTTCAAGAGCTTGTTAAAGACCTTTACCTCGGCCTCCACCAGACGGCCTGCAGCCGACGGCAAGGATTGCGGCGGACCAACGATCGAAGCGTGTGCGCGGTGACAAGCTCCGAAGGCGTCGTTTACGTAGGCATCAAAGCCATCAACAAGTTCGGCAACGAAGACTGGATCGTTGGATTCTTCCCCCGGGTTAAACCGCAGGTTTTCCATTAGCTCGACACCTAAAGCGAGTTCGCTCAAGCGTTCACGCACCGGGGCCATCTGCCAACGTGGATCAAGCGCTCCCTTTGGTCTGCCTAAATGTGAACAAGTCACCACCTGGGCACCATGCCCCACAAGCCAACTCAAAGTGTCGGCCGCTGCTGTGATGCGCAAATCGTCGGTGATTATCTGACTATCTTCAAACTCACGCAGCGGAACATTGAAATCGCAGCGCGCTAAGACTCGTTTGCCCGACAGTGTCCCAAGTGCCGTTTCAAGATCTTCCAGTCTTGGTAGATCGGCCGGATTACTCACTACAAGGCACTGCTTGTGATCCTTACGAGATCAACAAGACGATTCGAATAACCCCACTCGTTGTCATACCAGCCGCACACCTTGACTAGCCCGTCTAGCGACATTGTCATCTGGGAGTCAAAAACACAGCTAGCCGGATTTCCCACAATGTCTGTGCTGACTAGCGGCTCATCGCTGTACTCAAGCACTTCAGCAAGCGAACCGCTTGTCGCCGCGGCTCGGAATGCGTCGTTGATTTCATCAACAGAAGCGTTCTTAGTCAGCACAGCAGTGAAATCGGTGATTGAACCGTCTGGTACCGGTACTCGCAAAGAGGTGCCATCCAGTTTTCCATCCATTGCCGACAGCACCAGGCCGGTCGCTCTAGCAGCCCCAGTGGAAGTCGGGATGATATTGACGGCCGCTGCACGGGCTCGTCGAAGATCAGAATGCGGTCCATCCACCAGCGACTGGTCGCCTGTATATGCGTGCACCGTAGTCATCAAGCCGCGCTCAACCCCGAAGGCCTGATCTAAGACCGACACCATCGGCACGAAGCAGTTAGTAGTACAGCTGGCGTTTGAAATCACTTTGTGCTTATCAGCATCAAAGTCGTCATCGTTGACTCCAACAACAAAGGTGGCGTCAGCACCTGAAGCGGGAGCCGAAATCACCACTAGCGATGCTCCTGCGTCTAAATGCGCTCCGGCAGCGTCGCGCGAAGTAAAAAAACCGGTCGATTCCACTACCACGTCAACCCCAAGATCCCCCCAGGCCAAGTCGGCGGGATTGCGCTCACTCAACACCTTAAGTACGTCACTGCCGACCTTAATTTCACTCTCAGTCGCGGTGACCTGCTCAGCGAGGTTGGGCAGCACTGAGTCGTACTTGAGCAGATGTGCCATGGTGGCGGTGTTGCCAAGATCGTTCACCGCTACGAACTCAAAGTCAGCGCCGCTGAGTCGTGCCGCGCGATAGAAGTTGCGACCAATGCGGCCAAAACCGTTGATACCTATTCGAATACTCATTTGTTTTCGACTATTTCCTTTAGCTATTTGAAGTGATTGGGGTCAATGCGGTTACCTGTCTAGATCACGATGACGACAATGCAGGAGATGCCCGCCTGAGGACAGTCGTTTTGCAATCTCTTCGGCTACCGCAACGCTGCGATGGCGACCACCTGTGCAGCCGAACGCGATCGTTAGATACGCCCTGTCCTCGACTCCGTATGCGGGCACCAACAAATCAAGCAAAGGCATAGCGCGCTTAAAAAACTCTTTCGCCGCTGGTTGTTCGAGCACAAACTCGCTCACCGATTTGTCTCTACCGGTCAACGGGCGCAAGGCTGGCTGCCAATGTGGGTTAGGTAAGAAGCGACAGTCAAACACTAAGTCGGCGTCGTTGGGGACACCGTGCTTGTAGCCAAACGACATCACCGCAGTAGTCATCGATGTGTCGGTACCTGGATCGCCGAACGCTTCGCGTAAGCGCTCTCGCAGATCATGAACGCTTAGATCACCTGTGTCGATTATCAGATCGGCTAGCTGAAACATTGGTTCAAGTAGCGAACGTTCATGTTCGATTGCGTCAACAACCGATTCACTTTCATCGTTATGCAAGGGGTGCCTGCGTTTGGTGTCGTCGAAACGTTGCACCAACACTTCTGTCGGTGCGCTTAGGAATGCAACCCGCAAACGAGCACCACTTGCACGCAGCTTGTCCAACGAGGGTTCAAGATCTTCGTAGTGATCGCGTGAACCGGCCACTAGCGCAAGTCGGCGAACATTAGAGGTGGGTACCGAAGCGTGCTCTTTGCTGTGCAGCGCCATGAGATCGGCCACCTTCGGAATCAAGCTGGCAGGCAGATTGTCAATAACGAACCAGCCGAGATCTTCTAAAGCCTTGGCCGCCGTTGAACGTCCCGCGCCTGACAGTCCGGTAACAACCACATATTCCGGCACGTTTTCAGAGCCGTCAGTCCTTACCGTGGATCTAGTAGCAGGCACATAAGCAGAGTAGCTACGCACTCGGTCGATTGCGAAGCTTGGCCCACAAAGCTTGCGCCACCGCTTCTGGTAACCACGGCAACTCTTGCAACTGTTCCAAGCTTGCTTGCCGTATTGCGGTGATACCGCCCATCTCTTTTATTAGGCGTGTTCGACGGCGCGGCCCTAAGCCCGCAACGTCATCCAACACGCTGCGAGTCATTGATTTACTACGCAGTTGACGGTGGTAAGACACCGCAAATCGATGGCTTTCGTCTCGTACTCGTTGCAGCAAGTACAGCGCCTCGGATTGACGCGGCAGCTCCACGGCTTCGGAGCGTCCAGGCACAAACACTTCCTCAAATTGTTTCGCCAGCGCCGCTACCGAAATCTCTTCGGCTAAACCCAGCTCATTTACAACCTTGACAGCTATCCCTAGCTGACCTTTACCTCCGTCGACCATCAACAGCTGAGGCGGGTACGCAAACTTGCCTCTCTCTTCTACTGGCAGCTCGCGTTCGGCTAGATAACTTTTCAGACGACGCGTCAAGACCTCTTCCATGGCTGCGTAGTCGTCATTACCTTGCTGCGAGCGGATCTTGAAGCGGCGATACTCCCGCTTGGCGGGCAAAGCGTCTTCTAACACGACCATCGAACCGACATAGTCAGTGCCTTGCAGATGGCTCATGTCGTAGCACTCAATTCGTAGTGGTGAGGTTGGAAGCTTCAGATATTCCTGTAGCTCAACCAGCGCAGCTGCTCGACTGTTGTAATCCGCACCACGCTTTAGGCGGTGTCGAACGAGCGAATCCTTCGCGTTTTGGTTAGCGGTTTCGATCAGCGCTCGTTTATCACCGCGTACCGGTACCCGCAGTGACACATGCGAGCCGCGCATCTCGCTAAGCCATTCGCAAAACGTGGCTAGGTCGTCAGGTAAATCAGTAACCATCACAGCCTTGGGCATGCCCAACGGATTCTCTTCGTAGTAGAGGCGTTGTAGCACCACGGCTACGAGTGCTGCTCGATCTAGCTGTTCAACCTTGTCAACGATCAAGCCACGCTGACCCATCACGCGACCTTTGCGCACGTAAAACACCTGCACGGCCGCTTCAAGCTCGTCTTCGTTGATACCGATCACGTCGAAGTCTTCATCGCGAGTGCCCGCAATTTGTTGACGCTCGATGGCTTTGCGAACACTGGCGAGCCGGTCACGCAAACGTGCTGCTAGTTCAAACTCCAAGCGCTCGCCAGCGGTTTTCATGCGTTGTTCAATCTCCACTATCACATCGTCTGTATTGCCTTCTAGGAACCGCACAAGGTCGTGCACGATGCGGTCATAATCCTCCTGGGTTACTTCGTTAACGCAGGGGCCGGCGCATTGCTCTATGTGAAACAACAGGCACGGCCTGCCAAGACGTTGATGCTCGGCCAGCTTGTTGTCGCTGCATGTGCGAATAGGAAAGGTTCGTTGCAGCAAGTTGAGGGTCTCGCGGATGGCATATGCGTGCCCGTAGGGGCCGAAGTAACGGTTAGCGCGCTTGCGTTTGCCGCGCATAACCATCGCACGCGGCCATTCGTCGCTGGTAGTGATCGCTAAGAATGGGTAGCTCTTGTCGTCTCGCAGCCTTACGTTAAAGCGCGGCTGGTGGCGCTGGATCAGGCTGTATTCCAGCATCAGCGCTTCCACTTCGGTATTGACCTGCAACCACTCCACAGACTGAGCCGTAGCCACCATCTGTGCTGTGCGCGGATGAAGCCCGGCGCGAGCGCCGAAATATGTGCTTATGCGCTTGCGTAGGTTTTTGGCCTTGCCAACGTAAATGATTTTGCCATCGGCATCAAGAAACTGGTAGCTGCCAGGGGTATCAGGCACCTCGCTTGGTTTTGGCCGTGCCTCCATGCGGCTTCCCTCCCTGCAGCCAGGGTAAGCAGAGCCTGGCGCTGCAGTGTCGCATGCCTGCTAGGCAGACAAAAGCGGCTTAAGAAAACGTCCCGTATGACTGTTGGGTGTGGCTGCCACTACTTCTGGTGAACCTGCAGCTACCACGGTCCCACCTCCGTCGCCACCTTCGGGGCCTAGATCGATGATCCAGTCAGCGGTCTTGATGACATCCAGGTTGTGTTCGATAACGATGACGGTGTTTCCGCTGGAGACCAGGCGGTCAAGCACTATCAGCAGCCTACGAATGTCTTCAAAGTGCAGGCCTGTGGTGGGCTCGTCCAGGATGTACGCCGTATGACCTGTCGATCGTTTTGACAACTCAGAGGCCAGCTTTACGCGCTGAGCTTCACCGCCCGACAAAGTGGTGGCCGGTTGGCCCAGCCTGATGTAACCCAAACCCACGTCCACCAACGTTTGCATGTGTCGTGCAATCGGCGGCTGAGCTGCAAAGAATGACAGTGCTTCTTCGCAAGGCATGCCCAAAACATCCGCAATGCTCTTTCCTTTGAACAACACCTCCAATGTCTCACGGTTGTAACGAGCGCCATCGCATATCTCGCATGGCACATAGACGTCTGGCAAAAAATGCATCTCGATTCGCAACGTTCCGTCACCTGAACAAGCCTCGCAGCGGCCACCTTTCACATTGAAGCTGAAACGCCCCGGCATGTATCCGCGCGTTTTGGCTTCGTTAGTCAGCGCATACAGCTTGCGGACATGATCAAACACACCCGTGTAAGTGGCGGGATTTGAGCGCGGTGTCCGCCCAATCGGCGACTGGTCTACCTCGATGACCTTGTCCAATTCGCCCCAGTTGTCAATCGTGGTGTGCAAACCCGGAACCTCTTTGGAACCATAAATCCGTTGCATCAACGCTTTGTAGAGAATTTCATTTACAAGCGTGCTTTTACCTGACCCCGACACGCCCGTTACAACTACGAAGCAACCCAGCGGGAAATCCACGTCGACTTCTCGCAGGTTGTTTTCACGTGCTCCTCGCACGGTGACAACTTCTTCGTTAGGAAGACGTCGTTGTTTTGGAATCGGTATAGAGCGCTTGCCGGCTAAGTACTCCCCGGTAATGGAGCCCTTGGCGTTTGCTAACCCAGCGACAGGACCGCTGTAAACAATTTCGCCGCCATGTTCGCCAGCACCAGGACCGATATCAACCACCCAGTCGGCCTCGCTGATGGTTTCCTGATCGTGCTCAACCACCAACACGGTGTTGCCGATGTTGCGCAGGTGTTGGAGCGTGTCGATCAATCGACGATTATCTCTCTGGTGTAATCCGATTGAAGGCTCATCCAAGACGTAAAGCACACCTTCAAGACCGCTTCCGATCTGACTGGCCAGACGCAACCGCTGGGCCTCACCGCCGGCCAAGGTCGCTGCTGAACGGTTCAAGGTGAGATAGTCGAGCCCAACATCGAGCAAGAAGTTGAGCCGTGCTTCTATCTCTTTGATAATGGGCGCCGAAATAATTTTTTCCCGCTCTGTCAAATTCACTGCCGTTACGAGCTTGGCTGCTTCACCGATTGAGGCAGAACAGAACTCAAAAATGTTGATTCCAGAAACTTTTACGGCAAGGCTCACCTCGTTGAGACGCGCTCCATTGCAGCTGCCACACGGAACCGCTCGCATGTAGCCCTCTATCCGTTTGCGTGAAGAGTCGCTGTCGGTTTGTGCATAACGGCGGCGCAAAGAAGGAATGACCCCTTCAAAGTTGGTGCTGTAGCTGCGGGAGCGGTTGTAGCGATTGCGATAGCGCACCGTTATACGTTCGCCGGCTAAGCCTTTCTTGTCTGCTGCCTTGGTGCTGGCAGCACGGTTATTACCTTCGCCCGAAGCTCGTCCATACAAGAAAATGTTTTGAGCCTTTTTAGGCAGCTTTTTCCATGGAACGTCCAGCCGAATATCGTGCAGCTCAGCAGCAGCTTCCAGCAGCCGTGCATACCAACGGTTGAACGGGCCCGACCATGGGACCAGCGCACCTTGGTGCACCGTCAAATCTGGGTTGGGCACAACTAACTGCGGATCGACCTCAAAACGGGAACCCAGACCGTCGCAGGTTTGGCAAGCACCGTAAGGCGAGTTGAACGAAAAGTTACGCGGGGCTAGCTCCTCGAAAGATTTACCTGTGCTGGGTGAAAAGAGGTGCTGGCTAAAGGTGAGCATCTCTGTGTTGAGCTTCTGGACGGGTTTCTTAACGGATTTTGTTGGTGCCGTCGCCTTAGCGGTTTTCGTTGGAACCACGTGAATCCAAACATGCCCGTTTGTCAAACCCAGCGCGGCTTCCGTTGACTCCGTGAGTCGCTGCTCGATCCCGCTACGCATAACCAGTCGATCGACCACTACTTCGATGTCATGGTTGACGTAGCGGTCTAGACGCTCGATCTCCTCGGGTTCGCCTAGTTCAATCAGTTCGCCATCAACGCGCGCTCGTACATAGCCCTGTTTGGCCAAGTCACCTAGCAGGGTGTGATACTCGCCCTTACGGGCTCGAACCACCGGTGCAAGTACCTCAAAGCGTGTGCCCTCTGGCAGCTCAATCACTCGATCGACGATCTGTTGAGTGGTTTGACGTACTACCTCTTCACCAGTTTCAGGATCGTGCTGAATGCCAATGCGTGCATAAAGCAGGCGCAAATAGTCGTATATCTCTGTGATAGTTCCGACCGTGGAGCGGGGATTGCGACTTGAGCTCTTTTGATCTATCGAGATCGCCGGAGAAAGCCCCTCTAGGAAATCCACATCGGGCTTATCCATCTGCCCCAGAAACTGGCGGGCATATGACGACAACGATTCCACGTAGCGACGTTGCCCCTCGGCAAAAATCGTGTCAAAGGCAAGCGAAGACTTGCCGCTGCCAGACAGTCCGGTGAACACGATCATTTGATCACGCTTGAGCTCAACGTTGACGTTTTTGAGGTTGTGCTCGCGTGCGCCACGAATGATCAGAGAGTCACCCATTAGCAAAGCATCCTAAGGTCAGCTCGTTGCGTACTTGAGGAACCCTCAGAGCTCGTCTAGTCCGTGGCAGACAATCCAACCAAGCACGTTATGAGTTGTTAGGCGGAGGCTTCGCGTAGATCGCGACGCAATTCGCGCAGTTCATCTCGCAGTCGAGCGGCATATTCAAATTTCAAACTGGCTGCTGCTTCTTGCATCTCTTCTTCTAGCGAATAAATCAATCGCGCCAGATCGTCCGGTGGCAGATCCGCCATATCAACCAGCTCCGAACCTCTTAGCACGGTGCCACGTGATTGGCTGCGGCCGCGTGCGCGAGCCAGGTCGCCCGCCAGCGACTCCGGTACTGGCGCTGTTGTGCCCTTCGACGAGCTGCTGAGATGTTTGCCCGCACCGGCTTGCGCGTCAGTCGGACGGCGCAGTACTTCCAAGATGTCCGTAACGGCCTTGCGAATCGTTTGCGGATCGATGCCGTGTTCCTCGTTGTATGCCTCTTGCACAGCGCGACGGCGGTTGGCCTCAGAAACGGCTCGATGCATTGAGCTAGTGATCTTGTCGGCATACATGATTACCTGTCCGTCCATATTGCGAGCGGCCCGTCCCATGGTTTGAATCAAAGATGTTTCGCTACGCAGAAATCCTTCTTTATCGGCGTCAAGGATTGCCACCAAGCTCACCTCTGGTAGATCCAGACCCTCTCGCAGCAGATTGATGCCGATCAACACGTCGAATTCTCCTAATCGCAGATCTCGCAAGATCTCGATCCGCTCAATGGTGTCTATGTCACTGTGTAAATAGCGCACGCGCACGCCCAACTCAAGTAAGTAGTCAGTCAGATCTTCGGCCATCTTCTTCGTCAGCGTTGTCACCAGCACACGAGAGCCATTCTTGGTTACACGATCGATTTCCACCTGCAGGTCGTCAATTTGCCCCTTGGTGGGTCGGATAATCACTTCCGGGTCGATCAGTCCGGTCGGACGAACTATCTGCTCGACCACTTGTTCGCTTTTATCAAGCTCGTACTGCCCTGGAGTAGCCGACAAAAACACCACTTGATTTAGCCGCTCCATCACTTCCTCAAAACGCAATGGGCGGTTATCGCGCGCCGACGGCAGCCGGAAGCCGTGTTCAACCAGCGTGTCTTTACGTGCACGGTCACCTGAGAACTGCCCATGCAGCTGCGGTACAGCCACATGGCTTTCATCAATTATCAGTAGGAAATCATCCGAGAAGAAATCCAGCAACGTGTAGGGCGGCTCCTCGTAGGTACGCCCATCCAGATGCATTGAGTAGTTCTCAATACCATTGCAGTAACCAAGCTCGGAAAGCATCTCCAGGTCGTGTTCGGTTCGCATCTCGAGGCGTTGAGCTTCCAACAGGCTGTTGTTGGAGTTGAAATGCTTGAGACGTCCCTCTAGTTCTTCTTGTATGCCATTGATGGCGCTGGTCAGCTTTTCGGATCCGGCCACATAATGTGATGCCGGAAACACCGTGACCTCATCCAGTGATTCGATGCGGTTGCCTGTAATCGGATCTATCTCACTGATGGATTCGACCTCGTCACCAAACAGCTCCACTTGAATTTGAAACTCTTCGTAGGCAGGATGGATCTTGAGTGTGTCGCCTTTCACGCTGAAGCTGCCTCGCGTGAGATTCATATCGTTGCGCTCGTATTGGATATCGACCAGACGGCCCAGTAGTTCTCGCTGGTCGTAGGTCTCCCCTACCCGCAGATACAACATGCTCTTTAGGTATTCGTCTGGCGCACCCAGGCCATATATCGCAGACACCGAAGCCACCACGATCACGTCTCGCCGCGTCAATAAGGCAGCAGTGGCGGAGTGGCGTAGCCGGTCAATTTCATCGTTGACCGAAGAATCCTTTTCGATGTATGTGTCAGAGGAGGGCATATACGCCTCCGGTTGGTAGTAGTCGTAATACGACACAAAATATTCGACGCGGTTTTCGGGGAAAAACCCCCGGAACTCGTTAGCTAGCTGTGCAGCCAGCGACTTGTTCGGTGCTAACACCAACGTTGGCCGCTGAATCTTTTCGATCATCCAAGCCACGGTGGCGCTCTTGCCGGAGCCGGTGATGCCTAACAACGTCTGAAAGGTCATGTCAGCTTCGATGCCCTTAGCGAGGGCATCTATGGCAGCTGGTTGATCACCGGCTGGTTCGAAGTCGGCCACAACGCCAAAGGGCACTCCCGCGGTTGCGGCCGGAATTTCTGTTCGGCGGAAAGCTTTGGGAGTCGGCATGTAAGAGTTGGTGAAGTGTGAATCTCAAGTATGCGTTGTCTTACGGTGATGCGTCGCTAATCTGTCGCATCCCTTTACTCTTACGGCATCGCGAAGCTGCCAGACAGACACGCAATCAATCATGGCTATAAACACAAGTACGAGAAGCATAAGCATGAGCTTCGATGCCTAGTAGCGGCATAGACGACGTTCTCAGTGGTGAGAGTGCCGAAGCGCTCGCCCTGGCTGCTGCAGGCGAAGCTCCGGAACCTGACGACGATCCAGATGCTGATCCGGACAAAGACGATGAGTCCGATACCGAAGACGACGACGAAGGTGTGGAGATACCGGTAGGTGTGCGCCCCGCCTCCGATGATGACGACGAGGCTGAGGACGAGGAGCTAGAAGCCGACCTCGGTGAGATTCTCAAGGAACGTTTAGCAAACGATGACGATGAAGAAAGTGACGACGAAGATCGGCCAACTGGCCTTGCTTCTAAGTCAAGTGCAAGCACACAAGAAAAAGAAATCACTTGTCAGGGCTGCTTCTTGTCTATTCGTGCATCACAGATAGATGAACGCTCGGGTGATCCCGCCTGCCCGCATTGCGGAGCGCCTGTCAAAATCTGAACTGGGCGCCATCTAATCAGCCTCGGCCGGTGGCTCCATGGACATGGTCGGTGATGGCTCCTATGGAGCTAGCGGCGTTGCCCGCAGGCCAATTGCCCAGGCGTAAGCCGCGTCTAAGAGCGGTTCAAGTTCTGCCAACGATCCGGTATTGACGAGAACATGATCGGCTATCGACAACCTTTCGTGACGGGTGACTTGGTTAGCCATGCGAGCTTGCGCATCTGCGTGCGACATTGCACGATCCCCGACTAATCGTTTAATAGCTGTCTCTCTAGGAGTGTCTACAACTAATACCCCACTGACTGCGTAGCGAGGCGGTCCGCCTTTTAGCAAACCCTCAGCCAGCAAGGGAATGTCCAACACCACCAGTAGTTTTTTCGATTCTGCTCCCAACGCATCGGGCTGCTCATAGGCGGCTTGCAGTCGCCTTGCGATCTCACGGCCTACAGGCGGATGCACTATGGCATTTAGGTCTGTCAAGGCTGTGTTAGAGCTGTCTTTGCCGGAAGCTTCACTAGAAGTGGCGTCCGGTAACTCGTTGAACACGATGTCAGCCATCGCAGCTCTGTCAAGGGATCCGTTTTCGTCCAGGATTGCATCACCAAAACGGTCAACCATTGCCGCTAGCACTTCGCCACCTGGTTCTTGTAGCTCTCGCACTATGGCGTCAGCGTCGATCAGGTAGGCGCCACGAGCAACGAGCCCGGCCGACACGGTGGTCTTGCCGCTGCCGATGCCGCCAGTGAGCCCAATCACGGCTACATCTCTAGGCAAGTTGTGCCTAATCTCTGGACAAGTTAGGGCTATGCGCTATTAGGAGCCTGTTTCCGTCGAGTTTGCATCGGCGGCTGCAGTATCCGTAGCTGTGTTATCCGCTTCAGTGGTTTCAGCAGCAGGATTTTCAGCGGCTTCGTTCTGGGCGTACTGAGCAAGAGCCTTTTGGTAAGCCTCTTCACCGTGCTCTTCGTAGTACTCGCGCCAAGCACGCTCGGCTTCAGATTCTTCTTCCGAATCGGGGTCTATTTGGATGGCGTCACCGATGAACTTGCCGGATTCGTCGTAAGCGTGCTCACCAAATGCAGCCTGATATTCGTCTGCAACCACACCTCCCTCAGCAGCTTGCTTAATAGAAAAACTGATACGGCGACGTTGTAGATCAAATCCAATGATCTTCACCCAGAGCTCTTCGCCAGGCGTTACAACCTGCTCTGGTTGCTCAACGTGATGTGCCGACATTTCTGAGATATGCACAAGACCTTCGATCCCATCGCCTACCTGCACAAACGCACCGAACTGCACCAGCTTGGTTACACGGCCGTACACCAGTTCATCAACGCGGTGGGAGTTAGCAAACACCTGCCACGGATCTTCCTGTGTGGCCTTGAGCGATAAGGAGATGCGTTCGCGTTCGCGATCTATGCCAAGTACTTCTACTTCTACTTCGTCGCCTATCTCTACGACCGTGGTGGGATGATCAACGTGCTTCCATGAAAGCTCTGAAAGATGGACAAGTCCATCCATCCCGCCCAAATCAACGAATGCGCCAAAGCTAACAATCGATGAAATCTTGCCGGCACGTCGTTGGCCAGGTTGCACCTCTTGCATGAACGTCTTGCGCTCCTCGCGCTGGCTTTCCTCTAACCATGCGCGACGGCTAAGCACAACATTGTTGCGGCTCTTGTCTAGCTCCAGAATCTTGGCTTCCATCACCTGGCCGATATATGGATCAAGATCTCGCACTCGACGTAGTTCAATCAGAGAAGCGGGCAAGAAACCGCGCAGACCTATATCAACTATGAGACCGCCCTTTACCACCTCAATTACTGGGCCGCTCACAAGGCCGTCGTTTTCTTTGAGCTCATCAATCCGGGCCCATGCACGCTCATATTGAGCACGCTTTTTAGACATGATCAGACGGCCTTCGCTGTCTTCCTTTTGTACGACCAGCGCTTCGATTTGATCGCCTATCGAAACCACTTCTGATGCATCAACGTTGTTGCGGATCGACAGCTCGTTTGCTGGAATAACTCCCTCAGACTTGAAGCCGATATCTAGCAGAACCTCATCGCGATCTACACGCACGACCGTTCCGGTGACGATGTCGCCGCCGTCAAAATTAACGATGCTCTCGTTAATTGCCTTTTCGAGGCTGTCAACTGAGATGTCTTCTTCGATCACCGTGCGAGGTATGTAGTCACCTGCATCGGTGAAGGTGCCGAACTGATCTGGGTCTTGGTTATCTATTGAAGAGTCTTCTACGGAGGGATCTTCCTCGGTGAGCGTCTCGGTGGAGAAAGTCATTTATGTTGGTGCTCAGCTAGACAATAAGCGCGCGCCGCAACAGAGCTGGCCGGGCAAGCGCCATAAACGCTACAGGTAGTCGAGCTAACGTCAACTAAGCCTTGGCATCGGCCCAACTCGCACCTATGCCGACGTTTACCTCTAGCGGCACCGACAGCTTGACGGCTTGTTTCATCGTGTCGGCGGTGAGTGTCGCCATTTGCTTTTTTTCATCGGGTGCCACCTCCAAAACCACCTCATCATGCACCTGCAAAACCAGAGTGCTATTGGTGCCTGACAGTGCGGTGTCTAGATGAAGTAGAGCCTTCTTGAAGATGTCAGCCGCCAAACCCTGCACCGGTGCATTCATGGCTTGGCGTTCTGCTGCTCTTTTGGCGTGTTGATTTTGCGATCGCAACTCCGTAAATGGGCGGCGGCGTCCAAACATTGTTTTTGTGTAGCCGCGTTCACGGCTCTCTTCAACGACCTCTGTCATGAATTTCTGGACTCCGTTAAATGCATCGAAATAGGCGTTCAAAATTTTGCTCGCCTCTCTGGTTTCAATGCCAAGGCGTTGGCCAAGTCCAAACGCACCCATCCCATAGATCAACCCGTAGCTGACCATCTTGGCCCTGCTTCTCATGTCTGCTGTCACCTTGTCGGCCTTGACGTCGAACACTGCTGCTGCGGTAGCGCGGTGTACATCCTCACCCGAATCGAACATTGCGATCAAACCAGGATCCTGAGATAAATGCGCAACCACTCGCAGCTCAATTTGGTCGTAATCGGCAACTAGCAGTTCATACCCATCGCTTGGCACAAAGGCTCGGCGCACTCGCAGGCCGTGCTCTCCACGCACCGGTATGGCGTGCAGGTTGGGCTCCTCCGAGCTCAACCGACCGGTGCGTGAGCCGGTCTGATGAAAAACTGCCCGAATCCGATCATCTTTTTCGACTTCACTTAGCAGTGTTTTCTCACATGTGCTCTGAAGCTTCGTTATTTCCCGATACTGCAAAACCAAATCGACAATGGCATGTTCGGTGCGAATCCCTTCCAGCGTTGCGGCGTTGGTTGAATATCCACCGCTCGCGGTGCGTTTTCCTGCAGTCAGACCTAACTCGCTAAACAACACCACGCCAAGCTCCTTAGGAGAATTGACGTTGAACTCGCGTCCGGCGGCTACAGCGATAGCGGCTGTCAACTTGACTGCCTCTTTCCCAAACTCTTCCCCTAAAGCGGTCAACTCAGCACGATCCACCCCTACACCGTCCGCCTCCATTTTTTGTAGTACGGCAATCAATGGGCGTTCAATGTCTTCATACAACGAAGTCATGTCTAAATCGTTCAAGATTCGCGCAAGTTCGACCGATAGGTAATAGACGGCTGTTGCACGCTCGGCTAGTGGTCGAAATACGGCGTCCCGCTCTGCGTCTTCGGTTTTGCTTGACCCGTCAGCCTCACCATGAACATCGAGACTGCCCTGGATGGCCTTGGAAGGCTTTGGTATTGAAAAATCACAAAAATTCTGGAGCAGCTCGCCGAGATCCTGCTTGGATGTTGCCGGGTCTATCAGGTAGGCAGCTACATGGGTATCGATCAGTACTGCATTGAGTTTGATATCCAGCTTCGCTAGTGCCGCCATAAGTGGCTTGGCGTGATGAACGTTGATCCGCGGTTTAGCGTCTTCGAGAATTTTCTTCAATTGATCTGTGACCGTTTTTTTTGTTAGCAACTCGTCTCTTAAAACCAAAGCCAAACCAGGGTTATGCACGATTGCCAGCTCATTCAACTCACCCGACCCACTAAGTCGATAGTCCAGTGCTATGCCCATACCCCTAGCAGCCTCAGCATTCTTCAACTGCTTTATCGCATCAGTGCCTGTGTTGGGAATCACCAGGTCTAGTTCTTGATTCAGGCCTTTGTTGGGAGTGGTTGCGGTGGCTTCAGCAATTTCTGTTGATCCGATTAGCTCTTGTAAAGGCGTGTCTTGTGCCGCTTCGGCCAGTCTCTGATACATGTCAGAAAACTCAAGCTCTGCAAAAAGTTTCTTTACGGCTGGAAAATCGCATTGTTGCCAGTGCAAATTTTTTATGTCCACCTGACTCTTCTCTATCGGCGCATCCGTTTGTAGTGCCATCAAAATGAGGTTTTCTCGTACGACTTCCTCGCTCTCAGACAAGTTCTGACGTAGCTTCGGTGTGAACGCGTCAAGATGGCTGAAGATTCCATCCAGATCGCCGTGCTCAGTCAGTAACTTCGCGGCGGTTTTCTCACCGACGCCGGGAACTCCCGGCAAATTGTCAGATTTGTCGCCACGCATGGCCGCGTACTGTGTGTACATCGTCGGATGAACGCCGACTCTCTCTTTTATTCCCGCCTCGTCTAGCAACACGTATTGACTAACACCGCGCAACGTGTAAAGCACTTGGATGTGCGGGTCCTTCGGAAGCTGGAAGGTATCTCGGTCGCCGCTAACTACTACTACGTCATCCCCATTGGCATGCGCCTCGGTAGCCAGCGTTGCTAGGAGGTCGTCGGCTTCATAGCCAGGCAGTTCGACCACCGAAATACTCATTGCCTTAAGCAACCGTTTGACCACCCCCATTTGACGCACCAAATCGTCTGGCATTCCATCACGCTGAGCCTTATAAGCGGGCTGGCGCTCGTGACGAAAGGTCGGCTCAGGTCTGTCAAAGCAAACTGCTAATCCATCCGGTTTCTGATCGCGTATCAGTGTTACCAGCATTGAGCTGAAACCAAAGATGGCGTTGGTTACTTCTCCGGCCTTGTTTGACATATCGTCCGGAACCGCGAAAAAGGCGCGATAAATAAGCGAGTTGCCGTCAAGCAGTAAGAGTTTTGCCACGACAAGCGTCCGTTAATACCTGGAAAGTCGACCGGATTCAGGGTACCAACCGGCCGTCAAGTACAGATTGTGAGGCGTCTCGCATGCTGATTCGTCCATCCATAGCGGCTTTGCGAATAAATCCGAATGCATCACGCTCGGTCATCGCGTGTTCATCCATGAGTAAGCCCTTTGCACGATCCACCAGTTTGCGGGTTTCAAGCTGATCCTCAAGCGACTCAACCGTTGAACTGAGCTCGCGCATCTCCTCGAAACGTCCCAGTGCCACTTCAATCGATGAAACCAGTTCTTCCACCTGAAACGGTTTTACCAGATAGGACAGCACTCCAGCGTCGCGTGCCTTCTCGATTAGGTGTCGTTGACTGAACGCCGTCAAAATCAAAATGGCCGTCGTGTTATCGGTGGCGACTTCACGCGCAGCATCTAATCCGTCACGCCCTGGCATTTGGATGTCAAAAATGCAGAGATCCGGTTTGTGTTCGCGCACGAGATTGACAGCCTCATCGCCGCGGCCAGTCTCCGCTACTACCTCATAACCCTCTGCCTCAAGCATCTCGCGCAAATCCAACCGGATGATCGATTCATCCTCAGCTATTACGACTCGCCGTGCAGGTGCCTGCACGTCAGATGCTTGCTGGCGATGTGTTTTCTCAGAAGATGCTTGCTCAGACAAGGCCACTCCAGCTTGACGCGGTGCATTATGCAGATGCACGATGCGGTAAGGGCGACCGGAAGTGCGGTGAACTATCCGGACAACGTGAGTCTAAGGAAGACCGGCCCTACCCGAGCAAAGCGCTAGTGCTGTTCATGTTTGTGTGCCCGGGGCGGGATTTGAACCCGCACGCCCCAAGGGGCAGAGGATTTTGAGTCCCCCGTGTCTTCCGTTCCACCACCCGGGCCTGTAGTGAGTAAGGCTAAGCAATCCATCCCCCGGTCAGGCCACTTAGATGCGTAGCCTTTCATAGAAGCAAGATTTAATCGGCTTTACATTCCACGAAAGCCCGAGGAGGCTGCTTGCTGGCATTTACCTTCCCAGGTCAGGGATCACAAACACCTGGAATGGGCCAAGCTTGGGTTGACCATGAATCTTGGGAACTAGTTACCGAGGCATCGGACATCTGTGGCTGTGACGTAGCAGCGTTGCTGCTCAGCGCCAATAAATCTGAGCTTCGCAATACTCACAACTCTCAGCTAGGCACCTTTGTCTTATCGCTCGTAGTGCTTGACGCGGCAGAACGTACGGGCGCTGCTCCTGCACTTGTTGCTGGCCATTCGATGGGTGAATACACAGCTCTTTGCGCCAGCGGCGCTCTCTCATTCGATGACGCCGTCAGGTTGGTTAACGCCCGCGGTAAAGCGATGCAAAAAGCAGCCCAATTGCGCCCGGGCGCTATGGCAGCCATACTGGGCATAGACGACAACCTTGTAGCGGAGGTTTGTGAAAAGACCGAAGGTGACGTCTGGGCCGCCAACTACAACGCTCCCGGCCAGGTCGTGATTGCTGGCGCTACTGATGCTCTCGCAAAAGCCTGCGAAAATGCTAAAGCCGCTGGCGCTAAGCGAGCCTTAGAACTGCCTATAGGGGGAGCTTTTCATACGCCTTTTATGGAGTCGGCACTGGAGCGCTTGTGCGAGGCTCTAACCAATACTGAGATTCGTGCGCCCGCAGTGCCAGTCGTAGCCAACGTGGATGCCGTGGCCTACACGACAGGCGACGTCTGGCAAGACTTACTAGCCAGGCAACTCATTAGCCCTGTGCGTTGGCGTGCGTCGCTACACACCTTGGAGGAAGCCGGCGCTACCACATTTGTGGAAATGGGTCCGGGTAAGGCGCTAACTGGCATGACAACAAGAACCGTTCGTTCCGCAACCGCTCTAAACATCAACACACCTGCCGACATTGACAAATTTTTGACCGCCTTAGCAGCGATTTCCTCAACTGGTGCATTAGAGCTGGGCGGTGAAAACCTTTATGTCACGGAACGAATGATTGTTAGCCCGTGTGCAGGAGTGTTTAGCCTCAATGAAGATTTCAAACCCGATCAGGTGGCCAGAGTGGGTGATGTGGTGGGGTGGATAGGCGATGAGGAGATTCGTTCGCCGTTCGCAGGTACCGTCATGGGTGTAACGGCAGCTGATGGAGAACGAGTTACCGCGCGACAATCAATTGCCTGGTTAAGGACCACATGACAAACACGCAACCAATCGCACAAAAAGGCGGCGCCATCATTGACTCCGGCGCTCACATCACCGGGATAGGCACTGCTCTGCCAGACAATGTCGTCACCAATGATGACCTTGCGGCACGTATTGACACTACGGATGAGTGGATAACCGAACGCACCGGCATCAAACAACGCCATATCGGCGAAACCACAGCGAAGCTTGCCACCGCAGCCGCCACCAAGGCAATGACTCAAGCCGCAGTTGACGCAGCCAGCATTGACTTACTGGTGCTCGCTACAACCACACCGGATCGGCGCGTGCCTTCTACGGCTTCAACCGTGCAGGAGAACCTAGGACTGACGTGTGGAGCTATGGATATCAACGCTGCTTGTTCGGGTTTTGTTTACAGCTTGGTAACTGCGCACGGTTTTTGCGCTATGGGTTATAACCGTGTCTTGGTGGTTGGTGCTGAGACCGTGCATCGCTTACTCGACTGGGATGATCGGTC
Organism: Candidatus Poriferisodalaceae bacterium; assembly: GCA_965205925.1. GTDB lineage: Bacteria > Actinomycetota > Acidimicrobiia > Acidimicrobiales > Poriferisodalaceae > CAYRJD01. Next base: position 1,397,589 of record OZ242183.1, read on the forward strand.
TACCTGCATCTTGTTTGGTGATGGTGCGGGAGCAGTAGTACTTGAACGCGATGAGAAACCGGGTGATCTGCTGGGCTGGCATCTTTCAAGCGATGGTTCGATGGAAGAAACGCTGTACTGCAACTTTGACGGGCCGTTGATTATGGCAGGTCAGACGGTTTTCAAAAAAGCCGTGCTGGTTATGGAAGACGCCGCTCGCCACGCTATGAAGCAAGCGGGTTTGGGGCCTGACGATATTGACGTGATAGTGCCGCACCAAGCAAACATCCGCATTGTCGAGACAGCCTGTAAGCGTTTGGAAATTCCCATAGAAAAAGCTGCCATGGTTATTCACAGAACAGGTAACACCTCGTCTGCTTCGATTCCATTGGCACTTGAAGATGCTGCACGAACCGGAAAGATCCAAAACGGTCACAACGTGCTGCTGGTTGGTTTTGGCGCTGGTATGAGCTCTGCCGCAGCATTAGTGAATTGGTCAGCAAACTAACTAATCCCGACCCCGCCCGAACCGTTCTTGTAACGGGCGGTAGTCGTGGAATCGGGTTGGCCGCTGCTCAGCTGTTATCAGACAACGGGCACCGGGTGGCCACAACCGCTAGCTCTCCGGATGCCGACAACTCCGCAGACAGCCGCCTGTTCCACGTTGTCTGCGACCAGACCGACAGCGCGGCCGTGGACGCGGCTTTTGCCGCAGTTGAATCTGAGCTAGGGCCGGTTGAAATTCTTGTTGCCAACGCTGGTATTACACGCGATCAGCTCCTATTACGGATGAGCGATGAAGACTTCGAGATGGTTATTGACACAAACCTCACTGGTGCATATCGCATGGCCAAGCGAGCCGCACGCACGATGCTGAAAGCTCGCTGGGGGCGCTTGATATTTGTCTCATCAGTTGTAGCGGCAACCGGTGGAGCTGGGCAGGTTAACTACGCTGCCAGCAAGGCTGGACTTGTCGGAATGGCACGCTCGCTAGCACGTGAGCTTGGCTCACGGCCAATTACTTCAAATGTCGTAGCACCTGGGCCGGTAGCTACTGCCTTGCTTGAGGTTTTAACGCAAGAGCAGCGTGACGCCATAGTGAAGGCCGTGCCGTTGGGGCGCATTGCTGAACCGCATGAGATAGCTACAACGATCGCTTTTCTGGCTTCTGAAGCAGCCAGCTACATAACAGGAGCCGTCTTGCCCGTTGACGGCGGCCTAGCTATGGGGCACTGACCGCAAGAAGATGCAAGCCAGACCAGGTATTGCTTGATTTACCTGTCACGGGTCTACAATCTCGATGTATGAGCAATACCGAAGTCTTTGAAAAATTTCAGGAATGCGCCGTAGAGGTGCTGTCCGTCGACGCCGCCATGGTCACCGTTGAGGCAAGCTTTGCAGACGATCTAGATGCAGACAGCTTGGATCTGGTGGAGCTAGTAATGGCACTTGAAGAATCCTTTGATATATCCGTTGACGAGGAAGAGCTAGAAAACGTCACCACTGTCGCCCACGCTCTCGCACTGGTCGAATCGAAACTGTGATTGAACCGCGCCGTGTCGCCGTAGTCGGCCTAGGTGTCATCAGTGCGGTTGGAGCAGGCGTAGATGAGTTCTGGAAAGGGCTCAACGTCAAAGAGGCAAAAGGGGATGACCGCTTCATCCACGACTTTGACCCGGAACCGTTTTACGACTCCCCCAAGCACGCACGCAGGGCCGATCGGTCACAACAACTCGCCGCGGCAGCTACTGCGGAGGCAATGGCCGACGCTGGTGAACTGAACGCAGATCCAGAGCGACGCGGTGTGATTTACGGCACAGGCATTGGTGGCTTACAAACTTTTGAAGACCAAGTACTGGTTCACGAACACAAGGGTGCACGCCGAGTTTCACCGTTCATGGTTCCGATGATCATGCCTAACGCTTCGGCCGCTTCCATCTCTATGCGATACGGATTGCACGGTCCAGCTGAGGTAATCACGACCGCTTGTGCAGCTGGTACCCACGCGCTTGGTTACGCCACACGATTGATATCTATCGGAGTGATTGACGTTGCCGTAGCCGGTGGCTGCGAATCTGTAATGACTCCGGTCGGTATGGCCGGCTTCAATAACATGACGGCACTGTCAACTTCAGGCGTCTCGCGACCATTTGACCTCAACAGAGACGGTTTCATGATGGCCGAAGGTGCCGCCTCACTGGTACTCGAAAGCATGGAATCAGCGCAAGCTAGGGGCGCCAATATTTATGGCGAGGTGCTTGGTTCTGCTTCAAACGCCGATGCCCACCACTTGACTGCGCCAGCGCCAGGTGGAGCGGGTGCGCTGCGTTGCATGCAGTTGGCGATTGAAGCCGCTGGGCTGACACCGGTTGACATCACCTATGTCAACGCGCACGGCACCTCCACTCCTCTCAACGATGCGAGCGAAGCCGAAGCTCTGAGCAAGTTATTCGGCACCGATGAGAATGCCCCGCTGGTTACCTCAACCAAAGGCGTAACCGGTCATGCGATGGGTGCCGCAGGAGCTATTGAAGCACTATCGGTGATCTTGTCTATGCGGCACAAGAAAGTTCCTCCCATCGTTGGATGGGAAACACCTGATCCCGATCTACCAGACATCAACCTGGTTACCGGCACTGCCGTTGATTGGACCCCTGGTCCAGCGCTGTCAAACTCGTTTGGTTTTGGCGGACATAACGGCACCATCGTTCTGGCACCGCCACCGCAGTAGCGCCAACTCCGGTGTCGTTCCCCGAGCCCGCAGAACTACTAGAACATCGTCCACCGTTTTTGCTGGTGGATCGCATAGTCGCACTCATTCCAGGTGTTTCGTGCACCGCACAATGGCATCTAACCGGCAATGAGTACTTCTTTGCCGGCCATTTCCCCGACTATCCGACACTGCCCGGCGTGTTGATGATTGAAGCGCTAGGTCAAACAGCAGGCTTAGCGGTATTGAGTGAAACAAGCTTCGGCGATAAGTTGCCGATGTTTGCCGGTGTTGACAAAGCGCGTTTCCGTAGGCGAGTAATACCTGGCGATGTGTTAACTCTTGAAGCCACGTTGGAACGCATGTCAGCTAGAGCGGGGCGTGCAAGCGGCACGGCCAGCGTTAATGGTGAACTAGCGTGCCAAGCCGACATGATGTTTGTGATCGCAGACAGGCAAGACCCGGCTTAACTAAGTCGCTCTCTCTGATACGCCACCACTGCCACTATCTCATCAGGGTCGATAAGTGCTCTAAAGGACTGCATCTGGCCACGCCCATACAACACCACGCCAAGATGCTCAACGTCGCTTAGTCTCGTCGCAACACCGGTGAGCGCTGGACCTATGCCACCCTCACCAACTTGACCGTGGCATACCGCACAGGTATCGATGTGCACTTTTTGGCCCAGTGCCAATACGTCGTTGGTAAGTGGGTTTGGCAAGGTCAGCTTGACTTCAGGTTGCACACCGGCACCACCTGAGCACGCGCTCAACACAAAAAGTGTCGCAGCTAACAGAGCAGTAGCACGCCAGCCGGAAACAAGACGGCCAACCCGTTCTAAGACCTGCTTCACGAATCGTTTTGCTGAAAGTGTTGAGCGCTTACGGCTGTTTGCCGCTCAGTACCAACGCCTGTGTAACGGCTTGTCGGCTCGCTCCAACGGCGACTCATCCAGTGAGCGTCACGGGCATGCGCATGAAAGTGATCAGGTACCTGTCTCATCACGCGATCGATCTTTACCACATCCTTCCCAAATCGTTGCTCAGCAGCAGTATTGAGACACTCCAGCATGTGCGCTAACTCATCGTCGGGTGGATCGATTCCGTGTTGGCGCCAAACCACCATCGGGGTTTCACAAGCCTCACAATCTGCTACCCAACAAATTTCATCTTCGAAATACCAGTGTGTAAAGCGAGCCGCCTCACACAATTCGCAGGTACTTACAGGCTGATCAGTCTTAGACGCATCATTCATCAAGCGCCTTGCGATATGTCGCTATCAGCTGCTCCACGGCTTGAGCGGGGTTGGTTCTCGTCCCATCAGTTGAGGCCTCAAGCATTGCTCGCACCACTGCGGAACCGATCACCACGCCGTCGGCCACTTCGCACACCTCAACCGCTTGCTCGGGCGAGCCGATACCGATACCACAAAGCACCGGTTTGTCGGTAGCCGCCTTGCAGCGCGCGACAGTTTGCTTTGCTGTTTGCGCCAGCGACTTCCGTTCTCCAGTCACTCCCTGCAAGCTCACCGCGTAGATAAAGCCACGACTCGCCGCGCATAACTCAACCAAACGATCATCGGGTGTAGTAGACGGTGCCAGCAAGATTGTCTCGATCTTTGTTTCAAGTCCGGTTGTTAACCATGAACCGGCCTCGATTAGTGGCAAGTCCGGAAGAATCGCTCCAGCTATTCCCGCTGCAGCCAGTTCCTCGGCAAATCTGCGTTCCCCCATGTGGTGACAGAGGTTGTAGTAGGTCATAACAGCGAGTGGCACACCAGCGTCTAGATCTCGCGTAATTTCTAGAACAGATGCTGGCGTTGTGCCTGCTGCTAACGCCTGAGTGCAAGCCGCTTGGATGATTGGCCCGTCCATAACGGGATCTGAAAAGGGAATCCCTATTTCAATCGCATCTGCTCCAGCCAAGGCTGCCGCTTCGACTGCTAACTCCCAGCCTTGCGTACCACCTGTTATGTACGCGACCAACAACTTGCGATCATTGCTGCGTCCAGCGCGCAGATGTTGCTCTAATGGGCCTAGCTGCACTTCAACCAACTCAGTGTGCAAGGTCCATCATTTGCGCAACGTCTTTATCGCCGCGCCCTGACAGACACATCAACACCGTTTTACTTGCAAGCTGTGGTGCTTCTCTTGCTATCCAGGCCAGAGCATGAGCGCTTTCGAGCGCTGGAATAATGCCTTCGGTTCTGGCCAACAACGCAAACGCTTCCACCACTTCTTCATCGGTAACACACGGATATTCCGCTCGTCCAATCGCAGCTAAGTGCGAGTGTTCGGGCCCAACACCGGGGTAATCCAAGCCAGCCGAGATGGAGTGAGCTTCGCGGATTTGTCCTGCTTCGTCTTGCATCAAAAAAGACAACATGCCGTGCACTACACCAGGTTCTCCGCGTCCCACCGCAGCTCCTCCGCTGGGCTCAACACCAACGAGGCGTGAGTTCAAATCGGCAAACCCAGAGAAAATGCCAGCAGCGTTGCTACCACCACCCACACAGGCCACCACTACGTCTGGGTCCGCGCCTAGCAGCGTGCGGCATTGCTCGCGTGCTTCATCGCCAATTACATGATGAAACACTCGCACCATCCACGGATACGGGTGTGGACCCATCACGGACCCTAAGCAGTAATGCGTCTGCTCAACGCTGGCAACCCAATCGCGTAGGGCCTCGTTTACGGCGTCCTTTAAAGTTCGGCTTCCCGAGATAACCGTCTCAACTTCAGCACCCAGCAGCTTCATACGATAAACGTTTAGTTCTTGTCGTTCGATATCAACTTCGCCCATATAGACCTTGCACTCCAAACCCAGCAAAGCGGCCGCGGTTGCCGTGGCTACGCCATGCTGGCCCGCCCCGGTTTCTGCGATAAGGCGTGTCTTACCCATTCGTTTGGCGAGCAGTGCTTGACCGACGACGTTGTTGATCTTGTGAGAGCCGGTGTGATTTAGGTCTTCACGCTTTAGCAGTAATCGCAGTCCCAGTTGCTCCGATAAACGTTGACAGTCAGTTAACGGCGAGGGTCGTCCTGCATAATCGCGCAGGACGGTGTGGAACGTTTCAACAAAAGTGGCATCACTCCAGGCATCTCGAAATGCCTGCTCCAGCTCTTCGCAGGCAGGCACAAGTGTTTCAGGGACGAATCGGCCACCGAACTCACCAAAGCGACCGGCTGAGCTGGGTTCGGTCATGATTTTGCTAGCCCTCTTATGAGTCATACCAGTTACCCATTTGCTTTATGCCCTGTCTTACTATGCCTGTCTTACTATGCACCGCCTTACTCCGTGCTCCAGTCAAAAATCCGGCGTGAAGGGATTGCCGGGTCAATGGTCGCCTCGTTGGTCACTTCTAGCCCTAGCTCAAGTGCCATTTGACGCGCTGTGGTGATGAACTGGCGTACTGACAACGGATCTTTGATACCAGGCTTCAGCTCAACGCCAGAAGCAACATCCACACCGAAAGGGCGGACTTGGGTAATTGCGGCAGCCACATTGCTTGGCGTAAGTCCTCCCGCCAAAATCAGCGGCAGACCTCTGCCGACCCCGTCAAGCTGACGCCAATCAAACATCCGACCACTACCCGGTTCCGGACCATCCATCAAGACTGCTGAGGCTCGATATTCGGCCAAGCGGTCCAGTGCGGGATCGCCCGCTTTGAAAGCTTTAAACATGCGTGCAACACGCTCAGATATCCAGACGCAGTCGGCGGGTGTTTCATCGCCGTGAAGCTGTGCTGTGTTCAGCCGTGCTTCGTCCATGATTTCTATTACACGCTCTGGGCGCTCATTGGCAAAGACGCCCACGGTGATTACGCCACCGGGCAGTCGTTGTGCGATATCGCGTGCCTTGCCTGGCGATATCGCTCTCACCGACCCTGGCACAAAATTGAAACCGACGGCGTCGGCTCCCATACCGATTGCAAGTAATGCATCTTCCTCAGTTGTTACACCGCAGATTTTGATGAACATCGATCAGCCAACCTTTGATCTGGGTGAGCTCGGTGGAGTTAGCAATCTTTCTAACTCCGTTACAGGATTATCGCTAGTTACCAACGTTTCACCCACCAGAACCGCGTCATAGCCAACCTCACCTAACGCTTGAACATCGCGGCCATTGCGTATGCCCGACTCTGCTACTTGCACAACTTCGTTGGGTATTTCAGCACTCAATAGTTGCGCCCGCTCTTGATCTACTTCAAATGTTGTCAGGTCGCGCTGGTTCACTCCCACCAAGGTGGCGTCGGCATCAAGAGCTTGCTCTAGTTCAGGCAAATCGTGAACCTCAACTAATGCCGCCATGCCAAGTTCACTAGCCAGTTCGCTGAATCGTCGTAGTTCGTCTTGCGCTAAGGCAGCCACTATTAGTAGCACTGCATCGGCTCCCATAATGCGGGCATCAAGAATGTCGCGCTCGCTGACCGTGAAATCTTTCCGCAGAATCACCAGGTCGGTTGCGGCTTGTGCTTTCATCAAGTCATCTGGCGAGCCGCCAAAAAATTCTGAGTCAGTCAGCACTGACAGCGCTGCGGCACCACCATGGGCGTAGTCGCACGCGAGCGCGGCTGGATCAAGATCGGCTCGCAAAATGCCTTTGGACGGAGACTTGCGCTTTATCTCTGCAATCACTACGGGGCCGTACTCAGGTTTTTCTTTGTGAGCGGTTGTTTCACGACCTTCTGCGGTTCGCAGTGCCGCTATGAAGTCCCGTGGTTTGGGTGCCAGATCGGCGCGGCTTCGCAAATCAGCAAATGAGCGCTGATCGTTGGTAGCGACTTGCCGGTGTGCCGCGATTATTCGGGTTAAATAAGTGTGCTCCAATTGGACACTGTTCGAACTGCGCTACTCAGATCTGGATGCCCTTAGCGGCAACCGGCTCTAAGAAAATCAACTCAGGCCGCCCAGCCATGAAGTCTCTTGTGGCACCGCCAAACGCTTTCATGCCTTCTGAAGAACCGTGTGCTGCCAAGGCATCATCGTCTGTATAGACCTCGTAAAACCACACCACGTTTTCGTCACCCTTGTCTTTATGAGCGGCGTAAATCTCCGTACCAGGCTCGCCTGACACGTTTTTCATACCCGCGTCGGCGATCACAGCCAGCAGAGCGTCACGCTGTCCTTCTTTAGCGGTGAGTTTGGCTAGTAGGGCGGGCTTACTCATGGTTTTCTCCAGTTGATGTTTGCAATAATCTACTAGCTATTCGGCAGTTTGCTTCGGGTTTTTAGGCATTATGGGAAGCACGAAGAGAGCTTTGTCGGGGCTATCGGAGCAAAATAACATGCTCTTATCATCAACAGCGTTTGAGGACACGGCCGCGAAGCCGACATATGCGAACTTAACGAAATCACGCTGAACTGGTGAACGAATCTGTGTACGAGCTGGTGGATGAACTTGCGGGCGTTCAACGGCGCTAACTACGGTTCCGACTTCTTCGTTGGCATGATCGCGTATGGGTTCTCCCGCCATCAGCGGCTCGGTCGACACCACGCGAAGCAACTCGCGGCGAGCACCTGCGCGCGAATCAATTCTCTCTACTAGTTCTTGGCCGCGGTAGCACCCCTTTTCGAAACTCACCGCAACATCTAACAGGCCAGTCTCGTTTGGAATCGCGCCGGGCTGAATCTCTTTTCCCATCACCGGCAGTCCGTACAACGTGCGCAACCACTCAAAGATGTGCTCACTCGAAGCTATTTCGGCTATCTCACTAGAGCCTGCTTTCATCGAAGCAGTCATGGCCGGAGCCTCGGCCAGCACGTCGAAACCATCAAGTTGCGATGATGTGAAAGGAGAACTGATGCCAGGCCACAAAGTTTCAAGTACCTGACTCTGTGCTTGTGATCGATCGTTCTCACCTACGCAGGCACCACGTATGGCCAACATCTGCCTGTTCGCTGGTGCAAAATCAGCCTTGGTTCGCAGCTTGAAGCGCTCAAGCGAATCTTTGAGGGCACCGCCATGTCCCGGTTCGGTATCGGCTAGAAAATGATCATCGGTCAGTCGCGTTAGACGAAACAAGCACTCCACCCGACCCTTTGGATCCAATGCGAACGACATTGTGCTTTTGCCCGCGTCAAGTTTTTTAATATCTGCCGAAATCTGGCCTTGCAGGTAGTCGGCGCAATCAGGACCAGAAATATCAATGACGTCTCTGGCGAGATGGGTGATCAGGGTTTCACCTGCGACTATTTGAGCGTCTAGTAGAGCATCCTCAAGTGGATAATCAAGATGAAACATCGCCACTCCAGACTGAGCCGCTTAACAGGCGAGTCACGTTGTCAATCAGCTTCAAGCCCAAGCCGCCATCCAACGACATGATCGATTCCGGGTGGAACTGCACTGCTGCTATGGGTAGCTCGCGGTGCTCAACGGCCATCACACAGTCATCTTCAGTGCTGGCCGCGGTTATCTCGAGTTCGACTGGTACTTCAGACTTGCGGGCAAACAGCGAGTGGTAGCGCCCGGCGCGAAAGTTTTCGGGGAAATCGGCTAGCAAGCGTCCACCATAATTGGCGATGTCGGAAGACTTGCCATGCATTGGCGTGTCAAGTGTGGAGAGGTTGCCGCCGAAATACTCCACCACGCCTTGCAGACCGAGACAGACGCCAAACAATGGCAGCTTTGCGTCAACCACTGCTGCTATTAGCTCACGCATTGCAAAATCGTCCGGCCGTCCAGGACCGGGTGAAAGCACCACCAGGTCGTAGCCGGTCGGTGATATTTCATCCAGGGCAAATCCCGCTCGCAGTGTCGTCACGCTGGATCCGGTTTGGCGGAGATAGTTAGCGAGCGTGTGAACAAACGAGTCCGTGTGATCCACCAGTAAAATCTTGCGTTGTACCGGAGGTGGCATCACAGTCGAAACTGGTTCAACCTCACGTGGTCGCCGAATTGCCCCAAGAAACGCAGACGCCTTGAGCTCGGTTTCCTCTTCTTCGGCTTGTGGGTCTGAATCCCATAGCAGAGTGGCGCCCACCCGGATTTCGGCTTGACCTGCTATCAGACGGATGGTTCTTAGCGTGAGTCCGGTGTTCAGGCTGCCGTCAAAACCGATCTTGCCCACAGCTCCGCCATACCAAGCCCGTGGGCTGCGTTCATGAGATTCGATGAACTGCATTGCGGCAGCTTTGGGGGCGCCGGTAACCGTTACCGCCCAGGTATGGCTCAAGAAAGCATCCAGCGCATCAAACTGCGGCAGTAGGCGTCCCTCGACATGATCGACCGTATGGATTAGTCGCGAGTACATCTCAATCTGGCGACGGCCAATCACTTTCACCGACCCGGGCACGCAGATGCGACTCTTGTCGTTGCGATCAACGTCGGTGCACATTGTTAGCTCTGACTCATCTTTGCTGGAATTAAGCAACGCCAGAATTTGTGAAGCATCATCAAGCGGTGTTGTGCCTCTAGCGATGGTGCCTGAGATTGGGCAAGTTTCAACCCGATCGCCATCTACTCGCACATACATTTCAGGTGAGGCACCAACCAACCATTCGTCCTCTCCAAGGTTGATCAAAAATCCATAAGGAGAAGGGTTTTGCGCTCGCAGACGCCTAAACAGTTCAGCGGGCTGCACTGCACACGGCTCGGTGAATTTTTGACTTGGGACTACTTCAAACAGGTCGCCTCGCGCAAAATAACCGCGAGCATTCTCTACGCCTCTGGCATAGCCACCAGGCTCGTGATCACATGCCGGTTCGGTAGAAAGATCTGGCTCATAAGCAGTTAACGGCGTGCTGCGTGCAAATCCCACAGTGCTAGCACCCTTGACCTCGAATTCGTACCTAATCCGCTGCGTTACCCCGCCTTGGTGATCGGCTATCAGCAGATCATCTGGTAAATACAGCACCAAATCTCTCTGATTGTCTGGGCGCGTCAACACACTCTTAGTTGGCTCAAACTGGAATGCCAGGTCGTATCCGAAAGCGCCGTACAACCCCATGTGAGGGTCTTCGCTAGCGAACAGATCCACCAGACACCGCACAATCGAAAACACCGACGGCTGCCGGCTGCGCTGCTCTTCTGGGAATCTGCTTGGCAGGCTATTTATCGAGCATCGAATAGTGGCTTCGGTCTTTTCTAGCTGGCTTATGTGCCCACTTGAAACGTTCTGCGAAAGGGCGTCATAAACGACATCTAGCAGGACTTCACCGCGCTTGTTTAGGGCATTAACGCTCACGTCTAGAGCGGAGCAAACTATCTCCAGCGGAGGGTCAGAAAAACCAATATCCCAGCGGGTGTAACGGCCAGGGTACTCATAGCTTGACGACAGCAACACTCCGCGCGCCGCGTCGAGCCGATCAATCAAAGCCTCAATTTCGACAGAACCTTCAACGATTTCAACATCCGTTTTGACCTTTATGCCGCCTTGCGTGCGGTAGTCGACCATTTACTTAGAGTTACTTAGAGAGCTCTGGGAGGCTTAGAGACAATCAGAGATATAAGCCGGGAGCACTTGGCTCGATACGTGAAGCAGCTATGGCGTGAACATCGCGCTCACGCAAAATCAAGAAATCTTCACCGTGTACCTCAACCTCAAAAAGGTCTTCCAGGTTGAACAACACATGGTCACCCTCTTCCACGTTCATGACGTTGCGAGCCACTCCAATGACTTCACCCCAGATGAGCCGTTTGGGTTGCTGGGCTGTTGCCGGAATCAGGATGCCACCGCTGCTACGGCGTTCAGCTTGGCCGCCTGATAGGCGTACCAGAATGCGGTCGTGCAACATCTTGATCGGACGCTTCTCATCGGGTGAGTCCGCTAAGCCAGCTGTACCTGTACGCCTGGATACACCGTTTGAGCTGGATGATTTATCTGCACCCGGCGTCGTGCTTTTCTTAACCACTCGTGCCACAGGCTCACGGTAGCGGAGCAAACCCGGGCTACCGTCTCAGAGATGGCTTCTAGCAAAGAAAAACATTCAAGAGATCTGGTAGTTGCAACCGAAGACGGCTTGAAGTTGGAAGCGGAGCTGACCTGTCCTGTAAATGCGCATGCAATAGCGGTGCTCTCACATCCTCACCCGCTCAATGGTGGAGACATGTTCAACCCATTGATTAGCTACTTGTTTGCAAAGCTGCCCGAGGATGGGATTGCGGTCTTGCGCTACAACTTCCGCGGAGTTGGTCAATCCGAAGGTGAGCATGGTGAGCTTGCTGCCCAAACCGAAACAGCTACCACGTTGCCCGAGGTACTAGATACAAAAGCCGCCTTTACGGCAGCCGTTGAAGTCATGCCACAACTTGTTTCAGTTGGCTGGTCTTTCGGTGCTGCAGTCTCGCTGGCCGTGAGTTATCCATCTCTACTTGCCTGGGTCGGCATCGCTACGCCATTGCGCAAAATCGATCCGGGATCTCTGGCTGCCTCAATAAGCAAGCAGCCAAAACTTCTGCTAGTGCCTGAGAATGATCAGTACTGCCCACCTAACGACGCTATGCATCGCAGCGCAGACTGGCCAAATTGCTCGATAGAAGTAATCACAGGGGCCGACCATTTTCTCATGAGCGAAATGGCCGAGGTAGCTGAGAAGGTGAGCGAGTTTGTTACTGGTCTGAGCTAAACCGCTAGTCGTACCGCTGGTTCTAAACGATGCGAGAGTTTTTGTTGCCCCAATACTCGTCGCGCAGGAGTCGCTTGTAGAGCTTGCCCGTAGGTAGTCGCGGCAATTCGTCTCGAAAATCGACCGACCGGGGGATTTTGAATTTGGCTAGGTGCTCCGCGCTGTAAGCCTTTAGCTCTGCCTCAAGAGCATCATCAGCTTTGACACCCTCAGCAGCTATACACACTGCCTTTACCTCTTCGCCGAAGTCTTCGTTTGGCACGCCAAATACCGCTACGTCAGTCACTTTGGGGTGCAGTATCAAGCAGTCTTCAATTTCTTGGGGGTAAATGTTTACTCCGCCTGCGATGATCATGAACGACTGGCGATCAGTCAAGTACAGATAGCCCTCATCATCTACTTTGCCGATATCGCCCAGTGCGGTCCAAAACTCATGCTCACCGTGACGTGACTCGTCGGTCTTCTCGGGGGCATTGTGATACACAAACGCGTGCTCGTCTCGCTCGAAGTAGATGGTGCCTACCTCACCGACTGGTAGCTCGTTGCCATCTTCATCACAGATGTGAATGACTCCGATTAACGGTTTGCCGACGGTGCCTGGATGCTTAAGCCATTCTTCCGAGGTCACATAGGTGAAGCCGTTTAATTCGGTGCCTGCGTAGTACTCGTGCAGGATTGGGCCCCACCATTCGATCATCTTCTTCTTCACTTCCACCGGGCACGGCGCGGCGGCGTGTATCGCCATCTGATGAGTGGAAAGATCGTAGAGGTTGCGCTCCGCTTCAGGCAGCTTGAGCATGCGGCTAAACATGGTCGGCACCCATTGGCTGTGAGTGATCTTGTATTGCTCGATATAGCTCAGCGCTTCCGATGCGTCGAAGCGATCCATGATCACGGTCGTACCGCCCAGAGATTGTGCACCGGTCGTATAGCCCAACGGTGCCGAGTGATAAAGCGGTGCGGGTGACAGGTACACCGTGTCTTGTCTAAAGCCAAGGAGGCCGCCCAGGATCGTTCCGCCAAGAATGTCGTTTTCGGTTACTAGCGTGCCAGGAATAGCACGCAAGATGCCCTTAGGGCGGCCGGTGGTGCCTGAGCTGTAGAGCATGGTATTACCGCGTGGCTCGTACTCGAGAGGTTCGGCGCGATACTTAGCGACCGTGTCGTCGTAGCTTTCGAACCCGTTGGCTGGCTCATCAAACATCAACCTTGTTGGACAGTCAGTCAAGTGAGGCAGTATTTCCATAGCGACTTCGCGCACAGCTGGTGATGCAACTAGTACGGATGCACCGCAATCGTTCACTATGTATGCAGCTTCCTCACCGGTGAGATAGCGGTTGACGGTTGTGATGATCATGCCGCTGCGTATGGCGGCCCAGTAGACCTCGAAATAGCGCATGTGATTATCGGCAAAGATTGCGATGTGATCGTTTGGGCGTAACCCTTGATCCCACATGAACTGCGCTAGCCGAGCAGAGGCATCGTCAAGCTCTTTGTAAGTCTGAACTTCGCCAGTGCGAGCCATGATCACCGCGGGGTGGTCTGGATGAGTTTTACTAAAGGTTCCTGGATAGCTCATGGCGCAAAACTAATGCACAGTCAAGATCTATGACTGAGCTCTATGAAAGAGGCGGTCGAACAGGCACTCCTGCTAGCAGCAAGGCCTGTTTAGCTTGCGCGATGGTGTAATCACCGTAGTGAAACACCGAGGCAGCTAGCAGTGCGCTGGCATCGCTACTTGTGGCGGCTTCTACAAGGTGCTCAACGGTTCCGGCTCCACCGCTGGCGATGACTGGCACAATCGTGGAGTCACAAACTGCTTGAGTTAGTTGCAGGTCGTAGCCGTCGCGAGTGCCATCGGCGTCCATTGATGTCAAAAGGATTTCGCCGGCTCCGAGTTCTGTTACACGCTGCACCCATTCGATCACGTCTATCCCTGTGTCGTCGCGGCCACCTCGCACGTGGACGTTCCAGGTTCCGCCACCGTTGGATCTGGCATCTATGGCAACGACGGTGCACTGTGCTCCAAACTCAACAGAAATTTCGCTTACAAGTTCTGGTCGTGCCACCGCTGCAGAGTTAACTGAAACTTTGTCCGCACCTGCTCGCAAAATCGCGCGCACATCTTCCACACTGCGAATGCCACCACCAACTGTAAAAGGTATAAAAACTTGTTCTGAAACCTGTGCTGCAAGATCAACGATCGTTGAACGATCATGTGCGCTTGCGGTGATGTCCAAAAAAACGATCTCATCGGCTCCTTGGTCGTTGTAGCGCTCCGCAAGCTCTACGGGATCACCCGCGTCACGCAATCCAACAAAATTGATGCCTTTCACCACACGTCCATCATCGACGTCTAGACACGGGATGATTCGAACGGTTCGCATGCGATTCTCGATTGGGTGGGTGATCTGAGTCTGAATAGGTGGCCTGGCTAGCTGGTGGCGGCAGCAGCTAGAGCGTCAGTGATAGCAATTGTGCCGTCGTGCAGGGCCTTTCCACAGATCGCTCCGTGTAAGCGTCTGCCATTACTTTGCAGGTTCGCTAGCTCGGTGATGTGCGTCAGCGAACCAATACCACCGCTGGCGATGACTGCTAGCGGTGTCAGGTCCAGAACTGCGGCTAAGCCGACAAGGTCTGCTCCGGTACCCATGCCGTCTTGGTTAATTTGCGTAACGATTACCGCTTCGGCTCCAGCATCAGTAAAACGTGGCAAAGTCTGTGCAAGTTCTACTCCTGTGGTTTGTTCCCAGCCGTGCGTAGCGATCACCGATCCACGCACGTCCATGCCAATCGCTACTCGAATGCCTGAAGCGGCGAGCTCACTGAGAAGTGCTGGGTTTTCGATTGCTGAAGTGCCAAGCACGCAGCGTTCTACTCCGGCAGATCGCAATCGTTCAGCGGCTTTAACGGTGCGCACTCCTCCCCCGCTTTGAACCGGAATGGGTACTGCGTTACAGATAGCAGTGATTGCACGCTGATTAGAAGGATTGTGTTGCCCGCTGCGTGCCGCGTCCAGGTCGACAGTGTGAATCCATGCGGCACCGGCCTCAGCGAATTGGATCGCTACCTCTACTGGGTCGGTGTCGTAATCGATCTGCCGGTCGTAATCACCCTGCAGCAAGCGCACGCAATGGCCATCTCTCAGGTCAATTGCGGGATACAGATCCATGTTTTTCTGCGGTGTTTCTTACGCTGTTTCTTACGGTGTTTTCTGTCGTGTCCTCGGCCTTGACAGCTTGCGCATTTGCGACTTGTTCGACGAAGTTTGCGAGCAAACGGGTGCCCGCTGGTCCTGACTTCTCAGGGTGAAACTGGGTAGCCCAGAGGTTTGTCCGTTGGACGAGAGCGGTAACCGCAGTCGGATAGTCGCATACGGCCATCACAAGTTCAGGGTCAGTTGCTACGGCATAGCTATGGACGAAATACATCCACACGCCATCTTCAAGGCCTGCCAACAATGGGCAGGGCGTTTGGCTAGTAAGGCGCAGCTGATTCCACTGCATCTGCGGGCGAGGCAACTCATCGGAAAGCAACTTGACCTTGCCCGGCAAGATCCCAAGTCCTGAAACGCCAGGTGCTTCTTGCGACGACTCAAACAGCATCTGCATACCCACACAGATCCCGATGAAAGGTTGCAGCGATGTTGCTGCCTGTAACACCGCTTCTTCTAGCCCTGCTGAACGCAACCGTTCCATGCAGGTACCGAAGTGGCCAACACCTGGTAGTGCTACGCCAGCAGCCTCAGCGATAAGGCCTGGGTCGCTGGTGAGATGTGCATCGGCTCCGACTAGCTGCAGGCTTTTTTGCGCGGAGCGAAGGTTGCCGATGCCGTAGTCCACCACTGCGATGAGTGGTGCATCGGATGATTTGGGAGCTGCTTTTTTGGTTGAGTTAGACAAAGAAGCCTAGATAAAGAAACGGTTGCGAGACATCACAGGACGCCCTTGGTGGAAGGCAAAACCGAGTCTTCCACCCGTACGGCGTCATAGATTGCGCGTGCCACGCCTTTAAAGCAAGCCTCAATGATGTGGTGGGTATTGCGCCCCCGCAGCATCTCAATGTGAAGCGTGATATTGGCAGCCATCACGAAGCCACGCCAAAACTCTTCGCATAGCTGCGGATCAAACGGTGGGTCACTTAGGATCTTCTCTCCTGGTGGTGCAACCTCGTACTGTAAAAACGGACGGCCCGACAGATCAAGCACAATCGCTACGGCCGCTTCATCAAGGGGAACCGAAATTGAAGCAAACCGCCGCACCCCTGCCTTGTCGCCAAGAGCTTCGCTAAGAGCTTCACCCAGCGCAATGCCCACATCTTCAACGGTGTGATGCGCGTCAATCTCTAGATCGCCCTGTGCCTCGATCGTTAAGTCCATGCGCGAGTGCTTACCGAGTTGAGCCAGCATGTGATCAAAGAACGGCAGCCCTGTTGATATGTCGGTGGCACCAGTGCCGTCCAGATCGAGTTCAAGCTTGATGCGTGTTTCGGCAGTGTCACGCTGGCGCGTGGCCGTTCGTGAGTTTCCCGTGGAGTTATTATTTTTCTTCATATCAAGACATTCGTAAAGCAACGGTGACTGTTGTAATGCGTTCCAACTGTTTGGCTACCCATTTTGCCTGGCTAGCTGACTGTCGCCGCACTAACTACCTGCCATAGCGCTAGCAGCCGCTGCTAGCAAACGATCATTCTCGGCACTAGTGCCAATCGTGGCTCGTAAACAGTTAGCCAGACGCGGCCAGCTAGAACAGTTACGGACCAATACCGACCGGTCCACTAGAGCTCGCCAGACCTCATCGCCACTACGCCCAACGGGTGTGGTGTTGAACAAAACAAAATTCGCATGTGAAGGACTCACTTTGAATCCCAACGAAGACAGCTCGTCGCTTACACGTTTTCGCTCGGCCACGACCGCAGCTACTCGTTGGCTCATTTGAGCGTCAAACTGCAAGGCCAGTCGTCCGGCGAGTTGTTTGAAGACATCGACGTGGTACGGCAACACCACTTTTTCAAATTCAGCCACCATCCAAGCAGGTGCCACGCAGTAACCCAAACGCAGACCAGCCAAGGCCCACGTCTTTGAAAACGTGCGCACAACTACTAGACGCTCACAAGCCGCCGGAGTAGTCAGGGCAGCTGAATCATCCAGCAGATCCAATGCACTAAACGAAGCAAACTGTCCATACGCCTCATCCACCACGACTACACCATCGCTGGCTTCTAGGGCGTATTTGATCGTTTCGAGTTGCTCAGGAGTTCCAGTTGGGTTGTTTGGTGAGCATAAGAACATCAGTTGTGGCTTGCTAGCAGCAGCTAACTCATCGATTGAGTCGATGCGAACCTGATAGCTCTCATCTCGCTCGATCTCTACCAGATCGCATTGTGTTGTACGTGCAATCTGTGAGTACATCGCATAGGTCGGCTCAAAGGTGGCCACGACAGAGCCATGACCGCCGAAAGTGAGGCACAAGGTTTGTAGTACCTCATTGGAGCCATTGGCAACAAAGATTTGATCCGGTGTAGTGCCGGGGTGCCTAGCCGATATCGCTTCTCTCAGCGCTAATGCGGCGCGGTCTGGATAGCGATTCCAAGCGATGTTGGTGATCTCGGTAGCCAACGCTTGAGCAAACTCGGGTGGCGGCTCCAGCGCGGATTCGTTGGTGTTGAGTCGTACCTCAACGTCTAGTTGTGGTGAGTGATAACCGTCCATGGCCTGAAGGTCGGCTCGAATCGCGGGGCGCTGCGTGTCGTTGCTCATTTTGCGTTTGAGTCGATTTCGTTGATGTAGCCATCCGATCCATTGTTGCTAGCCAAGCCGTCGGTAGCCCATTGCTCGCGCATCGTTACCGAAGCAGCGTGCGCCCAAAGACCTTCTGCTTCGGCAAGTGAAACCACGGCATCAATCTGGTTTTGGAACCCCTCGCGGGTTGCTTCGATTATGTGCATTTGCTTTTGAAAGTCGGCTACACCCAGTGCTCCAGCAAAACGAGCGGTGCCATTGGTTGGCAGCACATGAGACGGTCCGGCTACATAATCTCCTAGCGAGGCGGGCGTCCACGGGCCAATAAACACGGCTCCTGCGTGGCGCACCTGCTCGGCTAGCTCAGCGGCATTCGCGCACATCAGTTGAAGGTGCTCTGGTGCTATGGCATTGGCCACCGCTACAGCTTGCTGTGAATCATCTACCAGGCAGACATAACCGTCGCTGCTCAAGGTGGCAAGCGTTTCTTGCCTACGAGGCGACATGGCTGCAATGGCTGCAACGTTTTTTTCTACCTGCTCGCCATAGTCGGCATCCCAAGTCAACAGCCAGGCTCTACCACCAGGTCCGTGTTCGGCTTGTAACACCAGGTCAACAGCTGCACTGGTTGGCGGGCAGGTGCTGTCGGCAATCACCGCTATCTCTGAAGGTCCTGCAAAAGCGGCCGCTACGCCTACTTCGCTAGCTACTTCTTGTTGGCCAGCTGCTACCCAGGCATTACCCGGACCAGCGATCACATCAACTGGAGAAATTGTTTCGGTGCCATACGCCATGGCTGCTATCGCTTGCACCCCGCCTATGGCGTACACCTCGTCAACCTCACACAAATACGCCGCAGCTAGCACTGCATCGTTGAGTAAGGATTCACCGGCCATGGCAACCCCAGATGTGTTTGTTGGTTGCGGTGGCGAGCACAACACGATCTCGAGTACTCCTGCCGCACGAGCTGGCAACACTGTCATCAACACTGTTGATGGATAGGCCGCTAAGCCGCCTGGTACATAAATGCCAGCTCTATCGACACCTTGAGCCACGCTGTTAATCAAGATTCCGTCGGTACTGACCGTGCGAGCCTCAGGTAGCTCATAGCTGTGATAGTCAGCGATGCGCCGCTTTGCAACGCTTAGAGCATCACGCAATCGATCTGGTACACGCCACCAGGCTGCTTCAAGCTCAGTGAAATTGATTCGCGGATCGACTACGTCTACTGCGTCAAAACGTTTGGTGAGATCTCTTATCGCGTCATTGCCTGAAGTGCGAACCTGTGCCAAGAGTTCTCGCACAGCATCGATCGGCACTTCAGATCTCTGAGCATTAGCCGGCAACAAATCAGCCCAAATGGATCGGCTCGCTGCTCCACTAGTCGGTACATCTGACGAGACTTGGCCTCGCAGATCGAGGCGCTGCAACACGGTAGTGAGGGTACAAGAGGCTGTTGGCATAGTTTATTTGTGATGATTACTGAGGCTGAGGTTCGTTCGATGGAAACCGCGATGGTCGAGCTCGGTCAACGCATAGTCACGGCTGGTGACGGGTTGCGCAACACTTCTGCCGACGGCGTTGCCATGGATCTATATGAGGCCGAAAGGCACCTACGTAGTGCGCGTCGGCGGTTATCAGAAGCGGCTGAAAATCTCGCGGGAAACAGCTAGTAGCAGCGCTTGTTTACTGTGCTCGCTTACTTTCTAAGCGTTTGCAAAAGCACTAGGGCAATAGGTATTCAGCACACACTCTTCGCAGTTGGGTTTGCGGGCGCTGCATACGCGCCGACCATGCAGGATTACCCGCAGACTGAAATCTCCTCGCTCAGATGGCTTAATCATCTCATTCAGCGCTAGCTCAATCTTGACCGGGTCTTGTTCAGTTGTAATACCCAGACGCTTAACCAGCCTTTTCACATGAGTATCTACTGGCAGGCCTGGCAAGCTAAATGCCACCGACCGAATCACGTTGGCGGTCTTACGACCCACTCCTGCCAGGTTGACCAGATCTTCCATACTGGTCGGCACTTCGCCATCGTGTTTGGTCAACAGGCTCTGTGCCATTAGCTGCAGATTGTGGGCCTTACGGCTATAAAAGCCTGTCTGACGCACTAGTTCCTCTAGCTCGGTTGTGTCAGAGTTAGCTAACGCTTCGGGGCTTGGGTAACGCTTGAACAAGGCCGGAGTGGTCATATTCACGCGTTTGTCTGTGCATTGAGCAGACAGAATCGTCGCAACCAGCAGTTCAAACGGGCTCTTATGGTTCAACTCACAGATTGCCTCGTACTCGTGCTTTAGCAACGTATTGGTTCGTTCGGCACGGCCCTTTGGCGTACGTGGTTTGTAAGAAGATTTAGCCACGCGGGCTTGATTGGCTTCGCTGTGGTTTGCGTTTGGGATTGCTGACGGTTTTGCTTGCGAAGCCTGCGCTTAACTGGCCGCAAGCGGCGTCAATGTTGGTACCGCGGTTAGCTCGGATGGTGGCGTTGACCCCTGTCGCTAGTAGTTCATCTGCAAACCATTCGATCTGCCCACGCGGTGAGGGGATCATGGAGTAGCCAGGCGTTGCGTTAAGAGGAATCAGGTTTACGTGCGCTCCCAACGGGCGGGCATATTCTGCCAACTCATATGCATCGTCCGCAGTGTCGTTTACGCCATCGATCATTGCCCACTCGATACTGATGCGCCGGTTCTTAGCCATTCTGTATTCCTGTAAAGCACGTGCCAGATCTGCTAGTGGATACTTCCGATTGATGGGAGCTAACTGGTTGCGCAGCCTGTCGTTAGCGGCATGCAATGAAACCGCCAGATTTACCGGTAGGGATGCTTCGGCTAGTCGTTTAATACCTGGGACTACCCCAACCGTTGAGATTGTTATCCGGCGAGCGCCGATGCCCACATCATCGTGGAGACGTTCAACTGCTTGCCAGACTGCATCGAAATTTGCCAACGGTTCACCCATGCCCATGAACACAACATTGGTGGACGACGTATTAGAGGACGACCCATTGCTGAAAGATGTTGCGCTTGGATTGTCGGCACGCAATACCTGCTCCACAATCTCACCGACACTTAAGTGTCGCCTGAAGCCCATCTGTCCCGTTGCACAAAAGGTGCAACCCATGGCGCAGCCCGCTTGCGAACTGATGCAGACAGTGGTGCGGTTGTGGTAATGCATCGCCACAGATTCCACTAGTTGTCCATCTGCTAGCGACCAAAGCTGTTTGGTGGTTCGACCCTTGTCGGTTGAGACCGAGCTGGCAGGTTGAAGACTTGCGTTAGCGATGGCACCCAGATCGGCTCGTAGCTGCTTTGGCAGGTTTGTCAGATCAGCAAGCGGTTTTCGCTGGCGATACAGGCCTTCCCATAGTTGGTCTATGCGATAGCAAGGTTGATCCGTTAGCAAATCGCTCAACTCGGCACGGTTGAGGTCATACAGACCGACGGCGTTGTGGCGGGCTTTGCCCTGCGGCGGGCTCGAATCAGCAAAAGTGGGTTGCACAGGTCGTGCTTCAATCTGTGAAAAGGCGGCGTACCACCGTTACTTGCAAACCGAGACTGCGGTACAAGCTCACAGCCGGTGTGTTGTCCGCGTCTACATACAACATCGCACGAGTGATGCCAACGCTCTCAAGATGTTGGTAACCGGCCAGTGTTAGTGCTCGCCCTAACCCGCGACCATGAAACTCGGGATCAACCGCAACCGCATAAACCTCACCAACGACAGGTGTTTCATCGGTGTGGGTTTTGGTCCAACAAAAGCCACATATCTCGCCGTCTGATTCATAGATTCGAAAACCTTCAGGATCAAACCACGGCTCGGCCTGGCGTTCAGTCAGCATTTCAAGAGTCCAGCCACCTTGCTCGCGATGTCCTCGAAAGGCACGGTTGTTTACCGCTAGCCAAGCCTCATCGTCTATGCCTTGAATAAAGGCTCTCGTCACGATGTCGGTTCGTTCGGACATGGGCAAAGATCGATCCATACGAAACAGGTCGCGCTGATACGTGAGACCTACCTCTGCCAGCTGCCGGCTTATGCGATTCTCGATGTCGGGCACCTTGCCCTCTGCAAGGGCTGACCACTCGGCATCGGAGGTAAATGGGTTATCAACCCACAACGACACGGGACGTTGAATTTGCATGAGCTGATGACGAATTGCTTCGATCATGACTTCGTGCGACCAGCGCGCAGCGTCTACCTCTATGACGCTGCCATGAACGTCTGCTCCGACCGTGATAACAGGTTCATCAGCACTTGGCTCACCTGGCGACGATCCGCTCGATTCGTTGACTAGTTCAGGTGCAGGCACGTTGCAAGGCTACGACTGACTGAGCGGGCAGACTTGTGTCGTGCAGAACTTGCGTTGGCTAAATCGTTCCCAGCCGCAGACCCTCTATAGCGCAGTGCTGTTGTCGTATTTCCGTGGCGCATCAATACTCCTGTTTGGAAGCTTCCTCTACCGCTACTTCGCCGAGCAATTGATTGGCAGCTTTCTCGCCAGCTTTGTTCCGCTTGTGTTGCTGGTGGCTTTCGTCTTGGGCGGACTTGGTGTAGCCAATGAGTACAAGTGGGGCTACTGGGTGTGCTTGGGTGGTTCGTCCTTCGCCACGCTTGCTTCGATCTATTGGACTATTCGTTTTGGATTTGATGTCAACTTGGCACTGCGTTTGATGTTCGATATTGCGCTGGTGTGGATGCTCTTACATCCTCACAGTCGCGAGTACCGCCACATTTGGTTCACGTAGTCGTCATCCGTAACCACTACAGCGCGAACCTGTCTTTACCAAAGCAAGCAATACCACAAGCAACATGAATCGAGTCTCTCCCGAACAGCCCGCTGCAGATGGGGCACTACCGCTCCTTGAACACAAGGCTGACAGCGTCCGTCAAATGTTTGACACCATCGCGCCGCGCTATGACCGCATGAACCGACTGCTTACATTCGGTTTAGACATTCGCTGGCGACGCAGAACGATTGCCTCGCTTGGTCTTGCCCCTGGTTCGCGAGTGCTTGATATGGCTTGCGGCACTGGTGATCTCTGCAACGAGCTAAGCAATGCCGAACTGTGTCCTGTGGGCGTTGACTTCAGCGAAGGAATGCTGAAGGCTGCAAGAACTTCAGCTTCATTAGTGCTGGCAGATGCCCAGGTGCTCCCAATAAAAGATTCAGCGGTTGACGGCGCGGTTTGTGGATTTGCGTTACGCAACCTCGATAACTTGCCGCTCTTGTTCGCTGAACTAAATCGCTGCATCAGACCTGGCGGTCGCATTGCACTGCTTGAGGTTGCTATTCCAGCTAACGCTTTGCTGCGTAAGGGACACGACTTCTATTTTGGCCAAGTCGTGCCAAAGATTGGAGCCCTACTGAGCAACAAGGCTGCTTACCGCTACTTGCCAGCTTCGGTTGCTTATCTGCCACAGTTCACAGAACTGGAAAAGATGCTCGGCTTAGCGGGCTTTGAGGTAGTCACGCGCACATTGCTGACTGGTGGAGTTGCGCAACTAATAACCGCTAAACGTGGGTGCGACACCAGTTCATAAAGACCGAACTCATGCTTCATAAAGATCGGGCTTATGCACCGAAGCCAAGCCCTGCTGCCAAAAGAGCGCCGAACACCAACTGCAGGCGCGCAGTTCCAGTCAAAACTGGAATGAGGTCTGAGCCTGTTGCGCCGCGAATAACAGCACGCATGGATAGCACCGCCAAAGGAAGCGCCGCCAGTGTCACCAGTGCCCAAGGACGCACGACCGCTAAATATGGAACCGAAATAAAGCTTGCAGCCAGCAAGCCGACATAGAAGCCTCTGCTTAGCTTGTCGCCGAGTCTGACTGGCAGAGTCAATTTGCCAGCTGCTTCATCACGTGGAAGATCTCGCAGATTGTTTGCCACTAACAGTGCTACTGCACACAGTCCTACCGGCACTGCTGCTCCGATAGCCAACGGCGTGAGTTTCTCATCTTGAACAAAAGCCGATCCCGCGGTCGCCACCAAACCGAAAAAGACAAACACAGAAAGCTCACCCCAGCCTCTATAGCCGTATGGCTTCCGGCCGCCCGTGTAGTACCAAGCGGCCAGTATGCAAATGGCACCCACCACGACCAGCCACCAGGTCAAAACAACTGCCAATAACAGACCTGCAATTGCGGCCACTATGAACGCTACAAACGCGGCTTTCTTCACTGCTTCGGGTGATGCTGCTCCCGAGGCCACCAATCTTTGAGGACCGATGCGAGTGGTGTCGGTGCCGCGTATACCGTCGCTGTAATCGTTGGCGTAGTTCACCCCCACTTGCAGGCTGAGGCTGACTATTAGAGCTGCCGCTGCACGCCACCAGATCAATCCCTCACCGGTTGCTAGAACGCCCGCAGCAGCAGTCCCCACCACCACCGGGACGATTGATGCAGGCAACGTGCGCAAGCGCGCACCAACAATCCAAGGTTTGGCGTGGTTATTCCAAGCCAGGCGCGCACTAGCCACTTGGACTCTCGTGAACTATCTCCAAAACGTGGTTTAAGGTGCTTACAGTCCCGACTTTTCCAAAATGTGCACGCCGCAGCTTGAGCCCAAACCGATCACATGCGCCAATCCAACCTTTGCGCCTTCGATTTGGCGATCGCCAGCCTCTCCACGCACATGCGTCGCCACCTCAAACAGATTGGCAACCCCGGTAGCACCGATCGGATGTCCTTTAGATAACAGACCTCCCGACACGTTCACGGGCGTCTCGCCATCGCGCCACGGGCCACCTTTGTCGATCCATTCGCCTGCTCCCCCTGGCTCACAAAGCCTGAGGTTGTCGTAATGGCGTAGTTCTGCAGTAGCGAAGCAGTCATGCAGCTCCACTAAATCTAAGTCGGCAGGATCAACGCCCGATTGCTCGTAAGCCTGGTCGGCTGCTTGACGTGTCAACGTGTTTACGTCTGGTTGTACCTGGCAGCCCTCAGTCCACGGGTCTGATGTAAGCACAGATGCTGACACCTTGACCGCGCGACGTTGTTGCTCTGCTGGAAGTGTCTTCAGCTTCTCATCGGATACCAGCACTACTGCTGCGGCACCATCACCGGTCGGGCAGCACATCAACAAGGTGTTGGGGTAGGCAATGACTTCAGAAACCATCACCTCATCCAACGTAAACGCCTTTTGGTATTGCGCTAAAGGGTTCAAGGTTGAGTGTTCGTGGTTTTTTTGCGCCACCTTGGCGAACTGTTCAAACCCGACACCATCATTTTCGTAGGCATATTCCATGCCAGCCTGCGCGAAAACGCCAGGCATCATGTTCGTGCCCAGGCGGCCTTCCACTCCTAGCACTGAGCCGTAGCGCCCCTTGGGTTCGAAGACTTCTTTGTCTGTGCGTGCGGCCTTGTCCCCACCAAGCATTCCCATCTTTCCCATCTGCTCAACACCAACTGCTAGACCCATCTGGGCTTCTCCGGCTTTAATTGCCATCATCACTGTGCGAATTGCCGTCGCGCCTGTAGCGCATGCATTGGCCACGTTGTAGACGGGAATTCCTGTTTGGCCGATTTGTTTTTGTAGTCGTTGCCCTACCCCGCCGTTGGCTTCATATAGGCAACCCGCTGCCAGGATGTCCATCTGATCCATAGATGTGTTGCCATCATCTAGTGCACCGAGAGACGCATCAGCGGCGAGGTCAATGAGATCCTTGTCTTTGTAGCGCCCGAATTTGGTCATTGAGGTGCCGAGAATCCAAACGGGATTGTCGTCAGTGGTGCTTACTGCCATGTTGAATAACTTACCTTGCTATCGACTATTAGGTGCTGAGCTATCGGCTACTGGGTACTGGTTCATAGCCAAAGGCCACAGCCTCGTTGCCGTCATCGTCGGTTGCAGCCACGTATGTAGTAAGGCGAACTGGCATGCCAAGCTTGATGTGTTCCGGCTCGGCTGAAACGTTGACGATGTTGGATTTCACTCGACCACCGCCATCAATATCGACCACGGCTGATACATACGGCGCTGGAACGCCGCGTGCTGCTCGATGAACGATGGTGAAGGTTCTCACCTTGCCTGTATTTGGTAAACGCTGAGTGCTGAATTTTCGAGCTCCACAGGAAGCACACGCATTGCGGCGGTCAAAAAACTGTGCCTTGCAGGAATCGCATTGCAGCGCCTGTAGATAAGGCTCGTTGTTAAGAACCAGGTAATCCACCATGGGTATCTGATTAGGCATGTATTCGTCTCCGTAATAGCCGATTGGCACTACTGCCAATTCACACAGCTACCAATTCGCATAGTGAACTACAGCGTCCGGTGCTTTGTCTAGCGGGCGGCGCGGTCGCTTCGCACTACGGCCGGGTCGTGAGAGCACTGCATCGGGATTAGTCGCAACCGCTGCTGGGTTAGCCGTAGCTGGGTCGGGCCAGCCGATTGCTACGGTGCCAACCGGTTCGCGATCGCGCGGGACACCAAATTCGGTTTTGACGTCTTCGGCATGGTCAAACATGCCGAAGAACAACACGCCTAGCCCCGCATCCAGTGCTGCGTACTGCATTGCCATGGCTGCAAACGACGCATCAACTAACCAATAGGGCGTTGCCCAAGCATCCGAATCGGCCAACCCGCTGGCAGCCTTATCGGATTCCGCGTAGCGCTGTGTATATGCACTTTGGTTAGCCCAGATCGTCACGAGTACTGGGCAGACCAGTAGGCCAGGCCAAGCAAACTCTGCTCTCTTGGACACAAGCAGAGTGGTATCCCAGTAGCGCTGAGTTTGCTCAGATCCGGTCAGCACCACAAAGTCAAAACCTTGTGTGTTACCAGCGGATGGAACCCTTCGAGCCAAGTCCAAAATGCGATTCAGGACGGCTGCTGGCACCTCGTGAGGTAGAAACGCCCGCGTCATTGAGCGCGTTCGCGCCAGCTCCTCGAAATCCACTTGCCTTGCTTGTCTAGATCAGTCTTGATTTAGATCAGTTTCGACAGCTTCTCTCGGCTAGCCCAACCGAATGCGAGCAGGGCGTCTCCACGGGTCGGGTCGACACCCTTAAACATGTTTGCCAAATCAGCATCAACGTTTTCTGGTTTCAATGCGCAATGGTTTAATACGCAGGCTGGATCGCCCTCTCCGTAGACGCGAAACTCGCGAGCCTTGTATTCGCCACCTACTTCAAACCGTTTTGACAAACGACGTCCCCAGGCACGATCTTCACCGTTGGCCTCATAACCCGGGCGTGGCACGACGCGAGTAAGCGATTTGAACGCTTCGAACGCGCCGGGCTCAGCCACCTGGGAAGCCATCAGCACATCTTCGTCTGGAAACGCCAACACTGCGCGACGTAGCTGATCGGTAACCATGGCCTTTAGCACCGTATTGCGCCGATTGGAGCGCTTAACAGCTCCTAAACCGATCAAGACCGTCGGGTCGCCACCTACTCGTTCCAGAGTGCAAAAGCTGTACCCATGCAGTTGCTCTCCATCTCGCACATGAGTAACAAGCACCCAGGCATCACGCTGCTTTGATAAATGACCAACGTCAAACCGCAACGGCTCATCAGCTAGTAGCTCAGCCATTTCCACAAGCTCTGCATCACCTAAGGCGCTGCAATCCTTTGTATCAGCCAATAACGGCATTACCCCTCCTAGTCATTGATTATTTTTTGAGATCTCACAGATAGACACCACCTCGGTTTAGGCGCGTGGATTCGTCTTCAAGCTGTCCATCGTCGGGACTGTTCAGCATTTGTTTTAGTTGTTGTTCTGCCATCTCACGCTGCGCAGCTACCGCTGCTTGGATGCCGTGGAACAACCCCTCTAACCAACCCACTAGCTGAGCTTGCGCTAACCGAAGCTCTGCTTCGGAAGGCACATCTGAGCTAAATGGCAAGGTCAGACGTTCAAGCTCTTCACGCAATGGCTCGGCCATCGCCTGCGCCAACTCGCCAACAGATTTCTGATAGATGTCATGCATTAGGTCGCGACCAGCCTCATCAAGTGGGGCATGGTGTATCTCGTTCAACAGGGCGCGGATCATCGTGCCTATGCGCATCAGTTTGGCGGGCTCAGAGATAGCTACAGATTCTGGTAAGCCTTCAGACTCCGGCTCGGGTTCTGTTCCCTCTATGTCAGGCGAGTTGTCTCGTGTGGCATCTGACACGGGGTGAATGCTACCTAGATTTATTTTCGGCGCCCCCAGAAAGTTGCTAGAGGCACCAGCATCTCTTCTGCTGTTAAAGCACCGTGATGTCCGATGAGTCTGGGTCGTTGGGATGACTTGTGCAGCGAACTGGATGGAGTGCTGGCTGAAACCGCCTCAAAAACAACTGTCTCTTGCGCGATGAGCGCTACATCTCCCAAACGATTAGCAACCTCGGAAGTCATGTGAGAACCCAACCAGCCATCTGCAAGCACGCTCTCGCGGGTCTTGACTAAGCCAACTGTGCGGTAGCGCTGGGCGGCAGCAAAAAGATCGTCGGCTTGGCCTGGTTTGGCGTGCAGCCAGCGAAAACGGGGTTCTCCACTGGAGTATTCCATGTGTCGCCGCACGTCTTCGCTGATCTGCACCGTGGGCTGAGTGACGTCAAGCACGCCGTGGTCGGCGGTAACAAGAACGGTCACATCACCGGGCAGCTCATCAACCAGAGAGCTGACGAGTGTGTCTACGCCAGATAACACCGCTAGATAGCGGTTGCTGAGGCCGTAGAGATGCGCAGCTCGGTCCAAACCGTCGTAGTAGGCAAACACCAGCTTTTCGCCGGCTTCAACTAGCTCGCTCACCAGAGGCACAATCTGGCGATGGCTAGTCCAGCCCGTATAGCTAGCTCCACGCAGGTGCGCTGTTGTGAAACCGGTGGCTTCGTACTTGGTTCTAGTAACCGCTGCAGCACGCGTTCCTACGAATGGTTCAACTGGTTGAAACAGCTCTGGTGCTAGCAACCTGCGAGCGTCAACGGCTCTGCCAGAGTTTTTGGTCTGCGTACCTGCCTGTGTATCTGTTTGTGTATCTGTTTGTGTAGTAGTCCAACGCAAAGTGTTCAGCAAACCGATAGGACTGCTCAAGGTGAGCCCAACTAAACCGTGCTCGGCCGGAGTTGCGCCGGTAGTAATCGCAGTCATGGCTGCACAGGTCGTGCTGGGAGCAACCGTTGTAAGCGTTTGTGCTGCACTTCCGGCCAATTTCGGAGCCTTATCGCCATGGCGTTGCAGCTGCAGCCAACCCAGTCCATCTACTACCAGCAGCACCACTGCGCGAGCATCGCAAATGTCCTCGCCGACAACAGAATTTGAGACACCAGTAGCTAGAGGTGGCATTATTTCGGTAATGCATTGCTTGCCGTAATCTGGCTCGGTCAGCGTCAGGTCAAGCTGCGGCATAGTTCAATCGGCCAGTTCAGTCAACCCGACCAATGCTTCGGTTAGCCCCAGAGACTGCGCCACGGTGGTGATGTCAGCTGGCGGCGCGGACACGAATGTCAATGGCGTTTCGGTTACCGGGTGCTTAAAAGAGAGTTTCACCGCATGCAGCAGCTGTCGTTTGCCTCCAAAGGGGTCTGGACAACCGTAGATGGCATCTCCCAATACTGGCAAGTTGATGCTTGCCAGATGAACGCGAATCTGATGAGTTCGGCCAGTCCGTAGCTGGCAGCTCAACAAGGTCGCAATCGGTGGTTTCAAGTTTGTGCATTCTGCACTACCTAACACGACGTAATCGGTTTGTGCCGGGCGTCCATCCGGGCTGACTTGCATCTTCGTTCGGTTGCGCAATGAGCGGCTAATTGGCGCATCGATCGTGCCACGCTTTGCGTTTGGTGTCCCTCTCACAAAGGTGGCGTATTGACGCGTCACCTTGCGTTCGGCTAGTTGTGCGGAAAGATGTTGGTGAGCGGGGGCGGTGAGCGCGCATACCAATAGGCCGCTGGTATCGCGATCAAGACGATGCACTATCGCTGGGCGCTCGGAGGGACCGGCAGTGACTGCATCCGGATAACGATGCAGCAACCCATTGAGCAGAGTGTCGTTGAGGTGGCCTGCTCCGGGATGTGTTACAAGTCCGACGGGCTTGTCGATTACAGCAATCTGATCGTCTTCATAAACCACAGTAAATTCAATGTTCTGTGTGGGTGTAGGTACCGCGGCTGCGGTTCTAGCGATATTGGCAGCGTTTAGCTGAGTGTCGGCAATTTCGATTCGTTGGCCAACGGTGACACGTTTTGATGCAACAGACGCTGGTTCACCGTTGCATGTGATCGCTTCGCTGACCAACAGCTCTTTAACCGTTGAGCGGGGCAGTCCCGTCAGAATTGCTACCGCACGGTCAAGGCGCTGGCCGTCTAGTGCAGTTGGGATTGTGCAGTTCACTAGCTTGTCGCTGACCTTAGGCTTTTACTTTCAGGCTTGGTTGTGCGATTTTCTAAGCTCGCCTACCGAACGATTCTGCTTATAGATGTGCAGCGTCAGCGCAACAACTCCTACCACGATTGCAGCGTCGGCCAGGTTGAAGACCGGCCAAAACTGAAAATCAATAAAATCGACCACTCCTCCGCGACCCCAAGCGTCACCTCTTACCAAGCGGTCAACAAGGTTGCCGACGGCCCCACCCAAGATGAGGCCGAGCGCAAATCCCGCCGATATCGCTGTGACGTGACGGCGGAACCGCCAAAGCGCGACGACGATGATCGGTACCAACAGCGCCAGCAGCGGTCCCAAACCCGCGCCCGTTCTGAACGCAAATCCTGTATTTGTGGTGAGGTTGAAACGCAGTGTCCAGGCAATATCGATTGTGCGGTTTGACAGCGCCTCAACAGCCCAGATTTTTGTTAGCTGATCTAGCGCCAGCATCACCAAAGCAGTACCGACGATCAGCGAAGTGCTGTGCTTGCGTTGGATGGCTAGTGCCAAGGTGCGCCGCGACTCTTTTGTTCAACACGTACAGAGGCATGCGGAATCGCTCTTAATCGATCCTGCGAGATCGGCTTATAAGAGATGACGCAAATACCGTACGTGCCCTTGTCTAGGCGTTCAAGAGCGGCATCGATCTCACCAACTTCTGCGCGCGCTTGCGTGGACAGCATGAGATTTTGATCACGCTCAACTGCGAAGGAGTGTCCGTCGCCAGATTCTTCGTCAAACTGAACGTCGCCGGGTTCGTGATCGCGCGTTAGTTCATCAGCTTCACGTTCCAGGTTGGTTGCCTGGGACATGTAACGGTTGCGATCTGCGATGAGCGCGGCACGACACTCGGCTAGAAACTTTTTCGATAGCGGTGGCTTGCGCGCTTTGGCGGCAGCGGTGATCGCCTCTGTAGGTGTCATGGTGGTGAAGTCCAGGACGGGCTTGAGCACAGGCTTCTTAACAACAGGCTTCTTAACAACAGGCTTCTTAACAACAGGCTTCTTAACAACAGGCTTCTTAACAACAGGCTTCTTAGCAACAGGCTTCTTAACAGCAGACTTCTTAACAGCAGACTTCTTAGCAACTGACTTTTTAGTGGCCATCAATACCTCCTCCCCGCTGTTGTCTTTGCTACGTAAGGCATCTGGTAGCGGCGACACTCTACGGACGGCGCAACCGGCTGACATCTAAGCAACTGGTCTCTTCAAATGCGAGTTGTAATAGCGCGAATTTACGCAGTTTCATCTACTACTCGGTACCGCTACTTGGTGCCGGTTCGCCGCTACCCTGCATGAGCTGAGCCTTGAGGCTGCCACTATCTGGTTCAAATACCAGGAACAACCGCCTAAGTACCCAAATTACGGACTAACTGACGTTGACTGACGAAACCGCTAGCGCCTATCCAGAAGTACCTGCGCGAGCCAACTTCGTCGAAATTGAACGGCGCGTGCTCCAACGCTGGGAAGCTGAACGCACTTTTGAAGCCTCGATAAACCAACGCAGCGAGGATCGCGAGTTTGTGTTCTATGACGGTCCACCGTTTGCGAACGGACTACCGCATCACGGACACCTGCTAACCGGGTATGTGAAAGACGTGATTCCGCGCTACCAAACCATGCGCGGTAATCGCGTAAACCGCCGCTTTGGCTGGGACTGCCATGGCCTACCTGCAGAAATGGAAACCGAGCGAGAACTAGGGATCAGCGGTCATGCAGCGATCAATGAATACGGGATTGAACGCTTCAACGAACAATGCCGAGAATCAGTGCTGCGCTACACCCAGAAATGGCGCGCGACCGTTACCCGTCAAGCTCGTTGGGTCGATTTTGACAACGACTACAAGACCATGGATCTGCCCTACATGGAATCGGTAATGTGGGCCTTTAAGCAACTGTGGGATAAGGGCCTTGTTTATCAAGCGTTCCGCGTTATGCCCTACTCATGGGGTGCGGAAACCCCGTTATCAAATTTTGAGATTCGTTTAGACGATGCCACTCGCTTACGCCAAGACCCGGCGCTAACGGTCTGGTTTGAGCTTGGTAGCACAGCAGTCGAGAAAGCTGATGGTGAATCGGATCCGTTGCGCTTGCTGGCCTGGACCACCACCCCGTGGACCTTGCCTTCCAATTTGGCGTTAGCCGTCGGACCCGACATTGATTACGTCGTCATTAAAAGCGCCGCTGAGAACACAAATGCCAACAATGCTCGTTATGTACTAGCTGCGGAGCTACTCAACGAATACGACAACGACCTCACCGAATTGCTGGGCAAGTTCGTTGTGGCCGAGACGTTAAAAGGCAAAGAGTTAGTCGGCCGCAGCTACGAGCCAATGTTTGATTACTTCGCGCACCGCCGCGAAGCGTTCAAAGTGCTTGGCGCCGACTTCGTTGACACATCCGAGGGAACTGGCATTGTGCATATGGCTCCCGGCTTTGGCGAAGAAGATCAGTTGATTTGTGAAGCCAACGGCATTGAGATAGGTGACGCTGTTCCGGTTGACGACAGAGGTCGCTTTACCGAACCGGTCTCCGACTGGAGCGGACTTAACGTTTTCGAGGCCAGCGCCAGCATCATCGCTGAGCTCAAACAACGTCAACGAGTACTGCGTCACGCCTCTTACGAGCACAACTATCCGCACTGCTGGCGCACGGGCACACCCATCATCTATAAGGCCATCTCGTCTTGGTTTGTGAAAGTCACCGAAATTCGTGAACGCTTGTGCGAGCTGAATCAACGTATCAACTGGGTGCCAGGACATGTGCAAGACGGTCGCTTCGGTCAATGGTTGGCTGGCGCACGCGACTGGTCGATCAGCCGCAATCGCTTCTGGGGATCACCCTTACCTATTTGGGTGAGCGATAACCCTGATTTTGCAAGAACCGATGTCTATGGCAGTCTCGACGAAATTGCTGCCGATTTTGGCGTAAGGCCCGATGACCTTCATCGCCCGTACATCGATGAGCTAACACGGCCAAATCCGGACGATCCATCCGGTAAATCAACCATGCGGCGAGTACCTGAGGTGCTTGATTGCTGGTTCGAGTCAGGTTCGATGCCCTTCGCTCAGATGCATTACCCATTTGAAAACAAAGAATGGTTTGATCAGAATTTTCCAGCCGACTTCATAGTTGAGTACATCAACCAAACAAGAGGCTGGTTTTATACGTTGCATGTGCTGGCGGGTGCCCTGTTTGATCAACCAGCGTTTTCGAATGCGATCTGTCACGGCATCTTGTTGGCCAGTGACGGCAACAAGCTGTCGAAACGACTGCGTAACTACACAGAGCCAACAGAAATCTTTGACAAGCAGGGTGCCGACGCTCTGCGGTGGTATCTGATGTCAACCAACATCGTGCGCGGCGGTGATACCCGCATTTCGGATGCCGGAATCGATGAAGTAACGCGCCAGGTGATGATTCCAATCTGGAATGCCTATTCGTTCTTCACGCTGTATGCCAATGCTGACGGCTACAAAGCCAAACAGATCACAGACACACCTGACCATGTGCTTGACAGATATTTGCTAGCCAAGACGCGCACGACCCTTGAGAAGGTCACCGCACATTTTGATGCATACGACCTACCGGGCGCAGCGAACGAACTGCAATCCTTTATAGGCGCACTCAACAATTGGTACATCCGCCGCAGTCGCGATCGCTTCTGGGGCACCGTCCAAACCACTGATAATGCAAGCTCAAACAGCACCGCTCAAGGCATGGGCGACCCGCAAGCCTTTGACACACTTTTCACCGTTCTGATCGTGTTTACAAAGATGGCAGCCCCGCTGCTACCGATGATCACCGAAGAAATTCATGCAGGTTTGACCGATGGATTGAGCGTGCATCTGACCGATTGGCCCGACCCGAAATCATTGCTAAATGATGAAGAGCTGGTGAGGCGCATGGAAATCGTGCGCGAGGCAGCTTCGGCTGGACTGCGTCTGCGAGAAGATGCTGGCTTACGTGTACGCCTACCGCTTAATCGTCTTACCGTGGCCGGGCCTGGTTCGGCTGACCTACAGCCTTTGCTGGGGCTACTTACCGATGAGCTAAACGTGCGCTCAGTTGAGCTACTGGATTCCTTTGGCGAACATGCCACAAAGCAACTCCAACTAAATGGAGCGGTACTTGGACCTCGTTTAGGCGAAGACGCGCAGGCCGTGTTTGCTGCTGCAAAAAAGCAAGACTGGCGAGAGAATGACAACGACACTGTCTCGATAGCCGGTCATGAACTGTTAGCTGGCGAATACGCGCTTGCATTGCGTCCGTCCGATGGAGCAACTTCGGCTGCGTTAAGCAAGACCGACCTGGTTGTGGTGCTTGACACCACCGTGACTCGCGACCTGGCAGCAGAGGGTGAGGCACGTGACTTAATGCGTGTGATTCAGAATGCTCGTAAAGACGCTGACTTAGACGTGACAGACCGCATTGCAGTAACCGTGCGCTGGAGTCCGCCCGATGCCGAGCTAGTGCAGTCTCACAAGGAAATGATCGCCGCCAATGTCTTAGCAACAGAGTTCACCTGGCTAGCAGGAACTGAGAGTCCGGCGATAGAAATTGAGCGGACTAGCTAGCCAAATTAGCTAGATAGCTCTTCGTGGCGTATCAGAGCTTCCAGGAACGGATCGTCAAGAGCGTCAAGCGTGAGTGGTGCCGTTGTGTCGTCAAAGGTTGCATCACTAGCAAAGCCTGAATCCATATCACTAGACGCGCTAGCAGGCAAATCGTCGGCTGTGCTTCTAGCGGACTGGTCTTTAGTGGGCTGTTCAACCAGTCCTGCTCTTGCAGAGACCGCCCCTAAAGAAGTTCCAGTAGAAGCATCAGCGGTAGTTCCCATCGAGTCTTCGGCTCGGCCGCCGGTGAGTGCTCGCTTAGCTCCTTCGGTAACCAACTCTGTCAGAAGTTCTACTAGCAGCTTGGTCGTAGTGGTAGCCGACTCAGAAGCAGTAGCCGCCGCAGCATTGGCCGCTTCATTTCCTAGCTCAGATACGACCTGAGCTATACGCTGCGTTGTCTCCGGCGACAGACTTACCTCTACGTGGGTGACCGCGTCATCAGCTATATCACCACCGATGCTGCTAAAACGCTTCGCAAGAACAGTTAGATCCATTCGGGTTGCAGCGAGGTCTCGTGCTTGTTCGAGTATCAACTCGCGAAGTGCATCAGTGGTTTGATCTGTTTCTGGTGACTCAGCGGAGGAATCTGAGGATGAATTTTGCATCGGCGGCAGTTTATGAGAGATAGAGCTACACGCAGCGCAGTATGAAGCCTTTTAGAACCACTTGAATTATCATCAGTAACAGTATCGGTGATAAATCCAGGCCTATATTGCCCATACGCACCATAGGCAACGCACGTCGTAATGGGCCCATCAGCGGCTCTGTGATGACGATCAACACACGCCCGGCTACAGCCACTGGACTGTCATGAGCCACTGGAATCCAGCTAAGCAGAATACGACCAAAGATCACCAAGGTGTAGAGATCTAGAACCGTGCAAACGAAGCTCACAGTGTCCTCACATTCTGAGAGCTGGTGGAGTTAAGCAGAAAGCGGCTCTATTGCCTGAAGCCTGGCTGATGAAGTTGGTTCCTGTCTTCTTCGGATAGTTCAACATCAACTGGCACCAACAAATACACCTGGTTAGCTACCTTTGACATCTCACCGCCTAGTCCGTAGCAAAGACCGCTGGTGAAGTCCAACAGCCTTCTAGCAAGGTCGCGTCCGGATCCTTGCAAGTTCAAAATGATCGGCTGACGCCTCATAAATTGGTCAGCCACATATTGAGCATCGTCAAAAGTCGTTGGGGCAATGACACGTGGCGACGCGTTAGTAACTGAGGTTCCAGTGGGCGTAACGCTGGGCACCAGGCGGATGCTTTCATCTTCTGCTGCAAGTGTCGTCATGGCAGTGTCGGGTTGTGAGGCATTATCAGCCTGCACCGATCCAGTGTTATACGGATTAATGTTTGCGACACCCTCCCAATCGTGCTCGTCCGCAACCCGGGGTTCATAACCCATTTGATCCTGTGAGGGCACCATCTCAGGCGTGTTTTGGGAAACATCCTCGTATGCCCCCTCTGGCGCTAATCCCAAGTACATGATTGTTCGCCGAAAGATTGATGCCATCAGTCGCCTTCCATCTTTGATCGGCCAGGGTAATGGGTTTACGACCTTGGCCCGAACAGTGCCGTCCCGATCCGTAACATTGTGCTGCCCGCCGCGACGGCTAACTCAAGATCTCCACTCATACCAATTGATCTGTGCAACAAATCGTGATCGTCTGCGAAGCGGCGCACCTTTTTAAATGACGAACGGACCTCTTCAGGAGAACCTTGCGCGCCGATTGCCATCACACCGATTACATCAAGTCCAGTGTCGGTTGCTTGCGCCAAAAGATCACCCGCCTGATCGGGTGAGCAACCACCTTGGGATGCGACGCCGCTCACATTTAGTTGCAGCATGACAGTTGGCGCTAAATCGTTAACCGTGTTGCGTTTCGCTATTTCAGTCACCAATGATGAGCGATCTACGCACTGCCATACATGAACTATCGTCGCAGCTAGGCGAACCTTGTTTGTTTGCAGGTGACCGATGAAATGCACCTGAGTTTGAGAGGCAATCTCGGCTGGAACCTCCTGCCATTTGTTGGCTAGTTCTTGCGCGTAGTTCTCACCTACTTGCGTAAGTCCAATCGCATGCGCGGCTTCTATTGCCCAGGCTCCGAATCCCTTTGTAACTGCTAATACTTGAACTTCTGTCGGATCACCACCTGCATCTGCAATGCGTGAGCGGATTTGCTCAAGGCGTTCAAGACACTGTTGTACAGCTTCGGTTTGCTCTGGGTTGGCTTGCTCAGCTTTGGATTGTTCGACGTTCATACAAGCTCTCCAGTGACCAATTCCACGCCCATGGTCATGCGCTCGGTCTCTCCTCGTGCACGATATGAAAAGTACCTGTCGTCGTTAGCAGCGGTGCAGGTGCGCAAGTCATAATCAACTCGCACACCGCTTTCGCTAAGAGCCGCCAAGGTGACAGCTCCAAGATCCAAAGCGAGTTCACCGTCGCTTGTGCTTGCTGCTATGCGTAATCCGTAACGCTGTACAAGCTTGTCTAGATCGCTGCGGCCAAACTCGTATTGGCTGGCGTGAATGTAAGGTCCAACGACCGCTCGTAGTTCTCTAATACCGGCCTGTTGTATGACCTTGACGGTTGCTTGCACAACGCCCGCCAGCATTCCTTTCCAGCCGGCGTGTATCGCCGCTACCACTGCTGCATTGGACCCAGCGCCGTAGAGCGCTATTGGTACGCAGTCCGCTGTACGAATAAGCAGTGCAGCGCTTAGTTCGGTAGTCCAAGCAGCATCGGCTGGTTCGCCACACCGATCACCTGGCTTGTGGACTTGCACTACTTCACACCCGTGCTCTTGTTTTAACCAGGTTGTGGCTAAGACGCCAGTCGGCTTAGCGAAGTGGTCACCTCGCTGGCTAAACCAGATGCGACAGTTGGCGTTGGTTGCTACACGGCGGTGCAGAACTAGCACGACCGCAACTGGTTAGCGCAAGAATTTTGGTACGTCGAAGTCGTCGTCTTCGAGAGCGAAATCCTCGTCGCTTTCAGACCACAAACTTTCGCCCTCGCCGATGTCTGAGATAGGGATGGAAGACAATTCGTCGCTAGAAGAACCTCCACGACCAAAACCAGTCGCAATCACCGTGACTCTTATCTCATCTCCCAGGCTTTCATCTATAACGGTGCCAAAGATGATGTGGCAGTCGGAGCTGCAGTGCTCTTGAACCGTTTGAGCTGCTTCGTTCACCTCAAACAGCGTTAGGTCTGGGCCTGCAGCGATATTGAGCAATACCCCGCGCGCGCCGGCAATCGACTCCCCTATCAGTTCACTCTCAGCAGCTGAACGAGCGGCGTTTATCGCCCGGTTGTCACCATGCGCTGTGCCTATACCCATGAGAGCCGTGCCAACATCGGTCATGATCATGCGCACGTCTGCAAAATCTGTGTTTATTAGGCCGGGCGTCGTGATCAATCCTGAGATACCTGACACACCTGCGAATAACACATCATCGGCCATGCGGAAGGCATCCAGCATTGATGTCTGTTGCGTCGCCATCGACAGAAGGCGATCATTTGGAATCACAATCAAGGTGTCAACCTTCTTACTCAGGGCTTCAATGCCCTTATCGGCTTGCAGCTGGCGCCGCTTGCCTTCAAACGCAAAAGGCCTTGTAACCACACCGATCGTGAGAGCACCTAACTGACGAGCGATGTCAGCTATGACCGGAGCAGCACCCGTGCCCGTTCCGCCACCCTCACCCGCAGTAATGAACACCATGTCAGAGCCCTTGAGGGCTTGCTCTATTTCTTCGCTGTGCTCTGTGGCCGCCCGCTCACCAAGTTCAGGGTCACTCCCAGCCCCGAGACCCTTAGTGGTTTCACGTCCAATATCAAGCGTTACATGAGCATCACTCATCATCAGGGCTTGGGCATCGGTGTTAACAGCTATGGTTTCAATGCCAGGGATGGCTCCCTCAATCATGCGATTAACTGCATTGGAACCGCCGCCCCCAACACCGATAACTCTGATTGTGACCATGTAGGTCGATGGCATGTTCATTGCGCTCCTTGAAATGGCACTAGCTAGATCTGATCAAACCCACCAACACGCTCTCATGGCGCACCAACGCGGTAAGCATAAGTAGGCTAACTATTTGAGACAAACTCAGCTTGCCAACTCGCCCAGCTCTCTTACCACAGGCAGATGCGGAACCGAGACGTCAAGCTCAAGGACACGGCCAAAGCGGGATTGTTCATCCAGCTCGTCAAGCAGAGTCATGAGCGAAGCAAGTTTTGCCACCAGTTGGGATTCATCACCCAACGCCACACGATCGCCCGAAGATAGATCCAGCCAGATGTCGCTCCTTGGATCGAACCAAACTTGATTAAGTGTCGTATCGGACAGCCTCAAAGCGGTAACGATGTCAATCAACGGCCTGGTTTCGGCTGATAAATATTCTCCCATTGTGCCGGCTGCGGCTATTCCCACTACACGCGGCAACGTCGGCGGAGAGTTCAACGGCTCACTAAGCACGCGACCTTCATGCGAAACCACAACCCAGTTACCTGAAGCATTCAATGCCAGTGCAACCGGGCGCTGTTCGGTTATGCGCACTGTCACTATGCCGTTCCATTCACGAGAAAACAGAGCATCCGCAAACCAGGTCAGGGTTTCGAGGGCTTCGTGAGCGACTTCGAAGTCAAGCCTTATCAACGCGACTCCCGGACCAAAATTAAGACTGTCCTCTACTTCGTCCAGCGTTAAGCGGTGTAGTCCGATTACATCAACTCGTTCGACATCGGCAAGTGGAGAAAAGGCGGTTGCCACCAGAGCCGTTGCTGTCAATATCGCGAGGATCACAAATCCAAGCGTCCAGCGACTAGCGCGGCCTGCGGTTCGGCGTGCTTGATTAGCGGTCTGCGAAGCCAACGAAATGCACCTCGGTGCTTAGGCACACTCCAGTGCTCTCGTAAACACGTTGCGAAACAAGATCGATCAGTTCGGCCACATCGGTGGCCTTACCATTCGGATCGGCCACGATGAAGTTGGCGTGCACCTGAGAAACGTGGGCACAACCAACTCTTAACCCCTTTAGGCCTAGTCGATCGATGAGAGCTCCAGCGCTTTGTGCGGGAGGATTTTTGAACACCGAGCCAGCGTTTTGACCACCGGGCTGGTTTTGTCGTCGCCAAGCAACGATCTCTTTCAATTCCTGCTGGGCTTGCTCTGCAGCGACATGCTCACACATAAAGCTTGCTGAGATAACCACCTGATGTGGCTCTATGG
This sequence comes from Candidatus Poriferisodalaceae bacterium, assembly GCA_965205925.1. Lineage (GTDB taxonomy): Bacteria > Actinomycetota > Acidimicrobiia > Acidimicrobiales > Poriferisodalaceae > CAYRJD01. The sequence continues at coordinate 1,437,791 of OZ242183.1, forward strand.
CGCTGTTGCGGTATTTAAAATTTAGTTGCTTTGCGTCCCAGTCAGTGGTTTGCGAATTGGACAGATCAAACACGGTTGCGCTCAAAATGCGCGATGCGATATCACTACCATGCCCGCCAGCGTTCATGCGAACCGCTCCTCCGACACTGCCCGGTACACCGACTGCCCAGCCCATGCCACCCAGCGCGCGTGCGGCACACTGTCGTGCCAACACCGGTAACGGAACCGCGGCTCCCGCTTTCACCATGACTGGCACACCATCTGGCACACCGTCTTGTCTTTGCGGTCGTGTTAGTGCTTTTGCCGTCTCAACCCTGCTTATCCAATCGCTTGTCCAGTCGCTTGTCCAGTCGATCTGCGCGAAACGTTCTCCCAGATGAACCGCAATTCCGTTAAAGCCCGTGTCTGCAACGAGCATGTTTGAGCCAAGTCCAACGAACAAGACCGGCAAGCTTGTACGTTGCGCAACCTCAGCCAGACGTCGCAGGTCGTCGGTGTCTTGCACGGTGTAGCCAACTGCAGCGGTACCACCTACCCGATAAGTGGTGCGAGCACCGAGTTGTGCCATAGGAACGGCTTTGCCTCCTAAGTCTGCAAGGGCAGTCTCAACTGCATATGAATCAGCAGTCACGCGTTCAGTAGTTCTTCTGGGAGCGTTGTGAGATCACCTGCTCCCAGCGTTAAACAGAGATCACCTGGCCTTAGAACGCCTTCTAGATATGACCTCAAATCGGACCAAGCAGGAATATAGGCAACCTGAGAGTGCGGATGACGTTCGAGCACTGCTCGCATAATTAAGTCGCCTGTGATGCCCGGTTGCGGCTGCTCACCGGCGGAATAAATGCTGGTCAGCACGGTTAGATCAGCCTGCTCAAACGAATCTGCAAAATCGCGCCAAAGAGAAGCGGTGCGGCTGTAGCGATGTGGCTGAAACACCGCCACGACACGTTGCCAATCGCCATCGCGCGCCGCGGCTATCGCTGCGGCAACCTCCGTCGGCAGATGGGCGTAATCGTCAATGAACGTGATCCCGTTTGCCTCACCACGTCGTTCGAAACGTCGCGCAACTCCACCGAAACGATTCAGTGTTTCGCGAATCGGTTCGATTCCAGCCAACAGTTCAACTGCTGTAGCTACCGCTCCGGCCGCGTTCATTGCGTTGTGAAGACCGGGCAGCGGCAATGTAAACCGACCCAAGGAGGCTCTCTTAGCTGTGTCCCCCGCGCTATTGGTAGAACCGGGCGTTAATACCTCAAAGCTCACGCCTTGCCGATTACTGCGTACCTGGCTGACTTGGTAGTCAGCATCTTTATGACGTCCATAAGTAACAATGCGCGCACTCGCTGGCTTGCTCGTTGACTGGCTTAAGGCGCTTTGCGGAGCTTGCAACTGGTGCGCTAGTGAGCGTGTTTGTGGATCATCAATGCACAGCACCGCTAGTTCGGCTGCTGCGACAAACCGTTCAAATGCTTCATAGAGGGCTTCTTTAGTGCCGTAGTAGCCAAGATGGTCGGGCTCGATGTTGGTTACCAGCACGATTGGTGCATTCAACATCAAAAAGGTGCCGTCGGATTCATCGGCTTCAACAACGAACAACTCCCCCTCTGTATCCCACACCGCGCTTGAGCCAATCTCATTTAGATCACCACCAACTAAAAACGACGGCTGTAGTCCAGCGCTCACCAAACACAAGGACAACATTGATGAGGTGGTGGTTTTGCCGTGGGTTCCAGCAACGGCAACGGTTCGTTTGAGATCACAGATGGCTCGCAAGATCTCGGCCCGCTGCCAAACCGGGATGCCCTGGTCATGAGCACTCACAAGCTCTGAGTTGTTGGCGGAAATCGCAGTTGAATGTGCAACCACATCTACATTTCCGACGTTGCTGGCCGCGTGACCGATGCTGATCTGTGCACCCATGGCACGTAACCGCGTGATACCGAGCGATTCTCGTAGATCGCTGCCAGTTACATGGTGGCCCATTTCCGCAAGCACCACACCAATGGCGTTCATGCCAGCACCACCTGCCCCAACGATATGAACCGCTAGTGGTTCCGTAAGATTTATGCTTGGAGAGTTCATAGCTACTCGCCGGGTTGTACGACTGAGCGGGGAATTTGCTTGGCAAATGTGATTGCCAGCTGTGCGACTTGCTGAGCCGATTGAGAGCTTGAAAAGCTGGCGCGAGGGCTTGCTGAAGAAGTACCACTATCTGGTACGGCTTGGCGTGCGATTGCTAAGGCAGCGAAGATTTCAGACAACAATCTCTCAGCGTCAAGTTCGGCGTCCTTAACAATTTGAGCTTGACCCGTAGCTACCAAGGCCTCTGCATTACGCCATTGATGGTCGTTAGGCGCTCCCGGCAGAGGCACAAGCACGGCTCGTTTTGTCAGCACGCTGAGCTCGGCCACAGTTGATGCGCCGGCACGGCATACGACCAAGTCCGCTGCCGCGAGCGCTAAGGGCAGGTTGTCGTCGTAACGAACAGCGCGGTAGGTCGTTTGATCTTGTGATCGCGCAATGGCTGGGCGATCATCCCAGTCGCGGTGGCCAACCACATGATAAATAAACGGACGATCTGTTGTTGACTTGGTATTGGTTGCGTCCGATGCCTTGAGTATCTCAAGGGCTTGCCATGCGGCTTGGTTGATTCTCAATGAGCCCAAGGAGCCGCCAAAAATCACCACAGCAGATCGATCTGGCCAACCCAACTCGTCACGCAATGCGCGACGTTGATTGCTGCCCCTTGACATGACGGACATATTTGCCAGTGCCGTTACCTCTGCTCGTACTGGATTTCCGGTCACTACCTCTTTACGTAATCCCGTGCCCAAAACTGGTACGGCTGCAGCCTTGGCGAAACGGCTAAGCATGCGATTAGAAACCGAAGCGGCAGCATTTTGTTCAGCTAAGACAAGAGGCACCCGCCCCACGACCGCTCCAATAGCTCCCGGTAAGGCCGCATACCCACCTAACGACAACACGACCGCGGGGTGGAGTTTCTTGATTAGAAAAATCCCTTTAATGATTCCTCTCATGAGCGCCCAAGCTGCCAGCAAGTTTTTACCATTGACGCCGCGGGTCTTTCCACGGCGATTTATGCCGCGCCCAGGTAATGCCGTCAAACCAAAACCAGCTGCCGGCACTAGTTCCGCATCTAAACCTCGGGCACTGCCGACGAAGTGGATCTGATCACTAGGCCAACCGAGTTCTGTGAGAGCCTGCGCCACAGCTAAGCCGGGAACAATATGTCCGGCTGTTCCACCACCAGCTATCAGAGCCAAACCGGCTTTTGCCGGACTATTGCGGTCGACCATTGCCTAAGTCTGACTAAGTCGAATTCTTAGCCGAATTTTTTGTCGAATTCCTAGCGATGTTCAAGAGCATGCCAGCTGCTGCTGAGTTCACAAGCAATGAGGACGACCCGTACGACAAAAACGGCAAGGTGACACCACTAATGGGCAACAAACCAAGTACTCCACCGATGTTTACAAATGTTTGCAGCATGAGCCAGATAGTGATGCCTGCCGCCAGCAAGGAACCGAAAATGTCTGGCGCACGCCGCGCCGTTCCAAAACCCAAGATTCCTAGCAACGTCAGCAATGTCAGGAGCATCACACCTCCTAAAAAACCCATCTCTTCGCCGACAATCACAAAAATAAAGTCCGTGTGAGCGTTTGGCACCCAGCCCCACTTGGCCTGGCCAGCACCCAGGCCGGATCCGGTTACCCCGCCTTGGGCTAGCCCTACCAAGTTTTGAATGGTCTGATAACCCGCTCCTTGACTCTCTTCGGTCGGGTTTAAGAAGCCGATAAGGCGAGAACGCCGATAACCAGCAGATACAGACAAAACCGCAGCACCCGGAACTGCGTATAGCCCTAACCGCAACAGATAACGACTCGGCACGCCTACTGCGAACATCATCCCCGCTGCAATAGCAACCAGGATCAGCGTGGCACCCAGATCAGGTTGCAGTAGCACCAATGCGCAGCCTCCTCCCACGACAAGTAGCAATGGCCGCAAGCTGCGATGATTCACTGCCAACTCGTGATAGTGCTGTTCGAGAAACGCTGCCACGGCAACCACCAACGCCAGCTTCGCAATCTCTGACGGCTGCACATTAAGGAGTCCAAAATCCAGCCAACGCTTTGACCCAGAAACCGTGTCGCCGATCAGAAGAACTGCCATCAACAACGTCATACTTACTGCGACTATCGGAATCGCCAGACGACGCCAGAACTGGTAGTCGATGCCAAGGGTCACCAACAGCACAATCACCGCTAGTCCAACTGAGTAAAGGTGCCGGCGGAAGTAAAGCAGGGGTTCGCCGCCATGGTTGATGCCAACAATCGGGGAAGCCGATAGCACCATCACCACGCCTGTAAGCATCAACACCAGCACCACTGCCAGCAACGTCACATAATGAAGCGAAGGACCGCGCTGGCGAGAAGTACGGGTTGATCGCGACGTGTTTCGCACAGGTGAACGCGAACGTAGGAGGGGCTGTATTGGCCTGACGCTGTGAATGGCGTTCTGAGCTGTTGCAGCTGGGTTTCCTGTGGATGAACCTAGAGAGAACCTAGTGGCCTGGGAACGATCTCTACGGTTACGCATTGTCTGCCTTTGAGCCAGTTAGGCGAGCGACTTCAGATGCAAAGTCATCTCCTCTTTCGCGGTAGTTGTTGTACCAGTCAAACGATGCGCAAGCTGGTGACAGCACGACGGCTGCTCCAGTTGCTGCACTTGCTCGACCTGGGACTAGATCAGCAGCAAGTGCGGCAGCTTGTTCCACTGCGCTACGCATGCTGGTCGCTCGTTCAACTCGACAACTCCCATCAAAAACGTCTGAGATTTCTTGAGCTGATTCACCTATCGCCACAACAGCTAATAAATGTCGAGCTAACACTTGTAGCGGCTTCAAACTCAAACCCTTGTTACGACCGCCTGCTATTAGTACCGCGTTTTCAAGCCCAGCTAGACCAGCCAGTACTGCCTGCGGTGTAGTGGCCTTGCTGTCGTCGTAAAAGGCGACATGATCGACGGTGCCGACTAGTTGTAGTCGGTGCGGCAGGCCTTCAAACTCAGCCAGTTCAGCGGCTATAGCGGTATCGGTTGCACCCATCTCCAACGCAATAGCGATCGCAGCCGCAGCGTTAGAAATGTCGTGTGGTCGCCTAAGCGCCATCTCAGCAACCGCAATGATGGCGCGGTCAAAGGCGCAAAGATGTGCGTCGCTAACCGCTACGTCACCGAAACCAAGGCAATCCGCAGGTGCGAATGTGATAGCTCTGGCACCGTTCGGCACGTTCTTTGCTATTCGCTTGTCTGCTTCGCTGGCTTGCTGGCTGGTGTGGGGGTAAATCGCAACGGATGCTGCGCTGCGCCAGATGCGCGCCTTGGCTCGCTCGTAGGCCGCCATGTCGCCATGCCAGTCGAGATGGTCAGGAGCCAGATTTAGCCAGGCACCAACCCTTGGCGCAAATTCTTTCACCATTGCTAACCGAAATGACGACGCCTCAACTACAAACATGTCTGCATTTGGGTGGTGATCAATCGCGGCGACAAGTGGAATCTCGGTGTTACCTGCGGCCTCTGCTGCAATACCGCTACGAACAAGCATGGCTGTGCACAGTTCGGTCACTGTTGTCTTACCGTTTGTGCCCGTGATGGCTGCTATGGGTCGATCATCCCAACTAGCCGCTAAATCAAGATCACCTAGAACCGGGCTGCTGAACTCTTTGGCCAACTGGTAGATCAAGTGATGCGCTGGTACGCCCGGGCTCGGTGCTACCGCGTCAACACTTGCAACGAGCTGTCGAAGCTCGTCTTGCGTTGGAGCTGTTTTGATAGGAGTGTCTGCGTGACCAGGCTGCTCCAACTGCTTAGCATCATCGGCCAGCAACACCGTGTGACCGCGCGCTATCAAAGCATCTGCAATGGCTCGCCCGGTAGTGGCCACACCAAAAACCAGCACCTTTTGTGAGCCGGTCATACGGATCCCGATGGAATTTCGATGAGGTCGAGACTCAAGTAGTCCGCGTAGTAGATAGCCAAGGCCACCGCTATCAGCAACCCGTTAACAACCCACAGGCGGATCAAAACGGTCGTTTCAGGCCAACCTGCTAATTCAAAGTGGTGATGAATAGGAGCCATACGGAAGATCCGGCGACCAAACAGTCGAAAAGAGCCCACCTGCATAATCACCGACATAGTCTCGATGGCGTAAAGGCCGCCAATGATCGGCAGCAGCAAATCAACATGCAGCAACAGGCCTAATCCTGCCAAGGCAGTGCCGATTGCTAGCGATCCTGTGTCTCCCATGAATATACGCGCGGGTGGTGCGTTCCACCACAAGAATCCCGCGCATGCTCCAGCAAGAGCTGCAGCTGTGACCGCAAGATCTAACGGATTGTTCACGTCATAGATTCCCGGATGCCGGAACGCCCAGTAACCGACTACAACGAATGCTGCAAAGGCGATTGCGGAGGCTCCTCCGGCTAGCCCATCAAGACCATCAGTGAGATTTACGGAGTTTGAGACAGCCAGCACGACCATCACGGCCCAGATGATCCACACACCGCGTGGTAGTTCTAGATCGATAAATCCAATACGCGTGAAACTTATGGTGGGTGTTGACTTCACCCAATAAGTGACCGCTACGGCAAAAGCGATCCCAACAACTAGCAACCCAATGAGCTTGGCTCGCTTGTTGAGACCAACATTTCGCTCGCGACTTACTTTTAGATAATCGTCAACCAAGCCAACTACGCCTGCTAGCACCACTGCTGACATCAACGTGATACCCGTACGAGAAAAAGGATTGCCGTCTCGCAGATGGCTCACCGCAAAGCCTGCTAGCGCACCGACCAAGATGCTTATTCCACCCATGGTTGGCGTGCCTTGTTTAGTCATATGACCTTGCGGACCATCAAGCTGTATGGGTTGGCCAATGCCGCGTTTTTGTAACCAAGGAATCAGAAACCAGGTGCTAAGCAGTGACACCATCATGGCTACCGCTCCGGCGCTAAGAAGCGCTATCACTTACTGCCTCTTAACCTGCTAGCTAGCCTCTCAGCTGCGACCTTGGAGTCGTCAAAGGGTTGTGTGCCAGAGCTATCAATCTGAGTGGCCTCGTGGCCTTTACCGGCAATTAGCACCACGTCTCCTGCTTGCGCATTGGCTATCGCGTAATCGATGGCTTCGCTGCGATTAAGAATGCGTTGAATCTCAGCCGCTCCTCCCACGCAACCCACCTCAATCTCAGCTGCTATGACAGCGGGATCTTCGCTACGTGGATTATCAGAGGTAATAACTACAAAGTCGGCCAATGAGGCTGCAGCTTTACCCATCAACGGACGCTTGGAGCTATCTCGATCACCACCAGCTCCAAAGATCACCCATAGACGGCTTTGCGAGTTAGTTGTTTTTGCCATCTCGCGTGCGCTAGTGAGAGCAGCAATCAGCGCCTCAGGTTTGTGCGCATAGTCCACCAGTACGGCTATGCCCAGCGCCTCAAAGCCAGGCACCGATACGGGTTGCATGCGGCCTGGTACAGGCTGAACGCTCTGTAATCCCACTTCTACTTCATCTTCGTCAAGACCTAGCGCTAAGCACGTTGCGGCGGCTGCAGCCAGGTTTTCGATATTGAAACGACCGCGTAACTGGCTCTTAAGCCGCCGTGACCGCCAGGTAAACCGCAGATAATCATTGCTCACTTCTACGTCACTCATGTCGTCACTGGAGTACGGGTGCACGGGCATAGTGCCATCAAGCTGGTTGCGCAGGCGAGCTCCCCACTCACAACCATTGTTGATCACCGCTAGTGCGCTGCGACTGTCAAACAGTCTTGCTTTGGTCTGAAAATAATTTTCCATGTCCATGTGAAAATCAAGATGCTCTTGGCTAAGGTTGGTGAACACGCTTGCTGCAAACTCAATGCCTTCAACCCGCCCAAGCGCCAGCGCGTGCGAAGACACTTCAGTCACCGCAAAGGGCTTGGTAGCGCCCGAGCTATCGGACGTACCGGCGCTCTCAGCGGCGATCTGAGCCAGCCAACGATTTAGATCAGTGGATTCGGGTGTTGTGCGTGCACCATCCAAAGTACCTAATTGTTGCGCTGACCTGTTGGTTGTATTCAGCATCTGTGCTACGGCATGGCAAACGGTGGTCTTACCAGCGGTGCCAGTTACTCCTACGACATTGACATGGCGCGATGGATGGTGATGAACTGCCGCCGCGCACTTACCAAGCACAGCACGCACATCATTGACAACCAGCTGAGAGATGTCAGCGAGCTCATCTAACTTACGTTGAACCAGTAGTGCCGTCGCGCCGGCTTGTACTGCTTCATCAGCGAACTTGTGACCATCATGTTCTGCGCCGACCACGCAGGCGAACATCATCTCTGGCTGGCTGATTCCCCGGCTGCTTGCTTGCCAACCCCTGCTGTCGTGGGTGATGTCACTTATCCGAGCATCGTCTCCAAGCATTGCTCCTGCGGTGAGTGTCGCTAACTCGCTAAGCGCTATCCCCTTTGAGCTAGACCCCTGCGAGCTATGCACCTGGCGCTACCTTGAGGATACGCATTGCCTTCTCAGTAATCTCCGAAAAAAGTGGTGCCGCAACCAGACCCGCTATGTGCTGAGTACGTGGCTCATCCAATATGACTACAACGCTTAATCGCGGGTTATCGGCAGGCAAAAATCCGGCGAAAGTGCTCACATAATCCGCATCGCTGTATTGACCGTTGCTTCCAAGCTTCTGAGCGGTGCCGGTTTTACCCGCTACTTCGTAACCAGGCACTCCCGCGCGTTTGCCCGTGCCATCGCTTACTACCGCAGAAAGCATGTCAATCATCTGATCACCTGTGCGTTGCGACAGCACACGTACCGGCTCGGGGCTCTCAACCGGATTGAACTGTCCGTCGGTATCAACGGTTCCTAGGTGCAATCGCGGAGCTACATACTCGCCCCTGTTTGCCAGCACATTGATCGCTCCCGCAAGCTGTACCGCAGTTATGGACACACCGTGACCAAACGAAATGGCTGCGTGTTGCGTTCCGAACCATCCACGACTGGATTCCAGGATGCCAATCGATTCACCTGGCAAAGCGGATTCATGGCCTGCTCCTGTTAGGCGTCCAAACCCGAACGCCCTCAAATAGTCGTACAGCGTTTCACTTGAGATGCGAATAGCAAGCTTGATAGTGCCGATATTTGACGATTCGGTGAGAATTTCTTCGGTTGTCAGAATCTTGTCTTCCGCACGATAAGGCTCGCGAAATACCTTGTCGGCGTACTTGTATTGCCAGGTTGCCTCTATTTGCTCAGTCGGAGTGGTGGCGCCTTCTTCTAGAACAGCGGCGATGGTGAAGGCTTTGTTGACCGAGCCCGGCTCAAATGAGTCCGTGTAGGCCGGGTTATGCGTTGGGATCACTACCTCACCTGTCTCAGGATTGCGCTTAGCGCTGGCAACTGCCAGTAAGTCCCCACTGTGAACCTCCATCAGCACGGCCGTGGCACCTTTTGCTTGATATTCGTCTACCGCGTTAAGCAGTGCCTGCTCAACCATCCATTGGATTTCTGTGTGCAAGCTCAAGACGATGTCGTCGCCAGGAGTGGGCGGTTGGAAGATCGATGTGCGAGCCGGTAACGGGATACCGTCGCGTGAAACAGCAGCAACTCGCCGACCATCAATACCGTCAAGCTCATCATCGAACTGCACCTCAGCACCGGCTGTGGGGTTTTGATCTATGTCAACTGCGCCAAGCACGCCACGTGCAAGCTGATCACCGTTTGGTCGTATCCGAGCGGATTCATAAGTAAGACCAATGCCTGGCAGTCCAAGATTTCGGATCTGTTGACCCTGTTCGGGACTTACCTGACGGGCTATATACACAAAGTGCTTGTCTGACGCTAAACGCTGCGTGATACGCGCTTTGTAGGTATCACCAAAACCTAGGACGAGAGCTAGAGCCTCAGCGGTAGTAAGCGGGTTTGGCACTAAGCGAGGGTCGCCATAAATGGTTGGACGATCATCTGAGATTGCCAACACGTTGTAGTTACGATCAAGAATGGCGCCGCGGTTCGCAGCAATGTCAAGCGCGGTTACTCCTTGGCTCGCGGAGTATGAGGCATAACGGTCACGCTCAATCACCTGTACTTGGAAAAGTCGCCCGGCCAGAACTCCCATGATTAGAAGCACAACAACAACCATCACGGTCAGACGCACACCGGGTCGACCGATTTTTGCGGTTGAGGATCTGGGTGAGTTAAAACCAGTCTGTGAGCGTGACGCTGGCCCTGTTGCTAGCTCAGGTTCGGGTCCGGAGTCAGATCGCTGACCAGGCCAAAACCCGGCCGCGGGATGTCGTTGTACCGGAGATTTTTTTAAAGAGCCAGCGATACTTCCACGAATTGCTCCAACTGCAAACCCACCGGTGGTTGGACTGAGGCGCTGCCTAGGTGCGACGCTGCGAGGTTGTTTGCCGGTTGTATTGGTCGCCCAACGAGCGATCGTGTTTTCCTGACCGGCCGAGCCTGTAGGTACATGGCTAGCCGGATTCTCAAAATCCAAGCCTCTTGAAGGATGCCAACCAGAATCTGGCTCCGAAGGGTTGCCGTTTAAATATTCTGGCAAGCCATCTGTGGGGGCAGCCTCAAAGAATGGCTTACTAACCATGACTCTGGCTAATGATTGAGTGCTCTAGCGGATGCGCCCAACAGCTCCTTAAGCGCCAACCAATCCGTCCCAACACGAGCTTCAACCACCTCAATGGTGTGGCTTGCGCTCAAAATATGCTCAGGCTTAATCACCAGATTCACTCGGTTTTCAGCGGCCACTAGCCCCAGGACACCTTCAGCTAGCACTTCAAGCTTTGCTGGAGATTCGGCATTCTTGAGCTGAACTTGAAGGTCGATCAACCTCTCGCTCTCTGCTGCAACAGCAGTCTCCAGCTCAACTAACTGGTATTGCCCGGCAGCCAGCCTCGTATGAAAAGCTGCAAGAATCAGCAGTACTGCCAAAAATATGCAAGCCAGCACGACAGACACAGCCACAAGCCGCAGTCCAAAACTGCGCCTTTGAGCCGATTTTCGAGCGACTGCGGGTGCAGATGCACGCCGAGATCTCTTCTTTGGGATGGTGGTCGTTGTTTCCCAAGCAACCGTTACAGCACTCACGTGACCTCTAACGAACCATAAATCTGCAGCAATTTACGGTGACTAGCTCAGCTAGTCGCCGCTACAAGACGTTCGGCCACTCGCATCTTGGCTGCAGACGCACGCGGGTTGCGCTCGATCTCAGCATGAGAAGGCAAGGTTGGTCGTCGCGGTATTAAACGCACTGATGGCTCAGCACCGCAAATGCATGGCAGCGCGGCCGGACATTCACACAAGCCATCGGCAGACTTTTGAAAAATAAGTTTCACTATTCGATCCTCCCCGGAGTGATAAGTGATGGTTACGACTCGCCCTTGCGGGGCTAGGCGTTCTAAGACCGCTTCGAGAGCGGGTTCGATCAACGACAGCTCGTCGTTGACCTCGATCCTTAAGGCAGCAAAGGTGCGCATGGCCGGATGTCTTCGTCCGCGGCGTGCCTTAGCCGGCACGGCCGACCTCACTACATCTGCAAGCGCAGTCGTGGTGGCTACCGGTCGGTTTGCAATGATCTTTTTTGCTATCTGCCTGGCATAAGGCACATCGGCGTTTTGGCGCAGAATCTTGGTCAGCTCATTGATATCGGCATGATTCACGATGTCATGAGCCCGGAGCTCTTGATCTGTGTCCATACGCATATCGAGAGGTGCTTCGCTTCTATATGAGAAACCGCGCTCAGCGGTGTCAAGCTGGTGGCTACTGACACCGAAATCAAACAGGGCACCGTTCAATGGTTTGGCGGTTACTTCGTTGGAATCGCTACCGCAGATCTCATCAAGAGTTTCACCCAAATCTGCAAAAACTCCGTGGCGGATTTCAACGCGATCTTCAAATGCAGCTAGGTGCTGAGTGGCCACTTCTACAGCGGTCGGATCGCGATCAATGCCAAGCAGATGTCGTTGTGGATCGGCTATGAGCAAGGCATGTGCATGACCACCGCCACCCACAGTCGCGTCGACTACCAAACCACCCTTGACAGGCTCAAAGGCCGCCACAACCTCAGCAGTCATTACCGGCTTGTGGTGATAACCCACTGCTTGCGTAGCTTTTGTAGCGTCGGTCACAGCTTGGCCCCGTCTGCATTCCCGGCCATATCAGATTCAACCGCTTCAGGCGATTCCAATGCCTTTTCACCAGCGGCATTGATTTGTTCCCAGCGAGCTGCGTCCCAAATTTCAATTTCATCTATGGCGCCAATCACCACGCAGTCTTTATTTAGATGCGCGAAGCTGCGTAGCTCCTCTGGTATGGCAAAACGTCCCTGCTTATCGGGCACTACGCGCGCTGCACCAGCACCGAAAGAACGCTTCGCAGCTCTTTGACTGGCGCCACCTGCAGCAGAGCGTTCTGCCATACCGGCGGCAATGTCTCTAAAACGCTTTGGGGTCAGCAGAGCAAGGCAACCTTCGCTGCCTTTGATCAAGAAGCCTGCTAGCTCAAAAGCAGGCCGGAACCCTGCAGGTAGCACCATTCGCCCCTTGGCGTCAAGCGAGTGCTCAAACTGCCCCACGAATGGGCTGTCCACCAAAACTCCATCAGGCATCAAATACGCACCTAGCAGCCCCACAAAGAACCATAACGTGGCACTGTATGCCCTATTGCCCCACCTGCGCAAGCACGAACTTCTAACTGGAGCTCAGTGAGTGCTACCTGAAGACGAGAAAAGACGGCAGATCCCGCGCTGCTAGCAACTTGCTAGGTAGCGTTGCGCGAGTGAAAAAAGGTGCGGATGCTTCTGACTTGGCGCAGTTTGGCGGCCCTATTTCCGGCTTTGTAGCCATCTTGTGCCACCCCAATCTTTGGCTAATAGCTCTTTCACAACTGGTAGCACTAAGACGTAACCATTGGTGGCGCCGTCCGCCTTTTTTGCCAATGGTTGATAGGAAGTACCTGAGATTTCGTTATCTGACCGCTTACGGAGATTCCAAAGCGGACGTGCCGATGGCTGACATGCTCACCTGGCTGAGGTGGTGCAAAAAGGTAAAGGCTCTGAGTCGGTGAGAGTGCAAGCGCCTAGTGCATGCAACCCCGCTAGCCCGCTGTCAAAACGAACGCTGGTGCTGAACATCACCTTTCAACCGTTGGCTATTACCAACGCACGGCGTGCGATCGTGCTGGTTTTAGACGACAAGGCGGAAGTGGTGTGTGAAGGCGAAGGCCTCATCCGCTCGCCGAGCATGTCCTTCGCTGTGCCTTCGGTTGTGCGACTCTGCCATATGGCGCATGTGCCTTACCGCAATCGTGCCCCACTTCACCGCTGGGCGCTGTTTGCACGCGACTCGTTTCGATGCCAATACTGCGGTCACTCCGCTGAGTGCATTGACCACGTACATCCCCGTAGCCGCGGTGGTGACCACTCTTGGGAGAACGTTGTGGCTTGCTGCCGAGCATGCAACGTGGCAAAAGGTGACAGCTTGCTATCTGAATCCAAATTCAAACTCCAGCGCAAGCCATTTGCACCCGACCCGATGGTGGTTGCGGCAGCTCCGCACGAAACAGCTCCGATTGAATGGCTGGATTACTTACCAGAGATGACATCACTACCGGCCTAGGAAGTTTTTCTACCCGCAACGGCTGGGTCTTAGAACATTGGCGCGCAGGGGCACAACTACTGCACCAGCGGCCAATCTTGACTGACCAGCAACGTCGGATATCGCTGCTTAAACCCACTCGCCCTGCGTTAGTCCTGGGGTCAACTTCACCGTTTCCTGCTGACTTAGCTGGAATGGAGTCGAGTGCAAGCATTAATGCCGGTGATAGCGCTACCTTGCTTCGCTACGACTTACCTCAGTACGACTTACTTCGTTACGACATAGCCCGCCGCCGAAGTGGTGGAGGCCTGGTGTGGCTGGATCCATCTGAGGCAACTTGGCTTGACGTCTTCGTACCAGTAGGTGATGAGTTATGGCACCATGACGTGGCTCTCTCATTTGAATGGTTGGGCAAGGCCATCGCTGAAGCCTTCGTGTCATTTGGAATATCAGCCAGAGTTCACCAGGGGGAATTTGAGCCTGGACCAGCCGGTGGTTTGATTTGCTTTGGGTCGCTGGGATATGGCGAGGTCGTGGCTGGTGATTCACCGCAGCGCAAGCTGGTTGGCATCTCTCAACGTCGCACCCATCTCGGTAGTCGTTTTCAATGTTTGTGGTACAGGCATTTCACTCTTGGAGCCATAACACAACTGGCTCACGCCGAAGACTGTGAGGCGACAGTTAAACGCTCCTGTGGTTGGGGTAATTTAGGGCCCGCGTTTAAGGGCATTACGAGTTCGGAAATTACGCGACGTGTGATTACCCGCCTAACAAATGCATAATCCAAGACTGGATGCTCAAAACGTGCCTGATACACCTTCACAGAGTTCAGTGACCGCCGAAGACAAGAGCTTCGGGAATAACACCACTGAACAGCCTGTCGCACTACCTGAAGAGTTCGCGGCAACGTTCAAGCGAATAGCAGACAACATCTCCACCGTTATTCGAGGCAAGGACGATGTCATATATCAGGCGCTGTTATGCCTGATATCAGACGGACATTTGCTGATTGAGGATGTTCCAGGCGTTGGCAAGACAAGCTTGGCCAAGACGTTGGCGGCCTCGGTTAGCGGCACGTTTGGTCGCATTCAGTTCACGCCTGATGTCCTACCCACCGATGTTTTAGGTGTTGACACCTGGAACGAGCAAGCCTCAAAGTTTGAATTTCATGCGGGTGCCATCTTCTCCAACATCGTGCTGGTTGATGAAATCAACCGCGCTTCACCAAAGACTCAGGCCGCCTTGTTGGAAGTGATGGAAGAACGGCAGGTAACAACCGACCGCGTTACCCGCGGCCTTGAGCGGCCGTTCATGGTGATAGCCACACAAAATCCGATTGAACATGAGGGCACCTATCCCCTGCCCGAATCACAGCTCGACCGCTTCATGATGCGCCTTAGCGTTGGCTACCCGGATCCGCGCTCATCGGTTGAAATCCTTGAGACTCATGGCGTTTTGGCCGACTCCAACACTCAGATTGTCCCAGTGGCGACCGTTGCGGAACTACTACAAATGACAATGACGGTCGCAGACGTGCATGTAGCCAACGCAATTCGCCACTACATCGTGGCAATTGCTGATGGCACTCGAAAGCACCATTCCATCAAGCTAGGCATGAGTCCGCGAGCCAGTCTCAACTTGCAACGCGTCGCGCAGGCTCATGCAGCATCACAGAGCCGCAACTACGTGATACCTGATGACATCAAAGCCGTAGCCGAATCAGTAACCGGACACAGACTGCTACTAACCACCGATGCATTGCTACAAGGCATAACCACTCGCCAAGCGATAGAGGAAGTACTGGCCACCGTGCCCGTACCTACTGCCACCGGCTAACAAGTCAAGCAAAATGAAGCTGACAAACCGCGGCTGGCAACTCTGCTTGTTAGCGATAGTTACTGCTGCGCTGGGTCGCGTGCTGGCCATAGTGGAACTGGTCGTGATCGGATTCTCAATCTTGGCCCTGGTTGTCGCTTCAACCGTTTGGCTTGCAAGCACTCGTATGCGATTGCGATTGCAACGTTCGGTGAATCCAACACGTGTGCACGCCGGTGACAACGCTGCTGTAAACCTGCGTGTTACCAATCTTGGACGTCGTACACCCGCTTTCACAATTACCGACTTAGTTACCGGAACAAGTGGCGCCACATTGCAAACCGGACCGTTGCGCACCGCCATGACATCGGAAGGTTTGTACCGATTGCCAACAAGCCGGCGAGGTCGCTTAGAGATTGGACCAGCGGTAGTCACAGTGGCCGACCCGATCGGCATTGCAGAAGTATCTCTGAATGTAGGCAAGGCCGCCGATTTCATCATCTATCCGAAAATCGTGCCGCTGCCAGCTATGACTCTTGCCGCCGGCCCTCAAGCACTGGCCGCTAGCGGCAAACAGCACTCACTGCACCGCTCGGGAGAGGATTTCTACGGACTGCGCGACTACACCGTCGGCGATGATCCTCGCCGCATTCACTGGCGTTCCACTGCGCGACTGGGACGCCCGATGGTGCGAGAGGGTGAGATTGCTCGCCAAAACCAGCTTTCTGTTCTGCTTGATACACGTACAGATTCATACGTTGATCGCTATCGCGGTGAAAACGGTGCGGGTCCAAGTAGCACAGGATTAAGCGACATAGAAGCGGCTGCGAAGTCGTTTGACACAGCGGTAACGATTGCTGCCAGCGTCATAGCCGCAACGCTAAGACGCGGTGATGCCGTCAGGTTGATAACCACAAGTGGTGCTGTGATTGGCTTTGCTTCCGCTGATCACAGCGCAGCTGAAATTTTTAATCATTTAGCCGAGATAACGCTTAGCGAGTTCGGTGCTATGCGGCCAGCTTTTAATCACCTAGGCGGACGCGATGTGGGAGCCGTGGTAGTGGTAGTTGGCCCACACCAACCTGACCCTGCCACCGACTTAGCCGTTATAGCCACCCTGTCTCGTAGAACCAACTCGCTCGTAACTCTGCGAGTTGGTGATGCTGGCTCTATCCCGGCAACTGGTGCGGCCCAGACAATTGCGGCACATGGAACCATGGCGTTAGCCGATGTCGCAGATCCTTCACAGCTTCCTGCAGCCTGGGAACGTGCCTGCAATCTGACTGGGGGTAGCAGCGTTTGGTTGTCGGTCGGCTCACCTGGCTTAGGTGAAATAACCGGTAGCTCACTCAGCGGGACATCACGATGACCCCCACCATGAACCCCGCGATGAACCCCACCGTGGACAATCGGGCTGACGCCACACAAACCAAAGCAGAACAAACAGCTCTCAACTGGAATTCGCTCGATCAAGTACATGCAAGCCAGGCAACCCCAGACCGGGATATACCTGCACCACAAATCCGACCTCATCAGCCCTTGTGGTGGCCAGAGTTTTGGTTGATTGCCCTAACGATGGTGATCATTTTGGCCACGCGCCGGCTTTTTGACTCCTGGGATTACTTGTTCATCATGCTGTTGATAGGGATCGGTACTCATGCGTTGATGAGAGAAATGCGACGTCAATACTGGCCTCTGGCACTTGCGATGCCTGCCACATTGGTGTTGAGCGGATGGTTGTGTGCCAAGCTGGTTTACGACCAGACGCTCTTCGGCGGAGTTCTCCCTACCATCACCACGTTTAAAGAGATTGGGGCAGATCTCTCAGATTCTTGGTTTGAGTTCGGTTTCGTCGTAGCCCCAACCGAGGCCACCGACGGCTTCCTGTTAGCCACAGCCATTGCAGCTTGGGCTATTGCTGCATCTGCGGACAGCTTGGCATTCAGACATAAGGGCACTTTGTCGGCCTGTGTTCCCGTTTTTGTACTGATGATGTTTATTGGTGCCCTGGCCACCGACGGCTGGGCGGCCTTAAGCGCAGGCGTGGCGCTATTTTGCGCGGTGCTTTTTACGGTTACGCATCGACTCGCCCACGCAAACGTCCCTTGGCTACGCGGCGGTAGCCCGACACGGCGCCAGGCTCACGCGCCCGTCAAACTTTCATTAGGACTAGCCGCTATGGCAGCCGTCGGTGCAATCCTGCTTACCCCTCTGCTACCTGGCGCACAAGGCGAAGCGTTGATCGCATTGAAAGAGTTAGACGGGGGGGCTAGCGCGGCACGTGTTGCTCTAAACCCACTTGTTGATGCACGCGGCCGACTCGTCTCAAGCTCCAACGTAGAGCTGTTCCGTGTCGAAGCCGATGCTCCTGCTTACTGGCGTGTCTCCGCACTTGGAACCTTTGATGGTTTCGTCTGGGGCTCAGATAGGTCATATTCCGATGCTTCGGGCCAGCTTCGTGAAATCGATCCCAACGAACCAGTGTTAAGTCAGGTGGTGACCATCGCAGCGCTCGACAGCGTCTGGCTGCCAGCCGCATTTGAGCCAGTCAGATTTGAAGGTGAGAACACCCTTTATGACCCGGAGACCGCCACGCTGGTTCTGCGTAGTGGGGTGGAGCTAGAAACCGAACAGTCGTACACGGTTGTATCTGCTACAGGCTTGCCGACAATCGAGCAGTTGAGTACTGCAGATGGCGTCTTACCAGAAGAAATAGCGGCTTATTACACAGCCTTGCCCAGCGACTTCAGTACCGAGATCGTTTCGTTGGCTGAAGAAGTCACCGCGCAAGCAACCAATGCGTTTGAGCAAGCGCTTGGGTTGCAGAACTTTTTCCTCAACAATTTCACTTACTCCCTAGCGGCAACAAGCGGTCATGATGCCGACCGGCTACAGCGGTTCTTGTACGAGGAGCGCAGCGGCTATTGCGAGCAGTTCGCTGGGAGTTACGCCGCTATGGCGCGCTCGATTGGGTTACCGGCCCGTGTTGCGGTCGGCTTCACTCCCGGCGAGCTAATGGATGGCGTTTATGTAGTGCGAGGTGAGCACTACCACGCTTGGCCCGAGGTGTGGATCGGAGACCGGTGGGTGTACTTCGAGCCAACCCCGGGACGCGGTGCACCAGGTGCAACTGCGTACACCGGTATTGCTGCTCAACAAGCGGTGCCTGGAGAACCCAGTGGAGTAGAGATAAGCGAAGATCCGCTCGCGAGCATAGTCCCTGAAGACCTGGGCATACCGCCGTCGGATTTAACAGGCTTTAATGAGGACTTCTCTGGCGAATCGGGCACCGTGTCTGCTGGCTTTGCTTGGCGTTGGCTGCTCATACCCCTGGTGGCATTAGCGGCATTAGTCCTGGTTTGGTTAACTCTTGTACCGCTACTGGCTAGACAACGAAGACTTGCGCGGCACAAACGTGCACGCGGCAACCATCGATCCGAAGTGCAATCCAGCTGGCTGGATTTATGCGAAGCCTTGCAGGTCACAGGAATGCAACGTTCAGTCTGCGAGTCGCATAGAGAGTTCGCGAAGCGTGCAGCCGACATCAGCATGCTGGATAGAGCAACAGTCGATGAGATAGCGCGCACCGTGGATTACGCCTGTTTTGCAAAGCAAGCACCCGACAAAAATGCGACTACCTCACTGAACTCAAAGGTGCATGAGCTCACACGCTTGGTTCGCGCGCAAAACAGTGCCTTTAGGCGCTTTCGATACCTCTACAGATCCGGCTTCAAGCAGAATCCGGGCGATCGCAGAGCTGACAGCGTCAGTAGTGCCGGCGCTGCTAGTACGTCTAGTTAGGTTTGATCGCGCTTGAAGCGCTTTCGCATGCGTTCGGGAAGTGTGTCCGAGCCGCCGGCGGGTCGTCTAGATCGCAAGGTCATAGACACCTTCGCAAGTCCTAGACGTCCCATGGCTCGTAGGTTTCGCTCAATCATTATTGCGCTCAGAAACATCAGTAAGAACGCCACAAAAGCCACCAGCACATGAACCTGCAGTCCCACAATCACGCCAACGAGTCCCAGCAAGCCCAATAGCACTGCCCAACGAATGTTGCGTAGCGCGTGCTTGTAGAGCGTTGTCTCCGAGACTTCTTTAGCAAACTTTGGATCTGTGTCGTAGAAATCTTTCTCGATTTCCCGCAAGATCCTCTGTTCGTCATTGGAGAGCGGCATCTGAACTCCGAACCACTTCAATAAAACTTGCTGACAACTGTATGACCGCGGCTGACACTTGTCGACATTTCTAGTCGTTTGCCGCGAACCCCCATTGTAGGACTACAACGACCGAACAACAGTAGCGCGCGGCTTACGAGTTTGAGCGTGGGTTTGAAGGCCGGTTGGAGAGGTTGTGCCCGAAGCCCAGGCCAATTGCATCTCCCCCAAAGCGTTCTCGAATGTCATCTACGGCCGCAGCCAACCTTTGCTCGGTGGCTAACGCTAGTGAGTTAGCTGCTATGTCTTGAGTCTGCGGATCGCCATCAACGGCATCCCTAGCAACCCCTAGATCAAGCACTAGTTGCGAGGGTGCTACTCCACTAGTTACTCCACCAGTTGCTGTTAGATAGCTAGGTGAAACGGGCTCGGCGAAAGCGGGCTCCAAACGTGAAATCGATATGCCAACGAGACGTACGCCTTGCGCTACGTCTGCCCGGCTTAGCTGACTCATCAGCTGATGCAACAGATCTATCGCTATATCCGCTATGCGCGTAGCCGTGTCTACGGCTGGCATTGCGACGGCAGAGTCGGTGGAAAAGATAGTCGTAATACGCGTCTTGATTTTGAAGTCGGCCAGCTTTACTTTCAGTTGCACCGATCGTCCTGCTACCCCGTTTCGCCTTAGACGCCATGCCACTGCGTCTGCTAGTTGAGTGATCTTGCTGCGCAGCACAGTCATATCAGTTACATCGGTCGCGAACGTTTCCTCGTGCCCTATCGACTTGGCGAAGCGTTCACCTTCAACCGCTCGATCATCAAGCCCTTGTGCCAGTCGTTCCAGATGCTTGCCGCGGCTAGCACCAAACGCAGCAACCAATGCTGGTGCTGGCACTGCGGCTAAATCGCCAACGGTGTTAATGCCCATTTCCACCAAGCGTCTCTCTGTCACTGCGCCCACGCCCCACAGAGCTTTGACTGGCAAAGCGTGCAAAAAGCGCTGCTGTTCGTTAAGGGGCAGAACGCAAACACCTAAACCCGGTGCTTGCCCACGGGTAGTGATGCGAGGTTTTGCCGCAACCGAAGCCATCTTCGCAAGCGTCTTGTTAGAGGCAACACCTATCGAGCAGTTCAGTTGCGTGACTTTGCTGATGGTTGCACGAATCTCCCAGGCGATCTGCTTGGAGGTGCCAAACAACGCGTGGGCGCCACTCACATCTAAGAACGCCTCATCTAGCCCGATGAACTCCACCACCGGCGTGAACGAGTTAAAGATCTTGCGAATGCTCCGCGAAGCTGCTGCGTAGAGCTCAAAAGTTGGTGATACGAATGCAGCATTGGGACACAAACGTTGTGCTTGCGCTGTCGGCATAGCTGAATGCACTCCCCTAGCGCGCGCCTCGTAACTGGCAGAAGCCACTACTCCTCTGCCACCAGTGCCGCCCACGATGATCGCTCGCTTAGCCAACGAGGGATCTTTCAGGCGCTCCACCTCAGCGAAAAACGCGTCCATATCTACATGCAAAATCGGCAGATCTGTGTCAGTGGTCGGCATTACTACAGGTTTTATTTCAGTCTTTCGACACGCATGTCTTCCCTGTTGGTGCCGTGAACTACATAGGAAAACTGCTGACACGGCTGCGATGCGGCTCGGGTGCGTGACTCCACGGTGCTTGATGCACTAAGAGGCTGATCGTCTAAATACCTTTGCAACGGTTCGGCAAACCAGCGCTGTTGGCCCACTAATAAGGCATCAATGTCATGGCTTGTTACCCAGCGAGCATCAATCACGATTCCATCCGGATCGTCAATCACCAGCTCACCTTCGTGCGTTTGACTTTGGTAGACCTCAACCATCAGCGTCCACTCCATATCGGGAGCCTCGGCAGAAACCGTGTAAACGGGCCCATGCCAGCTAGCAACCACCAAGCCAGTCTCTTCGGTGACCTCGCGGGTAAGGCCTTCAAGCACGGTTTCACCCGCATCAATTACGCCGCCAGGGGTGGTCCAGTCTGTTTTCCCGTCGCGGCGTCGGTTGTTAACCATTAGTAAAGAATCACCAGATGTAATGATCCCGCCGCCGACGGCCCAGTCGCGCATCATTTGATTCTGCCACCGCTACGGGCATGTTGGTCAGCAAAGTAGTGCGACACCTGTCCCTATCTAGGCTGAGCCAATGGGTAAAGGGACCGCTGACCCAGATAAGACAAGCCTGGACGGGGCAAGTCCAACTCAGTCAGCAATAGCACTGCAATCCTTTGCAGCCCCGACAACGTTGCCATCGGTACTTGCGCGATCGGTTGCATTTACATGTGTGCTTGTGGCGTCTGTCTGCGGTGGGTTAATCGGCTCATCAGTTGTGGATTTGCAATGCACCCAACAGTGCACGCTCGGTCAACTTTCGGGCGCAGTTGTCGGATCGGCGTTCTGCGCAATTGGTGTAGCCCTGATCGCGGTGCTAGTGCTGCGTTCAAAAGGCGAATGGGACGAATGGAGCAGAATGGGAGGCAAATTATGAACCTCAAAATTCTCGCCGTTGAGGACGACCCACACATCCTTTCGGCTTTGCACTTAGCGTTGGCCGATGAGGGTTGGGATATCACCGGAGCCGAATCAGGCGAAGATGCCATGGAAGTGTTTGCCAAGTCGGAGCCTGATGTGGTGCTAGTGGACTTAACACTGCCAGGCATGGACGGGTTTGAGGTGTGCCGCAACATCCGTAGCAGTAGCCACGTTCCCATCATCATCGTTACCGCCCGCAACAACACTCATGACGTGGTGGGTGGGCTTGAGGCGGGTGCTGATGACTATCTCTCAAAACCGTTCGCTCCTAAAGAGCTCACTGCGCGCATCCGCGCCCTATTGCGTCGCATCCGCTCTGTTAGCGGCAATGAAAGCGAATCCATCGTCATTGGTGATTTATCAATTAGTCCGGTCGAAGGAATAACCCGTAGAGGTGCCACCGAAATTGCACTGACCAAAACCGAATTTTTGTTGCTATGTGAGCTTGCACAAAACCTTGGCAAGGTGCTTAGTCGGGAACATTTACTAGAAAAGGTGTGGGGACTTGATGTAATGGGTGACGAGCGGATCGTGGACGTCCACATTCGTCGGTTGCGTATAAAAGTGGAAGACGACCCTGCAAACCCGCGGTTTGTAACAACCGCACGCGGTTTTGGTTACAGGTTGCACCCCTAAGGCCAGTCGAACATGAGCCCCAAGCGTCGTCGCGCTTTTACATGGAGGCGGCGTGCCCATGACTGGCTGAAGCGACGATCACTGCGAACACGCGTTGTGGCGTTGTTCACACTTGGCGCCGCAATAGCAGCATTGGTGTTGGTCGTGCTTACCTACAGCCTGACCCGTGGCTCATTGCTAGATCAGCGTGAAGAGTCTTCGCGCACTCAATTCTTCGCAAATGCCCGCCAAGTTCAGGCTTCTTTACGGTCGGAAAACCCTGATTTCTCAGTGTTGTTGGAATCATTGCCGAGCCTGGCTGATAGCCGTCCCATCGTTTGGACAGGTGAGAACACTTGGCGCTCCCCATCACTTACACCTGACGCACTGCCTGAAGCACTGGTAGAAGCGGTTATTCGGACTGCAACCGTTGGATCTCCAGCAAGTACAGCAACCGCTTTCGCTATGCGCTATAGCCAAAACGACCAGCGACAGTTTGCATTGGGTTTACGGCTGCAACCCAATGCGGTATCACCACTGGGCGACATCGCCTATTTCGAAGTAGTGCCGTTGGCCGAGATTGAAAGCACTCTGCTCAGCTTGCGCGCGATTCTCTTAGCCGGTGGAGCTATCACGGTTTTGTTGGGGGCCGGTATTGGTGTGTTTGCTAGCCAACGACTACTTCAGCCTCTGGCCGTCATATCTGAGGCTGCTACATCGATCGCTGAAGGTCATTTTGAAACCCGCGTGACGCCAAGCGAAGACCCGGATCTTGCCAAGATCACTCAGTCGTTTAACGACATGGCGTCCAGCATGGAACGCCGAATTGCGCGTGACGCCCGCTTCTCATCCGACGTCAGCCACGAGTTGCGATCACCGCTGCAAACGCTGAGATCTTCGATTGATGTGATGATGCGACGGCGCCATGAGCTATCGGAAAGTTCCGTCGCTGCTCTTGATCTACTCGCCAGTGATGTTGATCGTCTTGAGCAGCTTGTAAAGGATTTGTTGGAGATTTCCCAGACAGATGAGGGTGAAGGCACCTCTCATATGGTGCCGGTGAATATGGCAAAGCTCGTACGGCACAGCGTTAAGGATTTCGATAGCAGCCGAATTAGTGATTTGTCTTTGAAAGTGGAACCCGCTGCCGACAGGGCTTTGGTGATAGGTGACAAGCGGCGCCTAATCCAAATTTTGGACAATCTGCTGCGTAATGCAGAGAAATACGGAGAAGGTGTCGTGGAAGTGGAGATGCGCCTCTCTTCCGGCTCTGATGGCTCTTTAAACACGTCGGATGCAGCTAACGGCTCAACGGACCCGTACATGCTTATATCGGTGGAAGACAACGGGCCTGGGATTGCACCTTCTGAACGCGAAATTGTCTTTGAGCGGTTCACGCGTGGAGCATTTGCCCGCAAGCGTGCGGTCAGCGGTGGTGCAGGCTTAGGGCTGGCATTGGTTTATGAGCATGCGCGACGTCACGGCGGGGCGACCTTTGTTGAGAGCAAGGCCGACGGATCGCGCGGTGCTCGCTTTGTGGTGCAACTACC
This sequence comes from Candidatus Poriferisodalaceae bacterium, assembly GCA_965205925.1. Classification (GTDB taxonomy): domain Bacteria; phylum Actinomycetota; class Acidimicrobiia; order Acidimicrobiales; family Poriferisodalaceae; genus CAYRJD01. The sequence continues at coordinate 1,462,174 of OZ242183.1, forward strand.
ACTTGCTAACCAGACTGCCGCCGAAGCGCAGTACACGAACGGCTCAGATACGTGAGCGCATGATGCAAGCAGATAGACGAACGTTTCGGTTAGGTCTCTGCGTGATTCTTAGCTGCGTGATTCTTGGTGCGTGCGGAATTTCAGTAAATGTAGAGCCCAACGAAATTGCATTGCCAGACGATGTGTTTCCTGTCAACAGCAATAACTCCACCGGTAACGGTATTTTCTCTCCGAACATGACGAGCCATCCCGTGTTCTTTATTGACAACGGCCAGTTAACGGAAGCGTCACGTGAACTACCTGCACCGGTATTTCTCGAAGGGCCTCTTAATAATTTGCTGGCCGGGCCAAGCGACACAGAGGTGGCTCAAGGGCTTGAGTCAGCCATTCCTGTTGGCACCGTTTTGGTGGATGTCCAGTTGTTGCGTGACAACACCATTGCCTTGCATCTGAACGATGTCTTTTACGCGGTTCAAGGCGAGCAACGTATTCGTGCAACCGCACAACTCGTCTTTACGGCTTCGGCTTTAGCGCAAAATACGCAAGGCGTGCTCTTCTACTTGGATGGTCGAACGCAATTCTTACCGGACGGCGCCGGCACCATCGCACAAGCTGGCGAAGGTGAGCAGCCTCGTGCGCTACGAGTTGAGGATTTTGATGAACACGTAACCGGTTCGGTGGCCGAAACGGAACCAGAAAGCCCGCAAGCGGATAACTCAACTGAGTAGCACGTCTGAATCGTGCGCCATAGCCGCTACGAGCGCTTGTAATCTCTAATCGTTGAATACTCAAAACGATTACGGCGCCAACAAGCCTAAAAAATCCAGTAAACCCAAGATCATCTTGGACTGCGACCCAGGACACGACGACGCTGTAGCACTGCTTGTGGCCGCCAGGCACACCGAACTTCTAGGTGTCACCACGGTGTCTGGCAATGCTCCTCTGAGTTATACCACCGCTAATGCTCTGCTTATTGCTCAACTTGCGGAACTAAATGTGGAGGTATTCGAAGGAGCCGACAGTCCTTTGGTTTTTGTGCCGGCGCACGCGAGACATGTTCACGGTGATACGGGACTAGACGGCCCGGTTCGTCCTGAGGTAACTCGTCAGCCAGCCAAGCAAAGTGCAGTTGATTTCATTATTGACACGGTGCGAACGGTCGATGATGTGTGGCTAGTACCGATCGGTCCACTAACAAACATCGCTTTGGCGTTGCGGCAAGCACCAGACATTGTTGACCGCGTTGCGGGTGTGTCACTAATGGGTGGCAGCACGACCGTTGGCAACGTCACGCCGGTGTCAGAGTTCAACTTTTGGGTCGACCCTCACGCTGCAGCGGAGGTTCTTTCCAGCGGTATTAAGCCAATACGGATGGCCGGACTAAATCTGACCCACCAGTTCCACTTTGGCAAGGTAGTAGTTGAACAGCTACTCGCAGCCAGACAAGGCTCAGCCGCCAATCAGGAGCCTGCAGCAAGCAACAAGCCACGCACGGTAAGCAAGTTCATTGCGGAACTGTTTGAGTTTTATCTAGCCACCAATAAACAGCAAACGGGCAAAGATGAAGCACCCCTACATGACCCGTGTGCGGTATTAGCTATTACTCACCCGGAGCTGTTCGAGTTTGTAAACGGACATGTCAGCGTGGCCATCGGTGGAGATATAGGTGGGGATATAGCTGGAGATATAGCTGGGGACATAGCTGGAGACGGAGCAAGCGAAGTGGTCGATGCAATGACTCGCGGTATGAGCGTCTGGGATCAGCGCCCTATCCCTACCAAAGCGGCGAACTGCGAGATTGCGCTGAGCATTGATCAAACCACTGGCATGCGTATCGTGACAGACACCGTCGCAAGTTATCCGTGAGCAGTTGTCAATGAGCAAGCTGGAAAACAACACAGCCGTTGAACCGGGTAGTGGTACGGAGATTCTTGATGTTGACCTGCTGGCCTTTGAAACCGGCTCGCAAGCGCAACGCAAGGCCGTTATCGACGGTGTTATGCGCAGCCTCACAACAGGTTTTGTATACACCCGCAGTGATCTGCCCGAACAGCTATTAGACGAAACCTACGAAATTCTGAAGCATTTTTTTGCGCTAGATGCAGAAACTAAATCCACCTATCACGATTCGACCTCACAGGGATCACGGGGATATACAGGACTGTTGGTTGAAACTGCGGCGATCTCCGAGACTCCCGACTGGAAGGAGATGCTCAACTGGGGTGAGCAACTGCCAGCAGGGCACCCTCTAGCTAAGCAGTATCCAAGGCGTTACCTCGAAGCCATCCTGCCGCGTGATGAAGACACCGGCATAACTGGTTCGGCCGAAGTGTTAGCCCAGTTTCACAGCCTGCTCGTGCAACTTCAAACCAGGTTTCTGCGGATCATTGCGCTAGGTATCGGTGTACATGAGAACTATTTCGATGCGATGGTTAACCATGGTTCGCACTTAACCAGAGCTATCCGTTACCCGCCAATGAACCAGGCTCCCACCGGCGCCAACGGAAATACCCCTCATCGTTGGGCAGAAGAGCATGGTGACATCAACTTGATCACTGCGTTACCGCGTGCCACTGCCAGGGGGTTGCAGGTGCTCGTGGGCTCACAAGAAGCAACCAGCGAAGCCTCCGGTGGAATAGTTGGTGGAATAACTAGTGGAATAGCTAGTCGAACCGGTGGACGATGGATCGACGCCGCCCCGCCAGACGGCTATGTAATCATCAATTCCGGTATTTTGATGGAGCACATCACAAACGGATTGATCCCGATTGGCTGGCATCGCGTTGTAGCCGACAAAGCTCAAACCGAAGATCGACTAAGTGTGGTTCAGTTCTGCCACCCCACACCCGGAACCATTTTGATGCCAGCATCTTCCACCATCACGCCAGAGCGACCTTGCCGTTTTCCTGCGCTAAGCGCAGAAGACCGTTTGTTACAGGTGCTGTGGGAAATCAACATGCTTGACGACGCCCGTCGTGTTAGCGAATAACAGCACTAACAGGACCGAACCTAACTGTTTGCATCACCTTCTAGCTCGGCTAGTAAGTCCAGTAGGCAATTTTCAACTAGCTCGGTCAGAGCCGGGTGGATGTAGAACTGTTTGCGGGCTAGCTGAGCAATTGACAGGTCAAACTCAAGCGCTCCAATCAATGGTTGCAGCAATATTGAGGCCTGGGCTCCGATGATGTGAACCCCCAGCAGTTTTCCTGTGTGCCGATCGGCAATCATCTTTGCGAAACTGGTGGTGTCTTCCATGGCCCAGCCGTAGGCCGTATCACCGTATGCCTTTTTTGCAACCACGACATCGTGACCTGCTGCGCGCGCATCTCGTTCGGTTAGGCCGACGCTGGCGATTTGCGGATTTGAGAACACCGCGTGCGGGACGAAGGCTTCATTCACCGTTTTTAGCTCAGGGTCAGTCCTTGGCAAACCGGCATCTACGAGAAGGTTGTGTCGCAATGCCCGTACCTGAGCATTGGCCAGATGCTTTAGCTGGATGATGCTTGAGAGATCGCCACAAGCCCACACACCCTTGACGTTCGTTGCGAAGTACTCGTCGGTCAAAACGCGACCGTTGTCGTGAGTTATGCCTGCGGCGTCCAGGTTTAACAGATCACCGTTAGGCACACGCCCGGTAGCTACCAGCAAGGTGTCACTAGTTAACCGTTCGGTAGCTGTGCTGGTTTTGTCGCTTTTGGCGTCAGTTATGTCGACATGAAACTGGTTTTGTTCATGTGAAACCTGAATCACGTTTTTCCCCAAGCACAAGTCAAAGTGTTGATCTGCCGCTTTAGTAAACGCAACCGACACTTCATCGTCTTCGGCTCGTAGCAGAGTATTGCTGCGATTAACCACGGTTACTTTTGTGCCAAGTGCGGCAAACACGTAGCCCAGTTCGCAAGCGATATATCCACCACCTAAGACGGTCATCCGTTCAGGCAAATCAGCCAAGCGCATCACGGTGTCAGATGTGTCGAACGGCACATCAGCTAAACCGGGGAAAGGTGGTACGAATGGTCGTGCGCCTGCTCCGAGCACGATGCGCGGCGCGGTAATCACTGCGTTTGATTCGGACTTAACCACCATGCTCTTGTCATCCAAAAAGCTCGCTTCACCCAGGAACACCGTGACATTGGCGCAACCCTCACCGACTCGATAGTTGAATCCGCTAGCAGCAATCGGATCAATTCGATCAAACACGCGATCTCTAATAGCTGGCCAGTCCACGCTGTTAATCTGCGCGTCTACGCCATAGGTGCCTGCATGATTAATAGTTGTGGCCACATCAGCGGCATACACGAACATCTTCGATGGTATGCAACCAACGTTCAGGCACGTACCACCAAAGACAGCTCGCTCGACTATGGCGATTGACCAGCTGTCAAACTCAGGGCCAATAATGGAATTAGCTGAGCCCGTCCCGACAATTATGAGGTCAAATTCTTGCGGAGCTTGCTCCGTTGTTGACACAGGCAGTTCCTGGCTTATACGAGCGCTTGGTAGACAAGCGTCTTAAGCTCCGGGCGGATGGGGTGAGTGGTTGACGGCATTAGCTGGGTCAAGAACACCACCGTTAGGTCTTCGGCAGGGTCAACCCAGAATGCCGTAGAGGCGGCTCCGCCCCAGGCATATTCTCCCCCACTGCTAAGCACTTTGGCTTTAGCGGGGTTGAGGTTGACCGAAAAACCTAATCCAAACCCAACTCCGTCATTGGTCGCTTCGGAAAATGAACCTCGTGAGAAGGCAGTCAAGTCACCGCCGCCTGGTAGATGGTTCTTTGTCATGTACTGCAAGGTGGTGCGACCGATGATGCGGTTGCCGTCCAGCGTTCCTCGTGCCAGCAGCATCTGTGTAAATCGGTAATAGTCCGCCATCGTGGACACCAGACCGCCGCCGCCAGAAAGCGCCTTAGGAGGCTTTAAGAAATCCGAACTCTCGGCGTCGTCAAGCAATTTTCGCTGCTTTGTTGAGGGCAGAGGGAAGTAGTTGCTGGAGAATCGTTCTGCGTCTTCAGGTGGCACAAAAAATCCTGTGTCGTCCATTCCCAAAGGATCCAGAATGTTTTCTGTGAAGTACTCGTCCAGTTTTTGACCTGAAATCACCTCCACTAGGCGACCTAGAACGTCGGTTGAGTATGAGTAGCTCCAGCCCGTACCTGGATCAAACAGCAGTGGAAGGTTCGCCAGCGCTTCACACGACTCTTTCAAATCGCCTGGCATGCTCCAGTTGAATCCATTGTTGCGATAGATCTCATCCACAAAATTTGCCATGTGGAAGTCATAAGTGAGTCCGCTCATGTGCGTCAACAGATCATGCACGGTGATCTCACGCTTCGGCTCACGCGTTTCATAAAAGGCGGCGTTGCCGCTTGCAAACACTCGCGTGTCGCTAAAGGCTGGTAGCCAGCGCGATATCGGATCGTTTAGCTGAAAAAGCCCCTGCTCATACAGCTGCATGGCAGCTATTGAGGTAACCGGCTTAGTCATGGAGTAAATGCGATAGATCGTGTCCGTGGTTACCGGCAAGTCTCTTTCGCAGTCACGCCAGCCGTACCGATCAACATAAGCCACCTTGCCGCCGCGGCTTACCAGCACGTGGGTGCCAGGCAGGCGTTCGTCGTCAACGTACTTATGCAAATGCGCACCGATCAATTCCAGTCGCTCGGCGCTCAGGCCAACCTCCGACGGATCTACTTCAACTTCTGCACATGTGGCTCTACTCATGGTTTTACCTGTCCTGTATCGGCTAGCTGTGGCTGGTTATACCTACATGTTAGTAAACCGCTTTTTGCTCACTTTCGCACGCATGTGCCGGTATCAAAGCCGTACAAATTGCCATACAGTTGATAGCCGTGGCTAACAGCTCCACCGACATCAGACCTGTGTGGACGCCAATAGGCACCTTGCTGCTGGTGCGTCATGGCCAGTCGCAGGTAATGGCAAACGGCATTGTGGGAGGGCCCAAGGGTTGTACTGGTTTGACCGAACTTGGTCGTCGTCAAGCCGGAGCGTTACGCGACCGTTTCGCAGCTGGGTTTGAGCCAGAGGTGGATGTGATTTATTCATCTCCTCTGCCACGTGCGATCGAAACCACTCAGATTGTGGCACCGGCCTTAGGTAAGAACCATGACGAAATCCTCATACACGACGGCCTCGAAGAGATGAGGCTCGGTGAGGTTGATGGAATTTCGTGGGAAAAAGCGCGCAAGCTTTACAGATGGTCTTCACCGGATATTGATCCATATGCACCGGTAGTTGCCGGAGGTGAAAGTCGGACAGGGTTTCGCAAGCGAGTAGCGGCTGCTTTAGAGGAAATAGTGCAAGAACACTTAGTGCCAAATCCAGGCGCGACGGTGTTTATTGGTTGCCACGCAGGCACCGTGAGCGCGGCGGTTGCTGCTGCCATGGGAGTCGACCCAGATCATCACGGGGTAGCGCTGTCTGCCGTTGTTACCTCGGTCACACAGATCGAAGTGCAAAATTATGATTCGAAAACTCGCTGGGTGTGCACTCGTTACAACGATGCCGCTCATTTAGGCACTTCCGATCTGACCAAGGCAACTGAGGAGGCATAGCTCGCATGCTGGCTGAACGCATTGAAGCAAAATGGATTGACACCTTCGCAAAGGTTTTTGAGATGTGCGGTGTGGAGCCACCACAGACCGCAGCGATTCTCTCGGAAACTCAGAGCCGATCAGTCAACGTAAACCTGGCTGAACTTGCGCTAGCTCGCTTGGGAGTGCAACCCATTCATGTCGTTGTGCCTACTCCGGCACAAAGCGCACCGGTGCCGGTTCGTTCCACCGGTGCTTCAGATGCCATTGCCGGGTCACAAGCCGTGATTGCGGCTCTGCGCGCGGTGGACTTTACGGTGGATTGCACGGTGGAAGGCTTACTTCACGCCGCTGAGTTGCCTCAGGTATTGAGCGAAGGCACCCGCGTCTTGATGGTTTCCAACGAACATCCCGAAGCACTTGAGCGGCTCATTCCGAAATCCGATCTAGAACCAAAGGTCAAAACCGGCATCAAAATGTTGATGGCGGCCAAAGAAATGGTGGTTAGCTCGCAAGCGGGAACCAACCTGACAGTTAACCTAGCGGAGGCACCTTGTGGAGGTGGCTGGGGTTATACGACCCGACCCGGCACGATCACTCACTGGCCAGGCGGGTTGTGCTTGGCTTTCCCTCACTCAGGCACGGTCAACGGAACAATCGTGATGGATCGCGGCGATATGAATCTCACCTTTAAGCGTTACTTGGAATCTGCTCTCACGCTGCACATCGAATCCGACTATGTGGTTGAGGTAGCTGGTGACGGCACCGATGCCGAGCTGTTTCGCAGCTACATAGCAGCTTGGGGTGAGCGTGAGGCATACGCCACTAGCCATGTCGGCTGGGGCATGAACCCTGACGCGCGTTGGGACACGATGACCCTGTACGACCGCAGCCAAACAAACGGAACCGAGCAACGAGCCTTTGGTGGCAACTTTCTTTACTCCACCGGAGCGAACGAGCACGCAGGACGCCACACGTTGGGTCATTTTGATTTGCCCTTACGCAATCACAGCATTGCTTTGGATGGTGAGGCGGTCGTGATCGATGGAACGCTGCAGGGCGCACTGGCCTAAACCCGGTTTGGTTACCAAGCTTGACTAACAGGTAAGACTTACAGCGAAGTGAGCATCTCCAGCCTGAGCTATGGCAGCGGAACGAGCCTTTTTTCGATTGTGCAACGGTGGGCAGAACGATCAGCAAACTCCAGCGCTGTTGAGTTTGAGGCGGACACTCTTTCCTATGCAGATTTGATTGAGCGTGCACAAGTGCGTGCCAGTGCTTTGCGTCTCGCCGGCGTGAGCGAAGGTGACCGCGTGGCCTGGCTAGGGCCAAATCACCCCGCCATGCTGGAACTACTGCTGGCATGTGCGCGCATCGGCGCCATTGCGTTGCCGCTCAATTCCCGACTGGCAGTGCCCGAGCATGCCTGGATTCTTGACGATGCACAGCCCAAGTTATTGATAGCCGAGGCTGAGTTCTTTGACCATGCCGTAGCTGCTGTTGAGCATTGCGAAACCGACATTGTTTGTGAGCGCGACATAGCCGCAGCTACTTGTAGCGGACAAAGCATCGAGCCGACTGCTCACATAGGCACGCCCGATCATGCGGTTTTGTTGGCATATACCTCCGGCACTACCGGCCATCCCAAAGGTGCGGTACTAACCCAGGCCGCCTTGCTTGCCAATGCGGTCAATTCAACCCACGCTCACGACCTGACGCGCCATGACAGAGTTCTGACCGTTATCCCTTTGTTTCACGTAGGTGGGCTAAACATTCAAACAATGCCCGCCCTACTCAGTGGGGCTTCAGTGCTGTTGCACCGTGGGTTTGACCCGGGATTGTTTCTTGACGATGTTGAACGCTGGCAGCCAACCTGGACCGTTCTCGTGCCAGCCGCATTGGCTGCTGTGTCTTCACATCCGCGCTTTGCCGATACCGATCTCAGTTCACTACATGGGATCATGACCGGCTCATCGCCCATACCGCCCGTGGTTACGCAACCATATTTTGAGCGCGGGATTTTGGTTGGAGAGATTTACGGCGCTACCGAAACCGCTCCTATCTGCGTGCATCTGCGACCAGACGAAGCTCTCGACCATCCAGGTTCATGTGGCAAGGCTTCAACCTTGTGCGAAATTCGCCTGGTTCGAGTTAACGATGCAGTAGCCGCTAACAACACGAAGAACAGCACCAGCAACCCGGTGCAAACCGCTCTTGTGCCAGGTGAATCGGGTGAGATCTGGGTGAGAGGTGCCAGCATTATGCGTGAATATTGGCGGAATCCGGAGGCCACAAACGCAGCGATCGTTGACGGCTGGTACCGCACCGGCGATGTAGCTCACGCCGATGCCAATGGGTGGTTGTACATGGATGATCGTTTAACCGACATGATTATTTCCGGCGGTGAGAACGTGTACCCGGCCGAGATTGAAGAACAACTAGCGCACTGCCCTACCGTTGCTGACGCTGCGGTTATTGGCCGGCCCGATTCGCGCTGGGGTGAAGTTCCCATCGTTATCGCAGTGCCAAACGACGACCAAATCCTTGGCTTAGTCGCTGGAGATTCAAACAGCTCCGCAAAAGCTGCGACTGATGCCGTGTTGGATTATTTGCGACCACTGTTGGCTCATTTCAAGCTGCCGGTTGAGATCATCTGGACCGATGCCTTACCAAAGACCGCGCTTGGCAAAGTACAAAAAGCCGTTCTACGTGAGAGGTTTCACGAAAGGTTCACTGCGCAGTGAGTGCTACAGCTAACAATATTGGTCACAGCGTTGGCTTCGTCGGGCTAGGTGTCATGGGTTTTCCCATGGCAGGCCATCTTGCTCAGGCAGGCCACGACACCTTGGTTTATAACCGCACAGCTATAAGAGCGCAGGAATGGCTAGACAGCTATACCGATAAACCTCACAATCTTGATAGAGACTGCAACCAACTAATCCAAGCAAGTGATACACCTGCCGCTGCTGCGATGGATAGGGATTTTGTTTTTGTCTGCGTTGGAAACGATGACGATGTAAGAGACGTGATTCTTTCCGATCATGGCGTACTAGGCGCCATGTCAGCGGGATCGGTGCTAGTTGATCACACGACCGCTTCAGCAGAGCTGGCGCATGAACTTCATGCGACTTGTGCAGACAAAGACATCGGTTTCGTTGATGCACCAGTTTCAGGCGGTGAAGCCGGCGCGGTAAACGGCGTGCTGACCGTGATGTGCGGAGGCAATCAAGAGCACTTTGACCGGGTTGCACCGGTAATGGGCTGTTACGCCCGTGCGGTTACCTTGCTTGGGTCGGCGGGCTCAGGGCAACTAACCAAAATGGTGAATCAGATTTGCATAGCTGGATTGTTACAAGCGCTGTCTGAAGGCTTAGATTTTGGCGCACGAGCCGGACTCGACCTAGAGCTGGTCTTGAATACCATTTCTCAGGGCGCAGCTGGGTCATGGCAGATGGAAAATCGCGGAGCCACGATGGCAGCCGATGAGTTTGATTTTGGGTTTGCCGTTGACTGGATGCGTAAAGATCTGGCGATCGTCTTTGACGAGGCCGCCCGCAACGGCGCACAACTACCCATAACACAGTTAGCAGCGCAGTACTACGACCAGGTGTCGAAGTTGGGCGGTGGACGTTGGGACACGTCCAGCCTGATCAGATTGTTGCGTGGCTAGATAGCTGTAGCGGATTTCGCTAAAACAGTCTTGCCAAGAGCAGTCTTAGCCGAGGTTCATGCTTTGCGAGATCAACGCAAACCCGTTGGTTGCTTCTAGTCGTTTGCCAACAACTTCTTGATATTCGGACGAGTTGTACCAAGCCTTGGCGGCGGCTACATCGTCAAACTTGAGGATCACGGTTTGTGGTCCCGGAGGTGAGCCTTCGATGGTTTCTGCCGCAGTGTCGAATGAAACTACTTCAGCACCAGAAGCTTGGATGGTCGTCCTAGCACCGGCTTGATACTCCGCGTAGAGATCTGGATTTGTAACAACGTATTGAGCAACGAAATATGCGGACATTTGTGCAGTCTGTCAGATTTAGGGCATGTCCGCATTAAAACGTGGATCTCGCTTCTCAATGAACGCTTTCACGCCTTCTTCGGCATCGTTCAGGTGATCTGTCACTGCTGTCTTAGCCGCAATCTCATCAAGTGCTTGGGGCCATGCCAGCTCAGCCGCCAAATAGATTGAGCGCTTCAGCATTCGCATCGCCACCTGCGGTCCGTCAGCCAATTCGATTGCCAACTGCATCGCTGCATCCGGTAGATGATCATCTGCCACAACCGAGTGGACTAGCCCCATCTCGTGTGCCGTGGTGGCATCAACGATGCGCTTGCGCATCAAAAAATCCATCGTGGCCGCTACGCCAAGGTGTTGCACCAAAAGCCACTGGCCACCCTCATCTGGCAGCAGTCCGAATCGCAGTGTTGCGCTTCCCATCCGTGCTGAGGTAGCCGCTATACGAAAATCGCAAGCTAACGCAAAGGAAAATCCAGTTTGAATGGCAAAACCGTTGATCGCTGCGATGGTTAGCTTGTCAAGGGCTCTAACGGCCGTATTGACCGCTTGAGAGATTGTTCGCAAACCGTTGTAAGTGCCGGCCGCATTGTGATGGCCGCCGTGAATGTCGGGCATGACAGAGGTGTGGTCGTGCTCGTAGCCCTTTAGATCGTCGCCAGCCCAGAAAGCTTTTCCTTGGCCGGTAAAAACAATCACTCGGGCGTTGTCATCCATTTGGGCTTGTGTGAGCACCTCAATCAGATCACGTTTCATCGACACCGTGGAAGCGTTCATGGCTTCGGGCCGATTGAAAGTAACAGTGAGAACGCCGGAATCGGTCAGCGAGGTCTCAAACCCGAAATAATCTTCGCGGCTTATACCCGCGCCGGCGAACCTGTCACTGCTATTTGAACTACTCATACGACGTGTACCTCCTCGCACGCTCTTGGGTAACGAGAACGGCCATGTCAGTATTGCTTCTCGTGATACTGCCTGCCTGGTTCACTGCTGCTAGCCAGCTTGTGTCAGCCCACTAGCTTGCGAGCCCCGCTAACTTGCGAGCAATGCGTGCGGACACATCCGATCAACGGTTCAGTCCGTTTAAAAATGTGTTGATGCTGCGACTTGATATCGCCGCTAACGGTGACAACCCAGCTCGTGTGCACTACATAACGCCATTCGTTACCGACGGGCAAAAGCTGTACATATTCGAAGAGCCCGGAGATCGCAGCATCGAACTTGACGACATGTTGCTAAATCGAGCCGTTGAGATCAGCTCGGTTACTACCGGTGATTTAGCAATAGCCGGTGAAGGGCAGCGGGCAAATGCCGCCGAAGAAGCTTGGGCACGTGACGCCTGCTCGGCGCGCTTTCACTATGACCAGGCTCTACAAGACCTGGCTCAGCTTGGAACCGTTATCGCTATTTTTTAGACGGGCGGCTCACCTGCGAGAGTGATTCGAAGCATTTCACGCCGATGACCGGCATAGTCATCGATCGCAAAGTGCTGCACTATCCGGTTATCCCACATCGTTAATGTGCCTGGCTGCCAGCGAACACGCGCAGTGAACTGCACTTGCTTGCTGTGCTCAAGCAAGAAATTCAGCAACGGTTTGGCTTCGGATGATCGCATTCCTTCGATACCCACCGTATAAACCTCGTTAACAAACAGAATCTTTTGGCCAGTCAGCGGATGAGTACGGATAAGCGGATGGATTTGTTCTTCTGTGGCGGTTTCGTTGCCATGAATATCCATCGATGAGTTTGGATCGGGGCGTCCAAAGATGCCCGTCGGTCCATACGACCGCCGCGCACTGTGAACCGCTCTTAGAGGCTCCAATAGTTTGGCCATTGTCGGTGAGAGCGCCTCATACGCCAGCCGTTGGTTCGTAAAAGCAGTATCGCCACCGCTAGCAGGTACCTCAACCCCGTAAAGCATCGTGACCGACGGAGGTGCCGCTTGAAAGCTCCAGTCGGTGTGCCAGCCACTTCCAAACAGAGGGCCTTTTTCGTGTGCCTCGCGCACTACTCGCAGCACATCGTCGTGGCCAGGTATTGGGGTGATGTAGGGGGTATCTCCAAAAGTTCCGAGTGCTAGCGCCACAGATTCGAAGAGGTCGATGTCTAGCTTTTGGTCGCGAAACACCAGTACTGCATGCTTGGCCAGGGCGTTATGCACCTGCTCAACTACATCTGTATCGATCTGCGATGAGGCAGGTTCCTTATCGGATCGCACGCTGAGCAGATCAAAGTCCGTTACTTCAGCACCAAAGGTCCCTGTCAACGGTGTGATTTCCATACAAATAAGGTAGCGGGCGCAGGGTTAATAGCTGGGAGACGAAATGATGCAAACCGCCATTGCTTTCGGTGGTCCCGCATCGGGCAAGCAACGAGACTGGAAAACCCAGATTGATTTTTTACGTGAAGCTGAGCGGCTTGGCGTTGACATCATCTGGTCTGCTGAAGCGTGGGGCATGGACGGTGTGTCAACACTGGGGTACCTAGCTGCGGTCACGGAACGAGTGAAACTTGGCACCGGCATCTTGCAGATCTCTGCCAGAACGCCTGTAATGACCGCAATGACGGCGCTATCACTGGCTGCTATCAGCGGCGACCGGTTCATTCTGGGACTGGGTGTAAGCGGACCACAGGTAGTGGAAGGCCTGCACGGAGTGCGATTTACGCAGCCATTGCAGCGCCTTACCGAAACCGTCGACATTGTGCGGCAAGCTTTCGCAGGCGAAAAGATTGCATACGAAGGTAAACATCATGTATTGCCCTTGCCCAATGGGCAAGGTAAGTCTCTTCGGTTGGCGCAGCCGGCCAATGACAGCATCGAGATTTGGCTCGCCACATTAGGACCAAAGGCGTTGGCATATACAGGTGAGGCAGCTGACGGTTGGGTGGGAACATCGTTTGTTCCGAGCGCAGCGAATGCCACTCTGGGCTTGGTGCACGCCGGTGCCGTAGCAAGCGGGCGTAATCCTGGTTCCATTCGTTATCAAGCCGGCGGGGCTGTGCAGTTTGGTGACGATTTGGAAACCCTTATTGCGCCTCGGCGGCCTGGAGTTGCATTCACGCTCGGTGCTATGGGCTCGGCCACGCAAAATTTCTACAACGATGCTTACCGCCGTGGTGGTTTCGCTGAGGATGCCAGACATGTTCAGCAGCTGTGGCTGGCCGGTCGTAGAGACGAAGCCGCTTCAGCGGTGCCCGACCAGCTTGTGCTGGAAACCAACTTCTTGGGCAACACCGAACAGATAACCCAGCGCGTGCGGGACTATCGCGATGCCGGCATTGATGTGCTACGGATACAACCTGAAGGTGCTGACCTAACCGAGCGTTTGGACAGCTTGGGAAGAATTATCGACATCGTTCAAAGCACAAACAGCGAATGCAGCTAGGCGCGCAGTCAAATAGCTCTAGCGAACATAAACTTTAGTTATGGCGAAACAGACTCACGATCACAAACCGCGATCAATTAACTATGACGAGGCCGAGTTGCGTGAGCGCCTGACACCTGAGCAGTACCAGGTAACGCAAAAGGCTGGCACCGAACGCCCCTTCACCGGCGAGACCTGGGATAACAAAAAGGATGGCAAGTACCGCTGCATCGTCTGTGACGCTGAGCTGTTTAGCTCTGAAACAAAATTTGAAAGTGGGACGGGCTGGCCAAGCTTTTGGGCGCCGATCGAAAATGAAGCCGTTGACACCACTTCCGACTCTTCCTTTGGGATGGTTCGCACCGAAGCAATGTGCATGGAATGTGGCGCGCATCTGGGACACGTTTTCCCTGACGGCCCCAACCCCACCGGTGATCGCTACTGCATGAACTCTGCGTCCTTGAAATTTGTGGCGGCCGATGATGAAGATTCAGCAGGCGACTACTCAGCAAGCAACGACTCAGCGGCCTAGCTATTTGCTAAATCAAGGCGAGTCGCTTTAGTCGGCTCCTAGTCCTAGTTGCAGCTGCTGGTCGAAAGCCTGATCCTCTGGTTCGACCAGTTCGGGTCGTTGTGTCGCAATACCTTTGTGTAACTCTTGCTTGATATGACCAAGCGACAAAACACTCAATGCGCCCTGTCCGGGTTTGCTTAAGACGTTTATCAACTCACCATCGGCTACCGCATAAACATCTTTGTCATGAATGACTATGTGAGAAACCTCTGAACGGCCCTTGAGCTCGGTTCTTACGAACTTAAACACCTTTTTAATCTTTTGAAGCGATACACCTGCATCTCGCAGCATTTTGACAACCTTTAGCTCCAACAAATCGGTGTAGGTGTACCTGCGCCGCGTGCCGCTGCCCTCGGCTCCTATTGACGGTTGCACCGGTCCATGGCGTGCCCAATCATCAAGCATTCGGTAGGTGATGCCTGCGATTTTGTGGGACTGTCTAGCGGTATAGCCCGCGCGGTAGTAATCCGTACCGTGCTCTTCAAGCTCATCAGTCTCTAACACTGTCGATTTTGCTGGCTCGCTGGGCTTGTTCGCTTTGCTGGGTTTTTTGTTTGGCATCGTGCCCTCTGAGTTGGTGCAGGCCTCGGGGTCACGAAGCTTGTTTTGCATGACTTGCAAACAACACTGTCGTAACTACAGGCGTGTGACTTACCTAGCCCAGAGTAGAACGACCTGTTACCAAATTGCAATAGCAAATATTTTGCTAAATGTCAGGATTGGAATCAAAGTCATCAGCGCTGACGTCTGAGAGAAATTCTTTGAAATCATCCAGTAGTTCTTCGGGGTCAACATAGTTGGCTTCGGTGCCATCGATGGCTGAATGAAGCTCAACAAGCTGACCAGCCTCATCCATTACTTCTCGGCTGGCGTAGATAGCAGCGGAACTTCGGACGGCCATAGCTACTGCGTCGCTTGGGCGAGCCGAGATGATATGCAACGTGTCGTTTAGCTTGATTTCTAATTCTGCGAAGAACGTTCGATCGCTGATCTCCGTGATGGTCACTCGCTCGAGTTTCACATCCAGCTCATCAAAGATCACCTGCAACAAGTCGTGCGTGAGAGGACGCGGCAACTCAATCCCTTCAACACCGCGGTAGATGGCTTGAGCTTCTGGGTCATCAATCACCACCGGCAATACCCGCCCTTCACCCGTTGCCTCGCGCAGGAGCATCAAGCGACTTTGGGAAGGAACCTGGACTTGTAAGCCCAGTAGTTTCAACTCCACAAGCGGGGAAGCACTCTCAGCCATAACCGCAGGCTACCTCTGCTGCAAAATTAGAAAGATCTCGGGTCTGGAACTGTTAGTCCAATACCTCAGCCATGGCTGCACGCATGACCATGGTTCGGAGGCAGTCACCAAGTTCCAATAGTCGTTCCGCGGCACGACGAGCGTTTTCATCGGCATCATGACCTGACGCGTAGACAATCGGCTGCAAGCTCTGCACGTATGTACCAGCATCTCGCTTGGCGGCGTTACACATCATTCGCAGATGGCGGGGCTCTACACCGTGGCTAGCGAACTCGCGCGCAATGCGTGCCGTTGCAAGAGCATCCTGGTCAAAGAGCAGCGGGATCTGCTCTGATTGAGTCTTTTGCGGCTTGGCTTGCTGAGTCTGAGGTAGCGGATTCAGAATTGCGTAGTCAATTAGCTCCGCGACTTGAGGGGGTTCCAGTCCACTGGTGGCGCAAAGCTCATCGAGTGTGTACGTCTTGGCTTGATTTTGTTCCTTACCGCTTTGCTGTGCCTCATTATCTAGAGTCGGGCTACTTGAGGCGGATTTGTTTGAGTCAAGGTTTGAGGTGCTGGCTGAGCTGGTGACTGGTTCGTGTCCCGGAACGGCTTCTTCATGCTCGTCAAGTCCAAGATCAAGTACTTGCTCTGCAGGCTGTTCTGACTGACCCCAGATGTCTGCCAGATGCTCGCCTCGTTCGATCTGACTAGCGATGACGTTCAGCGGCAGATACTTATCTCGCTGAAGTGTCAAAATCCACCGCAGCACCTTCACATCGTGAGCGCTAAACACCCGATAGCCCGAAACCGTACGGGACAGTTTGATCAGGTTGCGGTTTTCAAGGAACCGAATCTTTGACCCTGTGAGCTCTGGGAATTCTTCGGACAGCTGCTCAACGACCTGGCCGATCGACATCCGGCCTGCCAACTTAGGATCGGCCGGCTCTGGAATTATTTCTTGCGCATTGCTCTGAGAAGCGGACTCACTCATAGACCAACCGAAGAGACTATGTACAACAGGCGAAATTTTCCTACTTGCAGCTCATCACCGCTGGTAAGCGCTTGTTCACCATCGATACGAGTGCCGTTCACATACGTCCCGTTTAGCGATCCGGTATCACGTATTGCATAGCCGGCTGCTCCCTCCAGCAACTCCACATGCTTACGCGACACGGTGATGTCGTCTAAAAACACGTCGCTGTCTGGATGACGGCCGATCGAAACAAGCTGGCTTTCTACAGCAAAACGAGTACCAGCCCGATGGCCAGAGACAACCACTAACTCCACTGCTGGTCCGCCCGCGTTGGGATCAGGCGCCAGTGGAGTGAGTGTTTGGGTAACCGCTTCGAGGTCGGCTGCCAGGTGAGCGCCGCAAGCTGAGCAGAAGCGGGCATCGGATTCGTTGTCGTGGCCGCATAGGCGGCAATACGCGCTAGCCGAGCGGTCGGAGTCACTTACTGATTCACCTGGAGGATTATTCATCTTGGACAAATGTTTCGTAATCCGTGGAGCTCAACAATTCTGCTAGCTGGCTTTCATCGCTTATTGCAATCACACAAATCCAGCCTTCGCCGTATGGATCTTCGTTGATCCGTTGTGGTTCGTCTTCTAAGACATTATTAACAGCAACGATCTCGCCAGAAATCGGCGCAAACAAATCTGAAACTGTCTTTGTGGATTCAATTTCGCCAAGCGGTTCGCCCACGCTCACCTGCGTTCCCGGCGGTTCCACCTCCACAAACACGACATCGCCCAGAGCGTCTTGGGCAAAGTCGGTGACTCCTACCTGAACTGCTATACGCCCCTCATGTTCTGTACGGCGCGTCCACTCGTGGTCTTTGGAATAGGCCAGATCATCGGGGGTGTTCACGCTGCTGAACCTACTCCGTGCTTACCAGTGGAGTGATAACTGGATTTGTTCTTGAGAGCACTTGGCTGCTACTGAAAATGTTAGGCATTGAATGTTTGGCGTTGTCTGACGTTAAAGCGAGTCGTTAGGTGAATGTCGCAGGCGAAAAGCTTGCCTAGCTTGCGGGATGTAAAGCAACGCAGAGTAATAGTGAATCGGGAGCCCCACCACCGCACAGATCCACCCCAGCACTTCGAAAGCGTCAGCCACACCGATATCTGAATTCCCTGCCAAAAAAGATGGCACTGCGAACATCAACAGCAGCGTGCCGGTTTTGCCCCACCAGGTAACTTCAAGCTTGCGCGCACCAAATGCTCCCAGCACCAACGCGGCAACGGCAACGCCGCCTTCGCGCACCAGCGCCAATATTGCCACGGCTAACGGCAATGAACCATCAACAATCATCGCAATCACGGCCACTAGTAACAGCAGTCGATCGGCGGTTGGATCGAGAATTTTGCCGAGCTCCGACTCTTGATTAAACCGACGCGCTATGTAGCCATCGACCCAATCGGTAGCTGCTAGCACACCTAAGAACAGTGCTGCAGCCCAACGATCTTCCAACCCAAACAACACCCACACAAACACCGGCAACGCCAGTAGGCGCATAACGCTGATCAGGTTTGGAATCGTGTAAGGCCGCCAGCCATTCTCGGATTTCTGGTTGAATGCTGTTTCGGATTCGACCACGACGCGGCTAGTCCAGTTCAAGCAAGGCAAGCTGCGCGGTTATCTCATCAGCTGGTTTTTGTAACTGATCAGGATCAGCCATCAGCGGTGTGCGCGACATGTCCATCTCTACTAGTGAGTTGATCGGCACCACATGCAGGTGAAGATGCGGCACTTCAAAGCCAGCAATTACCAAGCCGACGCGCGTTGGGTTAAATGCGGCCATCTGAGCCTTACCGATTCGGTGAGCCACCTCAAACAGGTGCGACTGCAGGTCTGGTTCAGCATCAAGCCAATGATCGACTTCTTTGATTGGGACCACCAGCGTGTGGCCGGGTTTGAGAGGATTAATTGACATGAATGCCACGCATTTGTCGTCCTTCCACACAAAGGTGGCCGGCAGTTCGCCCTCAATGATCTTGGTAAAGATCGTGCTCATTGCAGCACTGCCTTAGACATAGGTTGAGCCTTTCATTGCACCACGGTCTTGGCGAATCTCAACATTTACCAGTGCCGGCTTGCCTGATTCAAAAGCGCGCGCTAACGCGGGTGCAATGTCGTCTGGCTTCGTTACATGTTCACCATGTCCGCCTAGTGCCTCCACCACCTTGTCGTAACGGGTATAGGCGAGCTCAGTAGCAATAACGCGATCTTGGCCATAGAGGCTGGCTTGCGGTCGCAACATCTGCCCCCAGGCAGCATCATTGCCCACCACGCCCACAATCGGTAAACCAAATCTCACCGCAGTATCAAACTCAAACCCGTTCAAACCAAACGAACCGTCGCCGTAAACGATTAGCACTCGTTTTTGCGGAAACGCTTTTTGAGCCGCCAGCGCAAACGGCATACCCACACCTAACGTGCCGAGCGGTCCAGGATCCATCCAGGCACCCTGACGCGGAGCTGGTATCACTTTGGAGGCCTGCGCCACGATGTCTCCCCCGTCTCCGATCACAATCATGTCGTCGGTTACAACCGCGGCGATCTCGCGACACAACCGCAAAGGGTCAATAGGCACTTCGTCGCTGTTTAGCTCTGCTCTTCGTTGTTCGTCTAGTTCTGCTTCACGCTTAGATAGTCGGCTCAAAAAAGCGCTGGCATCAGGCATTGGGCCATTCTGTTTGAGCGCATGCAACAGAGCTTCAAGATTTGCTCCGAGATTACCTGCCAAGCCGACCCGGGCTGGTCGGTTTTGGCCAATCAGCGTCTCATCGAGATCTAGCTGAATAATGGTTGTTTCGGGCGGTATCACACGACCGAACTTCATTCGAAAATCCAGCGGAGTTCCCGCCAGCACTACTAGATCAGTCTCACTTAGAGCTTCTTTACGTGTCAGGGACAAGAAAGATGGATGATCCCAAGAGACCTCACCGCGTGCCATACCGTTGACGTAGCACGGCATTGACGTGGCATCTAATAGAGCTGTCAAAGCGTCACCGCCGCAGCTCCACTTCAGTGATGTACCTGCCATCACCATGGGTGACTGTGCGACAGCAAGTAGCTGAGCGGCTTGTTCAATTTTTTGCAACGAAGAAACAGTTTCTACTCGGTAGTCACGAAAAGTTGGTAGCTCAATCTTGGAGAGGTCAACCGGCGCATGCAGCACGTCCATCGGTATTTCCAAAAAGGCTGGACCCGGCACGCCGCTTAAGGCATTTCGGATAGCCAGCTCGATGTACTCACCAATGCGGTCGGTTTTGAGGCATGCATCAGCCCATTTCGTTATGGGTCGCATCATCGACACGTGATCCATTTCTTGCAGCGATCCACGCCCAGAGTTGTCAAACGGTCCTTGCCCGCCGAACACAAGAATCGGCGAATTGGCTCGCCATGCATTTGCTACACCGGTTACGCCATCGGTTACACCTGGGCCTGCGGTAAGAATCGCTACACCGACCTTGCCGGGATGCAGTCGTGCCCATGCGTCGGCGCCATGAACGGCAGCTTGTTCATGGCGGACATCGATTATCTCGATGCCTTCGTCAATACAGCCGTCATAAATGCCCATGACGTGCCCGCCCGACAAGGTAAACACGCACTCCACTCCGGCGGCTGCGAGGCAGCGTGCCGCCAGCTTGCCGCCGTGACCTATGTTCGTTGTAGCGCTGGTTGCAGCTTCGGTCATCTGTTCTCCTATTTGTGTTGTGCTACCCCACCACAACATTCACTAGTTTGGCCGGGACGCTTACCACGCGCTTAATTTCTGAGTCGCCTACTAACTCTTTGATGCGCTCATTTGCTAATGCCGCAGCGCGTAAGTCGTCTTGCGTGGCGTCTGCAGCAACGGTCATGCGGCTACGTACCTTGCCGTTTACCTGAATCGGAATCTCTATCGTGTCTGCCGCTAGCAGGCTTTCATCAGCCACAGGAAACGGTGCATACACCACCGATTCGGTACCGGCGGCAAGCTCAGCGGGCACCGTACTTGTGGTTGCCAGCACCCCGGATGAGCCATGCAACATTGCCCAGAGCTGCTCGGCCAGATGCGGCACTAGAGGCGCCATTAGGCGCACCAGCACGCTGGCTGCTGTGCGTGGAACCGGTGCAGCGCGGCGTATTAGCTCATTATTTAGCTCGGAGATGCGAGCAATAGCGGAGTTAAAGCGCAAACCTTCCATTGCTTCAGTTACTGAAGCAATGGTTTGGTGCAGCAAACGCATTAGCTCTGGGTCGGGTGTCTCATCGCTAACCGACATAACCCCCGCTTGTTCATCGACCAGATTGCGCCAAATGCGTTGCAGCAATCGGTGCGATCCGACTACTGAACGTGTCTCCCAGGGGCGGTCTTGATTAAGCGGCCCCATGAACATTTCATAGAGTCGTAAAGTGTCTGCGCCATAGGTGGCATAGATGGCGTCTGGTGCCACGGCGTTGCGAAGCGACTTACCCATCTTTCCAAAAGAACGGTGGAGGGCTTTGTCGGGTGCTGAGTCAGCAAAGTATTCGCCATCTTTTTCGTGCACCTTGTCAGCATCTACGTAGACGCCGCGCTCATCTTGGTAGGCGGCCGCCAAGATGTAGCCCTGGTTGAGAAGCCGCTTGAACGGCTCTGTCCCGCTGACGTGCCCTAAGTCATGAAGCACCTTGTGCCAAAACCTGGCGTATAGAAGATGTAAAACCGCGTGCTCCACCCCGCCCACATAAAGATCGACTCCTCCTACTGTGTCCGGACCGTCTTCAGGATCGCTCATCCAGTAGCGCTCAATCGCGGGATCAACCAGACGTTCTGAGTTGTTCGGATCTAGGTATCTCAGGTAGTACCAGCACGACCCGGCCCAGTTCGGCATTGTGTTTAGTTCACGTCGATAGGTGCGCTCTCCGTCACCTAGATCGTATTTGGCAGCCACCCATTCGCTGGCTCTGCCTAACGGTGGTTCAGGCTCAGCATGTTCATCTAGCGCGCGCGGAGCCCAATCCATCAGTTCTGGTAACTGCACTGGTAGTTGAGATTCTGGCACGGCTTGCGGCAGGTCGTGTTCGTCAAACACAATCGGAAAAGGCTCACCCCAGTAACGCTGGCGAGAAAACAGCCAGTCACGCAGCTTGTAGGTGACTCTGGGTTCACCACATTTGTTGTCGGTCAGCCATTTGATGATCATTTCCTTGGCTTGCGCTATTGACATGCCGTTTAAGAAATCGCTGTTGATGGTTGGGCCCTCGCCGCTGTAGGCCTCACCGTCAAAATCGTCAGGCGGCTGCACCGTGCGAAAAATCTCTATGCCGTATTTCATGGCGAAATCCCAGTCGCGTTGATCTTCACCAGGAACGCTCATTACCGCTCCAGTGCCGTAGCCCATCAGCACATAGTCGGCAATGAAGATCGGTATCTCTGCTCCGTTCACCGGCACAACACAATTTGTCCCCAGATAGACGCCGGTCTTGTCTCGCTCACCTTGTCGTTCAAACTCGCTAAGGGAGGCTGCTGTTAGCTGGTAAGCCTCAACCGCTTCAGCGGGAGTGGCAGCACCATTCGTCCAAGTTGACGGTGTGCTGTTGGGCCAAGCGGGTGCCGTTAGTTGTTTGACCAACGGATGTTCGGGCGCCAAAACCATCGCGGTAGTGCCATAAATGGTGTCTGGACGTGTCGTAAATACTTCTATAGATCCAGCTGCAGTAGCTATACCAAAGCGGATATGTGCGCCTTCGGATCGGCCGATCCAGTTGCGTTGCATCAGCTTTACTGAGGTTGGCCAGTCAAGCCGATCAAGATCTTCTAGCAATCGATCCGCATATGCGGTGATGCGCATCATCCATTGCTTGAGTGGGCGACGAAAAACCTTGTGGTCTCCCCTCTCGCTACGGCCCTCAGCGGTGATTTCCTCGTTTGCTAGCACGGTGCCCAGCCCTGGGCACCAGTTCACCTGCGCTTCAGCTAAGTAGGCCAATCGATGCTGGTTTAGTTCTTGATGGCGTTGCTGACTGTCTAGCTCGGTCCATGATTGGCCGCTGGTAGTCGCACGCTTACCCGATTCGAACTCAGCGATTAGTTCGGAAATGGGCCTGGCCTTTTCGGTGGCCTGGTCATACCAACTGTTGTAGATCTGCAAGAAAATCCACTGTGTCCAGCGGTAGTAATCCTCATCGGTGGTAGCGAAACTGCGGCGGTTGTCGTGTCCCAGGCCCAACCGTTTGAGTTGGCGGGACATGTTGGTGATGTTGCGCTCGGTGTTTACACGCGGATGCTCACCGGTTTGTCTGGCATGTTCTTCGGCGGGTAGGCCAAAAGCGTCGTAGCCCATTGTGTGCAACACATGGAAGCCACACATTCGCTTAAATCGGGCATAAACATCGGTGCCTATAAACCCCAATGGGTGTCCCACATGCAGACCAGCTCCCGACGGGTACGGAAACATGTCCATGACGAAAAGCTTTTGCCCAGCATCGGCGTTGCCAGTAGCGTCAGTGCTAGAGCTGGTCTTGTCAGCTGATCCGTTGCTGGTGTGATACGTGCCGCAAGACTCCCAGTGATTTTGCCAGCCGGTTTCGATTCTTGCGGCTAATTCGGCGTTGTATCGAAAAGCTGGCAAGACGCCGATTGGACCTGCGTGATTGTCACTTTCGCCCTCGCTAGCAGCCACGGCGCAAGGATGCCACGCTAAACCTGCAGTCAGGCTCATCGCTTGGCTCAAATCGCGCCACTACCCTCAAACGTAGTGTCTTCACAGTTTGCCTTACCGAGCTATGAACAGTGGGTAGCAGCCGCTAAAACGGCGGCCAAAGTTGATTCACTACAAGCGCTATCAACCAGCAGCCTCGAAGGATTGGTGCTTAACCCGATCTACACCCCTAACAGCAACCCTGAACTGGCCGATGTTGGAGTGCCAGGAGCATCGCCGTTTTTGCGCGGAACGAGCGCGGCCGTAACAGCACAAGGTTGGCAGATTCGCAGCACCGTTGATTTGACAACACCAGCAGATGTCAAAACTGCGGTCTACGAACTTGCAGGTGGGGTTGACGCTCTCAACTTAGGACGAGGATCTCGGCCTGAGCTTCTCAGTGCATTGATCTCGACCTTGTTGGAAACATCTGGGTCAAAAAATTCTTCCGAACTCCCTCCGATTTATCTACAAGTCGGCGATTCGCTTACGACCGCTGAAACATTCGTTGATGCTCTGCAATCGGCTGGCGTAGATATCGCAACAGTAACCGGCTCGTTTGGATTTGATCCGATCGGAACCGTGTTTGCAACGCAAACACGCTCAACTACCAACGAAAAGCACACTAAAGAGAACGAGAGAGCGCGTCTAACTGAACGCTTTGCGGCGGCGGCCAACTTTTCGGCCAGACACGCGACCAACCATGTCAGTTCAGGCCTGCGGACGGTGTCGTTAGATGGCACCGTTTTTGCTGCGGCTGGAGCTGGTGATATCGCGGAGCTAGGAGCTTTACTAGCAAACGCGACAAGCTGGTTGCGTAGTTTTGACACCGAGGCACTACCGGTTGAACTTGCAGCAGCACAGCTGGAGTTCACCATCTCAGCTAGTGCAGATGTGTTCACCACCATTGCTAAATGTCGAGCTCTGCGTCACTGCTGGGCAGCGGTGCTAGAGGCTTGCGACTGCGCACAAGCAACGTCAACGATGTCGCTACATGCTTCAACTTCTTCGGCAACGATGCACCAAGGCGACCCTTGGGTAAACGTGTTGCGAGCAACCACTGCGGGCTTGGCTGCATCACTAGGTGGAGCTAACGCAATAACGCTTCCGTACTTCGGTGAATCGCCGCTAGTTGCTGGGGACACTGAGCAGAACAACTCTGAACTAGGTCGCCGAATCGCACGTAATACCCAACTAATCCTCAGGCATGAGTCCCAAACCAACGCCGTCATCGATCCTGCAGGAGGCAGTTGGTATCTAGAAAAACTGACCGAACAATTAGCTGAGCGTGCCTGGCAGTACTTCACTCAGATCGAAGCAGCGGGTGGATTAGCAGAGGCTGTCCTTGACAGCTCAAGCAGTGGCCTGCGTGCATTGCTGACCGGAACTGCTGAGCTGCGCTCACAGGCCATTGCTACAGGGCAGCAGGTTTTGGTGGGCATTGAACAGTTCTCCCACTCCGATAGTTCCAATAGCCCAGATGGTTCCGATAGCAAAGCTCCAGAACGAGCACAATCATGATCCCTGATTTCAGCAACCTGACTCTAAAACCGCCTAAAGCGAATCCAGGATCTGCATCTTCGGCACAGTCAGATTGGGCCAAGCAGTTTGAGGCACAAACCGGCAAACAACCCGGCAGCTTCGTCACGACTACACCCGAGGGCATTGACATTGCTCCGCTTTACACCGCTGCTGACATTGCAGAACTGTTTGCCGGCGCAAGCAACGCCACTTACCTGGACGGCTATCCGGGCTTTCCTCCGTACCTACGGGGCCCTTATCCAACGATGTACACAAACCAACCGTGGACTGTGCGTCAATATGCAGGCTTTTCAACCGCGGAAGACTCGAATGCTTTCTACCGGCGCAACCTTGCGGCGGGGCAACGTGGGCTATCGGTGGCATTTGACCTGCCAACACACCGGGGTTACGACTCCGATCACAAACGAGTTGGATCCGATGTAGGAATGGCTGGAGTAGCTATCGATTCGATCCTTGACATGCGAACACTGTTTGACGGAATCCCGCTGGACACAATGAGCGTGTCCATGACAATGAACGGTGCCGTGCTACCCGTCATGGCTTTGTATGTGGTGGCCGCTGAGGAGCAAGGAGTCTCACTCGCTCAGCTAACTGGAACCATCCAAAACGACATTCTCAAAGAGTTCATGGTGCGTAACACTTACATCTACCCACCGCAAGCATCGATGCGAATCATCAGCGACATCTTCGAGTTCACCTCCGCGCAGATGCCCAAGTTCAACTCGATTTCTGTTTCTGGCTACCACATGCAAGAAGCGGGAGCCACCGCTGATCTGGAACTGGGTTACACACTGGCCAACGGTTTGGAGTACCTGCGATGCGGCATGAACGCGGGACTGTCAATAGATGACTTCGCTCCGCGCATCAGCTTTTTCTGGGCCGTTGGAATGAACTTTTTCATGGAGATTGCCAAGCTGCGTGCTGCACGACTCTTGTGGGCTGAGCTTGTTCAACAGTTTGAACCGACCGATGCGCGCTCGTTGTCGCTGCGCACTCACTGTCAAACCTCAGGTTGGTCGCTAACGGCTCAGGACGTTTACAACAACATCATCCGTACCTGTGTTGAAGCGCTGGCCGCCACTCACGGACACACTCAGAGCTTGCATACCAACTCTTTCGACGAGGCTCTGGCTTTGCCGACCGATTTCAGTGCTCATATCGCACGCAACACTCAACTGTTTCTTCAACATGAGACTGGCACGACCGACGTCATTGACCCGTGGGGCGGTAGTTACTTTTTAGAGCGCCTTACGGCCGATCTCGCCAACAGAGCGCGGGCGCATATTGCCGAAGTGGAAAAACTTGGTGGGATGACTCTTGCAAACGAGTCCGGTATTGCGAAGATGCGCATCGAGCAAGCCGCAGCACGAACTCAAGCGCGGATCGACTCGGGCCAGCAGGTAATAGTGGGTGTTAACAAATTCCAGCCAGAGACTAGCGACGAGATAGAGATACTTAAGGTGGATAACGCTGAGGTGCTTGCCGCTCAGCTGGACAGGCTGCGACGGTTACGAGAGTCACGCGACGAGGCTCAGGTGCAAGCCAGTCTGGAGCGCTTGACCGCAGTGGCTGACAGTGGTGAGGGAAACTTGCTTAACGCCAGCATTGACGCGGCACGAGCACAGGCCACGGTTGGTGAAATGACTTTGGCTATGGAGAAGGTTTTTGGCCGTCATAGGGCGCAGATTCATACCATCAGCGGCGTATATAAAGATGAAATGACTAGAAGCAAGGACGGCAAAGTGGCGGTTGCGCGAGCGCGAACGGCAGAGTTTGCTCACAAGCATGGACGCCAGCCACGCATTTTGGTTGCGAAAATGGGTCAGGACGGTCACGACCGAGGCCAGAAAATTGTCGCCACCGCTTATGCCGATCTTGGGTTTGATGTGGATGTTGGACCCTTGTTCAGCACTCCAACTGAGACCGCGCGACAGGCCGTCGAAAACGATGTTCACTTTGTCGGGGCTTCGTCACTAGCAGCAGGACACCTGACATTGGTGCCAGCGCTGATCGAAGCGTTGGCAAAGCAAGGCCGTTCGGACATCATGGTGGTAGTTGGCGGTGTGATACCAGCACAGGATCACGACAGGCTAAGAGCAACCGGGGTTGCGGCAATTTTCACGCCAGGGACGGTTATCGCAGATGCCGCTATTGAGATGCTCGATCAGCTAGAAGGCACCAGCTAAGTCGGCTACCGCTTTACCAATCGCGCTTGACGTGTTTCTTGACGTACTTGACGCGTTTCTTAGCGCGGTTGGCGCGGTAGATCGTGCTCGCTGCCTCGGTGGCGCGTTTAGAGGTTTTGCGAGTGGGTCTAACAGCGGGGTTAACAACAGGGTCATCTGTGGAAGCGTCAGCAGAATGAACAAGATCGCCGCCGCTGGCTCGAAGCTGGTTTAACGCCTCGTCGGCCTCGTGTAATGTGCTGTGAAATCGTCGATGCACCCAGAGTTTCTCTGCGCCAACGATGATCTGACCCCACATGGAACCACGCACCCCAAACGGGTGGATTCGCTCGTGGGTTCCTAGTTTTTCGACTGGTGTTCCCGTGCGTAGAGCTCGAGTACGCAACAAAACCACTTCAAACTCGTTAATGACCAGCAAGCGATACCGCGTCATAGAGACCATTGCCACTGCCAAGAACACCACCGTAGAAATCAGTAAAACCTGCAAAAACGGCAGTGTTTCGGTCAGCAATATCCCCCCGATGGCTCCGAGGCCTAACACCAGCAAGGTGAACGGGTGAAAGCCTCCGGTAGCCGGCATTATCCAGCGAGGTAGCTCATCAGGTTCCAAGAACTTAAGAGCCGGGTGACCGTCGTCTGTTTTGGTGTGCGGCAGTGAACCTCGCAACCCATCAAACCAACCCATAACGTAAGTGTGCCGTTAAGAGCTCTGATCGCAACCAAGTGCACAAGCTAAACCTGTTCGCTCGCTACCTTTGAGTTGGTGCCGACCGATCTCACCGTTAGCGAACTTGTAGAAGGTGTACGTAAAGGTGACCGGGCATTGCTGGGCCAGGCCATCACCTTGGTGGAATCCACCCAGCCAACGCATCGCAGCCAAGCTCGCGAGATGCTGACCGCTCTGTTGCCCAACTATCAGAGTCCACTGCCCGAGCAAGCAGGTAACACACTCAGCGACTCTTCCCCGACTAGAGAGTCACTAGATGCGCTACGTATCGGCATCACCGGTGTGCCTGGGGTTGGCAAAAGCACGTTTATTGAGGCTCTAGGCGGATTGCTGACTAAACAGGGCCGACGAGTGGCGGTATTAGCGGTAGACCCCACATCGGAACGCACCGGCGGTTCGATCATGGGCGACAAGACTCGCATGACCGACCTAGCGAACGACCAGTTGGCATTTGTGCGCCCATCACCTACATCTGGTCAGCTTGGCGGTGTTCATGGACGCACCCGCGAAACCATCTTCCTGTGTGAGGCAGCCGGATATGACATCGTTCTAGTTGAGACCGTGGGTGTAGGCCAGTCTGAAACCGCTGTGGCTGACATGGTGGATTTCTTCTTGGTGTTGTTGCTGCCGGGTGCGGGCGACGAGCTGCAGGGCATTAAGAAAGGCATTCTTGAGTTGGCCGACATGATCGCTGTCAACAAAGCCGACGAACCTGACATCGCTCGCGCCGCGCAAACCGCCAACAACTATCGCCGCGCTCTTCATTTGACCGCTTCGGTTAGCCCAACGTGGACTTGTCCTGTGGTTACTTGCTCAGCGATGACCGGCGATGGCCTTAACAACATTTGGACAGAGATTGAGCGTCATCATGAGCTGTTTACCCAATCTGGTGAGCTAGTAGAACGCAGGCAGGCTCAACGAGTTCGCTGGCTACGGTCATTGCTCACTTCGGAGCTGGTGACACGGCTA
Source organism: Candidatus Poriferisodalaceae bacterium (assembly GCA_965205925.1). Taxonomy (GTDB): domain Bacteria; phylum Actinomycetota; class Acidimicrobiia; order Acidimicrobiales; family Poriferisodalaceae; genus CAYRJD01. The sequence goes on from OZ242183.1 coordinate 1,491,007, forward strand.
CACACTCACACAGTGGTCAACAAACTGTTGCCAAAACTCGAAGCCGACGTGAAAGCGAACCGCACCACCCCGACTCAGGCAGCCGATGAACTGTTAGAGGCCTTCGCTAGGCCTAGCTAGAAGTCTTGATCGAAAGATACGTCACCCTCGACGCCCATCTGATACGACGCCACCGTGCGCTCAAAGAAGTTGGTTAGCTCCTGCACATCTTGCAGTTCCATAAAATCAAATGGGTTCTTCGAGCCGTACATTTTTGAAAGACCTAGCTGCATCAGGCGCTGGTCGGCGACAAACTCCAGATACTTCCGAGTCTCAGATGTTGTCATGCCTGCTACGCCTTCGGACAATACGTCCTCAGCGAACCGGGTCTCAACCTCTACCGCTTCGGACAACATTTCCCTTATCTGATCGGCAAGTTGCTCGTCAAACAGTTCCGGTTGCTCGAAACGGATGACGCGCACCACTTCAAAAGCAAAGTTCATGTGTGCTGATTCGTCTCGGAACACCCAGTTGGTGCCTGATGCCAGGCCGTTTAGCAGCCCTTTGCTGCGCAAAAAGTAGACATACGCAAACGCTGCAAAGAAAAAAAGGCCTTCGATGCAAGCCGCAAAGCAAATCAGGTTCAGTAAGAAGCCTTGCCTCTGTTCGGTCGTTTCGAGTCGTTCATGCTTGCTGATGTCGCTCATCCACTTGAAGCAAAATTCAGCCTTATCTCGCACCGATGGGATGTTCTCAATGGCTGCGAAGGCCTGAGCTCTCTCCTCCAGGTCTGGGATGTAGTTATCAAGCAGAGTTAGGTAGAACTGAACGTGTTGGGCTTCTTCATATAGCTGTCGGCTGAGATACAGCCGTGCCTCAGGGCTGTTGATGTGCTGATACAGGTTCAGCACCAGATTGTTTGACACGATCGAATCCCCTGTAGCAAAAAAAGCCACCAGGCGATTAATCAGATGACGCTCAGCGGGCATCAACCGGCGATCAAGATCAACCACATCGTCAGAGAAATCAATCTCTTCCACCGTCCAAGTATTCTTGATGGCGTCTCGGAACATCTCGTAAAACACCGGGTAACGCATGGGGCGCAACGTCAGATTGAAGCCTGGATCCAAGATGCAAGCGTTACCTACTTGTGGCGCTGCGGTTGGGCTGGCGGCATCTGGATTAGCTGCGTCCGGCAGTATCTCTGCGGTGCTAACGGCTGTAGTTGTTAGTGATTCCACTTGCTTTATTTCCTAAATATTTCTTGTTTGCAGGCTTTAGTCGCAGGCTTCGCAGGTTTCAGGATTTTCAAGTGAGCACTGAACTGCGGCGCTATCGGCCTCCAACCCTGACGAATTGATCGAATTAGTCGAGCTAGTTAAATTGTCCGCCATGTCGTCGCCTACCTTTGCCATCTCGTCCGCAAAGGCACTGTTCTCAGTAGATGAAGCAACGGATGGAGCGGTGCCAGGAACAATGGGCGAAATAGCAGCGACCTCCGGCTCTGATGAGTCCGCGGAGACTGTCGTCTGGTTTATGCGCGTAGCAGGACGTGATCGTAAGTAATACGTGGTCTTAAGCCCCGACTTCCAAGCGTGCATGTACATCGAAGACAGCTTTCCGATGTTTGGGCTTTCCATAAACAAGTTGAGCGACTGGCTTTGGTCTATGTACGCGCCACGGGCTGCAGCCATGTCTATTAGCGAACGCTGTGGTAATTCCCAAGCTGTTCGGTAAATCTCACGCAGATCGGCCGGAATCTGCTCGACGCCGGTAACCGATCCTTCGTTGCGCTTGATGCGTTCAATCATGGATTGATCCCACAGACCACGCCTTTGAAGTTCTTTCACCAGATAGCGATTGACCTGTAAGAACTCTCCTGACAGCGTCTCGCGCTTAAACAAGTTTGACACCTGCGGTTCTATGCATTCGTAACAGCCGGTGATGGACGCAATCGTGGCTGTCGGCGCGATTGCTATGAGCAACGAATTTCGCAAGCCATGCGCAGCGATGCGGTCACGCAGTTCTTCCCAACGCTGTGAGTCGCTCGGCGTTATGCCCCACAAGTCGAACTGCATCTGTCCTTTGCCCATACGCGTCTGAGCAAATCCTTCGTGCGATCCGTTTTCACGCGCTAGCTCACAGCTTGTCGACAGGGCGTAGTAGTAGATCTCTTCGCTGATTGCCGTGGATATCTCTAATGCTTCAGGACTATCAAACGCCAGGCCCAGCTGGAAAAACACATCCTGTAATCCCATGATTCCCAGCCCCACCGGACGCCATTTGGAGTTGGAGTCAGCGGCTGGTGACGTTGGGTAATAGTTGATATCGATAACTCGATCGAGGAACGGCACCACGGCTTTGACTATTTCGGCCAGGCGGGCGTAATCAAACTCTCCGTCGCGTACCAGTCGACTCAAATTGATGGAACCCAAGTTGCAAACTGCTGTTTCGGTTGCGCTGGTGACCTCCAAAATCTCGGTGCAAAGGTTTGACAGGTGCACCACGTTTGTGCCTTCACCGGTTTGGTTGCATTTCACGTTGGATGAATCCTTAAAGGTCATCCAACCGTTGCCTGTCTGAGCCAGCGTTCTCATCATGCGGCTGTACAACTGGCGAGCAGGCACCTGACGTTCGTAGAGACCCTCAGCTTCGGCGGCCTGGTAGGCGTTGCTGAAATCTTGACCGTAAAGATCAACCAGTTCGGGAACCTTCTTGGGGTCAAACAATGACCACAAGAAGCCGTTCTCGACTCGCTCCATAAATATGTCGGGCACCCAGTTGGCCAAATTCAAATTGTGTGCGCGCCGCGCGTGGTCACCGGTGTTGTCGCGCAGCTCAAGGAACTCTTCTATGTCAGCGTGCCAGGTTTCCAGGTATACGCAAGCGGCACCTTTGCGGCGACCTCCTTGGTTTACTGCCGCTACGGAGGCGTCCAGTGTTTTCAGCCACGGAACGATGCCGTTAGATAGTCCGTTAGTGCCGTCGATGAGCGATCCGCGCGAACGCACTCGGCTCCACGACACTCCGATACCGCCAGCAAACTTGGACAGTTTCGCTACGTCCGCGTAGCGGTCGTAGATTCCTTCTAGCGAATCCTCCGGACTATCTAACAAATAGCACGACGACATCTGCGGGTTCGTCGTACCGGAGTTAAACAACGTTGGGCTGGAGGGCATGTACTCCAGCGTGGAGATCAGCTCATACAAGCCAATGGCCTCCTCGGCGGTTTTAGCTAAACCGCATGCCACTCGCAACATGAAGTACTGCGGTGTTTCGATAACTGTGCGGTTAGAGGGATGTCGCAACAGGTAGCGGTCGTAGACCGTGCGCAGGCCGAAGAACTCAAACCGTTCAGAGCGCTGCGGTCGCACAGCATCGTTCAACTTGCGTGAGTGCTTTTGCACAAACGGTGCCAACTCCTCATTGATGAGTCCGCACGCAACGCCGAACTCCACCGACTGGCTAAACGAGGAGATGTTCTGGTTCTGCACCTCTTTGTCGATATAGGTAGAGAGCAGGGCTGCTGCTAGGCGCGAGTAGTTGGGTTCTTCGATGATAAGAGCCGCGGCCGTGCGAATAGACAGCTCATCCAACTTGGTGGTCGTCTCGCCGTCATGCAGACCCGAGATGGTGCGCGTCGCAACTCGCAAGGCATCCACACCGTCCAAGCCAGTGGCGCAGCGCTGCACGGCACGAACGATCTTGTTGACGTCGACCGGTTGCGTTGAGCCATCACGCTTGACGACTCGCATTGAGGTTTCGCTTGGATTTGATGTGTTCGGTTCAGTTCTGGAAAGACGTTCCGCCTCTTCCTCGAGGTGCGTTTCTTTGAGGTGCGATTGTTCGATGGTGTTGTCAATCAGCGTCACGAATTCTCAGCCACTTCCTAATCTGCCATTTCTGCCACAGATGTGAATAAGAAGTTCTTACTGTGACTTGGACTTGTGAAATGTTTAAGTTACATCTTTGTAACTACGAACGTGTCATTTGTGACGTATTGCTATCGCTGAGATCGTCGGGACTACCCTGAACGGAGTGACTGAGCCGGTGATTAGAACCGAAGGCTTGTCAATGCGCTTCGGATCCACGCTGGCCTTGAGCTCACTTGACGTTGAAATCAAGCCGGGCATCACAGGATTGGTAGGAGCCAACGGCGCCGGCAAGTCAACCTTGCTCAAGTTGGTGTTGGGTCTGTTGGAGCCCACCGTTGGCTCGCTCGAAACGCTCGGGAACGATCCGTTAAAAAATGGTGCAGAGGTTCGATCGCGCATCGGTTATTTCCCAGAACGCAACGTGCTGCCTGACACCATGCCGGCTCATGAGTTCGTAAGAATCATGACGCAGTTGCGCGGGTTGCCGCGCTCGCAAGCTCGCAACCGCGCGTCCGATGCCTTGTGGTCTGTAGGTCTTGGCGAAGAACGCTTCCGCACTTTAGGAACCATGTCAACCGGCCAGCGTCAACGCGTGAAGTTGGCTCAAGCTTTGGCGGCCGACCCCGCGCTGATCTTGTTGGACGAACCCACCGAAGGTCTTGATCCGGTGCAGCGCGACACCATGCTCTCATTGATTAGCGAGGTACGTGATCGGCACAACGTTGACATCGTTATGAGTTCACACGTGTTGAACGAAGTTGAGCAGGTGTGCACCGAAATAGTCGCGTTAGACAACGGTGAGGTAACAATCGCTGGGCCAATCCACGAACTACTAGGAGCGGATGCGGTCGGCACTGTGAGCTCGCTGGCTCAGGTCAGCATCGAGTTGGTGGAAGATGAGACCAATATCGCAAAGGTGCAACAGGCACTGCAACGAGCTGGCTGCACAGTAGATATCGAAGGTGCGCTATTGCACGTCACATCGCCGGACTCCTACGACCGGCTCTGCGATTTGTGTCGAGATGCAGTGGCTGACGCGGGTGCTCGTTTGCGTGTGTTTGGCACACACAAGCACAGGCTTGAAGAGGTCATTTTGGCTACCGCCGATGAGCCTGTTCAAAAGACCGTCAACGAAACTAGGTGCAACTAGTGAACGACGAGTCTCACCGCACAGCCCACATAGCCGAAAGTGGTTATGCCTCTTACGAAGGTGCGCGTACCGGACGCATCTCAGCCATTGTCGTCATCGCCATTGCCAGCATTCATCATGTGCTCGGGCTGGGTCGCCCAGCGCGCCACAAGGTGCTACCGGTGCTTGTCGTCATCATCGCTTACCTGCCAGCCGTCGTGATAGCAGGCATCAGCGTGCTGACTAGCTCCCTCTCTGGTGGAGTCACCGGTGGAGTCACCGGTGGAATCACCGTCTATGCCGACTACTACATCACGATCACCTTCGCCATCATTTTGTTTACTGCCCTGGTATCTCCGGAGGTACTGACCTCAGACCGATCCAACGGCATGTTGCCGTTGTATCTGTCAACGCCGCTGAGTCGAAACGACTACCTACTTGCCAAAACATTCAGCCTGATTTCCGTGCTGACGATGGTGACGGTTGGTCCGCAACTGCTGCTCTTGGTGGGCTATACCGCGGCCGACGCAGGGCCACCGTCTTTCGGTAACTGGCTGCTGACCTTGGCGAGGATTGCAGTTAGCGGGCTGGCAGTTGCGGTGATTTATACATCCGTAGCACTTGCCATTACCGCAGTTGCTAAACGCCGATCGTTCGCCTCTATTGCAATCGTGTTGCTGATTCTGATTTCCACCAATGGTGCAGCCGTGGCGGTCTATGAGGCCGACTTCAACGAACTCTTGTTCTTGTTGGCCTTTGCAAACCTCACAGGAGACCTGGTCTTGCACATCTTTGCTTATGTGGAAGTTGCAGGCAGCGACGGCAGCTATTCAATGCCTGAAACCGGAATGGGTACGGTCGTGTTGGCTTATCTCGCGTGGGTTCTGCTCGGGATCTTTTCTATCTGGGCTGGCAATCGTCGTATCGGAAGTGAGCGGTGACAAACACGACCAACCACTCCAACACCGATAGCAGCAGCACGGTTTCCTGCCAGGAGGTAAGCCGTTGGTTTGGCCTACTGGTGGCCGTGTCTGATGTCAGCTTTGATATTGGCCCCGGCATCACCGCTTTGTTAGGTCCCAACGGCGCAGGCAAGTCGACGCTGTTACGAATGCTGTCGGGCACGCTTGTGCCGTCTCGCGGCAAGGTTGAAGTATTGGGTGGAGATCCTCGTAATGAGACCAGCATTAGAGCTCAGATTGGTTTGATGCCCCAACAAGACGCTCTGTTTGATCGCATGACTGCTGCTGGCATGTTGCGGTCGGTTGCGGTGCTCACGCAATTGGCTAATCCACATGAAGCAGCTGCGGCCGCCTTAGACCTAGTACAACTGGACTCCAGCGACAAACGCCCTGTAAGCCAATTCTCTAAGGGCATGCGCCAGCGAGTCAAGCTGGCTACCGCACTTATTCATCAACCCAAAATACTGATGGCTGACGAGCCGTTAGCTGGGCTTGACCCTGTGCAAAGACGCAACATGATTGCCTTGTTTCGCAAGCTGGGCGACGGGGGCATGACTGTGCTTTTGTCAAGCCATGTGCTTGACGAGGTGGCTCGCTTTAGTAGCGACATCGTCGTCATCCACCAGGGCCGCTTGGCCGCAGCGGGTAATTTTCACTCTCTGCGGAGCCTGCTTAACGACCGGCCACATCGCAGCACGGTGCAGACCAATCAACCACGCCGGCTGGCCTCAGCGTTGATGGAAATTTCCGGAGTTGTGGGTGTCACTATCAAAGACTCTCCTGAAAACTCCGTGGATGATCAGGTTCTGGCAGTCGATGTCAGTGATCCGGATGCTTTCGGTAGGGCGTTGGCGCCAACGGCACGATCGATTGGTGCCACCTTGCGAGCGGTCGACCAAACCGACGATGATCTTGAGTCCGTCTTCCGGTACCTAGTAGCGCGGCAATAGCTCTGTGAGTTCGTTAGTTCCAGGTTTGGGTCCGCTTCGCAAACGCACTGGCTACGGGGCTAACTGGGCTGCCTTCGTTGCGCTTTGGCGACTGTCGTTTAGAAATGCTTTCAGTTTCTGGCGATTGTTGCTTTTATTGGTGCTTGGATCTGGGTTGGTTGGGTTAACCGCCGCCACGACAAATGGCCTACGAAACTCCTCCGAAAGATCCGCTAGCGATATTGAAGAGGTTCTCAATGCGGTGGTGGGCATAACAGGTTTAGCCGTGATCTTGCCTGTCGTAGCACTCCTGTTTGCTGGTGCTGCCTTAGGTGAACTGCGTGATGAGAAGTCTTTGGTGTATGTGTGGTTATCACCGACCTCTCGCTTGCTACCGCCGCTGGCAGCAACGCTGGCAGCGTTTGTGATGGTTGCTCCTATCACTACGGCAAGCCTCGCTTTGAGCGCGGCTGTAGCTGATATTGGAGATAGCTACATCGTGGCGGTGACCGTAGCCACCGTGCTGGGCGCTCTGGCTTACTGCGGCTTGTTCGTGGCTGGCAGTCTGTTCCTGCGTCGTATTTTGGGATGGGGGCTTGGCTATGTGCTGGTTTGGGAAAGCCTCGTTGGATCGCTACCAGGACCGCTGGGTCAACTGTCGTTGCGCCGCTACACGGCATCCATCGTGGCGCAGTGGGGTGAAGTCAGCGGCAGCGAAGGCACTACCAACCCCGCTGCGTTATCTGTAGCTCTGCTGTTGTCTATTGCGGTTGCCGCGGTCATAGTTGCGGCGGTGCGATTAGCTCGCATGACTATCGACTGATCTGATCTAATCAGGCTCTATCTGGTCGGGCTGAGAGGATTTGAACCTCCGACCCCTGGTCCCCCAGACCAGTGCGCTAACCAAACTGCGCCACAGCCCGCTGATGGCTAAACGATACAACCGATCAGAAAATCTGCATCACTACCCACACCAAGGCTTCGACCACTCGCCAACCCAGGTATAGCGCGGCGGCGGCAATAACAAGCCAGAAGTGCCAGGGCGGACCGGTGCGTGCTTGTGCTTTACGAGCGCGCGACTTTGTTGACTTAAGCGAACTAGATCCAGCCTGACGGGGCTCAGACGAAGCCGACGAAACCAATCCTGCTTGAGCGCAAACAGGACAAGCGTTAGAGCCAGCTTGCAATTCGAAGCCCCTCTGACAGGCATCACACCAACTCATCGTCGCCTCACGCGCATTTTGATGGGAGTTGCGCCTAGATCAAATTCGTTTCGCAGAAAGTTCTCCAGATAACGCAGGTATGTAGCGGGCATTCTGCGGTTGGCAAACAGTGTGAAGGTTGGGGGGTGAGTCGCCCCTTGTGTCGCATACAACACTCGTACGCCACCGGGGCCGGGTTGGAGTGACTGTGCCTTGCGAATGGCATCGTTGACCTGACGAGTTGAGATGCGCATCTCATAGGCATCAATCGCGTCTTGCAATGCAGGCAGCAGCTTGTGTACACCGCGGCCCGACAAGGCACTTATTCGCAGCACTGGTGCCGCGCCTACGAAATGCAGTTGATCGCCAACCTGGCTAAGTACCGATTCACGCTTGTCGGCGTCGAGTAGTTCCCACTTGTTTAACAACACCAAAAGCGGACTGCCCACAGCATCGATGCGCTCGGCCAATCGTTGATCTTGATGCGTTACTCCCGCGGTTGCGTCGATAACCAGTAGCGCCACATCGGCGGTTTCGATCGAACGCAGCGCGCGCACATTGGAGTAGTACTCAGTGTCTACGGTCACCTTCGATTTGCGACGAAGTCCAGCGGTATCAACAAATCTGATGGGACCAAGATCGGTATCGACCACGGTGTCAATCGCATCACGAGTAGTTCCAGGCAAGTCATGAACTATTGACCGATCGGCGCCGATAAGCCGATTAAACAAAGTGGACTTACCAACGTTGGGTCGTCCCACTATCGCTACGGAAGCGAGCGGTACGATTTGTGGGTCTTGTTCTGGTTCCTTTTCGCGTTCGGTAGCAGTTTCTGGTTCAGGCAACTGCGGTAACAGGCCGACGATGTGATCCAACAAATCCGCCACTAAACGGCCGTGCAGAGCCGACATACGCCATGGCTCACCCAGGCCTAACCGTTCAAACTCCCAAATGTCGTGATCACGCGCCGAGCTGTCGACCTTGTTGGCTGCCACGATTGTCGGAATGTCCAGGCGTCGCAGCAGGGCTGCTACGCGCGCGTCATCTTCGGTTACGCCCACGGTTACATCAACGACCAGCAACGCCACGTCGGCTTCGATCATTGCGCGCTCGCTCTGCTGTGAAATCTTGTTGGCTAAAACGGCTTCGCTTTCACCGTCTTTATCGTCTGTGTTAGCTCTGGAGCTTGCTTGGGCCTGCTGGTCTTGCTGAGCTTGCAGGCGAATGCGGTCTTTCGCCAACCAACCACCGGTGTCAACTACGTTGAATTTTTGCCCGCTCCAAATGGCTGCTCCATGCTTGCGGTCACGCGTTACGCCGGGCTGGCTATTTATTACTGCTTCTCGGCTGCCGACTATGCGGTTGTACAGCGTTGACTTGCCGACGTTGGGACGGCCAACGATCGCCAGAGTCGGCCGGGTTGAGCCGACTGGTTGATCCTCAGTCGACTGGGTCTTATGGGACTGAGTCTCGCCACCATTATGTAGCGCACTCTCAGACATGGTTTCAGGATACGAACAGCGCTTGATAACGCTTGTGGCCGCAATGCAACGGTGCAAGGCAATAACGGGCAAAATCCTCTAGGGAGAGAGGACACCTTTGTAGTTGCGGTGCGATAGCTCTAAGTAGCGTCATAGCTATGGAGGTTGACCGTGTTCTGCTAGCTAGCCCGCGCGGTTTTTGCGCAGGAGTAGAGATGGCTATCAAGGCTCTCGCTTGGCTGGTGCGGTCATTTGATCCACCCGTGTTCTGTTATCACGAGATCGTGCACAACCAGCGCGTGGTTGACAGGTTTGCGCGCCTGGGCGTTGTATTTGTCGATGACATAGCCGACGTGCCACCTGGCAAGCCGATCATGCTGTCCGCTCACGGCTCAGCTCCCGAAGTGGTTGAGCTTGCACGCCAACGTGGTGGCTATGTGGTTGACGCGGTATGCCCACTGGTTACAAAGGTTCATCACGAGGTACGGCTGCGTGCCGGACAGGGCTATCGCATTGTTTATGTGGGTCACGCGGGTCACGAAGAGGCGGAGGGCACTTTCGCGGTTGCGCCGGACGCCATCACAATGGTTGAAACTCCGAACGATCTGCCCAGACCCGAAGATGTTGACGACCCGGTGGCTTTGCTTGCTCAAACCACTCTTAGTCACCGTGACTGGCAAGACGTCTTAGAGACAACACGCGAACGTTTTCCTGACGTATGGGTGCCCGAACGCAGCGACCTTTGTTTTGCCACAACCAACCGTCAGTCGGCACTAAGCACCATCGCTACTCGCTGCGATGCGGTGGTGGTAATCGGATCAGCCAATTCTTCTAACACGATGGCCTTAGCCAAACTGGCAGCCGAATCCGGTTGCACAGAAGTACATCGTGTAAACGCCGCATCGGAGTTGAGCGACGACATCAGTGGAGTAGTTGGAGTAACCGCAGGTGCTTCGGCACCTGAAGAGCTGGTGGCTGATGTCATCAAGCGCTTAGCGCCGATAAACGGTGTGCAAGAGGTAACGATCACCGATGAGACTGAATACTTCCCACCGCCACGCGAGATGCGTGAGCTGTTAAGCGCTTTGGCAAGCAGCGTGAATGCGTTGCTTAGTGTGCCGGCCGATAATCGCATCGTCACGAATGACCGTGATGTGGCCGCTAGTGATGTGCTCGCGCTGTTGGCAAAATAGCTAGCAGCTATGCCGGCAGTGTTTACGTTGGCGGGTATTGGTTTGGCATACCAACGTAGGCCTGAGCCTCATCGTAAAGCACCTGTATGCGCTCTCGTAGTTCTTCACTAGAGCGGATTATTTCCGAGCGCGACACGCGTCCATTAGCCGCTAACGCAGGCGGCCTGATGGGTTCGCCGATCACTATGCGAATGCGTTTCGGGTAGATAAACCTTGCGCCGCGCGGCATCGCCGCAGCAGTGCCACCAATGCCAACCGGCACGATTGGCACTTGTGCTCTGGCCGCAAGGTAAACCGCTCCGTGTTGTAACGGGTGCACACGCGGACCATCACGGCGTCCGCCTTCGGGAAAAGCAACCAGCGGTTCACTGCCAGATTCCAGAGCGTCCAGAGCGGTGCGTATCGCTTCTCGATCTGCCGCTCCCCGACTGACTGGAAAAGAACCCAAGGCACTCATAATCCATCCAAACCAGCCGTACTTCCACATCGCGTCCTTGCTCATAAAGCGCATCCGCACGGGCACCACCGCGTTGATGGGAGTGTCTATGTAACTGCGATGCACCGGTGCCCAAATGCATGATCCGTAGGGGATGTTTTCGAGACCCTTAACGGTGATGCGGTTCCATACACGGAAAATGCTCGCAACGATGACGCGTAGAACCTGATAAGTGGCTCTCGCACCAAAGCTGTTGGGCGAGATCGCCGAGAGCTGATTACGTTTAGTCGCTTCGCTCATTGCTTATAACTCCACCTACGACGCTTCGTTTTTGCTGTAAAGCTGCGCTATCTGGTCGACCACTTGACCCAAAACAAGTTCGCTGGTGTCCAAAATGACCGCATTAGGTGCTACCTGCAGTGGAGATTCGTCTCGTGAGGAGTCGTGTTTGTCGCGCGAGGCGAGGGCATTGGCCTCTGCGGTATCTGCCTGAGATTGCGCCCGCGATCTCTGCTCACTTCGGCGCTTTGAGCGTTCTTCCGGTGTTGCAGTCAAGAAAATCTTCAGTGCCGCATTGGGACATACCACGCTGCCAATGTCACGCCCTTCCACTACCGCTGGCTGGTTTTTTTTAATCCATCCTCTTTGTCGTTTGACAAGAACCTTGCGAACCTGGGGATGCGCGGCAACCATGCTTACAGATCGGTCAATCTCGGGTGAACGAATCTGTTCGGTGGCTTCATGGCCGTTTATTTTGATCACTTGCGTGACTTGGCTAGCTTTTTGGTTGAGCTCGTTCTTAGAAGCATCATGGGAACCAGACAGGTAGCTAATTTCAATCTTTAGACGCTTAGCCAGTTTGGCAAGTTTTTTGGCATTGGTTGTGTTCACGCCATTTTGTAGTGCAGCCCATGTCACGGAGCGATACATCGCCCCTGTGTCTAGATAACTGTCGCCGTTCAGCTCACGCCCCAATACTGCGGTCACCACCGAGCGCGCAACGGATGACTTACCCGAAGCGGCTGGGCCGTCAATTGCGATTATCTGGCTAGTCAGTACCTGACTGGCTGATGCGCCATCTGTTGATGCGCAATGTAGTCGTTCAAGTTTTTCAAAAAAATCCGGGAAGGTCTTGCTTACGCATCCTGGATCATCTATCTCAATGTTGGCAACCCTCAACCCCAACAAAGACAAAGCCATAGCCATGCGATGGTCGTCGTGAGTAGCTACTACGCCTGGTCGTAGCAATGCGGGAGCAGGACTAATAGTCAGCCCGTCGTCAAGCTCGATAGCTGTTACACCGCGTTTGCATAGCTCCTCCACGGTTCGGCCAATGCGATCGCTCTCTTTGGCCCTTATGAAACCAACACCGGTAATAGTCACCTGGGAGTTAGCAAAGGCTGCGACAGCCGCCAACGTTGGAACGTTGTCAGAAATATCGCTCAGATCAAACTCACCACCAGTTAACTGCTTAGGCCAGATTGGCCCTTGCACGGTGATGGCGCCTAGTTTCTCGGGGGTTCTTGGCTCCTCGTTCACCTCGCAGCCCATTTGCTCTAGCACTCTTGCGAACCGGACATCGCCTTGCAAGCTGGCGAAATCCAACCCTTCGATGCGAACCTTGCCGCCAGTGATCGCAGCAGCCGCCCAGAAGTAGCCCGCCGCGGTGGCGTCTGGTTCGATCCGGTAGATAAACGAGGGCTCCTTGCCGGGCTGATAACCCTGCGGGGCTATCACGTAGGTGTTTGGGTTGGGCTGGACAATGTGCGCGCCAAAGGCTTTCATCACGGCCACCGTCATCGCTACATATGGGCGGCTGATGGCCGTTTGCGGATCTTCCAGGCTCACCGTTAGTCCGTCAGAAAAACTCGGGCTTGCTAATAGCAATCCACTCAAGAACTGGCTGCTGCGATCGCTACGCACTGAGATCGGGTCAGACTTCAGCGCTTTTCCTTGGATGATTAGCGGGTATGTAGAGGCCTCACTGGTGATATGTGCTCCAAGATTGCGTAGGGCTTGAATTAGCTCACCAATGGGACGGTTTTGCAGCTGGTCATCAGCATTTAAACCATATGAACCCTCACGAGCAGCTAGTACCGGCAGCAAAAACCTTCCTACCGTTCCGGCCTTGTCTGCGTAAACGTTCACGATTTCATGGCGTTCTTGGCGTTCTTCTTGGCTCGGGGCTGCCGCTTGCGAAGTCGCCGTTTGCGAAGCTGTCGCGACCGGTTCGGAGAAGATCCCGTTCAACTCCACGCTGAGGCTCGCCTCGTCGAGCTTGATTTCAGCACCTAATGCTTGCGCTGCGGCGATCATTGCGCGAGTGTCATCAGAAAACAGCACGCCTTCAAGCCTGGTCTTTGTCTGCGGGCTTGAAAGCAAGGCGCAGACCAACGCTCGGTTGGTCAAGCTCTTTGAACCTGGCAATGTCGCCAGGCCAACCACCGGGCCAACGACGGGAGTTATGGCTTGTCTAGTCACACCAACTCACGAGTGGTGGGGTGATAGTCCTGTCTTGTTAGAGCACTCAAAAAGTTCTCAACATCTTCGCGTGCCACCACCATCACCAATACGCCGCGATCGCCCTCGGTGGAATGCGCCACCTCAATATCGGCGACGTTTATGTTGTTGTCCGCTGCCAACATTGTGATTGCCGCTATTTGACCCTGGCGGTCCGGAATCGGCACTCTGACCTCTTGTAGTTCTTGCGGCCGAACATAGCGCGAGGGCAGGTTTGTGCGCGCGTGACGAGCTTGGGACAGCACATCACGCAACCCTGACTTGTCAGTTGACTCGATTATCTGACGTAGTTGCCTAAATCTCGCAGCCAACTCGTCGAGCGCATCGGTGATCGCTTGCTTGTTTTCGGCACAAATATCCAACCAAATTTCAGGGTTGCCTGCCGCTATGCGGGTCATATCGCGAAAACCGCCGGCAGCCAAGCGCTGCAACGGGGCGTTGTCTTGAGCCTTGTCGTCGGCCAAACACATCAACAGCGCAGCAGTTAGGTGCGGCACATGGCTTACCACGGCCACCAGTACGTCATGACGCTCAGGGGCCAACGTCACCACGTCTGAGCCCAGTGAAGACAGCACGGCTTGCAGTGTTTGCAAAGCAGCATCGTCGGTATGAGCAGAAGGTGTCAGTGCCCAAACCGCTCCTTGGAACATGTCTGAATCCGCGCCATCTAAGCCGTCTTGCTCTGATCCTGCCATGGGATGTCCGGGTACAAATCTCGGATGATCAATAGCAGCAGCCACCGTTGTCTTCACGCTGCCAGTGTCCGTAACGATGCCCTGCGATTGTTCGGTGTTGGTCAACGCGCGCTTGACTTCTTTTGTCAGAGCGCTCGCTGGCACTGCTATCACACTCAAAGCTGCGGCAGTGTCGGTACCAATAGCGTCGATAACTCCCATTTCAAGGGCTTGTTGCTCTCGGTCTGGCTCAACATCTCGGCCGGTAACAAACCAGCCAACTTTGCGTAATGCGCTCGCCACCGAACCACCGATCAGACCAATGCCGACTATTTGAGCTCGACGGTCAGCAGCACCTACGGCAGATCCATTGCTGGCGTCGCTAGCAGACACGCGGCGAAGGATACTTAGGGGTCATCTTGCTAGGTAGACCTGCTCTCACCAGGCAGCTCCTAGGAAGCAGCCAACAACGTTCGGAAGTGCTCGACGCTTTCTAGTTTTATGTGTTCATAACCACGCACGACATCAGGGGCTTGCGCTATCGACACCGCAGTTTGCCAAGCCGCCTGATCGGCTGGATTTTTACCTAAGCGCTCAACCGCTGACAGCAGTGCTTTGGTGTACTCATCAACTAGCGCTCGCTCGGTTTTGCGCACATCAAAATGGCCGAACGGGTCAAACCAACGTCCTCTTACCCAGCGCAACTTTGCCAGAAGCAAAAACGCCGGCCGCCAGACCGCAGAGAAGCCAATCTTCGCTACTCGGCCCATGGCTCTTAGTGCTGGCGGATGCAGCATCCACACGACATAGCCGTCGGTGGTGCGTGCAACCCGGCGGGCCTCTGCGGCCGCTTGCGTATCGAGCATTAAGCGTGCTACTTCGTATTCGTCTTTGTAGGCCATCAGCTTGAAAAGACCTGCTGCCGCTGCTGTTGTTAGCTGAAACATTTTGTCTGTTTGGGTATCAATCGCAGCTGTCTGGCTCAACACGGAGAGATAGCTAGCGGCCAAGCGTGCTGACTGATACAGGACAAGCTCGCTTGCGAAACGAGTTACCGTCGCGACAAGATCATCGTTCCAATGATTTTGGTTGGCTAGCTCTTGAATCTGTTGAGCAATTCTCGTTGGCAACGAAACCAGGTCAGGCTCGGCAGGTTCACCAGGCTCGCTGGAGGCGCTGGCGGCTTCAACGGCAGCGGCGACTCTTTGCGGATCGGCTATCTGTGCTCTACCCCAGTTGAAAGCAGCAAGGTTCGCTTCGACGGCCACCCCGTTCAGTTCTATCGCATGTGCTACGGCTTCTGGGCTAAGTGGCAAGCCACCACTTTGCAACGCCATCCCAACAACAAACACATTCGCCGTTACCCCCGAACCCAGTAGCGCAGTCGTGGTAGCTACTGCGTCATTCCAGTACTGAGCATCAGGCCGGCTTGCCGAAGACATCGAAGCCTCAAGGTCTGTTTCTGTGGGCATCTTGATGTTTTGGTCAGTGATCATTGCGCCCGTTGGGGTGGGCGAAGTGGAACCCACAACAACGGTGTGTCCGGGTTTACAGCTATCAATTCCTACCGGTGACGCTGCCACCAGCTGGTCAAATGCCAGCAACAGGTCAGCTTGTTCAGCACCCACCCTGCTGGTAGCGACTTCGCCGCTACGGCTAAGTCGCAGGTCACCGACCACTGGTCCAGCCTTTTGAGACAAGCCAATCTGATCCAAACCGCGCGACTGGTAACCGTCAAACAATGCCGCAGTGCCCAGTAACTGGCCGATCGTTACGACTCCGGTACCTCCAATACCGCACATGCGTACGGCTAGTTCGTCGATCTGGTTATACAGCGACTGGGGTACGGGAAAATCCTGTGGTGGGGATAGCGGTTCATGAGTGCCCTGGTGCGCTTTGCGTAAACCCCATGCTCTAAACATTTCGCGCAAGGCCAGCCGCAATGGTCCTGCGTCGCGTACCTCCATAAACGAAGGGCAGTCGCCTTCCAAACAAGAGAAGTCAAGATTGCAAGTTGTTTGATCAATTCGGGTCTTCGGGCCAAAAAATGTGTCAACCGGCTGAACCGACAAGCAGTTGCTTATTTGAGCGCAGTCGCCACAGCCCTCGCAAATCCGTTCGTTGATCACCACTCTCTTATTGGGCGTAACAGCGCTAGCGCGTTTGCGTTCCCGGCGAGCTTCCGCAGCGCATTGCTGATCGTGAACCAGCACGGTTACCCC
Organism: Candidatus Poriferisodalaceae bacterium; assembly: GCA_965205925.1. Classification (GTDB taxonomy): domain Bacteria; phylum Actinomycetota; class Acidimicrobiia; order Acidimicrobiales; family Poriferisodalaceae; genus CAYRJD01. Next base: position 1,507,609 of record OZ242183.1, read on the forward strand.
AGCCGTGCTGGCCAATAGCTCTTGCGCCTCGATTAGCCGCTTACGGTTCCAAACATCTACACCATCAGGTAGATCACGCTTACGGTAGGCACGTGTGTCATCGGTGGTGATAAGGATTCGTGTAACACCAATGCTTTGCAAGTCGCGGCAAACATCTGAAATCTCAATCGCACCTTGTGGGTCTTGGCCGCCTGTCATGGCAACGTGCCTGTTCCACAGCAGCTTGTAGGTGAGGTTGACGTCCGCTGCTACGGCGCCCGCAATCGCCAGCTTTCCGCTGTGAAAATATGTGCCGTCGCCGATGTTTTGGAAAATGTGTGGCGTCTCAACGAAGGGTGCCATGCCAATCCACTGGGTTCCTTCTTGACCCATGCAGGTGAGGCCGATCAGGTCACCAACCTGGTCGGGGCGCAGCAGTAGAGCCATGGTGTGACAGCCAATTCCTACCCCTACCACCGCCCCGTCGGGCACCCGTATCGACCGGTTGTGCGGACAACCAGAGCAAAAGAACGGTGTCCGTTTGGTGTCTTGCGCGGTTGGCGCTTGTTCAGAGTAAGCCAGCAGCTCAACCTTCAGTGGGATTTGAGTACGCGTCGGCGCCTCAGTTGTCGGAATCAGTCGGTCGCCAAGGCGAGCAGACAATCGTGCACGTAAAGGTTCGATCAGGTCGTCGGCATTAAGAGCGCCATGGCCTGCAAGCAACAGTCGTTCTTGCTCATCGCGTTTACCCACAATCAAGGGGCGTTCGGTTTGGTGATATAGCGCTTCTTTAAGCAACGATTCAATATTGGGGTGCTTTTCTTCCACTACCAATATCTCTTCTAAGCCACGCGCAAACTCTTGCGCCCGTTTTGCGCTGAAGGGGATCGGCATATGCAACCGCATTAGTCGAATGCCGGCGTCAGCTATCTGGGAGTCGTGAGTCAGTCCCAACCGGCGTAGAGCCTCACGCAGCTCGCGGTAGGTAATACCAGAGGTCACAATGCCAAGCCATGCATCGCTGGTATTTACCGTTACTTCGTTTAGATGATTAAGACTGGCATATTCGATCGCGAGCTCGTAACGCACCTCGTAGATCTCGCGTTCGGTTTCAACGGTGTAAGGCGTTAGCAGGTGCCCTTGAGGGACATGTACGTATGGCTTGCCGTCAAGAGTGGGGACTACAGGGTCTATCGCCAAAGAGTCAAGCGAGACCGTGCTAGCACCGTCTGCCACATCGGCCACCATCTTCAGGCTGGTCCACAGACCGGTAATACGCGACATTGCGATGGCGTGTAAGCCCAGTCGCAGAACATCTCCCGGAGTGCCTGGATACAGGACCGGCACGTGCATCGCAGCTAAGACCCCAGCCGAAGTTGAAGGAATGGTGGAGCTTTTGGCTGCAGGGTCATCGCCGGCAACAACCACTGCCCCGCCGTTTGGGTCAGCACCGGCAAACACGCCGTGTTTGATGGCGTCCGTGGCGCGATCAACTCCTGGTGCCTTGCCGTACCAAATTCCGATCACTCCGTCGTAGCGTGCGTCGGGACGTATGCAGGCAAGCTGCGAGCCCATCACCGCAGTGGCGGCCTGCTCTTCATTTAGGCCGGGCAGATGGTGAACAGCAAAATCCTCGCCTGCTATTGCAATTGCTTCGCTAATGGCTTTGTCAAGTCCACCCAGCGGTGAGCCGGGGTAGCCGCTGAGCAAGGCCGCGTTGTTCAGGCCCGCCGCGCGGTCTGAACGCAGCTGCTCGATGGGTAAGCGAGCCAATGCCTGCAGCCCGGTCATTAATGCCTTGCCCTGGCTGTCGGTGTAACGCGCCGAAAGGCGATACCGCTCCATTGCTGAGTTTCGCTCAGTCAAGCTCATATTCAGCCCCTGCCTATAGGCCTATCTTGCCCTGTTTTTTGCGCATGCCGCTTTGAAGGGCGTCAGGATTTGTAGTTGCATAAAGCGCTCGAACCTCGGTCTGTGTTAACCGTCGGCTTTCTCCTGGCGCAAGGTCTTGGCTGATTGGGCCAATGCGAGTCCTTACTAGACGCTGCACGCGATGCCCTACAGCTTCGCACATACGTCGAATTTGCCGATTCTTCCCTTCGTGAATCACTATCGACAGCGCACCATCTGGACCTTGCGAGACGCGTGCTGGAGCTGTCAAACCGTCGTCTAGCTCCACTCCTTCACGAAGCTTTCGCAATGCAGTGCGACTAGGCCTGCCCTGTACCTGCACGAGATATTCCTTTACAACGCCATGGGATGGATGCGTGAGCAAGTGAGTTAGCTCACCATCGTTGGTAACAATAATGACGCCTTCCGAATCAGCATCGAGCCGCCCCACTGGGAAAAGCCGCTGAGAAAGCTGGTGTGAGTTCATAACCAACTCCACCACCGTTGGTCGGCCTTGCGGATCGCTTGCGGTGCTCACCACACCGACTGGCTTGTTGACCAGGTAATGAACGGTGATCTCCGGGTTTGTTAATCGAACTCCATCGACCTCTATGTAATCGTTCCAGGTTGCCTTGTCACCCAACTCAGCAACAGAGCCGTTGACTGTTACCTGCCCTTCGCTGATCAGATCTTCACTGACGCGGCGGCTAGCTAATCCGGCGGCAGCCATGAGTTTTTGCAGCCTGACCGGTACCGGATTTGGTTCGCGCTGAGCCTGTAGCGCTGAGCATTCCGGATCGCCGTTTTCAGGGTTAGGCGATGTGGTCTTCGGCAAGGCGATCAATCATGTCTGCATCTAAGTCCAAGTCGTTTAGCGACGGGAGATCCTCCAAACTGTTGATTCCTAACTGCGTGAGAAATAAGTCTGTGGTTCTCAATAAGGCCGCTTTGCCTGGGCCTGGATTGCGATCGGCTTCGACCAGATACCCCCTCTCGCACAGGGATCTCACGACCCCATCGGCCATCACTCCTCGAATAGCGGTGATCTGTGAACGCGAGACGGGCTGCTTGTATGCCACAACCGCCAACGTTTCCAGCGCGGCGGCCGAAAGTCGCGCAGAGTTTGACCCCGCCACAAAACGCCGCACCGCAACCGCGGATTCATTGGTTGTTTGCAAGCGGACACCACCCGCTATGTGAGCAATTTCAAAGCCTCGCCCAGCGGAGCGATATTCGGCCTCAAGCGCCTCGCAGGCGGTTTGAACCTCAAGCGCGCTGCTGTTAACCGCCGTGGCTAGCTGAGAGTAGGTGACCGATTCTTCGGCGGTTAACAACACAGCTTCAATATCCGAATACAGCTGGTGTTGTTCAGGAGTGGGTTGGGTCGGCGTGGCGGGGGCTGGGCTCGCTTGGCCTGGGCTGGGCTCGCTTGGGTTGGGCAGGTCTGCATCAAGGAATTGAGGAGTCGTTACAGGCTCATCTGGCCCGCGCCATACCCGCAGATGTGGTCGCGGCGGAGTCATGCTGCAAACTCGCCAGCAGCCGCAGCAATCAACGCGGCACGGTTTGAAGCGCTCTCAGCGTCACCTAAGCCATGGTCTGCTATCTCCGACAGATCAACGTTTGTAGCGTCGCTCAACCAAAGAATCTCAATATTGCCAAACCGTTCTAGCTGGGCGAGCTCAACATGACCCAGCTTGTACAGCTCAAGTAGAGCTAGGAAATGAGCCACCACGATTACCGGATCGACGATGTGCTCGGTTAACTCACGAAAAGTGATGCGACCACGGCCGGGCAGTTGTTGAACCAGTTCATAAGCGCACTGCTCTACCGTTTTTGGTGGAGCGGCGATATGAGCAATGTCAACTTTTGGTTCGGGTTTATACGCCAAAACAGCGCGCAAGGCAGCAGCTATATCAGCTGGGCCAACATCGGTCAACGGGTCGGGTGCAGCTAACGCAAACCGCTCATCAGGACCAGATTGTCGTTGATAGTGCCTTGCTGCTTCGGTAAGCAACTGCCTTAAGCGGCGTGCTCCGTCAGCAAACGTGTGTCCTTCAATCAGTCTGGCCAGTGCTACGTCGCGCTCTTCGTAGATTGCTAACTCATCCGCTAAGTCGTACTCATTTGCTGCTGGCAACAGCTTCCGTGACTTCAACTCCACCAAGATGGCTGCTGGCACCAAGAACTGTGTAACCGATTCGAGATTGTCTTCGTTGTGCTCGCCATGCTCTTCGATTTGCGCGCAAAATGCGTTGACAATGTCGCTGATTGCTATGTCGTAGAGATCGACTTCACTAGTCGTAACAAGCTTTAGCAAGACATCGATCGGGCCCGAAAAATTGTCGACCCTTACTTCGTATTCCACGTAGGCACAAGGTACCTCCGCTTGGTCATAAATATTTGGCATTACCGGGCTGTGTTATCGCGCGCACTGCTTGCGCCAACGCTGGCGTTCTTGCAGCTGACCGCTCGTGCTTGACCGCTACCGTCTGGGCCGTGACACGCGTGCTCTCAGGTATTCAGCCTTCCGGTGAAATCCACCTTGGTAACTACTTGGGTGCACTGCAGCAGTGGGTGCTTGACCAGCACGAACACGACAGTTTTTATTGCGCAGTTGATCTTCACGCCATAACCGTCCAGCAAGACCCGGTTGAGTTGCGGTCAAGGACGCTGGAAACAATGGCAACCCTCGTAGCAATCGGACTGGATCCCGACGTGTGCACGTTATTTGTGCAAAGCCATGTGCCTTATCACTCAGAGCTTTCGTGGCTGCTTGAGTGCACTGTGTCGCTAGGTGAACTCCGCCGCATGACACAGTTCAAAGACAAAACTGATAACAAGGGCGGCAATGGTGGAAAGCGCGAGCAAGACCACGTATCGGCTGGCCTGTTTACCTACCCAGCTTTAATGGCAGCAGACATCCTGCTCTATCAAGCAGACCGTGTGCCGGTGGGCGATGATCAGCGGCAGCATTTGGAACTGACACGCGATATTGCGCAACGCTTTAATAGCCGTTACGGGGAAACCTTTGTGCTGCCGCAAGCCGCTATTCCAAAGATCGGAGCACGGGTAATGGATCTAGTCGATGCCACCACGAAGATGTCGAAATCTTCGGAGTCTCCGCAAGGCACCGTCGGCATGTTTGACAGCCCGGCTGAAATCTCTCGCAAGTTTGCGCGTGCGGTAACCGACTCACTTAACGAGGTGGCCTACGAACCGAGCGAACGGCCAGGAGTGTCAAACCTGCTGTCAATACTTGGAGCCGCTACTGGACGTGACCCCAGCATCGTGGCGAAGGACTACAGCCAATACGGACAGCTCAAGTCTGACACCGCAGACGCAGTAATTGAGCTACTCACACCGATTCAGGTGAGGCGTGCCGAACTGCTGGCTAACCCGTCAGAACTTGAGCTCATTTTGTCGGCCGGCGCTGACAAGGCTGCGGCGATTGCTTCAAAAACAACGGAACATGCCAAAGCAGCAATGGGATTCCTACTGCGTAAATAACCCGTCTTAACGCGCATGCCTATCAGCATTTAGCAACCACTCTCCTAGTTGACGGTCAATGGTCCAGTGCTTGGGCGCTAAGTGATGTTCGGCGGCCCAAGCCACAACGGTTGGATTGCTTTGCGCCTGAGCCAACAGCATGGCTCCGTGGTTTGGATAATCCAATAACCGTCCCAAAGCCATGCGGTACCGGCCAGTACGAGTTCGGTTTGCAAGAGAAACGTTTTGCGATGTGGGTTCTTGTGCCCAACGCTTTGCGGTGGCGTTAGGCACTAATGGCTTAAGCAGCGTGGCTGCTACACGCGCGCTAGCGGACTGGGGTGCAGCGATTTTTCCGATGTCGTGCAACAGACCTGCAACACACGCAATGCGGCACTCGGTATTGCTTGCTTGGTACTTGCGCTCAACCTGGCGTGCAACCGCGATGGTGTGTGCTTGATCGGTCAAGCCAAGTTGTTGCCACAGAGCCAATTCCGATTCACTCAACAGGCCCTGCGTCCATGTCAGATCGTTTGTAGTCGGCGGCGAAGAGTGTCGCAGGGTGATAAGCCAGCGTCGCGCCAGATGGAACGGCTTCACTAGTAGCGCGCCCGTGGATGAGCTTTGTAATAGGCCTGAGCCAAACTGCGATCCGACAGCGCCGTGTATCTCTGCGTGCTGGAAATGGAGGCATGGCCAAGTAGCTCTTGCACGCTACGAATGTCTGCCCCATGTTCAAGCATGTGCGTGGCACAAGAATGACGCAGCACGTGTGGTGCTAACTGATCGGCATTTAGCCCTGCGCGCGCTCCGTGCTTACGCACAATGAGCCACGCACCTTGACGCGTAAGCCGACCTCCTTTGGCACTGATAAAGATCGCTTGTGCATGATCTCTGCCGGCTTGCGGCTTTATGCCTTCCAGCACTGCTTGGCGTCCGGCACCGCTCAGCCAATCCCCCAATGCGGTAGCGGCGTAACGTCCAATCGGCACTATGCGTTCTTTGTTGCCCTTGCCCAGCACTTTCATCAGTCGATCCGACATGTCCACGTCGGGCAGTGACAAACCCACCAGCTCGCTGACGCGTAAACCCATTCCGTAAAGCACTTCGAGGATGGCGCGATCGCGTCGCACTAGAGGTTCATTTCCTACCGGCGATGCCAGTAATGCAGCGATTTGTTCTTCGGTGAGAGCGCGTGGCAACCCAACCGGCGTCTTCGGTACATCCAAAGAACCAGCTGGATCATGTTGCGCTAAATCTTCAGCTACAAGAAATCGGTAAAGACCGCGGATGGCAGTCGACGCTCGTGCAATGGTTGCCGCAGCTAGCTCGCGTTCGGTTCGCAGATACGCCAGGTATTGGGCAACATCGCTTTCGCTAGCTGTGAGCAGACTCTTGGAGCGCTCATCTAACCACGTTAAGTAAGCAGTGATCGCTACTCGATATGCCTCAAGTGTCGAAGTAGCGCGACCGCGCTCACTAGCCAACCACACAAAAAACTCCTCCACCTCTAGCGAAAACTCAGCCGCACTAGCAGCGGTCGAAGGTTTAGCGGTCGACACTGCGGGGTCCGAGTCGTATTAGGTGGTGCTTGTTAGACGTACTGAGACAAGCGGGAGCGTGTTAGGTGTTTACTGACGGACGCGTAGGCAGCAGATGCGGGTTGCGTCCTTCGGCACGCGCCATGGCAGCAGCTATCAAGCCGCAAAATAGCGGCGCAGGTGAGTTCGGTCGGCTACTGAACTCAGGATGGGCCTGCGTGCCAACCCAAAACGGATGATCTTCAAGCTCGATGAACTCAGCCAAGCTGCCATCGGGTGACACCCCAGAGTTGATTAGACCTTTCTTGGCCATATCTACGCTGTATTTCGCATTCACCTCAAAGCGATGGCGGTGACGCTCTTGCACCCGCTGTGCGCCGTAGAGATCAGCCACCCGCGAGCCGGGTGTTAGTTGCGCCGCATACAAACCCAGGCGCATCGTGCCACCCTTGTCTGTTACTTCGCGTTGGGAGTCCATGATGTCGATAACTGGATGCGGTGTGCTCTCGTCAAACTCCGTGCTATCGGCACCTGTCAGACCTAACTGGTTGCGACAGAACTCGATCACCATCACCTGAAGACCAAGACACAGACCCAAACAGGGCACATCGTTTTCGCGTGCATATTGGACAGCCGCTATCTTGCCTGCCACGCCGCGCTTACCAAAACCGCCTGGGATCACGACACCGTCTAAGTGACGCAAGGAGTCGCTGGCGATTAGTTCTTCCACTCCTTCGGATTGGATCCACTCGATCTCCACGTTGGCGCCGTGAAAGAAACCAGCATGACGCAGCGCCTCTGCTACCGACAAGTAAGCGTCTTGTAGCTCTATGTACTTTCCGATAACTCCGATGCGCACGTTGCAAGATGCTTGATTGATGCGGTCAAGCATCTGCTGCCATTCGGTCAGATCCGGCTTTAGGTGATCCAATCTCAGAATTGAACACACATAATCGTCAAGACCTTCTTCGTGCAAGATCATTGGAATTTCGTAGAGGTTTGAGGTGTCTGGAGCGTTGACTACTCCCTTTAGTTCGACATCGCAAAGGTTGGAGATCTTCGAGCGTAGAGAATTATCGATTGGCTCTTGACTGCGTAGCACCACCGCGTCTGGTTGAACACCGCGACTTCGCAGCTCGGTAACGGAGTGCTGTGTGGGCTTGGTTTTTTGTTCGGCAGCCGGTCCGATGAACGGAACCAAGGTGACATGCACATAGCAAACGTTTTCTCGTCCGACCGATAACCGCATCTGGCGGATGGCCTCAAGAAACGGCAGGATCTCAATATCTCCTACGGTGCCGCCCACTTCGGTAATCACCACATCCACGTCTGGCTCGGCTAGCTGTTCTATGCGGCGCTTGATCTCATCGGTTACGTGCGGAATCACCTGGACGGTGCCACCTAGATAGACGCCACGTCGCTCATCGGCTAGAACCTTTTGGTAGATGGAGCCAGTGGTGGCATTGGAATCGCGGGTGAGCTGCTCGTCAATAAAGCGCTCATAGTGCCCCAGGTCGAGATCGGTTTCACCACCGTCAGCCGTAACAAAAACTTCGCCGTGCTCGTACGGGTTCATCGTGCCTGGATCCACGTTGATGTACGGATCAAGCTTTTGCAGGGTGACCTTGAGGCCTCGACACTTGAGAAGTCGACCCAACGAGGATGCGGTGAGCCCCTTGCCCAGCGAGCTTGCAACGCCGCCGGTCACAAAGATGTGCTTGGCCACTTCTCTCCCTCGGGTAGCTGCCAACTTACCCCGATTTAGCGCTGCAACCACGCTCAGCGCTAGTTGAAGGTCGTTTTATTTGTCGGCTGCGGCTGCCAGCAGTTCTGAAGCATGAATGCGACCGCTCGATGAGTCAGGCATTCCGGCCAACATGCGCGTTAACTCCGCTACACGCTCGTCATGACCTAGTTCGAATACGTCTGATGCAACGGTGGTGCCATCATCGGTTTTGCGAACCGCAACATGATGACTGGCAAATGCGCCGACTTGCGGAAGATGCGTTACCACCAACACCTGATGTTCGTCGGCTAGCAGAGCCAGCGAGCGACCCACCGCCATGGCCGTTTCACCGCCAATGCCGGCATCAACCTCATCAAAAACCAACGTGGGCGGACCTGCAGTCAAGACCAACCGCAAGGCCAGCATTATCCGTGCAAGTTCTCCACCGGATGCGACCTTGTTCAGCGGCGCTGGATCTTGTCCTCGATTAGTAGCGACTTGCATTTCCACTTTGTCCGCAGGATCCGGTCCATCTACCTCGACGGTGAGCTTGGCGTGCGTCATTGCCAAAGACGGAAATAACTCAGCTACCTCCGCAGCCAGCTTTGGAGCCGCCTTGCGCCTAGCTTTAGCCACCTTCATCGCAGCTGCGGCGAGCTGTTCGTTGGTTTTGATGATGCCTTTTTCTAGTTCTGCGGCTAGTTCTTCGTGTTGTTCTAGCTGTGCTAGACGAGTACGTGCTTTTTGGGCGAACTCCAACACGTCGCTCAAGGTGTCGCCGTACTTGCGTGTCATGTCCAACAGTGTTTGGCGACGGTCGCGCGTTGCTGCCAACTTTTCTGGGTCTTCATCAATTGCGTCAACCACATCACGCAGCTCTGCTGCGGAATCTGCCAGCTCAGCGTGAAGCGATTTAAGGCGCTCACTGATTGATTGGAACGGCGCGCGGTCGGCCAGAGCCGCCGAAGCGGCCCCCAGTTTGTCTAGGGCAGAGTTATCGGTACCTGTCGGATCGTCGGCTAGTAGCGAACGGGCGGTGTGCCCGGCTTCAATGTGAGCGACCGCGTCAGCCAACATGTCCTCTTGGTCTGCGATGGTTGTGAGCTCGTTTGGGTCTTCAATGTTTAGAGCTTCGATCTCGACTATTTGGAAATTCAGAATGTCGATTTCTTGCGCGCGAGTTCGTAGGTCTCCACCCATGTCGGCTAGTTCAGATTGCAGGCTCGCCAACTTTGCTCTGGCATCTTGCAATGGCGCTAGATCGATCTTGGCGTAACTGTCAAGCGCTTCTCGTTGTGTGCGAGCAACCAGCAACGATTGGTGTTGATGCTGACCATGTAGATCAATCAGGTTGGCACCCAACTGGGACAGATGCGCGATGGTGACCATGGAGCCGTTGACGTATGCCCGGCTGCGGCCGGTAGCCGACACCACTCGAGTAATCACTAGCTCGTCTTGTTCGTCTTGGCTCCCGATGTTGTTGATGTTCGTAAAGCGTCCTTCCACCACCGCTTCTTGAGCGCCAGAGCGCACCATCAACGCCTCGGCGCGACCTCCGGTAAGCAGGTGCACGGCTTGCACGATCATGGTTTTACCTGCACCGGTCTCACCTGTTAGCACAGTCATCGAGTCGGACAGCACCAGGCGCGCCTGCTCAATCACTCCCAAGTTGGTGACTGATAGCTCGGCCAGCATCAACGATTGATTAGCCCAAGTTTTTGCTTCAGGATTGCTTGAAAGCTTGCGTTGCCAGAAGTAACCAGCAAGGCCTGTGTGTTTGCGCGTCTCACGATAAGTGTGTCGTTTTCGCTAAGCATCGCGACGCTGCGACCGTCGACCGCCAAGTTGGCCGAACGCGCACCCAGGATGCGGCAACGAATTTCGACTTCTGGCCCCAGAATAATTGAACGGTCAAACAGCATGTGCGGTGCTACCGGGGTTAGCTGCAAGCAACGATGAGTTGGTGCCACTACTGATCCACCGGCAGAAAGACTGTAAGCGGTGGATCCGGTTGGGGTAGAGATAATCAATCCATCGGCCGCGTAACTGGCGAATTCTTGTTCGTCAAAAGTGACTTCGGTGCGAATCGTGTGTCCGAGATCGCGCTTTTCAAGAATCACTTCGTTAAGTCCGATCCACGGACCGAGGTCGCGATCTTTGTCTGGACTGATAGCTGGATCGAGTGATGCCTCAATCATCATGCGTTGCTCGACGGGCAGCTTGTTTTCTAATGCAAGTTGGACTGATGCTGTCATGTCATGCAACTCAAACTCGGTGAGATATCCCAGATGCCCAACGTTGATACCGATCACAGGTACCTCGTGTGGGGCTAGCAGATCAAAGGCTCGCAACATCGTGCCGTCTCCACCAACGCTTATAGCGAGATCTACGTGAGTGTTCGCTAACTGTTCGTTCGTCAAGGATGCAAAACCAGCAGAACCGTTTCCAAGTGCGTGGGCGTCGTCGACGGGCAGGCACACTTTGTGCCCTTCGGTTGTGAGCCAATCCAGCAACTTCTGCACGGATTCGGAACGTTCGCTGTGAAACAGCACAACAACGGTGCTCATGTAACACCCGATTCAAGCTGGCAACGTTCAAGCCGGCAACGTAGGAAAAATTCAATGTTGCCTGCGGCACCAGCGACTGGCGACTCAAACTCGCCGCATGGCACTAAACCGCTATCAATCGCAGCCTGTGTTACCTCGTCGATTGCTTGACGCCATAGCGCAGGATCGCTAACGACTCCCCCTGTGGGGTCAACCGCTCGTCGTGGGAGTTCAAACTGTGGCTTCACTAGCAATACCAAATCTGACGCAACGGTATTTCCCACGGGCTTAGCCAGCGCAACCAAATTAGGCAGCACCGTGCGCAATGAAATAAACGACAGGTCTGCAGTCAGAAGCGCCACCGATTCAGCTGAGCTAACACCGTGGAGAGCCTCTGCACTTGTGAGGTGACGAACATTGCACTTGTCCATCATTACTACGCGTTGATCGTTGGCTAAGCGAGTAAGCAGCTGACCGCGCCCAACGTCAATGGCAAAAACCTTCTTAGCGCCGCGTTGCAGCAGACAATCGGTGAATCCGCCAGTTGAAGCACCCACATCAACCACTACTTTGCCAGCCGGATCAATACCAAAGTGGTCAAGCGCAGCCGCCAGTTTGTGTCCACCACGCGAGGCATATTGGGGGCCGCCATCGCTGACGTTTACCGCTTCAGCTTCGGACACCAAACGAGAGGGCTTGGTTGCTACTGCTCCGCTTACCCGGACGCGACCGCCACTAATCAAGGACTGAGCCGCGGTCGTGCTACTGCTCAACTTCCTGCGGACTAGCTCAGTGTCCAACCGTCGACGATTGGTCGCCACGTGATCTGACGGTAGCCGCAGATCAACAAGATCGGTGGCTGGTTTACGCGCCGGTACTAGGCAGGCTCGCCAGCGACTAAACCGTCCAGGTGCCGTGCGAACGTAGCAAGTCTGCAACATCGCCGGAACCTTGCTTTTCTTGCGCTAGTGCAAGCTGTCGGGTAACCGACTCTGAATATTCTGGGCGCTCGATTGCGCGAAACACGCCCACTGGAGTCGGCTCAAATGGTCCGCGCGCTAGGCGACCCAACATGAATGCTGTAGATGGGTCTTCCCGAGTCTCATCGTGGGTCAGCAGTGCTTGCTCTCCAACATCGGTCACATTCGCTACGCGAGCGTGACCGTCGACGGTCACCACACCAAACTCGTTGTCGGGACCAAACCGCACCGGCTCACCGTGCTTAAGTGGGATCAGCATGGAGTCGCGGTTCTTCTTTTTGGTAACACCTTCCCAGGCGCCATCGTTGAACACATTGCAGTTCTGTAGTACTTCGACAAACGCGGCACCCTTGTGTGCGTGTGCTCGTCGGAATGATTCCATCATGTGCTCACGATCCATGTCATGGGTACGAGCCACGAATGAAGCCTCAGCGCCGATAGCTACCGACAGTGCGTTGAACGGGTGATCTAGCGAACCCATTGGCGAACTCTTTGTTACCTTGCCAACTTCGCTAGTGGGTGAGAACTGTCCTTTGGTAAGTCCATAGATCATGTTGTTGAACAACAAGATCTTGATGTTTACGTTGCGGCGTAGGGCATGAATTAGGTGATTACCGCCGATCGACAACATGTCGCCGTCGCCGCCTATCACCCAGATGTCTAGGTCTGGTCGTGCTAGAGCCAGACCGGTAGCGATCGCAGGTGCACGCCCATGGATGCCATGAACACCGTAGGTATTCATGTAGTAGGGGAAGCGCGCTGCGCAGCCGATGCCTGAGATGAACACCGTGTTGGCCGGGTCAGCGTTTAGCTGTGGCATTAGCTGGCGCATCGCGGTAAGGATCGAATAATCGCCGCAACCCGGGCACCAGCGCACTTCTTGGTCGCTTGCCCAGTCCGCAGCAGTGGTTGACACCTGTGCTGTTGAGCTGGCTTGTTCGGTGGTATCTGTCATGTTTATGTCTCCGTGCAGGGGGGGGGTCTTAGGCGTTGGCGCCTAGCGACTCCGCAGCTGTTAAGGCTTCGCGGGTTATTTCCCCGGTTGTAAATGGCACACCGTCAATCTTGCCAATGTGCTTGACGTCAAGCAGGTACTTGGCGCGCACCAACTTGCTGAGCTGGCCCATGTTCATTTCAGGGCAGATAACCATGCGATAGCGCGCCAAGACCTCACCCAAGTTTTTCGGCAGCGGCATCAGGTGTCGCAGATGAACCTGGGCAACCTTGTGTCCGGCTTCGCGTACACGAGCAGCAGCCGCATCAATGGCGCCCCAGGTGGAACCCCAGCCCAAAATGCATAGATCTGCATCAGCGTCTCCATCTGCTTGAGCGTCAGGCACGTCCACGCCCTCCACTTTGGCTAGGCGCAGGTCAATCATCTTTTGATGATTTTCAGGGTCGTATGAGATGTTGCCGGTGCCGTCTTCTTTCTCTATGCCACCGATGCGGTGCATCAGGTCTGGTGTGCCAGGAATGGCCCACGGGCGAGCGAGCGTTTCTTGATCTCGTAAGTACGGCAAGAAAATGCCGTCGCCGTCTTCGTTAGTGCCGTTAAACCCGGTGTGAAACTCCACTCCGATGTCGGGCAGAGAATCTGCGTCCGGCAGCATCCATGGCTCAGAGCTGTTAGCCAGAAAACCGTCACTCAGCACGATTACAGGAGTGCGGTATTTAAGAGCTATGCGACAAGCTTCTATGGCCACATTGAAACAGTCTGCTGGGCTACGTGGAGCAACGATTGGTAGCGGAGATTCCGAATGGCGGCCGTACATAGCCATCAGCAGGTCGGCTTGCTCTGGCTTTGTTGGTAGGCCAGTTGAAGGACCACCGCGTTGAACGTCGAGAATCACTAGCGGCAGCTCCAAGCTGACCGCCAATCCGATGGTTTCACCCTTAAGCGCCAGACCAGGACCAGAAGTCGAAGTGAAGGCCAGTGCGCCACCAAATGCTGCGCCAACTGCCGAAGCTGCTGCTGCAATCTCGTCTTCGGCTTGGAAGGTGCGTACACCGAAGTTCTTCTTCACTGACATCTCGTGCAGCAAGTCCGTCGCAGGTGTGATGGGGTATGAGCCCAAAAAGACCGGCAGGCGTGCCAGGTGCCCTGCCACGATGCAACCCCAAGCCAGAGCGGTGTTGCCATTGATGTTGGTGTACTCGCCTGGTGGTAGCGGAGCGGGCTTTATCTCATAGTGAGCCTCGAACACCTCGGCTGTTTCGCCAAAGTTGTAGCCCGCTTGGAATGCCGCCGTGTTGGCATCAATGACTTGCTCACGTCCGGCAAATTTTGTCTTAATGAAGTCAAGGGTTGGTTCTGTCGGGCGGGTGTACATCCAACTGATGAGACCCAAAGCAAAGAAGTTCTTAGAACGCTCGGCGTCTCGTGGTTTTACGCCGTGCTCGGCTACTGCATCGCGCGTTATCTGACTCATCGGCACTTCGTAGACGCGGTAATCGTTAAGCGAACCGTCTTCGAGCGGGTTTGAGGTGTAGCCAACTTTTTCAAAGTTGCGTTCGGTGAAGGCGTCGGTGTTGATAAGCAAGGCGCCGCCCTGACGCAGGTTGTGCAGCTGTGCTTTTAGCGCGGCCGGGTTCATCGCCACCAACATCGTAGGTGCATCACCGGGTGTGGTGATTTTGAAATCTGATATGCGCACCTGGAATGCCGACACGCCCGCCAAGGTGCCTTGCGGTGCGCGGATCTCGGCTGGGAAATCCGGCAGTGTCGCTAAGTCATTTCCGAGTGCCGCTGAAATGCTGGTGAACTGATCACCGGTTAGCTGCATGCCGTCGCCGGAGTCGCCTGCGAAGCGGATGATTACTTCGTCGATTTCCTGTAGTGGCAACTCCCGCGCGGGGATCGCTGTGTCGGTCACTTCTCTCCTGAGCTGATTGATTTGTTTGTCTTGTGGACTGATTTGTGCATGGGTTTACGCAGGGTCAAGGGTATGCGCATGGAACTGAGATAGTGGTGGTTAAAGCACGGTCACAATCGCTAGGCGATCGTGACTTCCGGGCTGAGATATACGTCTTGGATGGCGCCTAACAATTCCACTCCGTCATTCATCGAACGTTGAAATGCTTTGCGGCCAGATATTAGACCCAGACCGCCGGCGCGCTTGTTTATGACGGCGGTGGTAACTGCTTCGGTTAGGTCGGCCGCACCGGTGCTAGCTCCACCGCTGTTGATGAGCCCAACCCGACCCATGTAGCAGTTTGCGACCTGCCAGCGACAGAGATCTATCGAGTGGTCGGTGGTTAGGTGCTCGTATACGGCGGGATGTGTTTTTCCGAAGCCCGGCAGCAGGTTGAAAGCACCGTTGTTTTCGGGCAGTTTTTGTTTGATGATGTCGGCTTCGATGGTGACGCCTATGTGGTTGGCCTGCGCGGTGGCGTCGGCGGCTAGATGATTATCTTGCGTGTTGTCCGGGTTGGCGTCGCTGCCTGGGCCAAATTCGGAGTTGCGCAAGTAGCACCACAGCACGGTGAACATGCCCAGCTGGTGGGCTTGTTCAAACGCTTCGGCTACCTCGGTTATTTGTCGGCCACCTTCGGGCGAGCCGAAGTAGATGGTGGCGCCCACGCCCGCTGCGCCTAGCTCATAGGCACGCTCCACCGAGCCGAACATGATTTGGTCGTAGGTGGCGGGGTAAGTCAAAAGTTCGTTGTGGTTGAGCTTGACGATGAACGGGATGCGATGCGCGAAGCGGCGGCTGGTGGCGCCAAGCACACCAAAGGTGGAGGCGACCGCGTTGCAGCCGCCTTCGATGGCTAGCTCAACGATGTTGGCCGGGTCAAAATAAATCGGGTTTGGGGCAAACGATGCCGCTGCGCTGTGCTCTATGCCTTGGTCGACCGGCAGGATCGACACGTAACCCGTGCCAGCTAAGCGACCATGGTTGAACAATGCCTGCAGATTGCGCATCACCTGCGGAGAGCGGTCCGTGCCGGCAACTATTTTGGTGACGTAATCAGGGCCTGGCAAGGTGAGCACGTCCGCAGTGATCGTCTCGCATTTGTGCAAGAGGAGATCGTCGGCAGCATCGCCAAGAATCGTTGGGATGTCGGTGGAAGCAGTACCAGAGCTCACAGGGGTTTGAGCCTAATCAATGGGGCAGTCGCACTGGGTATATGCCCATCTTCTCGCTTACACCAGCCACTTTACAGAATAAAGTGAGATGTACGTAATGATAATGATCGCAATGAGGGCAATCGAGACACTTTCACTTTGACGTGAAACAGCAGGCACAAATTCAGGAACATACCCGCGCCCTAAAGGTAGAGAGTCTTTTTCGACGCTACTTCTAGCTCTAGCGTTACGTAAATCAAAAAGGTGGAATGTTAGGTATGCCATAACCGCTGACAGAATTAGCGCAAAAGATTCGATGAGTATAGCTTCTAAGCCTTCGGTATCCGGTGGGCGTAAAACCAAGGACAAGGCTATTGAGAAAAATGCCAGAAGTGCGATAGCAATCCTGCTAGATACAGCCACGCCAGACTGTTTGCTATATACAAGTAAGTTAAGCTTAGTAAAAACTTCTGCGTCGGGTGACTGGCCACTATCAAGTAGTTGTTTTCTAATACTAGTATAGCGTCCTTCGAGTTCAGTTGTCTCTTTCACTTTGTCAAGTGCCTCAAGTTTACTTTGCAAGCTTTCAGGTGGGTTATCTACATGCTTGTCGTCCAGCTGATAAAAACGCGAAAGAAGCCAAAATACCAGTTCTTGTTCGCTACTACTCCTTTGTTCAAGACGTGCTACTTCAAAGGCCATTAAGAGCGCAAATACCGTCGTTGATACACCAAGGAATCCATAATACTCTAAGGTACTTGTTTCCAAAGCAGATAGTCTCTCTAGCCACCAGGCCCAATCATCTCGAAAATATATTACTGCACCCAAAATCCAGAGTGATACTACAAAAGATGTTAACCCAAAAATTCCATCCTTGATTTTTCTAGCTTTGGGTTCAAGGTTCGTGAGGACGCTAGCGGTAACTACTCCCAGTAACCCTACGACCAGCCATGGCCACAATATTTCAGACGGTGAAGGAAATTCACTTCCAGTAAGATGTAATAACTGTTCTCTGATTGGGAAAATTAGAACAAGGAGAAGGACTCCAAACACAGGGGTAAAATAACGGGCGCTTTGAACTCGCAGGTCCTTTGCACGAACATTGGCCTTTATGTCAAACGTAAACCCAAAGAATACAAGGAAAAAACTTCCAGGTATGAGGATAAGTATTTGCCTGAGTTCTAGAGGTTTCGCAAAGTCTTCAAATACTCCAAAAATTGAGAAACCCGCTGATGCGAGGAAACAAACTACTGCGCCAAAGGCTAGCCCTAATCCATCCAGAAGTATGGTCGCTTTCTCAGTTTCATTGTCTAGCTTATCCTGGTCTAGCTCAATAGAAGATAGTGACCCCCCCCCCTCAACCTGTTTTTCGCGATATGTTCTCCCTGTTTTTGGCGTGTTGCCTGTTGTATTGATGTAAGGATAGTAAACAGTAAGGCAGCAATACCGAATACATACTCAGGGCTCAACAATGCAGACGTAACAGTTGCTTGTGCATTAGAGGAAACAACAAACCCAACCGCCAGGAAAGCAAGGCCGTTAAATAGTAATCCTCTTCTAGAGATATAGTAATCCTCATTGAGTCTGCGTTGTAAAACGACAAAGAAGATTGGCCAGATTTCAAATAAAACCGCACCGACAGTCTCGTGGATATATCTGAATGACCATGTGAGAAGCAGTATTCCAAGCCATCGAAAGGGTATAAGGAAAGACCGTACATTGAATATGTTAAATGCTGATCTTGAAGGCCCTTTATTATCGTATGCTTTCTTACGATTTAAAAAGACTGCGAATACTGCCCGTAAATACTCCCTTGAAGGTACCCATTTACTAACACAACGCAAATACACAAATAAGGCAACAGCTGTGCAGCCCGAATAAATTGCCGCAAAGAGGAAAGGGTTCTCCTTCCCACCGGAAAGCACCACAAGCAAAGGAATGCTTCCCCAAAAAACACTAGATAACAGCACCTCTTTAAGCCCTTTATAGGCCTCTTTGGACCTCCAAGCGGCGTTTGAAGCAGTTGGTGTCTTAGCCACTTACCCCTCGCTTTCGTCTAAATCTCTTGCGCTAGCCAAAAGTCTCGTGAGCCTAGCTTGACAGGCTCAGCCACGCTCAATCCCCTCGCAGCGAAGCGAGCCTGGTTGCTGAATCGTGATAGTCCGGGTCAACTTCGGTAATGCGGCTAAATCCTCGGCGGGCGCGCTGAGTTTCACCTGCGCGATCGTAAAGATCAGCGAGTGCGTACCAGATACGTAAATGCCGCTCACGCACAACATTGGTTCGCACCGGTCCTTGCTCTAGCAAGCGAATTGCACCCCTTAGGTCCCCTGAATCAGCTAACGCTCCAGCCATCACAATGCGACCCTCGGTCATAGTGTCCGCATCTGGCGCAGCGGAACGCAAGTCATCCCACAGCGAGCGGACTTTGTCGTAGTCGCCGAGCGCTCGATAACAGTCAGCGAGAATCGGCAAGCTGCCAACACTGTGAGTGGGCACAATCGCGTTGTGCTTGGTAAGCGCTTCGATGGCTCTTTGCCAATGCCCCAGGCGATATTGCGTTAACCCGTGTAGTTCAACGATCTCTGGTTCGTTTGAGTGTGAGCGCACTAGCTGGGACAGCACGCGCTCTGCGTCTCCCAGGCGACCAGATTGGAAATCTTGCGTAGCACCACGCAGCCGCTGCGCAACGCGTTCGCGTTGCTTGTCTGGGACGGTTGCCAGCTCAAAGCGTGGTTTGTTGGCTTTGCTACCGCTCACATCCGCAAGCTACTCAGAAGTTGATTGCTTGGAGATTGCTTGGCTCAAACGGCTCTCTAGCCATTCAAGCGCATCTGAATTTTTGAGAACGACAAGGCTCAGGGCGTTGCGACTGTGCCGACTGCTTGGTGTAATAGCCACACGCTTGCCGACAGCTTGAACCACGTAATCACCAATATCCGAGTCGTCAATACCTGAGCCGCTAACACCCGAGCCGTTTAGTTGAACGAATCCTTTGAGTCTCAGCACATATTCGGGCAAGTTCTCAAGTAGCGCATTCATTACTTCGACTGGAATCGGTTTGTCTAACAACACAGTGCAAGATTCGAAGACATCAGCCGCGTCGTGGCTGTGCTCGTGGCTAGCTGCAGCACCAACTGCCGAATCAAACAAAACATCAAGAGGTACTTCAGCGTTAGTTGCGCGCAGCATCGCAGCACTAGGGGCAATACTGCGAAGCCAGTCGCACAAGTCGTCTTGCTCCGCGTCCGTGCGCAGTAAATCAACCTTGTTGAGAATCAGCAAATCTGCAGAACCAATCTGACGGCGCACAGTGTCCGCCACCCAGCGATCGTTGGCGCGTTCTTGCACGGTCTCAGCATCGGCCACCACCGCCACGGCATCAAGGCGCAGTCCGGGCGTGTGAGCGTAAGCAGCGATTTGCTCTGGGTCCGAAACACCACTTGCCTCAATGAGTAGTCGAGTCGGAGCAGGCTCACTGGAGCGCACTTGCATTAGTGCTGCAGCGAAACCGTCCGCCAAACTGCAACAGATGCAGCCATTAGCCAAGGTCAGCTTGTCTGCATCTGCAGCGATGATGAGGTCTTCATCGATAGATATCTCTCCAAAATCGTTAACGATCACGGCTATGCGCTCGTCTGAACTGCGCAACACATGGTTCACGAGCGTTGTCTTGCCCGCTCCCAAGTAACCGCCCACGACCGTTACCGCAATGAGCTTTGTCTCGTCGTTTGGCCGCAATCGGTACCGCTGAGATTTAGTTGGATGGGCGCTCGGCTTCGAGCGGCTCGCCACCAAGCACGGTGCCCCACACGCCTATGTCTTTCAATGCCATCGGATCAACTTGAGTTGGGTCGTCTTCTAGTACTGCGAAGTCTGCGAGCTTGCCCGCCTCGATGGTGCCCATCTCATCATCAAGCTTGAGTTGGCGGGCGGCTTCAATGGTTATAGCGCGCAAAGCCGCATCCACGCTGATGCACTCATCTGGGCCCAAAACCTCGCCCGATGCGGTTACCCGATTTACAGCGCACCAAGCTGTGTGCAAGTGCCCGAGCGGTGTAATGGGTGAATCAGAATGAATGGAAAAACTAACCCCATTCGCCAGCGCAGTTGCGCACGCATTCATTCCTGCTGCTCGCTCCGGCCCAACGGTCGCATCTCGATGCTGATCGCCCCAGTAATAGATGTGATTGGCAAAGATGTTTGCCGACATCCCCAGAGCAGCCATTCGCCGATATTGCGCAGCGGTAGTGAGCTGGCTGTGTTGGACGGTGTGGCGATGATCCCAGCGTGGGTGACGCTCTAAGACTTGTTCAACGGCATCGATAAAGACCTCTGAAGCTTCGTCACCGTTGCAGTGGCAATGAACAGTCAATCCTGCTCGGTGGTATGCCTCTAACAGGTCAGTCATTTGATCAGGCGCTGTCAGCCACAAACCGTTGCCAGGGTGACCTTGTGGTGGTTTGTAGTAATGCGGCCAGCTGACTCTGGCGGTGAATCCTTGGATTGATCCATCCAAGATCAGTTTTACGATGCCAAAGCGCAGCTTGGCACTCTGCTCGCCTTTTAGTTTGACTGCAAGCTCCGCTAGCTCGCCGGGGTTTTGCGGAACTCCGAACAAGTTCGACATCGCCACCATCACCCTTGCTGGATAGCGCGGATCGTCGGTTACTTTGCGCCAGTTATCAAGCTGGTCCTGCTCCCACAGCTGCGTGGTTCCCAAGTCGGTCAGCAGCGTGTGGCCAACATTGCGCGCTTCTTGTGCATAGCTCCAGCGAGCAGCCTCGGCGCGGTTGGCTGCCATCATTTCAGCAAAGGCGTCGCCAGCGAGCATCATCGCCGACGGTTCTTGTAGCTCTCCATTGGGTGCTCCATCGGAGTCGCGAGCAACGCCAGGGTTGGTTGAGGTTTCGTCTATACCGCACCGCTGCATCAGTGTGGTATTAGCCGTTGCCAGATGCCCGCTTGCGTGTAACACCAACGTGGGTCGAGCACCCGTCACGGTGTCAAGGTGTCGCGCTACTAGTCGCTCGTCATCGAAATAGATCGGGTCTAAGCCCCACGCGAGCAAAGTTTGCGATTCATCGCTATCAGCCATTTCGGCAGAGGCCTGCGCTAATCGGTCGAGTACATCGTCAACGGATTTACAACCCGCCCAGAGCTTGCCTTGTGGATCGCGCCGGTCAAAATAGCCAACATAGGTAAAGCTCCAGAGACCTCCGGACATCACATGGCAGTGGGCTTCAATAAAGCCCGGCATAAGAACGTGCTCGCTGAAACGATTGTCAACGCGATGGTCTCCCCATTGCGCCAGCTCAGCAGCACTGCCTACACCGAGTACGCGGTCCCCTGACACAGCCACCGCTTCAGCGAAAGCGAAAGCAGGGTTCATCGTGATAACCCGCCTAGTGGGATAGATCGTGAACGGCTCTGGCGTTGCTGTTTGTTCGCTCATCGCTTACTCCTGTGCCACAAAGTGGCCCGCTGATACCTCAATAAATTCCACCAGCTCGGGCGAACTGCCCGACTCAAAGATGGGACTAGGAATTTCATCGGTACGCACAGAACGGTCAGTACGACGCAAGCGAGGATTAGCTATCGGAACTGCATCTAGCAAACGCTGTGTGTAAGAGTGTGCTGGATTTTCAAATATCGCTTGGCGCGTACCAAGCTCAACGATCTGCCCCAGATACATCACCGCTACTCGGTGGGCGACTTGCTCCACGACAGCGAGATCGTGACTGATGAACAGATACGACAAACCTAGCTCGGCTTGCAAATCCATCATCAGGTTTACGACTTGTGCCTGGATAGAGACATCCAACGCGGAAACGGCTTCGTCGGTGATTACCAAGTCAGGCTGCAACGCCAAGGCGCGTGCGATGCAGATGCGTTGTCGTTGACCGCCGGAGAACTGATGCGGATATTGAGGCATGTCATCAGCAGACAAGCCGACTCTCACCAACAACTCCGCCACCGCTTCGGGAATCTCTTTGCGAGCCAGCGTGCGATGAATATCAAACGGCTCCCCCACCGTCTTGCCGATTGGTCGTCTTGGATCCAAGCTGGCAAACGGATCTTGAAACACGATCTGCATTTTGCGGCGGTGCTTACGCAACTCTTGTGATCGCAGCTTGGTGATGTCAGTGCCGTCAAGAGTGATTGTGCCGCTGGTGGGATCAAGAAGTCGGATAATCAAATACGCCAGCGTGGACTTTCCGCATCCGCTCTCACCTACCACTGCCAAAGTTTCGTTGCGATTCACCTCAAGACTGACCTGCTCTACAGCGTGTATGCGTGCCTTGTTGGCAGTGGGAAAGCCCTTGGTCAAAGCCTTGACCTCCACTAGCGGATGGTCGACGCGAGAATCGTTGTCTAATGCAGTCACGTAATCTGATCAGGCAGTCAGCAAATCAAAGCGGCGCGGGGCATCTTGCCCGGCCATTGAACCCAGACGAGGTACTGCAGCGAGCAGCTCGCGCGTATAAGGGTGTTGTGGTTGCTCGAAGATGTCGTGGACACCGTTTCGCTCAACAACCTGTGACGAGCGCATCACAACGACCTCGTCAGCAATCTCAGCAACCACGCCCATGTCGTGGGTGATCATGAGCACTGCCGCTCCGGTTTCTCTTTGCAGTTCAGCCAACAATGCGAGAATCTGAGCTTGGATCGTCACGTCAAGCGCAGTGGTGGGTTCATCGGCTATGAGAATGTTTGGATCGCATGCCAACGCCATAGCAATCATTACTCGCTGACGCATTCCGCCCGACATTTCATGCGGATATTGGCGCAGTCGAGAAACGGCGTCAGGGATCCGCACACGGTCAAACATCTCCAATGCTCGCTGGCGCGCTTGGAGACGTGACATTGAGCGGTGCAGGCGTAGTGCCTCGTAAATCTGGCTGCCCACGGTGTAAACGGGGTTCAGGCTGGTAAGTGGTTCTTGGAAAATCATCGAAATGCGATTCCCGCGCACCGCACGCATCTGTTGTTCGGACAGTTGCAAAAGATCGGTCGTAGTGTCATCGTCTTCTCGATAGAGAACTTTGCCGGCACCAATCGTGGCGCGGGTGCCAATCTCGATTAGCCGCATTATTGCTAACGCTGACACTGATTTACCGGAGCCAGATTCGCCTACAACTGCAAGCGTCTTGCCGTCGTGGAGATCAAACGAGACGTCTTGTACCGCTACAAAGTCGTCAAAACGAACGGTCAATCCACTCACTGCGAGTCTTGGGCTAGACATCGCTTAACGTCCTTTCAGCTTGGGGTTGAAAGCATCTTGTAGCCCGTCTCCGATGAGGCTGAAGCTCAGCACGGTCACGAAGATCGCAAGCCCTGGAAACGTGACCGACCACCAAGCCGTCAAGAAATTACCGCGGTTTAGCCCGATCATCAGACCCCAACTTGTCGAGTTGGCATCGCCCAATCCCAAGAAAGACAGACCAGCCTCAAACAAGATCGCGGTACCCATTATCAATGTGGCTGACACAATCAGCGGAGGTAAAGCATTAGGGAATACCACTCGGCGGATAATTCGCCAATCAGTGGCACCGAGCGCTCGTGCCGCACGAACGAACTCCAGGTTTCGCAGCCGTAAGAACTCAGCGCGGGTGATACGCGCAATCCCGGGCCACGCAGTTACTCCGATTGCAAAGGAGATCGTCCACTTCGAAGGCGTAAACAGTGACACCAACACCATTGCAAACAACAGCGCTGGCAGTACTTGAAAGAACTCAGTGATTCGCACGAACACGCCGCTGAGCCATCCGCTGTAGTAGCCGGCTAGTGATCCGATGGTCACTCCGATAACAATCACCATAGAAGCGGCAACTGCTGCAACCGTCAGACTCGTGGCTCCACCTGTCAAGACGCCAGCGAGAACATCACGCCCTAAGTAATCGGTTCCTATAGGAGCTTGAGAGATCTCGCCAGGAGGTGTTAGTGGTCGCGCGATGATGCTTCGAGGGTTGTTGGAGTACAGCAAAGGACCCAAAAATGTCATCACGACGATGCCAACCAAAAGCACTACGCCTGCCACGGCTGCCTTGTTTCGCAAGAATAGCCGCAGTGTTTCTTGCCCTGGGCTCACATGCCCGCGCTCTGTCCGAGCTTCACTCATCAGGTCACTGCTCGGTGATTCTTCGCTAGGCACGAGCTTTGTCTTTCACTCGGATACGCGGATCAATGACGGTGTAGAGCAGATCGGTCAGCAAATTGGCAACTATCACCATCACTGCTGAGATAAGCAACACGCCTAGCAGTACCGAAGTGTCGCGTCGCAGAATCGAATCAAACGCGAGCCTTCCTAGCCCCGGCCAGTTAAAGACCGTCTCAACTAGTAAGGCACCAGACAAAAGCGCTCCGAACTGCAAGCCAGCCACTGTGACCAACGGAATGATGGCGTTGCGAAGCGCATGCTTATAAACCACCACTCCTTCGCTCAATCCTTTGGCGCGAGCGGTGCGGATGTAATCCGACTCCAGTACTTCCAGCATCGATGCGCGCGAAAGTCGGCTGTATTGAGCCAGGTAAATCAACCCCAACGTCAGCGCTGGGAGTATCAGGTGTTCGACTATGTCAACCGAAGTGCCGATTATTCCTGCGGTATAAGTGACATCGTGCCAACCCTGCACCGGCAGCAGCTGCCAGGTTGAGGCGAACAAGATCACCAACATGATGCCGGTCCAGAACACGGGCATCGAAAATCCCACCAACGCCAGAACCGTGGCTCCATGGCTAACCGGGCTTTCAGGGCGACGAGCGGTTGCGACTCCCACCAACGTTCCTGCTGCGATGGCGAATGCCAATGCAGAACCCACCAGCAAGGTCGTTGGCCACACTCTTTGGGCAATCAACGAGGTCACTGATTGGTTGAAGAAATAGGAGTCGCCGAGATCTCCAGTGCTAACACGCCCTACATAGGTAGCGAGCTGAACTACAAGAGGCTCATCTAATCCATATTGAGAGCGAATCTCCTCAACTAGCTCAGGATCACCAGCGCCGCTTTCCCCAACAATCACCGTGGCAGGGTCGCCAGGTGTTAGGTGGATGAGCAGGAAGTTGAGAACAATCACTGCCAAGATGAGCCCAATCGCTTGGGCGACTCTCGCAGCGATCGTTCGCAGTATCAAGCTGGCGCAATCGCGTCAGATGTAAAGGGTCGTGGTTACTGATCCAGCCACACGTTAAGCATCGGAGACATCAGTCCCCAGATGGTGTCGGACGGTGGGCTGTTCACCGCTTGGGTGTATGCCTGCCAGAAAGGTGGAGTCGTCAAGAAGTAGATAGGAACATCTTCTGCCACGATTTCTTGGAACTGCGCGTAAAGCTCTGTTCTTGCTTCCTGATCAAACTCTTGGCCTGCGTCGATGAGTAGTTGATCAACGTCGGGATTGGAGTAGCCGGAGTTGTTCGTCCAGATAACGCCAACGCGGTTGTCGCTCAGGTAGGTGCGGTGCACACCTATGACGGGATCACCCCAGTTCCAGACATTGTTGATAGTCATCTGGAACTCACCTGAAGAAACGCGTTGCGCCCAGGTCGGGAAGTCAGGAGACACGCTCAACTCCACCTCAATGCCTGCCTCAGTTAGCGCTTGCACCACATATTCGGCGAGCACAACCTGTGTAGGCGGTATGTAGTCAATGGTGAGTTGCAGTTCGCCTTCTTCGTAGCCCGCCTCGGCAAGTAGCTCTTTGGCTTGCTCTATGTTCTTGTCATAGTGGTTGACGTCGTCGTTATGGAAGGGGCTGGCGGTCGCGATGCCCGTCGGTGCGGGGAACGTAAGCCCAAGCTCTATGACGTCAGCTAGGAACTCACGGTCAACTGCGTAAGCGATTGCTTGACGAACTCGTTTGTCCGACAGTGCAGGGTCGTCCACGTTGAACTCCAGCCACTGGATCTGACCAATGGCTTCGTGTCCTTGAGCTGTCACTTCAACATCTGGGTTGTCCATCAAGCGCAAGACGTTTGCTTGTGGTCCAAGCGTGGCCGACAGGTGAGTCGTTCCGTTTTCAAGACCAAGAACGATTGAAGCGCTGTCGGGAGTGATCTCAATAACGATGCCCGCAAGACATGGGGCGCCTTCAATGAAGAAGTCGTCAAAGCGCTCCATTCGGATGATGGACCCTGCCTCGTATTCGACCAGCCTGAATGGTCCTGATCCGATGAAATTCTCGGTGTTACGCGGGTGCGTCTTGATGTCTTGGCCGTCGTCAAAAATGTGTTTGGGAATGATCGGCAACAAACCAGGCGACATTGCCAGCAGGATCGCTGGGTGTGGCTGGCTTAAGTTGATGACCACCGTTTGATCGTCGGGTGTGTCAACGCTTGTCACCGGAGCGAACATCGGTTTGAACGGATGATTTGCCTGCACAGTCAAAATGGAGAAAGCCACATCGGCAGACGTGATCGGCATTCCATCGTGGAAGACAGCGTCGCTGACCAGATTCAGAGTGACAGATAGTCCATCATCGGCTACCTCCCAGCTTTCAGCTAGGTAGGGCATCGGGTTGTAGTTGGCGTCGTAGAGCAGTGGGCTGGCATTCAACTGCGTGCCAGGCACTGCGGTGGCGTAGCCGGACTGAACAGCCCCGTTGAAGTGGCGAGGAGTTTGGTTGCTTCCAAGGATCAGCGTGCCGTCTCGGTTTGCGCCATCGTTGCATCGCTCGTCACCGCTGACCGTTTGCGTCGTAGTAGTCGGAGATGTGCCGCTATCCACAGTGGTGCTTGCGCCGCCGTCTGTGTCTGTGCCGCCGTCCGCATCGTTGTCGTCATCGCTTCCGCAAGACGCGGCAATGAGGGTGAAGGCAAACAGCAATGCCAGGACAGATCGTTTTTTTGAAATTGCTCTCACGTTTGAAACCTCTCAGGTGTATGGCGGCAGCGTAGCACTGAACGCGGAAAGTCCTTTAGCCTGCTCGCCAACTCCATGCGTTGCTACCTTTGTCACCACTGCTATAGCGCCGGGAGTCGCCACCGCCATAGTCGGGCTTCGTGAGCGGACGCTCAGCCACGACCCAACCGCCTTTGCCAATACGAGTTTTTATAAAACGCAAAAGATGCCGCTTATCTCACAGATGGGCTGCTCCAGTGATGGATCGATCCAGCAGATGAAGCCTCGTCTACACTACGGTTGCCGTGCTCGTTTCTTCTCGTACTAAGCACACCTGGTGGTGCTTGTGAGCACTGATCTTCCTGAAGCCTCTTATGTGATCGGGGGGGGGGGCAAGCGGTAATTCCGCTTCACTTTATGTAGGGGACTGCTTTGACATCTTGGCTTCGTTGCCTGAATGCAGCGTGGACATGGTGTTTGCGGATCCCCCTTACAACCTTTCAAACGGTGGTACAAGCGTTCATGCAGGGAAGCGTGTCAGCGTCAATAAGGGCAAGTGGGACAAAAGCCGCGGCACCGAAGGCGACTTCGAATTTCACAACGCCTGGATTGCGGCCTGCCGGCGGGTGCTGCAACCGAACGGCAGCATTTGGATTTCAGGTACATACCACAGCATTCATGCGTGTGGTCATGCTCTGCAGCTGCAAGGGTGGCGACTGCTAAATGACATTGCATGGTATAAGCCGAATGCCGCTCCGAATCTTGGCTGCAGGATGTTCACCGCTAGCCACGAGACTCTTTTGTGGGCATCAAAATCACTAAAAGCAAGACACACCTTCAACTATGAAGAGATGCGTGATGATGATTTCCCCAAAGACTTCATCAAAAACCCTGGTAAGCAGATGCGCAGCGTCTGGGCAATTAGCACCCCTGCTAAGCATGAAAAGCGACACGGCAAGCACCCGACACAAAAGCCAGAGGCCTTACTAGACCGCATTGTTCGTGCCAGCACCAATGCTGGCAACGTCATATTGGACCCGTTCGCTGGCTCAGGCACAACCGGGGTGATTGCATTACGAAACCAACGCAGTTTCATCGGTATTGAAATTGACAGTGAGTTTCTTGGCTCGATTGCTCATGCACGTCTAAAGGACGAGTTGAAATCTACAGGCGGAAAGATCTAGGCATGGAACGCGCCGAAGCAATAAGTCGCCTCAAGTTACTGCAAGGAAAAAACTTACATGAAATCGCAAAAGAATTTCGAGTAACAGTCATTTCACCCGAAGGCAAGCAGAACAAAGGTTGGGCAGGTCAAGCCATAGAACGTTTCCTAGGCTTGCAATTGAATTCGTCAAGAGATCCGAACTTCGGGTCGTGGGAATTGAAACTAGTTCCACTCAAATACTTAAAAGGTGGAAAGCTCAGCTTTAAAGAAACAATGGCAATTACTATGATTGACGCGCAATACGTAGGTCAAACACCATTTGAAAAAAGCCATCTTCTCACCAAACTACGCAGAATTCTTGTCGTGTCTCGAACTGTCGGTGACAAATTCACTGATCCTTCCTACGTGTTCTCGTCCACACCCGTTGACCTCGCTGATAGAACTTATAAGACGGTAGAAACAGACTACAAACTAATTCAATCATGCATTAATGATCCAAAGCGCGGATTTGATGCTCTGACCGGAAAAATGGGAGAACTCATTCAACCCAGAACTAAAGGGGCAGGGAACGGGTCAACCACTCGGGCATTTTACGCACGCAAAGTTTTTCTAAATTTGTTCATTGATCTAAGTGAATCTGAAACCTTTGTAAGACAAATTGCTGCATGAGCCACGTTCCTAACGCAAACAACCCCCGCCAGTTTGATCGGTGTGAACCTGTCAAACCAGCGGGGGTTGCTATTTGCAATATTTCTATCGCATTTGTTTAAATCTGGCGGCGACCTACTCTCCCAGGGGATCTCGCCCCAAGTACCATCGGCGCTGACAGGCTTAACTTCCGTGTTCGGAATGGGAACGGGTGTGACCCTGTCGCAATTGCCACCAAAGAACTCATAAATTCCTAAGTGCTTGCTGTAGTGATGCACAAGCGGCGGCAAACTATCTATCTAGATATCTAGGTTGCTGCCTCAACGAGGCTGAGTACCAAAATCCATGCCCTCGGCCGATTAGTACCGGTCTGCTGAACACATTGCTGTGCTTACACATCCGGCCTATCAACGTGGTCGTCTACCACGGGCCTTACCTGGTTAATCCAGTGGGAGATCTCATCTCGGAAAAGGCTTCGCGCTTATATGCTTTCAGCGCTTATCCTTTCCGTAGGTCGCCAACCAGCAATGCTCCTGGCGGAACAACTGGCACACGAGAGCTACGTCCATCCCGGTCCTCTCGTACTAGGGATAGCTTTCCTCAAATCTCCTTCGGCTACAGAGGATAGGGACCGAACTGTCTCACGACGTTCTAAACCCAGCTCGCGTACCGCTTTAATGGGCGAACAGCCCAACCCTTGGGACCTGCTTCAGCCCCAGGATGCGATGAGCCGACATCGAGGTGCCAAACCTTCCCGTCGATATGGACTCTTGGGGAAGATGAGCCTGTTATCCCCGGGGTACCTTTTATCCGTTGAGCAACGACGCTTCCACACGCAATCGCTGGATCACTATGCCCTACTTTCGTACCTGCTCGACCTGTAAGTCTCACAGTCAAGCTCCCTTGTGCCATTGCACTCGACGACTGATTGCCAACCAGTCTGAGGGAACCTTTGGGCGCCTCCGTTACAGTTTGGGAGGCGACCGCCCCAGTCAAACTACCCGCCTGGCACTGTTCTTGAACCCGCTAAGGGTCCTAAGTTAGAGCTACAACATATGCAGGGTCGTATTTCAAGGTTGACTCCACACTCGCTGACGCGAATGCTTCCAAGTCTCCGACCTATCCTACACAACACATGCCACAACCCAATACCAGGTTATAGTAAAGGTCCACGGGGTCTTTCCGTCCTTCTGCAGCTAACGAGCATCTTTACTCGTACTTCAATTTCGCCGGGTCTGTGGTTGAGACAGTGGGAAAGTCGTTGCGCCATTCGTGCAGGTCGGAACTTACCCGACAAGGAATTTCGCTACCTTAGGACCGTTATAGTTACGGCCGCCGTTTACCGGGGCTTAGGTTCACAGCTTCGCTCCTAAGAGCTAACCGTTCCCCGTAACCTTCCGGCACCGGGCAGGCGTCACAGCGTATACATGGTCTTGCGACTTCGCACGCTGCTGTGTTTTTAGTAAACAGTCGCTTTCCCTTGGTATGTGCCACCTTTTATGGCTAGAACAGCAAGTGTTGTCACCCTAAAGGGCCATCCTTTTCCCGAAGTTACGGATGTAATTTGCCGAGTTCCTTAACCACAGTTCTCCCGTTCGCCTGAGTATTCTCTACTTGCCCACCTGTGTCGGTTTGGGGTACGGGCACCACGCGAGCTTGCTAGAGGCTTTTCTAGGCAGCATGGAATCAGTAACTTCGCCTGTAACGGCTCGGCATCGCGTCTCAGACTTAGTGGGGCCCGGATTTACCTAGTCCCCGTCCTACTCGCTTACCCCAGGACAACCATCGCCTGGGCTTACCTATCCTCCTGCGTCCCCTCATTGCTTTCTTTCACTCGGTGGGTCGGTTCGTCTTTTCTTTTACAAAAAGACAGCCCCTTAGCAACCAAGCTTCTGAATGGGCGCGCACGTGGTGGTACCGGAATATCAACCGGTTGTGCATCGACTACGCCTTTCGGCCTTGCCTTAGCTCCCGACTAACCCTGGGAGGACCAGCCTTCCCCAGGAACCCTTGGGCTATCGGCGGAGGGGATTCGCACCCCTCTCTCGCTACTCATGCCAGCATTCTCACTCGTACCCGCTCCACCTGCGCTTCCGCTCAGGCTTCTCTGCAAGCACGACGCTCCCCTACCCCTCAACGACATCCGAAGATGAAGTTAAAGGCGCTGCTTCGGCGGTGTATTTAGCCCCGTTACATTATCCGCGCAAGATCACTCGACCAGTGGGCTGTTACGCACTCTTTCAAGGGTGGCTGCTTCTAAGCCAACCTCCTGGCTGTTTTTGCAATCTCACATCGTTTGCCACTTAATACACACTTAGGGGCCTTAGCAGGCGCTCTGGGCTGTTTCCCTCTCGTCCAACGAAGCTCATCCCCCGTGGACTCACTGCCGCACTCTGGAGTCATGGCATTCGGAGTTTGACTGGGATTGGTAAGCTTGTAGGCCCCCTTACCCAATCAGTGCTCTACCTCCATGACTGAAAATGCGACGCTGCACCAAAATGCATTTCGGGGAGAACCAGATATAACCGGGTTTGATTGGCCTTTCACCCCTATCCACAGGTCATCCGCCCAGTTTTCAACCTAGGTCGGTTCGGGCCTCCACGGATTCTTACATCCGCTTCACCCTGCCCATGGATAGATCACCCGGCTTCGGGTCTACAGCATGCGACTAAAATCGCCCTATTAGGACTCGCTTTCGCTCCGGCTTCCCATCGCTGGTTAACCTTGCCACATACCGTAACTCGCTGGCTCATTCTTCAAAAGGCACGCTGTCGCACATATTTCCGTAAACGGAAATGTAGTGCTTCAACTGCTTGTAAACCAATGGTTTCAGGTACTATTTCACTCCCCTCCCGGGGTACTTTTCACCTTTCCCTCACGGTACTAGTTCACTATCGGTCGCCGAACTATGCTTAGCCTTACGAGGTGGTCCTCGCAGATTCACGCCGGCCTTCACGGAACCAGCGCTACTCGGGTGCAGCCCCAGGAGATCAGCAAATTTTGCGTACGGGGCTCTCACCCTCTTTGGCCTGCCTTTCCAGAACAGTTCCGCTATTTGATGATTTTGTAACTCCTTGACCAATCTGGTGCTCGGTCGGGGGTGTCCCACAACTCCAATCCGGCAACGCCACCAGGCTATTACACCGGAATCGGTTTAGGCTCTTCCCGTTTCGCTCGCCGCTACTAAGGGAGTCGCTTTTGCTTTACTTTCCTCAGGGTACTTAGATGTGTCAATTCCCCTGGTTCCCTCTATCTACCCTATGTATTCAGGCAGAAGTAACATCCGTCTAAAGATGTTGGGTTTTCCCATTCGGATATCCACGGATCAAAGCTTGCTCGGCAGCTCCCCGTGGCTTAACGCAGCCTACCACGTCCTTCATCGGTATTCGGCGCCAAGGCATTCGCCATTGGCTCTTCGTAGCATGGAATATTTTGTTGATACTCAGTCTCGAAGAATCAAAAATAACCTCAAACAAGTAAAACAAGTTTGAAGTTAAATGATTGATGCTCGTGCATCACTATGCAATTATCAAGAAGCCGTACCAAAAAATGGCGCAATAACGCACCACTTCTTGCAGCAGAACAGAGAACGCACCAGTGCTTCAACTGAGAATCTCCTGAAACCTAACAATCAAAATGATCATTAGATCTAGAGGTGACTCCTTAGAAAGGAGGTGATCCAGCCGCACCTTCCGGTACGGCTACCTTGTTACGACTTCACCCCAATCGCTAACCCCACCGTCGACAGCTCCCTCCCCAAGGGGTTGGGCCACTGGCTTCGGGTGTTGCCAACTTTCGTGGTGTGACGGGCGGTGTGTACAAGGCCCGGGAACGTATTCACCCCGGCGTTGCTGATCCGGGATTACTAGCGACTCCGCCTTCATGGAGTCGAGTTGCAGACTCCAATCCGAACTGAGACCGGCTTTATGGGATTCGCTTAACCTCACGGTCTCGCAGCCCTTTGTACCGGCCATTGTAGCATGTTTGCAGCCCTGGATATAAGGGGCATGATGACTTGACGTCGTCCCCACCTTCCTCCGACTTAACGCCGGCAGTCTCCCATGAGTCCCCGCCATTACGCGCTGGCAACATAGGATAAGGGTTGCGCTCGTTGCGGGACTTAACCCAACATCTCACGACACGAGCTGACGACAGCCATGCACCACCTGTGATGAGTCCAAAAAGGAAGCCATATCTCTATGGCGATACTCAACATGTCAAACCCAGGTAAGGTTCTTCGCGTTGCCTCGAATTAAGCAACATGCTCCGCCGCTTGTGCGGGCCCCCGTCAATTCCTTTGAGTTTTAGCCTTGCGGCCGTACTCCCCAGGCGGGGCACTTAATGCGTTAGCTGCGGTACGGATTCCGTTGAAAAGAACCCACACCTAGTGCCCAACGTTTACGGCATGGACTACCAGGGTATCTAATCCTGTTCGCTCCCCATGCTTTCGCTCCTCAGCGTCAGTACCGGCCCAGAGTGCTGCCTTCGCTAATCGGTGTTCCTCCTGATATCTGCGCATTTCACCGCTACACCAGGAATTCCACACTCCTCTACCGGACTCTAGTCATGACAGTATCGAGTGGCGTCTCAGGGTTGAGCCCTGAGTTTTCACACCCGACTTATCAAACCGCCTACGAGCCCTTTACGCCCAATGAATCCGGACAACGCTTGCGCCCTACGTATTACCGCGGCTGCTGGCACGTAGTTGGCCGGCGCTTCTTCTGCAGGTACCGTCAATTTCGTCCCTGCTGAAAGGGGTTTACGACCCGAAGGCCTTCTTCCCCCACGCGGCGTTACTGCGTCAGGCTTTCGCCCATTGCGCAAGATTCCCCACTGCTGCCCCCCGTAGGAGTTTGGGCCGTGTCTCAGTCCCAATGTGGCTGATCGTCCTCTCAGACCAGCTACCCGTCGATGCCTTGGTGAGCCATTACCTCACCAACAAGCTGATAGGCCGCGAGACCCTCCCGGAGCGCCGGAACATTTACTGAAACCACCATGTGGTGCTTTCAGGATATTGGGCATTAATCCAGGTTTCCCTGGGCTATTCCCATCTCCGGGGCAGGTTCCTCACGTGTTACTCACCCGTTCGCCACTCTCCCATTGAGACCGAAGTCTCGGGATCGTTCGACTTGCATGTGTTAAGTACGCCGCCAGCGTTCGTCCTGAGCCAGGATCAAACTCTCCATCGAGATCTTGTTGATAGGCAAGCCACCAAAGTAGCTAAGCCGGTCAGCACGATCAAAAGAGCCTTTGCCGTTCAGAGAGGGAAAAAACCCTCCGGTACAGCAACTGGCTGGAATTGTGCAATGCCGCTGGATCGATGAGATCGATCGGGACACTGCATTAAAACGTTTGCGCCACTCAGCTGCAGATGCAGTCGGTGACGCGATTTAGTGGTTCGACCAGCAACTGCTGCATTTGCAAGCAGTGGCCGATCGCCCGCACTGGCGTTTATCGTCCTCTGTTCTGTTGTCAAGAAGCGTTGCGTTATCGCAACGGTGCACGCTGTCGACGGTAGTTAAGAACCGTTGGTCACCGGAGGCACCCACTTCTAAAGGCCGCAACTGCAAAGCAGAGAGCCGCCGTTAGAAGGAGACGTGATGCTAACGGTTTGGCGTGGTCACCGCAACCTGGTCTGACTAGCCAGCTAAACCGTTGCTATGTGCCAGGTTTTCTTGCCTCGCCTTAGCAACACGAAGCTGCCATGCAGCACGTCTGCGATTTCGATCGTGCGCTCAGCGTCGGTCACGCGCTCTCCATTCACGTAGATGCCACCTTCGGAAATCGCGCGGCGTGCGTCTCCCTTGCTTTTTGCTAGCTCGGTACTGGCAAGCACATCAACTAGCTGCGCTCCTATGCCGGTGAGTGCGCTAGTTGGTACTTCTTTTGCTACGAAACTGAGTGCTTGGGTTGATACCTCACGCACGTCGACCTGAGACCCGAACAACATTTCTGCGGCTTGCGCAGCGGCTTGCGCGTTCTGTTCTCCGTGAACCAATGTGGTCAGCTCATCCGCTAAGCGACGTTGCCCCAGACGACGAGATGGGTCGTCCATGTGTTCACACACAATCTCCGCAATCTCGCTCAGGCTCAAAAACGTCAGCTTTGCCAGCAACGACTCCACCTCTTCGTCTGCTATTCCGATCCAGGCCTGGTGAAATCGATATGGGCTCATGTGATCGGGACTGAGCCAGATGGTTTCGCCGCCCGCAGTCTTGCCGTACTTGGTTCCATCCGAGCGAGTCAAAAGTGGCCAGGTCAAAGCGTGCGCTTGACGGCCGAGCCGACGTCTAATCAGATCGACTCCCAGCACCATATTTCCCCACTGATCTGAACCACCAATCTGAAGTTCACATTCGGTGTTTTCGGCTAACCATAAAAAGTCGTACGCCTGCAACAACATGTAGCTGAACTCGGTATACGACAATCCGTCGCCATTCGTCATTCGCGATCGCACCGATTCCTTACCCACCATCTGATTGACAGTCACGTGCCTACCCACATCGCGTAAGAACTCAAGCACACCCACCCCAACGGTCCATGCACGATTGTCAAGCAACTGAGCTGGCGTGCTGCGATCGTCAAAGTCCACAAACTGACGCAGCTGCGGAACGATGCCTTCCATGTTCTGTGCCAGAGTGTCATCGTCTAGCAACGACCGTTCATCTGAGCGCCCGCTTGGATCACCGATCATTCCGGTCGCTCCACCTGCCACGCAGATGGGTTTGTGTCCGGCCAGTTGGAAACGTCGTAGCGTCAGCAGGCCCATCAAATTTCCAACATGCAAGCTGGCAGCGGTCGGATCAAAGCCGCAATAAAGCGTGATTGGCCCCACCGCTAGCCGTCGAGCAAAGGCGTCGCGATCGGTGGTGTCGGCAATTAGCCCGCGTGCCGTTAAGTCTTCTAACAGATCCACGGCGCATATTGTGCCGTGCTACCCAAGTGCTACCCAAGTCAATGCGTGCCGTTACTGCCTTCGCTGCCGTGCTGTCACGATCAGCAGTCTCAGCTCTTGCGCGGCACCCACTGGAATCGTCGCACCGCGACGAGTACACCAAAAACTCCCCAAGCAGCCACCACAAGCAGGTCTTGCCATGGCCACGTCACACCGGTCAATGTCGGGTTAAACCCGTCGCTCAACGCATTTACCAAATGTCGAATGGGGAAGACATCTCCGATAAACGTAATAATCGTTGGAGAATCCTCGGTGGTCGGAAAGAACACGCCTGACACGAAATACAGTGGCAACACGAACATGTTTGTCACCGCTGGTGCTGCGGACACGCTGCCGATAATGGTGCTCATCGCCAATGCCAGGGCACTGAATGCCGGAGCGGTTATCAAAATGGTCAGCAACAGCATCGGTATAGCGGCAAGGCGTAAGGACGCGTCGAACACGATCCAGCCAACACTGATTAGCAATACCGCCATAAACAACACGATCAGCAAACCCGTCACTAACTCACCGAGCATGTAAGTGCTGGGTCGCAACGGCGAAGAGCGCAAACGTTTAAGCAGGCCGATCTCACGGCGATTGACGTTTGTGATGGTGAGGTTCACCGTCGTGGCCGACACCAGAGCTAGTGCCAGAATGCCCGGCACGTAGAGCGTGGCAAGCCGGACTGGTTCACTCTGTTCATCGATGCGGACCATTTCGTTACCGAGGATTGCGCTGAAGATCACCAGGAATAACAGTGGCAGCACGACCGTAAAGAAAGAGGCGGCCGGGTTACGTCTGAGCGCAAGCAGGTTGTAACGAGTCAGCGTGCTCAGCTGAGCCAGCGCTCTCGTGACTGGTTTTGCCAGCTTGGCGGGCTGGCTGATCTGGCTAGCAGTTGTGCTGGTCATGCTGGTGCCGTTGCATTGCTAGTCACGCTGGCACCGCAGCTGTGCTAGCGCGTTCAACCAGTGTCAGATAGCTCTGTTCAAGGTCGGGTGGTTCAACAACCAGCGAATTGGCAATGGCTTCGCTGTTCGGCAAAGCCAGCAACTCTCGCAATACCTCCGCAATGTTGTCGGTCAATATCTGCATGCGATCACCGTCTGGTGTGTGGACCGTTACAGGGCTACCCAGCGCCTGGTTATCTAGCACTGGGTTATCTGCTGTCAGGTTCGCATCCCAGCTGATCATCGTCTGCAGTTCGGCTTGTTTCACTATCTCACGAGATGTGCCACCACCGACAATGCGCCCTTCAGCGATAATCGCGATGCGATCCGCCAAATGCTCTGCCTCATCCATGTAGTGAGTAGTCAGCAGCACGGTCACTCCGAGGTTGCGCAGGTCGCGAATCATCTCCCAGGCGGTGTGCCGTGCATTCGGATCAAATCCGGTAGTTGGTTCGTCCAAAAACACAAGCTCGGGATTGCCCACCAGAGCCATCGCTACGTCCAAGCGTCGCTTTTCACCACCAGACAACTTTGCAGCGCGGGTTTTCTGAACTTTCGTAAGCCCGACCAGTTCCATCAACTCATCGACCGAACGTGGGTTGCTGTAATAGCTGGCAAACAGTTTTAGAAACTCAACCGCCGTTAGATCACCATCGGGCGTGGACTCTTGCAACACAATGCCTACGCGATCACGCCAAGTGCGGTCGGCGTGCTGAGGGTCAACGCCTAGCACCGATACGCGACCAGCCGCAGGCTTTATGAATCCCTCTAGGACTTCAAGAGTGCTGGTTTTGCCAGCACCGTTCGGCCCTAAGAAGGCCAGAATCTCACCGGATTGAATCTGCATGTCAATGCCCTTGACGGCTTCAACATCGCCGTAGCGCACTACCAGGCCCGCAACATCAATCGCTAGCCCAGAATTTAAAGCCGCTTGTTTAGATGGCACAGTCCACGGCCGCTATCGATCAGCGGGAGCGACACCGTCTACTGTGCGGTAACGCTCCGGATGAAGTACGTGATGGCGCACGGTGGCAAAATAAAACAGCACTGCCATCGGACCGATCAACATAATCAGCAGGACCCAATTACGGCGGCGGTAGCCCGCATGTGCAAAACGTTCGGCGCCAACGCTTAGTACTGCAACGATGCCAGCTATGGAGATAGCTACCGCTATTGCGCAAAGAACCCACAGAGCTGTTCCAGCAACCATTGCCTGCAGATTACCGGCGGTCGGCTAGCTGGTGGGCCAGCGCGAAACCATAGCTCGCAAGACGCAAAGTGCCTTCGTCTAGATCCAAGTCTGCTTTCTCAAGTTCGCTCTCATCAACCCAGCGCAACTGCTCAGACTCATGATTGCCATTCACCACTGCATCACTTGGAGCTTGAACCACATAACGGACATCCAAGTGAAGCGGATCTGGGGAGTTAGCAGTACTCCGACTAGTCAGACCCCGGTTAGCCAGGTGACGATCCCTGAACACGTGTACGTCGATGTCGACTGGCTCGCTGCTGACCTTCAATCCCGCAATCCCAGTTTCTTCCTCGCACTCACGTAGCGCCACGGCTGCCAGACAAGCATCACCGTCGGCGTGTCCTCCAGGCTGCAGCCAACGACCGACCTTTGCATGCAAAAGCACAAGTCCCGCATCGACGCGGTGATTTACTAGCCAGGCCGAAGCTGTGAAATGGCCTGCCACACAACTGCGATGAAGGGCGTCGCTGTGTCGGTGTGCAAATCGCAGAATTTGATAGCGCGCTTTTTGTTGAGCCTCATTTTGCGGAACAAACTTTGTTACAACCGACACGGCATCTTCTAGCGATGTCGAAGGTTGTAGCTGCTTGTCTCCCGCTGATAGCCAGCGCGTTTGAGCAAACGACTGCTTCGGATTAAACGCGACGTCAGGCACTGTCTCCGATTCCTATCAAACGACTAGAAGGCTTTAGCTACTGCGTCCTTTAGGTGAACTAGCTGCTCGACCACAGCCAACGGGCCACCTCCGCCCGGACTATTTCTGCGGCGATAAGCCTCACCGGGAGCCAACAAGGCTGCAGCTTCGGATCCTAATTCTGGATGCATCGACACCATTTCAACAAACTCAGCGGCACTGTCCACCTGAGGTGGTGTGTCTAACGCCTTGCGTACCAATCCGGCTACCAGTTCGTGAGCCTGACGAAATGCCATGCCTTGCATTGTTAGCCATTCAGCTAAATCGGTGGTTGCGGCAAATGGCGCGTCGGCAGCTTTAGCCATTGCTTTTGCATCAAATTCGGCTGTAGTTAGCAATCCCGCTAGAGCAGGCATTATCAGACAAGCCGTGTCGCAGGCGTCAAACAGCAACTCCTTATCTTCTTGTAGATCCTTGTTGTATGCCAGAGGCAGGCCTTTAAGCATCGCCAATAGGCCAGTCAGATGGCCGATCAAACGTCCCGATTTCGCTCTGGCCAGCTCGGCTACATCCGGGTTCTTCTTCTGCGGCATCATCGAGGAGCCGGTCGAAAAAGTGTCGCTTAGTTTCAAAAAGCCAAACTCAGAGCTAGACCACAGCACCACTTCTTCACCGATGCGTGAAAGATGTACCCCGAGCATTGCAAGGGCATAAAGCAGATCTGCCACAAAATCTCGATCGGAGATGGCGTCCAAAGAGTTTTCAAAAACAGCCGCGAACCCGAGCTCGGTAGCAGATATTTCTGGCTCTAGTGGCAGCGTTGTGCCAGCAAGTGCTCCCGCACCAAGTGGGGAAATGTCAGCGGCGTGACGAGCTGCTGACAAGCGTTGCGCATCACGCAACAGCATCCAGCACCAGGCAGACAAATGGTGAGCCAGTCCCACCGGCTGTGCTTGCTGCAGGTGGGTATAGCCCGGTAGATAAACGTCATTCGTTGAGGCTTGCTCGGCAAGCTCGACAATGGTGTTAACCAGCCGACCCAGTTCCGCGCTGAGTACATCAATCTCGTTGCGACACCACAGCCTTAGATCGGTGGCTACTTGGTCATTTCGACTGCGGCCCGTATGCAGCTTGGCCGCGGCGGTGCATAACTCGGTGGCACGACGCTCTACTGCAGTGTGAATATCTTCATCGCTGGGAGCAATTTCAAAGGTTCCATCGCTTAGCTCTTCCGCCACGACATCTAGGGCGGCGAGTATCTCGGTGCTCTCAACCGGACTCAGTAGTTTGACCGAAGCCAGCATGAGCACATGCGCCCTTGAAGCCTCGATGTCTTGTTGGTACATACGAGAGTCAAACGGGTAGGAGTCATTTAGTTTTCTCAATATCTGCGCTGGTTCTTGCGAGAATCGTGCATGCCACAACGTCTGGCTCGTCTTGGAGCTACTGGATTCGGGCTGCTCGTTAGTCATGCGCTTTTCCCTTCAAACCTTCTGTATAAATCAGCGACATCAACTAGCAATATCAGCCAAGTTGGCAAACATCTCAGCTAGAGCAGCGCCACCGGCATCTTCGTCTGCAACGACCACAATCGTGTCGTCACCGGCCACCGTGCCAATCACAGAATCCAGGTCACTGCGATCAATGGCAGAAGCCACCACGTGAGCAGAACCCGGTGGAGTCGACAGCACAACAATGTTCTGAGAACAACTCACCTTGACTACCCATTCGCTACATACGCGACGCAAGATGTCTGGTGGTACGGAACGCTGCGCGGACAGATCTGGTATCGCATACAACTGTTTGCCACCGGTACGGATTTTGATCGCGCCCAAATCGGCCAAGTCGCGACTGATCGTTACTTGACTGAGCTCGAAGCCTTCTTGAGACATCAACTCACGTAGCTGTTTCTGGCTACTTATTGCCGTTTTAACCAGCAATTGCTCCATGTGATGCTGGCGTTGCACCTTGGAGCTCATGAGCTTGTCTCCGGTTCCGCTGACAACCATTTTGTGGCGATCAACGCAAGTAATCCGCGCGCGGAATGCATACGATTTTCAGCCTGCTGCCAGACAACACTGCTAGCGCCTTCTAACACCTCGTTGCTCACTTCTTCGCCGCGACGAGCTGGCAAGCAGTGCATGAACACACAGTCGTCGCGTGCATGAGACATCAGCTCTTCGTCGACGCGGTAGTTCTCAAAGTCGGCCGCTCTTTGAGCAGCTTCTTTCTCTTGACCCATTGAGGCCCACACGTCTGTATAGACAACATGCGCCCCCGTTACCGCTTCGATCGGATCTTCCGTCACTAGAGCTTGCGCACTAGCGCAAGCTGTTTGCTCGGCTGTGGTAGATGCTTGTTCTGCCGCTACTGGTTGGGGGGCGTACTTTATGGGCGTCGCTATCACGCTCTCAATGCCAAGCATGGCGCAGCCGACCGTCAACGAACTCCAAACGTTGTTGGCGTCACCAACGTATGCGACTCGCAGTGGTGCGTTAGTGGTGGTATCTGGGTAACCAAAATGCTCAACAATTGTCAGTAGGTCTGCCAGCGCCTGCATCGGATGTGCTTGGTCGGACAACAAGTTGATCACCGGCGCGACATTGCAAGCAGCCATGCGTTCCAAAGAAGAGTGGCTTGTCACACGCGCGGCTATCAGCGAGTGGTACCCAGCCAGTGTTCTGATCACGTCCTCGGCGGATTCGCGTGTGCCAATGCCTACCTCTTCACCACGGATATAAATCGGATGGCCGCCTAGCTGAGTTACGGCCATCTCCATGGAATTGCGCGTTCGATTTGAAGCCTTCTCAAACACCAGCGCCACACCCTTACCGGCAAGTGGTTGTAGATCGGTCTTGACTTTTTGCGCATTGTCCAGCACGGTTCGTAGCTCGGTGGTACTCAGATCGTCCACCTCAAGGAAGTGACGCATCGTTACTTTTCTTCCTGGGTTTTGACTAGCTCACTCAGCACGGCCGCAAAGATCCCAACACCTTCCACGATCTCTTCGGAGCTAATCGTCAGTGGTGGCGCAAAGCGCAGTGCGGTTGGGCTTATCCCATTCACCACCAGTCCTGCTTTGAGACAAGCCGCAGCCACCTCTGCGCCCGTTGCAGACACCTTTTCGGGATCTAGCTCCGCTGCTAGCAACAGCCCCATGCCACGTGTGCTTGAGATAAACGGCAAGGCTTCTAGTGCGCTAGCTAGCTCAGCTCCACGCTCTTGTGCCAGTCTTGGAGCGTCAATTGCTTCCATGGTCGCCAGCACTGCACGGCCTGCTGACGTTGCCAAAGGTTGACCGCCGAAGGTCGTAGCGTGATCGCCAGGGCTAAACGCCGCGGCCACCTCGCGCTTAGCCCATACCGCTCCAATAGGTACTCCGTTGCCCAGCGCTTTAGCCATAGTGACGACATCTGGGCGAGCATCACTGGAGCCATCAGGACCGAAATAGTGCTGCCAGGCAAACCACTTGCCGGTACGTGCAAACCCAGTTTGAACCTCGTCAAAAATCAGTAGTAGGTCTCGCTCATCGCAGATTTCACGTACCTGCTGCAGATACTCAGGGTCAGCCACATTGACCCCACCCTCACCTTGGCAAACCTCCAACAAGACCGCCGCGCAAGATGGATCTAAAGCTGCTCTCAAAGCCTCTGCATCGTTATATGGCACATGACGGAAGCCTTCTGGCAGAGGTTGAAAAATCTCATGTTTTTCGGGTTGCCCGGTGGCGTGCAGAGTCGCCAACGTGCGTCCGTGGAAAGAACGCAACGCACTGACCACTACGTGACGGCCGTGCCCGCCGTGCTTTCGTGCCAGCTTGATAGCGCACTCCAAAGACTCTGCACCACTGTTACAGAAGAACACCTGGCCGCCGCCGCCTTGTAAGCGGTTGATGGTTTGGGCGAGTTCGGTTTGTGGTTCGGTCGCAAATAGGTTCGACACGTGCAGCAGCGTGTTGGCTTGTTCGGCGATTGCTGCCGCCACCGCAGGGTGAGCGTGACCTAAGGAGGTCACGGCAAGCCCGGACAGAAAATCCAGATAGACGCGACCGTCGTTGTCCCAAAGCTGAGTTCCGCTACCGCGTACAAACTGCACCGATGGTGGTCCGTAGGTGGGCATTAACGGGCAGTACTGCACATCATTAGATGCGTGCATCGCAACCGCGTGCGTGCCGGTCGCTGAACTTGAGGTATTTGAGGTACTAGTCATGTGTGAATCTTTCGATGCAATAGCTGAGTAATAGTTAAGTAATAGTTGAGTAATAGCAGTGGGTAATGGGGTCAGATCGTTTCGTTGGTAATCATCGTGCCAACTCCGGATTCGGTGAACAGCTCGATAAGAGTTGCGTGTGGAACTCGTCCGTCAAGTAAATGCACACGGCCGACCCCGTTGCCAAGCGCATCAACGCAGGCATCAATCTTGGGGATCATCCCTCCCTCTAACTCACCATTTGCTAAGCGTTGTGAAAGCTCAGGTGCGCTCGTGTGACTGATGAGTGAGCCAGGGTCGTCCAGGTTTTGATACAGCCCGGCTACATCGGTGAGATATAGCAGTTTCTCAGCGGAAAGTTCTGCCGCGATTTTTGCCGCCGCTGTATCGGCGTTGATGTTGTATGCCTGACCGTTGGTGTCCGAACCGATGGTGGAAACAACCGGAATCATTCCTGCCGATACCAAGCTCAACAGCAGTGCCGGATCAATCCCCACCACGTCTCCCACAAACCCCAAAGCGGGATCTCTTTGAACCGCCATGATCAAGCGCGCGTCGGCGCCACTTACCCCGACAGCTTTTGAGCCGTGCACATTGATGCTACGAACGATGTCACTGTTGACTTTTCCCGCTAGCACCATTTGCGCAATCTCAAGAGTTTCGGCATCAGTGACTCGTAGGCCATTGTTGAACTCAGGTTCTTTGCCGAGTCGTTTCATCATGTCTGCGATCTGCGGGCCGCCTCCGTGAACCAGCACGAGATGAACGCCCAGCGTCGCTAACAACACAGCATCGACTGCAAATACGTCAGCCAGAGCAGAATCGGTCATGGCGCTACCACCGAGCTTGACTACAACAGTTGCGCCTCGCCACCGGCGCACATATGGCTCTATCTCTTCGGCTTGTGTTTTCCCAAGTACCGGTTCCAATACACGACTGAGTTCAGCGACCCCTGGTTCGGCTTCATCTTTTTCGGTTTCATTCGCAGTTGCAGCGATTTGTGACGCGTTCATGGCATGAGCCCGTTAACAGGTAGGCCCTGTGTCTCTGGCAAACCCAGCGCCAGGTTGGCACATTGAATTGCGTTGCCAGCCGCTCCCTTAACCAGATTGTCAATGGCGCACAACACCACTAACCAGCCGGTTCGCTCATCAAAGCGCGCAGTTAGGTGGGCCGTGTTAGCGCCAGCGGTGGCTTTGGTATGTGGTGTGGACTCGGTCACCGCCACAAACGGTTCGCTGTCATAGGCGTCGTGCAAAACAGCTAGCGCTTGACTAGCAGTCTTCGTCCAGCTAGCTGCTGCAGCGGTTGTTGGTCGTGCGTAGCAGGTCGCCAAGATGCCGCGCACCATTGGAGCGAGATGCGGTGTAAACAGCACTTCACAACCAAGCTCCTGCTCGATCTCAGGCGTGTGCCTGTGCCCCTCCAACCCGTATGCGCTGAAGTTTTCATCAACCGCTGCAAACGTGGTGTTCGGCTTCGGTGCTCTACCAGCGCCGCTTACGCCTGAAGCCGCATCCACGATGATGCCTGTGCTGTCAACTAGGCCTCCCTTCACAAAAGGAGCCAGCGCTAGAGCAGCTGCAGTCGGATAACAGCCAGCTACTGCTACTGCCTTGGCGCAGCGCAGCGCATCACGATGCAACTCAGGCAAGCCGTAAACAAATTCGCTAAGCAGCTCGGGCTGTGCGTGCTCAGTTCCGTACCAGCGCGGGTACAGCGATACATCTTTGAGTCTGAAATCTGACCCGAGGTCGACTATGCAACCAACTCGGCCAAATAAATCAGTCACCACCGGCTGGCTTGCCATGTGAGGTAGCCCCAAGAAGACAACATCAAGCCCCGCAAACCTTTCAGGGTCGTAAGACTCGTAGGCCATATCGCCATAGACGGGCATAAGGCTGGGATATAGCTCTGCTACCGGTGTGCCTGCTTGGGAATCTCCAGTTATCACCTGTAAATCCAGATCCGAGTGTCCTGCTAGCAGGCGCATCAGTTCGG
Organism: Candidatus Poriferisodalaceae bacterium; assembly: GCA_965205925.1. GTDB lineage: Bacteria > Actinomycetota > Acidimicrobiia > Acidimicrobiales > Poriferisodalaceae > CAYRJD01. The sequence goes on from OZ242183.1 coordinate 1,552,459, forward strand.
CACCAGTGAAACCCGAAGCACCTATAACACCCGTTTTTAGCTCACCCATCGTGTGCCTCCCTTTGACCTGGTTTTCTGAGGTTAACAAGTATTCACAAAAATGGCAACTTATTCATGGAGGTGAATAAGTTGTAAGCGGATAATCAAATCCTTCGGTAGGTGCTACCGACGCTTGTCGCTAGGCTCACAGATTCTCTGGGCCAACGAAGTCCCGCTAAACGCCAGGATCGCCAGCACAACTGGCTGTAATGGCGCTTGCGTATACAACCTCGCGGAACTCCTATGACTGACCCACTGACCACAATGGATCCAAAGGCCTCTTCGTCGGCACCGCAACCATCGCCGCAACACGGCCCTCCTCCTGCAGTCGGTTTGTACGACCCGCGCTTTGAGCACGACTCCTGCGGTGTGGGCTTCGTGGCTGAAATGTCTGGCAGTGCTTCTCACCGGATCGTTCAAAACGGCCTGCAGTGCCTACTAAACCTCGATCACCGTGGTGCTACCGGAGCTGAAGCCAACGTAGGAGACGGTGCTGGAATTCTGCTGCAGCTATGTGACGAGTTCTATCGTGCTGTCTGCGACTTTGCGCTGCCGCCCTCCGGTCATTACGCCGCCGGTATTGCTTTTTTGCCGCGCGATGATCCCGATAGCGCCGTCGAAGCCATAGAAAAGCTGATCATCGAAGAAAACCTCACTTTGCTGGGCTGGCGTGAGGTCCCCACCGACCCAAGCTCACTTGGCACTTTCGCCGCTAACCCAATGCCAGTGTTTCGCATGCTGTTCGTGGCCGGCGAAAACGGACAGATATCCGGGCTTGAGCTTGAGCGTCGTGTGTTCGTGTTACGCAAGCGCATTGAACACGAGATCAAAGACGACATCTTTTTCCCGTCGCTTTCTTGTCGCACCATTGTCTACAAGGGGATGCTCACCTGCGAGCAACTACCCCAGTTTTTTACCGACCTCACAGACGAGCGTCTGACATCGGCAATTGCTTTGGTGCATTCGCGTTTCAGTACCAACACATTTCCGTCTTGGCGGCTAGCGCATCCCTATCGCATGCTCGCTCATAACGGTGAGATCAACACGATTACTGGTAACCGCAACTGGCTGCTAGCTCGGCAAGGACGGCTATCTAGCTCGCTATTTGGCGACTCACTCAACAAGACCTACCCCATCGTGGCTGAGGAAGAATCCGATTCCGCCAGCTTTGACAACGTTTTAGAGCTGCTAAACCTCAGTGGCCACAGCTTGCCTCACGCCATGTTGATGATGATTCCCGAAGCCTGGGAAAACCACCAGCAAATGGATGACGCAGCACGAAACTTCTACCAATTCAACTCGTGCCTGATGGAACCATGGGATGGTCCAGCTTCGATTGCCTTTAGCGACGGCACAGTGGTAGGTGCAGTACTTGACCGCAACGGACTGCGTCCCTCGCGCTATTGGGTAACTGACGACGGCCTCGTTGTGATGGCGTCCGAGGTAGGCGTGTTAGATGTTGATCCCGCAAAGATCATCATCAAAGGTCGCCTCCAACCCGGCCGTATGTTCCTTGTGGATACCAGCCAAGGCCGCATAGTTGAAGACCATGAAATCAAATCTCAGCTTGCTGCAGAGCACCCTTACGGCGATTGGCTGCATGAGGGCCTACAGCATCTAGAAGACCTGCCTCCGCGTTTTTCGCTCACGCCCAAAGAAGGCAACGTGCAGAAGTCTCAACGCATCTTTGGTTACACCACCGAAGAATTGCGACTGCTGTTATCGCCGATGGCACGCACTGGCTATGAACCAATCGGCTCAATGGGTTCCGACACTCCAATAGCAGCTCTGTCACATCGGCCGCGCATGTTGTTTGACTACTTCAGCCAACTTTTTGCACAAGTCACCAACCCGCCACTTGACGCCATTCGCGAAGAGTTAGTTACCTCCACCACGTCGATGATCGGACCCGAAGCAAACCTGCTTGAGCCTGGCGCTGATTCGTGTCAGCAAATCGTGCTGCCCTATCCCGTGCTGTCCAATGAAGATCTGGCAAAGATCCTCTACGTAAACGAAGACGGCGATAAACCACAGTTTGAGGCCTTCGCCATCGATGGCCTCTACCCGGTGGCCGAAGGTGGTGCCGGCTTGGCTGCGGCACTCGAAAACATCTGCGAAAAAGTCAGCACAGCCATCGATGACGGAGCCAGCGTGATCGTGTTGTCAGATCGCTACAGCAATATCGATCAAGCGCCTATTCCTTCGCTGCTGCTTGTAGCAGCTGTGCATCACCATCTGGTGCGCACCTTCAAGCGCACTCACGTTGGGTTAATCGCCGAATGTGGCGATGCGCGCGAGGTTCATCACATTGCGTTGCTGCTTGGATACGGCGCGGCTGCTGTAAATCCCTACATCGCATTTGAAACCCTGGACGACATTGTGCGCCGCGGCGCCATTACCGACGTCGATGCACGCACTGCCCAACGCAACTACCTAAAGGCTTGCTCTACGGGCGTTCTAAAAATCATGTCAAAGATGGGTATTTCGGCCGTAGCCAGTTATGTCGGAGCGCAGATATTCGAAGCCATTGGCCTGAGCAAGGATGTGATCGACCGTTACTTCACTGGCACTACTTCCAAGTTAGGTGGTGTTGGCCTTGACACGTTGGCCGAAGAGGTGGCGAGCAGACATCGCTACGCCTATCTAAGCAACCCCACCGAAATAGCACATCGTGACCTGTGGGCAGGTGGTGAGTACCAATGGCGCAGAGAGGGTGAATATCACCTGTTCAATCCGGAGACCGTCTACAAGCTGCAACATTCCGCTCGCCAAGGGCGTTATGACATCTTCAAGGAATACACGCAGCTGGTTGACGATCAATCAGAGCAGCTCGCAACCCTGCGCGGCTTGTTGTCGTTCAAAACCGATCAGCCGAGCTCTGCCATTGCGCTAGATGAGGTCGAGCCGGTAAGCGAAATCGTTAAGCGTTTTTCTACCGGTGCAATGAGCTACGGCTCTATCTCCGCTGAAGCACACGAGACACTAGCGATAGCAATGAACCGCATCGGCGGTAAGTCCAACACTGGTGAAGGCGGGGAAGACGCCGATCGGTTTGTTCCTGACGCCAATGGTGACCTGCGTCGTTCAGCCATAAAGCAAGTGGCGTCCGGACGGTTTGGTGTCACATCGGAATACCTAGTGAACGCTGACGACTTGCAGATAAAAATGGCTCAGGGCGCTAAGCCAGGTGAAGGCGGTCAGTTGCCCGGCCCGAAGGTGTGGCCGTGGATCGCTCGCACCCGCCACTCAACTCCTGGTGTTGGCCTTATCTCCCCTCCACCTCATCACGACATCTATTCAATTGAGGACATCAAACAGCTCATTCACGATCTCAAAAACTCAAATCCAAATGCGCGCGTGCACGTAAAACTGGTGTCTGAGGTGGGAGTAGGCACCGTGGCGGCAGGCGTGTCAAAAGCCAAATCAGACGTGGTGTTGATATCAGGTCATGACGGTGGCACGGGTGCCTCGCCGTTGACCTCACTTAAGCATGCTGGTGCGCCGTGGGAGCTAGGTCTTGCCGAAACCCAGCAAACACTGCTGCTAAACGGCCTGCGAGATCGCATCGTTGTGCAGGTGGACGGGCAACTCAAGACAGGCCGCGACGTAGTGATAGCGGCATTACTTGGCGCAGAGGAGTTTGGCTTTGCAACTGCTCCGTTGGTGGTTTCCGGTTGCATCATGATGCGTGTTTGCCATTTAGATACATGCCCGGTGGGTATCGCTACTCAAAACGTTGAACTGCGAAGTCGTTACTCAGGTAAAGCCGAGTTTGTCGTCAACTTCTTTGAGTTCATAGCTCAAGAAGTACGCGAACTGCTAGCGCAACTGGGCTTTAGAACATTGGCTGAGGCAATAGGACGTGTGGATCGTCTAGACGTCAATCGCGCTATCCGTCACTGGAAAGCCGACGGCTTGGATCTGACTCCGTTGCTAGTCGAACCTGAATCACCATGGCCGCAAGATCGTTATTGCACCAAATCGCAAGACCACGGACTTGATAGTGCGCTAGATGTTGAGCTAATTCGCCAAGCTGCGCCCGCTATCGAGCAAGGCACACCCGTGACTATCTCTTCGCCAATTCGCAACACCAACCGCACAGTGGGCACCCTGCTGGGCAACGCAGTCACTAAAGCGTATGGCAGTGCCGGTTTGCCAACCGACACCATTCAGATTGACCTTGAAGGGTCGGCAGGGCAAAGCTTTGGAGCCTTCATGCCAGCAGGTATCACGCTGCGGTTGAAAGGTGATGCCAACGATTACGTCGGTAAGGGATTGTCTGGCGGAAAGCTGGTTCTGCGACCACCAGATAACACACACCCAGACTTCAAGCCGCAAACCAGCATCATCGCTGGCAACGTGGCGCTTTACGGTGCCACAAGCGGTCAGGCATTTTTTCGTGGCACTGTCGGCGAACGATTTTGTGTGCGCAATTCTGGCGCGATAGCAGTAGCAGAAGGTGTAGGCGATCATGCTTGCGAATACATGACCGGAGGCACCGTCGTAATACTCGGCGCTACCGGGCGCAACTTTGGTGCTGGCATGTCTGGCGGAGCGGCATTCATTTTTGATCCGCTAGGTGTATTTCATCGCGGTCTAAACGGAGACATGGTTGATCTTGAGATGACCATTGAAACCGCCGACGTTCAGATGGTGCGAGAGATCGTGCGCCAGCACGGACATGAAACGGGTTCGACAGTCGCAGAGATGATTCTCTCTCGCTGGCATCAACAGGTGCATCACTTCGTCAAAGTGATGCCGCAGGATTACAAGCGAGTGCAACGCGCTGCAGCGTTAGCTGAGGAACAGGGCACAGACCCCGAGACCGCCATCATGGCCGCAGCGCACGGCTGATGTACAGGACTAACGCCAATGGGTGATGCACGCGGATTTTTAAAATTCAAACAACAGCTGCCGAGCAGACGTCCGGTTCCCGTACGCCTGCGCGACTGGCGTGAGGTTTACGAACCATTCGATTTCGATGATCTGACTAATCAGGCCAGCCGCTGCATGGACTGCGGGGTGCCTTTCTGTAATGACGCCTGTCCGCTTGGCAACATCATCCCCGACTGGAACGACCTCGTGCACCGCAACCGGTGGCATGACGCCATCGAACGGCTTCATGCCACCAACAATTTCCCGGAGTTCACTGGACGGTTGTGTCCTGCACCATGCGAAGGCGCGTGCGTGTTGGGTATCAATCAAGACCCAGTCACCATCAAGCAGATCGAAGTGGAAATCATCGACCACGCTTGGGAGCAAGGCTGGGTTGAACCGATGCCACCAGATGAGCAAACAGAACGCACCGTGGCTGTAATCGGTTCTGGCCCAGCCGGTTTGGCAGCTGCTCAGCAGCTCACACGCGCAGGTCATACCGTGACCGTGTTTGAACGGGACGACCGTCTGGGTGGCCTATTGCGCTACGGCATCCCTGAATTTAAAATGGAGAAGCGCCATCTCGATCGCCGACTCGATCAAATGCGAGCCGAGGGCACAAGATTTGAAACCGGCGTAAACGTTGGAGTAGATCGCGCGGTCGACGCAATAATCGCTGAGTTTGACGCTGTGGTTCTGGCAGGTGGCGCAACACAAGCACGCGACTTACCAATTCCTGGTCGTGAACTAGGTGGCGTTCATCAAGCCATGGAATATCTGCCACTGGCAAACCGAGTACAAGAAGGAGACATCGAGCCAAGTGATCTAGAGATCACGGCCAGCAACAAACCTGTGGTCATTATCGGCGGAGGCGATACAGGGGCGGACTGCTTAGGAACCGCTCATCGTCAAGGCGCAACCGAAGTGCATCAGTTTGAGATCATGGCGCGCCCGCCGCAGGAGCGTGCCAAATCGAATCCTTGGCCGACCTACCCGATGCTCTTCCGAACCTCTTCAGCGCACGAGGAAGGCGGCGACAGGCTCTATTCGGTCAACACTGAGTCGTTTGTGGGTGATGAAGAAGGCAACGTTAAGGCTCTGCGAGCCCACAAAGTTGAACTGATCGACGGCAAATTTGAAAAAGTAGCGGACACAGACTTTGAGCTTGAATGTGGCTTAGTGCTTTTAGCTATGGGCTTTACCGGACCAGAGTCGGGTGGATTACTCAACCAACTTGGCGTTGATACTGATGAACGCTCCAATGTGGCACGCGACGACCAATACCGCACCAGCGTCGATGGCGTCTGGGTGTGCGGGGACATGGGCAGAGGCCAGAGCCTGATCGTTTGGGCTATTGCGGAAGGAAGAGCGTGCGCGGCAAGCGTGGATGCTGAGCTAATGGGATCCACGGCCTTGCCGGAGCCGATTCCAGCTAGCGCCCGCCCGCTGGTCTAGCGATTACTCCACCGACTACTCCGCCAGGTTCCGGCCATCAGAGCTTCTGGTTACTGCTAGCTCAATGGCGCGCACACGCTTCAACGTTCGCTCCCCCACCACACGATTCGTGCGCAGCAGATCTGCCAGCAACCCCAGCATGAACAGTTGCATAGCCATCAGTAGCGCCACGGCTCCGACTACTAACGACTGGATATGCCCTTCACCACCAGAGGTAATCACGTACCAACCAAACCGCGCGAAAAGCACCAAACCCACAAAAGCAAACAGAAAAGCAGGCACCGAAAAAACTTTCAGTGGCTCATGCATGGCATACACACGCGCAATCGTTCCCGCTGAGCGAGACACGTACTGCCGTTTTGAACGAAACAACCTTGACGGACGCACCGCAGGATTTACTCCAACGTCCACATCGGTTACAGCCAGATCGGTTTTGCCGGCTTGTATGACTGACTCCAAGGTGTAACTAAAGCGTGACACAACGTTGGTGCTAAGAGCAGCTTCTCGACTGTAAGCACGAAACCCGGACGTCACATCGGCTACGTCGGTATCGGACGCCTGGCGTACCACCCATGAGCCGATGTGTTGCAAACGCTTCTTGAGCCATGAAAATTCTGCATGATTATCAATGTCGCGCGACCCGATAACCAGATCGGCCTTGCCCGCCAAAATTGGCTCGACCAGACGATTAATAAAGCTGGCTTGATACTGATTATCAGCGTCTGTGTTTACGACAACATCCGCGCCTAATCGTAGAGCTGCATCAAGTCCAGCTGCGAATGCCAGCGCTAAGCCTTTGTTGTTAGCGAGCTTTACGATGTGATCAACCCCGCTAGTGCGCGCCACGTTCACTGTCTGATCTGAAGAACCGTCATCCACTACTAGCCACAGCACTTCGTCAAAACCTGGAACCGTGCGCGGCAAGTCCGCCAAAGTCTCAGCCAGTGCTTCTTCCTCGTTAAAGCACGGAATTTGAATCACCAGCCGCATGACCGCATTCTGCCCGCAATCACCCCTGCTTTAGTCATCGTGCCGACTAGAACTAAACCCATGAGCAAATCAAATACCTCTAGCGCCGCTGCTACCTACGCGCTAGATGACCACATAGCCACCATCACCTACAACAGACCAGAAGCTCTTAACGCCATCAACGCAGACATGCGCCAATGCCTAAACGCAGCTTGGGAGCAGTTCTACAACGATCCTCAAGCATGGGTAGCAATTCTCACCGGAGCAGGTCGTGCGTTTTGCGCTGGCGCCGATCTACGCGACTCACAGGGCGGCTCGGCAGGAACTTGGCCCGGGACTTTCTTTGAAATACCAACCATCAACAGTTTCGAAAGCGGAATGGAGCTTTGGAAACCCACCATTGCCGCGGTTAATGGCGCTTGCATCGGCTACGGCCTGACCGGTGCTTTAGCTACCGACTTTGTCCTCGCGTCGGAGCGAGCCGTATTTGGCATGACTGAGGTAAAGATCGGCGTTCCCACCATCGTCGGAGCGATTCGAATGCCACCCAAACTGGGATGGTCCAACGCAATGGAGCTACTACTAACTGGCGACAACATTGACGCCGAGCGCGCCAAAGAGATTGGCCTGGCTTGGAAGGTCGTGCAGCACGAGGATCTGCTAGATGAGGCTCAGCAGTTGGCAGAACGACTCTGTCAAGGGGCACCGTTAGCTGTGAGAGCTGTCAAAGAGATGGCTTCACGCAGCTCTCGTATGGGCTGGATTGAGGCGGTACGCATGGGCGAGAGCATTCGTCGCCTGGTGGGAAGCAGTGAAGATGCCGCCGAGGGCGCTAGAGCCTTCAAAGAAAAACGGCCGCCAAACTGGTCTGGGCTATAACTGCGGCGACTAACCGGCCAGCACTAGTCGAGCAACCAAATCGGTGCCGAACCCGCTAAGAATCGCCAGATAAAGCAAACCTGTGGCTGACATTACGGCCGCATATTGCGGCTCCGCTAGGGCGCGCATTGCCACTTGCGCCAGTGCGATCGTTGTGATCGCACAAGCCGCCCAAAACCAGCCCAACAATCCTCCATAGCCATCACCTATTGATCCGCTAAACACCGACAACATGCCTACCGGCACCAGCAGAGCGGCTACCTCTAACGGCCAAAGTCGCCGCAACCAGGCAACCAACTCCAGCAATGGTTCTCGCCGTAGGCCAGGTTGCACCAGATACCAGTGACCTAGCAGCATCGCATCTGTCACCACCCCTAAGAATGCTGCACCTATTAACAATCGTGCAACATGCAACAAGGTGGGACCAGTGCCAGCGTTGTCGCCAAAACCTTGGATAAACGCCAACACGGCCAGTCCTACAGCGCCCGCTAACGGTGGGATTGCATCGGCTAACAGGCGTGTTTCGCTGGCTTGCTTTACTCGCCGCCACTGCCGATCTTCACGACGCACCACCGATCCAACCAGCGCCCAAGCTGTGCCAACTACCACCAATGTCGCCGCTATTACTGCTGTCGCTGTGGCGGCGTAGTTGGTTGAGTCGCTAACAACGGTGCTGGTGCCGTCGGCGGGTGTGCTAACCCGATAGGGCCAGCGCAGTGCTGCTAATCCTGCGCCAAAAGCAATAACCCCAAAGCTGGATCGCAGAAGCCAGCCATATCCCAACCCCACTTCTCGCCGTCGTACCGTGACCCACAAAAAGGCCAATCCACCTACAGCCCAGGCCAGCAGTACGGTCGCGGCGTCAAACGCCACGCCGCTACTCACAGGTCAACTGTTTCCAGGTCAGTAACCGGAGCAGCTACTGCAACCGCTCCTCTTTCTGCGTGATAACTGGAGCGTGTCAGCGGACTTGATTCAACGTGATTGATTCCCAGATTGTGTCCGAGGTCACGCCAACGTTCAAATACGGTCGGCTCAACCCAGCGAGTCATAGGCACGTGCTGTTGTGTTGGGCGTAGGTATTGGCCGATGGTCACGATGTTTGTTCCGACTGAGGCAAGATCAGCCAGAGTGGCGTCTACTTCGTTGTCGCTTTCACCCATCCCTACTATTAGGCCTGATTTTGTGATCAGCCCAGACGTAGCGAGCCGCGCTAGCACCGTCAGGCTGCGCGCGTAGCTAGCCGACGGACGTATGGCTCGTTGCAGGCGGGGCACTGTTTCGATGTTGTGGTTGGCCACGTTAGGCGCAGCGTCTATCACCGTTTGTAGGTCCACTAACGATCCTGCGAAATCAGGGATTAGCACTTCTACTGTTACCTCACGCTCTGCATGTTCTTGCGCTGAAGCGTTGCGAATCGCCTGAATGGTTGCGGCAAACGCGGCGGCACCACCGTCTGGTAGATCGTCACGCGCTACCGCGGTTAGCACAACGTGCGACAATCCCATCTCACCTACAGCGTTTGCTACGCGAGCTGGTTCGTCTTCATCAAGCGGTTGCGGTTTAGCGGTACCGACTAAACAAAAACCACAGGCGCGCGTGCAATCGGCACCGTTAATCATGAAGGTGGCAGTACCCGCTCCCCAGCATTCGTAAATGTTCGGGCAGCCGGCCTCTTCGCAGACCGTTACCAAGTCGTTGCGCTGCATAACCGAACGAAGTCTCCGGTAACCCGCGTTGAGATCCATGCGCGCTTTTAGCCAACTGGGCTTTCGTTGGGTCAGTTCCAGACCGGTGGTTACTCCTGCGCTAGCCAGTCGTCCAATGCTGCGCTTTGGTTTTATTGACACCGAGCTGCCGCTAAACACGCCCAGATCACCAGTCCCACGTGCTGGGGTTGATGCGTCCATTCGCTCAAAACCCGCTTTCTCTTGCTGTGGCGCGACACTGCTCGACGGCGCGAATGTCTCAATGCCGCGTTTGGCGACTGCATCAACGACCTCTGCCATGCTTACGTCCACACCCTGATCAGCTAGCGATGTAACACCAAACTCGGTAATACCGCACGGCACGATGTGGTCGTACCAATCAAGATCGGTGTTTACATTGAGTGCAAAACCATGCAACGTGCGTCTTCGTCGCAACCGCACGCCGATGGCCGCAATCTTTTGAGGATGATCACCCTCAGGATCTACCCACACGCCGGGATAACGCTCAAGCCTGCCGCAGCCTGGCAAGCCGACATCGTCTAGTGCGTCAATCATCAGTTGTTCTAGTTGCCGCACATATGAGGCAGTTTCGGACAAACCGCCTCCGTGCTTGCCGGGCAGAGTCAAAATCGGATAGCCGGTTAGCTGTCCTGGGCCGTGGTAAGTGAGATCTCCCCCGCGCTCTATCTGGTGAAAATCCGCTCCAACTTCGGCAGGATCCACTAGCAGATTCGTTAGGTCGGCGTTCGGTCCGGCGGTATAAACACTGTGGTGCTCTAGCAGTAGCAAGTAGTCGTCAGCTGCAACCTTTGACAAGCGACGTTGCAGGTCAAGAGCTTCGCTATAGCGAACTCGGCCCAGCCAGCGGACCCGTAGCACTTAAAACTCGGCCGCCCAGTCGTGCGTTTCCAGCAGTTGCTTCACGCGCCCCAAAAAACCAGCTGCATAACCGCCATCAAAGGCCCGGTGATCCCATCCCAGAGCCAGATGGCCAACCGAATGAATCCCGATGCTCTCATTCCCAAACTGGTCGTTTGTCACCACAGGTCTGCGAACGACTCCATCGGTGGAGAGCACAGCCACCTGCGGTTGATTGATTATTGCCGCGGTCGTGTAGGTGCCAAACGAACCGTTGTTTGAAATTGTGAAAGTGCCCCCGCTTATGTCGTCCGGACGCAGTTTGCGGTTGCGTGCCCGTTCTGCCAACTCGTTCATCGCTCTGGCGGCGCCTCGCAAGTTAAGAGTGTCAGCCTGACGCAACACTGGAACGATCAAGCCTGTGTGGTCAAGATCAACCGCTACACCTATGTTCAGCAGGCGGTGAATCAATAGCCCAGGCTCGGAGTCTTGTTCGAGGACTGAAGCGTTTACGTTTGGCCATTCAGAAAGAGCATCGGCCACGGCGAGAACAATGAACGGTAGATAGGTGAGGCTGAAACCCTCGTCTTCTTTCCAATGGGCACGTCTTTTTTGGCGCTCCTGGTCCACGTTTTCGTAGTCAACTTCCATGACCGTCACCACATAAGCAGCTGTGTTCGTTGACTGTTTCATTCGGTCAGCGGTGAGTTTGCGAATTTTGCTGAACGGTTCAAATCTGCTGTCGCCATTTGGCCACACCGCAGAACGGTTTGATGTTTCGATCCCGGGTCGAAGCACTTCGACCGCTTGCTCTTGCGCCACCGGATCTGGTTGGGGCGGTTTAGCTCCGCCACTGCGATGCAGTTCGTCTATGGCGGCCAGTACATCATCGCGACTAATACGGCCACCAACGCCTGTGCCAGTTAGCTGATCGATGCTGAGACCGTTTTCACGAATCAGTCGTCGAACAAGCGGCGACAGCAAACGACCGTCTGTTTCTCGGCTCGTCGTTACTGAACTTGCCGCAGTGCCTACAGAAGCGGCTGCGGTAGTGGCCGGTGGCGGTGGAATCGCACTAGTGGAAGCCGCTACAGGTTTTCCTGGAGCAAAACTGTCAGCTTGTTGAGGTTCTGTAGGTGTATCTCCCAGCGAGGCGGCCGACGAATCTGCAGTTGTTTCCACCAGAGCAAGCACGGCTCCGACATCAACGGTTTCACCCTCAGGGACCTTGATCTCGACTAGCACGCCAGCTAGCGGCGAAGGCACCTCACTGTCGACCTTTTCGGTTGACACTTCATAGATTGCCTCGTCTATTTCGATGCGATCCCCGGGACCCTTGAACCATTTGATGATCGTGCCTTCGGTTATGGCTTCGCCTAGTTGCGGCAGAATCAGTTCAGTCGTTGGCATTATCTCTCTTGCTACCTAAATCGCAGGGTGGCTCACAGCACGACAGCGCTTAAGCCGTATGTCAGCCATGTAATGGTCGGCCTGTTAAGTCCAGCATCGCTTCACCAAACAGCTCCGACAAGGTCGGATGCGGAGTAATAAACGCTGCCACATCTTCGACAGTGGCTTCCCAGTTGACCGCTAGATAGCCCTGTCCAAGTTGCTCGGTAACCCATGGGCCCATCATGTGCACACCGAGTATTCGTCCGGCCTTACCGGTGTCGGGTGAACGCTGTGCCACGATCTTCACCATGCCTTCGGTGGAGTTAACAATCATGGCTCGAGAGTTGCCTGCAAAACGGCGTGTCACCGTAACCACGTCGTAGCCCGCATCTTTAGCCGCCTGTTCGGTTAACCCTGCAAACGCCACTTCGGGATGGCAATAAATGGCCCACGGCACATTGATGTAATCCACCGGCAGCGGATTTTCACCCAAGATGTCTCGCACCGTCATGATGGCCTCAGCAAATCCGACGTGCGCTAATTGCGGGGTATCGATCAGATCCCCGACGGCGTAGACGCCGGGCACGCTTGTTCGGCACATTTCGTCGACCTTCACATAGCCGCGCTCGTCTACCTCAACACCGCTCTCGTTTTCACCCAACACTCCCGCTAGCTCGCCGAAGGGTTTGCGGCCCACACACGCCACCAGTACATCAACCACCAGGTCTTCGGTTTCGGTAGCTGGCTCCGCACTTTTACCTGTGTCACCGACCGACACAATATGCACGACCAAACCTGCCTTGACAGTTTTGCCAGCCTCGTCAACCTCATCAGCCTGAGACGTATAACCAACCACTGAGCTTTTAGTGCGCACCTTGACGCCACGCTTTTTGAACGATCGCGCAAGAGTTTTGGCTATATCTGGGTCAACTCCTGGGATTAGCTGATCCGCGTATTCCAGCACGGTTACCTCAGAGCCGAAGTCCGCCAGCATTGATGCGAACTCACAGCCGATGGCGCCCCCTCCAACGATCGCCACTCGCTTGGGCACCTCTTCTAGTTCCAGTACCTGGTCGGAGGTAATCACTTGCTTGTAATCGAGCTCTAAGCCGGGTATTGAGCGCGGTATCGACCCGGCTGCTAACACCACGTGCTTACCGGTCAGAGATGTAACGCCATTATTTGACTCGGTGGAGTGATCGTCGTGCGGGTTAGGAGTTACGTGAACGGTTCGATCCGCACCTAGGCGCCCGGTTCCTTGCACCACTGTCACACCGCGCGCTTTTAGCGATCCACTCAGGCCCTTATGTAACTGATCGACGATGCGTTGCTTGCGTTCTTGCGCTACGCCTAAATCGAAGCCCGTTTCACTGATTTGCACTCCAAACTGATCGGCTTTAGACACCGTTCTGCGTACGGCCGCGGTCTCTAAAAGCTCCTTTGCGGGAATGCAGCCCCGGTGCAAGCAAGTGCCACCTACCTTGTCGCGCTCAACCAACGCCACCGATAAACCTGCGTTACCAGCTTGCAGGCTGGCCGCATAGCCGGCCGGGCCACCACCAATCACCACAAGGTCGTAGTGGTTGTCGCTCATTGCGGTCAAGGCTATGACCAGAGCTAAGCGCGGGCAAAGTCAGGGCCTTGTTAGCAGGTCCAGTTAGATAGTCATCAACTAGATAGCCACCAGTACCTGAACGGCGAAGGCAACCAAAATCAACACGCCTGTCACAAGAGCTAGTCCGATCAGCATTCTGGTGCTCACGCGCTGAAATCTACGCTGTGCTACTACTGCCGTCCCTGACATAACAACACCGCGGCAGGTGCCTAGTCTTATATCTGTGAGAACGAGCCACTCCAGTGGAGTATCCGGTGGAGTAACAGCTGGAGTAATAGCTACTGCGATCCTGCTTGCTTCATGCGGTGGCGGCACCAGCACGGTTAGTACCGGTCAATCTGGCGCAGACAGTGCGCAATCGACTGCAGCTAACGCATCAAATGCTGCAACTAGCGCGGAATTCGAAAACCGGCCTCAAATCTTGCAGCTGGCAAAGCCTCTGCTAGATGGCAACGTTTTCGATCCAGACACGGTGGCTGGGAGCGACGTGCTTCTTTGGTTCTGGGCGCCGTGGTGACCAAGCTGTAAAGCAGAAGCGTCTGCGGTCGCAGCGCTTAAATCCGAACACGGGGACAACATAAACCTGATCGGGGTTCCCGCCCGCGACAGCCTCGAAGCAATGCGTGGGTTTGTTGATCGCTTCGGTGTTAACAACATCCCTCACATACCGGACGACACCTTAGAAATATGGAGATCGTTAAACGTCGGATACCAGCCGTGGTGGGCAGTCGTTCGCGCAGACGGAACCTGGGAATCTGGCCGCGGTTTCTTCCCAAACCGCGTAGTGGATGAAGCAGTCGCCTCTTAATCCGCTTCTTGGTTGAGGTGCTCAAGCCCTACTAGCTGTAGAGCCACGCGTGTTTTATAGCGCGTGTTCAGCTGCAGAAGCACTGCGGTAAATACTTCAATTGCCGTTGCATTTGAGAGATTGCCGCAATCCAGCGCACGCGCACCTGGGATGCGACTGATCATCTCTATCAACTCAGAAGTAGCCGAACGTGAATCGCTGCAAATGAGAATGTCGCCGTGTAACGGCTCGTTCAGGTTCCCCAACTCAGCGGCTGGTACGTGCTGCAGCGTGGCTGCTACGCGTGCACCAGGAACGGTGGCTTGCACTGACGCTGCAACCGATCCACGTGGTGGAATCAGCGGCACAAACTCGCCATCTACTCGCTCCAAAGCGTTTGACATGGTTGTTACGACCTTGTCGTTTAGGTGCTCAGCGACGCTTCGAGCGGTGATTGCCGCAGCATCCCACGGAGTAGCGATCACCACGGCGTCTGCTGCTGCCGCGGTCGTGTTATCGGCTGGAACGATGTCAAGCTTGTGGTTTGGCCATTTATCCAAAATCTTGTCAACAACCTCCATCGAGCGGTATCTTGAACGAGAGCCCAAAATCACCGAGTAGCCGACATCAGCTAGCCGCGCGGCCAATGCCGCACCAGCCGGTCCGGTTCCTCCAACAATGCCGACGTTGCCGACGGGCGTTTGAGGTGTGCTACTTGTTTCGTTTTGCATGTTGCCTAGCGATTCGTTGCTCGCACGCTTGAAGTGTTGCCGCAGTGTAAGCCAATAACACGATTGGGCGAATTAGGATCGCTAGACGAGAGCTAGCGCTAACCGCCTTAAGCGTTAGCCGGGATCGGAGTCATTTATGGGACTGGTTGACGGAAAACGGTTGCTGATTACCGGCGTATTGACCGACGCATCGCTGGCATTCGAAGTGGCAAAGTTAGCTCAAGAAGAAGGGGCGGAGGTGCTGCTAACCGGTGCGGGACGCGCCCTTAGTCTCACCCAGCGCACCGCTCGCAAGCTTCCGAAGCCGTGCGATGTGTTGCCTTTAGATGTAACCGTCCCGGGCGAAATCGAGGCCGTGCGAGATGAGATTCAGCAACGCTGGGGCAACCTTGATGGTGTTTTACACGCCATCGGTTTTGCTCCCGAAGCATGTCTAGGCGGCAACTTTCTCAATGCCGAGTGGGACGACGTAGCCGTTGCTGTGCACATATCCGCTTACAGCCTTAAGGCTTTGGCAGCGACAATGGCACCGTTGATGAAGAGCGCGGAACCAGGCGGAGTGGGTGGTGCGGTCGTGGGCCTTACTTTTGATGCCAGCGTGGCCTGGCCGGTGTATGACTGGATGGGTGTCGCCAAAGCGGCTTTTGAATCCGTGGCGCGTTATCTAGCCAAGTCGCTCGGCGAGAGTGGCATCCGCGTCAATCTGATATCGGCCGGACCTATCAAGACAATGGCTGCAAGATCTATACCAGGTTTCAGTGATTTTGAGCAATCCTGGCAAGATCGCAGCCCACTGAACTGGGACATTAACGACAGTCGCTCTGTTGCCCGTAGCACTTTGGCACTGCTTTCGGATTGGTTTCCCCAAACTACCGGCGAGATCATTCACGTAGATGGCGGATACCACGCCATGGGGGCTTAGCTCTGCGGCGACACCGTCAGCTGGTTCATCAGATCGTCCAGCCGGACCACACCACGGGTAATCCCGTTTTCAGCTACTAGCAGCAGATTCACCTGATTTGCTCGCATTGCTGCCACAACCTGCGGCAACGAAGCTTCGGCGTTGATCTTGATCAGATCTCGCAGATGTTCAGCACCAAGCTCTGCTTCGGTCGCACTAATCAAGTCAGTGCAGTGCACGAAGCCGCGCACATCTGAACGATCACTGCTATAAACCAGCAAGCGAGTGGTATCAGCAGTAATGAACTGTCGCCCGACGTCGGCCAGAGGTTGTCCAAGCTGCGCAGCGGCGGCTTGGACAATGGGAGTCATCACCTCTGCCACTGTGGTTGCTTGAAACCTCAGCGCCGCATTGACAAGGGCGGGGGCTTGATCGTCGACTAGTTCTGAGGCGGCTGATTCGCTAACCATCACTGCAAACTGTGCTGGAGTAAATGTTTCACTTATCTCAGATTTTGGATTCACCCGCGCAGTGGTTAAGAGAGCGTTAGCTACCCAAAGCAATGAGCGAACAATCGGACGTGCCACAACTAGATAGGCGGCCATGGGACGAGCCAGCGTCAGCAAAGTGCGTTCAGGTCCAATCAATGCCAAATTCTTGGGGACCATCTCCCCTAGCACCATGTGAACCACCGCCACCAGGCTCAACGAGACTGCAAACCCGAGCGTATGAAGCACACCACTTGGTAATTGCACAATGCTGGACAAGCCGTCTTCGATTAACCGAGACACTGCCGGTTCTGCCAAACGTCCAACGGCTAGCGAGCACACGGTTATGCCAAGTTGAGCACCACCGAGCGTTGTCAAAACGTCGGACTGCATGCGTTTGGCGCGGCGCGCAGATTTATTTCCTTGCGCTGCCTGTGCATCAATCCGCGACCGTTGCCCACCTATCAGGCCGAACTCAAGCGCAACAAATCCGCCATTGAGCCCTATCAGCAGCACCGAGAAGATGATGGCTGCCGCTGTCATGGGCGGTCCTGCTCACTACCAAGTTGCGAAGGATGGCCGGGAGGTTTGTCTTCCAGCTTCTCAGGTGATTTCACCACCCTGATCTGTGCCACACGCAACTTGTCAACGGTTATTACTTCAAATCGCCAGCCCTCCCAATCAACCGATTCACCCGGCACGGGAATATGACCCATGAGTGCCAACACGAACCCAGCCAAGGTTTCATATGGCCCGTTCGGTAGTGATAAGCCCAGCTGCGTCGGCTCGACCAATTCCTCATCTGGCGACTCTTGTGCTTTTACTTGTTGCCGTGCCTGCTCTTTGGCTAATTCTTGCACTGCTAACTCTTCAAGAATCTCCGACGCTTCGTCCAACGTGAGAGTGCCGTGAAGATTTCTTTGAATACTTGTGTGCGGTTGCGCTGTCTGGTCATATTCGTCTTCTAAGTTGCCAAGCGCTTCTTCGAATATGTCTTCACGCGTCAGCAAACCAGCTGTCCCACCGTGCTCGTCGATCACCGCCGCTAGACGGTTGTTGCTTTTTTCCATCTCTGCCAGCACTCGGTCAAGTGTCAGCTGCTCGCTCACAAACAACGCTTGGCGCATTACTTGTGAGACTGGAACCTCATTGAGCGGTCGTTCAGTGCTAACGGCAAACACGTCTCGCACATCGGCCAAGCCAACGATGTCGTCTACATCGGAACCGGTTACCAAGAATCGGGTGTGCCCCTTCTCAGCTGCAGCAACGGAAAGATCTTCCATCGTCGCATCCATTGGCAATGTGTTCATAGCGGTGCGTGGCACGAGCGCATCTGCAGCTACCTTGCCAGCCAGCCTCAGGCTGCGCCCTAATAACTTGGCCGACTCTTGACTAAGGCTGAAAGCGCTGGCCGAGCGCAGTACCTGTTCAAGCTCATTGAGCGTGCGCACTACTCGCAGCTCGTCGATGGGTCGCAACCCCAGAGCACGCACAACTTGATTGGCTATGCCGTTGAATAAGAGAACTATCGGCGCCGCCAATAGGCCGTAAAGCCGTAATACCGGCGCCAAAACCGTGCTGGTTTTGAGCGGTAGCGATACTGCCAAGTTTTTTGGAATCAGCTCACCAAATGTCATTTGCGTGACGGCTGCTACCGCGATTGCTGTCGTTGCCAGCAGCGCTGTTCCTTCGCTTAGCGGTCCGCCGATTTTGCCCAACAGCGAACCGATGGTGCTTTCAGCAATTATGCCCAGCAACAACGAGGTAATCGTGATGCCTAGCTGCGCTCCACCCAGATGAAAGCTGAGTCGGCGTAGCAGAACGGCAACGTTCTTGGCAGAGGCGTCATTGGAAGTTCCGGTATGTGAAGCCGCCACTGCCAACAAGCTGAACTCACCTGCAACAAACAACGCGTTGAGTGCGATGAGTAGCACCACAAGCGCCAGCCCGAGAGCTACAGCGATGGGACCAACCTCCGAGCTAACAGTCGCATAGTGCTTAGACGTAACGCAATCACGCCTGACACAGGCACAAAGCTACCCTCACAATGGTTATGGCGGCCGACTCGACAAACTCGACAATAGGGTCAAGAAAGTCAAATACGGACCGCACCGAACAACACACCGCTAAGAGCGGGCTTGAAACTGGAACTGAGACCTCCGATCAAGACAGCTCAGCTAACGGCCTTGGTGAAGACTTAAGCAACCACCAAGACGACTATCAAGATGGCAATCAAGGTGATGGCCTCAACGAAGACATACCACCTGAAACGGCATTCATTCGCTCTGACAAGGACCTTTCCTGGCTGAGGCGCATGTGGCCACTGCTGGCTCAGCATCGCTTGTTGGTGCTGAGCGCTATCAGCTCAGCAGTACTTGCTATGGCTGTGCAGGTGATGGTGCCGCGCGTAGTGGGGCTAGCAATTGACAACGCCACCAGCGTTGCACCCGACCTATGGCCTTACGCCTTGGTGCTGATAATTCTTGGAATAGCGCGGGGCTTTAGCACCTTCGGATACCGCACCGGGCTGTACTCAATGGCGTTTCGCGTGGAATACAGCCTGCGGACTCTGTTGTTTGAGCACCTGGGTCGTCTACCGATTTCGTTTTATGACCGCGTTCAAACCGGCGAGATCGTCTCACGCGCAAATTCCGATATCCGTTCTGTGCAGTTGTTCTTGGCGTTTGCGCCAATCATGACCGTGCAAATGTTCAGCGTGGTTGTGGCTCTGATATTCATGGTGCAGATCAGCCTGGGATTAACGCTGGTTTCGCTAGCGGCTATGCCGGCAGTGTTTGCGTTGGGGCAACGACTACGCAACATCACGTTTCCACTTTCGTGGGTTATCAGCGCTCGCAATGCCGAGGTCGCCACCGTGACTGACGAAAACATCGCCGGTGTGCGAGTGGTGAAAGCTTTTGCGGCTGAGCAACGGCAAGTAACAAAGCTGGCTGAAGCTGCTCAAAGATTGGCTTGGGCCAACCTGTTCCAGCACCGCACCAGAGCGCTGTATACGCCACTTATTGAGAGTGTCCCGCGTGTGTCGTTAGCACTGGTGCTACTGATCGGTGGCAATCAAGCCATCAACGGAAGCCTCAGCATCGGCGACCTGGTGACCTTCAACCTTTACATCTTGCTGCTGCAAGCTCCTTTCCGGTTTGTCGGATTTGTGTTCATCATGGGTCAGCGTGCACGCGCGTCGGCTCGGCGTATCTACGAAGTGTTAGACGAACCGGCCGCTTCGGCCGATCGGCCTGGAGCTGTGGACCTAACCATTGATGGCTCGCTAGGAGAACCATCAAATGCGACAGGTAAAGCAAAAAACAAAGCCGGTAGAAAAACCGCCAGACGCGGCGTGGATGTGCGATTTAACGACGTGCACTTCCGTTATGGCACCAAACCAACTAACGGAGCCACAGCTCAAACAGCTACCGAAATCGGCAACACCGCAGACTTAAATCCGCTGATCCTGGCGGGTTTGGATTTGCACATTCCCGCAGGCCAACGAATCGCCGTGGTCGGACGCACAGGTTCCGGCAAGTCAACTCTGGCTCGCCTGCTGCTGCGTTTCTACGACCTTGAGCAAGGGCACATCGAAGTGGCCGGCAACGACATAAACGATGTCACCTCTAACAGCTTGCGTCGCGCCATCGGGCTCGTACAAGAAGAACCATTTCTGTTTTCAACCAGCGTGCACGACAACATTGCCTATGCACGACCCGGAGCGAAACGAAGCGAAGTCATTGCGGCCGCTACCGCCGCCAAAGCTCACGAATTCATAAGCGAACTGGATGGCGATTACGACGCCGTGGTGGGCGAACGCGGCTACGACCTATCGGGTGGTCAACGACAGCGCATTGCTCTGGCACGCTGCTTCCTTTCCGACCCGGCAGTCATAGTGTTAGACGATGCCACCAGCTCTATAGATGTTCACCGCGAAGCGGAAATCCATGTCGCGCTTATGGAACTGCTGAAAGATCGCACCACCATCGTGATTGCTCATCGACTGTCGACAATCAGCCTGGCGCAGCGAGTTGTGTTGCTGGCCGACGGAAAGATTGCCGCCGATGGGACTCACCAAGAGCTAATGGCAAAAGAACCTCGCTACTCCGAGGTGCTCGCCGCCGGAAATGAAACCGAGGAGAGCTCGACATGGTGATGGCGGGTCACGGCGGAGCGTTTGGCGGCCAAACCGCTACACAAATGAGCACTCAGGCGGGTTTGCCCTTTGCGGGAGTGCCCGAGGAGATGCGAGCTGGTGCCAAAAAGCTGCTGGCTAAAGAACCCGACCATCCTGACCCGCAAGAGCATTACGACCCCGTAGAGCAAACCAAACCAAACTTTGGCCTAAGACAACTACTGATGCCGCGACGTGCTGCTATGTCTGTCGGCTTCGCGATGTTGTGCGCCGAGACTCTGACGACGCTGGTTGGGCCTGTAGTGATCCAGCAAGGCATCGACAACGGCGTGATCGCAGGCAATGTGGGAGTGCTGAATTTCGTTGTTCTGCTGTATCTAGGCGCGGTTGTCGTCAACGTGTTGCTTAGTTATGCGCGCCAACGCTGGAACGGACGCGTCGCTGAGGATCTGATGTTTGGCCTACGAGTGCGCCTGTTCAGCCACTACCAACGACTGTCGCTGGACTGGTACACGCGACAAAAAGCAGGCGTGCTGCTTAGCCGCATGACTTCCGATGTTGAGCATGTAGCACTGCTAGTAAATGAAGGGTTCGTCAACCTTGTTATTCAGGCGCTAACCGTGGTGGTAGTTACCAGCGTGCTAATCGCATATAACCCGGCTCTAGCGCTGGTATTGCTGCTATTGGTGGTGCCGCCGTTGGTGATGCTGACGCTCTGGTTTCGCACTCGCAGCGCCATGGGTTATTGGCGTGTGCGCGAACATACCGCCAAGGTTTTGTCAGACTTATCAGAAAACCTGGCGGGTGTAAGAGTGATTGCCGCTATGGCACGTCATCGCCGTAATGCCAGGCATCACCGCAAGGTGGTCGCTGGTTATCGCGACGCAAACATCCAAACCACACGCGTTTCAAATACCTATGGGCCTTCAACTGAAGCCATCGGTATTGCCGCTCAAGGCTCAATGCTGGCGATAGGTGGCTGGATGGTGTCGCGTGGTTCGCTTAGTCCAGGTGAGCTAACCGCTTTCGTTCTTTTTGTAACAACGTTTTTTGCGCCTATCCAGCAGCTGGTGCAGCTTTACAACACCTACCAACAAGGCCAGTCAGGATTGCGCAAGATCGGTGAAGTGTTAGCCACCGAACCCACCGTGGTACAAAAGCCTGACGCTCAGCTACTGCCACCTATTGAGGGTCGCATAACGATTTCAAACGTGTCATTTTCCTACGGTAGTGAAATCAGCTTGGACGCCAGCGAAGAAGAACTGGCTGCACAAGAAAATGCTCTCAATAAGAGTGAAGCCGAAACCGAAGTTCTGCACGATGTATCGATCGACATTGCCGCAGGTGAAACGTTTGCCTTGGTGGGACCAACAGGTGCCGGCAAGAGCACCATTGCCAAGCTAATCACCCGGTTCTATGACCCGACGCAAGGCCAGATAACCATCGACGGTTGGGATCTGCGGGACTTACAGATTGATTCTTTGCGCAGCCGCTTGGGTGTGGTTCCTCAAGAGCCGTTTTTGTTTCACGGAACGGTGCGAGACAACATCGCTTTCGCCGGGGACAGTATTTCTGACGCAGATATCGAAGCGGCCATAGACACTGTGGGGCTGCGAGACACCGTGATGGGGCTACCAAACGGGCTCGACACGTTGGTTCATGAGCGCGGTGTTTCGCTGTCGGCTGGCGAGCGACAGCTACTAGCACTAGCGCGGGCGTTCGTTTCTAAACCGCAGGTGATCGTGCTTGATGAGGCCACCTCGAGCCTTGACCTACAGAGCGAAACAAACATTGAGAATGCTCTGGAATCATTGCTAGAAGGCCGCACCGCCGTTCTTATCGCGCATCGTTTAGCTACGGCCATGCGTGCCGATCGCATTGCTGTTATCGATGACGGCCGCTTAGCTGAAATTGGTACTCATGATGAGCTGGTTGCAATGGGTGGGCAATACGCCCAGATGTTCGCTACCTGGGAGTCGCAAACTGGTTATAGCTCCGACGATCATTCCAGCGATAGCGCCAGCGGAAACTCAACCGCGGTCAGCTAACCCTTCACAGTTGGCAAGCTTCACCGTGAGTAATACTCCAGCTAATACTCCACCGGTGGCTTCGTTGAACGGGGTATCGGTGTCGTTCGGCGCAAGGACCGTGATGGGTCCTCTCGATTGGCAGATCTATCCACACGAACGTTGGGTAGTGCTTGGTCCTAACGGCAGCGGTAAGACCAGCCTTATCAAAATCTTGTCGCTCTACCAATATCCCTCTACAGGCACGGTGGAAGTATTAGGTGAGCGTTGGGGTAGCACCGATGCGCGTGAACTGAGGCGGCGTATCGGACTGGCCAGCGCATCATTGCGAGACCAGCTACGTCCTGCAATAACTGGCCTAGAGGTAGTCATTACTGCAAAATATGCCGCGCTTGAAACCTGGTGGCATTCCTACAGTGATAGCGACGTACTTGCCGCTCAAGACTGCCTTAAACGTGTAGGCGCTGGACAGCTAGCCGATCGAAAGTTCGCCACTATGTCCTCTGGCGAACAGCAGCGAGTTCAACTTGCTCGCACATTGCTGGGTGAGCCCGAGCTGTTGTTGCTAGACGAGCCAACGGCTGGACTTGATCTGTCAGGTCGCGAAACATTGCTAGCCAGCCTGGGTCAACTAGCTCGTGACCCCGACACTCCTGCCACGGTGCTGGTAACTCATCACACCGATGAAATACCGCCGTCGTTTACCCACGCTTTGCTGCTGCGCGGCGGTGTGCCATTGGCGGCTGGAATATTGAGCGAAGTTTTAACCGAAGAGTCGCTGTCCGAGTGCTTTGATCACAAGCTGCGATTAGAGCAGCGAGACGGGCGTTGGCTTAGTTGGGCGGCTAACTAACTCACGATTGCTGTCCGGAAAACGGGTGCTGCGAGCGGTATTGGTCTGCGGCCTGCTGCAAGGTTGTGAACTCAACGTTGCCGTTGCCTTTGATCTGTTCTATTAGTTGCTCCAGCATCAGCATCCGGTGACCACGGCCGATTACCTGTGGATGCATCGTGTAGGTAAGCACACCCGCAGGTTCATAGCGCCGGGCATATTCAAAATCGCCGAGCCAGGTTTCTAGAACCTGAGAAGCTGGAGTCAGATTGCCGCGGCCAGGCGGGATGTACTCAAACCAAGGAAAGTCGTCTAGATGCCAGGCAACGGGCAGTTCCACCAGATCAACCTCGCGTCCCCAGCTCACCTCTCCATCTTTGCTCCATGAGTCACCAACTCGGCAGCGGTAGGGCAACAAGTCATGACCCATTAACGAAGAGTCGTAGCTGAAGCCGTTTTCAACCAGCAAAGACAGTGAGTTATGACTGACGTACCACGCGGGAGAACGCCAGCCGGTCGGCCGTACCCCGGCCACTTGCTCTAGAGCTTCGGTGCCTGCGGCTAAGACTGCTGCCTCTTGTTCACGCGTAAGGTTCGCTGGGCTCTCGTGATTGTGACCATGATGGGCTAGTTCGTGGCCGCCAGCGACTATCTCACGCACAAGATCTGGAAACAGTTGGGCCGTGAGTCCGGGAACAAAGAAGGTTCCTTGCAGACCCTGTTCGTTTAGCAATCGCAAAATCCGTTTTGTGCCAATCACACCAAACTCGCCTCTGCTAAACGCCGTCGCGTCTTTGGCACCAAGCCAGATTGAAACGGTGTCTACGTCAAAGGTAAGACAGATTCGCAAAGTGGAGCTGGCTTGGTTGGCGTTCACCACTTGATTGCGTTTTGAGTTAACTCATTGAACGGAGTGTTTTTGTCAACCCCAGGTTCTTTAGGCAGCCCTAAGACTCTCTCTCCCACGATGTTGCGCTGCACCTCATCGGTGCCGCCATAGATAGAAGGCGCAGGTGAAAACACCACCATCTCTTGCAGCAGTCCACCGGTCGCAGCGTCATCTCCCCACAGCGTCATTTCTGCGCCGAGAATTTTGCCCGACAGCGCACGCACGCGCTTGAGTGCTGCAGTCATTCGCAGTTTGGCCAGGTTGCCTTCACCGCCGGTGCGGTTGGCCTTGACACGTCCACGCATAGCCGATAGTCGAATCAGCTCAAGATCCATGTGCAGGCTCGCCAGCTCAAGTCGCACACGAGGATCATCTATATGACCACGCTCGCGAGCTTCGTTAGTCAACGTAGAGAGTGTGCCAGGGCCGACACCACCGGCTGCCAGTGCTAGTCGCTTGCCGACGAACTCGCCCGTAGGTCGATCTAGATGGCCTGCCACGCTGCCCGGATGTGCTGCGGCGTATGCCATGCCGTGGCCTCCACCAATGCTGGAACGTTCCACCGCGAGCGTGGTGTTCGCAACCCGCCAGCCGTCGTTCAAGTCGCCAATCAAGTTGGCGTGCGGCACTCGCGCTGAATCAATGAAGACCTCGTTAAACAGAGACCGTCCGGTCATCTCGCGCAATGGACGCACTTCTACGCCTTCTTGTTTCATCGGGAAGGCAAACCAGCTGATTCCGCGATGTTTTGGCGCATCCGTATCGGTGCGGGCGATCAGCATTCCCCAATCCGCATGAGAACCCTCTGAGGTCCAGACCTTTTGGCCTGAAATCACCCACTCGTCTCCGTCACGCACTGCGCGGGTTTGCAGTCCAGCCAAGTCGCTTCCCGCACCAGGTTCTGAAAAAAGCTGGCACCAAGCGTCGGTACCGTTAAGTATTGCTGGCACAAACTGTTGAATCTGTTCTTGGGTGCCGTGCTCCAAGATCGTAGGAGCCGCCAGCATCATGCCTAACCCTGCTGGAACGCCAATAGCTCCAGCGTTACGCAGAGCGGTTGCGAGCAGACGAGTTTCGGCACGACTCCAGCTGCGGCCGAACGGTTCCGGTAGCGACGGATTGGTAAATCCAGCATCGGCCAGCTTTTGCCACCACTGTGCGACGGTTTGCGATGGATCCCAGTTGCCGGCAATCCATTGATCTAGCTCGCGATTTAGCTCATTGGGTGCGGTGGTCGTAGGAGCTGGTTCTTTGGCTGGCGCTTTGGTTGACACGCCTAAACGTTATGCGTGCTCTAAGCATTATGCGAGTGAAATGTCATCAGTCTTGATCGGCAGTGTTGTCGATATGACCGGTTTGGTCGTCATGAGCAAGATCGTGACGTAAAAAGATCGCAGTGGTTGGAGCAATAAACAGCCGCCATGCAGCCATGATTCCACCGTTGGGTCCACAGATCAGGTGCGTCTCTCCTCCTGGTGGCAGCACTACCTCTACTTTGGGGCTGTAGATCCATAGAAGCTTCAGTCGCATCTCATAGGTGCCTGGTCGCAGAGTGAACGTCTTGGTCTTGGAATCTCGAACGTTGCCAATGAACTGGCCATCGATTTGTACCTGATAGCTGCGGATGGTGTCGCGGTAGTGGTGGATACGGCTCAGCACCAGATTGCTACGCAGGTGTGCCGGGATTTCTTCGGCCGTTTCGTATACGGCCGAATGATCTTCGGCTGTGGTTGCATCTCCCGCGGTCGGAGCATCGGCGGCGGCATCAGAGACCGCGTCTGCGGTACCTGTATCGCTCTTTTGAGGATCGTTCATTGCTCAGTCGATAGTTCTGCTAGTAGCTCTTCGAGCACGACCGCTACTCCGTCGGCCTCGTTGTCAAGAGTTACACGATTGGCGTAGCCGCGAACCTCAGGTGTGGCATTCGCCATGGCAAATGACTGCCCAGCCCATGTCAACATCTCTACGTCGTTGAAGCCGTCGCCAAATGCCATTACGTCAACGCTAGAAATATCGTGCTCATTGGCAATCCATTCCAATGCGCTGGCCTTGCTCACTCCTGCCAGGCCTATCTCTGCTGGTCCTATGCCCGAATGACGCACGGCTAGCCCTGGCTCAATCTCGGGCGACAAGGTGGCGATTATGTGCTCTGCATCTTGGTAGATGTCGCGGTAGCCAGCGTTGAGATCCGTGCCCGAAATCATTGCGCCTTCTTGCTCCACTAGCCAGGTAAGCACCTCCACGCCTTCCTGGTAAACGACCTCTTCGGCATTAGCCACTCGATTGATTTCAATAAGCATCGTTTCCGGCATTTCGGTAGCAAAACCGTGATCCCAAATGTGGCGCCCATCAGACAAATCGGCCGCTAAGCGAACTCCAGGCAGCAAGCGGCGCGCTAACCGAGCTGTATCACAAGCCTGCTGCGTGCTCATCGCACGCGCCTGCAGAAGTTGATTCGTAGGCACATCCATCACCACCGTTCCGTTAAGGCAGACGGCGTACATCATTGCGCCCAGAGCTTCAATGACATCGCGCGTTGCCAACCATGGACGACCGGTAGCCACCGTCAAGATAAATCCACGATCACGTAACTCACCTATGCAATCGATCACACGTTGTGAGAGTGAGCCATCGTTGCGCAACAAGGTGCCGTCAATGTCAAACGCAAGCATGCGTGGAATGTGGAGCTGGGTTTTTGAGTCAGGTCTGGCGACTGGTTGCTTACTGCTGGCGGGTTTCACGAAGCTCACACGGTATATGTCCGGGTTTAAGCCTCGTGCTTTGCTTGCGCCAGCTCCAACAGGTGTTCCCACATCTGCACCACCACCTTTTCAAGTTCTTCAAACGAGCCGCCATTACCAACCACAAAGTCGGCTATCTCGGCTCTTTGCTCATCGGTGGCTTGTGAAGCCATGCGCGCCAAAGCATCAGCGGTGCTCATGCCCCGCTCAACTAAGCGATCCATACGTACTTTTTGCGGCGCCTCTACCGTTGCAACCACCTCATAGCGGTGCTTGCCGTCTCGTCCAAGGCTGCTTTCTGCTAGCACCGCCATATCCAACACCGCTACTTGCTCACTGGGTTGGTTTTTTAGCTGCCAATCCAAGCGTTCGTCGATTAACTGATTTATAGCTGGATGACTGATTTGATTTAGCGCTTCAAGTGCAGCCTGATCGTCGAACACAATGCGTGCTAGTGCTACTCGGTCAATGCTGTTGTCGTCTAGGCGCAGTGATTCGCCAAAACGTTCCACCACTGCTTCTACGATCAAGCCGTCGGGTGCGATGATCTCGCGGCCAAGATCGTCCACATCGACAACGTGGGCGCCATGGGTCGCTAACAAAGCCGCGACGGTGGTCTTACCTGACCCAATGCCGCCTGTTAGACCAACTATCAACATCTAAGGCACACAGGTTGTGCTGCCTAAGCCACACGGCCAGGGGTGGCTGTTGTTGGTTCACCTGCAAAGGCTTGTGCTATTTCCATCCATTCGTGCGCGAATTCACCGGTTACTTGCAGGCCGGTTTCGCTGTAATGACGGCGTTGTGTTACCGCTAAGCAAAAGTCGTAGGCGTTTCCAGACACCGAGTCAGCCGCTGTCGGATCACCCCAAGTCCAAACATCATTGCCTTGCGGAGCAGCCAGCGTCACGCACACCTCTCTAGCGGGCACTGCCATAGAGCGGTTGGCATAACTCCAACCGCGCGTGACCACGCCTATGTGAGCCACACTGCGTAGTCGGTCGGTGCTGGGATAACTAACACCAAATGTGTCAGCCACATCGTGACCGTGCGACCAGGTCTCCATCAACCGAGCCGTGGCAAACATGCGAGCACCCATGTCCGGACCAAACCAAGGAAGGCGGCTCTTGGGCTCGACCGCTCTAAAGGCGTCGACCATCTTGTTTCTCTGCGCGACAAACCAATCCCATATTTCGCTACCGCTCAGCGAATCAAAATCAACTCCTGCTGCGTTATGCAGATCAGTGTCGCCCGTCATCATGCGTGCCTTGGTTTTATCAAACTCGACTGGGTCAGTGGCTGCCTGTGTGCCAACCCAATCGGTCATCCCGAGATGAATAATGGTGTCGCGGCTATCCCATCCTTGTGCTGGTGTGAGTACTCTCCATTGATCTTCGGTGAGGTCGCTCACAACACCAGCCACGGCATCGGTTTCGCCAAGCAGTTGATCGCAAATCGTGTCCATGATCCTGAGGTTAGGCCTCGGGGATGGGGTCTACCGGCCGGCAAACGGACTTGGCTTACAGTTACACCATGAAGGTAGTTGCACTGTGGAGGTAATCGTTTGCGATCATCCTTTGGCGGCGACGCAACTCACCAAAGTGCGAGAAACCGCCTCCGGGCGAGCCGAGTTCCGCCATCACCTAGGCGAACTGTCCCGACTACTGGTCTACGAGGCCACCAGGGAACTAGACGTAACTAACTCTGACATTGATTCACCACTCGGACCGACTCCTGGCACTCAAATCACTAGCTCACCCTTGCTCGTGCCGGTACTACGTGCAGGGCTAGGGATGCTTGATGCAGCCTTGGCTCTGCTGCCCAACAGCGAGGTCGCGTTTGTGGGAGCGCAGCGTTTAGAAGAACCCGGCGCGGTCGGCTACGAGTTCTACATGGATCGAATACCCGCTGACATCACGGACCGTTCAACACTTGTGCTTGACCCGGCCTTAGCAACCGGTGGAACACTGGTGCACGCTTGTGAGCAAACCGCCAAGGCCGGCGCCACATCAACCACCGCAGTTTGCGTTTTGGCTTCACCGCAAGGCATAGCCGCAGTCGAATCCTGCGGTTTCGTTGATCGTGTAGTCGTGGCCGCCATCGACAGCCACCTAAACGACGATTTCTACATCATCCCGGGTTTAGGGGATGCGGGTGATCGGCTTTACGGACGAGATTAGGTCTCTACTGTTCGAGTACTGATCGAGTACTAATCGAGCCTTTGCAAGCCATCTCATAACTGGCGGGGCGAATCCTTCGCTTGCGGGACTACTCTCAACACGCTTTATAGGTCTTGACAAGTTCGCAAAAGCCGAACGGAGTGCCCAAAACATGAGCCCCCCAACCACGCCACTTAAGAAACTGCTCATCGCTAATCGAGGCGAGATTGCCGTGCGCATAGCGCGTGCTGCTGACGAGCTAGGCATCGAAACTCTCGCCGTTTACAGCACCGACGATGCCGCTTCAGGGCACACACAAGCCGCAAACGAAGCCGTCGCACTGTCCGGGACTGGGGCGGCTGCCTACCTTGACATAGCTGAGATCATCTCTGTAGCTACTTCAAACAACTGTGATTCGCTGCACCCGGGATATGGCTTCTTGGCTGAAAACCCTGAACTTGCACGCGCTTGCGAGCAGGCCGGCATCAACTTTGTCGGCCCAACCGTTCACCAGCTGCAATTGTTTGGAGACAAGCTGGCAGCACGTCAAAAGGCCGCTGAGGTAGGC
The DNA here is from genome assembly GCA_965205925.1 of Candidatus Poriferisodalaceae bacterium. GTDB lineage: Bacteria > Actinomycetota > Acidimicrobiia > Acidimicrobiales > Poriferisodalaceae > CAYRJD01. The sequence continues at coordinate 1,582,511 of OZ242183.1, forward strand.
GTGCCTCTACTTGAAGCAACCGACGTAGTCAAATCCGTTGAGCAGGCTCAAGAATTCTTTGACCAACACGGCGCGGTGATGATCAAAGCCAGCGCTGGTGGTGGTGGCCGCGGCATACGAGCGGTGAGAGCAGGCGAAAATCTGGCTGAAGCCTTCGAGCGTTGCCAAAGCGAAGCCGCCGCAGCATTTGGAAACGGTGACGTATACCTAGAACAACTAGTCGAACACTCGCGTCATATTGAGATCCAAATCGTCGGCGACGGCACTGGTGCCAAGGCGGGTTTGATTCACCTGGGCGAACGGGAATGCACGCTGCAGCGCCAAAACCAGAAAATCGTCGAGATTGCTCCCTCTCCCAACCTGCCTGACGCCACCCGAGATGTCCTTTGTTCCGCAGCAGTTGATATGGCCGCTGCAGTGAACTACCGCGGTCTGGGCACATGGGAGTTCATCGTCAACGCCGACGATCCCTCCAAGGTGGCTTATTTAGAAACCAACGCGCGCATCCAAGTAGAACACACCGTGACCGAAGAGGTAACCGGGGTGGACTTGTGCCAAACCCAACTACTCATCGCAGGCGGTGCGACCCTGGTTGAGCTTGATTTGCTAGATAAAACCATCGCACAGCCACGTGGGTTTGCCATTCAGTGCCGTATCAACACCGAAACCATGTCCGACGAAGGCACAGCACGGCCAACCGGCGGTGTGCTGAGCGCGTTTGAGTTGCCAAGCGGACCTGGAATTCGTGTCGACACCTATGGCTATGGCGGATACGCCACAAATCCTTCTTTCGATTCGCTGCTTGCCAAAGTGATCACTCACAGCACTGGGGCTACTGGGATAACTGGTTATGCAGCTGCACTCAGGCGTGCGCGCCGCGCGTTAAGCGAATTTCGCATCGAAGGATTGGCTACCAATCGAGAGTTTTTGCTAGCCCTGCTTGATCGTCCTGAAGTATTAGCCAACGAGGTCACCACTAGCTTCATCGCTGATAGTGCAGCGGAACTGAATCGCACCGTGACAGCAGGTGCGCACGCATCGCAGGGTCCAAGCAACACCGGCGACGCAACCACTCCAGCGGGCTCAGGTTTGCGTGCAGGAGCCGTCGTCGATGATGACCCGTTGGCTGTCTTGCAGTATGGCGACATCGATGGTGACGCAGGCGCGACTAGCAAGGCTGGCCAACGCAATCGCGCTACCGGTGCTTTCAATCAGCGCACTGCCACTGCTAAGACCACTGCAACGGCTAGCTCAATAATCGGACCTGAAAATAGCCTGCCGGTCGAAGCTCCCTTACAAGGCACGATCGTTTCAATCACAGTTGAAGTCGGCGACATCGTGGCCGAAGGTCAACCGGTGCTGGTAATGGAAGCAATGAAGATGGAACACATCATTGCCTCAACACAAACCGGCTATGTACGAATGCTTGGTGTGGCCGCGGGTGACACCGTCTATGACGGTCATCCGTTGGTGTTTGTTGAGACAGCAGATCTGGACGTTGAGTTTGCTGACGCAAGCCAGGAAGTAGACCTCGATCACATTCGCCCAGACTTGGCTGAAGTGCTCGAACGGCAAGCTGGCGGGCTGGATGAAAATCGTCTCGCTGCGGTTGCTAAGCGTCATGGTCGTGGGCATCGCACAGCTCGCGAAAACGTAAACGATCTGATCGATCCTGGCACTTTCGTCGAATACGGGGCATTAACGGTGGCAGCCCAGCGGCGGCGTCGCTCCTTAGAAGACCTGATCGCTAAAACTCAAGGTGATGGTCTGGTGTCTGGAGTTGGCAGCGTCAACGGCGATCTGTTTGATGAGCAAGCAGCTCAGGCGGTCGTGATGTCGTATGACTACATGGTGCTAGCGGGAACGCAGGGTGCGCAAAACCACCGCAAAAAGGACCGCCTGTTTGAGATAGCAGAACACAACCGTCTGCCGATCGTGCTGCTGGCTGAGGGAGGTGGCGGACGACCAGGCGACACTGACGGCATCGGTGGCTCGGGTCTGGATTGTTGGGCCTTCACTTTTTTTGCTCAGCTCAGCGGACTGGTGCCGTTGGTGGGTATCACCAACGGACGTTGTTTCGCTGGCAATGCCGTGCTACTGGGTTGTTGCGATGTGATCATCGCAACTCAAGGCTCAAACCTAGGTATCGGCGGCCCGGCCATGATCGAGGGCGGCGGGCTTGGTGTGTTTCGACCAGAAGAAGTCGGACCTGTTGATGTGCAATGGCCCAACGGCGTGATTGATGTACTGGTTGAAGACGAAGCCGAAGCGTGCCAGGTTGCCAAGCGGTATCTGTCTTACTTCCAGGGTCCGGTATCGCAGTGGGAAGCGCATGATCAACGCTTACTGCGCAATCTGGTGCCAGAAAACCGTTTACGCGCTTACGACGTGCGCGAGATCATCGAAAAGCTTTGTGACGTTGATTCGGTACTTGAGCTGCGCGGTGGCTGGGGGCCAGGGTGTGTAACCGCCCTGGCTCGCATAGAGGGCAAACCCATCGGTATTGTGGCAAACAACAATCATCATCTTGGCGGAGCTATCGATGCTGACGTGGGTGATAAGGCATCTCGCTTCGTTCAGCTTTGTGACGCTCACGATATTCCACTGCTGTTTTTGTGCGACACCCCCGGGATCATGGTGGGGCCTGAGGCAGAGCATGAAGCCACCGTTCGCCACGCGGCGCGCCTTTTTGTTACTGCGGCCAACGTTGAAGTTCCGTTTATGACGATCATTTTGCGTAAGGGCTACGGACTCGGTGCTCAGGCAATGGCCGGGGGCAGCTTTAAGGCGCCGATCTTCACCGTGTCATGGCCAACCGGAGAGTTCGGCGGAATGGGTCTTGAGGGGTTCGTGAAGTTGGGCTACCGCAAGGAGCTTGAGGCGATTGAAGATCCAGTTGAACGCAAGAAGAGCTATGAGGATCGTGTGGCGCGGCTCTACGAAAATGGGAAGGCCGTCAACACTGCAACGTTCTTTGAGATTGACGATGTGATTGACCCGGCGGTTAGTCGCGACTGGATCCGCATGGCGTTGTTAGCCGGACACACTCCTGGTCAGCGCAAAGGCAAGAAGCGATCAAACGTAGATACCTGGTAGCAGGGTTAGCTACCCGGCAGTTATTCCAGTAGCTCCGCTCCGGCTAGCTCGGCTATGCGGTCGGTGTCATAGCCCAATAGCTCTGTGAGTACTTCGTAGCTGTGCTCACCAAAGGTGGGGGCACCATTTGTTATTACAGCAGGTGTGCGTGACAACTGAAACCTTGTCCCCTCCACGAACGTCGTGCCTTGCTTGGCGTGGGCAACCTCAATGATGTGGTTGCGGTGTTTGGCTTGCGGATCGTTCATTAGCTCAAATGAGTTCTGTACTTGGTGCGCAGCAACTCCCGCTTGTTGCAGTTGCTCAGCCAAATCAGCAGCTCGAAACTGGCTCACGTAGTTGGCAATTAGTTCGTCTAGCTCGTCATGACGCTCATGGCGCTGTGACATGGTTAGTTCTGCCAAATCCGCGCGGTCGATCTTGTTAGCCAGAGTGCGCCACTGATCATCGTTGGTGCATGAGATGGCAATCCAATCGCGTCCAGTGTCGCTATTGGCGTCGTCCGCAACAGGTGATTCGTTGTCTGTAGCAGTCGCGGCGTACACGCCTTGCGGCGCAAACACTGTGTCACGGTTGCCGTTTCTCTCCCACTGACGACCGTTCACACTGAAATCAAGTGTGGCTAGTGCAGACAGGTGTAGCGCTGCTTCGGCTTGCGACAGGTCAATATATTGACCCTCACCGGTTTGTCTGCGGTACTCCATTGCCCCCATTAATGCCGCTATGAGCCAGCGTGGTGACGTGTAATCGGTGTAGGCACCAAACGGTCCAGCCGGAGCGCGATCTGTCCAGCCCACGGGGTAGAAGAACCCGGAGATAGCGGCGGCCATCGTGCCGAACCCAGCCAGCAGAGCGAGTGGACCTGTTTGTCCCATCAGGCAACTAGAGGTCACAATGATCTCGGGCTTACGCTTGCGGATCTCTTCGTAGCTCAGACCCCAGCTGGCCATTGCCTTAGGTGAAAACGACTCCATCACCACGTCGGCCCAGTCGATCAAATCCCAGATGACATCAACAGCACCTGGTTTTGACATGTCAAGCGCAAAACCCTTCTTGCCTGCGTTCAGGTTGTTGAATCCGCCTGAAAACTCCGGGTCGCCAACGTTGTCTCTGAACGGGGTTAGCGAACGAATCGCATCCAGCTTGTTTTCCGACTCAATTCGAATGACGTCTGCTCCGTAGTCCGATAACACGCGCGAAGCTGCCGGACCTGCCATTGCCCACATGAAATCGAGCACTTTCACCCCAGCTAACGGCGGATCAATCGGTGGATTGATCGGTGGATTGATCGGTGGGTTAGCTGCGCCGACATCGCCGCGCGCAGGTGAGCGGGCTGGCTCGGCTAACACCTGCTCGGTGTGTTCACCAAGGCGCGGCGGCTGACTGAGCACTCGCAGAGGTGTCTTTGAAAACTTTGCAAAAGCTCCCGGATATCTCACTTCACCTGAAAATCCATCCGCACTTTCATGGGTAACCATTTCCCAATAACCACGCTCAGCAAGCTGGGGTGATTCGGCTACCTCAGAAATGCTCCAGACCGGCGTGATCAGTAACCGTCGTTCCATCGCTGCCACCAAAAGCTCTGCCTTAGTTTTCGTAGCAAAAAAAGCAGTCAGACAGTCTTTGACCCGTTCGTATTCACTGACTGGTTCACGTCCATCAAGCACCATCATCGTGTACTCAACCCAGTCCTTGTCGCGAGTGGCTTCATCGCAGAAACCCTCTTCGTGCACCCAGTTCATGAGATTTTGCGTAAAGCGGGCGAAGGCATCACCAAACAAAAAAGTGACCGAAGCGTGTCCGTCCTTGCAGGCCCACATGAGCTGGATATTGACGCCAGCCACCTGAACTCCGCCGGCCGAACGAACGGCTTGCACCGACGAAAGTGGCGAAGCCAAGGAGTTTGATTGTGACGCTTGCGACATCGACTGTTGGGCAGACATGTCGATGTGCTGACCCAGTCCCGAGCGTGTTTGGCGTTCCCATAGTGCGAACAAGGCTGCGCCAGCTGCCTCCGAAGCGACGTTATTAAACGCTTGCGGCACGACACCACCTGCTCGCAGAGGCGCACGATCGGTGTCACCAGTAACGGCCATGTTGACCGATGCGGCCTGAATCACCAAGTCGGAATAAGTCCAGTTGGACTTGGGGCCTTCACTCCCAAATGCTGTGATTGACACGTGTATCAGTGCCGGATTTATTTTTGCTAGTAGGGGGTAATCGAGCCCGAGGGCGGCTGCTTCGCCTGGCTCAAACGACTCGAACAAGATGTCGGCACCGGCCAACAGCTTTTCCAGCTTTGCGCGCCCTTCGCTTGTGCGGTAGTCCAGCACCACGCTGCGCTTGCCACGGTTGTAAGCCCAGTGGTTTAGTGACCGTTCTGGATTTGCCACATCACCAGCAAAAGGCGCTATCTGGCGCGCATTTGAACCTTCTGGCAGTTCAACTGCAATTACATCGGCGCCCATTTGAGCGAGCATGAATGCTGCCAAGTGTCCGCGCTCGTCGGTGAGATCTATGACTCTGTACTGTTCCAACATTGGCATAGTTTCGCACTTGCGTTGGCCCGTAGCAAAATGAACGCTGTGCCAGATAGTTCTTCACCTAACTCGTTGCCTAATACAGCATCACAAGACGTAACGCACAACCTCGTACTGAGAGAAAAACTCAGACGCAATCTTGTGCGTCACGAGGCACGCGAACACTCCTTGGAGGGGCGCCGTCGAGCTGCGGTCTGTGTAATCGTGCTGGACAGCGACGCAGATCAGCACGGCTCAGATGATCATTTTGACAGCCTTGACAGCAACGCACGGATTGACTTGTTGTCTGAGGTACCCGGGCTTGACGACCCGGATATACGGTCCACCGTCACCGGGGCGGTGGACGGTACGGCAGGTGGTTCTGCGGTGCTGCTTACCCGACGCGGTTCTGCGCTCAACAATCATCCCGGCCAGTGGGCGCTGCCTGGTGGGCGCGTTGATCCGGGCGAAACTGCCGTTGAGGCGGCTATGCGCGAGGCGCACGAAGAAGTCGGGTTGGAGCTGTCTCCCGATCATCTGCTAGGTCGGCTGGACGATTATCCCACTCGTTCGGGTTATGTAATCACGCCTTTCGTGTTTTGGGTTGATCATGACACTGAGCCCGTAGCAAACGAAGACGAGGTGGCTTCTATCCATCGCATCGCTTTGCGTGAACTGAATCGCCCTGACTCGCCTCGTTTCATAAAAATCCCCGAGAGCGACCGCCCGGTGATCCAAATGCCGATCGGCGGTGACCTAATCCACGCGCCGACAGGTGCTGTGCTCTATCAGTTCAAAGCCGTTGCTTATGACGGACAAGAGATGCGCGTTGATCACTTTGAGCAACCGGTTTTTGCTTGGCGCTAACGTTCGGCCGATTCACATCGGCTGAACCAGAACCCCGCTAGCCGATTCGCATCGGCTTAGTGATAGCCGCAGTCAGCACATCGGGATCGTTATTGGTTACCAGTACATCATCCTCTATGCGAATGCCACCAAAGCCGCGCAACTCATCGACACGTCCCCACGCAACCTCATTTGCAAACCGTGCTCGCAAATCACTGTTACCCAGTAATGCTTCAATGAAGTACACACCTGGCTCCACGCTGGTAACCATCCCTGCCTCCAGCGCACGATCGGTACGCAGGTAGCGCAGTTGCGGGTGTTGCGCTTGCTCATGACCGCTGAGATAGCCGCCGGCATCATGCACTGCCAAACCGATCAGATGCCCCAACCCATGCGGAAAAAACAACGCCACTGCGCCACTGCTCACCAGTTCGCTCGGTTCGCCCTGCAGCAAGCCGAACTCCACCAGCCCCGCACCGATCGTGTTTGCAGCCGCCAGATGAACCTCTCGCCACTCAACACCTGGGCGGCAACGATCAATCGCTAGCTCTTGGGCTTGCAGTACCAGTCGCCATAAGAATTCCTGATCGGCGGTCGGTTCGGCACCGACCACCATCGTGCGTGTTACATCGCTCGCATAGCCGCCAACCTGCGCGCCAGCGTCTATCAGCAGTAGGTCGCCCGAGCTAATCGTGGCAGTAACCGGCTGCAGTGCCTCGGTTGCGCTGGGCACATAATGCAAGAACGCGCTGTTTGTGCCAGCTGCAATGATGCTGTCGTAGGCCACACGAGCTGCTCCAGCGCTAAAAAATTCGGCTTCCATGCCGATCTGTACTTCGCGTTCGGTCATGCCTGCCGAGGCATTTTCGTATACCCAGTTGAACCCTCGCAACGAACAAGTCGCAGCCTGGCGCAAATCGGCAACAGCGAACTCGTCTTTGTAGAGGCGGTCTTTGACTATGGCCGCTGACAGCTCGATAACACGCCGTTTGTTTGCATCGGTTGTTGACTGCTCTAACAATTTTCCCGCCAAAGCGGCTGGTAACGCTGCGGTAAGAGTCTCGTCAAGCGGAGCACCAAGAACCATGATGTCGCTTGTGTCGCTTGCACGTTCTTCTAGCCAGCCAGCCAGTTGGCTAAGTGGCAGGCCTAACTGTTCGGGTGGCTGCTCCCACACCATTTCTTCAGCGGTAGGTCGATACCCGAATAGCTGCCAGGTACCAGGGCTATAGGCCAACAACATTCGTGGCGTGCCGCAACCGGTCAAATGAACAAAATCCGGGTGAGGAAAAAACGGGTGCATTAAATCAGTGCCAGGAGCAGGCACCTGTGCACCGGCATAAACCAGCACTAGACCCACTGAATCTGCCGCGTCTAGCTGAGCCCAACTCTGCGCCACTCGTTGCTTGCGACGCTGGAAATGCTGCTGGGTCACCGTTTGTAAGTTAGCTAATGCTGCTCGTTCTGAAGTTGACCGGAAGCTGAATCACGCAATTCACTCCTAGGTTCGCTTAGGTTCGCTATCAGCACCTAGCGTCGGAAACAGCAAAACTGCTAAGTAATGCTGCTAACAACATAAAAACTAATGCATAAAAAACTTTTCGCTGGCTTCGATGTCGGCGGCACGAAGGCACTAGGTGTCGTAGTTGCCGATCCTGGCGACTCTTCGTCGTCCGACACCACCGCACCTAGCTACGAAGTTGTAGCCAGCGCACGGGATTCCAGCGCGGGCGATGGCATGGCGCTCACAAAAACCTTGGCAAACCTCTGTAAAGAACTCGTTAGCCAAACCGGAGACGTCCAGTTCGAGACCATCGGCCTGGCGGTGGCCGGATTGGCAGATCGCACCGGCATCGTCCACTACTCCCCCAACTTGGCCGACATCGTTGAGTTTGCATTAACGCAATCATTGACCGAAGAGATTGCAAGCCGCTTCGGTTATCAGCCAGCGATCAGTCTTGACAACGACGCCAACGCTGGTGCTTGGGCCGAAGCGCATCTGGGCGCAGGTCGCGGTAGTGACAACTTTGTTTTTGTGACCCTGGGCACGGGAATCGGCACAGGTTTTATCTTGGACGGACGTCTAATACTCGGCGCTAATGGATTCGCAGGCGAGAGTGGGCACATGGTCGTTGATGCCAGCGGTCCTGCTCACATCACCGGCGTGCAAGGCCCATGGGAGTACTTCGCATCTGGCATGGCCTTAAGGCGGATGGGTAGAGAGGCAGCCACAGCAGGGCTCTTTGATGCAGGCCTCGAGCTTGCAGGTAGCGCTGAAGAAGTAACCAGCCACCACGTACACCAAGCAGTAGAGGCGAACGACGTTCAGGCACTAGAGATCCTTGATAGCTATAGCGCGCAGGTTGCGCTAGGCATCTCAAACCTCGTGATGATCATGGATCCGCAACGGATCGTCATCGGTGGCGGCGTTGCCGACATAGGTGAGCCCCTGCGATCGCGAGTCGAAAACCATCTATCAGAGACCATCCTTGGAGCTTCCTACCGACCGATACCTGAAGTAGTGCTAGCTGAGCTAGGGGTGGAGGCCATCGCAATCGGCGCTGCGATCATGGCGAACAATCTGCTCGACACCTGAAAATCACGTAAGCCAACTAGTGGTCGCTCACGCAACTCGACAACTACATCTCAACGGCGCCGACATTGTGCTGCGTCGGGGCTATCTGAGCTCGGACGTAGCCGACTCCCATCTGGTCGGACTTGATTTCGAAACCGACTGGAAACAAGACCAGATCTTGATGTATCAGAAAGTTCTCGATGTGCCGCGACTATCGGCTTGGTATGGAGATCGGCCATACACATACTCCGGCAACAAGATGAACCCGCGCCCTTTCACCGACCGATTGCTTGAGCTCAAAGCGCTGATTGAGCAGCTGTCTGGGCAACTGTTTGGACAAGCCGGTGCCAGATTCAACACCGTTTTGCTGAACAAATATCGCAATGAGTTTGACGGAGTTGCTTGGCATTGCGACGACGAACCGGAACTGGGCACGAATCCCATCATTGGGTCGATCAGCTTGGGTGCTACCCGGCGCTTCCAGCTAAGGCGTCGTTACCAGCCAGGTGAAACCCCCTCACAAATCGTGAACATCGACTTACGCCATGGTGATGTGTTGATAATGAGCGGCGACACTCAACGTAACTGGATGCACCAAGTTCCCAAAAAGATCAGACCGAAATCACAGCACACCGAGCAAACGACGCTGCAATCACTGCGCGATGAGCAAAACATCCGGATAAACCTCACATTTCGAACGATTAAGAAGTACCCGGATTAGCACCTCCGGCACTTCATAGTCCGCGCTGACTGCTTTCAATGATCTGCTGAGTGGGCGATACTGGATTCGAACCAGTGACCTCTGCCGTGTGAAGGCAGCGCTCTAACCGAACTGAGCCAATCGCCCTATCTGCGCTGAGGCTAGCGTTAGAGCCATGGGAGCTTTATCACAAAAAAACCAAACGACCACAGAAACCGGCCGTCTCGCATACACAACACCTTCGTTCGATTGGATAGCGCATCACGCGTTGGTTAGACCAGATAAGCCCGCGGCTGTTGACCTTCATACCAACCGCAGTTTTACCTATGCCGAAATGAACGAGCGCACCAGCCGTCTCGCCACCGCTCTTAGGGAAGAGTTCAGCATCAGTCGCGGCGACCGTGTTGCGGTGCTGGCTGAAAACAACACCAACTTCTTTGAGATGCAGTTCGCTTGCTGGAAGCTGGGAGCGATTTTCGTACCTCTGAACTGGCGGCTCACTTTGCCAGAGCTGGAGTACATAGTGGGAGACGCAACGCCAGACGTCATTATTCACGATGACCCGTTCTTAGAAAACGCCACCAAAATCGCCGAGATCTGTGACATTAGACACAGAGCAACCTGGGGTGAATCCGGTGCGGGCGAGCACGCGGCTACCTACGAAGACCTGATCGCTGCCCACGCCCCTATGCAAGGAGCGGAGCCATGCACACATGACGAAGTTCTCACGATCTTGTACACCTCCGGCACCACCGGCAATCCCAAAGGGGCGATCATCACTCAAGGCATGGCAGCGTGGAATGCCATCAACTGTGTGGAGTTTTATGGCATCTGCGAAAGCATGGTGAACCTGGCGTTCTTGCCGCTCTTTCATACGGGTGGGCTGAACGTGTTTGCCAATCCGGCTTTCCACTTCGGTGGCACCAACCTGGTTATGAACACCTTTGATCCGGCCGAAGCGTTGAGATTGTTATCCGATCCAGAAACGGGAATAACGCACACCATCGGTGTGCCAGCCAACTGGCTGTTTATGAGCCAGGTACCAGCCTTCAAGGATTCTTCGTTTCCGACGATGGTCGCACCTGCGGTTGGCGGTTCACCTACACCGCTGCCATTGATTGAGGCTTGGGCGGAGCGCGGCATGCCGTTGCAGCAGGCGTACGGCATGACCGAAACCAGTCCGTTAGTGCTAGCTCTTCCAGCTGATAAATGCACCGAAAAGATCGGCTCGGCTGGGCTTCCGGCCTTACACAACGAGGTTCGCATAGTCACCGAAGACGGCAGAGAAGCTGAAGTCGGTGAAAACGGTGAGCTGTGGTGCCGCGGCCCCAACATCACTCCTGGTTACTGGAATCATCCCGAGGCCACCGCCGAAGCGTTTAGCGACGGCTGGCTAAAGACCGGTGATGCCGCTCGCAGGGATGAAGACGGCTTTTACTACATCGTTGACCGTTGGAAAGACATGTACATCTCTGGTGGCGAAAACGTGTACCCCGCAGAAGTGGAGAGCGTTATCTATCAGCTAGCTCAGATAGGTGAGGTGTCGGTCATAGGCGTGCCGGACGAAAAATGGGTTGAGGTTGGGCGTGCCATCGTCGTGCTAAAGGAGGGTGAAACATTGGTCGATACTGAAATAATCAATCACTGCAGGCAAAATTTGGCTCGTTACAAGGTGCCACAATCGGTGGTGTTCATCGACGAGATTCCTCATAACGCCACTGGCAAGGTGCTGAAGCGAGAGCTGCGCGATCTCTACGGTGCTGCGTAGTTAGCTATTGCTCGCTAACTAGGCAAAGTCGGCGATTGGCGGCCACTTCGTAGGGCACTGCTGCCGGATTGCTGCAAGTCACATCTGGTGACAGCGCCACGATCTCATCAAGCATGCCGTCGTTTAGTAACGCGCACGGCACGTAGCGGACATTTCCGTCGTTGAGTATGCGAACGCATGTGGGAACACTGGGGTCAGGTACCTGCTGCTCACGTATCGCACGGTCGTTGGAGATGAATGCTGTAACGATGAGAATTATCACTATGACTGCTGCTAACAAAAACCACGGCAACACGCGAACAATCAACACTGCGATCTTGCTTCGCAGAACAAACATCGGTTCTTCGAGCGAGCTATCTGCTGAAGAGCCGTCCCCAAACTGGTCTGGATCAAACGACTCGGGTGCCGAAGCTGGCAACTGTTGGTCTGTTGGTTGCTGACTAGTTCGCAAGGTGCGGTCGTAGTCGCAGCGCAGCTGCGCGTCACTCAGCACTCGCCAAGCCTCATTCACCGCCAGCATCATTGACTCGGCCTGGCTGGCTTCGGCAACGCTAGCTTCACCAGATTCTTGGTTTCGTTGGTCTGGATGCCAACGTCGCGCCGCACGAATCCACGCCCGCCGGATGTCCTCCACCTCAGCGTCAGGCCGTACGCCTAGGACTGCGTAATGGTGGTCGGGCATACCCCAGTCTGGCCTTAGTTCGGCGCTTTGACTAGATCGTCTAATCAAAATGTGCTAATCAGGCTCTCGTGAAACTTGCAGTTGGAGCTGGATACTGGTCCGCAGGACTACCAAAAGGTGCACTTGAGAGTTTGCTAACTGCAGAGCGTTTGGGGTTCCACTCGTTTTGGACTGCAGAGGCTTACGGGTCTGATGCTCTCACACCGCTGGCTTGGTGGGGCAGTCAAACCAAAAACATTCAGCTCGGCACAGGCATTATTCAATTGTCTGCCCGCACGCCCGCAGCCACCGCAATGGCTGCGATCACGATGGATCATCTGAGCGGCGGTCGTTTTCTGCTGGGTTTAGGCGTTAGCGGCCCGCAAGTGGTGGAAGGTTGGTATGGCGAGCCCTATCCCAAACCACTAGCTCGCACTCGCGAGTACATAGACATCGTTCGCAAAATATTCGAACGCAAAGAACCGGTCAGTTATGAGGGTGAGCACTACCAGCTGCCGCATCAAGGTGGTCTAGGTTTGGGTAAGAGCTTGCGGTCAACGGTTCATCCTTTGCGCACCGAAATCCCCATCTATTTGGGAGCTGAAGGTCCTCGCAATGTCGCGCTTGCGGCCGAGCTCTGTCAGGGTTGGTTGCCGCTGTTTTTTGCCCGTAAGGACAATCAATTTTATGTTGACGCTCTCAATACAGGCTTCGCTGCTGCTGGTAAGCCACTGATCGGTGCCGATGGCCGCATCCCTGACGACACCAACTTTGAGGTGGTGTGTCCTATGAACCTGGTCGTAGACGACGATATTGAAAAGGCTGCCGATCAGGTGCGACCCATGCTGGCTCTGTACATGGGTGGCATGGGTGCGCACGGAGCCAACTTCCACTACGACGTATTTTGCCGAATGGGTTACCAACATGTAGCTGACAAGGTGCAAGAAATGTATCTAGCCGGAAGAAAGGCAGAAGCCGCTTCGTCTATTCCTTTAGAGCTTGTGCGGCAAATCGCCTTGGTGGGCCCGCTTGACTCGATCGCTAACGATCTAGAGCTCTGGGATGACACGGTAGTAACCACACTGCAGGTAGGCGGTCCACCCAAGCTGTTAGAAGCTTTAAGCGAGCTTGTCAAGCGTTAAGCGCTAGTAACAATCCTCGGCAATACTTGGGCCATGTCGCAAACCAACACAAGTGGCACAGTCGCCAACAGCACACCAGTGCTGGTTGGCGCTGGCCAGTTCATGCAGCGTCCCGAAAACCCCGTCGAAGCACTCGAACCATTAGCAATGATGGGTGAAGCGTTAGAGGCTGCCGCCAAGGACGCAGCCGCACCAAGCCTGCTAGGCAATGCCACTCATATTTGGGTAGTCAAGGGTGCTTGGCCGTATTCCAATCCAGGCGCAGCCTTGGCTAAACGCTTCGGCGCGCAAAGTCGCACGGGCTTGTCTCCTGACGGCGGCAACACTCCCCAATCTTTGGTCAATAAGGCTTGCCTTGCTATTTCTCAGGGTGAAGCTGACGTTGTGCTGATCGTTGGCGCAGAGGGCATCTGGAGCCGTCGACGCGCCAAGCGAGCTGGTGAACGCATCCCTTACACCACTCAAGTCGACTCGGTGCCAGACGATCAACTGGGCATAAACGTAACCATGAACAACGAGGTAGAGCTAGAGCGCGGCTTGCAGCAACCAATCAACATCTATCCGGTGTTTGAATCGGCTTACCGCCACTCACGCGGCGAAACCATCGAAGATCATCGCGATCGTGTCTCCAAACTCTGGGAGAAGTTCAACCAAACCGCTTGCGCTAATCCTTATTCATGGGTTCGTACTGCTATGACCGCCAACGAAATCCGCAACCCCAGTCCTAACAATCGTCTTGTCGGCTTTCCGTACACAAAAGCCATGAACTCCAATTGGGATCTAGACCAGGCCGCTGCGTTGATTCTTTGTTCGGCACAAGCTGCTCGCTCTGCCAAAGTGCCGCAAGATCGTTGGGTGTTTCCACACTCGGGCACCGACGGAAATGACACCGAATTCGTATCTAATCGTGCCAATCTGCACTCTTCGCCTGCTATCGGGGTAGCCGGCGCGCGCGCAATGAACCTGGCCGGCATTGGGCCTGACGACATTGACCGCGTTGACCTCTACAGCTGCTTTCCTTCGGCGGTGCAGATATCTGCAACCGAGCTGGGCTTTGGCTTAGACCGCTCTCTTACCGAGACAGGCGGGCTCACCTTTGCCGGCGGTCCGCTCAACAACTACGTAACACATTCCATCGCAACAATGGCGGGTGTGCTGCGAGACAAGCCAGGCGCTATCGGGTTTTGCTCGGCCAACGGCGGCTATCTCACCAAGCACGCCTTCGGCGTCTACTCCACACAGCCACCCAGTCAGGCCAGTCAAGGAACGTTCGCTTACGAAAACTGTCAACCAGAGATAGACCAGTTCCCTTCGGTGAAGCTAGACAGCAACTACACCGGCAAGGCAACGCTTGAGGCCTACACGGTGATGCATGACGCGCAAGGACCGAAGATGGCGTTAGCGGCGATGCGAACCGGCACGGGTGCTGACGCTCTGAACGGCTCAGTTGCACGCCAATGGGCACGCAACAGCGATCCCGAAATGCTGGAATCGCTTATGAACTCTGAACATATCGGTCACACCGTTGAGATAACCAACAAGTTTGATTTTGAGCCCGTATAACTGAACGTCTAGACCACGAGCAAGTCTGCTCCTAACCTTGGCTATATGCATGCAGATGAATGGAATCTGCCAGTCAATAGATCGCAAGCGTTCTTAGACCGTGAACTGTCCTGGCTGGACTTCAACTGGCGAGTCCTGCAACAAAGCGCTAACACCTCTATCCCCTTGCTTGAGCGTGTGCGATTTTTGGCCATTCATGCATCAAATCAAGACGAGTTTTTTCAGCTAAGAGTCTCCGGCGTACAAGAAACAGCACGCGCAGGTGTTGCTCGCCGCTCCATTGCGGGCTACACGCCTATTGATCTGTTGAAACAAATCAGAAATGTTGCTGGCGAACAGTTGCAGTTTGCGACGGATCTATTCAACGAGGATTTGCGTCCGGCACTGGCTGCAGAGGGTATAAATCTTGTTGAAGTCGCCGACCTGGATGCCCCCTCTAGGGCATGGGTTGCGCAACAGTTCGTTGAGCAGATCTATCCGGTGCTCACACCGCTGGCTATTGACATGGCACACCCTTTTCCCTATATCTCAGATCTGTCGCTAAACCTGGTGGTGTCGCTCAAGCAAGACGTCCACACTCCAGGCAAACCGGAGCCCTCTTTCGCCAGGGTCAAAGTGCCCCCGATATTGCCGCGCTTTATGCGATTACAAGGCGACACCTTCGTGGCTTTGGAAAAGATCATCGCGGCCTATCTCCCGAAGATTTTCCCTGGTGTTGAAATGGTTAGCCACTCCATGTTTCGAGTAACACGCGACGCTGATGTAGAAGTAGACGACACAGATACCGACACAGACAACCTAATGAAGCTGCTTGAACATGAGCTAAACCAACGGCGCTTTGGTCTGCCGGTGCGCTTAGAAGTCGCCAACTCGATCGATGAAGATTCACTAGAGATGCTTACTCGCGAGCTGAGCCTTTCACATGATGCGGTGATGACAGCGCCTGAACTGCTGGCACTAAGCGACCTAGCAGAGCTATACAAAGTTGATCGACCTGACCTGAAATTCGACCGGCACGTGCCACGCATCAACACCGCTCTTGAACCTGACAAAGCAGCCTCGGTCGGACTTTTCTCTGCCATCAAAAAGCGCGACGTACTACTGCATTTGCCGTATGAATCCTTTACCGACAGTGTGGCTTCTTTTATTCACACCGCGGCTCACGACCCGGACGTGCTGGCCATCAAAATGACGATGTACCGCACATCTGAACGCACGCAGCTTGTGGACTGGTTAGTTGAAGCGGCCGAGCTAGGCAAACAAGTGGTGGTGGTAGTGGAGCTCAAGGCACGTTTCGATGAGCACGCCAACATTGAATGGGCACGCCAGCTTGAACGCGCAGGTGTGCATGTGTCTTACGGACTGGCCGGCTTAAAAACTCACTGCAAGCTCGCTCTGGTAGTGCGCCGCGAAGGTCGCAAGAGCAACCAGATTCAGCGCTACACCCATATCGGTACCGGCAACTACAACGCTGACACGGCTCGTTACTACGAAGACCTCGGGTTGCTCAGCGCGGATGAAGCCTTAGCCGATGACGTGTCACAGCTGTTTAACAAACTCACCGGTTACAGCCGCAACGTTGATTACAACAAGATGCTGGTGGCACCTGAAACATTGAGCTCTGGTTTGGTTGATCTGATCGCAGAACAAACCAGCCGTGGCGAAGACGGCTACATCTTTATGAAGGTGAATGCACTAGTTGACACCGAGATCATTGAATCGCTTTATGCCGCTTCGAATGCGGGCTGCAAGATTGATTTGGTCGTGCGAGGCATCTGTTGTCTCGTGCCTGGGCTTGATGGGGTGAGTGAGAATATTCGTGTTCGCAGCGTGATCGGTCGCTTCTTAGAGCACAGTCGGATCTACCGGTTTGGTGAAAGTCGGTACTGGATCGGGTCACCGGATCCGATGCCGCGCAACCTGCTCCAACGAGTGGAGGCGCTGGTGGCGGTAACTGACGACGATTGTCAAGCACAACTAGCGGCTCTAAGCGCACAGTATCTCCGCGATGACATTGCGCGCTGGGAGCTAGATCCAAGTGGCCAGTGGCAGCTGCGGCCAGGCGCCAGCCTGCACCAGCATTTAAGCACGGTTGCACAGCCCTAGACAGCCTGCTAGCATCACGCTTGTGACAAAAGTCATCCGCGGAGCGAATTTCGAACTAGGCCTGCTACTTCTGACCTAGGCGAGGACCAGCCAGTCCTCGCCTGACCTCCTGCACCCTTTCGGGTCGGGGGGTTTTTTGTTGCCCAGGCACAGTTCGTAACACCACCGATAACACCACCGATAACACCACCGATAACACCAGCTATAACACCACCGATAACACCAGCTATAACACCAGCTATAACACCACCGATAACACCAGGAGAGATAAGGGCAATGTCAAAAGTAAAAGCGATTAGCAAACAACAACCCAGCTCGATGCCTTTCGGTAAATACGAGGCCTATCCGTTCAGTCCCGACCTAAAGAACCGAACATGGATCAACAAATCGATCACCGAAGCACCGCTTTGGTGTTCGGTAGATCTACGTGACGGCAATCAAGCTCTCATAGATCCGATGGACATCGGTCGCAAGCGTCAAATGTTTGAGGCTCTTGTCGAGATGGGCTTCAAGGAGATTGAGATCGGGTTTCCATCAGCTTCCGCACCCGACTTCGACTTCTGTCGCTTGCTCATCGAAGAAGATCTAGTGCCAGACGATGTGTGGCTTCAAGTACTTACGCAAAGTCGGCCAGAGCTAATCGAACGCACATATGAGTCGATCGCGGGTGCCGACAACGCCATCGTGCATCTCTATAACCCAACCTCGGCGCTGCAGCGCAAAGTGGTGTATCGCCTTGATCAGCAGGGCATTGTTGACATCGCCCTCGCAGGCACGACTCAGTGCAACCAGCTACGCGAAACCTCAACGGCCAAAAACATTCGCTTTGAGTATTCGCCGGAATCCTTTACCGGCACCGAGATCGACTTTGCGCTGGAAATATGCGAACGCGTGGGCGAAGAGTGGGGTGCCACGCAGACCGATCCGATCATCTTGAACTTGCCAGCAACCGTTGAGATGTCCACTCCAAACATCTATGGCGACCTCATTGAGTATTTTCACCGCAACCTCTCTAACCGCGAGGCTGTGGTGCTCTCTCTGCATCCGCATAACGACCGCGGTTGTGCTGTTGCGGCGGCCGAATTTGGTGTTATGGCTGGAGCCGATCGCGTTGAAGGCACCTTGTTTGGCAACGGTGAACGCACCGGCAACGTTGACATCATCACTTTGGCGATGAACCTGTTCTCTCAAGGCGTTGACCCTGAGCTTGAGATTGGCCACATAGATGGATTGCGACGAGTTGCTGAGTATTGCAATCAGCTTCCTGTGCATCCGCGTCACCCCTACGGCGGCGATCTTGTTTACACCGCTTTTTCGGGCAGTCATCAAGACGCCATCAAGAAGGGTTTCGAGGCGCTAAACGATGACTACGAGCTTTGGGGGGTGCCCTATTTGCCGATCGATCCGGCTCATGTCGGACGTACTTACCAAGACGTGATTCGTGTCAACAGTCAGTCCGGCAAGGGTGGTGTTGCATACGTGATGAAGAACACCTTCGGTTTTGATCTGCCGCGTCGCTTGCAAGTTGAGTTCAGCGGTGTGATTCAACAGATCACCGACGAGGGCGGTGAAATATTGCCCGAAGCCATTCAGAAGAAGTTCAACGAGACGTATCTGCACTTGCAGCGGCCATATCTCTATGTTGGACACAGCAGCCATTTCGATTCGATGTCTTCGGATGAATCTGAGGTGTCTGCCACTATTCGCGTCGCCGAAGGGACTGAGGTAGTCGAGCAGGAGATCAAGGGCAGCGGTAATGGTCCTTTGGCCGCGTTTAAGAATGCCTTGGTTGAAGGGGTAGGTGTTGATGCGGTACTGGTGGATTACACCGAGCACGCCGTTGGTACCGGTGCCGACGCCACGGCTGTTGCCTATGTCGAAATCGAAACACCAGACCGGCAGGTGTTCTGGGGGGTGGGCACCAACCCGAACATTGTGACCGCCAGTTTCATGGCGCTGTTGTCTGCATTGAACCGGGCTGCTACCTAGTCGCGTTGTAACTCAAAACCCTCCCCCCTTTGGGTGCTCTTTGTTGCCAAACTAGAGCAGGGTGATCGGAGGATCATTGGATTCTTTGGCGCTGCGCAGCTTCGCAAACGGCACTCTTTTTGGATCGCTTAAAGGCAAGGGTTCACCGCGCATTTTGTACCTGCATGGTTGGGGTCGAACGCATCGAGACTTTGACGTTGTTAGGCACGAAGAGGTGCTAGCGGCCGGCCCCGCTTCTCTAGCATTAGATCTGCCTGGTTTCGGGGCTTCCCCACCACCGCCTAGCGCGGGTGGCGCAGAGCTATATGCGCGCCTGTTACTACCTGCTTTAACCGATTACGAGCTGCCGTTGATTTTGGTGGGACACAGTTTTGGGGGGCGCGTGGCGTTGGAGCTGGCTTATCAGCGTCCCAGAACGGTGGCAGCGATGGTGCTTACCGGTGTGCCCTTGTTAAAGCCCGTGAAAGCGCGAAAGAAGCCCTCGCTGAAGTATCGACTAATGCGTTACGCAAATCGGGTGGGGTTGATCGGCGACAAGACAATGGAGAGCTTGCGAAACCGGTCTGGCAGCGCTGACTATCAGGCTGCTCGCGCAGTGATGCGTCCTGTGCTTGTGGCTACGGTCAATGAGACGTATGAAAAGCAGCTTCAAAGTGTGAAGACGCCTGTTGAACTGGTTTGGGGAGCCAACGACAGTGAAGTGGTGCCAGGCATAGCGGTGCGAGCTGAGACCATGTTGGAGAACGCCAGTCTCACGATCTTGCCCAGCGTTGGGCACTTTGTGCCGACCGAGGCACCTGGGCGTTTAGCGGAGATCATCGCTAAGCAAATACGCATAATCGATTGCTCTATCGATCCGATCACATCTCAAAACAATCAACCATGAGTGGCCTGCATCCAGTTGTGTATGCGTTGTTGGCGTGCGGTGCTGCCGTTGCCGTCTTTCGCTGGCTACGCGTTGGTCAGCGCGAGCACTACCTAGCAGTATCGGTAACACGCTTTGCCTGGCGTTGGTGGCGGCTGCACAACATCAATCGTCTGTTGTTGCTCTTGGCCATTGCAGCAACGATTGGTGCGGCTTTCATTAGCTGGCTGGCTTTTGTTGTCATTGCGGTGGTGCTGATTGGCCCACGTGGCCTGTCACATCGAGGTGTTACTAGCAAGCTGGCCTGGACTCGCCGACTATTCACAATCAGTTTTGCAACTGTCGCACTCGTGGCTGCTGCGTTGATCATCGCCGCTGCATTTGATACGGGTGCGGGTGTGGTGTCTGCTGTGGTCTTGTCTGCGGTGGCGTTGCTATTGCCAGGGTTTGTGGATCTTGCTTTGTTGATCACCAAGCCGATCGAACGGTTTTTGACCAACCGTTGGGTTCACAAGGCTCACGCCAAGCTTGACCGAATTGATCCTGTCCGAGTGGCAGTAACCGGCTCCTATGGCAAGACCACGATGAAGGGCTATCTGCGACATCTGGTATCGGGTACACGCTCTGTGGTTGCGTCGCCGGCCAGTTTTAACAACACCGCTGGGCTATGTCGCACGGTCAACGAGCATCTTGAACGTGGTACGGAGGTGTTCATCGCCGAGATGGGTACTTATAGCCGTGGCGAGATAGCAGCGATGGTTAGTTGGGTACAGCCATCGATCTCTGTGCTAACTGCGGTTGGGCCGGTTCATCTTGAACGCTTCGGCAATCTCAACACGGTTGTGGCTGCCAAAACTGAAATATTTGCCACCGCTACTACTGCCATTATCAATGTGGATTTGGACTTGTTGGAAGCTGAAGCCGCTCGCTTGGAGGCTTCTGGGATTTCGGTGATTAGGTGCTCGGCTGTTTCGGCAGAAGCCAAGCTTGCTGAAGCCAGTCCTGCTGAAGTCGGGGTTGTTGACGTGTATGTGTGCCCTGAGTACATCTCGCTGTTTGGCCGAAGACTGCACGCTCAGCTCAGCCCGGAGGCACTGCCGATCAACGTTGCCTGCGCCATCGCTGCTGCATTCGCGCTTGGCGTAAGCGATGAAGACATCGTCGCTCGATTACCAACGATCCCGGTTCCTCAGCACCGTCGACAGCTGTCTGTCAGCGATTCGGGCGTAACCGTGGTCGACGACACCTATAACAGCAACCCGGTTGGAGCCGCAGCTGCCTTACAGATGCTGGCCGATGCAGATGTAAATCGCCGCGTCGTTGTAACGCCCGGGATGGTTGAACTGGGCTCGGAACAGTTCAAAGAGAATGCTGAGTTTGCGCGTGCCTCTACCTCCGGAGTGGCCGACGATTTTTTGATCGTGGGTCAAACCAATCGAGCTGCCCTCATAGACGGCGCTCATAACGGCACGGCCGTGGTGCGTCAGATGAGCGATCGCGCCGCCGCTGTGAAATGGGTGCGTGAAAACCTCAAACCCGGAGACGGAGTGCTTTACGAAAACGACCTGCCCGATCACTACCCCTAAGCGGGGATAAGCCGCCAAATGCCGAAGTCGTTATCAATCACAAAGACCTCCCCTGTTGGCGCTGCGACCAGACCCCAAGCCGCGCCCACCTGTACGCCTAGATCAATTGCCAGCGGTGCCCTTTGCGAAGGTTGGAAATCATCAACCACGGTCGCATAGATCCGTCTGGCGCAAAGGTCGGTCCAAACAAAATGTCCCACTAGTCCCGTTAGCGCGGAGCCGCGATAAATCTGGCCACCGATTACCGCACACAACGTGCCGGTCTTCTGGCGGTATTCAAAATCCGGCGCTCGGTGCGGACGTAGCGCCTCGCCACCAAAGCGACGGCTGCCCTCAAACACGCTCCAACCCAAATCAGCACCGCCCTCGTTGTTGGCCTCTCCAAGCTCCAGCACCGTTATTTCTTCCATGCATCTCTCGCCAACGTCGGCTACCCACAACTGCTGATTGACAGCGTCATAAGTCATACGAAACGGGTTGCGTACTCCGCTCACCCAGATGCGATCATCCACGCCATCGATGCCTATGTAAGGGTTGTCGGGCGCGGCTACGGCTCGACGTGACGGCGGCGCGGTTGGGTCAACCGCTAGCCGCAGAATCGCGCCAAACGGTGTGCCTAGGTTTTGTCCGTTACCAGATGGGTCTTGTTGGGAACCACCATCCCCAAACGACACATGCAGATAGCCCTTTGGGCCGAACACGATGTCGCCGCCATTGTGGTTTGGGAAGGGTTGCTGTATGCGCAGCAGTTCTATCGCTGGGCCAAGAGTGTTGCCGGACACTGCATGAGCTGTTACAAGGCTGTGCCAGTCGGTCGTTGTGCGATGCAGGTATAGCCAATCTTCGTTTGGGCTCAATGCCATCCCATATAGCCCCAGCTCAAAACCGGCGCCTGTATCAAAGCTGAGGTCAAGGGTCGGTGTTGGTGACAACACTGCACTTCTAGCGGGTGCTCCTAGCTCATATATCGGCGCACTGAACGAATAAACGAGGCCATTACGTGTTCCGACAAAGCCGCTGAGTTCATTGGTTCCAGGTTCGCTGGCTCGGTTGAGTTTGTTGTGAAACGCGATGGCGGCCACAGGCCGAGAGATAAACGAAGCCAGCGCTACCTCTTGGTTATTGGATGCTCGAGTTATTTGCAGTGTTGGTAATCCGGTATGGCATTGCTCCCGCAAGATCGTGCGCGGTTCTTGTGTGGTTGTACTTGAAGTTTGCGTTGTTTGTGTTGCTTGCGTTGTCGCCGTCGCCGCCATGGTGGAAGAAGTAGCGGAAGAAGTAGCAGAAGTAGTGGAAGTAGCGCCGCTAGCGCAGCCAACCAGAACTCCAGCGATTACAAGCGCAACCGTTGCTACTGTGACTTTGAACATCGGCAAACGCACGTGCCGCATACTGGCACAACCGTCAAATTCAGACAGCAGTTTGGGCGGGGGCGGATCCTTCCGTCTTTTTGTGATTCCATTTACAGCTAACGGCATTGCCGAACGCATTACCGAAGCCGCTCGAAAACTGCTGCCTGATTACGTCAGCTAGCTGGCCAACTAGCAACCTATCCACCCTCCACTGGCTGGGTTGCTGAGAGCCTTACTCTTGACCCTATGAGTCGTGTAGCAGTCTGCTTTGGCGGACCTTCACCTGAACATGACATCTCGGTTCTCACTGGCTTACAGGCTTCGCACTGTCTGGCTGATCTCAGCAAAGACCCGGTTGCGTTGTACTGGGCTCGCAACGGCGACTGGTTTGAAGTCCCTGCGACCGCAGAGGCAAGCGAGTTTGCCGAAGGACTACCAAATGACGCTAAGCCGATTGAACTACTGACTGGCGACACGGGCGGGTTTTTTTATACGGGTCGCCGCATTCGACGGTCACCGCTTGAGCTGTCGGTCGTATTGAACTGCTGCCATGGCGCACCGGGCGAGGACGGCACTTTGCAGGCTGCGTTTGACATGGCCGGTTTGCTCTATTCCGGTCCTAGCCACGCGGGAGCGGCGCTCGGTATGGACAAGTTCGCTTTCACCTCTGTCATTGCAGCTGCAGGTCTGCCCACCTTGCCTCTGTGGGTTGTCGACGATGATTTAGAGATAAGCGACGAAACGGCGCCCTTAGCGCAAGGACCGCTCATCGTGAAGCCACGCTTTGGCGGCTCATCAATCGGCATTGAGATAGTTGAAGACTTGCAAACAGCCAAAGCTTTGGCGGCCTCGGCTGTGGCGCTAGCCGAAGGTGCGGTAGTTCAGCAATACCTGACCAACTCCATTGACCTGAACGTTTCGTTGCTGGCTTGGCCCACCTTGCGACTAAGTGCAATCGAAAAGCCGTTGCGAACCGCCGAGAACGATCAGCCCAGCGGCACCATCTATAGCTATGCCGACAAATACCTGCGCGGGGAACAGGGCATGGCCAGCGCACCTCGTGAGCTGCCAGCGAACCTGCCTAAAGCCATTGAGCGCGCCGTGTTCAACATTGCTACCCAAGCAGCCGGGCTGATAATGGCTCGTTCGGTACTACGGCTGGATTTCTTGTGGGATGGCAATGAGGAACCCAGCGGGCTGTACATAAACGAGGTCAATACGATCCCGGGTTCGCTCAGTTGGTACTTCTGGACCGAGCAAGGTGTCAGCTTTGGGGAGCTACTACACGGCCTAGTTGCTGAAGCGCAAGCGAAGCCTGAGCGGCGATTTCGCACGGACGGTGCGGATGGCACCGCTTTGCGCACCACTAAGAACATTTCCTCGAAGCTTGCTTAATCACCTACGGATTGGTCTCGGCCGGACCGGGTTTGTGAGACTGGGTTTGTGAGACTGGGCGCTCTACTAGGGGTAGTAGTGCTGCTAGTTGTGGCGTGTTCGTCGCAAACAAACGATGCTCTAAGCAGCACAGGCACCAACGGGGCTAGCAGCACTAGTGCTGGTTCTAGCGCAACGGCTATAACCCTTCTAGGAAACTGCATGGCTGATCAGGTAGCAGCTTCGTTGCAGATCACTGTTGAACAGCTGTCGACCGAGCTGGCAAGTGCTGATCCTGGTCGTGAAGTAGTGCAGGTGATTACCACAGAAGTGTTCCGCATAGCTCGCGACATTTGCGAACTGCGAGAGCTAGCCGCTGCAGGTGGCTCAGGCGGCGGGGATAACACCACCAATAACACCACCAATAACACCACCAATAACACCACCAATAACGCCGTGTCGCCGGAGGCTGATCGTGACGCTTCCTTGCCAGCCTCATTGGTTGATGCGCCGCAACGCTTCGATCCTGACGACCCTCCCCCGGGCAACGACCCCGCTCTTGATGATCTTTGGCTGCTTTGCGGAGATGGTGAACCACTGGCGTGTGATCGCCTGCTTTATGAATCTCGCGCAAATAGCGACTACGAAGCTTTCGCTTTCAGCTGCGGAGGTCGCGAAAACCTGGACTGCGATACTTTGCTAGGAGCGGTCTCAGACACGAACGCTCTGGTTTCTCCCGCAACCGCTGCCCCGGGTAGCAACGCAACGCTCGACCGATGGTGGACGCGCTGTGCAAACAGCAGCAGCCTGGCCTGCGCCCAGCTGGTGCTAACCGCGCCCGGTGGCTCGCTCTACGCCTACTACGGATATTCATGCGGAGGTCGCACCGCCGGAGATTGCGTCGCTCTACTAGGCAACGATGGTTCACCACCGGCCTTGGAAGGGCGCTCACCTAACGACCCTGTGCCCGGCACGGACTCATATTTAGATCGCCTCTGGCTCAGTTGCGCCGACTTGTCGGCTACTGCTTGCGGTGATCTGGCTACTTTCGCTCCACGCAGCAGCGACTACGAACGCTTCGGCTTGTCATGTGGTTGGCGTGCGGTAACGCCGTGTACGAAGCTGTTTGCCCAGATAACACACTGCAACATCACCGCTAGCTGTCGCACAGACGTCCGCGACGGCTAGACACAAGCCCCGTGATAGCCGACGCGCTCGCACATAAACGCATCGCCATTACCGGCGCAACCGGTTTCTTAGGCACCGCACTAGTTGAGCGGCTGTTGCGCTGCGTGGCCGACTGCGAGCTTGTTCTACTAGTGCGCCCAGGTCGACGCAGTGACGCCTTACAGCGGGTTCAACGCGAGATATTGCGCAACGACGCTTTTGAGCGGTTACGCGAAAGCTGGGGAACCGAGTTTGACACCATTTGTGAGCAGCGAATAACCGTGATCTCTGGCGATGTCAGCGTCAAAAACCTAGGACTGGCGCCCGACGATAAGTCAACCTTTTGCGCCTGCGACATCATCATTCACGCTGCTGCCACGGTTAGCTTCGACAGCCCGCTCGACACCTCTATCGACATCAACCTGCTGGGGCCTAACCGCATCCTTACCGCTTGCCAAGACGCCGGCACTACACCTCACTTGGTTGCGGTGTCAACGTGTTACGTAGCGGGCAACCGCCGTGGTGAGGCCGCTGAGACATTGCTAGCCGACTCGCCGTTTTCACTAGAGATCGACTGGCGTGCCGAAGTAGCTGCCGCTCACCGCACCCGTTCCGACATCGACGCACGTAGTCGAGAGCCGCACCGTTTAACCAAACTGCGCAACAGCGCACGTGACGAACTCGGTCCGGCTGGCTTGCCGATGCTGGCTGCTAAGACCGAGCAGCTTCGCCTTGAATGGGTTGACCAACAAATGGTCGACGCAGGCCGCAGTCGAGCAGCATCACTGGGTTGGCCGGATGTCTATACATACTCGAAGGCATTGGGCGAGCAAGCCTTGGTGGAGCTGCGTCAAAACATTCCAGTAACCATCGTTCGGCCATCAATCATTGAATCGGCCCTGGCGGAACCAAAGCCAGGCTGGATTCGCGGTTTTCGTATGGCCGAGCCGTTGATTGTTTCGTTTGCCAAGGGTGAGCTTGACACCTTTCCGGGTTATCCCGAAGGTGTGATTGATGTGATTCCGGTGGACATGGTGGCCGCAAACATCATTGCTGTCGCGGCACAAGGCCCACGTGCGCCTCTGGAAATCTTTCAGATCGCTTCTGGTGCTGTAAATCCGCTTCGCTTTAAGGTGCTGCTCGATACCACAATGCGCTGGTTTGAGCAGCATCCTGTCTACGACGCCAAAGGTCATCCCACCGCAGCTACCTCCTGGCAGTACGCCGGTTCTTCGGATCTAGAAGAAAAACTAGAAAAGGTCATGCGCCTGCTAAACGTCGCAAATCGTTTCGTGAACTACTTGCCGCTGCGAGGGCGTAGCGACTTCACCCTGCGCCTAGCGCAACGTCGTCAAAGCCTGGAACAGCTACAGGGCTATGTTCAGCTTTACGGCGCCTACGGCAAATGTGAAGCGCTATACAGCATCGACACAACGCTTGATTTGTGGGATTCTCTCGATACCGCCGACCGGAACACTTTTGCGTTCGATCCACGTGTCATCGATTGGTCGCACTACATCGCCGATGTGCACCTGCCAACCGTTGTAGTGCAATCCCGAGTTAAGACCACACCCGAGGTGCGCAGCGGTCCAAACAGAACCACTCGCCTGCAAGCCGCCGTGTTAGATCCGCAACGTCAGTTCGCAGCGTTTGATCTTGAAAACACACTCATTGCGAGCAACGTCGTAGAGAGCTACTCCTGGTTAGCGACCCGCGATCTAGATGCCGGAGCACGTTTTCGTTTCGCGCTGCGCACAATGTCCCAAGCGCCCGGGCTTTGGCGACGCGACCGGCGCGACCGCACCGATTTCTTGCGCTTCTTTTATCGCCGTTATAAGGGCGCTTCGGTCGAAAAGCTGGACGCAGCAGCCAACGAGATGCTGAGCCATTTGATACTGACCAAGGCGTTCCCTGCCGGCTTGAGGCGAGTGCGTTCTCATAAGGCCGCCGGGCACAAAACGGTGCTGATTACTGGCGCTCTTGACTTAGCGGTACGTCCGTTAGCGCCGCTGTTTGATGAGATCATTGCTGCCAGAATCAGCAACGTTGACGGCCGTTATACCGGAGAAATGATTGATGTGCCACCCACTGGCGAAGTGCGCGCGCAACTGATGACAAGCTGGGCTGCCGAGCAAGGCATGGACCTTGCGCAAGGTGTTGCTTATGCCGATGCAGCATCTGATCTGCCGATGCTCGAAGCAGTTGGTTATCCCGTTGCGGTTAACCCTGAAACACGGCTAGTAACGATTGCAGACAAGCGCGGCTGGCTGGTCGAGGAATGGGGACGTACTCCAGGTGCGCCGAAGAGCTTCCTACCGTTTGCGCCGCAACGACGTAACGTTGCTCAGCAAGGTCGTACTAACGCTCGCCAACTAGCACGTTCTAGCCGAGCAAAACCAGCTCGCGAAAATGCAACCCAAGTCCAATGAGTTCACGTAAAGACACTGCCAGGCGAGGCCTAGTGCTAGAAGTCGAGCGCAATACCCCGCCGATTCTTTGGCACTACGGCGAAGGTTTTCGTCTTGAAAAACTGCCCGTTGGCAGTCGCGTCGTTTATCCCAACGAACCGCTAAAGCCAATAAAAGACGTCGAGACCGCTATTGCAAAGGCCTTAACCGAACCGCTAGGTGACTCAAAACCGCTTTCAGAGCTGCTCTTTGCTGGCATGAAACTAACAATCGCTTTTGATGATGTGTCTCTACCGCTGCCGCCCATGGCCGCTCCAGACATTCGTTCACGCATTATCGAACAGGTGCTTGATTTAGCCGCCGCTGGTGGTGTTGACGATGTGCACCTAATTGCAGCATTGGCCTTGCACCGGCGCATGACCGAAGAAGAGCTACGTCACGCAGTTGGCGATCGTGTCTATGAGGCATTCGCTCCGCAAGGCTGCCTCTACAACTTTGATGCCGAAGATCCGGATGGCCTCACTCATCTCGGCACCACCGAATCGGGCGAGGAAGCCATCATCAGCACACGCGCGGTTGAATCCGACCTACTGGTGTACGTCAACATAAACCTGGTGCCGTTAGACGGCGGCCATAAAAGCGTCGCTACCGGTTTGTCCGGTTACCGCGGCTTACGACACCATCACAATGTTCACACGTTGCGCAACTCCAAGTCGTTTATGGATCCTGCCAACAGCGAGTTGCATCATCGCAACTGGCGCCAAGGGCGTCTGCTGGCCGATGCCGGTGTGAAGGTGTTTCAAATCGAAACCACACTCAACAACGACACATTCCCACCGCCGTATGACTTTTTGCAGCGCCGTGAATGGGAGATGTCGCCCAAAGATCGCCTGATGATGATGGGCACCAAGACCGTTCTAGACCTCATACCTACCCGCACTGCGCGGCGCGTCTTTCATGGCATTCGTTCGCCCTACGGACTCACCTCTATTCAAGCCGGCGAAGTTGAAGCGGTACACAAGGTCACCCTTGAGCACGTCTTTCGCCAGTTTTTGGTGCCGGTCGAAGGTCAGGCAGACATTCTCACGATGGGTCTGCCCTTCTTGGGTCCGTACAACGTCAACTCCATCATGAATCCGATCCTCGTCGCATGCCTAGGACTGGGCTACTTCTTCAACCTCTACCGAGGCAAGCCGTTAGTGCGGCAAGGAGGGGTGGTAATCATGGCGCACCCAACACCGTGGGAGTTCCATCCTGTGCATCACCCCAGCTACATCGACTTCTTCGAAGAGGTACTGGCGGACACCACCGATCCTGAGGAAATCGAGCAACGCTATGAAAAGCGTTACGCCGAAGATGAGTGGTACATCCATCTTTATCGCACCTCTTACGCCTACCACGGGGTGCATCCGGTCTATATGTGGTACTGGTGTGCGCACGCGCTAGAGCATTTGGGTGCGGTAATCATCGTTGGCGGCAACAATAAGGCTGTGAGGCGTATGGGTTTCCGTTCGGCAACAACTCTGCAAGACGCGTTAGAGATAGCAAGCGACGTAGTGGGACGCAGCCCAAGCATCACGCACATTCACAATCCGCCGATGCTCATGGCCGACGTTTCTTAACACAACGTTGTGGCTGCTGTGACTACTTCTGGTTCTGGTGCTGGCAAAGCCGCACGTAAGAAAATGTCGCTGGTGAAGATGGCGCGCCGCTCTGAGTTTCCGCTGCGCGCAGCGCCAACTCCTAAAGGTCAGACGCCTCTACCGCCCAACGTTGGTGCTGGATATGACACGGCTTGGGCTAGGAAATTTCCAGCTCGCGTAGTGCGTCGCATGTTTCGCGACACGATCGGTAAGACCGTCGTGAGCTACTACGCCAAGCCGACCATCAAAGGTCTTGATCGCCTAGGAGATCTCAAAGGGGCAGCTTTGTTTGCCTCCAATCACCAAAGCCACGCTGACACTGCAGTGATGATCACCTCAATCCCTGAGCCGTGGTGCAATCGACTGATTGTTGGTGCGGCGGCGGACTATTTCTTCGGTAATCAAGTCACGTCTACGTTGTCAGCGTTGCTGGTTGGTGCTATTCCCATTGATCGAGCCTCGGTGAATCGCCGAACCATTGACATGGCTGTCAACTTGATGCGTAGCGGATGGAGCATGGTGATCTACCCAGAAGGTGGGCGCTCAGCTGATGGCTGGGGGCAGGAGTTTCGTCCAGGAGCGGCATATCTTGCTCGTCAAGCGGGCGTTCCGGTGGTACCTGTGCATATTCGTGGCACTTTTGACATCTTGCGTAAGGGTCGAATATGGCCACGCAGATCCCGTTCGGTGATCAACTTTGGGCGTCCGATCTCCTTCGCAGGCGAAGACAACAACCGCCGCTTCACCCGCAAGATGCAGCAAGCCGTCGAAAGCCTGGCCGACGAAACCACATCGGGTAACTGGTTTGAAGCACGCAAACGCTCACACTCAGATGCCACGCCTTCCACAAACGGACCGGACGCGCCAGCCTGGCGCCGCCGCTGGGCACTGACCGAACGAAACACCAGAAGCGTCAAAGGAGACGGTTCTAACGGAAGCGGCACTGGTGATAACAGCACCGGGTCGACAGGCGATTCCGCAAGCCAGTGGCCCTATGTGTAGTGCCTATGTGCGTAACAGCGGTGTGTAATCACACTTTATTTAAAGGGGAAAAGGGGAAATAGCCATGGTCAGAGCAACAGTCGATCCAGACTTACTGAAGCAACTCGCCTTCAAGGTTTGGTCATACAAGCAAGGCGAGATGGTGTCACTGATGCTGCACATCGGTGATCGACTAGGCCTGTTCTCCAAGCTGTCTGAGTTATCAGAACAAGCTGCAAGCCTGCACACCTCAGACGCAAGCGCTACAGGCGCAGTTTCAAGTGATGATTTGGCGCAAGCCACCGGACTAAATGAACGCCTCACTCGCGAATGGCTGTACGGCATGGCCGCAGCCGGAATGCTCACATACGAAGACGACGGTTTTTCCGTAACACCAGAAGCCAAGGCACTGCTGGTAGACGAAAAAGACTCAGTGCATTTCGCTATGGGTGCATTCCGCGGCGGCCTTGAAACTGAAGCGCTTGACCTGATCTTGGGTTCATTCAAAAGTGGCATCGGTATGACCTACGAGCAGCAAGGCCCGCGCGCGGCTACAGGGCTTGCTCGCACGACTGGGCCGTTTAGTCGTCAAGCGCTCACCTCGACCATCATCGACTCCTTGGATGGAGTGAAAGCCAAACTGGAAGCGGGCGGCAAAGTGCTTGACGTGGGATGTGGCGCAGGCGTGACATCGTGTTTGGTCGCCGAAGCTTGGCCCAAAACCCAAGTTGTCGGTTATGACCCGTCACCGACCGCCATAGATCAGGCTCGACAACGTGCGAAAGAGCAGGATTTGTCGAATGTTGAATTCGTTGTGGCCGGAGCAGCCGATGTCAGCGAAACCGATTTCGATCTAGCCCTTACCTTCGACTGCTTGCACGATATGCCTCACCCCGATGAAGCGTTGAGGACGATCCACAAAGCACTAAAGGAAGACGGAACGCTGTTGATCAAAGACATCCGGTCGCAAGGCGACTTTGAGATCGACAGTCGCAACCCACTGCTGGCAATGTTCTACGGATTCTCCGTGTCATCGTGCCTGCAATCTGCGATGAGCGAACCAGACGGCATGGCTCTTGGCACACTCGGGCTGCACCCGAAAAAGGCGCGCCAGCTAACACGCGAAACAGGCTTTACCCGATTTGTTGAACACGACTTTGAAGATCCTGCCAACGTTTATTACGAGGTGCGGCTATAACTCAGCTATAACTCAGCAATAACTCAGCTATGCAACAGCGCTAAATCGGCAAAAAGCACTGCTCTGCAGCAGCTCGCCTCAAAGCAGCAGTGCTAGCGGTAGTTTGGAAATATGACCGTCCAAGCCAGCACTCCGATCACTCTTATTCAAGACGTCTACAACGGCCTGACAGAAGCTTCGCAGTGGGGACGCGACAAGCTCGGTCGACCACTAACGCTCACCGAAAAAACCTTGGTGCGGCATCTGCACAACCGCTCACAAGAGCTGGAGCGTGGTGCCAGCTATGTGGACCTATCACCCGATCGTGTCGCCATGCAAGACGCCACCGCTCAGATGGCGTGGCTACAGTTCATGACCGCCGGGCTAGAGACGGTTGCAGTACCCACCACCACTCATTGCGATCACCTCATCTCGGCTCGCCTGGACGGCAAGCGAGACCTACTGAGCGCGGCAGACGACAACAAGGAGGTCTACGACTTCCTTAGCGATGTCTGTGCAAAGTACGGGGCAGGGTTTTGGCAGCCTGGCAGCGGAATTATCCATCAGGTTGTGCTGGAGCAATACGCTTTTCCAGGCGGAATGATGATCGGTACCGACAGTCATTCACCCAATGCCGGTGGCCTGGGAATGCTGGCCGTTGGAGTCGGCGGCGCAGACGCAGTTGATGTGATGACCGGTTCGCCCTGGAACGTGCGTTGGCCAAAGGTGATCGGTGTTCGGCTTACTGGCTCGCTATCTGGCTGGAGCGCACCCAAGGACGTGATCTTGAAGGTGGCTGAAATACTTACAGTCGATGGCGGCACCGGAGCAGTGGTGGAATATTTTGGCCCGGGTGCTGAAACGCTTAGCTGCACAGGCAAGGCCACCATCTGCAACATGGGCGCGGAAATAGGTGCCACCACTTCGATCTTTGGTTTCGATGAAGCCATGGCCCGCTACCTCAAGGCCACTGAACGAGAACAAGTTGCCGATGCTGCCAACCAGGTGGCGGCCGAACTGGTTGCCGATCCAGAGGTGTTGGACGATCCGGGTTCGTTTTATGACCGCTTAGTCGAGATTGATCTCAACGAGCTACGTCCGCATATCAATGGTCCGCACACACCAGATCTAGCGCGCGAGATCAGCAAGCTTGGTTCTGAAGCAAGTAAGCAAGGTTGGCCTCTCGAAATCAGTGCAGCCTTGATTGGCAGCTGCACCAACTCCAGCTATGAGGACATGACACGAGTTGCCAGCATCGCTCGCCAGGCGGCTGCGGCAGGATTGAAAGCCAAGACTCAGTTACTGGTAACGCCGGGTTCAGAAAAGATCCGCGCCACTATCGAACGTGATGGCCTGCTGGAAGATTTGCAAGCTCTCGGCGCAACCGTTTTGGCGAACGCTTGCGGACCGTGCATTGGTCAATGGGATCGCAGTGCAGATCCGGGGCACACCGCTGGTGAAACCAACGTCATAGTCACTTCTTATAACCGAAACTTCCCTAAGCGCAACGACGGCGACCCCGCGACCTTGGCGTTTGTGACCTCGCCCGAAACGGTTATCGCTCTAGCCCTAGCAGGCACGCTTGACTTCGATCCACTCTCTGACACTCTTACCAATGAGGCTGGTGAAGAGGTGTCGTTGGAGGTGCCTGTGGGTGTTGAGCTGCCCGCGGCAGGATTCCTATCAGGTGCCAGCGGATTTGTAGCACCACCAACCGAAGGTTCCGGCATAAGCGTTGTCGTGCCAGCCGATTCAGAGCGATTACAGCTACTGGAAGCCTTCACACCATGGGACGGCAACGATTATGAAGACTTACCCGTGCTAGTTAAAGCCAAGGGCAAGTTCACAACCGATCACATCTCAATGGCTGGCCCTTGGTTGCGCTATCGCGGACACTTGGAAAACATTTCCGGCAATTTGTACTTGGGTGCTAATAATGCCTTTGACGGACCTGATGGTGCTTACGAATCTGGGTACGGCAAAAACCAGCTAACAGGTGAGATTCAGTCGTTTCCTGAGATCGCTCACGCGTACCACGAAGCGGGTGTTTGCTGGGTGGTGATCGGCGACGAAAACATGGGCGAAGGCTCCAGTCGAGAACACGCTGCGATGGAGCCGCGCTACCGCAACGGGCTAGTGGCACTGGCGCGCTCGTTTGCCCGCATCCACGAGACCAACTTAAAAAAGCAAGGCATGTTGGCGTTGACGTTTGACGATCCGCGAGACTACGACCGCATCGGTGAGGACGATCGCATAGCCGTGCGAGGCCTGGCCAATTTAGCACCAGGCGAGCCGCTAACCGTTGAGGTAACTCCACTTGATGGCCAGATATGGAGCTTCAAGGCCAACCACACCTTCAGTTCAAATCAGTTGGAATGGTTTATGGCAGGGTCTGCACTAAACGCACTGAAGGCAGCGCTTTAGAAATGTCGAAACCGACCCGAAAGGGGATCGGGTCGGTTTCAAATTTGGTCTCACACGTGGGAACGCTTGGGACCCTCACATCACCAATGATCAAATGTCGTCGGTGGGAATTGTTCAGCGGACAAAGGGGATGCCGCTAGCTCAACGGAGTAAGAGTAGGCATTCTGGCACTATCTGGCAACCTGTTTTAGCAGATAGTTGAAATCTCAAAAACAGATAGTAGTCGTGCATCCAATAGCATTAAGCCGATGGATTTTAAACAGCTAGAAGCCCTCGCTGCCGTGGCCACGCATGGGCGGTTTTCGGCTGCTGCAACCGCTCTTGAAACGGTTCAATCCAACATCTCTTCGCGCATCGCCAGGCTAGAAGAAGAGCTTGATGCCGTGTTAGTGGATCGCGGGCTAAGCCAGCTCACCCCTGAGGGGCAGGTGGTGCTGGAGCGAGCTAACCGAATATCAGTCGAGCTAAGAGCCATTAGAGATGACGTCGCTTCGATGACTTCTCGAGTCGCTGGCGTAGTACGCATAGGCATCATTGGCACGCCCACTCGTTGGTTGTTGCCGCTGCTATTAAACGCTCTGGCTAAGCAACATCCGGGCATCGAAGCCACCGTTACCGATGCCCCTACTACCTCGCTTGTGAGCCTGCTAAAGAGCAGTGCAATAGATCTCGCCATCACCAACACACCACTTCATCACAACGATCTAGTGAGCGGACCGCTTTGGGATGAGGAGATGGTGGTGATTGCGCCCAGTGGTCATGAGCTTGCTGCCCAAGGTGATCGCGCAGTGACGTTCAAGGAGCTAGCTAACTACGAGCTGGTGCTGGGTTCGCCTGGTTCGGTACTTCGCAATCTGGTTGAAGCAACAGCCACTAAACACGGCGTGACCTTACAAAGCAAGGCTCAACTGGACGGGGTGAGGATGGCAGCGACCTTGGCTTTTCAAGGTTTCGGTCCAGCAATAGTGCCGATTACTTCAATACCGGAACGGGTGGAACGCGGGGATTGGAACGTGTTGACGTTGCGAGGGATGCCATGCCGCAAGGTTGGGGTGGCTTATCGCCGTAAAGGCATGCTCTCCACAGCAGCCACGGCCACTCGGCAACTGATTCGCGAAGTAGTACGAAAGAACACATCAAAGATTAAAGGCATTAGCGCGCTCTAGCCTTGCGGCGTGGTTATGGATTCTGCGCAAGAACAGACCCTGAACCTGCGCTCAGACATTCCTAGCTATGTGCGGGTATCGACTACGCAAATGGCTGGCAAGCGAGTCGTGCTGATTGACGCGGCTGGCTGGAGTCAGCAAGAACAAATCCAAAAACAAGAAAAAGATGCAGCTGATCCTGAGCGAAGTGGTGCACTAGCTCCCATCGATGGTGAAAATATCGCTGTTGGTTTAGCTCTGGCCGAAGCCGAGCTCATACCGGTCGTTTTACTGTTGTCATCAAGCGGAGCCGATGTCAATCACGGAGTAGCCGCACTTGATGGCTGGGGCAAATCCGCTCACCGCCTAGCGAAATGCTCGGGAGTGGTGCCAGTCATCGCTGGCGTAATCGGCTCAGCCATTTCCGGACCCGCTCTGTTGATCGGGCTGGCCGATGTCGTGATCATGTCTGACGAGGCTTATGCATTTGTCAGCGGCCCTATTCCGGTACGCGAAATGACGGGCGTAACCATCGGCACCGAGGAATTGGGTGGCACATCCGTACATCAGAAAGATTCCGGTGTTGCGAGCATGGTGGTGCCAAAAGACGAAGTGCTGAACACCATTGCCGATGTGCTCACCTACCTACCGTCAAATAGTCGTGAGCTACCCCCGATCTTGGGAACCAACGATCCCAGCGATCGGCTCACTCCCGAGGCGTCCGACCTGTTGCCTGCTAGCAGCACAGGCGCCTATGACGTACGTGATGTAGTGAAAGTCTTGGTTGATGACGCAGAGATAGTTGAGCTACGAGCCGGCTGGGCGCCCAATCTTGTAACGATGTTTGCAGCAATCGGCGGCCACCCGGTTGGGATCATCGCAAACCAACCCTTAGCAATCGCAGGAACACTCGACATCATGGCTAGTCAAAAGGGCGCTCGCTTCGTTAACTTCTGCGATGCGTTCAACCTGCCGTTGATAACGCTGGTTGACACTCCCGGCTTCTATCCCGGTAAAGACCTCGAGTGGCGAGGCATGATCCGTCATGGAGCCCAGTTGGCGTTTGCATATGCGCGAGCCACCGTTCCACGTGTGTCGGTGGTGTTGCGCAAGTCATACGGTGGCGCATTCATCGTTATGGATTCCAAGACCATGGGTAATGACGCCTGCTTGGCTTGGCCCAGCGCCGAGCTAGCCGTTATGGGTGCTAGCCAGGCCGCTCAGATACTCCAACGTGGTGCTTCCGAAGAAGAGGTAGCTCAGTGGGTTGAGAACTACGAACAGACCTACCTGAACCCTTACGTAGCTGCCGAGCGAGGCTATGTAGACGCCGTCATTGACCCGGCTCAAACCCGTCGCGAGCTCGCCGACTTGGTTGATCTGTTGTCAACAAAGCGTGAAGACCTGCCCGATCGCCGTCACGACAACGCACCTCTCTAGCTAGAGCCGAAAACCACAAAGACGGTCTCGTTGGCTAGGGTTAGAGGCACGAGGGGGAAACCACGAGGGGGAAGACATTGACGTCAGACGAGAGCTTTACGATCACTGACAATCGCAGCGGCAACTCTGTAACTGTGCCAATTGTTGATGGCACGATTTCTTCTAGTGCCCTACGAGAGCTTGATCCGGGCTTGTGGTTTTACGACCCGGCTTACCTGTCAACTGCTAGCTGCAACAGCGAAATCACCTACATCGATGGCTCGGAAGGCATTTTGCGCTACCGCGGTTACCCCATTGAACAGTTAGCCGCAAAGTCAACTTTCTTAGAGGTTTGCTACCTGCTGATCAACGGTGAGCTTCCCAAAAAAGACGAGTTCGAACAGTGGACTAACCACATCACGTTCCACACATACGTACACGAAAACATCACGCAGTTCATGAAGCGTTTCCGCTACGACGCACACCCCATGGGAACGTTGGTGTCAACCGTGGCGGCCTTGTCAACCTTCTACCCAGAAGCTAGAGATATTGACGACTCGACAAATCGTGAGATCCAAACGATTCGCCTGCTGGCAAAGATGCCAACCATGGCTGCTTTCGCTTACAAGAACCGCATGGGATTGCCCTATCAGTACCCCGTGAACCACCTCAGCTACACAGCCAACTTTCTGCGGATGATGTGGAACGTAGCTGACCCAGACTTTGTGCCCGACCCCGCGCTGACAAAGGCCTTAGATGTGCTGTTTATCTTGCACGCGGACCATGAACAGAACTGCTCCACCACCACAATGCGCACGGTTGGCTCAAGCCGCGCGGATCCGTACACGGCAGTAGCTGCGGCAAGCTGCGGGTTGTATGGCCCGCTACATGGTGGAGCCAACGAAGCAGTAATTCACATGCTGCACGAGATCGGCAGCTTAGACAACGTGGCTAGCTATGTGGAGCGAGCAAAGTCTGGTGAGGTACTCCTGCAGGGCTTCGGCCATCGTGTCTACAAGAACTACGACCCACGCGCCAAGATCATCCGTGCTACCGCTGAAGAAGTGTTCGCCGTAACCGGCATCAACCCACTGCTAGACACTGCCCTGAAGCTTGAAGAGGTCGCACTGACTGATTCGTACTTCATAGACCGCAACCTCTACCCGAACGTTGACTTCTATTCAGGGCTGATTTACGAAGCCATGGGCTTTCCGCTGGACATGTTTACTGTGCTGTTCGCAATCGGACGCACTCCTGGCTGGCTAGCGCACTGGTTAGAAATGCTGGATGACCCCGAGCAGAAGATCTACCGCCCACGTCAGCGCTACACCGGACTTGGCGAGCGTGATTTCGTTGAGATGGGCAACCGTTAGCTAACCGAAATCAAGATCTTCCCGACATTGGCATTGGTCGCCATGTATTCGTGAGCCTGCGCGATCTGATCCATTTCATACGTTGAATCAACCACCGGGTGTAACTGTCCGGTGTTAAAGAACTCCAGCAGCTCTGAGATAAAGCTCTGGTTAGCTTCGATTTTTTGTTCAATCGGCCGTGACCGCAACACCGTCCCAATAAGCGCCGCTCGCTTCGGCATCAGCATGCCAAGTGGAAAATCTGCAGTGGCAGAACCCATCACACCCACCTGAATAATTCGTCCCTGCACGCGCAGACAGTCGATGTTGGGCTTTACATAGTCGCCACCGATCACATCTAGCACCACATCGACGCCTTGACCTTGCGTCCAGATCTTTACCTCTTCTGCAAAGTCTTGACTCCCGTAGTCCACTACCAGATCCGCACCAAGGCTGGTGCAAGCAGCCACCTTTGATGCCGAGCAGGTAACCGCTACCTGCGCACCGATCGCCTTACAGATTTGAATAGCTGCGGTGCCAACACCAGAAGCTCCAGCATGCACCAACGCCTTGGCTCCTGACCGCAATCCGCCTTGGGAAACCAATGCGTCATGAGCGGTCATAAACACTTCCGGAATGGCCGCTGCCTGATCAAGAGAAACCGCTTTTGGTACGCGTTGCAGCATTCGCTCGTGCGTTACGATCCGCTCGGCCATACCGGCGCCAGACACAATCCCCATCACCTCGTCACCAACCGACCAGCTGGTAGCAGAGTTGGCACTGAACACCTGACTGCCGATGGCGGCGATACAGCCGGCAAACTCCACTCCTGGGATTTCGTGCTCGGGCTTGGGCCCTGGTGCGGGGTACAAGCCCATTCGTTGCAATAAATCCGCACGATTCATAGCGGAGTAAGCCACGTCTACCAAGACGTCGTCAGGACCAGGTTCCGGCTCGGGCACATCGAGAACTTTCAGCACCTCGGGGCCACCGTGTTCGGTAATAACTACTGCCTTCATGCGTCTTTGTCTCCTCTAGGAACCAGGCCTGTTTGATTGCGCCACCGTAATCGCCAGCAATACCCTCAGCTGTTGTGGATCACAACTGGCCCGATGAGCTCACGGATCTAGCGCTTGAAGCCAAAGAATGGGCTCTGAATGCCACTGAAGATCTGTTCAGGTGCGATGACGGCTGGTTAACCGGCTACTCCCAGGAGTTCACACGCCGCCTCGGTGAACGTGGCTGGATTGGCATTACCTGGCCTGAATCGGTTGGCGGTGGTGGACGCCCAGAGATCGAACGCTTCATCATTACCGAACAGCTACTACTAGCTGGCGCGCCCATGGCTGGTTCGTTTTTTCCTGATCGTCAGATCGGCCCGGTTTTGTTGACGTATGGCACCTCTGAGCAGCAGGAACGCTTTTTGC
Organism: Candidatus Poriferisodalaceae bacterium; assembly: GCA_965205925.1. Taxonomy (GTDB): domain Bacteria; phylum Actinomycetota; class Acidimicrobiia; order Acidimicrobiales; family Poriferisodalaceae; genus CAYRJD01. Next base: position 1,621,796 of record OZ242183.1, read on the forward strand.
CAGACATGAGAAACGGCACTTCACAATGGTGTATCGGCATGAGTGAACCAGACGCGGGTTCTGACGTGTCAGCGATTAGTACCACCGCAACGCGCGACGGGGACAGGTTCATTGTCAATGGGCGCAAAATCTGGACCAGTGGAGCCGCTAGCGCCGACTGGTGCTACCTGATCTGTCGCACCGACCCGCACGCTCCGGCGCATAAAGGCCTGAGCGAGCTGATCGTTGCTATGGATTCGCCGGGGATCGCGGTCAATCCGATTACCGACAGTTCCGGTGACGCTCACTTCAATGAGGTTGTTTTTGACGATGTTGCCGTGCCTGTCGACAATCTGGTGGGCGAGCTAAACAACAGCTTTGGGCAGACAATGCGCCAACTCGAGCATGAGCGCGGCGGCATTGACCGCCTGGCGTCTAACCAACGCCTCTATAACGACACCTTGCCTCAGGTAGAGCTCAGTGATCCTCTGATGCGTCAAGAAGTGGCAAGGATCGAAACTGGTTACCGGATTGGTCGCCAGATGGTGTTGCGCAATGTGTTGAAGCAAACACCATTTCCGCAATATTCGGCCGTAACAAAGACTTGGTGCACCGAGTTTGAGCAAACCGTTGCCAGCTTCATTGGTCGCGTTAACGCGACACACACGATGTTGGCTAATCGAGCGTCGCGCAATGTGGTCTATGCGCCTGCTTACACGATCATGGGTGGCACGACTCAGATTTTGCGCAACATCATCGGAGAACGAATCTTGCAACTACCTCGTTCGCCCAGGCCGTGAAACTGCTATGACAAGCGACAGCAATCTGAACACCAGCAACTGGGTGCCACTTGAAGGCGCTATGAACGTACGAGACATCGGCGGTTGGATCACGCGCGACGATCACCGCATTCGCATTGGAGCTCTATATCGCGGTGACCGGTTATGCAATCTCACCGAGGATGATCTGGACGAGTTAGCCGACCGTGGCATTCGCACGGTGATCGACTTTCGTGCATCCGATGAAATCGAGCGTGACCCCTCTCGCTTGTGGAACAGCGTAAATAACGTCGTTTCGTTGCCGGTACAAGAACGCAACGTGCAACCCACCGCTTTGCTAGATCGAATCTTGGCTCGACAGATCACTTCTATGAACGAGGCTGAGATGGTGGAGGTCTATCTTCACCTGCTGCATGACAATGCCATCCAGTTTGCGCGCTTCGTTGCCCTTGTTGCCGATACAGATAACTGGCCGTTGCTGTATCACTGCACGGCTGGCAAAGACCGAACCGGTATTGCCACCGCGTTGGTGCATGAGATCTGCGCAGTGCCCCGGCCGCAGGTGTTAGACGAGTATTGCGTGACCAACGAACAACGCTCCAAGCAAAGAATCGCTGAGTTGGCTGAGATCTTTGAGCGTGAGGGCATTGACCTAGAAGCGGTAAAACCATTGCTGATGGCACCGCGTTCGGTGCTGGCGGACGCTCTAAAACAACTAGATGACGTACACAGCGGAGCCGAGAGTTTTCTAATAACTCAAGGTGGTTTGGATCCGTCCGTTCCAGACGAGCTGCGAAACAACCTGGTTATCTAGCTGCGTTATTTGCCGGCCTAGACATCAACCACCTCGAAACGCCAGGCCGACCCTTCGGCCACTAAACGCCCCGCTGTACGACCGGCGAAGTGTGTACCGATTACTAATCGGCCATCAGCCCAGCGTTTGTATGCCTCAAAACGAGTGCTTGTTGACATGTCGGTTCGCCAGTCCGCGGTTGAAGCAAGATCGGGATGCGCGAACTGCACCGGGCTGTGAGTCATGTCACCGGTGATCACGGCGCACTCCCCCTCGGATTCGACCACAACGCTGACATGACCTGGCGTGTGACCTGGCGTTGGTTCGAGGCGTACACAGGAGTTGATCTGATGATCGTTTTCAACCAAGCGGCTTAGACCCGCGTCCACTACCGGCTGTATGGAATCCTCAAACACCGGGCCGTAGTTTTGGGGTTCGTTACGCCAAAACTCAAACTCCTCAGCAACAAATAAGTATTCGGCTTTTGGGAACGTCGGCACCCAGTCACCACTCACCTGATGCGTGTTCCACCCCACATGATCAACATGCAGGTGCGTACTGATGACGGTGTTGATGTCGCCGGGTTTGAAACCAGCATCAGCCAGCTCACCCAAAAAGTTCGTAGACAAGTCACCAAACGGTTCTGCGCCGGGACGCGACTTGCCGTTGCCTGCACAAGTGTCAACTATCACGATGCCCTCAGCTGTCTCAACCACTAGCGCATGTAACGCCAACTTGAGGCGGCCATCATCGGTCACAAAGTCAGGACGCAACCAATCGTGACGATCTACAACCTCGTCAGCACCTGGCAGCAACGCCGAGAAAGGCCAGTCCATCTCAATTTCAGTAACTTTGCTGACCGTTGCGGCGCCAATCTTCCACTGTAGATAGGGGTGAGTACTTGTGCTTACGGGCATTACGGCAGAATACGACATTCACCATGAGTTCAACTGAGTTACCGCCAGAACAACCAGGCAACGAAGACCCTGACGGCTTCATGGATGACGGTCGTCTTGATTTCCGTGAAGCAGCAGTACTTGCCGAATATGAAACCGGCAAGCGTGAACCAACCGCTCGTTCCGCCTGGTACCACGTTCTTGTTCGCATGGTGCGAATCGGATTTGGGGTTTCCCTTATTGGGCTTGGTGGAGCCATGTTGGTGCTACCTGGACCGGGGTTGTTGGTGATCGCTATCGGGTTGGGGGTATTGGCGCGTGACATCGCTTGGGCTGATCGACTGCTTCAAAAAGTTAGGGAGCGTTTGCCGACTAACGAGCAAGGCAAGTTGCCTCGCTCAACCATTGTGACGATGGTGTTGTTAGCGCTAGCGGGAATCACGCTTTCGCTGGCCTACGCGTTCGGCGACTGGAGCATCTTTTTCTGGCGCAGCTAGCTCTCTTAAGAGTTAGCCATATCGGTGATAGCCACTGGCGTGCTGACTTCAGCGAAGAAGTCGTTGCCTTTGTCGTCGATCACTACAAACGCTGGGAAGTTTTCCACCTCAATCTTCCAAACCGCTTCTAGTCCCAGCTCGCGATACTCCAGCACCTCAACGTGACGAATGGAGTTTTTAGCCAGTAGTGCCGCTGGCCCGCCGATAGAGCCCAAGTAAAATCCTCCGTGCTTGGCGCACGCCTCTACCACCTTGCGCGCCCGATTGCCCTTCGCCAGCATCACTAAGCTTCCGCCAGCGGCCTGAAACTGCTCCACGTATGAGTCCATGCGGCCAGCGGTGGTTGGCCCAAAGCTGCCAGATGCCAGACCTTCGGGGGTTTTGGCTGGTCCGGCGTAATAAACGGGCAAGTCTCGCATGTAGCTCGGCATTGGTTCACCCGCGTCCAGACGATCTTTGATCTTGGCGTGCGCAGAATCTCGCGCTACCACCAATGTGCCGGTAAGTGCCAGGCGAGTCTTTACCGGATATTTGCTTAGCTCGGCTCGCACCGCGTCCATTGGTTGGTTGAGGTCAATATTCACAACGTCTTGGGACAGATCTTCTTGCACGACATCGGGCAGGTATTTGGCTGGATCAGTTTCCAACTGCTCTAAGAACACACCGGATTCGGTGATCTTGGCTAGTGCTTGCCGGTCCGCCGAACATGACACAGCTATGGCTACCGGGCAGCTGGCTGCGTGACGCGGTAAACGCACCACTCGCACGTCGTGGCAGAAATACTTGCCGCCAAATTGTGCGCCGATTCCAAACTGCGTTGTGAGTTCGAGAATCTTCTTTTCCCACTCCAAATCTCTGAACGCTTGGCCCGCAGCGGAGCCTTGCGACGGCAGCGTGTCAAGATATTTGGCCGAGGCATATTTAGCGGTCTTCAGTGAAAACTCAGCAGATGTGCCTCCTATCACCACCGCCAAGTGATACGGCGGGCAGGCCGAAGTGCCTATTTTGCGCAACTCTTCATCCAAGAACTGCAGCAAGCTGGTCGGGTTTAACAGGGCTTTTGTCTCCTGGTACAAGAAGCTTTTGTTAGCTGAGCCACCGCCTTTCGCCATAAAAACAAGTTCATACGTCAGAGCTTGTTCGGGGCTGGGTTCGGCGTAAATCTCAATTTGAGCAGGCATGTTGTTGCCAGTGTTGACTTCTTCAAAAATCGACGTAGGCGCAAGCTGGGAGTAGCGCAGGTTTGAAGTTTGGAAAGTGTCAAACACGCCTCGACTGATGGCAGCATGATCGTCACCGTCGGTCAGAACGTGCGCGCCCTTGTGCCCCCAGATGATGGCGGTGCCGGTGTCTTGGCAACCTGGTAGCACCCCGCCGGCTGCGATGTTGGCATTCTTGAGTAGTTCCAGCGCTACAAATCGATCGTTGGGTGAAGCTTCACCGTCGGTCAGAATGCTTGCTAGTTGACTGAGGTGTTGCGGTCGTAGGAGGTGCGCTATGTCTCGCATGGCCTCAGCGGTTAACGAACGGATTGCCTCGGTAGGCACCTCTAGAAATGTTCGATCGGCTGCGCTGATGGTGCGTATGCCTGCCTCATCAGCGGTGGCTAGCTGCCGATAAGTAACACTTTCATCGTGTCGTATCGGGAGCATTTCTGCGTATGCGAAATCATCCATAGACGGCTTCAGGCTAGGCCTTTTTCGGGAGCCCTTTTCAAGAGTGCAAAGTGTTTAGCGGTATTAAGGCATCGGATCTAATGTGCAGGGATACTTCTGTGCCGAACGATGCAGCTTGTTCGCTGTGCACCTCTAGCTCAACCTGTAGTTCAACCTGACCTTGTGGTGTCACCGCTATCTGTGTTTCGTAGTGAGCGCCTGCGAAACGGCAGCTAGCAACGGTGCCACGCAGTACGGCATCGCTACCAGTTGGGTTAGTTGTTAGCCAGTTGTTCGATATCGGGTGCAACTGGATTAAGTCGGCACGGATACCAACATGAGTGCAGCCCTCAAATTCGGCTGTGCTAGCTGGCACAGTGCTAGCTGCTAGTTCTTGCCATTGCTCAATCTCAAATGTATTTCGGTATCCAAGAAAGCGAGCAACTTCAACCAGTCCTGGACGACTCCACACCTGCTCAGGAGTGCCTACAGCAGCTAGCGCTCCGTCAAACATGACAGCTAAACGATGGCCGAGCGAAAATGCTTCGTCGTGATCGTGGGTGACGTGAATAGCAGTGACGTCTTGAGCTGACAGCAAAGGCTCCAGTTCGTCAACCAAGCGTTCACGCAATGGTCGGTCAAGCGCGCCAAACGGTTCATCTAGCAGCAACAGCTTTGGTCGCGGTGCAAGCGAGCGCGCCAACCCAACTCGCTGAGCTTCACCTCCCGACAACATCGCCACATCTCGCTTCTCGAACCCAGACAACCCGACCAGGTTCAGCATCTCTGCTACACGCTGCTCACGCTCTGGGCGACTCCAGTTTTGCATTCGCAAACCGAATTCAACATTGTCTGCCACATCAAAATGCGGGAATAGCACCTCGGATTGAAACATCAGACCGATGCCGCGCTCGTCCGGCCGTTTCCCGATCAAGTCAGCACCATTTAGCAAAACGCGACCGCTATCTAGCGGCTGCAAACCTGCAATAGCTCGCAACAAGGTGCTCTTGCCGCACCCCGAGGGGCCGAGCAGTACCAGCAGTTCGCCTTCGTTGACGGACAAGTCCAGGCCATCTAAAGCTTCGGTGGCACCAAAGTTGACGGTCGCACCTTCAAGCTGCAGTAGTGGATAGCTCAAAACACTCCCTCGTCCGTGCGTCTAAGTCTTTCAATCGCCAACACCGCAGCAGCAGTTATCACCATCAACACGACAGCCAACGCCAGAGCCTGTCCCCGTAAAGCCTCGCCAGGCGTCCCTAGTAACCGAAACAACACAAGCGGTGCGGTCAAAGTGTCCGACCCGCGCGGTAAAAATGCCGTAGCGCCGAACTCACCTAGCGATATCGCAAAAGAGAACGCCGCTCCGACTGCAACACTGCGCGAAATGATTGGGACGTCAATCTCTCGCCAGATGCGACCAGGCGCAGCACCTAGCACCGCCGCGCTCTCGTGCAAACGTTCGTCGATTCCGCGCAGGGTTGGCACCACTGTGCGAACCACAAACGGCAAACCCACCAAGGCGTGCGCTAGCGGAATAATCCAGCGAGAGGTTCGCAGATCTAACGGTGGCTGGTCTAACGCCAACAAGATGCCGATGCCAACCGTTACGGCGGAAACTCCAAGTGGCATCGTCAGAACTAGGTCAAACACCCTTGTGAGAGGCTTCGTTGCAGCCGAACGTGCTCCACGCACGGCCACCACGGACGCGGCTACACCAACGATCGTTGCAATGCCAGTTGCCACCACTGCGAAGAGCAACGAGTTTCCCAAGGCTCTGGCTGCGCTGACCGGTAAGAGATTCACACGGTCGGTCAAGGAGGTGAAATTCGTCAGCGAATAACCACCACCAGCACGCAGTGCTTGTTCGCAAAGTATGACAATCGGCAAACCAATCAAAGTTGTCAACAAGACAACGTTGACTAATAGCAACGGGTAGTTACGGGTGATTACAGAGCGCCCTGCAGGGCGACGAGCCAGGGAATATCTTCGCTCGAAACGTGTAGCTACCGCTACCAGCACCACCACGGCTACTAGCTGGACAACAGCCAAAGCTGCAGCCGTATCAAAATCAATACGTGTAACTGCATAGCGATAGATCTCGGTCTCAAGCGTGACGCGTGTAGGACCACCCAAGATGAGAATGACTCCAAACGAGGTGAAAGAGAAAAGAAAAGTAATCACGGCCGCTACCACCACGGCCGGGCGCAACATCGGCCAGGTGATATGCGTCAGAATTTGGCGCGGGCTAGCCCCAAGCGATGCGGCCGCATCACCGATTTGACGATCTAGTCCCGCCCACCAAGAACCGACCACTCGCACCACCACTGCGTAGTTAAAGAACATATGCGCAAGCAAAATCGCCCAAACAGTGTGACGCAAAGAGATAAGCCCATCATCGCCGGAGAGACCCAAACGCTTGAACGTCGCATCGAAAGCACTGGCGACCACCACGGTTGGCAGCACAAACGGCACCGCAATAAGCGCTCGCATCAAGCGACGCGCACGTGGGCGCATGCGCGCTAACCAAGCAGAGGCTGGCAACCCGACTGCCAGAGTGAGCACAGTAGAAAGAGCCGCCTGCCAAAACGTAAACCAGATGACGTTGAGATGGCTGGTGGAGCTAAGCACACCAACCAAACCGCTTAGCCCTTTGGCTACAACCGTGATTATCGGATAGGCAAAAAACACCGCTATAAATGCGGCAGGTAGCAGCGCTAGTGCAACAAGCAGCAACCCAGTCCAGCTTTGCTGACTGGTGTTGGTGCTAGCTCTAGGCACAGTTGAGTTGTTCGCTAGTACAAGTAGCTACTGCGAATATCTAGCGCAAGGTGATTTCGACCCATCGCTGAGTCCAAGCGTCGCGGTTTTCTTCGATTTGCGACGCAGGCAGTGACAAGGGATTTTCGGGTATGGCCGTGTGGTCGAAGAACACTTGCGGAAGTTGCGCACCTCCCAGTACAGGAAAGACGAACATATTGGCTGGCACGTCTTCCTGGAAGCGTTGCGAAAGCATGAAGTCGATCAGCGCTTGGGATGCAGCCTGATGTTCAGTGCCGTTTAGTATTCCGGCGTATTCCACTTGCCGAAAACAGGTGTCAGTGATGACACCTGTTGGTGCTGCGCCGACAGGTCCGTCGGCAAACATGACCTCAGCTGGCGGGCTGGATGCATATGACACGACAAGCGGCCGGTTGCCGCCGCCGGCAATGAACTCGCCGTTGTAAGCGGAATTCCAGTCTGAGGTGACCGATACTCCGTTGGTTCGCAGATCAGCCCAGAAGTTCTCCCATCCGTCTCCGAAACGTGCAATGGTCGCTAGCAGAAAGGCCAGTCCGGGCGAAGAAGTTTCGGGGTGCTGCACAACAAGCTGATTCGCGTATTCGGGCTGAATGAGATCCTCAAGAGTGGTCGGTGGTGGTGCACTATCACTGAAACTGTTTCTCCAGTAGTTGACACAAACGTCGCCATAGTCGATCGGTGTAACGCGATTTTGGTCATCAATTTCAAGCGCAAGCTCTGGATCGATGTCACCCAACGCCGCTGGCCGGTAGGGCACGAAGATGTCTTCGTTGAGAGCACGCGAGAGAAAAGTGTTGTCGATGCCGTAGAGAACGTCGCCCAGCGGGTTGTCTTTGTTGAGAATGGATTGTGCGACCAGCACTCCCGTGTCACCTACCGCCAGATGGTCAACGGTGACTCCAGTTTCTCGCGTGAAAGCAAGCAGAGTGTCTGGTGAAAGGGCAAACGAGTCGTGGGTGATCAAAGTGATCGTGGTGCCCTCTATCGAAGCGTCGCTTGCTGCGGAATCGTCGCCGCAGGCCACCGTCAGCAATAGCAATGCTGCGACAGTTGCGATGGTTCGCAGTGATCTTTTTGATGTTGTTTGAGACACAGTTATCTTCCTCCGCTGGCATTACCCAGATCAGGTGCTCGGGTCGACGGCAATCTGCCGCCCTCTCAGCCTTTTAAGGCTCCCCGGTTTTGTTTTAAATGCGGCGTTGCTGCGCCACACAGAAATCCTACCTGAGATTGGTTATCTGAGGATGGGCGCGGTTGATATTTGCTCCAACAGGGCTAGTTCATCGCCCGCTAGATATCTGACCTTTCCTGCGATTTCGCTCAAAGGCCGTAATGCCATCCCGGTTGAATGCAGGCCCACCATCACGCCTTGCTCGCCTTCGAGCAAAACCTCAACAGCTCTAGCGCCTAAACGACTACCCAGCAGGCGGTCTGCAGCAGTAGGCGGGCCACCTCGTTGGATGTGACCTAGCACGGTGGTGCGCACCTCAAACCCGGTGCGTTTTGCTAGTTGGTCGGCCACCAGTCTTCCTACACCACCAGGCACTCGGCCGCCCCATTCGTCAGCAACTTCAATGATTTGTTCACTGCCTTCGCTAGCAACCCCCGCTCCTTCGGCCACGACAACGATTGAGGCACTGCGGCTGTTGTCATGTCGAGCGATTATGCGCTGCGCTATCTCATCAATGTCAACGGGAGCTTCCGGAACAAGAATGGCCGCGGCTCCCCCGGCTATCCCCGCCCCAGCAGCGATGTGACCCGTGTGTCGACCCATCACTTCCAAAATCATCAACCGGTCGTGAGATTCTGCGGTGGTGTGAAGTCGATCAACGGCTTCGGTGGCGACATTCAAAGCGGTGTCAAAACCGATGCAAACGTCTGTTCCGGCGACGTCGTTATCGATGGTTTTTGGCACGGCTACTACTGGAAACCCTGCGGACGCAATTTGCTCGGTGGTTACGAGAGTTCCTTCTCCGCCGATTGCAATAAGGGCTTCAACACCATCCGCGGTGAACTGTTTGATGAGTGGTTCTGGTCCACCTTCAACTAGGCGACGTGAGCTGCGGGAGGTACCAAGCATCGTTCCGCCGCGTGGCAGCGTGCCGCGCACAGTTTCAGGGTTGAGTTCAATCGAGTCTGCTTCAAGCACGCCCTTAAAGCCGCTCTTGTATCCAAGCACACTGCTACTCAAACGATGGCCTGCAATTCTGACAATCGCTCGTATAGCGGCGTTTAGTCCTGCGCAGTCACCACCACCTGTTAGCACGGCTATACGCATTTCCTAGATGGTATGAGCTGGTAAGGCCGTGGCAATCAGAGTGGGCGATACAGGATTCGAACCTGTGACCTCTTGCGTGTCGAGCAAGCGCGCTAACCAACTGCGCCAATCGCCCCAGAGGGTTTCTCAAACGCTAACAACACCAGGGCTACAACACTGCTACAGCAAGATGCGATGATGATGCAATAGTGCTGCAGGCGAGGCGGAGACCGGATTCGAACCGGCGTACACGGCTTTGCAGGCCGCTGCCTAACCACTCGGCCACTCCGCCAGATGCGCTAGCCAACGGTAGCCATTGGCTCATACTCCCAGACAAGCTAACCAGCGAAGCCGGTTAGTGGCTGAGTCAAAATCAGCTATTCAGTAGCGGGACGTCTCCCAAACTCTTTGAAGGTGTCGCCGATGGAGGTCTGCACCGAAGCTAAATCCTTACGACCTTCTTTTAGTCGCGGAGCTATTCGCGCTAGGTCTTCAACAGTCCAACGCCCATCGGTTGCAACTACGTCTTCGTTGGCTAGCGACCAGCCTCCGTACAAGCCAACCTCATTGCCGCCAACGTGAAACACACCGCCAGTAAACGGGCAGTCCGCAGTTGCCAGATATGCAACGAGCGGACTGACGTTGGCTGGATCGTAAACGTCGAACTCGCCCGGATCTTCGGGTGCTGCCACTACCTCTTCTAGGCCAGGGGTCTGCAAAGTCAGCCGCGTGCGCGCAATCGGAGCCAGGCAGTTCACACGCACTCCATAGCGAGACAGCTCTCCGGCTGCCACCAGACTCATCGCTGCGATGCCCGCCTTGGCTCCTGCATAGTTGAACTGGCCGAGGTTGCCGAGCATGGCGCCGGAGGCTGTGTTGATGATTGAGGCATTTACCTCTTTACCGGCCTTGGTTTGTTCTCGCCAATATGCCGCGGCCCAACGTGTTGGACAGAAGTGTCCTTTCATGTGAACGTCTATCACCGCATCCCATTCCGGTTCAGTCATATTGACAATCACTCGATCTCGCAGAATGCCTGCATTGTTCACCAGCACGTGCAGATCGCCAAACGTCTCCACCGCCAGGTTCACCATGCGCTGCGCGCCTTCCCAATCGGTTACTGAGTCGTTGCTAGCAACCGCTTCTCCGCCCATGTCTTTGATTTCTTGCACGACCTCTGCCGCGGGTCCAGCGTCTTCACCGGTTCCGTCGGTTGTTCCTCCAAGGTCGTTCACGACGATCTTTGCACCTTCGGCTGCCATCTGTAGCGAGTGCTCTCGCCCTATGCCTCGTCCTGCGCCTGTGATCAGCACAATACGTCCGTCTAATGAACCCATGCGGTTCTCTCCCTCTTCGTTTGAGATTGGCAAACTGCTAATTAGCTCACAACCGTTTAGCAGCCAGCAAATTAGTTGAGCGGATGACCGGGTTCGAACCGGCGACCTCAACCTTGGCAAGGTTGCGCTCTACCAACTGAGCTACATCCGCTAGCGACCCAAAAGCTACCAAGACCAACAGCCGGCCTGTCTGGTGAGTTGGTTAGTCGTCCGTCTTGTCGGCGGGCCGAAGATCGATACTCAAGGTGAGAATGCCGTCTTCCAATTTTGGTTTTGCGGCGGCGATCATTGAGTAGTCCATGTAGTCATTCTCAGCCTGCTCGATAAACAAGCGTCGCTCTTCTCCACCAACCGCTGGCAAGTTCCGTTTGCGTACAGCTTCGGCTCGCTCTAAGAAGCGTTTGATCATCTCTTCGGGGTCAAACTGGTCGGCCACGTGCTACCTCGCATTCTTGCTTGCTGGAGTGGGAAGGCTTAGATCTGCGCAAGACCATCAAGAAGCTGGCTGCGCTAGCCAAAGTCAAGATCACCATTACAGCCACCGCTAGCCACCACAACCAAATGCCTGAGCTGACCGACTCACTGGCTAGCAGTCCGGCCGGGTTCATCGTTATGGCTAGATGATGCATGAGCGCTTAGGCGCCATCGCTGCGTTTAGTTGCCTCATCGATAAAGCGACCCATCGGCGGACCAACTTGACCAGGTTCGGTGAGAAACCCGTCGTGGCCGTTGTCGCTATCGATGTCAACGTGTTCTACTGGTACTTGATCAACCAATGCGTCGACGATGCGCAGTTGCTGACTGCGCGGGTACAAAAAGTCACTACTCACGCTCATGGTGAGCGTCGGTGCTTGTATGCGCTTCAACGCGGCATCGATACTGACACGGCCACGGCCGATGTCGTGAAGATCCATGCACTTGTTGAGCACCAAGTAGGTGTTTGCATCGAAGCGTTCGCACAGTCTGCGGCCGTTGTGGTCTAGGTAGCTCTCAACGTCAAAACGCTGCTTAAAGTTAAACGGGTGCAGGGCTTCTTGAGTCTTTCGATCAAAGCGCCTCGTGAACTCATCGTTTGAGCGATAGTGAATCATGCCGATACGGCGCGCATTAATGAGCCCTCTGTGCGGCCCTTCCCCGTCGGGTGCGTCGTAGTAGTTACCGCCTGCAAAAGCTGGATCGTCCTTTATGGCGTGCCGTCCAACCGCGCTCCAGGCGATCTGTTGAGCGGTAGCTGCTGCGGTCGAGGCGATCACTACACAAGCTCCAAGACGGGAGGGATGCATTACCGCCCATTCCAAAGACTGCATTCCGCCCATTGAGCCGCCTACGACGGCTGCCCAGCGAGTAATGCCCAAATGGTTAGCCAGCGCGGCTTGTGATCGCACCAGATCACGTATCGACACAACCGGGAAATCGGTGCCGTACCGCAGTCCGGTTTGTGGATTTATGGACGCTGGCCCAGTTGAACCTTGGCAGCCTCCCAGTGCGTTAGCGCACACCACAAAGTAGCGATCGGTATCAAGTGCTCGGCCTTGTCCGATGAAATCGTTCCACCAGCCGTCGGTCAGTTGACCAGGTGGGTCCGCTGGCCCGTGAGCATGTGCGTCTCCGGTGAGAGCGTGGCAAACCAGGATTGCGTTTGAACCAGCGGCGTCAAGTTCGCCCCAAGTTTCGTAAGCGACAACAGGGTCATGTAGAACCGCGCCACCTTCGAGGCTGAACGGAATGTTCGGCGACAGCTTAAAAAACTTGCGATCAGCAGCTGGTAAACCCGGGTGCCAAGCTCCCGAAGCGGGAAGCTTGGCTCTGTCCTTAGGGGAATCCTCAGAGGCCTTGCTGTTCACCACGGTTAGCTCCGAATAGCTGGGACGACCTGTTTAGCGTTAGCGGAAATTTTGCTTGTGGCACCTACTAGTGGGTTAGCGCCCTTTGCCCAGGCTGAAACGTCGTCCAATCGGTCATCGCTGGAAAACACCACCTCTACTGGCAGTTTTAGTCCAAGGCGGCGTTGCAGGCTCCGCACCTCTAGTTCTTCATCCCACAAAAACAGTGTTACTGCGGTGCCCGAGCGGCCGGCGCGAGCTGTGCGGCCAGATCGGTGAAGATATGTCTTGTGATCTGACGATGGTTGAAAATGGATAACCACTTCAACATCATCGATATGCAACCCACGCGCGGCCACATCCGTTGCAACCAGTGCTTTCAACTCCCCCTGGGCGAAAGCTTTCAGAGCCGACTCACGCTTGCGTTGCGGTAGATCACCATGGATTGCCCCTACGGCAACACCGTCTTCGCTTAACGATCGTGCAAGCCTGTCTACGCCATGCTTTGTGCGCGCGAACACCAGAGTTCGCTGGGTGCTGGCGATGATGCGAGCGGTCACTCGTACGCGATCCATCTTGTGTACCGACAAGAACAAGTGTGACATTTCCGACACGTTGATTTTCTGCTCTCCGACCTCGCAAAAAGCAGGGTCACTTAGGTGACGGCGTACAAGCGCATCGATAACACCGTCGAGCGTGGCCGAGAAAAGCAGTGTCTGATGCTTTTTGGTTAGCCGGCGTAGCAACCATTCCACCTGCGGCAAGAAGCCTCGGCTGGCCAGCTCGTCGGCTTCGTCAATTACTACTCGTTCAATGTGTTCGATATCAAGCACCTTGCGGTCGATGAGGTCGATGAGTCGTCCGGGCGTTGCGATGATCACGTCGGTGCCTTTGCCGACTTCACGAATCTGTCGCTCCATGTTGGTGCCGCCATAAACAGCATGCGAACGCAAGCCAGTGACCTTTGCTAACGGCTCTATCACCGCGGCAACTTGGTTGGCTAGCTCACGCGTTGGCGTAAGTATGAGTGTGGTTGGATTTCCGTCAGTGGAAGGCTTGGTGTGCGCAAGCATCGGCAAGCTGAAGGCCAATGTTTTGCCAGAACCAGTTTTGGCTTTACCGCATACGTCTCGCCCTGCGAGAGCGTCTGCGATGGTTGCCTGCTGGATCGGAAATGGCTCGACAATTCCTTGTTCGTCGAGCACATCGCACAGCTCGGACGGAACTCCGAGTTCAGCGAATGTGGTTGTCACAGGATTTCTTTCAGGTCACCCTTGAGGGTACAGGCGCGCTGTGACTTTATGGTGCTGCACTTAGTAACGCAGCAAGGCAAATACAGTGCCGCGCCTAAGAATGCAGCAGGGCTAGCAACGCTGCGTGGACGGCTTCGATTTCGTTGCGTTGCACAAATTCATTGCGTGTGTGCGCAATGGTGGGATCACCAGCACCAAAGTTGGCAGCCGGGATCCCATGGCTAGCGAAGCGCGCTACATCGGTCCAACCGAGCTTGGCGGCAACCGTGAGATTGTTGTCGTTGATTAGCTGTTGCAGCAAAGGATGGTTAAGCGCTGGTAGAGCACCGCGACCGTTGTCGGTTATTTCGAAGTTATCGCACTCACCAACGATTTCTGCCAGGTAGGCCTCTGCTTCATCCGGAGTGCGATCTGGGGCGTAACGCAAGTTGAGCGTGAGGGTCGCCTCATCAGGAACGACGTTGCCTGCCACACCGCCGTTAACAGACACGGCTTGGATGGCTTCTCGAAACTCGCAGCCATCTATAACAGGGCGACGAGCCTCGTAGGAAGGTTTAGCCAATCCGGGGATTGGTGGCTGCGTTAGCGCCGTGAGCAGTTCGCCTAAACGATGGATGGCATTAACGCCTTTCCACGGTCTGGCCGTATGGGCACGCTGTCCGCGGTATGTGATCTTGGCGCGCAAAGTGCCTTGACAGCCGGCTTCAAGCATCGCTGACGTCGGCTCTCCAAGCAGAGCTACATCGCAAGCCAGCAGTTCTGGGACTTGCTCGAATAAGAGCCCAAGCCCGTTGTATTGGTCAGATACTTCCTCGCACTCATAAAAAACAAACGTGACATCAAGCTTGGGATCATTAAGTTGGGTAGCTACGGCTAGCTGGGCGGCAAGGCTTCCTTTCATATCGCAGGCGCCGAGTCCATAGAGGCGATCCCCGTCAATGCGGGCCTTGAGATGGTCAGGATCGTTGACTGCGGCTGGCACGGTGTCGAGATGACCTGCGATCACTAGACGTTGAGGGCGGTCTAGTTGTGTGCGGGCGATGACGCTGTTGGAGATACGCGTTACTTCGAGCGGTGTGCTAGTCGTGGTTGCTCGTAGCAGTTGCTCAACGTGATCAGCTAGAGCTTTTTCCTCGTGACTGGGTGACGGAATCGCTACCAGCTCAGCGGCAAGCGCAAGTAAATCCACTTCAACTGAATCGAGCTCGGTTTTAGGCATGGTTGTTACGGTTGGATCGTTGCTCAAGCAGTTCTATTTGATCATCCGTTGCCACTGCGGCTATTCGTACGTGGCCGCTCGCGGCTAACCCGAAGAACTCCCCCGGGGCCACGATCAGACCGATTTGCGCGGCTAGTTGACGTACAAAAGCCCAGGCATCTCCCCCTGGTGCTGGTACCCAAAGATAGAACCCTCCGCGCGGTAGGTCTGCTTTGACGTCAAACCGCTCAAGCAATTTGGCCAGGCGCTCAAGGCGGTTGTGATAACGCTCTCGTTGTTTTGCAACGTGATGTTGGTCCGCTAGTGCAGCCACGGCAGCGGCTTGTGTCGGGCCTGGCACCATAAAGCCAGCATGCTTGCGTACTTCCTTTAAGTAATCGACTAACTCTGCGTCACCCGCGTAGAACCCCACTCTTACGCCAGCGAGGTTTGAACGTTTGGAAAGCGAGTGCACCGCAACGATTCCTTGAAAGTGTGTGTCCTGGGAGCCTGTGTCAGAGTTGTGCAAAATGCTTCGTAGCGGTCCGTCCCAAGTGAACTCGGCATAGCACTCATCGCTAAATACTGGCACCTGGTGATCTCTACCCCATTTAGCGGCCGCGGCAAGATCGTCCAAACTTCCGGCCGGATTGCCCGGCGTATTCATCCAAAGCAGCAAGGCGCGCTGTGCGTCATCTGGGCTGATTTGGTCAAGTTGAGGTGACCAGTTTTCGTCAACTGGTACGGACACTGCGCGTGCGTTAGCCAGCACCGCTCCCATCTCGTAGCTGGGATAGCTGACGGCCGGATACAAGACGGTGTCTCTATCTGGAGTTCGCAAGCGCAACCAATGCGGTACGCCCGCTACGAACTCTTTTGAACCAATGGTGGCTGCTACCTGCGTGGCGGGGTCGACACGCACAGCTAGCTCACGTTGTGCCCAGTCGGAGAATGCCTGACGCAGAGCCAGCGAACCGATCGATGACGGATAACCGGGCTCAGACTTGGAGTTGGCCAATGCATCAACTACTGCCGGCAGAGGCGGATCGACTGGAGTGCCAACTGACAGATTTACACAACCGCCTTCAAAACGCGCGGCTTGCTCGATGATCGGGTCAAGCAAGTCGTACGGGTAGGACGGTGGAACAAATCCCGACTCTGGTTCTGTCTTAGGAGTCAGCATTGATCTCAAGTCAATCGTTGGGAAGCGATAACAAAGTTTGCTAACTGTGCCTGGGACACCTCGTCTAGGCGTGCTCGAATGTGCACCCCGTCGTCACCGTGCTCTTCACTTAGCAGCACACCTTCGCGATGTAAGGCAGCAATCACGTCCCCGCGGTCGTAAGGCACCAAGAGATCTACTATCTCGCTGAGGTGGCGTAGACGATCTCCCAGAACCTGTTTTAGCTCCTCGATGCCTGTTTTTGTTGTGGCCGAAATGGCCACCGACCCCTCGTGGGTTCGCAACAGGTGATCAACACCACTTTCGCAGGCGTCAACTTTGTTGAACACCACCAATTCGTTTACATCGGCGGCACCGATCTCTTTCAGTACCGATCGCACTGCCGCCATTTGGTCTTCTGGGTCAGCCGCAGTGGCGTCAACCACATGAACAAGTAGATCGGCTTCGGCTACTTCTTCAAGAGTTGACATGAACGCCTCAACCAGAGTGGTTGGAAGCTTTTTTATGAAACCGACCGTGTCTGTTAGCAGCACCGTCTCACCGCCTGGCAAAGCGAGCTTGCGAGTAGTGGCGTCAAGCGTGGCAAAAAGACGATCTTCGGTTAGCACGCCAGCACCGGTGAGACGATTAAGCAAGGTTGACTTACCGGCATTTGTGTAGCCAACGATCGCGACGGTGTGAAATCGGGAACGTCGTCGCGACTTACGCTGGTTGAGGCGTGTGCGCCGTAAGCCGGAGAGCTCTTTTTCGAGCTTGGCGAGCCGTCTTTGGATGCGGCGGCGATCAACCTCGAGTTGAGTTTCGCCAGGGCCTCTGGTGCCGATGCCTCCGCCTTGTTGAGAAAGCTGTTTACCACGCCCGCGCAAGCGTGGCAGGCGATAGCGCAGTTGGGCTAGTTCAACTTGAGCCTTACCTTCGAGTGTGGTGGCGTTTTGAGCGAAAATGTCAAGGATGACCGCGGTACGGTCAAGCGCCGATCTGTGAAGCAAACGTTCGAGGTTGTTTTGCTGAGCAGGCGTGAGATCGTCGTCAAACACCACCGTGTCTGCGTCGTGGTCGACAGAGGTTGCGTGTATCTCGCTGACTTTGCCAGTGCCAACAAAAGTGGCAGGGTCTGGCTTGTCGCGGCGTTGCACCACACGATCAACCGTGTCAGCGCCGGCGGTATCGACCAGGCGTGCGAGCTCGTCAAGGTTGGCTTCAACCTCACCCACGGTGCGATCGCGCAACTGCATGCCAACAAGCACAATCTGTTCGCGATAAGTGCGATCGATGAGGCCGGCATTGTCGGCACCAAATTCGCCGAAACCGCCACGGTGCGATTCGGTTTCGTGTTTGTGATCGGAGGGAGTTCTAGTGCCGATGCTAAACCTCCATTAGTTGTTGGGTATTAAAGTCAAAAATCAAATCCCCGCTTAATACCGAGGGGCCCACAAGTATGGGTTCCAATCCGGTGAGTTCCTTGGTGGTCTTGCTTGCTTGCGCACTAGGTAGCAGCACTTGAGCGTCACCGCCAGGCATGCGGACCGTGATCAAATCGGTGCCGTCCACTAAACCCCATTTAGCCGCCTGAGCGGCTGCTACAACAGCGCCTGTGCCACAAGCCTGTGTGATGCCGACCCCGCGCTCCCAAACGAACATTTGGATTGCCGATCCGTTGGTGATGTTTGCTTGATTGTCGGCTGCGATGAGTTCCACATTGATACCCGCGGGGTACGCGAGAGGAGTCATCTTGTGGGTCAATGTGTTACCGAGTTCTATGAGCTGGCTCTGGTGCGACGCTTTGCTAGCCGAGCTTCGCTCAGTAAAAGCTTGGCTTAAATCTGCTACCTCGATAACGAGATGGGGATTTCCAATGCTGGCGTAGGCAGCTCGAAAATGTGGGGTCGGGCTAGCAAAGCTCGGTCTGAGAAACTCTTCGATCCTCTTGTGAACCGCCTCTTCTACAACTTCTTTGGGGGCGGCTTCTTTGGTAGTGGAACCTTCAGGCAACACCGAATCACTCAGCTCTAGAGAACCCATGCTTACTGAAGCGGTCACTTCAGAGACGTCGCTAGCGGTGCTGGTCGACACTTCTACTTTGCGAATACCAATATCGGTCAGCACCTCGATGGCTATGTTGCAAAGATCAGAGTCGCAGGGATCAGAGTTTCGGGGATTGATTGCGCGCAGCACTGCATGGGCTAAGCAACGCAGACCGTTGCCGCTCACCTGTCCATTGGAGCCGTCGGCGTTACGTAAAAGCATGCCGATTGTCATTGTGGGCTGGCTAGCCAAGTTGCGCAAAGAAAAGGTTGGGTTCTCGAGACTGAAAGGGCACAGGCCAACGATCAGTCCGTCGGCAACCTCGTCAGAGTTTTGCGTGATCTCGGCATTGCACAACTGTCTTGTAAGACCGGCCAAGTCTTGAACTTCAAGCAGATCTTCCATTGCTTGAGCAATGGAATCTGTGGCCTTATTTTGTAGCGCTTTGAACTCTGCAGGAGACACCTCCAACAGCTTCACTAAGAAGCTGTTGCCCAAACCGTGAAATTTGCTAAGACGCCACTGCGACGGGGTCGGCTTTTGTGTTCGGTCGGTCGGCATTGTGTTTTTCTTGGGCTTGTTTCTTACGGTGCTGCTACTAAGTGTCGCAGGTTGTGCCTTCCACCAGATTGTGTACTTGGTCGGCCATCTGGGCTGGTGAACCGAACCGAATCCAGGTGATGCGCGGATCTCGTCGAAACCAACGCTGTTGGCGGCGTGCAAAACGGCGAGTGCGTTTGATTGCGATCTCGATCGCCTCGTTAAGTGAGGTTTCCGACCGCAGGTAGCCGCTTATCTCCTTATAACCAAGCGCTTGGGTTGCGGTGCGAGACAAGCCGCCCGGACGAGCCATCAGCTTGCGTACCTCGTCCACAAATCCTGCCTCAAGTTGCTCGTCGTAACGTTTGATGATGCCCTCGTCCAGCTTGTCGCGATCGATGTTGATGCCAACAAGGGTGTATGGCACAGGGTCATATGTGTCTAGTCCTGGGCCAAACGAAGAAAACGGCTGACCAGAGCCCAGGGTCACTTCTAAGGCGCGCTCAATGCGTCGGCGGTTAGTGGGTTGCATGCGTGATGCACCAAGCGGGTCTAAGTCGCGGAGGCGTTCAAATAATGTCTTGGTGGGCTGTGATTCAAACGTCTCTGCCACATTGGGATAGCGAGTGGGTGGCGTGAGGTGGTCTATTGCCGCTCTCAAATAGAGGCCGGTGCCTCCTACCAGCAGTGGCTGCGCTGCACGCTTTGCTACGCAGGCGGACGCTGCCTCAAAGGCAGATTGATAGTCAACCACGGTGAATGGCTCGCTTGGGTCAGCAATATCGATTAAGTGATGAGGCACCTCTGCCTGTTCGGCTAGTGAAGGTTTGGCGGTGCCAATATCCATGCCGCGGTACACGGTCATCGAATCCACGCAAAGCAGTTCGATGGGTGCACCGTTGCCAAGAGCACTATTGCGGCGGACTAGCTCGAGAGCAAGCGCCGATTTTCCGCTAGAGGTTGGCCCCAGAATGACCAGAGGGTTAGTGGTTTGGATCTGGCTAGTAGCGCTCAGGCTGCAACCACCGATATACGAGTGCGATGGCTCGCTGGCTGGAGCACCTCAACTAGTTCGCCTCTCAAATAGAAGGTGCTAGCTCCGGTCACGTCAACCAAGGCATAAGTGCCCTGTCGCATTGGTTCGTTGGCAGTGAAGTGGACGAGCCGGTTTTGTCGAGTGCGGCCGCTGAGTTTTTGTGAATCGGTTTTTGAACGACCCTCCACTACTACTTCTTCGCGGCGACCGATGCGTCTTTCGTTGCTGGCTAGAGCTGATCTCTGGGTGACTGTACGAAGTCGTTCCATGCGATCTTTACTGACCTGTGGTGAGACAAACTGATCGGTCAGCTTGGCGGCTTCGGTGCCAGGACGTGGTGAAAAAACATAAGTGAACGCGCTGTCAAACTGGACTTCAGCAACAAGTTCCAGCGTCTGCGTGAAGTCTTGTTCGGTTTCACCGGGGAAGCCGATGATGATGTCGGTGGTTAGCGAAAGATCGTCCACGGTGCTACGAGCCAGTAGAGCCTTCGTTAGGTATCGCTCAGCGGTGTAGCCGCGATGCATGGCAGCCAGCACCTTGTCGCTGCCTGATTGGAGCGGTAAATGCAGGTGCTCACAAATTGCTGGCACTTGCGCCATAGCTGCGACTGTTTCGGGTCGCAGATCTTTCGGGTGTGGACTGATGTAACGAATTCTTCTAATGCCATCTATGTCGCCAAGCGCTCGCAACAGGTCGGCAAACAAAGGTCGAGCAGTGCGGCGGCCTGTGACCCAACTTTCACCAGCTAGGGCAGTGCTATTACTACTTGTGCTTGCACTTTCCAGATGAATGTCTGCACCTTGTCGACGAAGCGAAACGGTGATGTCGCGGCCGTAGCTGTTGACGTTTTGACCGAGCAACGTGATTTCGGTTACTCCTGTTGTTGCTAAGCCTTGAACTTCGTTCACCAGCTCACCGAACGGGCGAGAGATTTCACGCCCGCGCACTGCTGGCACGATGCAAAACGCGCAGGCGTTATCGCAACCGATCTGGATTGTGACCCAGGCAGCGTGTTGTTGATCGCGGCGTATCGGCAACGCCGAAGGAAACTCTTCGGACTCTTCAAGAATTTCAGTGATCGGTCCTGATTCGCGAGCGTCTCGTAGCAGTTCAGCAGCACGCCCCACGTTGTGTGTTCCAAAGACAACGTCAACATGCGGTGCTCGTTGCTGTATGGACAAGCGGTCTTTTTGCGCGAGGCAACCAGCTACAACAATTTGCATGTTCGGACGCTCTGTTTTAAGTGATTTGAGATTGCCAAGATGTGCGTAAAGCTTGTTGTCGGCGTTTTCTCGAATGCAGCAGGTGTTGAGGACCACCACGTCGGCTTGCTCCAGCTCGTTGGCTTGGATCATGCCGTCGGCTTCAAGCAGGCCGGCGATGGATTCAGTGTCGTGCTCGTTCATCTGGCAGCCGAAAGTGCGGATGAAGTAGCTGCGCGAATCAGTGCCGTTGGGGATGGCTCTCACACTCTCAGGTTATGGCAGCGTTGTTATTGGACGCTAACTCCCCGGGCCAGGACCCAATGGGTCGCATTCGAGATATTCGTCGGATGTGGGAATAGTCGGCAAGGTGTCGTCGAGAATGAAAGCGTCCACGGCATCGTCAATGCATTCATAACCGGATCGCCACAAGCCGTGGTCAAACCTGTGTATCACCACTACCGCTGAACTCTGAGGAAGAGATGTATTTGCGAACGATTTGACATAAGACCAACTGGCGGCAGGATCTCCTGTAGAGGCAACTACCAATACCGGAAGATCGCTATCGGATAGATCTAGCTCAAACGTTTGTCTCTCACCTGGCCAGTAATCACAAATGCCAGTCGTGTCGTAGGAAGTTTTCGCAGTTAGTTCACCGAAAGGTCCGTACAAGCTCACATCGGCTAAGAACTGTTCGTGGCTATAAGTGTCATCGGTCAAATCGTCGGCGCATGCGACCAAGTCAAATACTTCCCCGGAGGGCGGATAAGTCTCTCCAACTCGTTCATGATAAAAGTCGGCAGCCAAAGTGATCGGCGAGTAGTCGCCCTCTAGAGCTGCTGTAAGGATGAAGTCCAGCTCTGGAGCCCTTCTGTAGCTGTAAAGGAACTGCGCCATAGCAAAAAGCAGATCTCTGGGCGGTTCATAGCTGTCGAGAATTGAGCGGAATCTGCCTTCGGCGTTGCCGTCAGGAGCAAATGTGCAGTTACCACCTTGATCGCAGTAGTGGAAGAACCCGTTGAGAGCCCGACTAAAGCTCTTTGTTTGTTCTAAGCCTCCGCGCGGATCGAGCCGACCTAAACCCGGGCTGTCAAGCACTATTGCATCGACCGTATCGGCATGATCTGATCCCAGTAGCACGCCGATCACGCCGCCATAGGAGTAGCCAACAAAGACCGTGCGACCAGCATCCAAATAACGCAGCACGGTTGCAATGTCTTCGGCGGCGGTAACAGTGCCGAATGATCCCACCGGGCAGCCGCTTATCCACTCCTTGGCTATACGGGCTAAATCTTCTGGGGCTGCTTCACCGATGTTGAGCTGATGGAGCAACGCGTCATTTCCGCAATCGACTCCTTCAATGGCGTCGGTACCACGCTGCTCTACACCTACCAGATCGAACCGAGAGAGCATGTCTTGTTCGGGGTCGATCGGCGCAAAGTGGCTAATGCTTTCGCGAGCGTTTGTGCCAGGACCGCCGAAGTGCAAGGCAACCAAACCTGCTTTTGGTTGCGAACTTGCAGCTTGCACGAGCCGGAAACGCACGGGATAACCATCGGAGGCAAGAACCTCTCCACACAATTCTCCGTTGCCGCACTCTTCAAGCTCAGAGAGCACGCTCGGTGTCACGCCCAAGTCGTCTTGGCTTGAATCGGCTCCACTGGTAATAGCGGGGCCTGTATCACCTACTCCAGGGCTACCAGAGCCGGAACTATCTGTGCTGGCAGAACTGCCAGAGCAAGCCGCCGCTAGCAGCAGTGCTATTGCAACTGATGTGATTCGTACTACTGGTGCGATTCGACACTGCACCAGCCGTCTGTGCAAATCAGCCGGCTTTGGCTTCGGTATTACCCGCAGCAGTGTCGGTCGCAGCCTCCTGTGCAGAAACATCATCTTGAGCAGTATCGGCTTGGACAGCATCGTCTAGCACCAGCCCAAGGTCAACGCGTATGCGTCTGTCGATCTCGACCGTCACTGCTGGGTTTGTAGACAAAAACTCTTTGGCTTTTTCACGACCCTGTCCGAGTTGTTCCCCCTCGTAGGTGTACCAAGCACCCGACTTCTTAACGATGCCGTGCTCCACACCAACGTCAAGCAGTGATCCCTCTCGGCTGATGCCCTGCCCGTACATGATGTCGAACTCGGCTTGGCGAAATGGCGGGGCGACCTTGTTTTTTACGACTTTCACGCGCGTGCGACCACCGGTTACCTCGGTATCGGATTTGATTGCCTCAATGCGCCGAATGTCCAGACGCACTGACGAATAAAACTTGAGTGCTCGGCCGCCGGGTGTTGTCTCTGGGCTGCCAAACATCACGCCGATTTTTTCTCGGAGTTGATTGATGAACATGCAGATGGTCTTGGTTTTATTCAGGCTGCCGGTGATTTTGCGTAATGCTTGCGACATCAGGCGAGCCTGCAAGCCCACATGAGAGTCGCCCATGTCGCCTTCGATCTCAGCGCGGGGAGTGAGTGCTGCAACCGAGTCAATGACCACAACGTCAATCGCGCCCGAGCGAATCAACGTGTCGGTAATCTCCAGCGCCTGCTCGCCTGTGTCGGGCTGAGAGATAAGCAGCTCGTCAACATCTACGCCGATGTTGCGTGCATAGATCGGATCTAGTGCGTGTTCGGCGTCGACGTAGGCGCAAATACCCCCAGTGCGTTGCGCTTCGGCCACTAGATGCATGGCTACCGTCGACTTGCCGGACGCTTCTGGCCCGTACACCTCGGCCACACGACCACGCGGAAATCCACCTACTCCCAAAGCAAGGTCGAGAGCTAGGTTGCCTGACGAGACAGCCTCTATGCCCATTTGTGTGCGCTCACCCATTTTCATGACAGCACCTGCGCCATATTGCTTTTGGATCTGAGCTAGCGCCGTGTCAAGTGCCTTGCCACGTGCCTCAACTCCTTCTGGCCTGACGACTTGAGGCTTACTGCTGCTTCCTGCACTACTTCTTGGCATTTGGTTTCTCCTGGTTCTCCGGGTTTTCGTTTTCCGGTGTATTTGGTTGGTGTAATCGACGGTCGGTAGACGAACGCCTGCTACGTCCGCAACTTAAAACAAGGTTGTGACATTGTCGTTGTGACATTGTCGGCGCGCATTTATTGCACATCAGTTCTGTAGCCGCTCGCAGTCGCGAACACCGCTAACTACATAAGTGTAGTTTGCCCAACCAACACCAACGCACAACTACAGCCCTATCTGAAATTCGGCGCCACCTGCTCAATAAACAGGTCCATAGATGCCTTTTTTCGCTCCATCGGGCCAAAAGTAAAGTCGGGCACGATCAACTCGCTAACACCGATTTCTTTGTAAGCGTTCACGGTTTCGGCCACCTCGTCGGGTGTACCAATGATGGTGGCCCGCCCAAAATCGCGTTTGCGAAAGCCTTCCAAGGCTTTCTCATCTGTTGAGATGAACAACAACGCCACTGCGCTACGGCTGATCTGTGAGGGATCGCGTCCGATGTCCTCGCAATGCTTATCTAATACCTCGCATAGGTCAGCAATGTCGTTTGGCATGCCCCAGAAGTTCCATTCGTCTGCAAAGCGTGCAGTGGTACGCAATGTGCGGCGCTTTCCACCACCACCAATCAGAATTGGCATACGGGACTGCACGGGTTTGGGATCAAGCGGTGCGTCAGTGAGTTGATAGTGGTCGCCGTTGAGATTGGTTCTTTTGTTTGCTAGCAACGAGACGATGGCTTCAACGGATTCATCGAAACGATCCATGCGGCTACGCAGCGTGCCGAAGTCAAAGCCATAAGCGTGATGCTCGTTTTCCTGCCAGCCCGCTCCAATCCCTAGTACTACTCGCCCACCAGAGATGTGATCGATAGTGGTTGCGATCTTGGCTGTGAGCGCTGGGCTTCTATAGGTATTGCCAGCCACAAGAGGACCAATGCGAACATCTGGCACGACCGCAGCAATAGCAGCTAATACCGACCAAGCCTCGTGGATGGGTTGGTCTACGTCAGCGTCATTGGGCATGAAATGGTCGGCAAACCAGATGCCTTCCCAACCGGTGGCGCCAGCGTGCTTGCAAGCTTCGATGGTGTCGTCCCACGACTGACCGTTGCTAGTCCAAAAACTAAATCTCATTACCGCAGCCTGCCAGCTAGCGGTAACCGGCACGGGTTATTCGTGCGATGAAGTTCGTGCGTGTTACTCGAGCAGAGTCTGTCTGAGTAGATCAAACGCCGAGGTGCTGGCCCACTGACTGCGCTGAGTTGAGTCTCTCGGCAAGACAATGGTCCGGGTGTTTTGAGTGTCGTTGTCCGTTATGACACCCGTTACTGCGATGGTGGCCCCTGTGCTTGGCTGCGTATTTTCGGCGGCCTCAGTGATCGCCAAACCCCAATCGGTCTCAAACATTTGTCTGATAGAGCCAGCCATCTCTACGGCGTTCATCGTAGAGAAAGAAGCCAGAGAGGCCAGGTCAGCATGATCGCGGTCATCGCTAAGCGTTATGGCTCCTCTAAATGGGTCGCCTTTAAGTGAGCCTGTCACAAGCTGGGTCTGTGAAAGGCGACTTGCCATCAGACCGCCGGTAAAGGTTTCAGCCAACGCCAGTGTTTGATTGCGCTCTTGCAGAAGCTGTAACACCACCTGCTCCATTGACTCGTCATTCACTGAGAAAACGATTGGCCCTAGCAGCTCACGCAACATCTCTGTCTCCACATCAAGCAACTCGTGCGCAGCGGACTCGCTTGATGCCCGAGCGGTGATGCGAACCTTTATGCCTTCGATCCCACTGGCCAAGAACGCCAAAGTCAGATTGCCCCCAGCACCCCCTGTGCTTGTGGGTTCATCTAACGCTGTTATGCGGTCGCTTAGTAGTTCGGCCACACCCGACTCGCTTTCACCCCAGGTTCGCAACACCCGACTGGTTATCACGTCGGTATGCCCAGCTCTCGCTCTCAGGTCGTTCAGCACGGTTCCGTTTATCATTTCTCGCATCTCGCGTGGCACACCGGGTACGAGATAAACCACAACCGGCTGGTCAGACTCAGCGCGCGACAACTCAACAATTAACCCAGGTGCGGTTCCGGGTTGTTCGGGAATGGTCTTGGCGCCTCGAGGCACCATCGCTTGGCGCAGGTTGTTCTGCGGCATCGAACGGCCACGCTGCTCAAACATGCCTCGAATCCGCTGCTCGATAGCCGGGTCAAGCACGAGCTCAACGCCCATCAACTCGGCCAGCACCTCACGAGTTATGTCATCTTGGGTTGGCCCAAGACCGCCCGTGACAATGACCGCGTCGCTGCGGTTGATGGCTTGAGCCAGAACTTCGTTTATACGCGCCCAGTTGTCGCCCACCTTGGTTTGGTAATGGCTGTTAATGCCAATAGTGGCTAACTGCTCACCGATCCAGGACGAATTGGTATCGACGATCTGACCCAGCAACAGCTCTGTGCCCACTGCAACGACTTCGCAGTTCATTTGGCGTTATCGGGTACTTAATGCTGCGGCTCGTAGGTAAGCCACGCCAGTAAGCAGCGTGAATACCACAGCTAACCAAAGTGCAGCGGTAGCTATCCAGTGTGCTTTTTCGGCGATCGGAGGCAGCACGGCAAACCCGATGGTCCATAGCTGCACGAAAGTCTTATGTTTGGCAGCCCGAGTGGCTGGCACGCTAATGCCGCGTTGCGCCACGAGCATTCGATAGCCGCTGATCATCAACTCGCGCAGCGCAATGATTGCCACGGGAATAATGTGAAACTGTCCGATCTTCACTAGGGCAGCCATGCTGCCAAGCACCAACACCTTGTCAGCGAGTGGATCGAGAAACGCACCCGAGCTGGTGTTGCCGTGTCGCCTGGCTAGCCAGCCATCCAACATGTCGCTCATGCCGAGAACAAAACCAAAAATGAATACGCCCCATGAGGGACTGCGTTCTATTAGCAACCAAACAAAGAACGGTGTTGCCAAGATGCGAGCGAACGTCACCGCGTTGGCGGGGGTCGCCAACGCGGTGGAACCATAGGTGCGTTGCAAAAAATCTGGTTGGTCCATTAGCCGTCAGTTCCTAACCGCAGGGTAGAAGATAAGCAGCCCGATTGGTATTTCTAAGAATTCGACCAAATCACGACGAATACCAGTCCAATGTCGCACCGGTTCGTAGCCTTATCGCTATGACTGTTACCACTGGAGCTAGCCCAGTTGCAAGTTCGGAGCTAGCTCGAACGGTACTGACCGTAGATGGGATGACCTGCGCTGGTTGCGCCAGCAAAATAGGCGCTTCGCTAGAGCGCCTTGACGGCGTGGAGACAGCGGTGGTCAATTTCGGCACTCGCACCGCACTGATTTCGCATGTCCAAGATTTTGCACCGGAACAGCTAAGCAAAACCATTACCTCGTTGGGCTATCAAGCCGCCTCGACTGATTTGGCAGGGTCCGCGCTGACCAGCACCGCGCAATCAAATACCGAACAAGCGACTGCCGATCAGGCAACCGCCCAAGCAGTAGCCACACGTCATGCGTTAGTTCATTGGGTGGTCAGTGCGCCGCTGGCTCTGTTTGCGATGGTTGTCTCAATGGTTGACAGCCTGCAATTTACAAGTTGGCGTTGGGTGCTAGCTGGCACAACAACGATCGTGGTGTGGTGGGGAGGCTGGAGCCTTTTGCGTACAGCATGGCTGCGGCTGCGGCACGGCTCCACCGCTATGGACACGTTGATCTCGTTAGCCGCTCTCACCGCGTGGAGTTGGTCCACTGCTGTTTTGCTTTCAGGTAGCGATGCGAACGTGTTTTACGACGCTGCGGGCATGGTCGTGTCGGTGGTGTTGATCGGACGCTGGCTTGAAACACGTTCGCTAGCTAATAGCGGAGACGCAGTTACGCGTTTGGCTGCGCTCATCTCTGGGCAAGTGCGACTGGCATCGGGTGAAGACATAGATGTGTCCCAACTGAAACCGGGTGATGAGTTTTTGGTACGGCCCGGCGAGCGAGTGGCGACCGACGGCGTTGCCACTCAGGGCACCGCTTCGATCGACACCGCTGCCATAACAGGCGAACCGTTGCCGCTGGAAGTGGAAGCTGGCGACAAGGTGATGGGCGGCACATTAAGCCTGAGCGGCGCTTTGGTTGTGCGTGCGAGCTCACCTAGCAGTAAAAGCACGTTGGCACAGATACTTGAAACTCTGCGAGTAGCTCAGGCCAGTCGTGCACCTGTGCAGC
This sequence comes from Candidatus Poriferisodalaceae bacterium, assembly GCA_965205925.1. Lineage (GTDB taxonomy): Bacteria > Actinomycetota > Acidimicrobiia > Acidimicrobiales > Poriferisodalaceae > CAYRJD01. The sequence goes on from OZ242183.1 coordinate 1,650,236, forward strand.
GGATGGCTGATCGAGTTTCGGCCGTGTTTGTGCCAGCGGCATTGGCTGTAGCAGTAGTGGCATTGATTGGATGGTTGATAGCCGGCGCCGGGTTCGAAACCGCAGGCTTGGCAGCGGTTGCGGTGTTGGTGGTGGCATGTCCGTGCGCGTTGGGTTTGGCTACACCGATCGCGCTCGTGGTGGGCACAGGCCAAGCCGCCCGCATGGGTGTGCTGGTAAAAAACGTCACGGTGCTGGAGCAGATCCAACATGCCAACACGGTGCTTTTTGACAAGACCGGAACGCTGACCGAAGCGAAGATGCACGTAATTGAGATAATCGTGCCACCTACAAGCCATGCTGGTAGCCAGGTGTCGGTGCTGCTGGCGCTGGCAGCAGCTGCCGAATCTCGTAGCGAGCATCCAATCGGCGCTGCCATCGTGGCTCATGCCCAGGAACAACAGCTGACATTGCCTGAGGCGAGCGAGTTTGATTATCAACCCGGCTTCGGCGTCACGGCCAATGTTGCCTCTGCTGGCACCGCTGTCAGCGTTGGTCGTGCGGAACTATTTGACGTAATGCCAGCAGCGGTAGCTGAAGCAAGCACTCAGGTGCAGTCCAGCGGCAACACGGCGGTGTTTGTTGGCCGCAACGGTCGCGCTGAAGCGGTTATCTCAGTGGGCGACCGCCTTAAACCGTCGGCTGCTGTCGCTGTTTCACAGCTACGAGCTAAAGGTTTGCGAGTCGGGATGCTCAGCGGCGACAACGTACTGGTTGCTCAGCTAATAGCCGCCAAGGTCGGTATGGATCCAGACGAGGTACGAGCCGACCTCACGCCTGCGGACAAGTTGACCTACATAGAGCAACAGCAAGCGCAAGGCAACAAGGTGTCAATGGTGGGCGACGGCATTAACGACGCACCTGCGTTAGCGCGAGCCGATGTTTCGATTGCAATTGGAACCGGCAGCGATATAGCTCAAGATAGCGCTGCGCTAACGCTGATGGGCAACGATCTGCGTGCGATTCCGGCTTCGATCGCATTGTCGCGGCGTATTCTGAAAACCATTCGTCAAAACCTGGTTTGGGCTTTCTCCTACAACACCGCAGCAATACCACTTGCCGCGTTTGGTGTAGTACGGCCGGTGTGGGGAGCCATAGCAACCGCCTGTTCGTCTCTGCTGGTGGTTAACAACAGCCTGCGGTTGCGCAGGTTTGCAGGAATGGAATCCAACCAAGACTCGGCTTTGACGAAACCCCACTAACGCCATGCAACAGCAAGTGCCACGGCACCAAACATCGCTACAGCCGGATCGGCGCATCGATCTGAAGCGTTTTGGTGATTGGACTTCTTGGTCGTCGTGGTTGATCTTGTTGGGGATACTGCCGTTTTCAGCATTAAGCATCGCCGGGCTTGCCTGGTTGCCAGCCTTGTTCATACCGGGTGACTTCTTGCGCAACCTCATAGCGCTGATAGCGGTCTACTTTGCGTTGCTGCCGATCGTGTTCATCCCTGGGTTGAACTGGTTGCAAATCAAGCTGATCGCACCTGATTCGCGCACACTGACCGGCGAAGAGCGAAGTCGATTGAGGCCTGCATGGCAAGCGGTGCTGAGCCGTGTCGACAAAGGGGGTAGTCGCCACTATCAACTTCGTGTTATTGACAGTGACAACGTCAATGCTTATGCAGGTGGCGGACGGTTAGTAATCCTCACAAGCTTTGCATTACGGGTGCTGGCACGGCCCGAACTGGAGGCTGTGCTCAGCCATGAGCTGGGACATCATGCGGGCATGCATCCGATCGTGTGTCTTGCAAACGGTTGGTTGACACGTCCGATCGTTTGGTTTCACTCGCTGCTGCGTGTAGTCCATGACTTACTCGTCTTTGTTATAAACCTCAGCGACGGATGGGTCAGAGGCATTTTGTTGGTCGTGTTGCTGGTACCGCGCACAGTGCTGGAAGTGTTGTCACTGGTTTGGAAGACCGCAACGTTGTTGCTGCTCTTTTTGGGTCGTCATGCCGAATACCAAGCCGACACGACTGCGGTGAAGCTGGGCTATGGACACAGTTTGATTAGCGCTTTGAGCACCATGGAAAACGTTGCCATTAACCAAAACAGCACCGATCCGTCCTTATCTGAGATGCAATCGATTGTCGTTAAGAGCCGTTGGGATACACACCCGCCCACAGCCATGCGCTTAGAGAAAATCACGCGTGCGATAACAAGAAGAGCAACAAGTCCCGACAAAATGAGCAACCGATGAGCAATCCACCATCTACTCCACCATCTACTCCACCATCTACTCCACCATCTACTCCACCATCTACTCCACCATTGCTAGAGGCATCAGAAGTAAAAAAGCGGCTGAGCGAACGACGCTCTAGCGATCTGGGCTATCTGGCGTTTTTTAGCTCCTACCTAGGTGGGGTTGTTACCGACCCGGCGTTGATGGCGATACCTATTGACGACCACATGGTTCATCGTGGACATGGCGTATTTGATACCGCCACACTCACCGACGGGCAGATCTATCGGCTGCGAACACACACTGATCGCTTGCTGACCAGCGCAAAACTGGCACGCATAAATCACACTTGGAGCCAAGACGACATCATCGCAAAGGTCGTAGGCACGGCTGCAGCTGCAGGCATACGAGACGGCTTCATTAGATACTGGATGAGTGCTGGACCAGGTGGTTTTTCGTTCAGCCCTGCCGAATGTGAAGAACCGTGCTTTTACTGCATCATCTTTGAGCCAAAGCCGCTGCTGACTGGCGGCATTAACCCGTCTGTTGCCGGCGTCAGTGAGGTAACGATCAAAGACACGCCGATGAAGCCAAGCCTGTTAGCTACGACTAAATCGAACAACTACCTACTGAATGTGTTGACGCACTTAGAAGCTGCCGACCATGGCGGCACATTCGGAATCTTGGTAGACGACAAGGGCTGGTTAGCTGAATCTTGTGTGCTGAGCGTGTGCGTACTGGCAGCCGATGGAGTGCTTGCTACACCACCGTTTGACGGCATCATGGCTGGCACCACAGTGCGAAGAGTGTTGGAGCTGTGCCAGGAGCATCTTGTGCCTGAGGGAGTGCTTACCGATGCGCTCATTCGTCCGGTTGAAGCTGATCAAGCCAAGGCCGATGGCATAGTCGAAATGTTCTTGTGCGGTGGTGATACGCATGTGTTTCCGATCAACAGTTGGGATGGCATTCAGATCGGTGATGGCCAACCAGGCCCTGTAACCCGGCGCATTCAGCAGTTATTGACCGAAGATGTGACTTCGCCCGAGTCGGGCGACCTGATAGCGGTGCAATACGAATAAACAGCATTAGTTCCGTGTCACACTGCGGGCGTAGCGTGCAAATATGAGTCGCATGAACAGCCCGGAACCTCGTTCTAGGGAACTACCAGACCCGCGACCGCGATCGAACCGTCAACCAGAAGATGTCCCGTTAACGATCGTTAGCAACACAGATCTGGTTGAATTTGGTGAAGCACTGGCCACGGCACAAGCGTGCGCAATCGACACGGAAACCGTCTATTCCAAAAGTGACCCAAGCAATTTCATTGGTCCGTTGCGAGTGGTTTCAGCCGCTACTCGTAGTCGCGATCCCAATACGAACGACTGGTCGGATCGCAGCTGGGTAGTTGATGTGCGTGCGGTAGATAGCAGCCAACTTGCAAAAGCGCTTGCGGGCGTCAAGGCCGACGCCTGGAATGCCAATTTTGATTCCCATGTAATAGAGCGCGACCTTTTTGGGTTTGCAAGCGATGCAGCACCAGTGTGGTGGGATGTCATGCTGTCAGATGCGCTACTGCATCAAGGGCTGAGCGGCTTCGGTTTTTACCACTCTCTGGCCTGGGCATCAGAGTGGTATCTGGGCGTGCAAGCTCAAGGCAAAGGCACGATCCAGACTTCTTTCACGACCGACGGCGAGCTAACTAACGAGCAGCTGCAATATGCGGCCGCAGACGCAGTTGAGACGCTGTGGATTGGCCAGATTGTGCGAGAGCGTCTAGCCAAGGCCGGACTTGAGCAGATCTGTCAGCTTGAGCAGGGTGCGCGCCCGTTTTTGGATCGAATGCAACGTTCCGGTTTGGCCGTAGATCAACAGGGCTGGAAAACCGAGCTACAGAGCTTTGAGCAGCGCCGCCAAGAGCTAATGACTCGTTTGGCGGAGCTAACGGGTGGTGGGCAAGGAGGGCTGTTTGATCAGCAAGTAAAACCCAACTGGAACCCAAACAGCGAACATGAAGTTCGCGCAGTGCTGAACCGGTACGCGCAAGATCGGGTGCAACGTTGGGCGCTTGCTGAGTTCGGTGAACATCGTCTATTGAACGAAACCGACAGTTTGAACGCGATGGTGTTGAAAGCAATAGGTGGCGAGATCTGCGAGGCGTTGCTGGCCTTGCGCGACGCAACCAAGGTTGTTTCAACTTATGGCGATGGTCTCTTGTCATTCGTTCGTTCCGACGGTCGATTTCACTCCAGCTACTTGCAGGTGGTTGGCACGAACACCGGTCGACTGGCCAGCCGGAATCCAAACGCTCAAAACCTGACGCCACTCCTCAAGCCCTACATACATCCCGCGCCTGGCGCGGTGTTTGTATATGCCGACCTGAGTCAGGCCGAGCTGCGGTTTGCCGCCCAAGTAGCTGACGACAAAAAACTGCAAAAAGCTTTCGAGCTGGGCTTAGACATTCACGACGCCACCGCTACCAGCATGTTTGACATAGACATGAGTGAGCTGCGCTCAACGGATCCCACCCAACATGATCTGATGCGAACAAAGGCAAAACGCATCAATTTTGGGATTCTTTACGGCTTGCGAGCAGCAGGCTTGGCGAGAACCTTGACCGAAGACGGCGTGTACACACAACGGCACGAAGCCGAAGAGTTGATCGACACCTATCTAGAGACCTATCCCGGTGTGGGGGCATGGGTGAAAACGCGCGACGAATTCATTTCTGACCTTGCGGTGTCGCCGCCGGAAGTTGATTGGCCGCTGACCTTACGGCTGCATCTGCTGTGGCAGCAGGTGGATTTGGCTCGACGCCAGCTACGAGAGGAGCTGCATCGTCATTGTGTAGCCGAGGAGGTTGATGCTCGCCTGCGATCTAGTACCGCAGATGATGTCCCAGCAAACCTTGCGGAAACCGCTTGGTGTTTGTCATTTTCTGCTCCGGTGGTAATCGGAACCGATGGTGAGCATTTTCGGATTGATTCGCGCACGCTCGCTGGTAGGCGCCAACAGTTCACCTTGCGCACCGATGGGCTACTTGAGACTGCTGCACAAATCGTTGCCGAATCGCAAAAACCACAACCACGCAAAGCTTGGGAGCTTGCACTAAGCAGAACAGGGCTGGTGACACCATTCACCTCTGGCGATGCTGCCATGGACTCCAAGGAGCTCGCAAAGCTGCTTGAAAATCGGCCGCTGCGTCGTGCGGTGATAGATGCCGTTGGCGAGAACATGGGTGCAGATAATCAAGCGGCCTTACTTAATCGTGCGTTGAGTTCACGCATTGAGCGCTTAGCCAACGCTTATCGCAACGCGCCTATTCAAGGAGGTGTGGCTGATGTGATGCTGGACGCTTTTGCGCGCCTACACAGTCGGCTTAGTGCTATAGAAAACGCCAAAGGGGTTCAGACCGTGCACGACAGTGTGGTGGTTGAATGCTTGGAATCTGATGCAGACAAAGTGGCTGTGTTGGTGCGCGACACATTGGAAGAAGCCATGCAGCATTGGTGCCCAGATGTGCCAGCGGTAGTGGACACCGATATTAGAACGAGCCTTTCTGACAAGGACATCGTTCGCACGATTTCTAGCTAACGAGTCTTCTAACTAATCGGCAACAGTGGGAGGCTTGGGTACCTCAGTTGCCGGTGTTGGCCGTCCGGGAGCCAGTCGTATTCCGACTGTCGTATAGGCCGCAGTAGCGGCGAGCACTACTACACCCATCAGCACTATGGCGGCTCGTAGACCTACCACCTCAGCCAACCAGCCCAACGGAGCTGCGGCGATTCCGAAGCCCGCAAATGACAGCTGCACGAGAGATTGCACTCGACCTTGATGCTCTTCATCGCTTAGTTGTAGCGCACGTGATTGCGACAGTGCCAAGAATCCTGTAGCAGCACCGCCAACGAGTATTACCACGAAGAACGCCAGCAAGAAGTTAGGTGTTCCAGCTAATAGCAACACTCCAATCCCGAAGGCCGTCCCCATCAGCAAAGTGAGTCGTCCCACCATTGGTGAATCGGCTTTGGAGGCCAAAGGAATCGCTACGGCGATGGCGCCAAATGACGAGGCTGTGCCGATAAGGCCAACGTAGCTTTCATTCAGACCAAAGGTTCCTTCAATCAGCGCCGGCATAAATGCGATGTAGTTGAAACCGAACATCACCACAATCAATGAGCACACGACCAATCGCCGCAAATCCGGCCGGCTGTTTACAAACTTGACTCCATCGAGTATTTCTCGCAAAGGCGAGCTGTGCTGGGTGTTTGGTTTGGGTGCAACATCTTCAAGCCACAACAGCAACACGAAGCTGATGATGTTGAAACCCGCGGCAATCAGATAACCGCCACCAATGCCAAAGGCAGCAACACCTGCCAAGATGCCGGCCAATGACGGTGCGAATACTCGTGTGATGCTCATCGACAAGGTTTGCAACGTGACTGCATTGCCTACTAGAGCAGGGCCAACAATCAGGGTTGTGTACGAGATACGAGCAGGGCCAATCAGCCCGAACATCGATCCCTGAATGACCGCTGCAATTAGCAGCATCCAAAAGCTCGCCACATTAAAAATCACCGCTAAGCCCATGCAAGTAGCACTGACTGTAAGAATCGCTTGCCCCCACAGCATCAGGCGCTGCTTACGTAACCGGTCTGCGGCCACACCGCCCAAGGGTGTGGAAATCAGCAGCGCCAGCCCAAACGCCAAGAAAACGACTCCTAGCGCTCCCTCACGCTCGGATAGGTCCCAAGCCAACAGTGCGCGCAGCAAGAACTGCATTTGCACACCCATAAAGGAAAAGGTCGTGCTCCACCACAACAACCGGAATGCCGGGATTGAAAGCGAAGCAAACCGCGCGACATCGTGAGTTTGAGCTCTAGCAGGCTCTGCATGATCTGACTTTTCATGATCAGGCGGATCCTGTGATGACATCGCGCCTAACGCTACCTACGGGCAGGTTTTTAGAGTGATCTGCGGATTAGATTACGAATCTATGCCACGAATGGATTTGACTGGTTCTTCAGCCATCATCACCGGCGGAGCATCCGGTATTGGTCTTGCTTGCGCCTCGCAACTCGCTCAAGCTGGGGCCACAGTTGTTATTGCTGACCTGCAAGAGAAACAGGGCATAAACGCAGCTAAGGAGCTGGGTGGGTTGTTTGTGCAATGCGATGTGACCGACGTTGAAACCGTGCAAGCGGCTGTGGCGGCGGCTTGTGAGATCGCACCGTTACGCGCAGTTGTGAATTCAGCCGGTTTGGGACGCGCAGCGCGCACAATCGACCGTGACAACACACCGATGCCGTTAGAAGATTTCACGTTTGTAGTCAACGTGAATTTGATTGGAACGTTCAACATGATTAGTTGGGCTGCCGCTGCCATGGCGCAAGCAAAGCCTTTGGATGCTGATGGCGCACGTGGAGCAATAGTGAACATGGCTTCGGTAGCAGCGTTTGACGGCCAGATCGGTCAGGCTGCTTACTCTGCTTCAAAAGGTGGTGTGGTCGGCATGACGTTGCCGATTGCGCGTGACCTGTCGGCCACCGGTATCCGGGTAAACACGATTGCACCCGGGCTGATTGACACACCGATTTACGGTGAGGGCGAGCAATCGGACTTGTTTAAGAAACATCTAGGTGAAAATGTGCTGTTTCCAAAACGGCTAGGCACGAGCGAAGAACTGGCATACGTGGCGATGGAGTGCATCACCAATCCCTACATGAACGGTGAAGTAATCAGGGTCGACGGCGGTGCTCGTTTGCCACCGCGCTAGCCGCTTAACAAAAACTCAGCCACGGCATCGTTGAACGCCTCCGGCTGTTCTTGATTGGCTAGGTGACCCGCGTCGGCAATGAGCTGCAGCTTTGCGTTGGGTATGCCTTCGGCCAGCTTTTGAGAGGCTTTCGGTGGTGTTACTTGATCGTGCTCGCCGACCAGCACCAGGGTCGGAACCTGTATGCGATGCAAATCCGGAGCGTGATAGGTATCGGCCATGGAATCGCAAGCCCATTGATAACTAGGCATGCGCAATGCTTCAATCATCATTTCGGCTACGCGAGACTGCAACGCACTCGGCGCATCGTCGCTTAGAAGCACTTCTGAGCGGGAGCTAGCAAACTGCTCTGGCCCAAGCGATACCAGGCCTGCAGCGCGAGATCGCATGGCTTCAGCGGTTTCAGGCCTACCTCCCGCTCCGCTGCTTGAGTCGGCCAATATCAATGCCGTGACCAGCTCAGGGTGTCGTAGGCAAAGACTGGTTGCGATGACGCCACCCCAAGAAACACCAAGCACCTCAGCGGTATTGGCTACGTCAGATTTGCTCAGCTCAGATCGGATTAGCTCGGCGGCCATATCGGCCCAACCTTCAATACCTGGTGCTGCGGGTGGGTCGGGTGAATTTCGGTAACCGGGCGCGTCCCAGGCCACCAAGCGTCGACCGGTTCGTTCAGCTAAGGGATGTTGCGACTCAAAAGCGTCTGCGTTTGAACCAATGCCATGCAGGCACAACAGCAGTGGTGCATCGCTCGCACCGTGTGACATAACGTAAGTAGCAGGCTGAAACTGAGTCATACTCAGTCACACTCGCGCCAGCGGGGTCGGCACACCGGCATATTTACTACGGGTCTTGTAAATGCATCCTCCAGCTGAGGTGCTGCCGCCAGTGACGATGTAGAGGTCTGTCATGTCCGCTCCCCCGAAGCAGACGCTCGTAACCATCGGGTCTGGCACGGTAACAAAAACGTCTGGTTCGCCTTGCGGGGTGTAGCGCTGAACTCTGCCGCCGTTGGCTAGTGCCACCCAAATACCGCCTTCGGTATCGACAGCAAGACCGTCGGGAGTGTCTTGTTCGGCTACAAACTCACGCTTGTTAGTAACAATGTCACCAGTCACGTCAGACACCCAAACTCGGCCGGGGTCGCTGTCGCAGTGATACAGCCGTAACCCGTCAGGTGAAAATCCGATGCCGTTGGTGAGCCCTACGCCGTCATAGATCTCTTCAAATGATCCATCCAGATTGATCCGATAGAGCTCACCAGGGGTGCTAGCTGCCGATTCATCGAACGGATCTCGTCGCAAGGAACCGACGTAGACGCGGCCAGCGGAATCGGCGTGCATGTCGTTGAAGCCAGGCAGTCCTGGGTCAAACAGCACACGAATTTCACCACCTTCGGCTTGACTTCTTACGTGCTGAATGTTGCGTCCGCTGACAACTAACCCGCCGTCGGCGTGAAACAACATTCCACCGACGCCACGACGCTTCGGGATAACCAGCTCAATCTCACCGTCTGGATGTAATCGCCGAACGCCGCCATTGGGCACATCGGAGAAATAGAGGTTGTTCTCTGCGTCCACGCGCGGGGCTTCGATCAGTCCCCAACCTGAGGTCAACTGCTCCAGATCTGACATGTTTCACATTCTTTGTTGTTTAGCTTGGTTCAGGCTGTGCTCATCTTGGCATAGCTAAAGGCAGCCCGACACGGTTAAACAGATCCTGCAACATCCGCAATGTCAAACCCCATACGACCCGACCGTCGTCAAGTTCAATCCCTGGCCAACTCATCTCCGGATATTTGTGATGACTGTATTGAATGAACCTTTTGTCATTGGCCAGATCCGTTAGTGGCACCCAAATTGTCGCTGCTACCTCATGGTTCAACGCCACGATCGGTCGCTCACCATGCCACCAACAAACGTGCGGCGTAACGCGTAGCTGCATGCCGGTTCCTCGGGGACCGCCTTGTAGATCCGTTAGCCGGCCTAGTAGTTGCGCGCCGGTTATATCCACACCTATTTCTTCAGCTGTCTCACGTGCTGCGGTAACAAAAGAGCTTTCGTCGCTGACCTCAGCACGCCCTCCTGGAAATGCCATATGCCCTGACCACGGATCGTTCTCATGCGTCGCCCGCTCAATGAACAACACCGCAGGACCATCTGCATTTTCGTGCAAGATCGCAACCACCGCAGCGGAAGGGACATCGGTGCTGAGCCTGAGCTGCGCCGGATCCTGGTGGACAGTCTGGTGGACAGTTTCGCTGGCTGCAGCGTTTAACAGCACTGCTTGGAGTCGCGCAGGAGTAAATGCAGTGGCTACAGCAGAAGTCAAACTGTGCTGCATCAAGATGACTGGGTTAAGAGACGTCGCTTTGCCAAGGCGTACCGAAGGAGTCGTCGTAGGCCATCTTGTCAGGACCGCGACGACTGATTGGCCCGTGTCCTGCTCCTTGCGGATAGCCCAAAGGCACCAGGGCCAACGTCGCCCACTTTTTTGGGATGTCTAAGGCTTGTTGCACAACTGCTTCGTCCAAGCAATGCAAGGTGGTTAACACGCAGCCCAACCCTTCGGTGCGCGCAGCAAGCATGGCGTTTTGCACGGGTGGATAAACCGACGCGCCGCCGATCATTGACACGCGATCTAAGCCCTCATCGGTTATCGCCATATGTTCAGGGTTGCCGATAAACATCAAAATCGCCGGCGCTTCCGCCAGATGATCAGCTAGATAATCGCCAGCAGCCAACATGCGTTGCTGCGCTGCTTGACCAGACGGATCAGCCTCTACCGCTGCTCGCATTTGTTTTGTGTAGATGTACCACTGAGGGCGATAAACCTCAGCTAGAGCTGCCTTGCGCTCATCGCTGGTAACTACTACCACTCGCCACGGCTGGACGTTGCCGCCAGTTGGTGCCCAACACGCTGCTTGCAGCACCCGCTGCAGCACATCGGTAGGGATTGGATCTGTCTTAAGACGTCGCACCGCTCGCAGCGTGCTCATCATTTCGTATATGTCGTTCACAATTGCAAACTGAACTTAGCTGCTGCACAGCTACGTAAACCGCGACTGAGCGTTAAAACAACAGCAGCACACCTGCAGACATAGCAAACTGCTGATCGCATTACGACAATGTTTGTGAAGTCACTGATAGGCACCAATGAATGAAGTTAATTTTTCGGTTGATCTGAGCGGGCAGACCGCCCTGGTTACCGGCACCACCTCGGGCCTTGGAGAGCGGTTTGCCACCGTTCTGGCTAGCTGTGGAGCCAAGGTAGCCCTATGCGGACGCCGAGTTGAGCGGCTAGAAGCCTTGGCAACTGAGTTGCGTTCTAACGGAGCCGACGTTTTACCGCTGCCGCTAGATGTGACCGACCCGCAAGCAATCTTCGCAGCAGTAGCACACGCCGAAGAAGTGCTTGGCCCAGTTCAAATTCTGGTGAACAACGCAGGCAAGCCTGACGCCCGACTAGCGATGAAGATGGACGTTGAGTTCGTAGATGAGATGATTTCTACAAATCTGACTTCGTTGTTTCACTTGTCGTGTGAAGTCGCCCGCCGGCTAAAAGATGCTAAACGAGATGGGCGCATCGTGAACATTTCGTCAATGGCTGCTTACAACGCTCAAGCGCAAGGCACCTCTATGTATGCCATCACCAAGGGCGCGGTGGTGCGTATGACCGAAATGCTTGCACTGGAGTTCGCCCGCTACAACATCAACGTCAACTGCATCGCACCGGGCGCGTTCGAAAGCGAAATGATGGACGGAATGTTGGAACGCATGGGCGACATCACCGCCGGGTTTCCCCGTCAGCGAATCTGTAAGGCCAACCAGCTTGATTCCACGTTGCTTTACCTCGTTTCACCCTCGTCGCAAGTGGTTACGGGCACTTGCATCAAGGTGCACGATGGTCAGAGCGCCGGCTAATACGGCCTTACGGTCTAACTAAGTCGAACTAATAAGCCAGTTTCAAGCCAGGGCGGGGCCACTCGCCTACTACTAACCGACCGGTGCTTGACAGTGTTAGGTAGGCGGTAGTCATATCAGCACCACCGAAGCAGATGTTGGTGCAAAGAGGATCGTCGGTAGGCGCAAACTCCAGCTCTTCGCCGGCAGGAGTAAAGGTGCTAACACCACCGGTCAGAATCGTTCCAACACTGATGTTGCCCTCGGCATCCATCGCTAGCGAATCGAAATACTTAGCTCCAGCGGGGCGCGCCAGAAAGCTTGTACGAATGTCGCCGATACTGGCTATTTCACCCGGTCCAGACAACTCCCAATGAAGCAAGGAGCCTGAAAATGTTTCGGCTACGTAGATGTGATTTTCATCCGGTGAGAGGCCAACTCCGTTGGGTGCATCCAGCGGAAACACCACCTCTGTTACTTGGGAACCGTCGGCCTTGCCGTAATAGAGGCCGCCGCGATCGCGATCGCGCTCTCTTATTTTGCCGTGGTCGGTAAACCAAAAACCGCCATGCGAGTCAAACATCAGGTCGTTAGGCCCTTTCAGTGGCACACCGTTGACATCGGCGTAAACAATGTCAACCTCACCCGTATTTAGGTCTATTCGTTCAATGCGACCGGTGGTGTAATCGTTGGCTACCTCACCAGGGATGGTTAGGCCGTCTAGTTCGAGCCATTCAAAGCCACCGTTGTTGCAAACATAAAGCGCTCCGTCCGGGCCTATGGCGGCTCCGTTAGGGCCGCCACCTGGAGTTGCCAGCACATCGGTGGAGCCATCGGTCGGGTCTACACGCGTGATGGTGCCACTCTTGATTTCAACCAGCACGATTGACCCGTCGTCCATTACGACCGGACCCTCTGGGAAGTTCAACCCTGAGGCGACATTGACGAAATGATTGTCGTTAAAAAAACTCACAGCCGGAGACTAGTTTTGCTAGTCTCCAGAGTTCAAGTTGCTTAGCTCTTCCTGGGTCATAAGCACGTCGCGAGCTTTGGAGCCTTGTGAAGGTCCAACCACGCCGCGTTGTTCCAATAGATCCATCAACCGGCCGGCTCGCGCAAAGCCGACCTTTAGCTTGCGCTGCAACATTGAGGTTGAGCCAAGCTGAGATTCCACCACTATGACCAGTGCTTGATTCATTAGTTCGTCATCGGAGCTATCGCCGTTGCTGGCTTGACGCATACCGCCAGCGGAGGCTGAAGAAGATTCGTGCTGGTCGACGCCGGTTATGTAGCTATCACCAGGTGCTTGACGCAGCCAGTGCGCTACCACCCGATGAACTTCGGCTTCGGACACCCAACAGCCCTGCACTCGTTGCAACACGTTGTTGTTGGCCTCCACGAGCAGCATGTCACCGCGGCCGACCAAACGCTCTGCGCCTGGTTGATCAAGAATTACGCGACTATCTGCCAGGCTTGACACCGCAAAGGCCATGCGGCTGGGGATGTTGGCTTTGATGACGCCGGTAATGACATTGACCGAAGGTCGTTGAGTGGCGATCACCAGGTGTATGCCGACTGCGCGCGCCATCTGCGCTATGCGCGTGATGGTGTCCTCAACATCACGCGCGGCAACCATCATTAGATCGTTCAACTCGTCAACCACTACGACAATGAACGGCATGCGTTCGTGTTCTTGCTCGTCGGTGAACTCGGCGCGCACTTCGGAGACTATTTCAGCGGTTGTAGTCGTTTCGGATGCTGTGTCTGGCTCGATGCCGCTGTCAGCTTGCGAGCTTGCGGCAAGTAGGCCAGTGTCGAAGGCTTCGTTGTAGCCAGTGACGTCTCGGAAGCCTGCACTCGACAGCACGTCATAGCGGCGTTCCATTTCGGACACCACCCATGCCAAGGCATTGGCAGCTTTCTTGGGGTTGGTGACAACTCCGGTAAGTAGGTGCGGTAGGCGGTCGTATTGACCTAGCTCTACTCGCTTGGGATCGATCAGGATCATTCTCACATCGTCTGGTGTGGTGCGCATTAGCAAGGATGTGATTAGGGAGTTGATGCAGGATGATTTGCCAGAGCCGGTAGCACCAGCGATCAATAAGTGAGGCATGGTCGCTAGGTTTGCCATCACTTCGCTGCCAGAGATATCTCTACCTAGCGCAACTTGCAATGGGTGCTTAGCTTTTGCAGCGTTGTCGCTGTCGAGGATGTCTCCCAACGAAACAAGTCTTCGGCGAGCATTTGGGACTTCTACTCCAATGGCGGAACGGCCTGGAATGGGAGCCAAAATTCGTACATCGGTTGCGGCCATGGCGTAGGCAATGTCTCGATGAAGACTGGTGATGCGCGCTACTTTGACTCCACTGCCCAGAGTCAGCTCGTAGCGAGTAACCGTTGGGCCTTCCTCGGTGCCGATGACCTGAGCTTCAACGCCGTGACTTGCTAGTGCGTTTTTGAGTCGCTCTGCTCCGGCTTGTAGCTGAGCTAATGACTCATTTTTTTGCCGTGTTGTTTCGGCAGCGGCCTGGGTTGTGTGTTCGAGTAATGCCAGGCTTGGTAGTTCCCATTGCGGATCTGAAGCCTTGTCAGATGTGCTTTGGTTTGCCTTAGCAGAGCTTGCTTTGGATTGACTGACCTTGGTTGATTTGGTCTGGCTTGAGGTCGGCTGCGTGCTGATCGGTGCAGCAGTGCTAGCTAGGTCTGACTCTTCGTCGGTTGAAACGGTTGCGTTGGCTGCATCACTAGGCAGCTCGGCATCGTTTGGCTTAGCGGCATCGGGTAACTCGCTAACGAACTCGCCAAAATGCGGGTCTTCGGCAGGTGCTTGTTCAGATGTGTCAAAGGCAGTGCCTTCTTTGGCTATATCTTCTTTGCCGAGGCTTTGAAGGTTGTTTGCTATTGCTCTGTAGCCGAGTCGTAGCCAGCCGAAAACCGTTGCTGTTACTCGCCCGCAGCCGTGCAGCACCTGGCGAAGACTCACATTCAAAATCACAATGACCGAAAACAGCACCAGTAGCGCCAAGATCGCCCAAGTGGCGGTGCGCTCTACTAGCGCCTCTAGTGGAGTGACTAAAACGGCTCCTGCTAGACCGCCACCTTCGCGTAGGGCATCTAGGTCTGGCCCGAAGCCATCGGCGTCGGAAGCCAAATGAGTAATGCCGGTAAAGGCGACTGACAACAACGCCAAACCAAAGGTCGCTCGCAACCCACGTTCAGATGAACGACCCAAGATCAACTCAAGGGCAGCCCATAGCAGCACTATCGGAGCCACATAACGAAAAACTCCGACCGCTACAGCCAGGGAGCTCTGTAGTACGTCACCAACAGTTCCGGCGCGGTCACCAAATAAGGCAAGCCCGCTGATTACCGCTAGCGCAATCAATACAAGCGCTATCAGTTCTCGTGATCGACTCCGAGCGGTATCAGCTACTACATCGCCGAAGGAACGCTTGGCAGAACTACTGCCGGAGCCATTGCTGGCACGTTGAGCAGGTTTCTTGCTGGGTGAGCGATTTGCCACTATTGCGAGAGTACCTGTGGCTTTACGCCCAAGCGGAGACTGTGCTAGCTGGGTTGTGGTGCTCGCTAATCCGCAACCATCACCGTTACTTCGATGGCAGCGTTTAGCCGTGTTCGTTGACCCACATAGCGTCCCGTGGTGCGACGTATCTGGCGCTTCAGGTTGGCTGGGTCAAGTCGCCCGCGCGGCTTTGACTTGCGGGATCTGTTGCGTTTGCCGCCTCCACCCTGGGGTTTGTTTGTGTTATCAGTGGCATTCTGGACCGTTTCAGCAATCTTGGTTTTTAGCTCTCTTAGCAGTGCCACATTGGTAGCGGTGTCAATCCAACCCTTGGTGGTTATGTCGGGTGGGCAAATCATCTCGCCTTTTTTGTTTAGCGCGACGGTTACATGCACTAGCCCAGCGTTGCTGAGTTGCACTCTTTGGGCTAACAACTGTGAGGTCACCTCATTGTTTGCGGTGTCAAACATCACAGGAGGCACATCGATCTCGCCCGCCACTTTCAAGGTGTCGTCGTCTATGCGTAGGCGCGCGCCATCTGTCACCACCACCACCTGAGATGGGTCGATTCCAGCTTCTATCGCCAATCCGGCGTGGCGAGTGAGCATGTGGAACTCACCCTCAATCGGAACGAACCATTCCGGACGAGCCGTCTGGATTAGGTCTTTAAGGTCGTCGCGACGAGCGTGTCCGCTGGTGTGTACTTTTTCCTGGCCGTCGTGAATCACCTCAGCACCTAGTCGACTCAGCTTGTTGACAACCCCGAACACCGATCTCTCGTTTCCGGGGATCGGGTGGCTTGACAGCATCACCACGTCGCCTGGTTTGATGTGCAAAGACTCGTGTTCACCATTCGCTAGCTGCGATAGAGCTGCTCGATGCTCACCCTGGGAGCCAGTACACACGACACAAACCTGACCTTTATCAAAGTCGCCAAGACTCGAAATCGGCTTAATCCGTTTTTCGGGCACATCCAATAGGCCCAGATCACGAGCGATTCGAACGTTGTTGACCATGGAACGGCCCAGCGGAAATATGTACCGGCCTTGTTCGCAGGCCACGTCAATGATCTGTTGCACGCGATGAAGATGGCTAGCAAAGCAACTTACGATCAGTCGTCTCCCCGTGTAGTTCGGAAATAGTCGTCGGAACGTGTCGCCAATCTCAGACTCCGATGGTGTACGACCAGGGCTGTCTGCATTGGTGGAGTCGGACATCAGCAATCGGATACCTGGTTTGGCTGAAAGTTCGGCCAGCCGTTTGAGGTCGGTCTGCCTGCCATCCACGGGTCTATTGTCGATTTTGAAATCGCCGGTGTGGACCAGCACTCCTTGTGGGGTGTGGATGATCACGCACAGGCTTTGCGGCACCGAATGAGTGATTGGGATTACCTCCACGTCAAACGGACCGATTTGTCGCCGTTCTCCGTCAGCCAAAGTGTGTGTTTTGCTGGTCTTGGCTAGGCGAGCTTCTTTTAGTTTCTGGTTGGCTAAGGCCATTGAGAAGGGTGATCCAAATACGGGAGCGCCAGTTGCCGCAACAAAGCGGGCCACACCGCCCACATGATCTTCATGGCCGTGTGTTACGAGCAATCCGACTACGTCGTCGGCTCGGCTAGACAGCCAGTTGATGTCTGGGAATAGTCCATTGATCGAAGGCATCGAAGAATCAGAAAACATGATCCCGTAATCGATGACCAGCAGCTTTTTATTGACTTCGATAACGGTGCAGTTTCGACCAACCTCGCCAAGACCGCCTAAGAAAGTAACACCGACAGGCGCTGTCAGGATTCTCCCTTTAGCCGTGCGTAAACCTGACGTGCAGTGTCTTCTAGGCCGGCTGGTGTGGGTCCCATTGGTAGGCGAGGCTCGCCTACAGGTAGTCCCAACGTTCGCAGCATGGCCTTGGTTGGGACAGGGTTTGGTGCTTCGTCGCTGGTCTCAAAGTCGAAACTCTCTTGCAGGCGAGCGTTTATTTCACGCGCTTTGACTGCGTCGCCTGACTCCCATGCATCGAACATGGCTACGTGTTCAGGCGCGGACCAATGAGCGGCCACGCTGATGACACCAACCGCTCCAACAGCCAACAACGGCAGTGTTAGACCGTCATCGCCGGAATACACCTCAAAGCCTTCTGGAGCTTGTGCGATGAGGCTTGCGGTTTTGGCTGGATTGCCGGATGCGTCTTTCACTGCCACGATATTTGGCACGTGAGTAGCTAGCGCAAGCAAAGTTGCCGTGTCAATTTGGCGGCCGGTTCGTACGGGAATGTCGTAAATCACCACTGGTAACTCACTTGCTTGCGCCACTGCTGTGAAGTGGGCAGCTATTCCGGCTTGCGATGGGCGGTTGTAATACGGGGTGACTACTAGGACGCCCGCTACTCCTAGCTCTGCTGCCTTAGCGGTTTGTTCAATTGAATGTGCGGTGTCATTGGTGCCCGTTCCAGCAACTACTGGCACAGTCACCGCCTCGGCAACGGTTCGCCACAACTCCCAATCTTCTTCATCGGTCACCGTCGGGCCTTCGCCGGTAGTTCCGGTGAGCACTAGGCCTTCGCAACCTTGCTCAACTAGCCAGCGAGCCAATGTCAGTGCCGTGTCAATGTCCAGCGATTCGTCTGAAGCAAAAGGCGTGACCATGGCTGGTGCGACACGGCCGAACCTAGCAGTCATAGGCCTTACGCTAGCCAATGAGCGCTGAGCCACAGTTTTTCTGAAACCAACACTGGAATCATCGCAGTTAGTCTGCGGTATGACTCTTGTCGGCATTTATGACAGTGATAGCGGTTTTGTTGCGGAACTGCGGTATGCCTTCAACAAGGTGCGCGGGCGCAGTCATTGTTCGTTGTGTTCAATAACGCATGGCTGGAATCCGATGGGTAAGAAATCTTGGAAACAAGCTCTCGCCAACTCGCAGGTGGACATCAAACTGATTCACCGCGATGAGGCTGACGAATCACAGCTAGCGGCTGCGAATGGCTTGCCGTGCTTGCTGAAGAGCGTTAACAATCAGTGGGTAGAAGCGATGTCGAACTCGGAGTTAGCAACGTTTGAGAATGCGCCGACGGCTTTGCTTGAACGATTAGAGGGCTTGAGCAGTTAGAAGTCCTGTTTGGCGGGTCAGCTTGATAGGCCGTCATCTTCTGGCCGAACTTTTTACGTTGCTAGTGTGCTGACACGCGCGCATGGACGCGTGTCAGCGAAGTTTGCGGGACACTTGTCGAGAGTCTTGCGAGAGCCAAGAATCAAGGAGATCGTCATGGGAGAGCTAGACGGAAAAGTTGCAATCATCACTGGCGGCGCACGCGGACAAGGGGCGGTTGAGGGTCGGCTTTTTAGCGAAGCCGGTGCAACGATTGTGTTAACCGATGTGCTTGATGAAGAGGGCGAGAAGACCGCAGGAGAGTTGGGTTGCGATTATTTGCATCACGACGTTGTGGATGAGGCTGCTTGGGATTCGGTAGTCGCTGACGTAACCGATCGCCATGGCGGTGTCGATGTGTTGGTAAACAATGCCGGTATTTTTCAAGATGCTGGGCTGTTTACAACCAGTGTGGATGATTTCCAAAAGGTGATGAACGTGAATGCGCTGGGCGTGTTCTTGGGGATGCAGAAGGTGGGTGAGGTGATGGCTAAGGCTGGAGCGGGTTCAATCATCAACATCAGCTCGGTGGCTGGTTTGATGGGCCCCAGGAATTGTTTGGCTTACGGCGCTTCAAAGTGGGCAGTTCGCGGAATGACGAAATCGGTAGCCAAAGAACTCGGTCACCGTGGTGTGCGCGTCAATTCTGTGCATCCTGGCTTTATTGACACCGAAATGCTAACTCAAACACCTTTGTTCAACAAAGATGACGAGCTAGCAAGGCGAGCAACGTCATCGGTGCCCTTGGGGCGTGTAGGTGAGGCGATCGAGGTAGGCCAGTTGGTGCTGTTCCTAGCATCTGACGCCAGCAGCTACTGCACCGGCCACGAGTTTGTAATAGACGGCGGTCTTACCTAAGCCGCCGAGAAACACAGCCGGCGGTCTTACCTAAGCGACCCTTTTTTCTAAATTTGCCAGGTTTTAGCTTTCAGGTTTTTCAGTCCTTAGCCTGCCTCGCTATGGGTGACGGCCGTCTCCCCCATCCATTCTCGCAGAGTGTTTTTGAGCTTGGTTTGCTGAATAAAAATGTCGTGCTCTGGAGCTACGACATGTCCAGCTTGCGGTGCTTTGAAGTAAAACGACAGCCACTCTTGGCAGCCAGACGCGCCCGCGCGTTGTGCCAAATCAAGAAACAAGGCCAGGTCAAGCACGATCGGTGCAGCAAGGATCGAATCGCGACATAAGAAGTCGATCTTTATCTGCATCGGATACCCCAACCAGCCGAAGATGTCGATGTTGTCCCAACCCTCTTTGTTGTCGCCACGCGGTGGGTAGTAGTTGATACGCACCACGTGGTCAATGTTGCCGTAAAGATCTGGGTAGACCTCCGGCTGCAAGATGGTGTCAAGCACTCCGAGCTTGGAAGTCTCTTTGGTTTTAAAGTTTTCTGGATCGTCCAACACTTCACCGTCACGGTTTCCCAAGATGTTGGTTGAATACCAGCCACGCAGACCCAACATGCGAGCCTTGAGTCCGGGCGCTATCAGTGTCTTCATCAGGGTCTGTCCGGTTTTGAAGTCCTTGCCGGCTACTGCTACCTGACGAAGTTTTGCAAGCTCAGTCATAGCGGGAGTGTCCACGGTGAGATTGGGGGCACCATTTGCGAAAGGCACTCCACTTTGGAGCGCGGCGTAGGCGTAGAGCTGGCTCGGTGAAATGTTTTCATCGTTTGCGTCTAGTCCGGCTTCGAAAGCTTCTAGCGACGCGTGAACCTCACTGGGTTCTTGATAAGCCTCTGTTGATCCGCACCAAACCATCACCATGCGTGCGCAATCGTTTTCGGTTCCAAACCTTTCGATGTCGGCGATGAGTGCTTGGGCCTGATCACGTAGGCCTGTTTGGGGTTTCGTGCGAGTAGCAGTGAGGTTTCGTACCCAGCGTTGCTCAAACACGGCGTCCATGCTGACAACTCCCTCCAGCTCGCTCGAGATGGCGGACATGTCTTCGCCGTTGAGAACTCCTGCAGAACGCGCACCTTCCAAGGCATTGGGGGTGATGGGATCCCAGCCGCCGAAGACAATGTCGTCTAGGCAAGCAAGTGGTACAAAATCTTTGACGAGCGGATTGCGTTGTTCTGAGCGTGCTCCTAAGCGAATGTGAGCCATCTGTGTTACCGAGCCGATAGGTGCGGCAAGACCGCGACGAGTGGCGAGCACTCCAGCGATAAAGGTGGTAGCAACTGCGCCCATGCCTGGTGTCAAAACACCGAGCTTGCCAGTTGCCGGACTGATATTGCTTGCTACTGAGGGGGGAGTCTCTTCTGGCACGGCTCTACGTTAGAGCAGTCGTGCTGTAACTCTTGCCAGGTGGCACGATTGTTGGCTGATGTCTAGTAACTATGTTGTACATGGCGCCGGTGCAATCGGCTCGGTTATAGCGGCTCGGTTGAGCCAAGCCGGCAAAGCGGTTTCACTGGTGGCACGCGGTGAGCATCTAGCTGAGCTAGCTAAAAATGGTCTGCTCATCGACGGTTTCACTCAGGGTGTGTTCAAACTGCCCGTAGCCAGTGACGCACACGATCTGAACGTTGACGCTGGCACGATCGTCATTCTCGCGATGAAGACGCAAGACACCTTTGCTGCGGTCGAAGCGCATTCCGACCTGTATCGAGATCGTCCAATCTTGTGCTTTCAAAATGGCGTAAGCAACGAGGAGTGGCTTAGCGACAAGGGTTTCAATGCTTATGGGGTGATGGTGCGTATTGGTGCTCGCATTGACCAACCAGGCGTTGTTACCCACACCGGAGCGCGCCATGCCGCGGTGGGCTGTTGGCCTAGCGGCACCGATGAGCTTTGTGAGATGGTGGTGTCGGATCTGCTGGCGGGTGACCTTGACGCTGTGCTGGAGCCACAGGTGGGAGCTTCGAAATGGGGCAAGCTGGTTATCAATCTTGCTAACGCTTATCTGGCATTGACCAACCAAACTGTGCAAGCGTCTTATCTTGACAACGATGCGCGAGCACTCATTGCCGATCTGGAGCAAGAGGCTCTTGAAGTGCTGGCGGCGGCAAACATTGAGATAGTCATCGATGGTTCGAGCAATCTGGCCGAGCGAATTAGCAAACTGCGCCAACCGCTTAAGCAGTCAACTGTCGCATCGGATACGAAACAACAGCAGCGGGCAGAGTCTTACCCCAGCACGTGGCAGGACTTACATGCTGGTCGACGCAACGTTGAGGTGGATCATTTCAATGGTCGAATCGTTGAACTGGGTAGGCAGTTTGGCGTTGCGACACCTCTAAATGAGGTTTTGTGGAAGCTTTGCAGTGAGGCAGCCGCCAAACAGCTGGGGCCGGGAACCGAGACTGAAGCCTCCATTCGGTTGGCTGCGGCCAGTGCCCGGGGCGGGATTTGAACCCGCACGTTCTGTTAAGGAACCGAGGGGTTTAAGCCCTCTGCGTCTGCCGATTCCGCCACCCGGGCGCTTCCGCCAATGGCGGCTTAGTCGTCCGGCACAAGCGTAGTAAGGCAGCACCAAAGCTCCTTGCGAACTGGGACAGCCTCATCAACGGTGAGGTTGTTAGCAACGATAACTCCTTCGATAATGTCGGCCTTGATAGCGGCTAACGGCCGGCCCTTAACCCGCACTGCGACTAAGCAGCTTTCGTTGTTCTTGTTATCACCACCAGTGCGAGTACGAGTACCAGTGCGAGTAATAGTGCGATCGGCTGTCGTGTGGCGCGGTGGGGCCATGAAGCCCGGTGAGCGCAGACCCAACGAGCGAGCCGCATCAACAATGGTTCGTGCCATTTGCGCAAACCGCACCGTTGGGGCTGACTGAATCGGACGAATCGGTGCTTCTTGCCCAATAGGTGTTTGAGACTGCATGCGCGCTGACTTTGGCAGCGGTACTGAGCAGGTTCCAAACGAGTTGAGTGGTCGACGCCCGGACGGAGCAGCCTTATAGGTAAGAGTCATTTCTCTTTGGTCTGCTGCATTTGCTGCTGGGGTGCTTTCGGATTTGTCTCTGGCTAGTTGTTGCATATGAGGATGATCGCAGACACCTGTGACATTGGGTTGCGAGTTGGCGTGGCTTGGTCATGAGATTGCGCTAGAACTCAAGACGGCAAACGAATATGACCTACCAAGAACTGAACCCAGCTCAAAAACGCACGCTTGGCAATATCCGGCTAGAGGTCGACGAGCGAATCACGTTCGACGCCGAAATGGCAGAGCACCTACAAGATCAACTCAACGAGGCGCTGACACAAACAGCGGAGCTGCTTAGCAAGCATGGCTCAGACCAATGGGTATCCAAACGCGCATTGGCCTCTGTCAACGGTTGCGAAGTCAGCTTCTTGGCCTCACAAGAAATTCCTTTTGAGTACAACCTCGCTACCGCACGTGGAGCAGTACTACATCGTGGTGTTGAGTTTTGGGCTAATCCAGTCGATGAGAAAGACGAAGCCCCCGACTTCATAGGTCATGCCATCACCCACTACATCAACAATGACGCACGAGCCGGCGACAAGCTGGGGCGGTTCTTGGCGGAACTGGGTGCGGGCGATAAATCGGCACTCGCTAGCGAATGCATTTCACTGCTACAAACCTTCGTGGATACTTTTCCCAGCGTCAAAAGCAGCTGGAAGCTTGGTGTAGAAGTACCGCGCAGACACATGATCTGTGAGGGGAAAATCGTTCTAAACGGTAGGTACGACCTGACGCTGGGTGCGCCGGGAAAGATCGCCATCACAAAAGCAAAGACGCCGAGAAAGATCGTTACGCCCGGACGAGTAATCATTGATCTCAAGACCGGTAATCGCAACACAACCGATTCCGAAGACATGCGTTTCTACGCACTTTTGGAAACACTGGTAACGGGAGTGCCGCCGATGTTGGTTGGCACGTTTTATGTCGTTGAAGGGCTTGTCGTAACCGAAAAAGTTGACATGGCGGTTTTAGAGACAGCGATGCGTAGAACGATCGCTGGCGCTAAACGCTTGGTTGAGTTGAACCTGGGTGATGTGGAACCGGAGCGGCGCGCTGGGCACCCTTGTATTTGGTGCCCCGTCTCTAACGATTGTGAACCCGGCCAAGCTTGGCTTGCGGATCGCGAGAGTTAGCTGTAGCAGGTGCTACTGCTGCGTTGAGTGGTCGCAACGCTGGCGCCACTCTTGTGCGGTGATCGCGTAGTGAATGTGGTCCTCTCGACGGCCCGCAATCTGTAGGTACTCCTTCGCAACACCCTCTGCTCTCAGATCGAGCTTTTCGACCACACGACGACTAGCAGTGTTACGCGGAATGATTGAAACCTGTATTCGATCCAACTTCACCACGTCAAAGCCGTAGCCGATCACCGCCAAGGCCGCTTCACCAGTAAAACCTTGGCCGGCTAGTTCCTTGTCAAGCCAGTAGCCGATCAATCCACTGTTAAACGCTCCTCGTACGACGTTGGAAATGTTGATCTCTCCGCATAAGCGACGCTTGTGCCACATGCCGAAAGAAAATCCGGCTCCCATCTGGCGTTCTCGGTCACGCGCACGACAACGAGCCGCAAAGGCTTGGCGATCCGCGGCAGGATCTGCCGCTCCATCCGGCGGTGCTGGTTCCCACTTGGTGAGCCAATCACCACAGCGCAAACGCACTTCGCTCCACTGTTTGAAGTCGGACAGCTTCAACGGGCGCAGTGTCAACCGTTCGGTTTGAAGCGCGGTCATCTTTCGCAGACTACGCGCCTGTGTTCGCTAGTTCTCTTTTAACAGGTCAATCGCGGCGCCATCTAATAGGTCGTGATGTCGAACACGGCATTGGTCAAATTCCCAATGACGCATGATGGCCACTGCGATACAACACCCCGCAACGATCATCGGCGCTCGTTCGGCCGCTAGGCCCGGATTACGTATTCGCCGCGCGAGGGGTTCGGTTGCCAGTGTGCGAAACACGTCTTCGGCGGCCGCGCGCGTCAGCACAAAATTGTCTATTGCATCGGGGTCGTATTGGGCCAGGCCGAGCTCAACAGCGGCCATAGTGGTGATGGTGCCAGCCACACCTATTAGCTGATTTGCTTTACGAGCCAGAGGTAGTTCTCGGTCTATGTCATCTAGGTATTGACGGGTAACAGTGACGACTGTCGACAGTTCTTCTGGCTTGGGTGGATCGCTGTGGAGGTATTGCTCGGTAAAACGGACCGAGCCCAGTGGTAGCGATCGCCAGTCAACAATCGTGGCGTTGCTAGACGCAACTTGACCAAATGCAAATTCGGTAGAGCCGCCCCCTATGTCAACCACAAGCACTGTTTTGAAGTCATCACCCGGTTTGTTGTCCAGGCTTAGATCGGTTGTGGCTCCGTTGAAGCTGAGGCGCGCCTCATCTTGACCGCTAAGTAGTTCCACTTCACAACCTAAGCGACTGGCCGCAGCCGTTAAGAACTGTTCAGAATTGTTTGCGTCGCGCGCAGCGCTGGTGGCAACGGCACGGATTTTGGCTGCACCGTGCTCGGCGATGAGTTCGGCAAATTCATCAAGCACAGTCAACACCCGTTCGATGGCATCGGGTTGCAGTTGCGCTTGAGGATCGTTTAGCCCGCGTCCGAGACCTGTAATTCGTTCGATACGCAGGACTTCACTTGAGTTACCTGCGGTGATCAGCAGCCGAGTGGTGTTGGTTCCGCAATCAACCACTGCAACGGGTTTAGTGATCTCGTTGCTGCCGCTTGAGCTTGAGTTCTGGCTCACAACAAGTCTTGCTTAGCTAGTTGCCTGGCCGTCCACTCGCCTACCACGTCTTCACCTGTTGCCAAATAGTGTGCCAGGTGCGCGTGCAGGCACTTCACTCCCTTGCGAGTGCCACCAACTCCCCCAGTCGGGAGCGGTCCGACATGGTCTGGTTTCACCAGTGCGTCACGCTCTTGGGCGTAGCGGTTATGCAGCGCAATCAGATCTTGTTCGCTGACGCTTCGTTCAGCTTCGCGCACAGCACCTTGGCCTTCTAAACGTGAAACGGCTCGACACAGCCATGCATCTACCAACCAATACCTAGTGGGCATGGGGCGACCGTTGGCGGTGAACGGTGCATTTTGAATCACTACTGGTGTGCCAGAGTCGTTGCTAACTTTCACCACGAAATCACCCTCAGGACCTCGCCCTAGTAACTTTGCAACTGCTGCAGTTTGTTCCGCTCCAGGCTCAGTGGGGGTACCCGTGACCGTGTACCTATCTCGCAGAGTCATGATCTCTTCGCAGCCTCTTCACACAAGAAAGGAGAGGGTTTGGCCAAGCGTTTGGCCGGCCTGGCCGGCTTGCTCGTGCTGCGATTACGCCTGTGCGTTGCGGTTACGACGACGCCGGCGCCTGCGTTTACGCATCAACAGCAACAAAAACAATCCCACGGCATACGGGGCAATTTTCTTAGCCAACGTCGTGTCAGTGTTGGCGAGCAGATCAATCGGCTCCGGTTCCGCCATATTGATCTTGCGAGGGCCAGAGCTAGCTGTGTCGTCTGCAGCGGCGGCGGTACTTGCTGCGTCCGAATTTGGTGTGCCAGTGTCAGGCGTTGCTGTGTCGCTTTCTTCCAGTTTGGCCTCAAGTGATTTCGCAAACTGATCGATCAGTTTTTCCGAAACGCTGGCCATTACTCCACGTCCGAACTGGGCAACCTTGCCGGTCACTTTCAAAGTAGTTGTGATGGTGATAGTGGTGCCATCACCATCGGGCGTCATCTGAGCCTTTATCTCTGCCGATGCGTTGCCCGCTCCGCGCGAGTCGCGACCAGTAGCGGACATAACCAGGGCGTATGTGTCTTTATCTTTGGAGATGAACTTGGCGGTTCCTTGATATTGAGCGGTAATTGGGCCGACCTTTATCTTGACCTGACCCTTGTACTCGTCACCATTGACCTCAAGCAGTTGCGCGCCTGGCATGCATGGCGCGATGAACTCAATGTCGGTAAATGTGTCCCAAGCCTTATCGATTGGGACAGCAACGTGAACTTCGTTTGTTAGATCCATCGCTCAAGATCCTCCACGGTGTCGATGTCGTTAGGAGTGCCCTGGCAGGCTACCGGCAGGCATAGTTCGTTATGAGAGCGAATCAGTTGACGAGCCCCTTCATCGCCTGTTTTTGGTAGTAACTGCCAAACGGACCTCTTAAGTCCTACGGGATTACCAGGAGTTTTGTCGTAGGTAGCAATCGCGATTTTGTGGGGACCATCTTGAGCTATAGCGGCGGCTACGTCTAACCAAGCTTGGGTTCCGATAAAGGGCTGGTCTGCCAAGCCAACCACGATGGCGTCAAGGCTTTGTTTGACTGCCCAACCAATGGCGGTTTGCAGCGAGGTAGCAATGCCATCGACCCAGCGGTCGTTGTGCAGCACGACCAGGTTGTGTTCTAGCCAGTGTTCAAACCGACTTGGTTTGCCGGTAGTGGCAGCGTCGGGCCATAGCTCAGCTGCGGTGACTGCACCGGTCACGATCGCCACCTGTTCAAAACCTGCCGTTTGCACTGCGCTCAGGGCATGGTCAAAAACTCTTAGCTGGACATCTGGTCTCGAGGAAGCCTGCGGTGCTTTATTACCGTCAGGATTACCGTCAAGCGGGGCTAGCAACTTGTGAGTGTTACCTACAAATCGCGTACCGCCACCCGCTGCTAGCAGCACGGCACCGATGGACCGTTTGGGTTTCATGGTTGCGTTCAGTACGACCGTGGCAGTCCTAGCACCTTGGAGGAGACGTAGTTCATCACCATCTCTTGGCTAACCGGAGCGATCTTCATCAGTCGGCTCTCACGCCAGTAGCGCTCTACGTCATATTCCTTTGCGTAGCCAAAGCCGCCGTGAGTTTGCATGGCACGATCGGCACACTCAAATGCTGCCTCCGACGCTAGATACTTAGCCAGGTTGGCATGCTCACCGCAGTCCAAGCCATTGTCGTAACGCCACGCTGCTTCTCGCACCACTAGCTCGGCTGCATGCAGGCGAGCGTGGCTGTCTGCCAACGGAAACGCCAATCCTTGATTCTGACCAATTGGACGACCAAAGATCACACGGTTTTTGGCGTAGTCCACTGCACGATTAAGCGCTACACGTCCAATTCCTAACGCTTCAGCAGAAATCAAGATCCGTTCCGGGTTCAGCCCGTCGAGGATGTAGCGGAAGCCTTCACCTTCTTCGCCTACCCGACGACTGGTCGGCACGCGTAGGCCGTCGTATCTGACCTCACATGACACCACTGCATTTCTCCCGACCTTAGGAATGGGTTTGATTTCTACGGTCGGGTCTTTCAGGTCGACCAGTAGCAAGGTCATGCCTTGCGTGGGGCCGTCGCACTCTTCCTTAGGTGTGGTCCGTACCAGCAAAAGGCAAACATCACAGTAAGGAGCCTTGGTGGTCCACACCTTGGCGCCGTTGATGACGTATTCATCTCCGTCGAGCTCAGCCTTAGTGCGAATTGATGTGGTGTCGGTGCCGGCATCTGGTTCGGTTACACCAAAGGCAGCATGAATGGTGCCCTTAGCTACGCCAGGCAATATTTCCTGGGCTAATTCGGGTGAGCCGTATTTGCGGACAGGCTCCATCCCGAAGATGGACAGATGAATGGCTGAACAACCGTTCATGGCTGCGCCGCTGGCTGCCACTTCTTCTAGCACCAGCGATGCTTCCGTGATGCCTTGACCGCCGCCGCCAAACTCTTCTGGAATCGCTATACCTACCCAGCCTCCATCGGCCATGGCATTGTAAAAATCCCAGGGAAATTCGTGCTGCTCATCACAATCACGCCAGTAAGCATCGGGGAAGTCGGAGCAGACACGACGTACGCCCTCGCGGATTGCTTGGTGATCTTCGGTTTCAGTTGCGAAATCCATAGGCCTGACGCTAGCTAATGGTTCGGTGTTAGTGGATTGACCCTTGTGCGTTAGTCAATGTTGGGACTGCATGCTTGGTGTGATGAGCAATGATCTCGGCCACTATTGAGACTGCGGTTTCTTCTGGGGTGCGCCCGCCGATATCTAGACCGATTGGAGCGCGAATGCGTGCCAACTCTTCGCTGGTTACGCCTTCTTCTTTCAGGCGTTCAACTCGCTTCTCGTGTGTCTTGCGCGATCCCATAGCACCGAGGTAGCCGACCCGCGTTGCTAGAGCGCCCACGATGGCGGGCACATCGAACTTGGCGTCGTGGGTGAGTACGCATACCGCATCACGTGCACTCAGCTCCGTACCGATGCGATCCAGGAGGCGGTTAGGCCAGTCCACCACTATTTCGTCGGCCGATGGAAACCGTTTTTTGGTCGCAAACACTTCGCGGGCGTCGCACACGGTCACGCGATAGCCCAACAGCTTGGCTTGGTCGGCCAGGGCACGCGTGAAATCAACCGCGCCAAAAATAATCATGTGAGGTTTTCTAGCGTGGCATTCAATAAACACGCTGAGCTCGTCCTGGCGAGCCTCGCCTTGCGGACCGTAATGACGCACCTCACTTAGTCCAGCGTCAAGCATTCCTAAGGCGTCACGCGCCACCACGCGAGTTAACTCTTCGTCGCCGAGGTCGCCGTAAATAATGGGCTCAGCGGAACTGGACGAGTCACCAGTGGTAGCTACTAGCAGCATGCGCTTGCCAATAGCGCTAGAGCCTTCCACGCTTTTGTTTTGCAAAGCGGTGTTATCGGGTTCGCGGCTGTCTGCAATAACGGTGACCAGTGACACTGGCACTTCGTTTTTGCAAGCATCGCGGAACCGTTCGTAGATCGATAGGGCTTCGCTCACCGAATCACCAGTTGAGTTCCTCTACGAAGATGTGAATCGTGCCACCGCAAGTAAGCCCAACTGCAAAAGCCTCGTCGTCGCTGTAGCCAAACGTTGTTACGCCAGGGCCACGTTCTCCCGCTAGCAGCTGTAGAGCCTCGCCCACTACTGCGCCTTCGACACAGCCACCTGATACTGAGCCAGCAACCTCTCCGGCTTCATTGACTGCCATTGCTGCACCAGGATCTCGGGGGCCGCTGCCATCCACATCGACCACACGTGCAACAGCTACTCGTTCGCCCTGAGTTCGCCAACGATCGATGTCGTCAAAGATTTCGTTCACGCTCAAAGTTTAGAGCGCCCACCTAATTTGCCTGCAGTGTTACTAGCGAGTTATTACAGCGGCCAGATTCTCAAGCGAATCAAATGAATAACCCTCAATGAAGTCATCGGTATGTGGTAGCGCTGCGGCCATACCGCGCGCTAGCGGCGCGTAGCCATCGGTGTGCTTTAGCGGATTTACCCAAATCAAACGATGCGTTACCCGATGTAGACGTTTCATTTGCTCTTCTAACTCATCTGGATCACCGCGGTCCCAGCCGTCCGAAACGATCACCACAATTGCTCCGCGGCCATGGCCACGGATGCCCCAACGGTCGTTGAACTCGCGCAACGTAGCTCCAAGGCGTGTACCACCCGACCAGTCCGCAACCGCACCTGAGGCAGCTTTGATGCTGGCGTCGGGATCACGTGAAGATAGTTCACGAGTAACGCGCGTTAGTCGTGTGCCAATTGTGAAGACTTCCACATGGGCATGCCAGAGAATCGCTGCGTGAGCAAATCGCACTAGGGCTCGGCTGTAAGGCTCCATTGAGCCCGAAACATCAAGCAACATCACCACTCGGCGCGCGCGGCGATCGCTGGTTTGGAATTTCCTCCGAATCGGTTCACCACCGGTGGTTAACGCTTGTCGAATGGTTCGGCGCAGGTCGGGTCGACCAGAACGCTTTGATGACGCAACTTGGCGGCGCGAGCGGCGCGTGGGAACGTTGAAACGCAAACTCGGCATTAGCTCATAAAGTTCGGCCAACTCGGCATCAGAGCAGGTTGCGAAGTCTTTGTGACGTAGTGTTTCGACCTCGCTGTAACGCACCCGCAAGATGGGGCCTTCGATTTGTTCGGAATCATCGGTTGCAGCGCGATGATCGTCTTCTTCGTCTGTGTCTGTCGCCAGAGTCAGTGAAATGGGTGGTAACTCTTGTTGCGCTAAGGCGTTGCTGCTTCGTTGCTCCCAAAAAACTGCAAAGGCTCGGTCATATATGTCAATGGCTGCGGAACTACCAACGAGAGTGGAGCGACCCGCCCAATAAACGCCTTCGCGTGAGTCAACTCCGAGCAATCGCAATGCCTCGGTGAAAGTCATTACCCGTCGCAAAGCGATCACTAAGCCTGCGCCACGCAATAGCGAAGCGAATGCTGCTGCTAGCAACTCGGGTTTGTTTGTGGCGACTGTTGGCACGGTTGACCATCTGTGGTGTTGGTTTGTAAGCGGGCTGTTATGCCTTGCCGATTGCCGCCAAGATTGCCTCTAGCCCCCCGCTAGTGGCGCGCTGCTGATCTTCGCGGTACTTCAGCACCGTGCCCAGCGTTGCTTGTATGGCAACCTCATCCAGCTTTGCTACACCGAGCTTGCCTAGAGCAGTAGCCCAGTCAATGGTTTCGGCCACGCCTGGCGACTTGTAGAGATGCAGATCGCGCATGGCTGCGGCTGCGGCTGCGATCTGACGTGCGAGCGTGCCATCAACATCTGGCAGCTTCAACTTGAGAATTTCTACTTCTCGCTCCAAAGACGGATGCGACACCCAGTGGTACAGGCAACGTCGTTTAAGGGCATCGTGAACATCGCGCGTTCGGTTGGAGGTGATCACCACATACGGCGGTTGCTTGGCTGAGATCGTTCCCAACTCTGGCACCGTTACTTTGAAATCTGACAGAACTTCTAGCAAGAACGCCTCGAACTCGTCATCGGCACGGTCAACTTCGTCGATAAGCAGCACGGCGGGTACGTCTGAGTCGTTATCTAGAGCCTGAAGCAGTGGTCGTTTGATAAGGAAACGCTCCGAATAGAGCTCGTCTTCTAATGATTCGGCATTGCCGGTTGCCTTACCGGCCGCTTCGGCCGTACGCAGGTGCAGAAGTTGGCGCGTGTAATCCCATTCGTAAAGCGATTGGGTGGAGTCGATGCCCTCGTAGCACTGCAGTCGAATGAACTGGCCACCAGTCCAAGCCGACAACACCTTGGCTAGCTCTGTTTTACCTACTCCTGCATCGCCTTCTAAGAAAAGCGGACGAGACATCGTCATTGAGAGGTAAACAACAGTGGCTAGGCCTTCGTCAGGTAGGTAGCCGTGTTGAGTGAGTGACTCCGATACCGAACTTGGCGATGATGGGGGGTTAAACATCTACGGCAAGGGTATTGGCTGGCTGTTACTGGCTACGTTGTAGTTGAATAAGTTATAACTGAGTAGCTCAAAGGAACGACAAATGGATCTTGGAATTGCAGGACGCAAGGCTGCAGTGGCAGCTGGCACGGCAGGATTAGGCCTTGGAACCGCTAAGGCACTTGCGGCCGAAGGCGTGCAGGTGGCTATCTGCGGACGAGACACCGACCGGCTTGCTGAAGCGGCCGCGCAAATTGACGGCGAAGTGGTGGCCGTAACCGCCGATCTGTCAGACCCCGCCGAAGGTAGGAAATTCGTTGAACAGGCCATCACAGAGCTGGGTCAGATTGACATTTTGGTCACCAACGCTGGCGGACCACCACCGGGAACCTTTGCCGACACAGAAATAGATGCGTTTCAAGCGGCATTTGACATGAACTGCAAGGCCATGATTGAAATGTGCCGCACCGCTATTACACCGATGCGTGAACGAGGATGGGGCCGGGTCTGCGCCATCACCAGTGTGGGTGTGAAGCAACCGATTCCTTTTCTTATTGCAAGCTCGGTGGCGCGAGCGGGTCTAACTAGTTTTTTGAAGATCACCGCTCGTGAAGTTGCTGGCGACGGTGTAACCGTGAACTCGGCGCAGCCTGGCACTCACTGGACCGCACGCGTGGCACAGATTGCGGCTAGTCCTGAGGAGGCAGCCGCGTCAATACCGGCTCAAATTACAGGTGACGCGGACGACTTTGGAGCAGCCGTTGCGTTTTTGTGCTCACAGCAAGCCAAGTTCATCACCGGAACCGGATTGCTAATTGATGGCGGTAGCGCCGCAGGTTTACTGGACTAGTAGAGCCGTATATATGGGGCTAGTAACGCCGCGGCTTAGCTCAGCCCAGCTCCCTCAAGCGCACGCTTGGTTAACACACGTGCCAAATGCTGACGATATTCGGGCGAAGCGTTTAAATCTGTAGGCGCATCGGTGCCATCGGCCGCTTGCTCGGCAGCCTCGCTAGCAGACGATCCACCCAATAGGGCAGCCTCAACCGCGCTGGCTCGTAGCGGTGTCTCCCCCATGTTTACGAGCGATACATGTGCTGAACCGTTCATCTGCACCGCGCACGCTCCAACGATCGCCCAGTCCTGAGCTCTCCGATTGAACTTTTGATAGTTCCAGCCGGCTCCGCCGATCTTTGGTACGCGTACCTCGGTCAACAACTCATCTGGTGCTAAGGCAGATTCAAAAAAACCTGAAAAGAAATCTGCGGCGGCAATCTCGCGAGTGCCATTAGGTCCTTGTGCCACCAGCGTGGCATCCAGTGCCAGGATCGCAGCAGGCAAATCCGAGGCAGGGTCGGCATGGGCTAACGACCCGCCCAACGTGCCGCGGTGACGCACCTGCGGGTCGCCAACTTCGCCAGCCACATGAGCTAGTAGGCCGCATTGTTTAGCTAGCAAATCGCTGGTCTCTACCTCGCGGTGAGTCGATAATGCACCGATGGCTATGTGATTGTCAGCCTCGTTGATGTATTGAAGATCGTTTACGCGACCTACATCAATCAGAACACCAGGAACGGCTAACCGCAGCCGCATCATCGGAATCAACGAATGTCCGCCAGCCAGCAGCTTGGCATCGTCACCGTGTTCAACAAGTGAAGCAACGGCTTCGTCTGCGGAACTAACTCGTTTGTAATCAAATGCTGCAGGAATCATGTTTGCTCTCTATCTCTCTGTGATTTTGCTCTCTGTGATTTTGTTCTTGAAGCTCGTTGGTTGTGATCAGTCAACTTTGGTGCCGCTTGCAGCCAACACGGATTTGACGATGTTGTGATAACCGGTGCACCGGCAAAGGTTGCCTTCTAGCCCTATTCGCACTTCTTGCTCGGACGGCTTCGGATTTTCTTTTAGCAATGAAACCGCCGCCATCACCATGCCTGGCGTGCAGTAGCCGCATTGCAGCCCGTGATTTTGCCGAAATGCTTCTTGCATCGGGTGTAGCTCGTCAGCAGATGGCGCCAAGCCTTCAATCGTGAGAATGTCTTGACCATCTGCCTGGGCAGCCAGCATCGTGCATGATTTCACCGACTCGCCATTGACATGAACCGTGCATGCGCCGCAGGAAGAGGTGTCGCAACCCACGTTTGTGCCAGTGAGGCGCAACTGGTCTCGAAGGTAATACACCAACAAAGTGCGCGGTTCAATCTCGTCGGTATGCGACTCTCCATTAACGGTGACACTGATCTCCACGATGACCCTTTCAAACTTGCTTTGCTCTTGCGTGCTTACTCGCGAGCAAGGCACATTCTGCCCTATCTAGGGCAAGAGCGCAGAATTTCGCGCCAAGCTAGCTAGCGCAAGCGTCTTTGCGCGTGGACGCTGTGGTCTTAGCCCGCTCCGAGTAGGTGTTTAACGCCAACCAACGGCCAGTTATCTGGCAATCTCAAGCTGTCAGCAGGATTGACGTTTAGTTGATAGAGCGTGTCGCCTGAACGCACCAGGGAGAGCCTTTCGCGTGCGCTGCGCTCCACAGCCGTGGGATTTTGAGCCTCTTCTATTTGCTTTGCTAGGTAGCTGGTTTCTTCGCGCAACTGCACCAAGACTCGATCGGTTTCCTCTATGCGGCTGCGTTGCTCTAAGTACTGCTTGGTTGGGAACACGAAAACGGCCAGCAGCGTGATGGCACCTGCAACCGCAATCACTAGAGCAAACATAAGCAGAGCAGTAATACGGCGACGTTTGCTGTCGCGAGTTTTACGAGCATTATGAGTGCCGCCAGTGGCATGTGAAGTTGTCGTGCTCACTTACTTGATGCTCTGGACGCTGCCAAGGCAGTACCACCTAGGTAGCGGGCATTGTCACCTAGATCAGCTTCGATGCGCAACAGTTGGTTGTACTTCGCAACACGGTCCGATCTTGCCGGTGCGCCCGTCTTGATCTGACCACAGTTAGTTGCTACCGCTAGGTCAGCGATGGTCACGTCCTCAGTTTCACCAGACCGATGCGACATGACCGCTGTGTAAGCGTGACTTGTCGCCAGGTTCACAGTGTCGAGCGTCTCAGTGAGCGTTCCTATCTGATTCACCTTCACCAAAATGGAGTTCGCTACATCTGTAGAGATGCCGCGCATGAGTCGACTGCTAGCGGTAACAAAAAGATCATCACCCACTAGCTGAACGCGATCACCTAGTAGTTTCGTGAGCGCCGCCCAACCGTCCCAGTCATCTTCGGCCATTCCGTCTTCAATCGAACAAAGCGGATAGCGCTGGCACAGACTGGCTTGATATTCAGCGAACTCAGCCGCAGACAGTGACCTGTTTTCGCCAGCCAAGTTGTAGGCACCATCAGAATAAAATTCCGTTGAAGCAACATCCAATGCAAGCGCGATGTCTTCGCCAGGTGTGAATCCGGCTTTGGTTATCGCTTCGACTAGTAACGCCAAGGCAGCCTCATTGGAGTCAAGGTTGGGAGCGAAGCCACCCTCGTCACCTACCGCTACCGAGAGTCCTCTCTCAGCAAGCACTTCTGCCAGCACGTGATAGGTCTCAACACCCCAGCGCAGCGCCTCGCTAAAGGAGGCTGCACCAATTGGCATCAACATGAACTCTTGTACGTCGAGGTTGTTATCTGCGTGTGCACCACCGTTGATGACGTTCAGCATCGGGGTTGGTAGGACATGCGCATTGGTGCCGCCGACATAGCGATAAAGCGCCATGTTTGAGTGAGCAGCACCAGCGTGCGCAGTAGCCAGCGAAACTGCCAGCATTGCGTTTGCGCCCAAGCGGTGCTTGTCGCTCGTTGCGTCTAGATCTATCAGGGTGCGATCGACTAGTCGTTGGTCTTGCGCGTCAATGCCAGCTAAGCATTGGTTAATCTCGCCAGCGATATTGGTTACGGCGTCAAGTACGCCCTTGCCGCGAAATCTTTCGCCACCGTCGCGTAGCTCCACAGCCTCGTGAACACCGGTAGAAGCCCCAGAGGGCACTATCGCACGCCCTGTTGCGCCGGAAGTTAGAACTATTTCAGCTTCCACAGTTGGGTTACCGCGAGAGTCGAGCACCTCACGACCGCTGACACGCTCTATGCGACTGGAAATCACATTGCTCGAGAGTACCGATACTGGCCTGTCAGGTCTAGCGGCCAGGTTGGTGCCCGGGTTTAGCCGAACGTTCTTCGTCTTTTATGCGTTCCCATTGCTGAGCGAGCTGCTCCATGCTCATCTCTGGCTCGTCTGGTGCGCGCTCAAAAACATGTGGGTGACGGCGGGTCATCTTCTGCTCGATAGCGGCATAGACGTCGGTCAAGGCAAACGTGCCACTTTGCTCAGCGATAGCGGCGTGCATGTACACCTGCAACAGCAAGTCGCCCAACTCTTGCACTAGGTCGTCTTGCTGTTGTGGCGACGGTTGCGCTGTCGCAGCTGCGATTAGCTCTTGGGCTTCTTCTAGTGCGTGCGGCGCTAACGAAGCGTGTGTTTGTTGTCGATCCCACGGGCACTCACGCCGCAACAAGGCAACCAAGGCGTGAAATCGTTGAGAAGCTTGGCCAACAGGATCTGCGCCAGCTGGGTTTGCGCTAGTTGGGTTTGGCGCCAAAACGAAACTCAACCAGCGGGAAGCGCGATCGTCAGCGAATCCATTACCCACATTCCCAACTGAGGCGCAACAAACACGTCATAGGTCGACATTTGATCTTGCAACACTCGATTTGTGAACGGCCCAACCGAGTCCACATCGGCTTCATCCAGTCTCACTTCATCCAAATAAACCGCTACAAAAAGTTCACCGGTTGGAGAATTAGCGGATTGGATGCGAAACGGCTCTGATACCTCGCCTTGCTCAAGCTCAGTGATCGCTATCCCGGTGGAACCCAGCAATGCCGCCCACTCGCTGGGAGGTCGACAGCCAAGGTCGCCGTCCGGCGTGGTCGCTCCTTGAACATTGACATCGGTTGCCACGTCGCGCGCCGACTCACCATTAATCACTCTTTGTGAAGCCTGCTCGGCATCTGCCTCGGTGGAGGTAGCGATCATCGTGATGCAGTGTGGTGCTGCAAGCTTGATAATGCCGGGATCTTCGCTAAGGGTTTTCTCTTGCGCGAACTCTTCAAATCCCATCCCTAGGGCGGCGGTAACGGAGTCGTTTATTTCTATGTCACTGCCGGTTAAATCCACATCAAAACCCAAATCTGTCAGGGCAGCTCCCGCGAGGCGTAGTCGCAGCATTGAGGTAAGACGCGCAACGAAATCTGCGGAATCCGGATTTAGTGGATCGTCCATTAACGATGGCGGGCTTTGCGCCAAGCTGGTTAAAACTTGATGCGTTTGCACCTCGACCGTGCTCAAACTTCCAACCACCTCATTTGGAGCATCAATCAACAGCTGAAACTCAAACTCAAATCGTTCGGCTAAACCGTCACCATCACCATCAATCCCCGTGATGATTTCTTCGCGTGTCCTGTCATCGTCGGTAGACAACGTTTCATTGCTGGTACATGAGCTAGCAATCAGCAATACCACTGTCAGTATTGCGCCCGCACGAACTAGAAGTTTCACAGAGTGGGGCTTACCGGATAGCTGAGTACACCCAGGCTGGCGATACTTGGTATAGAGGAGTTTGGCACCTGCAAAAGCGTACGACTAAAACAGTGTCTTGTGGTTTCGGCCGGTTTCCTGTTGGCTATTTTGCTGGTGACGCAGCTGGACGTAACTCTTGCAGCAGCGTGAAAACCTGGGCGGGCAGATCCGCATTCATTCGCTCCACTCCTAACTGCACTTCCCTACTGGCTTTATAGCGAGGCGACATAAACCCGTTTTGACCAGCGAGACGGCCAAGCCTCACCTGCTCGCTCTCACTCAAATCAATAGGCGACAAGACCAGTCGACCAGCCGAACTGTGATCTCTTGCACTACTAGCTGCAAAAGACACCACGCGTAATCCCAGCCGAACACACTCGGTGCGTAACAATCCGATATGTAGCAATGTCTGTGCAGCGGTAGGTACTGGGCCGTATCGATCAAGCCATTCGGCTTCTAAATCAGCGACCTGAACCAGCTCGGTAATCAAACCAAGTCGGCGGTATGCCTCCAGTCTTTGGTCGGAACGGGGAACGTAGTCGTCTGGCAGGTAGGCCTTAACTGGCAACTCGATTGAAATTTCAGTTGGTTCAGGCTTTGGTTCGCCGCGCAGTGCCGCAAACGCTTCGCTTACAAGCTCGCAATACAAGTCGTAGCCAACCGCTGAGATGTGTCCCGACTGAACCCCGCTAAGCAAATTACCGGCACCGCGTATCTGCAGATCACGCATAGCTATGCGGTAGCCCGAACCAAGCTGTGTTGTCTCACCAATGGTGCGCAGCCGTTCGTAGGCATCTTCGGTTAGCACACGATTTTCGGGGTAGAACAGATACGCATAAGCGCGCTGGCCTGACCGGCCTACGCGTCCACGAATCTGATGTAGCTGACCCAGTCCCAGTAGGTCGGCGCGGTCAACCACCAAGGTGTTAACGCTTGGCATATCTATACCCGATTCGATGATCGTGGTGCACACCAACACGTCGTAAAGACCCTCCCAGAAGTCAATAACAACGGACTCCAGAGCGCTTTCGTCCAACTGACCGTGAGCGACAACGA
This sequence comes from Candidatus Poriferisodalaceae bacterium, assembly GCA_965205925.1. Lineage (GTDB taxonomy): Bacteria > Actinomycetota > Acidimicrobiia > Acidimicrobiales > Poriferisodalaceae > CAYRJD01. The sequence continues at coordinate 1,688,539 of OZ242183.1, forward strand.
TACGCGCCTCGGGCACTAGCTGACGTAAGTCCTCAGCCACCGTGTCGATGTCAACGACCCGGTTATGCACAAAAAACATCTGACCTTCGCGCAATAGCTCTCGCCGGATCGCTTCACTGACTGCTCGTTCGTCGTAGTGGCCGACATGGGTGAGAATTGGACGGCGTTCTTGTGGTGGCGTTTGCAGCAACGAAAGATCACGAATACCGGTCAGGCTCATCTCGAGCGTGCGAGGAATGGGGGTAGCAGTAAGTGTCAGTACATCTACGGCAGCCTTGAGGTGTTTCATAGCTTCCTTGTCGTTGACACCGAAACGCTGCTCTTCGTCGATCACTAACAGACCTAGGTCTTTGAAATCAATGTCTTGCGATAGCAGACGATGCGTGCCAATAACGACGTCGACACTTCCGTCTGTCAAGCCTTTCACCACTGACCGTTGTTGCGCCGGAGTTAAAAAACGACTGAGCACTTCCACCCGAACGGAATGCATTGCTAAGCGTTCTCGAAATGTTTGGTGGTGCTGTTGAGCAAGCAGGGTTGTAGGCACAAGCACCGCTACCTGTTTGCCACTGGTGACCGCGCAAAGGGCTGCCCTTACCGCAACCTCGGTTTTGCCGAAGCCGACATCACCGCATATCAGTCGGTCCATTGGACTGTCAGAAGCCATGTCGGCTAACACTTCATCGATTGCGGTTTGCTGATCCGGTGTTGGGACGTAGGCAAACGAAGCAGCTAGCTCGTCAAGCCACGGAGAATCCGTATCGAAGCGATGACCAGCCGTAGCTAACCGCCTTTGATATAGCACCACCAACTCTTGCGCGATTTGGTTGACTTCTGAGCGGACACGAGCCTTTTGCTTTTGAAAATCTGCGCCACCCATTCGGCTTGGAGTCGGTGAGTCACCGCCGATGTAAGAGCGAATCAGTTCAATTTGGTCAGTGGGCAGATACAGCCGGTCGGTGCCCCGAAACTGAAGCTCTAGATAGTCGCGTGCTACGTCACCGAAGCTGCGATGCACGAGCCCCGCGAAGCGTGCGATGCCGTGCTGGTGGTGAACAACAAAGTCGCCAGGTTTTAGGTCTTCAAACGAGGTTTGGGCTTGGCTGCGGCGGCGGGTGGCGCGGTGAGTTCGTCGACGGCCACTGAAGTCGGCCTCACATAGCACCGCTACACCGGCCGTAGGTGTGATGAAGGAGTAGTTGAACGGTGCTACGACTATTTGGCCAAGATTTGATTGGCCAAGATCTGTGTCTGTTAGATCGGTGTTCGCCAGATTTAGTTCTAGCGGGATTCCTTCGTCTCCCAACGATTCGAGCATGTGCGAAGCCGAGCTGACGTTTTCAGCAGCGACTATTACTCGAGTATTGGGTACTTGAGTATTGGGTAATCGCGTGGCTAGGTCGCGCAGTTGGTCAAACAATCGCGTTGAATCGCCTGCAACGCTTTCCCAAATCGTGCTTTCTAGAACCAAATGTGGGTTATCGGTGTTAGCTGCCACGGTGCTGTCAAGAACTAAGAGTTTTGCTTCACAATGCTGCATAAGCCGCTCAAATTTGACGTGCAGCTGTGGGAACTTGGTGCCATCCTGAGCACCCCAGGTAGCTGACAAGGTGTGGGTCAGCTCTTCGGTTTCTGCCGCTATGTCTAAGGCACGATCTCGCAATCGTTGGGGCTCGATAAACACCACATGAGCGTCAGGGCCCAGTAAATCCGTCAACACGCGACTGCTATCTCGGCTGACTTTGCTGTCCGGGCTGCCACTTTGGGCTTGCACCAGCCACGGCAGCCACGACTCCATCCCATCGAAGATCTCTCCGTCAGCTATGCGCTGCCAATGCTCTTGACCCCAGGGTTCGGTATCAACCAGCTCTCGGGCTCTTTGACGAATAGCGGCATTCGGCCGTAACTCGCGTGCTGGAAAAATCCTTGTCGACTTCAGTACACCAATCGATCGTTGATCGTTAATGGCAAATTCGGTAACTCTCTCAACCTCATCACCCCACAGATCGATGCGTATCGGTAGGTCAGCGGTTGATCCGAACACGTCAATGATTCCGCCACGCACCGCAACCTCACCGCGGTGCTCTACCTGGTGTTCTCGCCGATAGCCGAAGGCCACTAGCTGGGACACCAGCTCCGTCGGGTCTAAGACATTTCCTGGAGCTATGTCTAGATATGGTGGATCGCTGGCGACAGGCCCAAGACACTGCAGCGCCGCACGGATCGATGCAACGATTACCAGTGGAAACATCGACTGTGGCTGGTGATTTTTGTCGTCGCTCAGCTCCGCAAGACGCACCAGAACTTGCAAACGGTTTCCCATCGTCAGCGTGTCGGGGCTGACTCTCTCAAACGGCAACGTCTCCCAGGCAGGGAACTCCAACACCGATCCTTCTCCCAGCCAGATGCGTAGGTCTTCCGTTAAGTGTTGAGCATCGGCGTTGGTAGGAGCAATCAACAAAAGTGGCTGTGGAGCCAGTCGCTGCGCTAGGGCAGCACAAAAAAACGGCCGAACGTTTTGCGCTGCGACAAGTTGAGTTTCGGGACTTAGTCCCGCAATGTTGGCAAATGCTGGTGCGCTGGACAGCTGCTTAATTGCGTCCAGCAGCACGGGATGCGCTGTTTGGCTCGCGGCTACATTCATGACATACCGCTCACGGCGCATTGGCCACGTTCATAGCCGCTTCTACACCGCTACTAACCAGCACATCGAGTGTTTTTAGAGCTTTGGTTACGACGACGTTTAAGACGTCTCGTTCGTCACGCGACGGTCGCTTGAGCACCCATACCGCTCCGGGAGCTGGCGCGGGTGGCTTACCGATGCCGATGCGTAGTCGCAGAAAATCCAGTGTCTTTATGTGCGCTTGTATTGATTTGAGGCCATTGTGACCTGCCGTTCCACCACCCAGTTTTAGTTTCAGTCGCCCAGGAACCAGGTCGAGCTCGTCGTAAAGCACCACTAGTCTCAGCGGATCTGTAATGCCGTGACGCTTGATAAGTGCACGAACCGCCAGGCCACTTTCGTTCATAAACGTTGTCGGGCACACCACCACTACCCGCTGATCGTCCAGCCTTAGCTCACAGCTAAGCGCTTTTCGGCGGCGATCGTTAGAGAACGAACCGTCATGCTTGGCGACAAATGCTCTAGCGGTTTCTGCACCTATGTTGTGGCGTGTTTGTTGAAACCGCTCGCCGGGATTGCCAAGCCCCACCACCAACAGATCTGCGGATGTGCCCTTTTTTTGGCGAGCCTGTCTAAAGACAGACATCGGCTAGATCAACTCTGGTCGTCTTCGGCTGCCTCAGCCTTTTCATCATCTTCAGCAGCCTCTTCACCCGCTTCGAGCTCTTCATCGCCCTCAACGTCCTCTTCGGCAGCAACCGCGGCACGACTGATCTGACCGATGACTACCAAGGTGTCTTCGTCGACTTGGCTATCCATGCCTTCTGGTAAATCGATGGTCGACACTCGTATGGGTGCTTCGATTGACAATTCAGTGATGTCAACCTCAAACATTGGTGGGATCATGCTCGCAGGGGCTTCCACACTCAACGCCATCAGCTGTTGCTGCACAACGCCGCCTTGGCGACCAACGGTTACCGCTTCGCCAATCAGTTGAATCGGCACCGAAACCACAAGCCGTTCATCCAAAGAAATGCGTAAGAAGTCGACATGGGTCACACGATTTGCGATTGTGTCTCGATGCATCTCTTTCACAATCGTGAGATGTTCGCTGCCGTCACAATCAAGTGTGATGATGGCGTTCGGGCCGGCCGCGTTGAGCGCAGCACGAAACCGTAAACGATCCAAAGTCAGATTGACCGGTTCACCGTGGCCGTACATAACCGCGGGGATCTTGTTGACACGTCGTAGTCGGCGTGACGCACTGCTACCGGTCTGAGTGCGCGCCTCGGCGGTGAGCTTCAGCTGATCCAAGACGTGTTCTCCCTTTGCTAGCAAGCCGCAAGGCAAAGCAAACCAGCGGACGAGTCTAAGGGCTGTTGTTCTAAAACGTGTTCTAGAACAGGTGCGTAAAAACGCTAAAACAAGTTTTCGCCGCCGAAGATCTCTGACACTGAAGCGTCTTCGAAGACCGACTCCAAAGCGTCAGCAAAAACTCCAGCGACACTCAGGATTTCCAGCTTGTCGAAGTGTTTGGAGGCGGGAATAGGCACGGTGTTAGTGGTAATGACCTTGCTAAGCGCAGAGTTTTTTAAGTTGTCGATCGCAGAACCTGAAAACAACCCGTGCGTTGTAGCGCATAGCACTTCGGCTGCGCCCGACGCGGCCAGCATCTCTACCGCTGAGCAGATGGTGCCGCCCGTGTCAATCATGTCGTCGACTACCACGCAGGTGCGGCCGTCTACGTCACCCATTACGCCCAGCATCTGAACCTCGTTAATCCGGTCAACCGAACGTCGTTTGTAGATCGCTGCAGCATCGCAATTGAGCATGCGGGCATAACGCTCTGCCACCTTTACCCGCCCGGTGTCAGGCGAAACGATTACCGAATTGTCTGGAATATTTTTCCTTAGATAATCGATCAGCACCGGAGCGGCGGTGAGATGATCAACCGGGCCGTCAAAAAACCCTTGAATCTGGCCGCTGTGTAGATCAATACTTACCAAGCGCTGAGCACCTGCTGAGTGGAGCATGTCTGCCAGAAGACGAGCGGTAATCGGCTCACGTCCAGCCGCCTTACGGTCTTGGCGGGCGTAGCCAAAGATGGGTGCGACAACGGTGATGCGCTTGGCCGATGCCCGGCGCGCAGCATCCACCATGATCAGGTGCTCCATGAGGGTGTCGTTGATCGACATTGTTTCTGTGGCTGAGTGGCTCTGAACGATGAACACATCACCGCCACGCAGAGATTCTTTGAAACGGCACTTGATTTCGCCGTTTGCGAAATCAATGATTCCTGGATCACCTAGCTCAATGCCAAGCTGCTTAGCGATGTCCACCGCTAGCTCAGGATTGGCTCTGCCGCTAAACAGGTGCATGCGCTTTTTGGTTACTAGCTCCATGCCTTCTCCAAGGGTGTCTTCTCCAACGGTGTTTGCTCCAATGGTGTTTGCTTCGACCTGATTTGCTTAAGACAGGCACTCATAAGGCGAACCTCACAATCTGGGACTCAGAATTTGAGCAACAAATCTGAACAAAACTAGTCGCCAGCAAAGCTAGCTCCCCGTGCTTCTTCGCTGAAGTTCTACTTCGCATGCGGCAAGTTGGATGGAATCATTTACGCCCATGACTTCGTTGGCGTCCGGAGCCGACATGGCGCTCACGCGGTAGTCGTGACTTCGCAATACGGCAACAACGTCCGTCAGTTGGATTTCATTCTGAGCATTTTGCATAGGGGCTTTCATAACCTCCGCTAAGGCGGCTCGTAGTGGATCCTCTGCGAAGCAGTAGATGGAAGAGTTGATCTCGTCGATCTGCAGCTGCTCCTCTGTGGCGTCGCGATGCTCAACTATGGCTAGTACTTCGGTGCCATCTCGTGAGCGCAGAATGCGGCCATAACCAGTTGGATCGGCGACCCGCGCAGTCAGCAAGGTGGCAGCTCCGGGCTGGACCGGTGGCTGGGCCAGCAACTGAGCCTCTAGTAATGCCTGCAGCGTCTCCGTCCGCACTAAAGGAGCATCGGCAGGCGTAACAAGCACTAGCGAAGACTGATCGCCTGCTTGATTCTGGCTGACCCGGGCTTGATCAGCCATTGGGATTTCTTGCAAGCCAACCCAAACTGCATCACCGGTACCGCGTTGTTCGTGCTGATGAGCAAACTCCAGCTTGGTTGGATCTGGTGCAGCTAATCGCGCGGCTTCGGACACTTGATCGGCTCCATGCCCAACCACTACAACAATTCGATCTGTCTCCAAGGTCGCTAACGCTGCGATCACGTAAGCGATCAACGGCTTACCGTTTAGCGGAGTTAACGGCTTGGGCGTGTTGTTGCGCATGCGAGTGCCGGCGCCAGCCGCCAGCACCACCGCACTCAGGTGTGCTGGCGAAGAAAGCATTGCTCAAACACTGTTCGGGGAGGAGGGCTCGAACCTCCATCTTCGGGACCAAAACCCGATGTCCTGCCGATTGAACGATCCCCGAATAAGGCCGTAAAGACATCGGCCGTCACGTGAGATGAGCGTACAAGTGAGATGCTGACTGTTGGGTCAAGCAACAAAGCGAACCGAAAAACGGCGCGAAGCATTGCGTTGAGTGGTTTGGTCGTTAGATTGCGTTGGCTTATGGGATCGCTAGTCAAAAAGCGCCGCAAACGGATGCGCAAAAAGAAGCACCGCAAGATGCTGAGACGAACGCGCTACCAGCGTAAATAATCGCTAGGCGAGCCCTCAGATAATTATCGCTAACCAGCCACTACTCTCGCAAGAGTGATAAGGCAGCAGGGAATCCTCATGGAGGAGGCTGAAGCGCAGGGGCCAAGCAAGGCATTGGTTTGGTTTGGGTCTGGCGCCGGTGCGCTTGGGGCTTCAGTAGCAATGGCATTCGGTGAGTTGGTCAATGGCCTCAACCCCGACGTACCTTCGCTAGTGGTTGCAGTGGGTGAGGTAGCGGTTGACTACACCCCTGGTGATCTTGTCGCCGCCGGTATTAGCAACGTTGGATCTAGTCAAAAGCCAGCATTAGTCGCGGGTATCGTGGTCGCAACCTTGCTGCTGGGAGCGCTAGCAGGCCGCTTTGCCGCAAATCGCTCCGATCGAATTGCAGTAGGAATATTTGCAGCGTTGGGCTTGCTAGCGGGCTGGTCTGCCGCTCGCAATCCGATGAGTCCCGCTGTTGGGGCCTGGATCACCGGATTAATAGCAGCTGCGGTGGGTGCCTTCACTCTGTATGCGGTGCTGCGCAATGCTGGATATGGCTGGCCAAGATTCCAACCGATCGGCCCCGCAGCTAACGCAGAAGAGGCGGCTCCGACCGTAGAGAGCGCGCCACAAGATGACCCAGCTCTGCAAGTCTCTCCAATCAAGACCACCGCACCGGTGCGCCTGACATCGCGCCGTGGCTTTTTGGCTTACATGGGAGCTGGCATTTCAGCTGCCGCTCTGCTGGGTATCGGTCGTCAGCTGCGCGCATCATCTACCACTAGCGCTGCGCGTGATGCATTGGTGCTGCCGCCCGCTGCAAGCACTAGCAGTCAGCCTCTAGATGCTCAGCTACGAGCGTTGAACACCCTTGACTCAGTTGACCGTATTTCCAGTTACATAACACCAAACGAAGACTTTTATCGGATTGATACCGCTCTGGCCGTACCCAATGTTGATCCCGCCAACTGGGAGCTGAGCATCGAAGGAATGGTGGACAACCCATACTCGCTAACGCTTGACGACATCTATGCGATGGATCTACGGGACTATGCGGTCTCGCTGTCTTGCGTGTCAAACCAGGTCGGTGGAGATCTGGTCGGAAATGCAATCTGGACGGGCGTACCGCTAGCGGAGTTGCTAGATCGCGCAGGAGTTCAGCGTGGCGCGGATCAATTGGTGGGTCGATCGGTTGACCACTGGACGGCTGGTTTTCCGACCGATCTTGTGAGCGACGGACGCAATGCAATCCTGGCAATCGGCATGAACGGTGAACCATTGCCAGTGAGCCATGGGTTTCCGGCTCGGCTAGTAGTGGCAGGTCTGTATGGCTATGTATCCGCTGTCAAATGGTTACAACGAATCTCGCTCAACACTTGGGATGGCTTCGATGGATACTGGGTGCCAAGAGGCTGGTCTAAAGAAGGACCAGTAAAGACGCAAAGCAGAATTGACATTCCTAGACGACGTGATCCGCTAGTAGCGGGGACGACTGTGCCAGTTGCCGGCGTTGCCTGGGCGCCAACCCGTGGAATTGAGAGAGTTGAAGTGCGCATTAGCGATGGCGACTGGAACGAGTGTCGACTGGGTGAGGCACTGAGCAACGAAACGTGGGTTCAGTGGGTGTACGACTGGACACCCACCACGGGCGATCACATCATTGAGGTGCGAGCTACTGACGGCGATGGGGTAGTCCAAAATGACACACCGGTGGCGCCACGTCCGAATGGCGCGGAAGGCTGGCACCGAACTTTCGTGACCGTCGAAGAAGTGGCTTAGCCAACCCGGTCTAGCTAGACCGCTGCTTGGCTTACGTTGGTGCTAGGAGTAGTGGTTACGGGCAACCCGCGTATCTCTTCGAACAACACATCGGGGTAGTGGCCCTTGACGAACCAACCCGAGCCGCTACCTGCCAGAATCGGCTTTTGGTTGGTCTGCTCCGCTAAAGCGTCTCGCCATTTGGCTAGCTCTGGTTCAAGCGAAATGGCGGCTTGCTCTAAATCGTTCACGGGTTGATCGTCTAAGTCTGCGCCATCTGATTCCAGCCTGTCCGGGTCTGACACGCCCGAATCTGAGCTAGCTAGACGGTCCCAAGCCTTGTACACCCTTTTCGTTGACAAACCGAACGGTGGCAGCAGCAGCGTGTACTGCTCTTGCTTGTATTTCAGCGGTTTGATCTTCTCACCTATCCCCCTCACTCTGGCGCGACCGCCGGAGAGACAAAACCCCACATCGGCACCAATCTGACAAGCTCGCGCAACACTTATCGGTGAAGTAATCGTTGGAGTAACTGGTGGAGTTATCGGTGGAGTAACCGTTGGAGTAGTTGACCTGATAGCCCAGTTAGCCCAACGCAAAATAGCGGCCGCGTCCGAAGAGCCTCCGCCCAGCCCTGCTTCAAGCGGAATGCGCTTGCGCAAAACGACATAGCCCGTCATTTTGGCTAGCTTCATTGCGTCTTGAACGAGAGTGTCGGCAGGTATGGCCGAATGCGAATGTGGACTCATCTCATCCACTACTTCCACACTCCTGCTTGCACCAGGCTTCAAGATCAACTCGTCGCACAGGTTCAGCGACACCATCGTTGCATCAATCTCGTGCAACCCGTTATATCTTCCGCCGCGACGTACCCCAGTGATTCGCAACGACAGTGTGAGTTTGGCTGGCGCAATCAGTCGTATGCCTACCGATTCAGTCACAAATAGCTCACTTGGCAATGACCGGTTTGCGAGTCGCGCATAAAACCTCTCCCAATGCAAGCCATTCGTCCAAGCCCAACTGTTCTGGACGTGCTACCTCGGCTATGCCTGCGGCCATTAGCCAGGTTTGAGCTGTGTCTGCGTCAATGTCAAGTTCTCCTCCACGCAGGCTGCGTCGTAGCATTTTGCGGCGTCGGCCAAACGTTTGTCGCAGCAGAGTTCGCACAGCGATTGTCAGCGGTTCAGGCAACACCGTGTCGTTGCGGATAACACGAACCAGTGCGGATTCCACGGCTGGTTCGGGCCAAAAAACTGTTGCAGGTACGGCTCCAACGATCTTGGCAGCGCCTTGCATACGAACTCGTACCGACACGGCTCCGTAACTCGAATCACCCGCATCGGCCACTAATCGTTCGGCTGCCTCGCGTTGGCACATCACAAGCAAATGTTTGATTTTGGGTGCTTCGTCAAGCACGGCTAGCACCAGAGAGGTAGCGATGTTGTAGGGCAAATTTGCTACGAGATGCCAGTCGTCTTGACTCTCGTTAGCTCCGTGGTACTGGCTCAGGATTGCATCCCAATCCAAGCGACGAGCATCCGCGTGCAGCACTGTGGCAATGCCTGGGCGCGGCTCACTGTGTGGCTTTGCTTCGGTACGTGATTTTGCTTCGCAAGTCGAATGTCTGAGCACCTTCTTCAAAGCGTCAACCAGCTTGGCGTCGGTTTCGATCGCCAAAACGTTGGCACCTGCTTGCCTCAACGCCAACGTCAAGCTTCCAAGACCGGCGCCAATTTCCACGACGTTGCTACCGGGACCGATTTCAGCTAGGCGAGCGATGCGGTGCACAGTGTTTGGGTCGGTCACAAAGTTTTGACCCAAGCTCTTACGAGGAGATACACCGGCTTCGGCCAGCAAACGTTTTACCTCTGTGCGGTTATGAGTCACTGCAATCCGAATATCCGCGTGGCGGCTTGTGTTGATTGTGTCATCACATCGCAAACGTCTGCTCCGCGCGCAGCGGCAACTGCGACACCCACGTGAGTAACCCAAGCGGGATGGTTAGTTTTCCCGCGATTTGGAACAGGTGCCAGATAGGGCGAATCGGTCTCTACCAGATAGCTGTCTGCTGGTACGAATGCGGCTGCGGCTCGCACATCCTCGGCGTTTTTGAAGCTCACGATGCCGCTAAAGGAGATCACAGCACCGCACTCAAGCGCTCGGCGAGCCTCCGGCACACCACCGGTGAAGCAATGAAACACGGTTCGCTCGGGCACACCAGCCGAGTTGAGTACAGCGAAGGTGTCATCCCAGGCGCTGCGTGAGTGAATGACCAGCGCCAAGTTATGTCGGTGAGCTAGCTCAATTTGAGCGGCAAAGGCCGACTGCTGCGCTGCCCTATCGGAGTTTTCGTAGTGATAATCCAGCCCACACTCACCCACCGCCACCAGTTCTGTTCTAGCGGTCGCAGAAATCAAAGCTTTGATGGCGTCTAGTTGTGTACCTGCGTCGCTGGCGTGATGTGGGTGCAGGCCAGCGGTGGCAAACACCTGCGGGAATCTGCTGGCTCGTTCGCACGCTGCCGCGCTGGAACCGCTAGTCGTACCGACATCGATAAGCGCTCCGACGCCTGCGCAGAGCGCTTCGCTAACTAGCTCATCGGCGCTGCGTTCAACCGGAATCTCAGCCGCCAGCAGATCATCGTTTGGCAAGTGGCAGTGGCTGTCTATCCATGTTGTAGGTGACACTGCAGGTGACACGTTGGAACTCATGTTGAGAAGCTCATGCTGGACTAGTTGCGAGCCTTGCGGCCATCTATGCGTGGAAACAGCGGCTCACCTCGGTCCACGTTTAAACCACCCGGATATCCGCCCCATCGTCCAGCAGCAGGTAGCCGTTGGTCTGCAAGATCGGCTGGCATTCCTATTCTGCGCCAGAGCTCCGTGCACTTTTCGGGCATGGCCGCCAAAGTCAACACCGCTACCAAACGCAAAACCTCCAAAGCGTCACCTAAAACTGCGTCGACTTTCACGCCTGGTTCCAGCTTCCAGGGCTCTTCACGCTCTAACACCGCATTCGCTTCTCGAATGAGCTGCCAGGTTGCGTTGAGAGCGATTGAAGGTGCCATGCGATCCCAGGCTGCGATAGTTGTCTCGACAGCCTCTTGCGCCGTCGCGGCTAACTCGCTGTCGGGCTGCGGTGCCGGTCCGATGCCACCGCATTTGCTCACTACTAGCGTTGCAACACGGCTCAGCAGATTGCCCAGATTGTTAGCGAGATCAGCGTTGTAGCGCGTAACCATTGCCTCGTAAGAAAAATCTCCATCAGGGCCAAACGGTTGATCATGCAAGAAATGATGCCGCACACCGTCGACACCAAAATCTTTCACCAGTTCGCCTGGCGAAATTTGGTTAAGCGCAGACTTTGCCATTTTCGCGCCACCGACCAGTAAGAACCCGTGAACGTGAACGTTTTTTGGCGGCTCAATACCAGCGCTCATCAGCATGGCCGGCCAGTAGACGCAGTGAAAGCGCAGGATGTCTTTACCGATCACGTGAATGCCCGGCCAGCGGTAAGAAAATTGTGTTGAGCTGGCTGCGGCTGTGGAGGTGTCGTCTTTGCCATAACCGATCGCGGTTATGTAGTTGGTAAGGGCGTCAAACCAGACGTAGGTGACGTGACTGGGATCCCAGGGCAGCGGAACACCCCAGTTAATGGAGGTTCGGCTAATGGAGAAATCTTCTAGGCCGCCACGAATAAACCCCACCGCTTCGTTGCGTTTTCCTTCTGGCTGCACAAAATCGGGATGTCGTTCATACCAGTCAAGCAATCGCTGTTCATAGCGGCTTAGTAAAAAGAAATAGTTCTGCTCGACTACGTGTTCGGCTGGGCGTTGGTGAATTACGCAGTTGCCATCAACGAGTTCGGCCTGCGTGTAGTACGCCTCACAGCTGACGCAATAAAGACCTTCGTAGGTTTTTAGTTCTATGTCGCCGTTGTCGTAGCAGGCCTGCAAAAGCTTTTGGACCGCAACATGGTGGCGCGGTTCGCTTGTACGAATGAAGTCGTTGTTGCTGATGTTCAGCTCTTCCCATGCTTGCTTGAAGCGAATGACCGTGCGATCGGCCCACTCAATCGGTGTGCAGTTGTTTTCTTCGGCGGCTCGTTGCACCTTGAGTCCGTGCTCGTCGGTACCTGTCAAAAACATCACATCGTCGCCGCATAGTCGGCGCCAGCGGGCGTAAGCGTCCGTCGTGATCGTGGTGTAGGCGTGCCCTATATGAGGAGCATCGTTGACGTAATAGATGGGCGTCGTTATGTAGGTCTGGCCGCCGTTGCTTGGCACTAAAACGATGCTACCGATGGGTTGTGATCTCAGTAAGTGTGGCTAGCAAGGCTGCTTGGGCGTGGCATTGGGCTGTAGTTGCAACGCAAGCTCGTAAACCCGATTGCGCGGTTCGTTTAGTTGTTCGGCCACTTGATTTATCGCTGTACGCCGACTTATGCCGGATTGGAGCACGATTGCGAGGTGTTTATTGATTTCAGCATCGGTAGCCGACGCAGGTGGTAGCGGTCCAAGCGTTATTACAAACTCGCCCTTAGAGCTAGCTGTGGTGTCGATTGCGAATCTTTCGGCCATCTGTGCCAACGGTGCACGGATTACTTCTTCGTGCATCTTGGTTAACTCGCGCACCACCACACAAGGCCGTTCGGCGGCGTTACTAGTTGCAAGTTCCGCCAAGGTGCCGGCAATACGTTGCGGGGATTCCATCAACACCACGGTGCGGTGTTCAGCAGCAATTTGTGCGATGCGTTTTTTGCGGGCTTCTCCCTTACGCGGCAGCCAGCCCTCCATCACGTGCGGAAGCGTCGTAAACCCGGAAATAGCCAGAGCCGCTAAAGGTGCGGAGGCTCCGGGCACAATCGTTACCTGATGACCGGCCGCTGCAACGGCTGCCACAAGCAAGGTCCCAGGATCGGCAACCGTAGGAGTGCCTGCGTCGCTTACCAGCGCCACATCTACATTGCGCGAGAGCAGCTCTAATACCTCTGCGATCGCTTCATTCTCGCTGGCTTCGTTTATTACCAACAGGCGCGGCACGCCGCTGGCACGATCAACTCCCAGGTGCTCCAGCAAACGACCGGTACGACGGGTGTCTTCACAACCTATGGCAGTTACCGACCTTAAGACTTCAGCAGCGCGGGCGGTGATGTCGCTGAGGTTGCCTATGGGAGTGGCAACCAAGATGAGCGCACCGCCACTACCAGCCGACAATTTGCACCATGTTGCCTGCGCACAGATTCCAGCGTTCAAAAGCTCCCGATTTTGCTTCCAGTACTGCGGAGCTGCGCAAGCGTGGGCGAGCAATTTTCCCTGGTCGCATTGATCTTGTGGCCAACACTTTAAAAGTCAACATCTCACCAGATCTGTATCTGTCGGACTCGGTGGAGGTTTTTTCAAGAGCACGGCTGCGGCGTAAATATGCCACATCAATAGCAAACTTCATGCCGATCGTGTGGACGCCTTTGGCAGGTATCAACAAGAGTGCTCCAACTGTCGCATTTCGTTCATCGGCTTGGACAGCATCGCAAGCCATGCCGCCAACAGAGCCACTAACCGAGTCACGCCCAAGCAAGCCTTTCATGCGGGCGCGGTGAGTAGCTGCTATTTCCACGCTCGCAAGCACGGAGTCTTCTTGAATTAGCCATGCCATTGCTGCAGCCAAGTCTTAGTGGTATCGGTGGCGTTTGCCGAACTGAGTTGCATAACCTTACGTTGACAAACTCTCTTCATCTAGTGGATGATGGGTGCAACAGGACTAACCGAGGTACGCCAAATGGCTGAATGGCACAAGGTCGCCGACGTCGATGAGCTTGACGACGGGCGCGTCATGTCCGTTAGTGCGGGCACACAATCAATCTGTCTGACTCACTTCGAAGGTGAATACGGCGCTCTGGACAACCACTGTCCACACCAGGGCGGACCGTTAGGAGAGGGCTCAATCGAAGACTGCTGGCTGCGATGCCCGTGGCACGGCTACGACTATCACCCACTAACAGGAAAACCGCCAGAGGGATTCAGCGACGGCATCGACACGTTCCCGGTAGAGGTGCGAGATGACGGCGTCTACGTCGCTATCGACCTGGATGCCAGCACCAAGCAAACCGTGTCAGATGTGATGGTCGAAACGATGATCAACTGGGGCGTTACGCACGTCTTCGGCATGGTCGGCCACTCCAATCTTGGGTTTGCCGACGCGATCCGCCGAGCCACAACAAAAGGCAATCTGACATACATCGGGGTGCGCCACGAGGGTGCAGCTGCGTTTGCAGCTACCGCTTACGGCAAACTGACAGGACAAATAGCTGCATGTTTCGCCATTGCTGGACCCGGTTCAACAAACATGCTTACAGGTCTTTATGACGCCAAGGTTGATCGGGCTCCGGTGCTGGCGCTGTCCGGTCAAGTGCCAGCAAAGACGATTGGAAGAGGAGCATTCCAAGACTTGGATCTACAAGCCGCATTTGCCGACGTGGCGCGCTACTCCACAACGATTATGTCCGGCTCAAATCACGCTGAACTAGTTGGTATTGCTTGTAAGACGGCTTTGCTTGAACGTGACGTTGCGCATCTAATCTTGCCTGACGAAATCCAGGTGCAATCAGCCAACGATGCCGAAGCCAGCGGCCCAACCGGACGCATGGGCGCTCGTGAGATACAGCCGCCTGAAGCAGCACTGAAACAAGCTGAAGAGCTAATTAAGCAATCGAAACGACCGGTAATCGTGGTTGGCAACGGTGCACGAAACCAGATGGACTGCGTGATCGAACTAGCAGAGAAACTGCATGCTCCGGTGCTGACAACGTTCAAAGGCAAGGGGCTTATTTCTGACAATCACCCGTTGGGGGCTGGTGTTTTAGGACGCTCAGGCACACCGGTGGCGTCATGGTTTATGAACGAATCTGACCTGTTGATTGTGTTTGGTGCGTCATTTGCAAATCACACTGGCATTGCTAGCTACAAGCCCACCATCCAAGTTGACTATGACCCGATGGCGTTGGGTCGCTTTCACTCAGTGGATGTGCCGATCCAAGGTCACGTCGGCGTAACCGCCCTAGCGCTGCGTGATCACTGCGGTTCGCAAATAGCAGCTGTTGACCAACGTGAAGAGCTTGCGCATCGTTGGGAGTTGTGGCGAACCGAAAAAGCCTCACGAGTAAAAGACCAAACCGACAAGGGTCTGTCGGCGGCAGCGATATTCGCCGCACTAACTCGTCAGATTGACGACAACGCCGTGATCTGTGTGGATGTGGGCAACAACACCTACTCGTTCGGGCGTTATTTCGAAAGCACCGGCCAAGACGTTTTAATGTCGGGCTATCTGGGATCAATCGGCTTCGGCTTCGCTTCTGCCATGGGTGCCTGGGCCGCGGCACCTGATCGGCAGATCGTGTCGGTCAGCGGCGATGGCGGCTTTGGGCAGTACTTGGCTGAACTCACTACCGCAGTGAAGTACGAGATGAATATCACGCACATATTGCTGAACAACTCGTCACTTGGAAAAATCTCCAAAGAGCAAAGTGTTGCCGGACACGAGGTATGGCAAACCGATCTACACAACCCCAATTTTGCGGATTACGCGCAACTATGTGGTGCCTTCGGCGTTCGGGTAACAGACCCGGGCAAGCTTGACGAAGCCATGAATCAGGCACTCGCACACAAGGGTGCTGCGTTGGTCGAGATCATCCAGGATCCCGTTCTGCTTTAGTCAGGTGCGGCTCAATACAGGCGCTATTGGCATAAACACCGAGCTTGGGATCGTTAGGCGATGGCGCCAACCTCGCGCAGCTTCTTGATGTCTTCGGCTTCAAATCCCCAGTCGGTGAGAGTTTCTTCGGTGTGCTCACCGGGTGCGGGAGGTGCGCGATGCACCTGCCCGGGTGTGCGGCTAAAGCGCGGTGCTGGTGCGGGCTGAACGACACCTTCCACTTCCACAAAAGTGTCTCGCTGCGCGTTGTGCGGATGCATTGGAGCTTCATTGAGATCTAACACCGGGGCGTAGCAAACATCGCTGCCGAGCAAAATCTCATCCCATTCATCACGTGTCTTGGTGGCAAACACTTCGGCTAGGCGTTCCTTTTTGTCGGCCCAGGTTGAGCGATCGTTGCGATCCACGGTGTTTGCATCATTAAAGCCGGTTAGCTCCAAAAGCTCGTCGTGAAACTTGCCTTCGATGGATCCGATTGACACAAACTTGTCATCGGCGGTTTTAAACACGCCGTAGTAGTAAGCGCCACCGTCTAAGAAGTTGCTTTCACGCTCATCTGCCCAGCTGCCTGAGCCGTGCATGCCATAGATGGAAGACATCAGTGATGCCGCACCGTCGGTCATAGCAGCGTCAACTATTTGACCCTGCCCGGATTTACTGGCTTCTAGCAATGCTGCGCAAATGCCAAACGCCAGATACATCGCGCCGCCACCAAAATCGCCTACCAGGTTGAGCGGTGGCGAAGGAGTCTCAGCCGAGCCGATGGTATGTAGCGCACCTGTTAGTGCTATGTAGTTGATGTCATGTCCGGCGGCTTGTGAAAGTGGGCCGGTTTGACCCCAGCCGGTCATGCGTCCATAAATCAGCTTCGGATTACGAGCATGGCATTCGTCGGGTCCTAGTCCTAATCGCTCGGTAACACCGGGACGAAAGCCCTCCAGCAGCACGTCGGCTTGAGATACCAACTCCAGCACCACTTCGACGCCTTCGGGTGTTTTTAGGTCGACCGATATAGAGCGTCGTCCACGATTGAGCACGTTGTATTTGCGCCCGCTGTCAATGCCGAGATCGGTGTTTGACATGCGATCAACACGCACCACGTCTGCACCTAGATCTGCAAGCAACATGGCGCAGAAAGGGCCCGGGCCAATACCTGCTAGCTCTATTACTCGAATCCCATCTAATGGTCCCATGGGCTCCCCTTTGTGATGTTCCCTGCCGAAGTTTGGCACTTTCATAGCTAGCCTCGCAGGTAAATGGAGCGTTTCGGATTTGTGGGCTTGCCAAACGCTGGCAAATCTTCTCTGTTTAATGCGCTCGCAGGCGGAGGTGCACTGGCCGCGCCTTACGCATTCGCTACGACCGATCCCAACGTTGGTGCAGCCAAAGTTCCTGACGAACGACTAGATGCGCTGGCAGCAATGAGCAGCAGTGCGCGCGTGGTTCATGCCACCACCGAGTTTGTGGATATCGGTGGTTTAGTGGAAGGTGCCAGTCAGGGCGAGGGGCTAGGCAACAAGTTTCTCGGTGGCATTCGCGAAGTTGATGCTGTTGTCTTTGTGTTGCGAGCGTTTGCCGACGAAAACGTGCCCGGATCATTTGACCCGCTTGAGCACTTGCGAGTAGTTGAGATCGAACTTACTTTGGCCGACCTTGAAACGGTCGAAACAAGGCTGGCACAAAGACGCAAGGCAACTCGGTTTCAGACCGGCGATACTGCTTTAACAACTGAGATTGAGGCGTTGGAGTGCGCGCTGGAGCATCTGTCTGAGGGGATACCGCTGTATCGAGCTTGGCAACACGGCCCAGGTGCCTGCGCTGAGGATGTGGCTCGTAGCGATGCACTGAAAGAGCATTTCTTGCTAACAGACAAGCCTGTAATGGCGGTGTTGAACATTGGTGATGACCAGCTAGATGAGGCTGACAAGTTGGCTGGAGAGGTAGCCGCTGAGTTTGCAGATGGGCTTACCAAACCGGACGATAACAGTGCCAGCGGCGCCATTGAGGTGCTACCGCTTTGCGTTCAGCTGGAAGCAGAAGCAGCCCAGCTAGAGGTGGTCGAACGCGCGGAGATGCAAGAAGGACTTGGCTTGGGTGAGGGCGCCTTGGCTCGTTTTGTGGCCACGGCTTACAACCTGTTGGGGTTGTGCACTTTCTTGACTACGGGTGAAAAAGAATCGCGGGCGTGGACATTTCATGAGGGTTGGCGAGCACCACGCTGCGCCGGTCGGATTCATACTGACTTTGAGCGCGGCTTTATTCGCGCTGAAGTCATCAATTGGCAAACGTTGCTAGAGCTGAAAACTTGGTCGGCCGCTCGTAGTGCTGGCCAGTTACGGCTGGAGGGCAAGGACTATGTAATGAAAGACGGAGACGTGGTGGAGTTTCGCTTCAACGTCTAAGACACGGCCGCACCTGTAGTAGGTGCCACTAGCCTTGCTCGAGTATGTCCAAGCGCAAGAAGAAGATGAAGTTACGGGCGCGGCGCAGCAAGGCCAACCACGGCAAAAGACCTAACTGCGGGCGCGGCTAGCGAACACAGCCGGGCTCGCTTGTGCGTCGGACTATCTCGGCGACGATTGGCTCAGACACTAACTTTCCGCCGTAGAACGTGTAGTGCACTCCGTCAGCAGTTCGAACTGTGCGGTTGCCATGTTCGCCTCCTAGGCGTCGCACGTAATGACCATCGGGTGACAAAATGGCGGCCGCATCTATAAAAAGCACTTCGCCTAGGGACTCTATGGAGGCCAGTACCTCTGGGTTGACAGTGTCGGGTAGTGCCCGCAACCAGCCCGGCTGCATGTGAGGCAACCCAACCCATACCACCAGTCTGCCTGGCCTAATAGCCGCATCTAACAGTGCCGTGACGCGGTCTCTATATAACTCCAACCATTGTGGATCTCCAACATCGGCACCCACTCCGGAAAACTTCTGCTTATCGTTGGCACCAATTGACAGCACTATTAGGTCGTAGCCCGCTTCAGCCACCACGTCAGACATGTGTTGCGGCCAGTTAAAAAACCAGTCCGCAACGTTGCCGGTGGATTTTCTGATTTCAGAAACAACCTCGTAGTTCGGATTGCTGCCGAGCAAAGTAGTCAGACCGTAAGACGCTCCACCAGCCATGGAATCTCCGCCGATCCAGATGCGTAGCGGATTATCTGGCGTCGGGACTCGTAGTAACGAGCGTCCATCATCACGCGCGTAGTGGTAATAGATGGCTTCGTTACCTAGTTGGGATTCGTTGATCGGATCCGGCCAAACCAGCACTGGATCGCTTGGTTTTTCTTGCTCGCTTTGTTGTAGCTGATCGCTTGGTTGCTCACCGGTCGGCACGGCGCCACGGTCATGGCAGTCCGTCTCGTTCTCAAGATCAGAGTCCTGCTGGTCAGGTTGTTCAGTTGGATCAGTTGTTTGCGCGTGAGCGACCGATGTGAGCGCTGCCAGCATCACCCCTGGTGCCGTTAGTAGGGCAAACAAGCAGGCCGCAAACAGAGGTTTAGTCAGCGTCCGGTTAACCCGATTCCAAATCCACATGTTCACCGACAGCTTTCAAAAGCAGCTCCGACATCAAAACACCACCAGCAGTGCTGAAATGAATGCCGTCATTAAGCCTTGCATCTATGAGCTGGTCGTTTTCGTCGGTCAAATAGCGGCTGTATTCACCGTCTGGCCCCGAAAACAACTCACGACTTGGCACAAACGACACTCGTTCTCGCTTAGCCGCTTCGGCTTCGTAGATGGTGTTTAGCTGCTGCATCTTGGCGTCAAAGCCTTCGTCCTTCATGATTGGGATACCGCCCCAGATCAGGAGCCGACTTGGAGCAATGGTTATCAAATCCATGATGTGGCCAACTCGTGTTGAGTATTCGGTTACCCATGCTGGTGAGAATGTGCTCAGCACCGTTCCATCCACGGTCAACCCTTGTGCGTCATTGCCGCCAAGTGTTAGCACGACGGCATCTGGATCTTCTTCTAACAAAATCTCAGTTACCCGGGCAGGCCAGTCGTAGTAATCGGGGCGGCTTAAGCCGCTTGATATCTGACTTTCTGTTTGAGCGGCGATTACGTCGGTGTCGTTGGCTATTTGCACCATGACTTCACCAAAGAAGTGGGTTAAAGAGTCGCCGATAATCCACATGTTGAGCGGATCGTCTGCGGTTGGTATTGGAATCTGTGAGGAGCCCGCATCACCTGAGGAGGTGTCGGTTGAGGAGCTGCCATCCCCACCACTATCCGTCCCGCTGCCAGCCCCACCACTATCCGTCCCGTCGTCCGTATCGCCAGGCGTGTCGCCCGGTGATGTGTCCCCTGTGTTTCCTGTTGCAGCGTTATTGCCTGAATCGCCTGATGAATCGGTGTCACCGTCATCTTTAGTTGCTCCATTATCCGTAACAACGTTGTCTGTAGTGCTGTCTGTGGCTCCGCGGTTTAGTGCCTTATCGGCCCAAAGACGTGGCAGGTGAAGACCTACAGCAGATGACACCGCTTCCACCGGCTCCCACGCGTTCAGCGATAGATCACGCGACAAGCCAAACGGCTTCTGCTCGGCTTCAGCCAGAAGTACCTGAGAGTTGAGAATAATTGCCAACAGCAGCCCAAAGATGCCGATTGCCAGCACCTTGCCGGCCGGTATGGAGCGGTGAGGCGAATCATTTGCTGACAGTACAAGCGGTTGCACCGGTGGAGTGTCCGGTGGAGTGTCCGGTGGGGTATCCGGTGGAGTATTTGGTGGAGTAGTAATCGACATAGTTACAGAGGCGGTATTAGAACTGGAAGTAAATAAATGGTGCTACACCTGTTGGACCCAAGGCATCGATTGCAACTAGTGACACGGCCAGCAGTGCGCCTTGCGCTAGCAATCTTGTGCCGGCCAGGCTTTCATCAAATCGTTCTTTCAGTTCGTCGGGCACGAACTGCAGAGCCAATGCCAACACCACGATGATTACCACCAGTGGCGTAAGCACATCCGCTCCCCCGGCGAAATCCAACGAGACAATACGTCCCAGAATGTCGAATGATCTTCCAAGGTCTTCAGCGCGGAAAAATACCCATGCCAGACACACGATATGAAACGTGACAAACCAACGCATCAGCGGACCTAACCAGTCAGGCAACATCGGTTTTACGCCTAATGCGCTACGTCGTGGACCAGACAGTCGCTCCAGTGTCAGCGCGACACCGTGAATCCCACCCCAGATCACGAACGTCCAGGTGCTGCCGTGCCACAGTCCTCCCAGCAGCATCGTCAGCATCAAGTTGCGGTAGGTCAGCAGCTTTCCAATTCGATTGCCGCCTAGGGGGATGTAGAGGTAGTCGCGCAGCCAGCGCGACAAGGTCATGTGCCAGCGACTCCAAAAATCACGCAGCGAGAGCGCACGGTAGGGCGAGTTGAAGTTTTGCGGAAAGCGAAAACCAAGCAACAGAGCGACACCAATCGCTATGTCGGTGTATCCGGAAAAGTCGGCATAGATCTGAATCGCGTAGGCATAGACACCAAAGAGCACCTCCGGGGAGCTATGCCCAGCCGGATCGGCAAAAACACTGTCAACTATCGCGCCAGCTAGGAAGCTAGAAATCACCACCTTCTTGAAGAGGCCTCCCAAGATCAGCCGGAAGGCTTCCGAAGCTGGCACATAGCGAGGGTCGGGCTGCATGGCTAGCTGCGGCGCCATCTCCGAGGCGCGCACTATTGGTCCGGCTACCAGTTGTGGGAAAAACGACAGGTAAACCGCAAAGTCGAGCGGTTTCATCGCAGCAACATGTCCGCGACCGATGTCGATGATGTAGCTCATTGCTTGGAAAGTAAAAAACGAAATACCAATCGGGAGAGTTAGTTCGAAGACAGGCAAGGAACCGTCTATGCCGACACGTCCAAGCAGGTTTGATGCTTCAACCGCAAAAAAGTCGTAGTACTTAAAGACTCCGAGAATGACCAGATTGACGACTACGCCCGTTCGTACCCACCAGCGCGCCATTGTGACATCGCCATCTTGACGCAAGGTCTCAGCGGCATTGCCGATAATCCAGTTGACAGCGATGGTGAAAGCCAGCAGAAGGGTAAAACGCCAACTCCAATAGCCGTAGAAGTAAAAACTGAAACCCAGCATCAGTGGTTTCCAAATTTTGGGGCTGGGCCTAGTTAGCCAATTCACGACGAACACCACGACAAAGAAGAGTCCAAAGGCGAAAGTCGGGAACAACATGACTCTGGCAAAGAGTACCTGTGCGTTGTTTGGCAACATTGACACCATGCGCGAGCCTGAAAACAATGCGAGACGGTGTGAATAGCGACGTTGCTGGTTCTGTGACGGCTGAGCACTTGAAGCGCGACAGGGCTGGTTTGGTTGCTGCTTGGCTGACTGCTGAACCCGAAAAATCGCACCACACCGAGCTGGCGCAGCATCTGTTAGATGCTTCTGATGGCGACCAGGAAAGCGTGGCCTGGTTAGCGGAGCATTTTGACAAGTCGCTTACCTTTGGCACGGCTGGGCTGCGCGCAGAGCTAGGGCCGGGCCCGGCTCGTATGAATCGTCTGATGGTGCGTCTTGCGGCGCGTGCGATTGGCCAGGTGTTAGTCGCCGAAAGCCTGGCCGAGCGAGGGATTGTTGTCGGGTTTGACGCTCGTCACGGCTCTGCAAAATTTGCAGAGGATTCGGCACGACTTCTAGTGGGTATGGGCATACCAACGGCGCTGATCAGCGGCGTGGTTCCTACACCGGTGTTGGCGCGTCAGTTGATAACTCGTAAAGCCGCAGCAGCGATCATGGTGACCGCTAGTCATAACCCGCGCGACGACAATGGCTACAAGGTCTATTGGGAGGATGGCACTCAGATCAGACCGCTGATCGATGCTCATATTGAAGCCAGAATTCAAGCTCAGCTACACGGTTGCGACCTTGTGGCCGAAACCGACTTGGCACCATTGCACGAAGTTGAGCTGATTGAACCACAAGCGGCAATAGCCGACTACGTGGGTGCGGCAATCACGCCCTATGGCTCGCCTGCAGTTGTGATGCAAGATCACACGCAGTTCGTTTATACGGCCTTGTGCGGAGTTGGCACCGACACTTTGAAATGGGCATTTTCGGTAGCCGGCCTAGCGCCACCGATTTTGGTGGAGCATCAGTGTCGACCCGACCCTGACTTCACCGACCTGCCATTTCCCAACCCAGAGGAACCAGGCACACTGGATGCAGCATTAGCGCTGGCAAATGAACGCGGGATCAATCTGGTGCTGGCTAATGATCCCGACGCCGACCGACTAGCCGTAGCGGTGCGAACAGACACAACATCTAGCTGGCGACGACTTACTGGTGATGAGCTCGGTGTGTTGTTATGTGATCACATGATTGGGCAAATCCAGCCCATCAGCGCACCATCAGAGTCTTCTGTTCACCTTCGACGCATTGCCGTGTCGTCGGTGGTGTCAGGTTCCATGGTTGAGGCACTCTGCAAAGCGCGAGGCGTTGAACATCTTCGCACGCTGACAGGGTTCAAATGGGTGATGTGGCCAAGGATCATGAATCCTGATTCCGTCTGGGTGTTCGGATACGAAGAAGCGTTGGGATACTCCGTTACCGACGCTGTCTTAGACAAGGACGGCATTTCGGCAGCCGTTGAGTTTGTCCGTCTAACCCAAAACCTTGGCCAGGACAAGATTGGTCCGCTTGAACGGCTTGATGAGCTAGCGCAAGAGATAGGAGTGTTTGAAACGCGCCAGGTCAGCGTGCGTGTCGATAATGCCGATAATGCTGTCGTGGCGGGCGCTATTGCGCGACTGCGCTCAAACCCGCCCTGCGAACTATTTAGCAGCCGGCTAACTGAAACATTAGTCGCGTCGGTTTCGGACATGGCCGTTGCAGGTACCGCTATTACCGACATCGCAATCACCACCATGTCTGGCGCATCTAACGTGGCCGGACCAGTCGTTTTGAACCTGTTCAATCAGCAGCGACACACCGACTTGTACAGGATCCATTTTGACGCTCCATCAAGCGATGAAGCGTCGCAACAACAGCTGAACCAGTGCATCTACATCCGTGCAAGCGGCACCGAACCAAAAGTTAAGATTTATCTTGAGGCCAGTCATCCTGGCCCTATTGCAGCACATCGGTTAGCGGAAGTTCGCTCTCGCTGCAATCAAGCTCTTGACAACATGGCCACAGCAGCGTCAACCTGGTTCAAATAACAACCCCTGGCTAGGATTACGGGTGCCGCATAAACACAGCGAAGGGCACATCTATGGAACCCACATACACCCAAGAAGCCGAGGAGTATCGCCAAAAAGTTCAGGCTTTTCTGGGCGAACATCTACCCTCGGATTGGCAAGGCGTAGGCGCTCTTAGCGAGGAAGAAGCCGACAAGTTCATCAACGAATGGCGAGCACTGCTGGCGGATAACCAGATGCTGGCTGTGTCTTGGCCTAAGGAATATGGCGGAGCCGGACTTAGCGAGGTGGAGCGCGTGGTGCTTTCTGAGGAATTTGTCCAAGCGGGTGTACCGCTGGGAAACTCCAACGATGGTTTCAGCATCACCATGGTGGGTAACGCCATAATCCAGTGCGGGAGCGAGGAACAAAAACGTCACTTCTTGCCGCGCATCATCCGCGGTGAAGATCGCTGGTGTCAGGGTTACAGCGAGCCAAACAGCGGCTCAGACCTGGCCAACCTCGGAACTCGTGCGGTACTTGACGGCGACGAGTGGGTCGTTAACGGGCAAAAAATTTGGACCTCTAACGGCCATACCGCTAACTGGATTTTCGTGGTTTGCCGCACGAACCCGGAAGCACCCAAGCACAAGGGCATCAGCTTTTTGCTGATTCCTATGGAACAGTCAGGCGTGGAGTTACGGCCAATCATCAACATCAACAACCGGCACGATTTCAACGAGGTGTTCTTCACCGATGCCAAGACTCCAAAGGAGAACGTGGTCGGTGATGTCAATGACGGTTGGCGTGTTACCAATGTGCTGCTCGGGTTTGAGCGTGGACATGGCGCCACCACCGATGCACTGCGTTACCGCGATGAGATTGATCGAATCACCAAGATTGCGACCGAACGCGGCCTAACTAAAGACCCGCTGATGCGCCAGGATCTAGCCAAGGCGCACACCAAGGTTGAGATCATGAAATGGATGGGCCAACGCAACATCACCAACGTGCTGGCCGGTAATGCGCCAGGACCTGAATCATCGCTGCACAAGTTGCTCTGGAGTGAATACCACCAGTGGGTAACCGAGCTTTCGTTGCACATTCTTGGTGCTGAGGCCATGACACCGTCTGGTCACGACAGTCGCAACGGCATCGGCACTGATGCTGTCAATGCTGATTTTTCCACCTTGGCGTGGGTTCAGACCTTTATGAGCGCTCGCCCAGGCACGATCTACGCTGGGACTTCTGAAGTGCAACGCAACATCGTCGGCGACCGTGTGCTAGGACTGCCACGTGAACCGCGCGCTGACAGTGGTCCATGGAATCAGATCGGTAAGAGCTAACAAAACAAGATGGATTTACGACTAGAAGGAAAAACGGCACTGGTAACTGGCGGTTCGGCCGGTATTGGAAAAGGCATTGCGAAGGCATTTGCCGACGCCGGAGCGTCGGTGATGATCACTAGCCGCAAAGCAGACAAGTGCGAGGAAGCTGTTGCCGACATTGGTGGGGATACAGATTTCATCGCATCTCACATAGGACAGTTAGACCAAGCCGAAAAGGTAATCAACGGCACAATCGAGCGGTTCGGATCACTTGATGTGCTGGTAAACAACGCCGCTACCAACCCGTGGGCTGGGCCGATGGTGGACTGCGACATGGCGCGCCTTGACAAGACCTACGAGGTCAACCTGCGCGCGCCTCTGCAATGGACGCAAACCGCTTGGCAGGCTTGGATGAGCGAGCACGGTGGCAGTGTCATCAATATTGCCTCAGTGGGTGGACATCACACCAGCGCCGCTTTGGGCGTTTATTGCATGTTCAAGGACGCTTTGATGCACATGACTCGCCAACTAGCGGCAGAACTTGGTCCGAAAGTGCGTGTTAACTGCATTGCCCCAGGGCTTATTCGAACCGATTTCGCAAAGGTGCTGTGGGATGGCCCACGTGGTCAGGCGATTGCCGACCAGCTTCCGCTCGGGCGCTTAGGCGAACCCGAAGACATCGGGGAAGCAGCGCTGTATCTAACGGCCAAAGCCTCTTGGATGACAGGGAACATCCTTGACATTGACGGCGGCGAACGCGTCAAGATTGCCGGTGAGATTCCACTAGAAGACGGCAGCTGATTCACCGCTCCAGCTATTAGTTATTTCTATTAGCTATTTCGTTATTTGTTGCGCTCGCCGTAATCGCCAAAGGGCGCGTCGCGTTCCGCTATCACCTGACGAAACCCTTTTTCTTCGAAACTTTCGGCCCAGCGATAAGCCTCTTCGGTGTGCCGAGTCATACCGTCAAAAAACGTCCCCAACATCTGAGTGGTGCGCAGACCCATATTTTCAAACGCTTGGTTGATCAACAATTTGTTGAGCGCTAGTTGATTAGCCGGGATGTGTTTGAAGCGCTGCGCAAATTTCTCAACCTCATCAGCCAACTCGTCAGGCTGGCAAACGTAGGCCACTAGCCCAATGCGATGTGCTGTCGCAGCATCTACAGCTTCACCGGTGAGCAGGAACTGCTTTGCATGCTCTAGCCCTAAGCGATATATCCACAGCATCGTGGTGGGCGTGCCGTAGATGCGTGAGGGGGCATAACCGATGTGCGCATCGGAAGCCATAAACAGCAGATCACAACACAACACCAGATCGGTTGCTCCGCCGATTGCCCAACCATGAATCTGGCCAATCACCGGTTTGGGGCAATCCCAGATCTTCATAAACCGCTTCACGTTGTGGCCCATGAACTGGTAATCGCGCACCGGATCCCAAGCTCCCGCGCGGCGCGGCGGGCTCGGTGCATCAAACGGACTGCCCCACGCGTCATGCAACTCCGCACTAGTGGCCGTAGCGGGATTGAGGTCGTAGCCGGCGGTCAAGGTGCTACCCGCTCCACGCAAGATAACGCTGCGAACGGATTTGGCTGCGGTGGCTCGATCGATTCCGTCGGCCACACCTGCAATCATCTTTTCTGTGAGCGTGTTCATCCGTTCTGGACGGTTAAGCGTGATGAAGGCCACGTTGTCTTGCTCCTCATAGAGGACGACTTCATCAGGTTCGTTAGCTATTGGCGCTGCCATCGCGCTGACGCTAGTCGCGAGCGTTCGCAAACCAGATCGCAATATGTTTTCGCACGCAAGTGCTACTGACACGGCAAGATGTAGAGGTGCCGAAACCGAAGCCCACTCAGAAATTCAGAGGTTGGAAGGTTGTCAGCGCAGGAGTAGTTATTCAAGGGTTGCAGAGCTGGTTAATCCTGCAAGCGCTTGGTAGCTATTTGGTTGTATTGGAGCGAGATTTCGGCTGGAGCAAGTCGCTGCTGTCAGCTGTTTATTCAATGAACCGCGCTGAGGCGGCATTACTTGGTCCGCTGCAAGGTTGGCTTCTAGACAAATACGGTCCTCGCCGCGTCGCACGGTTTGGGGCTGCTTTGGTGCTGCTTGGATTCTTGGGATTCAGCCAAATCAATTCGGTTTGGCAGTTCTTTATCACCTTCTTGTTTATTTCAGTCGGTGCAGGGTTCAGTGGATTTTTGACTGTGACTTTGTCGATTGTTCGCTGGTTTGTTCAGCGCCGCGCTCGCGCTCTGGCAATCGGCAGCATGGGATTTGCGCTGGGTGGTGCTTGTGTGCCACTGGTGGTGTGGAGCTTCAATACTTTCGGTTGGCGCTGGACAGCCGCAGCCAGCGGCGCCATAGCTGGCTTCGTGATGTGGTTTTTGGCACCAGTTCTCGAAAGCACCCCAAGCGACTACGGACAAGTACCAGACGGAATTCCTGTCAAGCCCGCAAAGCGCGCGTATGTGCGAGCCGAAGGTCTTACCGATGTTCATTTCACTGCTTCTGAAGCAGTGCGGACACGTGCTTTTTGGATGATCTCTCTTGGTCACATGAGCGCACTGCTGGTGGTGGGTGCTGTGCTAGCACACCTCGCGTTGTTTCTCACCTCCGAAAGCGGTTACAGCTACAGCTTGCAGCAAGCCAGCTTGATCGCTGGGGCACTGCCACTAATGCAGCTGTGCGGAATGGCCTTAGGAGGCTGGCTGGGTGACCGCGTCAACAAGCGATTAATCGCTTCGTTAGCAATGCTGGGACATTCCACAGGTTTGTTGTTGCTGGCATCACCTTTCCGCCACGTATTAATCCTGTTGCTATTTGTGGTTCTGCACGGCCTTGCGTGGGGTGCGCGCGGTCCGTTGATGCAGGCTCTACGGGCTGACTATTTCGGTTCTTCATCATTTGGCGCAATCATGGGATTGAGTTCGGTAATCGTGATGATGGGAACGGTCTTTGGACCTCTGGTGGCTGGCACGTTGGCTGACGCCTACGACGGGAACTACACCACTGGCTTCGTAATAATTGCACTCTTCACTGCGTTTGGTATTTGCTTTTTTGTGCTGGCTACTCCCCCACGTCAACCAATTCGAGCAAGCGTCACCAAACCAGACTCAGACGCGACAACGGGCATAGTCGACAACGAACCTGAAATAACTGAACCGAAATATGAACCGAAATAGTAGGAGAGAGATTGCATGAAACCGCTTGATGGAATCCGCGTATTGGACATGAGTCGCGTGTTAGCTGGCCCTTTCGCAGGCCGCATCCTGAGTGACCTCGGTGCAGAGGTAGTGAAGCTGGAACCGCCCGAAGGTGACATAACCCGTAATTGGGGCAAGGTACGAGCCGGACTGGCTGGCTTTTACACGCAGCAAAACGTCGGTAAGTCAAACGTTTGCGTTGATCTGCGCTGTGCAGGCGGACCTGATCTGGTGAAACAGCTAGCGGCTCAAGCTCACGTGCTGATTGAAAATTTTCGCCCTGGTGTTATGTCACGTTATGGGCTTTCCTATGAGGAGCTAGCCAAGCTGAACCCTTCGCTGGTGATGGTGTCGATCAGTGGTTTTGGTCAAGAAGGGCCGGAATCGCAGAGGGCTGCCTACGCTCCGATTTTGCATGGTGAGTCGGGTTGGATCCGTCGATCTGCCGACTGGAACAGTCGTCCAATGGAGGACATGAATCTGTCGGTAGCTGACACCAACGCTTCGCTGCATGGCACGATCGGCGTGCTGGCCGCGCTGCGCACCGCTGAGATGACCGGACAGGGTCAGCACATTGACATTGCGATGCTTGACGCTTTTTTGGCTACCGACGACGCTAGTCACAACGCTTTAGACGATGTGCCTTACAACGCTCAGGGCGGCTTGGTGTGGCAAGCCACTGGTGGGCAGATTTTGACAGCGGGTGATTTTCGTTGGGTGTGGCGCTGTTTGGCTCAAACTCACGGACTTAGCGACGGAGCTGACCAGGATGCTGATCTTGACACCAAGCGGCGGCTTCGCACCCAAGCGATCGAAACATTTCTTCAGTCTTTCGAAACGCGCGAGGAGGTGACCGAAGCTTTTGATAAGGCCGGACTGGCGTGGGGCAACCTGAATACCACCGCTCAGGCTTACGAAACTCCTACCGCACAACATCGCAACAGTTCGGTTGAAATTGACGCCCGAGATGGTGGCACGCGACGAGTGGCACAGACGCCGTACCGTTTCTCGGCGGCTGAGTCTGGAATCACGCCTAGTGCAGTAGCTCCGCACCGCGGCGAGCACAACTCTGTGGTGCTGTCGCGATGGCTAGGCACTACTGATCAGGAAGTAACAGCTTTAGTAGAAGCCGGTGTGCTGCTGGTTGACAAGAGTGTGCTTTAGCCGGACCTACAGAGCAGCTGCGAGCGCGGAACCAACTGAGGGACACAAGAGTTATCTATACAGCCCTAGTTGTGCTGCAGCAGTGCAACAATGTTTCATTTACCAGAGAACTAAATGCAATCGCCTCCAGCGCAGCTAAGTCAGTCTGCAATTGCCCCATTTCAAATACCTGCACTAGCAGTGCTAACACGACCGCCGGCAGCGGTAACACAATCAGTTGCAATACTGGCAACACCAATAACCGGCCAACCAGGTTCAATACCTGGTGAAATGTCTGGTGAAATGTCCGATGAAGTACCTAGTGGAGTATCTGGAATATCTGGTGGAGTATCTGGTGGAGTAATAGCAGGCGAAATGGAGAACCCGATAAGCGCCTCAGTATTTGAGATAACAGCCACCCCCTTCAAGGACTTCTACGCCACCCATCGCGACAAGCTTGCGCGCGCTCTTGGGCTGTATTTCGGCAATGAAGACCTGGGCGCAGAAGCCGCCGATGAGGCTTTCACGCGAGCATTTGAACGCTGGCAGAGCGTTTCACAACATCCAAATCCATATGGCTGGGTGTACGTGGTGGGTACCAATCGCGCTCGCAGCGTGCTACGACGACGAGTGCTAGCGCGCGACAAGCGACAACTGCTCGAAGAGGGCAGCACGCCTGTCTACGCCACGAACGATGCGACTGGCGAAGCTGTCGACCTTGACACCAAGGCGGCCGTTGCTCGTCTGCGACCTGCTCTGCGATCGGTAGTGATCGCTCGTTTCTATTTGGAGATGTCGGTTCAAGAAGCAGCCGACGTCTTAAACGTAAAGCCGGGCACGATAAAGAGCCGACTGTCGCGTGCGCTTGATCAGCTACGCAGCGAACTTGGCCAAAATGGGCCGCTATCTCAAGACAAGGCAACGCAATAACAGCATGAGTTTTGAAAACGAGCTATCCGATCGCCTACAAGAGGCCGCCGCGGACCTCACGGTTCGCGCGTCCTCGTTGTCGCACATACATAACCGCGCCGAAGAACGACAAAGACGCCGCCAGCTTGCAACTCGCGCAGGTTCTGCTTTGTCGTTACTGGCTGTGGTGGCAGTTGTTGGTTTGCTGATCGTCCAGCGAGGCAACAACAATCAGACCATTGGCACCACTGGTGGCACGTTTGTCAGCGGCGAACAAAGCGGATCTTCTGGCGATGGCGACGGTGAGGTTCCGGGTGAGCCAGGCAATGCAGTAGATGAAATTGACACGTCAACAAGCGGCACCGATGATGCCGTATTGCCGGCTGGCCCGATCATTGCGGGCGCGTATGGGCCAGTCATTCCTCTAATAGTGGAACCCAGCGGGGTTGAGGAATGGCAACAGGTGCTTCCTCCCATACAAGTAACCCAATCCGGGAGCGGCACGGATAGCAGCAGTGAGACGCTAACTCCGGCCGTAATGCGTTACGACTTCACGGGCAATGCCATCGTGGTTCGAGCTGGTGCTGATTTGTATGTCGATAGCGGTACAGGTTGGCGACGTTTGTCAATGCCCGAAGAGCTAGACGTCGTGGCGGTTGACGCTCACGACGAAGCCAGGCTGGTGGTTGCAGGCTCGGTAACAGTCAGCGAATGCGACAGCTATATGGCGGTGGCGACCTTAGAAAACGACCGCTGGTCGATCAGCCGTGTGCCTTCAACTCTTCCTGCAGGCACACGTTCAGAGCCACTTACTGCTCAGATTCGTACGACGGGAGCTGTAACAGTTCTGTCGACCGCTGAGAAGATCAGGTTCGACCCGCTATGTCTGATTCGCTACATAGTCGCCAGTAGCTCGAGCCCAGCTAGCGGCACGCAGGATCCAGTTGGCGGCTCCGAAAAAGAAAACGAGACCCCACTTGAAGATGTCATTCTTGGTGACGTCACCATAGATGCATGGGACATTAATCTCGCCGGCCCCATCCAACTCTCGTTAGCTGATGTTGTTGAAGCCAGAGTCACCGACTTGGGGATCAAAACAACCATCTCTTCAGGCGAGGAATTCTTCATCCCCTTGGACAAGCTGGCAGAGCTACGACCATTTGATGAGCAGTATCAGGCGTTACTGGCATCGGCCAGAGTTACCGACGACTGGCCAACTCCTGTCGACTCAGTAGTTGAGGCAATGCTGGACTCCTCCTGGGTTGTGCGAGTGTCGCAATCTTCACCAGACAGATCCTCAGATAACGCCACACCTTTAAACGTGTGGCAGGTCAAGAACCTGCAGTTCATTCCATGGAGTGAACCAGCGTCATCGATTCCGGTTACGGCCGCTTTGGGAGTGGTCAATGATGAAGTGGTTGCGACCTTTGCAAGCAAGAAAGTGAGTTTCAGGCCGGCGCTGCAAGAGAACACATCACCATCTTTGCCCGGTGACACCGAAACAAGCGAATCAACAAGCGAAGCCGCACTTGATAAGGACACCCACTTTTATGCAGCAAGAGATGGATCCGTTACCGCTATGGACCTAAGCACGATTCCTTCGCAAGGTGCGGATCGCACTTTTAGGTATTTGGACGCGCTCCGCAATAACGGTCAAGAAGTCACGATCGCAATAGACAACGGAGAAACCACCGTGTCCGTGGGCGATCAACAGTGGAAGCTGACGGATCTGTGCGGCTTTGATTCGGGCTGGGCCAGGCTAGGTGAGGTCGATGGTGAGTTACGCCTTATCACCACGGTGAACGGTCAACAGCGGCTATATCAACTGACCGGCTCTAACTAACGGGCACCAGCGACGGCTGGGTGGCAGACTTTGCTGACACTGCGAGTCGCTCACTCCAAGTCGGCTCAAGTCACAGCTCCCTGCGACAGTGTGAGGTATCCGTTGAGCAAAACCCAACGCAACAGTTCAAGCACACACAACGATCCTGGGTTGTGGTCGGCCACACAACAAGCGGCAGCTATTGCAGATCGGCAACTCTCTAGCCGTGAACTCACTCAGCACCTGATTGGTCGTATCGAACGGCTTGACAACGAAGTAAATGCGGTGGTCACGCGTGATTTTGAAACAGCGCTCGCGGCAGCTAGTGCAGCAGATGAAGAGTTAGTCGCCACACCGGTTGGTGATGCCCAACAGCTGCGGCGGCTTCACGGAGTGCCAATAACAGTCAAAGATGCTTTGGCAACCGCAGGTTTGCGATCAACCGGTGGAGCCGTAGAGCTAACAGACCACGTCCCAAAAACTGACGCCTCTGTAGTTGCAACGCTTCGCTCGCACGGAGCAATAATCCTCGGCAAAACAAACCTTCCTCGCTGGTCGGGTGACAACCAATCGTTTAACAAAATTTTTGGAACTACTAACAATCCCTGGGATCTGTCACGCGTGCCGGGCGGATCTTCTGGCGGAGCAGCTGCCGCAGTTGCAATGGGGTTCACCAGCTTTGAAATTGGCACCGATATCGGAGGATCAATCAGATTCCCAGCATCTTTCAATGGTGTATGGGGACACAAACCCAGCTGGGGCATTATTCCCACTCAGGGATACCTAGACCATGCTGCTGCAGGCACAAACGCAGACACAATAGAAGCCGACATAAACGTTTTTGGCCCGCTTGCGCGCAGTTGCGACGATCTGGAACTGCTATTGGATTTGCTGGCACGCTCAGAGCCGCCGTGGGTAGCTCAGCTGCCTGAACCAAGGTTTGCAGCTGATGCTGGCACGAACCTGCGAGTTGCTGCCTGGTTGGACGACGATTTTTGTCCCGTGGATTCTGAAGTGGTGAAAGTGCTAGAGAGCGCAGTTGCCGCTCTCGAGGGTGCAGGTGTGAGCGTCGACCGCTGCGGTCGTCCTGCGATCGACCCCGCACAAGCTTGGGAACTGGGATTGTGGTTAGTTCAAGCAGCCATGACTCCGGGTCGCAAAGACAATGGACCAAGCCATGGTGAGTGGCTGGCAAATCACACCCGGCGCACACAAATCCGTAACGCATGGGCAGAGTTTTTTGCTAGCTACGACGCAGTGATTATGCCGGTGATATTTGTGCCTCCATACGAGCATTCTCAGACCTTTCCCGTCAGCGAGCGCAAACTGATGTGTAACGGCACTGAGCGTCCATATGCAGAGATGACATGCTGGACAATCTTGACCGGGATGGCGTATCTGCCGGCCACGGTTGCTCCGCTAGGACTCACCGCAACCGACAAGCTGCCAACTGGTTGCCAGGTAGTGGGTGCTTACGGCGCCGACCGGACCACTTTGGCAGTAGCACGGTTGTTGTCAGAAGCTGTTGGTGAAGCGACAAACGCTGGCTACACGCCTCCTCCGCTGGCGATTAGCTAGCACCAGTTAGTTCTGTCCGGCAGCTATAGCACTCTTAACCTCAGCAGAGATTGAGGCCGCAGCACTGGCAGGATCTGGCGAAGCCGTCACTGCGCGACCAATCACTAACAGATCGGCTCCGGTTGTGATGGCTTCGCTGGGAGTGGTTACGCGAGCTTGATCGTGGAGCGCAGCGCCGGCTTGACGAACCCCTGGCACGACCTTCAACAAACGAGATGATTTAGCAACAGCGACGCCGTCAACGGTGCCAATATCTGCAGCGGCGCACACCACACCTGCACATCCGCTCGTCCAAGCTAGGTAGGCGCGTTTAGTTAGCAGGTTTTGCAGCTCGCTGGTGTCGGCTAGCCCAGTGGAGGTGAGCCCAGTGGAAGTAAGCACAGTGACCGCTAAAGCAGCGGGCATGTCGGTTCCGCTCTCGGATGCTCCGGCTCGCAGCCCTTCAACGCCTGCTTTTAACATCTGTTCTCCGCCCGCTGCATGCAAAGTCGCGTAGGAAACTCCGAGTCGTCCTAGCTGAGCAGCCGCGCGATGCACCGTTGTGGGAATATCGTGCAGCTTGAGGTCAACAAACGTCTTAAAACCTGCATCACGCAATTTGATAGCAACCTCTGGGCCTGCGGCTGCAAACAATTCCAGACCAACCTTGGCGACTGAAAAAAACTCAGATAGATCCTTAGCTAGTGCTAGTGCTTCTTGCGGATTGGAAATGTCAAGCGCAAGTGCCATTGCATCGCGGGCGGTTGACTCGTTAGTCGTGCTCATACTCTGCTTTTAGTCGCTGTTTTCAGGTCGCTTCAGCTTGTTCGTGCGCTCTAGCGGTCAACTGGCTTACAGCGTGGATGTTTCGTTGCGTACACCAGCTTGCTAAGTCTTTAGCGATGTGCTGAGGAGCACGCGGGTCGGCAAAAGTTGCCGTTCCAACCTGCACCGCACTGGCACCAGCAGATAGATATTCAACGACATGAGAGGCGTTAGATATTCCTCCCACTCCGATGATTGGTACAGAGCCCAGGGCCGCTCGCACGTCATAAACCGCTCGTAAGGCCACCGGTCTGATTGCCAGTCCTGACAACCCGCCAGCAATGTTGCCGAGCATCGGCTTGCCGTGTTCTGGGTCGATCGCTATCGCCATCAAAGTGTTGGTCAGCGTGACCGCTGACGCACCGGCATCTAAAGCGCTGCGAGCTATAGCAACGATGTCCGTGGCGTTAGGGCTTAGCTTGGCCCATACCGCTGGGCTAGTTGCATCGGTGTTCGCTAGTCCTTCGACCACTGCACTGATCGCGCTGGCTGTGGCTGACTGGCTATGCGCGAACATCTCATTAGACGATTCAAGGTTGGGGCAGCTGATGTTTACTTCGACCGCAATAATGTCCGCCCCCACCAGCTCGGACGCCGCCACTTTGTAATCGTTGATCGTGCGTCCCCAAATGCTGGCAACCACGCTGGCACCGGTCTTAGCAAGCTGGGGCAGGTAATGCTCACGCCAGGCACTTACACCAGGGTTTTGCAATCCAACCGAATTGAGCATGCCCGCCTCGGTTGGAAGAACTCTCGGCGGCGGGTTGCCATTCCATGCAAAAGGTGACAAAGACTTCGTAACAACCGCACCCAAGCCGGTTAGATCCATGTAACCACTCATCTCATCGGAGTAGCCAGCAGTACCTGAGGCGGTCATAACCGGGTTACGCAAGGTAATGCTGCCAATCTGCACTGTCATATCTAGACCAGGCATATCTAGGTTGGGCATGTCTTGGCCTGGATTATTGGGCGCCATCATTCGCAGCCAGGTAGTGCTGCAACGGTCGCACCTGCAGTGGTTGGTTGCTGTGCAGAGACATTCCTAAGGCTGCTGCGCGCGCGGCGGCCAATGTTGTCAAGGTAGGAACACCGTGTAGTAGTGCCGCGCTGCGAATTCGTTTCCCGTCAGCTCGAGAACCCTGACCAGCTGGCGTGTTCACCACTAACTGCACCTGACCGGTTGCTAGTAACTGCACGGCGTCAACTCCGGCGCTGACCTTTCCGTCTGGGGTCAGCTTTGCCACCACTTCCGCTACATCTATGCCGGCTCGGCTAAAGCACTCAGCTGTGCCAGCTGTAGCAACAATTTCAAAGCCCAGTTTGCGCAAAGTTTTCGCCACCTCTATCGCGCCGGCTTTGTCCTGCTCAGCTAGCGACATAAACACGGTGCCCTCCTTGGGTAGCGCATCACCAGCAGCTAGCTGACTCTTTAGAAACGCCAACCCGAAATTGGCATCAATGCCCATCACTTCACCAGTTGATCTCATCTCAGGGCCTAACACGGTGTCAACCATCGGGAAACGGTCAAACGGCAGGACGGCTTCTTTTACCGCCACGTAACCACCGTCTACCGCCTCGGTAAGAGTGCCGTTGGCTCGTAGTTGCTCCAAGGTTTCACCTGCCATCACACGCGAAGCCACCTTCACCAGCTGAACCCCCGTTGCCTTAGCCACAAACGGCACTGTGCGAGACGCACGCGGATTGGCTTCGAGCACAAACACCGTTTCGTCTTTGACCGCGAACTGAACGTTCAACAGTCCAACTACCTCTAATGCTTCAGCTAGTCGGTGCGTGTAATCGATAATCGTTTCATATGCATGCTCGCTGAGATTTGGTGGAGGAATAGCGCATGCGCTATCACCAGAGTGCACTCCCGCTTGTTCGACGTGTTCCATGATTCCGCCTAGCACCCACTCGCCGGTGTGATCACGCAAGGAATCCACATCCACTTCGGTGGCATCCTCTAAGAAACGATCCACAAGCACCGGTCGTTCAGCGCTTAAACCACCCTCACGACCGAGTGCGGCAAAGGTCAGCAGCTCGTTCATGGCGACTGTCAGCTCGTTTTCATCGTAGACAATGGTCATAGCTCGTCCGCCTAACACGTAGCTGGGTCGCACTAGCACCGGATAGCCGACCGTTTCGCACACCGCTAAGGCAGTGGTGGTGTCGGTGGCAGTGCCGCCGGGGGGTTGCGGTATCGCAAGTTCGTTACATAGTGCGTTCCAGCGCTCACGATCTTCAGCCAAGTCGATGGAACCTGGTGCGGTACCACAGATCAGTTCAGGATCAAGACTGGCGGCCAGCTTCAGCGGGGTTTGACCACCCAGGCTGACGATTACGCCGACCGGTTGTTCAGCATCAATGACATTTTGTACGTCTTCGGCGGTGAGCGGCTCAAAATAGAGGCGGTCGGAGGTGTCGTAATCGGTGGAGACGGTCTCTGGGTTGCAGTTGATCATGACCGTTTCAAAGCCAGCATCCGACAGCGCGAAGCTGGCATGAACGCAGCAGTAGTCAAACTCGATGCCTTGTCCGATGCGGTTAGGCCCGGATCCTAGGATGACGATGCGAGGACGCTCGGAGGCGGTGATTTCGTCTTCATCTTCGTAGGTGGAGTAGTGGTAAGGCGTGGAGGCATCAAACTCGGCTGCACAGGTGTCAACCGTTTTGAAGGTGGGCTTTATGCCCGCTGTTAGGCGAGCGGTGCGAACTTTGGTGGTGGTTGTATGCCAGAGATAGGCCAGCTGCTCGTCGGAAAAGCCAAGTCGCTTAGCACGCAGCCATTGTTGTTTAGATAACCGTGGCGGGTTTTGGCCGTCTAACGACAGGCCTTGCTCTAACTCCAATCGCTCCTCCACGATTAGCAGCATCTGGTCTATGAACCACGGATCAATATTGGTTGCCTCGCAAATCTGCGTTGGGTCAACTTCTCTGCGTAGCAGTTCACCTATCTGAAACAACCGCTCGGGTGTCGGACTGACAACGGCAGTTAAGAGGTCTTCACTGTTGGTTTGCGCATATTG
The DNA here is from genome assembly GCA_965205925.1 of Candidatus Poriferisodalaceae bacterium. Lineage (GTDB taxonomy): Bacteria > Actinomycetota > Acidimicrobiia > Acidimicrobiales > Poriferisodalaceae > CAYRJD01. The sequence continues at coordinate 1,726,288 of OZ242183.1, forward strand.
CTGTTCGCCTGCATCTGCGTTCAGCCCGCTGCGTCCTTGCTCTAATGAACGCAAAGCCTTTTGGAGGCTTTCGGGGAATGTGCGCCCGATCGCCATTACTTCACCCACCGATTGCATCTGGGGTCCGAGCACCGGCGATGTGTCTGGCAGTTTCTCAAACGCCCAGCGCGGAATTTTTGTTACCACATAATCAATCGTCGGCTCGAAACTGGCGGGTGTTTCTTGCGTGATGTCGTTGCGAATCTCGTTCAACGTGTAGCCCACAGCCAGCAAGGCAGCGATCTTTGCAATCGGAAATCCTGTGGCTTTAGATGCCAGCGCTGAACTGCGGCTAACTCGAGGATTCATCTCAATAACGATCTGCTCACCGGTGGTTGGGTTGACCGCAAATTGCACGTTGGAGCCGCCAGTCTCAACTCCGATGCGGCGCATGCATGCAAAAGCCGTGTCGCGCATCTGTTGATATTCAACATCGCTCAGCGTTTGTGTCGGTGCGACGGTGATCGAGTCGCCGGTGTGCACACCCATTGCATCCACGTTTTCGATCGCACAGATCACTACGCAGTTGTCAGCGCGGTCGCGCATTACCTCTAACTCGAACTCTTTCCAGCCCTTGATTGATTGCTCTATAAGAATTTCAGAAATAGGGCTTGCTGCAAGACCTGCGACGGCAACCTCGTTGAACTGTTCGAGCGTTTCAGCAAACGCCGCTCCTTTGCCACCCAAGATGTAGGCGGGACGGATGATTACCGGTAGTCCGATCTCTTCGAGTACCGCCTGAGATTCTTCAAGCGAGTGAGCAACGACCGAGCGGGCACATTTAATCCCGATTTCCTCCATTGCTTCACGGAACAGGCCGCGATCTTCGGCAGTAGCTATTGCCGGCTCGCTGGCGCCAATCAGCTCCACGTCATATTTATTGAGCACACCTGATTGACTTAGCTCGGTAGCCAGATTGAGTGCGGTTTGTCCACCCAGGGTGGGCAGCAAGGCGTCAGGTCGCTCGGTCGCGATGATGGCCTCCAGGACCGCAGCGTCAAGCGGTTCTATGTAGGTGGCATCTGCAAAATCCGGGTCTGTCATGATCGTGGCCGGATTGGAGTTGGCCAAAATGATGCGATAGCCCTCCTTGTTCAGCACGCGGCAGGCTTGCGTGCCCGAATAGTCAAACTCGCAGGCCTGGCCGATGACAATGGGGCCTGAGCCGATGATCAAGATGCTGGCAATGTCTGTACGGCGAGGCATTTAGACCGGCTTTGCTCTAGAAGTTGACGAGCCATGCGTCTTGCGCATCAGCTTGTCAAAGTGCGCAAAGAGATAGCGAGCATCGTGCGGGCCGGGGCTTGCCTCCGGGTGGTATTGCACACCGAAGGCAGGCAACTCGTTGTGCTCGAATCCTTCCAGTGTTTCATCGTTGAGGCAGACATGAGTTTGCGTTACGTCCGGAATCGAATCGGCCGCAATAGCGAAGTTGTGATTTTGGCTGGTTATTTCCACAACTGCGGTTGCTTTGTTGAGTACCGGGACGTTGCCACCGTGATGGCCGAACTTCATCTTGTATGAGCGTCCACCCAACGCCAGCGCCATTACTTGCATACCAAGACAAATGCCAAACGTTGGAACTTTGTCAAGCAGTTTTGGCAGCTCATTTAATAGCGGAAGAACAAGCTCCGGGTCGCCAGGGCCGTTTGACAAAAACACTCCGTGCGGCTCACGCTCTAACACCTGCTCGGCACTGGTATCAGCGGGTACTACCTCCACTTCTGCTATCGAACCCAGCTGAGACACAATGGCGGCTTTGATACCGAGGTCGTACGCCACTACTTTCCAGCCATCCTTGCCACTGGGCTTGGTGAACTTATAAGGGGCGGGTGTCGTTACCTGGCTAACTAGATCAACGCCCGCTGTTCCCGGCTCGGCTTGGGCGGCTGCTTTAAGTGCAGCGAAGTCGATGGAGCCTTGCGTTGCACCGAAGGCGCCTGGCATAGATCCATGTTCTCTGGTGTGACGAGTAAGCCTGCGTGTGTCGATGCCAGCGATGATGGGAACGCTGGCGCTGGTCAGGTAATCGTGCAGGTCATCTTCAGCTCGCCAACTTGAATAGCGTCGCGCGAGATCACGCACGATCACTCCTCGGCAGTGCGGCCTGACGGATTCATTGTCAGCGGCAGCAACTCCATAGTTGCCGATGTGTGGATAGGTAAAGGTGATGATTTGTCCGGCGTAAGACGGGTCAGAGATGACCTCTTGATAGCCGTACATGCTGGTATTGAATACAACCTCTCCGGCTGCTATTGCGGTTTCGGCAGTACCGGTCGCAGCACCACTTACCTCGCCCTCAAACACGCTGCCGTCGGCTAGCACGAGAGCACCTGGCGAGATGTTGCGTGAGATGCGGCCGGTGTTGCTAGGGCTAGGCATTAGTTATTGTCTTCTTAGCGAAACTAGTCAGGCCTGTTTCAACTGGAGCAGTGAGTGCGCCATCGCACACGGTTAGGCGGCCCTCGTGCACGGTGTGCCGCACGCGGCTGGTGAGCGTATGTCCTAGATACGGGCTGTTATGTGAGCGAGAAGCCAGATCAGAAACTGTCGGTTGCCACTGTGAGCTCGGGTCTATGACCGTGAGATTGGCCGGCGCATCGGCTTCAACAACGCAGCCTTGGCGGCCGGTGTTGTCTACCAAAGCCGCGGGCCTCCAGCTCATTGCCGCAATCGCTTGTTCAAGAGGTAGATCGCAGCTACCGATCACAACCGCTGCTGTGGTTTGTAGTGCAAGCACGCCTGGCGGTGCAAGCTCGTATGGCACTTCCACCTGCTCGCTTCGATGGGGTGTGTGGCCACTGACGATGGCGTCAATCGTGCCGTCGCTCACACCGGCTCGCAAAGCGTCACGATCTTTGCTGGTGCGATACGGCGGTTGCGCTCGCAGTAGTGAATCAAACCCTGCACAATCTTCGTCTGTGAAGTAAAGGTGTTGAGCGGTCACCGCAGCGCTAACGCTAAGAGCGTCGTTTGCTTTGGCGTAACGGATGCGGTCAACCGCGCCTGCGGTACTGATGCGATCAAGATGCACATGGCAACCAGTAACACGTGCCAGATTTATTGCTAGATCTACGGCAATTTCTTCGGACACGGCCGGTTCTGCGCGCAGGCCCAACCTGGCCGACACCGGACCTTCGGCTATGACGGTGCCCTCACAAAGTGTTGGTGTGAACGGCGCAAGTGCCACCGTGGCACCTAAGGATTGCGCGTAGCGCATGGCTTGTAGCAACAGTCGCTCGTTGGCTGGTGCAGAAACATCGGTAAACCAACGAACACCCGCACGGAACAGTTCACCTATTGCGCTAAGGCGAATACCCGCTCGGGCTTCGCTGATCGTCGCCGCTTCAATCACCGTGCAATGAGCTTGCGTAGCTAAGCGTCGTTGTTCGGCCAGGCTTAGCTCGCTATCAATCGGTGGCTCGGTGTTTGGTTGCGCTAGCACTGCGGTATAGCCACCTAGTGCGGCTGCTGCGGTAGCAGTGGCAACGGTTTCTGCCTGTTCATTGCCCGGTTCTCCCAGGCAAGCAAATAAGTCAACGAGGCCCGGAGACACAATGCAGCCGTCGACTTGGAGTGTTTGAGTTTGAGAATCGTTGGATTTCTTGCCTGAATCTTGGTTTGGTAAGTCAGTCAGGCCAGTGCCGACTGCTTCAATAAGTCCTTCGCTCACCAACACATCGGCACGTCTACGACCTGTGGAATCGACTATTTCTCCGCCGCTAATTAGCAGCCGCTCAGATGACACTGCTAACGCCTTTCTTTGCGTCGACTATCGGACTGGTTTGAGCACTGGCTTGAGAGGTTCCGCCTAACAAAGAGAACAGCACCGCCATGCGTGCCGCAACGCCGTGGGTTACTTGACTTGTCACGAGCACCGCTTGAAGATTCTCAGCCGCATTGCCGGGCATGTTGAAACTGCCGGATCTGTCGATCACGTCACCCGCTACTTCTATGCCGCGATTGATTGGCCCGGGATGTGTAATGACCGCGTCTTTAGCTAGGAGGCTTGCTCGCTGTTTGGTTAGTCCGTAACTGAGCACATAGTCACGCAGCGGCCCTATCAGCGCTTCATCCATGCGCTCGCGTTGCAACCGCAAGAGTCCAATCACGTCCAGGTCGCCGATTACTTCGTCGAAGTTGTGACAAATCTCTACCGGCCAGCCTGCAATATCAACAGGCAAAAGACTTGGCGGGGCGATCAAGGTCAGTTTTGCACCAAGGGCTGCATAAAAGGCGATGTTGCTGCGAGCGACTCGACTAAAAGCGATGTCTCCCACTAAGCCGATGTGACGTCCCTTTAACGACCAGCGCTCGGCTTCGGGTTGTTCTTGATTTAAGCGTTGGCACAGTGTGTAGGCGTCTTGAAGTCCTTGTGTGGGGTGCTGGTGTGCACCATCTCCTGCATTGATGATTGAGACTTGGTTGTTTAGCCAGCCAGCAATCTGGTGCGGAACCCCTGCATGGCGATGACGTACGACGATGGCATCCACACCCATGGCTGCAATAGTTTCGACCGTGTCGCGGATCGATTCACCTTTGGTAAGCGACGATGAAGAGGAAGTAAAGGTGAGGGTGTCTGCGGAGAGTCGTTTGGCGGCGAGATCAAACGACAGTCGTGTGCGAGTGGAGTCTTCGAAAAATGCCAGCACGATTGTCTTGGCTCGCAAGGCGGGAACTTTTGGGACCGGTCGTCGGTTGACCTCGGCAAACCGATCGGTGAGGTCAAGCAGCTGCAACAGATCGGGGTACTTCGTGGGTGTGTTGCTTTGGATGGCGCAAGTGTTGGGAATGCCGAGATCGGCTGGTTCTAACAGATGCTGAGCTATCTTCACTTTCGCATCTCGCCAAGCAGGACGCCTTCAAGGTGCACGTCGACCACTTCTTCACGCGTGGTTGGTAGGTTTTTACCGACGTAATCAGGCCTGATTGGCAGCTCGCGATGCCCTCGGTCGATCATCACCGCTAGCTGCACTTCGCGGGGGCGACCAAAATTGGTGAGTGCGTCAAGGGCTGCTCGGATGGTGCGACCGGTGTAGAGCACGTCATCGATTAGCACCACCTTTGTGTTGTTGATTTCAAAGTCGATTTCAGTAGTGGCTTCGGGCAGGACGGGTCGCAGACCGATGTCGTCACGATGTAGCGCAACATCAAGCGTGCCGAAAGGAACATCTACGCCGTCGATTTCAAATAGCCGTCGGGCGATAGCTACGCCGACTCGCACGCCTCCGGTTTGCAGTGCTATCAGCGAGACGCCTTCAACTCCGTTGTTGCGTTCGACTATCTCGTGGCTTATTCGCGTGAGCGCCCGGTTTACTCCGTTGGCGTCAAGGACGGTGCTTCTGGCAACGAATGATCCACCGTACGGTGGTGACAACTGTCGCTCACGATCCGCCACGCGCGCATCCTTTCATCCGTTCGAGCCTCTCTGGACCCGTTTTACGGCTGAAGCTGCAGGCTAGCCGTTACAGGGGGTAAGGCCACGCAAGCTCGCTTCGTTTATGACTCCGATTTCGCTTAAGAACTCGCCGCGCACTGGTGTGAGACCTTTCAATAGAACGGCATTAAATGCAATCTCAACAACGGCGCGCACCACTGATCCACTAATGCAAACACTGCAACTCCGGGCACCGGTGGAGTAATAGCTGGGGTAATAGCTGGAATTATCGCTGGAGTCTTCACAGTTGGGTGGCAGCTTGCAGCCAGTACCACTTGAGCAGGAATCAAGCACTGCAGCTACTGCTGCTTCCGATTCGTTTATGGCGCGGTCTCTAGTGACTATGGCAACGGTGCTGTCAGCCGCTGCGCCAGACATAGCACCCAGAGAAAGAATGATCGCCAACGCGATGATCGGAGTGCTCACGAGTCGGTCTGGCTTAATGCAGAACCAAGCGCAGAGTTTGGTGCAATGTCAATTGGAGGACTGCTGAAAGAGCTTTTGAAAGGACTGCTTATCGCTGTCGCCGTTACAGCGTTGCTGGCATCGTTGTTGACTTCGTTGTTGTAGCCAGGATTATTTCTAGTTGAGCCTGCGGAATCCCTCGGCGATGCTCCCAACAAAGGGCAGGTCGCCTTCACGACTAATACATGTTCGGCCAATACATGCTCTGTGTCCGGCTCAGTCAGTTTGACGAGACTTACATCGACGTTGAACTCCGGTGAAGCCGTATCGCAAATTCCGATCGCCGCCGTAGTCACAACGCTAACTGCGCGCTGCTTAGCTGCCGCATTAAGCGCGGCAGCAGAAATACGTTCCGGGGGTTGCGTCAACACAACTGCGGCAGCATCTGCGCCTTTTTGGACTGCAGCTGACATCTGCGCCGATGCAAGCCCAACGTCGCCCGAATAGTTGACCAGCCAAATACTGAGTGCAAGCACTGGAATCAACAAAAGAAACCCTGTTGATTCCGCCATTACATCACAATCAGCATCTAACTAGTGCTTCAACCGCTTCCGCTGCAGGAGCCATGCCGTGATGGCAAACCACTGCTCTTGGCTGTGGCAATGGCAACCAAGTTGACATCGCTACCTTCACCCCCACTATCACCGCACAAGCAGGGCTGAGATTTACAGACAGCTCGGTTGCGGTAGCCGTTGATAACTGCTCAAGTCGCTTCACCGCTGCTTTGGCAGCGAGCTCTTGAGCGCGCTTGGCTTGCTCAGCGCTAAAGCTGCAATCAAATTCGGGTCCGATCGAATCCGCTATTGCTTGCACACCTGCATGAGCGGCACTCAGTGCGGCCGCACGCCCGACGTGATTAACAAACAACGACAAGCCAATAGCCAGGCTGATCATCAACACGCCGAACGTTCGCAGAAGCGTTATGGCAGATGCCAAGTGCTAACTAGTGCTTTATGTGCAAGGCGAAGTCTCGCCGTTCGTCGACGCCCAGTCCCCACCTAGTGCGTTACACAACTGCTCGGACGTAATTTGACTTAGGTCGACCTCGTTGTTGTTGGTATTGGGAGCGTTGTTATTCACCGCTGTCCATGCGACCGCAGTAACTACGGCCGCAATGGCTATTGACGCTGCGATAAACAGCAGCTTGGAAATAGCTTGATCCATTGGTTTGCTACCTCTTCTTATTTTTGTCTCTTGCTGGGAAGCGATAACGAGAAGCGATAGCCAGACGAACTGGCGCGAAATAGGGCGAAATAAGGCTTAGGTAGTTGGCAACGTCGTCACAACCATCAGCACCACCACTACGCCTGCCAAAACTGCTGCTACCGAAGCGGTGGTTGCACCTGTCCGAGCGAGACGATCCATGCGTTCTCGGCGCTGAGCATCTAGCGAGCGAAGTACGCGTTGTAACACCTTGTCAATCAGCTCACTCGCCGCAGCCCCAGACCGTTCGGTGGCATTCACGGTTCCCAACAAGGAAGCAGCCTCGCTGCCTTGCAGTTTGATTGCAGCGGCTGCAAGTGGATCTCGACCGGTTGCCACAGCCAGGTTGATGGCACCTGCCAGCGGCTTGAAGGCTGGTTCTCGAACCTGTTCGGCAGCACTAAGAGCAGCAGCGTTGGTTGGCTGACCGGTCGCCACTAACAAACGAATGCGGCGCATCCAAAGCAGTACGGCTGCATCTCTGCGTCTTACATATCGCTGAGCAACAACGAAACGCATCACACGTGGTAGCAACGTCGGAATCACTACAACGATCAGCAGCAGCCAGGCGGTGACTTCGGCAACGGTCTGAGCACTAGCTATCGCAGGTTGCGCGCTAGTTATCCCGTTTTCCGTTGTAAAGCCGGTCCGTTGCTGCCATACATAGATCGTCGCGCAGATGGCCACCAAAAGTGTGCCGAGAGCGGTAATGACGCCGATTCGGGTCGGCCCTAAACCGAGCGAAGCCAGCTCGCTTGTTCCTACTTGGTTTGACCGTGCTTGGGGTTGGCAGGCTCGGCTGACACTGTTAGAGCTACTGACATAGCTGGTACCGGTTAGCACTAGCCGTAAGGCCACTAACCCACCAGCTATAGCTGCTAGCCACACCACGTAGATGCCGGTGCCGGAAGTAACTGCGCTTGTGAGCACTACAGCACTTCCCATGCGCCGCTGAGCAGTTTCCATCCGAACAAAGCCACTCCCAAAGTCATTGCAAATGAGACGGCTGGCCCGTCGCTATTTAAGAACCACTCCCATGTGCTGGGGTTGATGCGAGCCGAGCCAACGACTATTCCAGCGCCGAGCAATATCGCAGCCGCCGTTTGTGTGAGCGAAGACGCAACTTGAGAATGGAAATGGCGTGCGGTAACAGCATCTTGCGTTGCTTCAGACTCGAGCACATCCAGCACAGAAGCCCACTTGCCACCACCCGCGGCTGCGCTAATAATGACCTCCGCTAACCAGGCAGCAGCCGCGGTGTTAGTGCGTTGAGCAAAATGTTGAGCGGCTATTTCAATGCCGTTGGTACGGCACTCTTGCGCCAGAGTTCTGGCTGACTCCCCGACTGCGCCGTCCATCAACGGGGCAGCTCGCGTGATGGCTTCGTTGACCGTGCGTGAAACGGTGGCCTGATTTGCCAATACTGAGATAAATCGTGCGGTGTCCTCTGCATCGGTGACCTTTCGACGACTTACCGGAACCGTTGCAAAACACATCGCACTGACTGCGGTTACAACGGCACTGGACAATGCAAGCATCAACGAAGACGTAGTCACGACGGTAATCAAGGCAACGGCGATCGCTAACAAGTAGGGCCAGATGGGTGCTCGTGTGTTTGGCTTCATGACGGAGCGCTCGCGGTTTCGATGCAGGTATACAGCCGTTGTAGGCGTCCTTCGGGTTCGCCGACTGGGACCGCCCAGCGCTGCGTGGGTTGCAGTCGCCAGAGGCATTTGGTCTTGATTACGCCTGACTGCTCATCTATGCCGATTAGCTGAGTTACGTCGGCTACCACGCGCTGGCCAGCTTCGTTGCGACCCATCCACACGCACAGATCCACGGCTGCAGCTATTTGACGTCGGGCATAATCTGGCTCAGCACCTTCGGCACAGGCGTAGGCAACGAGCTTTTCTAAGACGCCCTTGCCCGGTTGGGAGTGCAGTGTTACTAAACAGCCGTTGACTCCTGACGACATTGCATCAAGCAAAGCCGCGCAGCCGTCTCCGCGGATCTCGCCCACCACTAATTTGTCGGCGTTGGAGCGTTTGGCATCTCGAATGTGGTCTGCCATCGAGTGTCGTCCGTTGCCGTCTTGATTTGGGTCGCGCGTCAATCGCTCATAAGCGTTGGGGTGGATGCCGTAATCATTTAAACGCAATTCGGGTGTGTCTTCGATCGTGTCGATGCGTTCGTAATCGGGCACCGCTGCCAGCAATGCCTGACACAAGGTGGTTTTACCGCCGCCCATTGCCGCAGCCACCACAATATTGGCGCGCTCGGTGCCAGCGACAGCTTCTAGCAACAACCGCTCGAGCTGCTCGCATGCCACGCCAAGATCCCGTAATCGCATCCTTCCAGCCAAATTTGAACGCAACACCACGTTTGGTGGGCTGGTAACAAATGCCTCAGCGTGGAGCCGCCAGTTGGTGCCAACGCGAATGTCTAAGCGTGGATCAAGTTCGTCAAATCTCTGAGGCCGGTCGCCTGAGTAGGCAGCTAAAAACCGAACGGCTTCAATAAGGTCTTCGTCGCTAGCGAACGGGGAGTCCTTTATCTCGCGTTCTTTGCCGCAGTGTTGCACCATCATTGATTGGCCTCCGCGTATTTGGAACTCCTCTACGTTTTCTGTGTCGAGCAGATCTGTGAGGGCGTCAACCGCAGCGGTGGCAGCGCTACGTAGATGGATGGCGCGATCGCCGTGCTCGAGACGTTGCGGTTCGCAGGCCTCGCTGGCGAGCGCACGTCCAAGTCGTCTTAGAGTCCAGGCGCTACGGCGCGGTCGGTCGCTTCTTACTCGAATCGTGCGTGCATGCAACTCACTCCGGTCAGATGGATAAACACCGCCTGTTGACTCCAGCAAAACCATGGTTAGCGAAGTAATCGGTGCAGTAATAACTGACGTAGCCGCGCTGCTTACATGAACTAGAGCCGCTGCGGCAGCTTCACAAGCGCTGCGAACCTCAGCATCTGCATCGCTTTCGAGCACAGCCACGATTGCTGAGTCGGCGTGTTCGTGCAGCTTTGAGTCAGTTAGTGAACCGACAACGGTGACTGCGCCTGACTCATACTCCACGCCTTGGATCAGTGTCTGAACGATCCATGAGTGGTCGTTTGCTGACAGGTTCGTATCGATAACAATCAACAGCACTGGCTATTACCTTGGGGCCCTTGGGCTCCTTGGCGCTCTTGGCGCCGCCTGGCCTCCATCACAAGCAGGCCAACCCTGCGATGGTGATTTCCACAGCACCAGAGGCTGAAGTTGAGATAGCTCCGATAGCTCTGTTGCCAGTGAATGGTTGACAGCAAATGTCGCGGTTGAATCGCTGACACCTGCCAACTGCAGAACGTGCAAGGCGCAACCACCTTGTTTAGCCGCAATAACTGCCCAGTCGCCTACGGATGGTGGTGACGGCCACCAAGGCGCGTAGCTCGCTCTGAAGTTCATAAAGGTGACTTCTCTGCTGGTCTCATCGACAACTCCGTCAACATCGTGGGTACCGGTGAGTTGCGAGGCTGCTACATATACACCCGAAGGAATATCCACTGTGGCGATTCGGTTTATTAGTTGCGCCGGTTCAACAAAACGAGAAGCGATCTCGGTCGGTAGCTGAGCCAAATGGAATCCGGCTGGTTCGGCGCCAGCAAACCAGTATTCACTAGTGACAACCACCGCTGTTTGCGCAGCGATGCTCTGTGGTCTGCCCCAGAGCCACAGGGTCGCCGCGACGGCTCCGACAACGGCTAGCGCTAGCAGCAGACGCCAACGTTCTATGCGAGAACCGAATTTACGACTGGGCTTGTGTGAGCTCATCGCGCACTAGTCGCAGTGCTCTGTGCAGTTGCTGTGAAGCCGATCGCGTCGCTGGCGTAGGAACTCAGCCGGCGTAGGAACTCAAACCCTGAACCCAGCACCAGATCGTGTTGCATCCGTTGCTGTTTGTTGTCTTGTTCGGCTTTGAATGAGGCCTGTATCAGCCACTCAAACACTGCCGGACGCAACATTTGCCATGCGCAGTCTTCGGCAGGCGTATTAACCGCCGCGGAGATGTCGCAGGAGACCGTTTCAGATTTGATCGCCGCGCGATGCCAGTCACGAACAATTGCCTGATCACTTGGGTCTAATGCATCCCATTGTCGAACTAGATGAGGCGCTCGCCCTGGCATGTTCATTTGTTTTCGATCGGCCGATTTCCACGGCATCAGTTCACGCCAGGCGACTTGCACGCTCTTAGCTCGCCAAAGGCAGCCCGCTTCGTCGGTGAAGGCGAGCAAGCTTTGGTCTGGGACGCTAAACCAGCCTTTGCCTGGGGCAACGATTAGATGCTCGCCTCCACCCGGTAGGTGCTGTTGTGGGCTGTTTGTTTCATCTGCGATTCGTAACGGGCTGCTGAAAGCGACCGAGCTCGCGGCGAAATCGTCTGCTGAAGGTGCAATACATTCCGGGTCGGGGCTATCAAGCTTGTCGGGCGGACCGCTGGGAGGAGGCTCGTTGGTAGGAACAGTGGTAGTGGTTGTAGGGACAGGGTTTGCAGGGACAGGGTTTGCAGATGTAGTAGCCGCAACTGAATCGGCGCAGGCATAGTCCGGTGATTGCAAGATCCGTTCACGCACATAGACAGGTAGCGAGTCAAACTCGTCGCATATAAACACACAGACTCGATAAGACTCAGAGCCGCGCGACGACATCCGGTCTCTGATTTCTGTATTAGTTAGCTCAGAAATGGCCGGGCAGAAGGTACGCACCGATGTTTCACCGCACTCATCTGGTGTTGTGCATTTGATTAGTGAGTCAGGTTCGGTAACGCAACTGCCACCATGATTTGCAGTGAAGGTCGTCCCGTCGATGTCGACGCAAATGTCCTGGTCTTGCTCCCATTCACGCTCAGGCAACGAATCGCACCTCACATAAGACAAAAGTCCGTTGTCGCAACGAGTAAGGCCCAACTCTTTGAGCTCAACATCACTCAAGGCGGCCAGCCGAGTGCCTAACGCGTCTGTAAGTGCTTTATCACTACTTGTTTCAGCTGTGTTTGCATTGGAATCTGCATTGGATGTTTCGGAGCTGTTCGGATCGCATTCCCACAACTGACCGGTACCACTGCTGACGGCGACTAGTTGTGTGCCAGCGGGACAGCTCAACGAAGGCTCGGCGGAGGGCTCTCCCAAAATGGTGCGTTCGCATTGGCTACTGCTTTGAACCCAGCCTGGCGAGCAGCTGGCTAGTTGAGCTGGAGTGCTGTGCCAGCTGGTGCGTGTTTCGTAGGTGGGCCGATTGGCGTAATGCGGCGTAGTGATCGTTTTCCAATAGCCCGTGGGCTCATATTCATAAACCGGCGTGGTTGTGTAGTAGCCGGGAGTGGTGGAGGTAGTGGTAGTGATCCAGCGATACGCCGGCACTCTCACATTCCAACATTGTTGTCCGGCAAATGGGTCGTAGGCGCAACGTTTTTCGTTGGTGGTTCCATCTCGTACTCGAATAGGTGGGACTACTGGCTCTGTCGTGGTTCTGGGCGGTACCCATACCCGCTCATCTCGTACGTGCACTCGACGTGAGCCGGTGCCTACCCAAAGATCTCGATAAGTGTTGTGAGTGAAGACTCGCTTAGTGCCAGTTTGAACGACGGTGCTGTAAGACCTTTGGCAGGCAAATCCGCCGTACTCTCCAGGAACTTTTATCCAGCCTGTCTGACAGGTCGCTATGCGCGACTGTGTGGTGCTTCGTGATGTTTTGCAACGCCCAGAGGAAACGTCAAACGACATTGCAGCGGGACAACTAATCAAAGGTCGCGTAACCGACCCAAAGCGGGCGTTGAAATTTTCTTGGAATCCGTTGGGAAAGCTGAAACTGGTCAGTATCAAGATGACCGCGACTGCAATAGTTAGGCGGATCACGTAAGCGTGGAACTATCTGCAGCGGTTGCCGCAACAAGCGGCCACCAGTAGCGGTCAAGAGCGGGGGGTATCCGCGCTGATGGGCATGGGAAATGTGGTGGGGTTATAGGTGGGGTTATAGGTGGAGTTATAGGTGGAAGTAATAGCCAAGGAGGCCAAGGGCGTTTTACGCGTAGCTCGTTGACAAGTGGGGTACTAGAAAGCCTGGAGTTATCAGCCGTGCAGCCCAGTTTTTCTTCGGTGGTTCGAAACGGTGACAGGTACATCCGCTCAAACCAGCTGTGATGGGGCTCAAACACCATGCCCGACAGCTCAGTAGTGCGTTCCGGTGAGCTTGCTGCAGCATCTTGAAAAGCTTGCAGCTCGGCTTCGCTGCAAAGCGAGCCATGTGCTTGCTCTAGTAATCCCTCCACTAGTTGCCCGCGCGCAATGCCTGCTTCGCAGATCAGTCGTTTGGACCAGGCAAGGTCGCGGTGCGACCGCCACACCTGCTCGTCAGAGATAGCAACCCATTCATGCACAGGAATCCAAGTCAGATTCAGTCCTGACGCCCAGACATGTGGTTGAGATCGATCGATTTGTGAATCGCTTTCTGTGGCTTTGTCGCGCCCCCATGCCAGTGCTTTGGCAAATGCTCCTTGCGGATTGGATTCATCGCAATCGCCAACGAACTCCGCACTGGTGCTAGTGCGGAACCCGTCAATCGTCCAACGCAACCACCGCGCCTCAACGCGCTCCGGCCGTGCAACGAACCTCTCTAGACGATCACCGCTAACTGCATCGGCTAGATAAATGTCATCGGCGCGATGGCAAAGCAGCACCTGCGCTCGTCCGGTGATGCTTAGTTCAGCCACATAAGCACGCTCAAGTGGTGGGCTAGTGAACGACAAGCGGACACCGCGTGACCACAGTGTTTCAAGTCTCGCTAGTTGCTCTGAGTCGGTGTTGTCGCCTATCGAAAGTGCGACCAGATCTTGACAAGCCTCCCAGAGGGACTGCGGACCGATGGTTTGAACGGCGTGGCTCACATTTGTATCCGCCAGTGCAGCGGCGGCTGCTTGCTGAACTAGCAGGTGCTTAGCTGCGTTGCTCCAATCGCCTGGGAAGAAACCGGTGTCGGTGAGTGAGTGTCCGCTACTAGCTAGTTCGGTCGGCTCGCCAGGGCTGTAAGCCAACAACCGGGCATATTGAGAGTTGGTGGCATCCCAGCTAGGTATGGCTAGCCCGGTAGGCGATTTCATACCGGCAACGAACTGGGTGTATTCACCAGAGTTGTTTTTGGCCGCTGGTATACGTCGTGCTAGTTCTTGGACTTGCTTGATTATTGCTGGGCTGGCATCGCGTAGTTGGTAGGTAGCTGGGTCGCGTGCGGCGTCTGAGGCTGGGTGCGGTGGACAAAGTCGAATCTGTTCCCAGCCAGCGCGACGACTGTCGCTCAGATGGAACTTTGTTTGCAGTCCAGTGGAGTCAACCACTTGCTCCCAGGAGCCGTCTTTCTTTTGCGCTAAGTGTTCTCGCTTTGCCAAGCGGGCTGCTGCTGCAGGCATGTAAGGCGGCATGATCGAGCGCCATAGCGATTCCACGGCCGCGAAATAGTCGGCACCAAGGTTGAGTGAATCTTCCCAGAACGGATGAATGTCTGATATTTGCTCGTGCGACTGCGGGGACGAAATGAGCCATGGCATCCAGGTACGACCGCCCGACAGCGGCACGGTCTTGGGAACTGGGTTGGTGTTTGTGATTGCAAGAGAGATTTCGCTTGGCTGGGTTGTTTGAACAGCTGGACTAACAGCTGGGCTAACAAGCGGACTAGCGAGCAAAAGCTCGGTTGGATCGAAATCAAAATCGTTGTCGTTGAGAAACCCATTGTTTAAGAACAAAGCCATAAAGGCGGCTGTTGAAAGTGCTGCGCTAGCTACGGCAACAATCGCTAACAACGCCCAGCGTCTTGTCTGGCTGTATCTGGTGTGCGCAGGATCAAGATGAGCCACGAACTCTCCTCATCGTTAGAGCTGAGCCGGTTAGCAACCATCTGGTTGCTGTACTGGCAGCGACCTAACTGAGTCGTGGTAACGCTTTGCGTTGCTGCTGTCGCAGTTCTACATCAAGTTTTTAGAAAATTCGTTGGGAATTAATCGCTGCTAATCGCGATTGCTCACCGTCAAGAGCTTTTGCTCTGCTCTGCAGCAGTAGCTAACACCCCATTCACAAACGCAGCGCTGCGCATGGTTGAGCCGTAACACTCAGCCAGTGCCACTGCTTCACTCAAAATCACTGATACCGGCTCTTGCGCTTGCATCAGCTCAAAGATGCCCAGTCGCAAAATCCATCGTTCGCAACTTGCCAGTCGCTCTAGCGGCCAACCATCCATCAGCAACTCGCACAAGCGCTTGTCTAGTTCCGCCATGTTTTGGCTGACGCCTTCAACCAGGGTCAACGCGTGCGAATCGATCCTTACCGGAAGGCTTTTAATGACCTCGGTTGAACTGCATCCTTTCATCTCCGCTTCGTAGAGCAGTTCCATGGCTCGCTCGCGTGCCTCGTGTCTACGGTCACGTCCGGCTGGAGCGAAAGGATCGCTCGGGCGTGAACTCACGTCTTAGCTCGTTCTATGTATTCGCCATTGCGGGTGTCAACCTTGATGCGGTCGCCGACTTCTATAAACAATGGCACCTGAACTACAAAATCGGTTTCCAGTTTTGCGGGCTTTTGCGCACCAGATACGCGATCTCCTTGCAAGCCCGGATCGGTCTCAACCACTGCCAGCACCACAGATGCAGGTAGGTCAACTCCCAATACCTCGTCGTCACAGATCTGCAGCACAGCCTGACTGCCCTCCACTATGAACCCTGCGGCTTGTCCAAGCGTGATCTTTTCTACGTGGCGCTGCTCGTAAGTCTCGTTATCCATAAACACAAAGCTGGACCCGTCGGCATACAGATATTGCATGTCGCGTTTGTCGATGATGGCTTGCTCAAGTTTTTCACCGGCTCGAAAGGTGCGATCAATCACCGCACCGGTGCGCACGTTGCGCAAGGTCGTGCGCACGAAAGCGGGTCCTTTGCCAGGTTTTACGTGTTGAAACTCATTGATCTGAAAGAGGTTGCCGTCAATGAGAACGCTTATGCCGTTACGAAAATCTGCGGTGGAGATAGCCATGAGCGTTCCATTGTGCCGGTTCGCAGAATCGAATCCTTGAGCGTGGAGTTAGCACATGCTCAGGTTTGGGTGATTCTGATCGCTGCGACTGCTTCATCGACTGCTGCGCGATATCCGGCTACGCCCATCCCTGCGACAACCTTCGCTGCGAGTGGTTCGATTACCGAGAAGTGGCGCCACTTCTCTCGCTTGGATGGATCAGAAATATGTAACTCGATAATCGGTGCGTCGAATGCTCCCAACGCGTCGTGTAATGCCCAGGAGTAGTGAGTAAAGGCAGCCGCATTAATGATCAATGCATCCACTCTTGCGATGCCCGTTTGAATGGCGCCTACCAGGTCGCCTTCGTGGTTGCTTTGTAGATGCTCTAGTTCATAGCCGTGCGAGTCGGCTTGACGGCGCGCAGCTTGGACGTGGTCGTTGAGGGTATGCGTGCCGTAGATCTCGGGTTGTCGTGTTCCCAACAAATTCAGATTCGGGCCTGACAACAGCAGTAATACAGGGCGTGTCACGACTACAGGGTGCCCGAACTAGCCGTCGGCCGTTAGCTCTGCCAACGTTTCGCGTAGAGCTTCTTCGGGCACCAATGGCACCACCTCTAACCCAACGGGACCATCCAGCACAAATGTAAGTCCATTGGTGGCCTTTTTGTCGTGTCGAAATAACGCCATCAGTTCATCGTGGTTGGCATCACTGGGAAGCTTGTGGCTTAGCTCGTAGTTCGCCAAAACGTTGCGGTGTTTGTCAACGGCGGCGTTATCTATGCGGCCCAGACGTCTAGCCAACAGCGCCGCGAAGTACAGCCCTACCCCCACCGCTTCGCCGTGGCGTAGATCAAATTTGCCGCTGATCTCCAGAGCGTGCGCCAAAGTGTGCCCGTAGTTAAGTAAAGCTCGCGCACCAGAATCGGTTTCATCTGCAGCTACTGCGGCGGCTTTGATGCGAACACATTGCGCGACCTTTTCCTCGATAGGCAACTCGTCTAAGTTTTTGCCGCCTAAGAAGTGGTACTTCGCTAGCTCGCCTAGCCCGGATTGCTTTTCACGCGGTGGCAGTGATTCCAGCGTTTCGGTGTCGCACAAGACCGCCTTGGGTTGCCAGAAAGTGCCGACCAGGTTTTTGCCTTGTTCTAGGTTTACGCCGGTTTTACCTCCGATGGCCGCGTCAATCTGCGCTAGCAAGGTGGTTGCAACATGGACTACTGCGATACCGCGGTGATAGACCGAAGCGGCAAAGCCCGCCACGTCGGTTACGACCCCGCCACCAAATCCAATAACAACGTCACTGCGTGTCAAACCGAACTCCGCAAAACGGCTGCAGAGGTCTTGAATTGTGGATAGCTGTTTGGCCTGCTCACCGTCAGCGATGTCTACCGTTAAGCATTCAAGACCCGTTTCGGCTTGACCTAGCGCTGCGGTTATTGGTTTTTGTGTTACAACGACCGCGCGTTGCGGCGTGCTGTCTAACACGGTGTCAAGAGCAGCTGGTAACTCAAGCCTTACGCCATGGCCGATCAGAACCGGATAACTGCGCTGCGCTAGCGGAACATCAACAGTGATCAGATCATTCACCTAAAGAGAGAGAGTAGCTAACTCGTTGTTGAACGAGATTACAGCGATTGCGCCTGCAATCAGATACGGACCTAAGGCGAACTTGACTCGTAGATCTCGTCGCACAATGGCGATAACAACGCCAGCAAGTGCTGCGCTGGCGAAACCAAACATCAGTCCTACCAACACCAGAACGGGTTGAAAATAGCCCAAGTGCAAGCCGATGTACCCAGCTAAGCGCACGTCGCCATAGCCGATGCCCTTGCGGGTGAATAGCCAAACCAGATGCATGAGCCCCCAGCCAAGCGACCAACCCAGTCCGCAACCAAGTAACTGAACCACAGCACTTTTTGGCGATTGGTTTTCTAATACACAAGCAACAGCTAGCAAGATCGTTGCGGCAGCTAGTGCCGGGTAGAGCACCCTGTTTGGCAATAGTCGCTCACGCGCGTCAACCACTCCCAGCCAGGCTGTTATCCAACCAAACACCCACAGTGGAATCAACGCAAAGCGCCAGCCGATCGTTGCTGTAAGCGCAATGACGATCGCAGCCGTCAGCGCTGCGATTAGTCGTGCGCTATGCCTGCCGCCTTGGCCATTATCCAAAATGGGGCCTCTCGGTTTGTCCAGATCTCAAACTGCTCAATAGCTTGATAGATCAGCATTGCTACCCCATTTTGCGCTGTTACGCCACGAGATTTTGCTTCTGTCAGTAACTGAGTTTGTGCAGGGGTGTAAATCAAATCGACCAAGTGTTGAGAGTCGTTTAACAGATCGACATCTAATGGGAGAGGGTCGTCTGCTCTCATACCTAAGGGAGTTGCGTTGATCAACAGCTCCGCTTGAGCTATGGCGTCAGTGGCCGAATCCGGCACCGAACAGCTAGCAGTGCTAACAGCATCATGCTTTCTCACAAACTCCGTCACCATGGTTGCCACACTTTGTGCCTTTCCTTGGCTGCGGTTGACGATTGACACCTCAGCGCCTTTTGAACAAAGCGCAAGTGCTGCCGCACGACCCGCTGCGCCCGCACCTACCACCGTTACTCGAAGTCCGGCCATATTCTTCGAGTTATCGCCGTCTAACAAAGACATGACCAATCCTTGACCGTCGGTGTTGTGGCCGATCAGCTTGTCCTCTTTGCGGGTGATGCAGTTCACCGCTTCAAGAGCCTCTGCAACATCGCTGAGCTCATCGCAAGCCGTAAACGCTGCCTGCTTGTGCGGCATGGTTACCGAAATACCTGCGATGTGCAAAGTCCGCATGGTTTCGATGGCTTCTGTGCCCTTGTCTTGCGCCACCTCCCACGCCACGTAAACACAATCCAGGTGATGATGCATAAAAGCTGCGTTGTACATCACCGGACTAAGGGAATGTTTAATGGGTGTTCCAATAACGCCAAAAACATCGGTTTTGGCGTTGGGCCATTTCTTCATCCGCAGAATCCCAATTCAAGGCAAATGTCGCGATCCTTTAAGAACTGTTCGTACTCCACCGAGAATGACAAGGTTCCGTCCTCGTCTGTCTTAACGACGAACAGCCAGTCGCCTGGTTCGGGATTAAGCGTGGCAGCGAGCGATTGACGACTGGGCGTATTGATTGGCGTCGGCGGTAGTCCTAAGTTCAGGCGAGTGTTGTACGGAGAGTCGATTGAAAGTGCGAAGGCGTCAACGTCTGCACCACCCACCAGATAGCGCACGGTTGCGTCCATTCCCAAAGTCATCCCGGCAGCTAAACGGTTGTAGATGACTTGAGCCAGCTTGGGACGGTCTTCGGGACGAGAGGCTTCACCTTCCACGATGCTTGCCACTATTAGTGCCTCATACGGTGTAAGTCCGACCTGAGCAAGGGAGTCGGTGAAGTTCAGTTCGGTTAGAACCGAGTCCATCTGGTTAGTCATCGTGGCGATCAACTGGCTGGTGGTGGTAGCTGCCGTCAAGAAGTATGTGTCACCGAATAGGAATCCTTCCGACTGATTTAGTGCGCGCAAGGCAATGTCGTTGGGTGGGGGCGCAATGGTTGATAACGCAGGTGTTATGTCCAGCGCGTCTAAAAAGTCGGCTCCGCTGAATCGCAGATCTTCTTGATTGCTAATTAGCTCAGCCATCTGCGCAACGGTGAGACCCTCAGGGATAGTGAGAGCAAACTGGTCGGCCAGATTTACCTGCACTGGTCCACCCCGCAAGATTTCCAGCGCCTCCCAGACAGATGAGTTCTGTTGAAAAACGTAGTCACCTGCTTGGAATGTTGGCCCTCCTCGCAGTCGTACGTACCACTCATAGGCGGTGGCGTCGGGAATGACTCCGTTGCCAGCTAGTAGTTCCGAAACTGCTGACGAGCTGGACCCAGGCGGCAGTGCCACAATCACTTCGGTGGTGGGATCACCAGGTGGGTCAAGCTTTTGGCGCAGCCAGTCAACCGTTCGTACACCAGCGATCAGCGCTATGCCCAACATCAGCGCTAGCACCAGCACAGCTCCTTTGGTGCCGGGGCCGTTAGAAGAGCGGACAACTTCATAGTCCAGTCCTTCGTAACCCTCAAGCAGCTCTTCGTTGCCGTTGCCTTGCAGGCTTTGCTTGGGTAGCCGCCGCTTATTGGGCAGAAAGTCCGCAATGCTGCGGCGAAGCGTTGGAGTGATCGGTGGAGTGATCGCGCGCTTTTTATCTGAGCTAGCCAGGCCGGGGGTGCCTTTGGTGCGCGTTTCGTTGCCGGAGCTGCCGCGCACAAGCGTGTTAAGAGCGCTCTTCCAGCCAGGTTCAGATTCGTTCATTGACTATCTAGCCAAGCTTGTAGAAACACCGCGGCTGCCACCTTGTCGACCACCTGGCGGCGCTGTGGGGCTTTCATGTTTTGCTCGCGTAACGATCGTTCCGCTTGCGTCGTAGAAAACCTCTCATCATGGAGAACGACCTTCACACTTGAAAAGCTTGCCGCATTTGAGCGCTCATTTGTTGGCACCTGCTGCGCTAACTCACGTAGGACTGTTGCTATTGATTCGGCTTCTTGGCGAGCTTGCTCGCAGGCAAGATTTTCTTCGCCGTCTAGCGACAGAGGCAAACCCACCACCACCACCTGCGCACCAACCGAACGCACTAGTTCAGCGATTTTGCGGTGATCGGCCTGTTTGGTTTTGGAGCGTTGCAGCACTTCATACGGAGTAGCAACCAGACCGTCTGAATCGCTTAGCGCAATTCCGATTCTCACGGTGCCCAAATCAACACCGACGCAACGCATTTGCTGTTTTGCTGCCTGATTGGCTAGGCAGGGCTGATTGCTAAACCAGCCGCGTTGCGGGCCTGTTGCAAGGCTTCCGTTATGGCGTCAGAGTTTTTACCGCCAGCCACTATGACATGTGGATTGCCTTTGCGGGCGAAACCGCCTTGCACGCTCTTTGCTGCATCTGTCAGCAGGTCAGCTGCAGTCAGTTCCCCGGACGGATCTACCGCTGCTACTAGTGCGACACCACCTGTTGAAGGAGCTGACGCCAACACCGCAGCTTGAATGCCTTCGCTATCGCGCACGCTCACGGCCAGGTCTCGCAGAGCGTCACGTTCAAGATCACCCATGTCGGCCACCACCACACCCTTTTCGGCACTTGAAATCAGTTCTGCTACTGCATTGTGTGATGCACCTCGTTGAAGGGAACGAATCTCACGACGTAGCTGTTTGGTTTCATCTAGGCGTTGGCTAAGTGATTCGACCACATCGCTGGTGGGACATTTCAGCAGTTCTGCTAGCTGGGCGATAGTGCTCTCAATGGCTTGTAAACGTTGCACCGTCGCTGTGCCGGTGACAGCTTCGATACGCCGGAGGTTTGATCCGATGCTTGACTCGGCCACTATTCGCAGATGACCTATGTCGCCCAGCGCGGCTACATGCGTGCCGCCGCACAGCTCAATCGAATTTGGTCCTGCCTCTAGCACTCGCACTATGTCGCCGTATTTGTCACCGAAAAAGGCAATCGCGCCAAGCTGTTGAGCGTGCGACATCGTTGTTTCAAAGTGGCGGCAGCTGCCGTTCGCGATGATCTCCGCGTTGGCTAGGTTCTCGATTTCGCGCAGCTGGTCAGCCGTTGTCCCTTCATAGTGGCTGTAATCAAAACGCAAACGGTCGGGCGCCACCAATGAGCCGGCTTGTTTGACATGATCACCTAGTACTTCTCGCAGAGCCCAATGCAAAATGTGCGTGCCGGTGTGGTTGCGGCGAATGGCGTTTCGTCGCTCGGCGTTAATTTCTGCTCGCACAACGGTTCCGACGTTTGGCAGTTGTTCGGGCTTGACGCCTTTTGGCACTCGACAAACGTGACGGTGCAACCCCGCTAGTGCATAAGTGGTATCGATCACTTCGAGAACTATTGACTGTGCTGTGATGGTGCCGGTGTCACCGATTTGACCTCCGCTCTCGGCGTAGAACGGAGTCTTGTTAAGAAAAACCTCGACTTGGTCATCGGCTTCCAACGGCATAACGGCAATCACGTGAGCGTCATCAAGCACATCGGCGTCACGTACGAAATCAGTCAACCCAAACTGATCTACAAGCTCGCGATAACGCTGGTCGGCAAACATCGGAGCATCGTTACGCACCACTGCGCGCGCTCGCTCTCTCTGCTGGGTCATGGCTTGCTCGTAACCCTCATCGTCCAGCACTAGCCCTCGCTCGGTTAGCACCTCGCGTGTTAGTTCCACTGGGAAACCAAATGTGTCGTGCAGTTGAAACGCAACCTCTCCGCTGAGAGGTTCGTCCTCGTCTAAATCATCTATCGCATCGTCCAGGATGGTTGAGCCGGTTGCTAATGCCGAGCGGAAGCGCTCTTCTTCTCGGGCAACCACGTCGCTGATGCGCTGCCGGTTTTCGATCAGGTCGGGATAGGCACTGCCCATCACGTCGACTACTGCGTCCGTTAGGCGGGGCATCATCGTTTCAGAAACGCCCAGCACCCAGGCGTGGCGCACGGCTCGCCGAATGATGCGTCGCAGCACATAGCCACGCTCTTCGTTGGACGCAAACACACCGTCGTTGATGAGCATGGTTGCTGTACGGGCGTGATCGGCCAGGATTCGCAACGAGACGTCAGTTTCTGGGTCTTGTCCGTAAGTGGTATCCGTGATGGCTTGAGCTTGCGCTAAGAGCGGTTCAAACAGATCGGTATCCCACACAGTTGACACGCCTTGCTTGATAGCAAGTAGGCGTTCTAACCCGGCACCGGTGTCGATACCGGGAGACGGGAGCTCGTTTAGCGTGCCGGTGCCGTCGTTTGCGAACTGGATAAACACGAGATTCCAGACCTCTACGTAACGGTCTTGCGCACCGCCCGCTGGCCCGCCCTGCGGTCCGTACTCGGGGCCTAGGTCGTAATAGATCTCACTGCACGGGCCGCAGGGGCCTTTGTCGCCTGCAGCCCACCAGTTGTCTTCGCCCATGCGTTGGATGCGTTCGGGAGGTATGCCTATCTCAGTACGCCAGATTTCGGCTGCGTCATCATCATCAAGATGAACAGTTGCCCAAAGCGACTCGGCTGGCAGTTCTAGTACTTCGGTTACAAACTCCCAGGCGAATGCAATCGCTTGAGATTTGAAATAGTCACCGAAACTAAAGTTGCCCATCATTTCAAAAAAGGTGAAATGCCGGTTGGTGCGACCGATGTCGTCGAGATCGTTGTGTTTACCGCCCGCGCGGACGCATTTTTGAATGGTGGTTAGTCGTTTGTGTGGCGGGGTTTCTTCGCCCAGGAAATAGGGCATGAACGGCACCATGCCAGCGACGGTGAATAGCAGGGAAGGTTCGTGTGGGATCAGACTGGCCGAGGGGCGCACCTGATGATCACGTTCGGCAAAAAACGTTGAAAACGCCTTGCGCAAGTCTTCTGCCTGCATCACCGCGAGGGTAGCGGTGTGCCTGCTTGGCTGTTTAGGCCGCTCTGTTTACCCGGAGGCGTTGTTCTGCGTCTCGTATTTTGTTGCGTCCGCCAGTCCAAGCGTCTTGCAGGTCTCGTCGAATGTCACGAATCGTTCTAACCACCGTGGTGGTGCCGCGCACCGCGGCGTATTGGTTTTGGAGGGAGTGAATCTTGTCGCGCAGGTACACGAACGCGACAAAACCCGCAATGAACCCCAACAAGAACCAACGCAGTCTTTTGAGCATTTGTTATTACCTCTTCTTACTTGTTTTCAGAGTTTGCTTTGACTTGTGGCGCCAGGCGCAGGCCAAGCTCATCCAAATGTCTTTCACTTAAAGCACTTGGTGCTCCCGTCAGCGGATCCGCACCTGATTGAGTTTTTGGAAATGCGATAACCTCGCGAATGCTTTCTTGTTCACAAAGCAACGCCGCCAATCGGTCAATGCCCACTGCAAAACCTGCATGTGGTGGAGCGCCATATTCGAAAGCGGTCAACAAAAATCCGAATCTCTCTTGCGCAACAGCTGGCTCGATGCCGAGCAGACCGAAGATCTGCTGTTGTATCTCACTATTTGAGATTCTCACGCTGCCTGATCCCAGCTCCCAGCCATTCAGCACGAGGTCGTAGGCCTGCGATCGAACCTCTATGAGATCTTCTGGCAAGGCCTTACCAGCTCTGCGCAGCTCGCTTGCTTGTGCCACCTTGCTCAGGTCTTCTTTGATTGGCATCGTGAACGGATGATGCGCTGGCATGGGAGTGCCTTGCGGAGTTATTTCTTCAAACAAAGGAAAGTCCAACACCCATACAAACTTGAACTCATTTGGTAGTTGACCAGCGGTGGCAAGTTGTTGACCGAAGTGTTGGCGTAGCAACCCCAGCACATGGCAACACTGTCGCCAATCGTCTGCTACTAGATAACACATGTCACCCTCAACGGCGTCAAGTTGTGTAATCACATCGTTGATTTCGGTTTCGCTCATGAACTTGGCTACCGGTGAGCTAACCGTGAGCTGGGCGTTTTCTGGGCTATCTCCAGCGGCCTGCTCTACTCGCATCCAGACCAGACCTTTGGCGCCCCACGACTTAGCCGTTTCGGTTAACTGGTCAACCGCATTACGACTGATGTCCGCTCCACCTGGCACCTTTATTGCCTTTATGCACGGTGCCTTGAAGGCGTTGAACTCGGTCTGGGAGAAGACTTCACTGAGATCGGTTAGCTCGATGCCGTAACGCATGTCAGGCTTGTCTGAACCGAACCGGTTCATTGACTCATGCCAGGTGATTGAGGTGATATCGACTGGGTCTGGTATTTCGGCTGATTCTGGGGTTTGTGATACTTCACGAGTGGCTGCAATGACAGCGTTTGCTACCACCGCTCTTACCGCTGCTCCGTCGGCGAAGCTCATCTCCAGGTCTAGTTGGGAGAACTCAAACTGACGATCGGCTCGCAGATCTTCGTCACGCAAGCAACGCGCTATTTGGTAGTAGCGATCTAGTCCACCCACCATGCAGAGCTGTTTAAAAAGCTGAGGGCTTTGCGGCAGTGCATAAAAATCGCCTTGATGCAGTCGGCTAGGTACCACGAAATCTCGTGCCCCTTCCGGCGTCGATGCCACCAATATGGGTGTTTCGATTTCGGTGAAGCCTTGGTCGTTCATGGCTTGGCGAATGGTCGCATTGATGCGGGCTCGTCGGCGTAGGTTCGATTGCATTCGATCGCTTCGCAAATCGAGGTAGCGGTGTCGAATGCGTAGTGTTTCGTCAATTTCGGTACCAGCTTCGGCCATGAATGGTGGCGGTTTGGCCGTCGCCAACACTTCGACTTCAACGTCGCCGATCTCTATTTCTCCTGTAGCAAGCTCTGGATTTACGGTGCCCTCGGGACGCTCTCTCGCTACGCCAGTTACTGCTAGCACGAACTCTGACCGTAGGTCGTGAGCGTTATCGATCACCACTTGCACCACGCCGGTGTGATCTCTCAGATCTATAAAAGCTAAGTGCTCGCCATGCTCGCGTCGTCGTGCAACCCAGCCGCATACTGTGACGGTGCGACCGATGTCGCTGGCTCGCAGCGAACCGCAGTAGTCGGTGCGCATGGTGAGCTTGGTGATCTCCGCAGCGCTACTAACCACGGCTTTGCCTGTTCTGTGTTGCCTGTGCTTGTGCTAGGTCGGCTTTCGTAAACATTTCACGCAGTGTCGCAACTAGCACGTCTGCTTGCACCGGCACCTCGCGCTGCTCGTCGCTTAACGGGGCTGGAAAAGGCGCTCGCAACCACCGCAAGGTGTAAGAACCGCTGGCCAGTTCGTCTTCCCCAACAATGATCGCAACCACCGCGCCCGCACGATCGGCTGAACGCATCTGTGCTCGCATTGAGCGCCTATCAAACGAGCGGTCGCTGGAAATTTCGGCTGAGCGCAACTGTTGAGTTAGATCACGCGCTACCGAACCATCAATGACGTCTATTACCCAGACCTTTGGTTTGGTTGCCTGTGTCTGGAATACACCCTCAGAATCGCAGGTCAGCAGCAGTCTTTCAATGCCGAGACCGAAGCCGACACCTGGGGTTGGTGGGCCACCCAGCGCTTCAACCAAACCGTTGTAGCCGCCGCCACCACAAATTGTGTCTTGTGCTGATTCCAATGACTGAGACCGAAACTCAAAGGTTGTGTTGGTGTAGTAATCCAAGCCGCGCACAAGTCGGTGATCAGTTTGATACGCGATGGTGTTTGCATCCAAGCCCGCTCGCACTCGGTCAAAATGCTCGGCTGCAACGGGTGACAAGAACTGTTCAATTTTCGGTGCGTTTTCGGTGGCTTCTATTGATTCTGGATGCTTGGAATCAAGCACTCGAAGCGGGTGAGACGCAGCTTTTTCATGGTCGGCTTCGTTGAGTTTTTTGAGGTTCGCCTGTAAGTAATCCCCTAGTGCCGCTGTGTAGGCGGTGCGCGTGTCCTTGTCTCCGAGTGAGTTAACTACGAGACTCACCTGACGCAAACCGACCTTGGCTAAGAACTCGGCTGCAAGTGCGATGATTTCTACGTCGGCGTCTGGGTCATGTGTGCCAAGCGTCTCTGCGCCGAATTGGTGAAACTGCCTGAAGCGTCCCGCTTGGGGAGCTTCATAACGAAAGAACGGTCCCTGATACCAAACCTTCCATGGAGTAGTTGGTCGATGCTGTGAGAAAGCGCGACAAACTGCTGCGGTGCCTTCTGGCCGCAACGCCATTTCACGGTCACTGCGGTCGGCGAAGCGATACATCTCTTTACCAACCACATCTGTGCCGCCTCCAACCTGATCAAACACGACCGCGTTTTCAAATATTGGCGTGTTCAACAAGCTGAAGCCATAGCAGCTAGCTATACGCGAGAACAAGCTTGTCAAAACAATCCAGCGATCCGAATCTGGTGGCAGCAGATCATGGGTGCCGATGGGTGTTTTGATGGGGTACTGAGTAGTGGTAGTTGCCTGCGAAGGCTGGTCTGATGAAGCAGGCATTGGGCAGACATTCTACGAACGCAGCACGGCGAGTGGCTGTAACCCTGACGTGTTAGTGCCGTCGTGCTAGCGCCGTTGTGTTAGTGCACGTCGTGCTCGGTGTGGCTTAAGCCTTCCACTATCCGATAGGCATCAAACACACCTGGTACTGCGCGCACGGCAGCTAACAACTGTTCCAGCAATGCGGGCTCACCCATTTCCACGTCAAAGCGCATTACCGCTACTTGATCATCACCGGTGAAAGATTCGCTGCTCGCGATACTGAAATAGTGATCGGCAACTGTTGCAACCACATCTAACAGCAGCTTGTTGCGATTTAGGCCGCGCACCTCTACCTGCGCCACAAATCCAGTGGCAGCTAACTCCCAATCCACTTCTACCTGGCGCGCAGTCGAATCGGCCGCTAACTCCACGGCAGTAGCACAGTCGTCGCGATGCACCGAAACTTCGTGTCCGCGCGTGGCAAACCCAAGAATTTCATCTCCGGGTGTTGGCTGACAACATTGTGCCAACTGAACGAGTGTTTCTTCATAGCCATCGGCTTGGACGGCTGCAACACTCTGGCGGCTGGAACCTCGGTGTCCGGCTGAACGTGCCGATAGCTGACGTCTAGTGGTGCCATCGCTTAGATGGCTGCGCATGCGCTGCGCCACAGCCTCGGCACTGACATCGTCTTTACCGACCGCCTCGAACAGCAGGATCTTGTCGGAACGACCGAACTGGCTCGCAACATCGTCCATGTCGTTCGTGTCAAGCAACTGTGAAGGCAACAGTCCTACGTCTTGCATTGCTTCTATGACGGCATCACGCCCATTTTCGACTAGCTCCTCGCGGTCGGAGCGAGCAAACACCTTGCGAATACTGCTGCGAGCACGCGGTGTAACAACAAAGTCCAACCATTCACGCACTGGTTGAGCGTTTTCGACCGTGGAGGTAAGCACTTCAACGGTGTCGCCCGACGCCAGTTGCTTATCCAAAGGTGCAAGTCGCCCGTTGAGCTTGGCGCCAATTAGTGAGTTACCGACGTCGGTGTGAATCAGATAAGCAAAATCAACAAGGGTTGACCCGCTGGGTAGCGACAGCACGTCGCCACGCGGTGTAAACACAAAGACCTCATCTAGACCCAGGTCTATGGCAAGGCTTGCCATGAACTCGGCCGGGTCGTCGGTTTCTGTGTGAGCGTCAACTATTTGGTTGAGCCAAGGCATAGGCAGGTCTTTGCCAAATGTGTCTTGATTGTCAGACCTGGCTTTGTAGCGCCAGTGTGAGGCAAGCCCGTACTCGGCGCGCTGATTCATTTTTTCTGTACGAATTTGCACCTCCACTACTATCCCCTCCGGTCCCACAACAGTGGTGTGCAACGATTGGTAGTGATTGAACTTTGGCATTGCTATGTAGTCCTTGAAGCGGCCTGACACCGGCTTCCAGGTGGAATGAATCGAACCCAAAGTCGCATAACAATCACGAATAGATGGAACCACTATCCGGATGCCGACCAGGTCAAAAATCTCGTCGAATGAACGACCTTTCAAGATCATCTTTTCGTAGACACTCCAATGGTGCTTGCGTCGGCCGGTAACAGAGCTGTCAATCTTCATGGCGGTCAAACGATTGCGAACCTCAGCTAAGACCAAATCCACAAAGGCTTCTTGCTGCGGTGTTCGTTCGGCTATGAGGCGATCTATCTCGGCATAACGCTTCGGATACAGAGCAGCAAAAGACAGGTCCTCTAGCTCGTTACGCAGTTCTTGCATACCCAAACGGTTGGCTAGCGGAACATAAATGTCCAATGTTTCGCGGGCAATCGCTACCTGTTTGTCAGTATCAAAGACGCCGATCGATCGCATGTTGTGCAGCCGGTCGGCCAGTTTGATCGCCAATACTCGTGGATCACGGGCGACTGCTACCAGCATCTTGCGCAAAGTGGCCGCCTGTTGAGCTTGCTTGCTGTCGAACCTGACGCGAGCCAGCTTGGTAACACCGTCAACTATTACGGCCATGTCTTCACCGAATTGTTGACGCAGATCCACAAGCCCTAACTCTGTGTCCTCCACCGCATCGTGTAGTAACGCCGCTCCGATAGAGATGTCGTCTAGTCCCAGTTCGGCCACGATCGAGGCCACCTCTACAGGATGATGGATGTATTCCTCTCCGGTTAGGCGACGGCCGCCGTCATGCGCTGCGCGAGCCGTTTCATACGCGCTCACGATGAGTTTGGAACTGGCTTTTGGCCAACTTTTGCGATAACTAGCCAGAACGCCAGCTATGTGCGATCTGTGCGACGCGGCTGCACGTCGCCAAGGCAGCACACGCGATACCGCTGCCATTAGGTCTTACTCAGCGTCGCTTTGTGCGTTTACGTGGTCGCGGTGCGGCGGTGCGCGTGTAACGCTGCGCCGCTAAAGCGGAGTGCGCAGCATCCATTGATTCGTGGCTGCTCATCGCTTCGGTGGCTCGCTGAGCGTTTGCCCAAACGGCTTCACGAGTTTTTAGGAAAGTGACAATTGGCATAGCTACAAACAACGAACTGTAGGAGCCAACGATAATGCCGATAAGTAGCGCGATAGCGAACTCTTGCAGCGCACCTGCGCCCAAGAAGCCTGATCCCACAACCAGTAGCGCTACAACCGGCAGCACCGAGGTGATACTGGTATTTATCGAGCGCATTAGCACCTGGTTTAGCGACACATCCACTAGTGAGGTGTAGGTAACGCTGCTACGTTCGGGCAGCAGGCGTTCGTTGGTTTTGACGCGGTCAAACACCACGATTGTGTCGTAAAGCGAATATCCCATAATCGTTAAGAACGCCACGACCGTCGCTGGCGTCACCTCAAATCCAAAAATGGCGTATGCGCCGACCGTTAGAACCACGTCGTGTGCGACAGCCAGTAGGGCTCCTAGAGACATCTTCCATTCAAAACGAACCCATAGGTAGATAGCAATCAACACTGCGAACACCACAAGTGCGCGGCGAGCTTTGCCTGCTACCTCATCGCCAAACGAAGGGCTGACTTGACGAGTACTGAGCTGCTCTGAGTCGATGCCGGCTGCGGCTGCTAGTTCGATTGTGACGCTTTCGGCGGTGGCACCCTCGTCGAGCGAGCCGCGCACGCGATAGATGTCGTCGTCGCCGGTGACCGTTATTCGTTGAACTCGCGCGTCGGACACGCCAGCTTGTTGGGCAACGCCAGCCAGAGTGTCTAGTGAAAGTTCACCCGTAGTAGCGGTGGTAGCAGTTTCGTTGAGCGCGGGTAGCTCCCAGACCGAGCCGCCAGTGAACTCAACGCCCAGATTGAGGCCGCGGATAAATAGGGTCGCAATGCACACGGTCACAACCGTCAGCGAGACCAGTAACACCTTGCGAGATACCGCCAGAAACCCCCAGGTGTTTTCACCGCGGTAAAGCTTGCGTAGGGCGACGATCATGTCTTGGCTTCCTGTTCCGGCAATGCTTGTTTCGGTAATGGTTGTTCCAACGCTGGCATGCCTAGCCGTCCGGTGTGGTCGCCAACCATCTTTCGAACTATCAACACCACCAAGGGTCGCATGAAGAAGTAAGAAACCGCCAGGTCGATCAGAGTGGCGATACCCAGATATAAGGCGAAGCCTCGCACCGTGCCGCTGGTTAGTTGGTAGAGCACGCCGGCACCGATTAGCGAAGCCAGGTCGGCCCAAACAATGGTTGCAAATGCTTGGGGGAAGCTGGCGTCGGCGGCTGAACGAGCCGCACGGCCGCGACGTACTTCTTCTTTTATGCGTTCGTAATAAACAATGTTTGAGTCAACCTGCACGCCGATTGACACGACGATGCCGGTGATGCCAGCCAGCGTCAATGCCAGTCCGCTGCTTTCGCCCAACCAACTAATGAGTGACCACAGGATCGCTCCGCTGGTGGCAAGGCTGCCGATGGCTACCAGTCCGAGCAGTCGGTAATACAACAGCATGTAAACCCCCACCAGCATTAGCCCAACGATGCCTGCGATGACTCCGGCTCGCAGAGTGCCTTCACCGAGGGTTGCTGACACCGTGCGAACGTCGTCTTGCACGAACTCCACTGGCAGGGCTCCAAACCGCAGCACAAGTGCCAAATCTTGGGCTTCTTCGGCGGTGAATCCGCCGGTGATGACTGCTACTCCGTCGAATTGAGTGGCGTTGATGACAGGTGCCGATTCCACTAGCCCGTCCAACACGATGGATACCTGGCGTTCGAAGTAGGCCTGAGCCAGTGCGTCAAACTGCA
The DNA here is from genome assembly GCA_965205925.1 of Candidatus Poriferisodalaceae bacterium. Taxonomy (GTDB): domain Bacteria; phylum Actinomycetota; class Acidimicrobiia; order Acidimicrobiales; family Poriferisodalaceae; genus CAYRJD01. Next base: position 1,757,668 of record OZ242183.1, read on the forward strand.
CTGCGCCCTCAGAGGTGAGATTGAGATTTACGACCCACTCGTTGTTAAAGGTGGCCACTGCGTCGGCGACCGCTTCACCAGTCATTTCGGCTGGCGCTAGGGAGTATCCGAATATGCCGTCTGGATCTGCGAGTACTACCGCACGATCGATCTGGTCTTGCTCTGGGGATGTGAGCTCGCCCGGCGGAAGTGCTTCAGTGGGCTCATCTGGCTCTGCAGGCTCGTTTGGATCTGGTTCAACAGTGCTCTGCGATCCAGCTTCTTGCTGAGCAATGAAATCGTCGAGTGCTTCATTGAGCAATCGCGTATTTTCTACCTCTTGCGCAAAGGCCTCTTCATCTGCCAAAACAAACGAATTGATGACAGGCCTAAAGCGCAGCTCGGCGGTTTGTCCGACCAGATCAACTGCTCGTTGCTTGTCTCTAACGCCCGGCAATTGAATAACCACCTGGGTGCCTTGGCGCGTGATGTCTGGCTCCGCCACACCCAGTGCATCAACGCGTGAGCGAATGATCTCGATGGCCTGGTCTAACTGATCGTCCACTACCTCAGTAGTGGGTCGTAGCACAACCTCCACACCGCCTTGCAACTGCACGCCTAACACTGGCGCCCAACGGGCCAGCAAAACGCCAGCTAACGATCCAACGGCTACCAGAACAACAACTAGCAGCGATATGACGTGAATGCGTCGCAAACTAGATCTCTGAAAGGTTTTGGATCAGCGGGTATTACTACTTAGGCGGAGACTTTTTAAGCGGGACTTTCGGGCATCTCAGGGAGTTCGTCAGTTTTGCTTTGCGTCAAAATCTGTGCAATGGCAGCGCGTTGTACCCGCAACTCAACATCGGTATCAACCTCTAGTGACAAAATTTCTGAACCTTGTTCCTCGGCCACAATCACACCGATAACACCACCCGCGAGTGCAACCTCATCTCCGATTCCAGCTGCACGAACCATCGCCTGACGTTCACGCATGCGACGCTGTTGAGGGCGAATCATAAAGAAATATAAGATCACTAAAACGATCAGGGGCAGCGCAAGCGCCATTGCTTCTCCTTGTTCTCCTGGATTGGGTTGTCCTGGATTGGGTTCTCCTGGATTGGTTGTCCTGGGTTATCTGGGTTTGGGTTGCCGGACTTTCCGGCACGACCTGGTGGAACGTGTTGCTACAACGAATGTTTGTTTGGCTGCAGCACCGTCAGCCTACCTCCTACCCTGTCTAAATCTTGGTTAAGTCCAGACAGGAGCAACCGCTTCGTAGTAGGCACCAAACCTGCCATCTTCGATGGCTTGGCGTGCGCCAGACATCAGGTCATTGATAAACCAGAGGTTGTGCAATGTGAGTATGCGCGCAGCGGAAGGCTCATTGACGGTTAGCAGATGACGCAAATACGCCCGGCTGAATTGACCGCCAAATGGCGTGCCCGCCTGTAATGGAGTGTCATCGCGCGCGAACCGGGCGTTGCGTAGGTTTAGTCGGCCTTCGTTGGTGAGAGCCGTTCCATGGCGGGCCAAGCGGGTGGGCAGCACGCAGTCAAACATGTCAACTCCGGCTGCTATTGCCTTTAGCAGGCGCATCGGGTCTCCCACTCCCATTAGATAACGAGGCTTATCTACGGGGAGCACTTCAGTAGTTGCGCTAAGTGCCGCTGACATCTCTGATTGCGATTCGCCCACCGCTAAGCCGCCAATGCCGTAGCCCGCGAAGTCCATTTGAGCCAAAGTTTCGGCACTGTGTTGACGCAGTTCGACATCGGCTCCGCCCTGCACGATCCCAAACAGAGCTTGACGCACAGTGGCAGAGGTAGGAGTGGTCTCGTTAGATGCGTTGCTTTCGCGATAAGCAGTTAACGCGCGGGCGGCCCATTCGTGAGTGCGTTCCATACCTTGACGCACCTCGTCATCAGGGGCGGGCAACATCACGCAGACATCTAGCACCATCTGAATGTCTGCACCGATCTGACGCTGAATCTGTACGGCCAGCTCAGGCGTTAGGCGCACTTGCTTCCCGTCGTAGACAGAGCTGAAGGTGACGCCGTCGTCATCAACAATCGAACGGGAATTGTGCGCTGATGACAAGTTGTTGGGCTTACTTCCTAGCGACCTTCCTAACGACATCACTTGAAAGCCGCCCGAATCGGTAAGCATGTGCCCATCCCAGCCGCAGAAAGCGTGTAAACCGCCAAGCTCAGCAATGACTTCGGAACCCGGTCGCAACATCAGGTGATAGGTGTTGCCTAGCACCACCTCTAACCCAAGTCGCTCGTAATCGGTGGCGTCAAGATGTATTAGTGCTCCACGCGTACCGACCGGCATAAACACCGGTGTTTCAAAGGTTCCTCGCGCAGTTGAGACTCGGCCTCGGCGAGCGCCGCGGTCTTGTGCCAGCAGCTCATAGCGCAAAGGTGTGCCTGACACGGCTCTCAGTTTGCCGCTAGTTAGCGCTGTTGGCGTTTAAGCAACATCGCATCACCGAACGACAGAAAGCGATAGTCGTTGGCTAGCGCAGTTTCATAAAGGCGGCGCCAATGCGAGCCGATGAAGGCATCCACCAACAACAGCAACGTTGATCGTGGCAAATGAAAGTTTGTCATCAGCAGATCCACCACTTGAAACTGTTCGCCACGCTTTAGAAACAGGTCTGTTCGCCCCTCAAACTTGGCGCGCGCAGCGGATTCGAGAGCTCGCACGCTTGTAGTGCCAACGGCTATAACTCGCTTAGCTGCCTGGCATTGTTGCCAGGTGTTTTGTGGCACTGCAAATCGTTCGGTGTGCATCACATGATCTAACAACGAGCCGGTTACCGGCCGAAAAGTGTCAAGCCCCACCACCAGATCAATGGTGGCCCAACCAACGCCTTTGCTTGCTAGGGCTTCAAGCAACGAGGGTGTGAAATGCAAACCTGCTGTTGGAGCGGCGACCGAGCCAGGTTGGGCGGCGTAGACGGTTTGGTAGCGCTGTAGGCGCAGTAGCTGGTGGTGTTGCGCGGTGGAAATCGTTTTGCTGTCGGGCACATTTATGTACGGAGGCAACGGTGCCTCGCCGGCAAGGGCCAGCAATCTGACCGCATCGTCGGGCGTTTCAACTAATTCGTCGCCATGCCTAACGCATACCGCGCGTTGACCGTCACCTGCTCCAGTTGCGGGGTTGATGATCCGGTCGCCAATCTCAACACGCAAGCTGGGGTCTAGGTCGCTGGTTAACTCCATACCTTTGCGTAACCGTCGACCGGGCTTGACCAGTGCTGACCACCAGCCACGAGATTGAGAGTCTGAACTAGTGCTGGGCTCGAGCAGCAGCACTTCCGCTTTCGCACCGCTTGGTTTGTGCAGGTTCAAACGTGCCGGAATTACCTTGGTGTTATTGGCCACCAACAGATCCCCTGGCAGTAACAGATCAACCAGGTCGCTCACATGTCGATGTTCCGGTGTTGCCGTGGGGCCTTTATCGACTAGCAAGCGGGCTTGGTCGCGTGGCTCAGTCGGGGTCTGCGCTATTGCCTCACGCGGCAAGTTGTAATCAAACTCGGCTATGTCGAGCATGTAGCAGCGACGCTATTCGCCTAGCGGAAGTTTGATTCCAGGTGATGGGCGCTCGTTAGTTGGCTGTGGTATCTCAAGCCCTAGATGCTCATAAGCATGTGTTGTTGCCATTCGTCCACGCGGTGTGCGCTGTAGCAATCCTTGCTGAATTAGGAAAGGTTCGTACACCTCTTCCACGGTGTCGGGTTGCTCTCCCACCGCAATCGCAAGCGTCGTTAGCCCTACTGCTTGGCCTGCGTGTGTCGCCGTCAGCGTTTTCAAAATCGCTCTATCCACCTTGTCAAGACCGAGAACGTCGACGCCAAACATCGATAATCCGTGGTCAGCGGTGGTGGCATCAATCTTTCCATCACTCCGCACTTCGGCAAAGTCACGAACTCGCCGTAGTAAACGATTAGCAATGCGGGGCGTGCCGCGGCTGCGTTCGGCTATCAGAGCGACACCAGCGGCGTTGATTGTTACGTCAAGTATTTTTGCAGCGCGCTTAACTATCACCCCAAGCTCTTCGGGCGAGTAGTAGTCGAGTCTCTCAACTAAGCCGAAGCGATCTCGCAGTGGGCCCGTTATGAGTCCGGTGCGTGTGGTGGCGCCCACCAGGGTGAAGCGCGGCAAATCCAGTCGAATAGAGCGAGCTGCTGGTCCTTTGCCAAGCACGATGTCGAGCTGAAAGTCTTCCATCGCGGGGTAGAGCACCTCTTCGACCACCTTGGGTAAGCGATGAATCTCATCTACAAACATCACATCGCCAGAAGTCAGATTGCTGAGCATCGCAGCGAGATCGCCCGCTCGTTCCACTGCCGGGCCGGAGGTGATAACAAGATTGCTGCCTAGTTCAGCAGCAACGATGCCTGCCAACGATGTTTTGCCAAGCCCGGGCGGACCGGCAAACAGAATGTGATCGGGCGGCTGGGAGCGCGCCTTTGCGGCTTCCAAAGTGATTGAGAGTTGCTCTTTGAGAGCGGTTTGACCGGCAAATTCAACCAGCGTGCGCGGCCGCAAACTGGCTTCGTCGGCGGACTCATGGTCCAACGGTTGAGGGTCAAGTACGTCTTCAGCGATTTCGGCGATTTCAGAGTCTTCGTCTGGTCGACGGTACGACTCTTGCCGACCCTCTTTTGCATTGGCTTCGCTGTTGGCGCTCATGTTATGACTTCGCGCTGGTGGCCTGCAGTGCAAGTCGCATCAGCTCGGAGGCATCAACGCCAAGGTCGTCGGCGGCATCTGGTAAACGAGCTAGCGCAGACCTTATTTCTTGCGAAGTAAATCCCATTCCTGCTAACGCTTCGCTCACCTCAGCCAACGCTCCGCCGCCCGACTCAGCTGAGCCTACGCTCGAGTCGACCGCCTTGACGCCGAGTTTGGCCTTGAGATCGATCATCATTCGCTGCGCCGTTCGTAGGCCAACGCCGGGCACAACCATTAACACCTTGGGATCTTCACCCAAGACTGCTCTGCGTAACTCAGCGGGCGGCAAATTTGACAACACGCTCAGAGCCAAAGCAGGACCGACCCCTTGTGCTTTAAGCAGCATCTCGAAGCAGTGTCGTTCATCGCGAGTGGTAAATCCGACCAACCGTGGTACATCATCGCGAACGATTTGGCTCACCCATAGGTAAATCCCATCGGCGTCTTGGTTGTTGGGGCTGGCTTGGCTTACTGTCGCGAGCGTGGCGGCAGTTACAGCCACGCGATAACCAACACCGCTTACCTCGATTAGTAGTTCGCCATCGGGATCGATTTCGGTCACCTTGCCGCGTAAAGACCCGATCATCTATGCGATCTAACTTTGGTGTCCCCAAGCTGAGTCATCGGTTGTTGCGCTTGAGCTCGGCCCGGAGCGTCATGTGCCAAATGACACAAAGCCACCGCCACAGCGTCAGCCGTATCGGCCGGCTTGAGTACTTCTGGCAGTCGTAACAGCACCTGAACCATTCGCTGCATCTGTTCTTTGGACGCTGCTCCCCAACCGGCCACGGCAATCTTCACCTGGTTAGGCGTGTACTCCGCCACCTCGGCGCCGCTTGCTGCAGCCGCCGCCATCATCAGGCCCGCAGCTTGGGCAACACCAATCGCGGTGGTTGCGTTAACGGTAAAAAACACTCGCTCTAATGCCACCACGTTCGGGGCGTACTCGTCAATCAACTGCGCAAATTCGGACTGCATCTTGAACAGGCGGTTCGCTGTTGATTTTTGAGGTGAGGTGCGAATTACGCCCGCCGACATCAATTCGGTACGGCGTCTTTCATCGATTTCTATTACGCCATAGCCGCAGCGAGACAGTCCGGGGTCTATCCCCAACACCAACACTTAGCTATGTGTAGCGCACAAGTGAGGTAGTTTCCAGTATCTAGCTCTAGCTAGCCAGAGCTTCAAGTAGTTCTTCACTCACGTCAAAGTTGGCGTACACGCCCTGAACATCATCGTGTTCGTCTAACCCTTCAAATACGACCATTACCTGCTTGACCTCTGACAACGTGGTCAGCTCAATGGTGTTCTGCGGCACATAGGTAACGTCTGCCGTCAATACCGCTATACCAACGGATTCAAGCGCCTCACGCACAGCAAACGTGTCCGATGGATCGGTTGACACCTGCCAAACGTCACCTTCGGTTTCAACATCGATAGCGCCTGCATCTAAGGCTGCCGTCAGCACATCATCTTCAAGTGCTTCGCCGGACACCGTTATTTGTCCACACCTGTCAAACTGCCACGCCACCGCTCCAGGCTCAGCGAGCGATCCGCCTGCCCGAGTAAAGAGGCTGCGAATCTCTGAGCCAGTGCGATTGCGGTTGTCGGTTAGCACCTCGACATACATCGCAACTCCGAAAGGGGCGTAACCCTCATAGGACATCTGTTCGTAGTTGACGCCTTCCAGTTCGCCGGTGCCGCGCTTGATGGCTCGTTCAATGGTGTCCAACGGCACGGAATTGTCTCGTGCCTTTTGGTACATGGTGCGCAGACTGGCATTGGAATCAAGATCGCTGCCACCTTCTCTTGCGGCCACCTCTACTGCGCGTATCAGCTTCGCAAACAGCTTGCCGCGTGCTTTATCAGCGGCACCTTTGCGGTGCTTGATTGTGGCCCATTTGGAGTGACCTGACATTCTTGCTTCTCACTGACTGTGCTAGCTAGCGGATGCTCGCTAGCGGATGGAATACTCGAACACAACGTTGTCGAGCGACTGCTCAACTTCGCTGAAAATGTGCTGAACCACGATATTTCCAACAGAACCGCAATCGCCGAACCGGTCACAATTTAGCGGGCCGCTGAGGCCTTGGTAATCGTTCACCTGGTTGAGCCACGCTCGGATGCCTTGACGATCAATCACTAAGTTGCCAGCGTCATCGACATAAGAGGCACCTGCTATCGCGTCCAGTAGCAGCGTGGTGGCATCGTAGGTCTGCGCCCAGGCTGCAATGTCTGGTGCTTCGCCGAACATTTCTATATAGCGCGCAAGAAACTCGTCTGTCCATACCTCGGTGCCTTGATTGAGATTGTTGTCGTACCGCTGATCGGCCAGCGAGAAAAACATCCCGCGCGTGTTTTCGTTGAAGAGGTCTTTGTACATTGTTCCATCAGCGATCAGCACTAGCGGAGACAGATTTTGCTCTGCTGCAGCTTGATCGAATGCCGCAGCCACCTGTCCCAACACGTCAATATCTGAAGGCGGGTAAAGAGCCAACAGCACAGCTGCTGGCGCTTCGGTTGCTAACGCCTTGGTTATTAGCTCAGCGGCAGCCAACAGGTCTTCGCTAGCAATGGCTTGCGTGACAGAGGTGATTGTTCCACCAAGATTTCCAAACTCAACCTCAAACTCTTCGGCTAAACCTCGAGTAGATACGTTGCCGGTATGTAAGACGGCCGCAGTGGTGATCCCTTGGGAGTCATAAACGAAGCGAGCGATGCTGTTGGCCTTAACGGTGTCGTTAGCCGTGGTGCGATAAAAGCCTGGGTGGTAGTCAGATCCTGGGGTACCGGCAAGGTTTGAAGTGAGTACCGATGCCTCGCTAAAGCTGGTGATGGTGACAAGACCGGCGTTGCTGATCACAGGCGAGAACGCCACCGATGACGTCGAACAAGTCGGGCCCACGATTCCTATTACCTGCGGATCTTCGATGATGCTGTAGGCGAGCGATTCAGCAGAGTCGGGTCTACAGGGATCGTGTATGGGGTCGCCGAAGGTGGGATTAAAGCCGCCGATGTCGCCATAGTCGGCAAGAGCCATTTGTACGATGCGAATAGCTGTAGTGCCTGTTTGATCCATTAGCACTAACCGCAACTGAATCGGCTGGCCCGCTGGCACGGTCACAAAACCGAGCGAGCCGTCTCCCGTTGGGTTTATGCCTGTGTCTGTGCCGGAGGTGTTGGCAGCGTTGTTGTCGTCACCGATGCTGCAGGCCGTCGCTACAAACAAAGCGACCACAAGCAGTACTGGTAGTAGATACCGCATCAGCAACAGTAGATCTGCTTGCTGCGTTGTGCTTGCAGTGCGGTTTGCAACGTGGCGGCTCTCGACATAGTGCAAGCAGTATTGCTTGGTGCATGATGAGTGAAGCATTTTTGCTGACATGCTTAGAACCGAGGCATCAAAAGGAGTAGTAGCTATGCCAGATAATCGAACATCACAGGTAGCCGGCGTAAACGGTGTGTTCTTGCAGCGATGGTCACCACGATCTTGGGCCAACACCGCAGTTACCGACGAGCAACTTGCTGCGCTGTTTGAGGCAGCTCGCTGGACACCATCTTGGTTCAACAATCAGCCTTGGTATTACCTGTATGCCACCCAAGCCGAGGCGGCCGATCACGCAGCACTAATCGACGTGTTTATGCAAGGAAATCAGGTGTGGGCAAAGAACGCGCCGGTGGTCGGCTTGATGATTGCGCACACCAAATTGGAAGACTTCATGGCTCGGTCACGTGATTTTGACACAGGTGCCGCTGCGATGGCGCTAGCGATTCAAGCCGCAATGTTGGGTCTGTCTGTGCACATGATGGGTGGTATTGAACTAGAGGCAGCTCACAAGTTGACCGGCATTGATCCAGAAAAAGCAAAGATCATCTGCGGGTTTGCACTGGGGGTGCGTGGCGATGGCTCTGACCTTGATGAAAACCTGGCGCAGCGAGAGCAACCCAGCGACCGTAAGCCGGTTTCTGAGTTCGCATTTCGTGCGACACAGCTGCCAGCGGGGTTACTTGACGCCGAAGCAGATGCCGCATAGATCGGCATAAGACTGACATAGGATCTTGGCGTCATCATGACAACCACCCTTAAATCAATTCCTAAAACCATCAAGCCCAAGCAGAAGGTCGTGCTGCGCGCCAAGACTAAGCGTGACGGCACTCGTCATAGTGCGCGCGCACTTGCTTCGGAATGCGGTGCTGAAGCCGTCGAGCTTTATGGTGAGGTGTATGTGTTTTTAGACGTTGTCAAGTACGGCGTTGAGGACGAATCTGGCAAAGTCAGATGGCAAGAACTTGCCTATGGGTGGTGTGGGAATGAGCTGCTCAAAGGCTGCTCAGTCGGTGCGAGGCGACAAAGAAGCCGGTCTGAATCAGTGGCTGCTGGCTGACGATAAGTGGAAGCCCATCGAAGTCAATGGCAAGGTTGTTTCAGTTCGGGATGTGATCCGTTAATGAGCCTTTCAGACCGTGTCTTGATGGGGCCTGGCCCCTCAAATCCTTATCCCGAAGTGATAGAAGCGTTCGCACGGCCGGTGCTGGGCCATCTTGATCCCGAGTTCATCACTTTGCTAGATGAGTTAAACGAACGCCTTCGTCAGGTGTTCCAGACCCGTAACCCGCTTACCTTTCCAGTGTCTGGCACTGGCTCGGCTGGCATGGAGGCAGCGTTTGTCAACTTCATCGCACCCGGCGACGTGGTAGTGATCGGGGTAAACGGCGTGTTCGGCACACGCATGTGCGATGTTGCCGCGCGTGCTGGCGCAGAGGTGGTTGAGGTGAGTGAACAATGGGGCAGGGCAATCGAGCCGCAGCGACTGCTGGATGCGCACTCAAATCCCAAAATCATTGCGGTGGTACATGCAGAGACCTCAACTGGCGTACGCAACGACATCGCGGCGTTGGGTACGGCTAAAGGTGACGCACTGCTATTGGTGGATTGCGTTACCTCGCTCGGCGGCATTGAGATAGCCGTCGACGACTGGGGTATCGACATTGCATACAGCGGCACGCAGAAGTGTCTCGGGGTGCCACCTGGTCTTGCGCCTTTAACGGTCAGTGAAAGAGCACTTGAAGCGTTAGTTGAAAAACCACAGAGCTGGTACTTAGATCTCAACATGATCCGCGCATACGTAACGGGCGAGGGTGCGCGTGCTTACCATCACACCGCACCGATCTCGATGCTCTATGCGCTACACGCAGGGCTGGGTGTGGTGCTAGCGGAGGGGTTTGCGGGGCTTACTGATTCTTGGGAGCGGCATCAAGCTTGCGGCGATGAGCTGCATACTCGCTTGCCCGAGCTTGGATTTGATCTTTGGGCGCAAGAAGATCACCGCTTGCCGCAGCTAACGACCGTTACCTTGCCCGACGGGTTCGATGATGTCGCTGGGCGACAAGCATTATTGAAGCGCTACGGCATTGAAGTGGGCGGCGGGCTTGGCCCAGTCGCTGGCAAGGTGTGGCGGATCGGCTGCATGGGTCATACCGCACGCCAACGCAATGTGACTCTGTTACTAGGTGCGCTTGGTGAACTGGTGAACGAACAACGGGTTTAGAACAACGGATCTTGCCAGCCGGTAGCAGCCCAAAGTGCCAACGCAATCATTGCCGCACCTGACACCACAAGCAACGCCCAAGTGATTGCCCAACGGGGTCGTCTACGGAGATCGCCAACTGCCAGTGCGGCTAGTACTCCCCCAGCTAGACCGCCGATATGACCACCGATTGAGATGTTAGGTATCAGAAACGACACGACTACGTTGATGATGATTAACGAACCCAGTCCGTCGCGCCACGGATTTCTGCCGCTGCGTTGCTCCACTACAAAGGTGCAACCCATCAACCCGTAGACCGCTCCAGAAGCTCCCACGGTGACCGCGCTAGGAGAATGAAGTAATGCGCCCGCCGAACCAGCAAGCATCGCTAACACATAGGTGCCCGCAAGTACTGCTGGTCCGACGCTGCTTTCGAGTCGCCGTCCCAACAGGTACATCACCAACACGTTGAAAAACAGGTGCGACAGGTTGGCGTGCAAAAAGGCGCCTGTGATTAAGCGCCACCATTCACCGTCGACATCCACGTATGGGCCGAACAGAGCGGCGTCGATAAGAGCGGACTGGCGTAGCGAATCACCGGTAAGCGTTGCGACATCTAAGAAGTTGTGCGTCAGCACAAAAACGATCACATTGATGGCCGCAAACAAGGTCGTTGCTAGCGGCAGATTCGAGCGCAGCACAAGTGTTCGGCTGAACGGATTGCTCATACGAGACTCACGCCGACATCACGCTGGCAGGCTATGACGCGAATACGCAGGAGCACAGGCAGCCATGAACGAGCAAGCAAAGCATGAACAAGCGACAGGCGAACAGGTCTTGCAGGATCTGTTTGAGTTCATTTGGGAGTCACCATCTCCCTACCATGCTGTATCGCAAGCACATCGACTGCTGAATGCCGCGAACTCTGAAATAGCTATAGCGCTTGACGAGTCGGATCACAACAACACAAAAAGCGGTACGACCATTGCTTGTCTGGCGGCCGGGAGCGTCAATCCCGGCAAGCTGCACTTTCGAATCGTCGGCGCGCATACCGACAGTCCGAACCTTCGCATCAAACCAAAACCCGACTTCAACAAAGTTGGTTACCAACAGCTTGCAATAGAGCCCTACGGTGGAGTATTGCTCAACTCTTGGTTAGATCGCGACCTTGGCATCTCTGGGCGTGTAGTCACACGTAAATCCGCAAACGAGATCTCCACTCATCTACTAAAAATCGACCGTCCCCTGCTGCGAATACCGCAGCTAGCTATTCATCTTGATCGTGAAATAACCAAGGAGGGATTGAAGCTGGCATCTTCACACATGAACCCTGTTTGGGGGTTGGACAAAACAGAATCTGGCAGCTTCAAAGGATTTCTGTCCGAACAGCTCTATGTTTCTCAAGAAGAAATAGTTGCTTGGGATCTGATGACTCACGATCTCATACCGCCTGCAAGGCTGGGCAGGGCAGGTGAGTTTTATGCAGCACCACGCATAGACAATTTGGCGTCGTGCCATGCCGGTCTTCACGCCCTTGCGGGCTTGTCTGCTTCTGACTTGTCTGATGATGCGGTGGCGGTATTAGTGCTTTATGACCATGAGGAGGTAGGCAGCGCAACCTCTACCGGCGCGGCCAGTCCGATGCTTCAACACCATCTAGAAAGAATTGCGTTGTCGCTTGGTGCCGATCGTGGCCAGTTTTTGGCTGCGTTGGCTCGTTCGATCTGTGTTTCGGCAGACGGGTCTCATGCTGTGCATTCGAACTACACCGAAAAGCACGACTTAAACCACTATGTGCACCTGAATGGTGGTCCTGCAATAAAGGTGAACTCCAACCAGCGCTATGCCACCGATGCCAACACCAGTGCGGTTTTTCAGTCGGCATGCCGCAAGGCTGGCGTTGAGTTTCAGTTGTATTCACATCAAAACGATCTGCCTTGCGGCAGCACGATCGGACCGATTACCGCCACGCAGCTTGGAATTTCTGTGGTTGACGTTGGCAGTCCACAGCTGTCGATGCATTCGGCACGTGAGTTTGGTGGAGCGCAAGACCCTGCGATGCTTACTAGTGCGCTGCGAGAATTCTTAAAGGGGTAGTAGCTGGCCGGGCGTTATTGCTCGGGGCCGTGATGCAAGTGAGACCAAAGGTGGGAGCTGTCGTTGTAGCGGCGCAATATCCACGAACCATCGGTACGCACCACTTGGCTGATTGCGCAATTATCTGAACCGCCAAACGCAAACGGTGACGAGCCGGTGATGTGGCTCAGCAGTGCCGCGATCACACCGCCATGAACCGTGCAGAGCACCAACTGCCCCTCGTGGCGATCAGCCACAGCGTCTAACGCATTGATGCAGCGTTTGGTCAAAGAGTCGTTCGATTCTGCTCCTGGAATCACATCCCAACGCTGCTCTTCTCGCACACGCTCATAAATCGGATGCCCTTGGGCAGCGTGCATACGGATGATTCCACTATCCCACTCTCCTAGTCCGACCTCTCGCAGATCGGGTTCTTCGGTTGGCTCCAAGCCCAGTGCGGCTGCCAACGGAGCGGCCGTTTGTGCCGTGCGCTGCATGCTCGTTACGTAAATCGCTTCGATAGCTTCGCTGGCCAGACGCTCCGCAGTCAGCTGAGCCTGCTCAAAACCCACCTGCGACAACGGCGGATCACCTTGGCCGTTAAGCAACGGAAAATCTTCGCCGTATACATAAGGCGTGGTGGCACCATGGCGCAGCAGCATTATTTCAGTGGCATGCGCTAAGCGCTGCCAGCGGGTTTGCGCGAACTGCGTCGCGCCGTTGGGATCCGTTGTCATAAATGGGTCATAAGTGAGTTGTCATAGGTAAATAGTCAAGAACCAGCTAGGAGGAGGTGACGCTTGATTCACCCTCTGCATGGTGATCAATGCTGTACGCCACACCGCCGTGGCTGCTCACATCGATACCTGACATCTCTACCTGAGGTGACACTCGCAAGCCCATCACTAGATCCAGCACCCTCGCAATGATGTAGGTAGCCACAAACGAGAACACCGCCACCACCAAGATCGACAAGAACTGGTTCCACAACAACACGCCACCGCCAAACAAGATGCCATCGATGAAATCTCCACCTGGCACAGAGGAAGCGTCGGCAAAGAGGCCTATCAACATGCCTCCAACGACACCGCCTACGAAGTGGATGCCAACCACATCCAAACTGTCGTCAATCTTGAGATAAAACTTGGCTTCGATAGCGAAGTAGCAAACAACACCTGCCGCAAGCCCGAACACCAGCGAGTGCATTGTTCCCACAAAACCAGCCGCTGGTGTGATCGCTACCAAAGCGGCCACAATTCCTGACGAAATGCCAATAGCGGTAACACGCTTTGTTCGTATCACTTCCACGATGACCCAGGAGACCATTCCACCTGCCCCGGCTAGGAAAGTGTTCACAAACGCCTGTGCAGCTAAGCCGTCAGCGGCTAGAGCCGAACCAGCGTTGAATCCAAACCAGCCGAACCATAGGATGCCTGCCCCCAGAACCGTTAGCGGGATGTTGTGTGGAACATTTTTGTTCTCAGGCCAGCCCGTGCGACGCCCTACCACCATCGCCAACGCCAGAGCAGCTGCACCCGCATTGACATGAATGGCGGTACCGCCAGCGAAGTCATGCGCTGGCAGATTCTTGATCCAGCCTTCACCGCCATAAACCCAATAAACGACCGGCGCATATACCAGCAAAGACCACAGCGGTACGAAGATCATCCAGGCAGAGAACTTCATCCGGTCAGCTACCGCACCGGAAATAAGTGCGGGGGTAATGGCAGCAAATGTGGTCAGAAATGCGAAGGTGGCGATCGCTTCGGCGTCGTTGATGCCTCTTAGCCCAACAAGATCAAAGTTGCCAATGAACCAGAAACCACTGTCACCGCCAGCGAGGCTGTAGCCAATCAGCACCCACAAGATCGGCACGATTCCTAGGCACCACATGTTCATGTTGAGCATGTTGAGCATGTTTTTCGACCGGACCATGCCGCCGTAAAACATGGAAAGCCCTGGCACCATAAACAGCACCAAAGCGGCCGATGTCAATATCCATGCAATGTCTCCGCTATCCATTTGCCCTTGCTTTCCGTTCTGCTAGCAATGCTGACACATTACGCACGATCGAGAGCTGATTTCAGATCTGCGACTAAATCGTTGCTGGATTCGATACCCACCGAAAGTCGTAGCAGATCGGCTGGGACTTCTAGGTCTGAGCCATCTGCGGAGGCGTGGGTCATTACGCCTGGATGTTCGATCAGCGACTCGACTGCGCCTAGCGACTCAGCCAAAGTAAAGACCTTGGTGCTTGCCGCTATTAGTTGAGCTGCCTCTGTTCCGCCTGTGCAGGTGAAAGAAACCATGCCGCCAAAATCGCGCATTTGCTTGGTAGCTATGTCATGGCCGACATGGTCTTCCAAACCTGGATAAAGCACTCTCGTAACCGCTGGATGTTTAGTCAGCATCTCAACGATTGCGCGCGCGTTTTCGCAGTGGCGATCCATTCGTACCGCCAGTGTCTTGACGCCGCGCATCGCTAGGTAGCAATCGAACGGGCCCGGTACCGCTCCAGCCGCGTTTTGAGTAAATGCCAGATGCTCTGCTAGTTCTTCACCGTTGGTAGCCACAAACCCACCGACTACATCGCTATGTCCGCCTATGTATTTGGTAGCCGAATGAACCACAGCGTCAGCTCCTAGCGCTAGCGGCTGCTGCAGATAGGGAGTAGCAAATGTGTTATCCACTACCACTAGCCCGCCTAGCTCGTGAGTGATGTCGCAGATAGCTGCTATGTCAAAAACCGACAGCAGTGGATTGGTGGGCGTCTCTAGCCACACGATGCGAGTCTCGGGCGTCCAGGTGTCGCGGAGTTTTTTTGGCGCAGTGAGGTCGACCGCTGCGTTGACTATTCCGTTGTTACCGTGGATCTTGTCAATCAGTCGAAAAGTGCCGCCATAGGCGTCGTCACCTAACAGCAGACCGTCTCCCAGATGCAGGTATCGCAGCAACGCATCCTCAGCAGCCAGGCCGCTGGCGAAAGCAAAGCCGTGTTTCGCGCCCTCAAGTGAGGCCACGCAAACCTCATAGGCGTGACGAGTCTGATTACCTGTGCGACCGTATTCGTAACCGTGGCGGGGTTGGCCGACTGCTTCTTGCGCGAAGGTCGTTGCCAACGAAATGGGGGTTACAACCGCCCCTGTGTATGCGTCGTGGGGCTGGCCTGCGCGAATGGCGCGGGTCTCAAACCCGTATTCGGCTGGATCGTCAAATCCTGATAACGGGGGTGTTCCGCCGGTCATGTTTGTTTAAACATGGTTGTTAGGCCTTTTCTTCTGGAATGATTGTTCTTCTGGAGTGATTGTCTCACGGGCTGATTCCTCATTAAGCGTGGCTATCGGGCGTCCCTCGTGAAACAAAACTATGGCCGGGGTAGTCCCCAGCAGCTCAAGGGCGACTTCGAGCGGCTCGTTCGAGCCGACTTGAGGCAGTGCTGGTTCTAATAACTCACCAACAAGGCAATCGGACGCTATGGGGCCTTGCGTGCCTTTGCCGTTGAGTCCTGTAAGCGAAACCGAACCAACAATCTCAGCGGCTGCTATTGGCATGTCGCCATTGGCTACAGGGATCGCCGCGAGGTTGTTTGCGTTCATGGCAGCCAGTGCTTGTGCAACAGTGCTAGTTGATTGCACATAGATGAAATTGCTGACACTGGCAGTGCTAGAGGTAGCGCCAAAACCCATAGACGTCATCCATTGCTCGTTGAAGACTCGACTTAGATAACCGCGACCCGAGTCTGGAATAAGTGTCACTACTAAGTCGTTCTCACTTAATTCGCGCGCTACTTCTAGGGCTCCAAATACCGCCGTGCCTCCCGACCCGCCGATTAGCAGACCCTCGGCACGGGTAACTCTGTGCGCCATCTCAAACGACTGGGCGTCGGTCACAGCCAGCACCCGATCAACAACCGACGCGTCATAGGTGCTTGGCCAAAAATCCTCGCCGATGCCTTCCACCAGATAAGGCCTGCCGTCGCCGCCGGAATACACAGAGGCGTCCGGATCTGCTACCACCACCCGTATGGCAGGATTTTGTTCTTTCAGATATTTGCCCACACCGCTGATAGTTCCACCCGTGCCAGCGCCGGCTACGAAATGCGTGATGCGTCCTTCGGTTTGTTCCCAAATTTCGGGGCCTGTGGTGTCGTAATGCGATTGCGGATTCACCGGGTTGTGATACTGACTGGGGCCGAATGCGTCAGGGGTTTCTTCTAGCAGGCGTTGAGCGGTTGAGTAGTAGCTCTGTGGATCTTCGGGCGCCACTGCTACCGGACATACCACCACTTTGGAACCATAAGCGCGCAGCAAGTCGATCTTTTCTGGAGCGACCTTGTCGGTCGTCACAAACACGCATTTGTAGCCACGCTGGGCTGCCACCACAGCTAGTCCTACACCAGTGTTGCCGGAGGTTGGCTCGATAATGGTGCCGCCGGGCTTTAGCAAGCCCGCTTGCTCGGCGGCTTCGATCATTGCTAACGCCGGGCGATCTTTAACACTGCCGCCCGGGTTATAAGTCTCAAGTTTGGCCACCACCGGACACGCCAAGCCTGCAGTGACTGAAACTAATCGCACTAGCGGAGTGTTGCCTATGAGGTCCAGTACAGAACTGGCTATGGCGGCAGGGAGGTTGTTAGCTCCCAACAAGCTCGGCGGCGCGTTCACGGAAGCGCTGGATGTTGTCTTCCTTGATTGCTTCATAGCCGCGCACCATCTCCGGTAGCTGCGCCACCTCAACAGCCCGGTCGTAGTTGGCAGCCGAAAGATTGCTCAGGCAGCTCTCTACAAGCGCGCGGTATTCGTCTATCAGTGCTCGCTCCAGCTTGCGGTGCTTCGTGCGACCGAACGGGTCGAGAGCGGTGCCACGCAGACGTTTCATGTTCGCTAACACGGCAAACGCAACTTCACCGGTGCGACCCAGTCCAATCTTTTTCTTGGCACCCATACGGCGCAAAACAGGAGGATGCAGCTTGTAAGTGACCTTGGTCTTGTTGCCGAACTGTTCTTTGATGCTGCGCTGAAACTCGGACGCACGATGCAGGCGTGCTACCTCGTATTCGTCCTTGTACGCCATCAGCTTGTACAAGTACCGCGCCACCGCTTCGCTTAGTCGGGTGTCTCCGGCCGGACCGCTAGCCAGCTCACGCTCACGCACGTTGGCGACAAACTCGGCATAGGTGCGGGCGTAATCAGAACTTTGATACGCCACTAGGTCGGGCACACGCACACCAAGCAGACGCACAAGCTCACCGGAAGGCTGCATCACACGCTCGATCAGTTTTTGATCGCTTTTCGACGGGCCTTTCGACTGTGTCCGCTTCATCTCGCCTAAGCGGTGAATCTCCAAGCTTTCCAAAAACTCCGGGTCTAGGGCAATTTTGCGGCCGATACGGAACGCCTGCAAGTTGGTGTCAACCGAAACGCCGTTCAACTCAATGGCCTGCTCGATAGCTCCGGCGCTTATCGGTACAACTCCAGCTTGGTATGCCGCACCCAGCACGATCACGTTGGCTGGCATGTGTGAGCGGAACAAATTGTCTGCCAATGTCGCAGCATCAAAGTAAACATTGCGCTGTGGAGAGGTGGCAGCATCTATGGAGCTTTGAAACTCAGTCCATTCGGGGAACTGCGAAGACACGTCTCGCACCATCACTCCGGTGGGAACCTTGCTAGAGGACACGACAGCCACGGTTCGATCGGGGCTGGCTTTCGAAAGGTTGGCAGGATTAGTACCGCTTAGCAGGTCGAACACTAGGTAAGCGTCTGCTTCACCCGCGCCGATCTTTGAGGCTTCGGATACGGCTGTTTGGGCCGCGCTACTTGCTTCACCGGTATTACCCGTTTCACTGGTGTCGTCACTACCGGTCATGTGACGGATCTTCAGATTGGAAACCACAGGACCGCCTTTTTGCGCCAAACCAGTTTGATCTAGCCCAAGTGCTTGCTTGCCATCCAGCAAAGCCGCAGTAGCTAGCAGCTGGTTGATGGTCACCACACCAGTTCCTCCGATGCCCATCATCAAGATGTTGCCCTCGGCAATACGGTTTGGTTCAGGCAACTCTTCATTGGTGATGCTGGCAGCTATGTCAGCGGCGGCGTTGCCGCTTGCGCCGGCGACTTTTATCTTGCCGGCTGGGATCACCTCAATGAATGCCGGACAGTCGCCATCTAGGCAGGTGAAATCCTTATTGCAAGACGACTGGTGAATTTGCGTCTTACGACCAAACTCAGTGTCAACTGGCTGCACGCTAAGGCAGCTTGACTTTTCACCGCAATCACCGCAGCCTTCGCATACGGCCTCGTTTATGAACACCCGCATTGGCGGTTCTGCCACCTTGCCACGTTTGCGGTCGCGGCGTAGCTCAGCCGCGCACGGCTGGTCGTAAATCAGCACCGAGCAGCCCTCGACGTCGCGCAGCAGTCGCTGAGCTTCATCCATGCGGTCGCGATGCCAGATGTCGGTGTCTGGTGCGAACTTTGCGTCGCTTGGGTACTTATCAAGGTCGTGCGTTACCACCATCACTTTGGACACGCCTTCTGCGTGTAGTGCGCGGGTCAACTCAGGTACTGCCATCGCGCCGTCAATGTCTTGGCCACCCGTCATCGCAACCGCTGCGTTGTAAAGAATCTTGAATGTGATGTTGGTGCCTGCGGCCACGGCTTGGCGCACAGCTAACGAGCCTGAGTGGTGGAACGTGCCGTCACCCATATTTTGGAATCGGTGGCTCATCGTGACAAACGGTTCCGCGCCAACCCATTGCACGCCCTCGGCACCCATGTGAGTGGTACCACGCACATTGCGGGTGGGAGTCATAGCGGCCATTCCGTGGCAGCCGATCCCGCCGCCAGCTTCGGAACCTTCGGGTACCCAAGTGGACCGGTTGTGTGGGCAACCGGAGCAAAACGACGGCGCGCGATTGAGTGACTTGTTAGAGATCGTCGGGTTAAGTGCGGCTCCATCTGAGGTAGCGCTGCTTGAGCTGGCTGCGTTGGTTGCGTTGGAGCTTTCTGTATCGAAACCCACTGGCGAGCGCACCGCATCGGATCCGAGGTGATCCGTCAAGAAAGGCCGCAGTTTTATCGCAACCAAGTCTGCGTCCATTTCGCCATGCCCGGGGAACCAGAATCCACCCTTGGCGTCACGCTTGCCGAGTATCTCAGGAGCGTTTGGTGTGCCATAGAGAATTTCGCGTACGGCAGTCTCAATGACTGATCGCTTCTCTTCTATAACAACGAGAGCCTCAAGACCTTTGGCAAAAGTCTTCAAACCGTTCGGCTCAAGCGGCCACACCACTGCTGGTTTGAAAATGCGAATGCCGCGGCGCTCTAGCTCGTCCGAGTTCAAACCCAGATGATCCAGCGCTTCACGCACGTCGTAGTAGGTCTTGCCAGCCGCGATGATGCCAATCTTGGCGTCGGCTGTTGGCACGGTTTGACGATTTAGCTGATTGTGCTCAACGAAACGATTGACCGCTTCTAGTCGACCTTCGTGAATCTCCAACTCCATCCGTACCGCACTTGGCCCGAACAAGCTGTCTTCTTGGGTGTGGTGCCACAGTTGACCGTTCCAAGTGAAATCGGGTCGTTGTGGTTGAATCCGTCCAGCACCCACCTCAACAGTGGCATAAGCGTCTGCAACGTTGGTAACAATCTTGAGCGCCGACCAAAAACCTGAATAGCGCGACAGTTCATAGCCCCATCGCCCGTAGTCGATTATCTCTTGCACGCTGCCCGGATACAAGATCGGGCTCTGAATGTGGATGAGCATCGGTTCCGATTGCGACGCCAGCGTTGACGACTTAGAAGCTGGGTCATCACCTGCCACCAACAGCACTCCGCCCTTGGGATCAACGCCGCAGACATTCGCATGGCGCAAAGCGTCGCCAGAGCGGTCAACACCTGGAGCCTTGCCGTACCACATGCCGAGCACGCCGTCGTAGGTGCCATCGAAGTTGCGATTTGCCAGCTGACTTCCCCACACAGCTGTAGCGCCTAAGTCTTCATTGAGTGCGGGCAGAAATTCGATGTTGTTAGCAGCTAGCTCTTCGGCATTGCCTTGCATCAGCGTGTCAATGCCGCCCAGTGGAGAGCCGCGGTAGCCAGAAACCATGGCAGCGTTGTTCAGTCCGTCACGCTTGTCTGCTCGCAACTGATCCAACAAGACACGCAAAAGCGCCTGCACGCCTGACATCGCCACGCCGCCCTCTGGACGCGTGAAACGGTCTTCAAGCTGAAATTCGACAAGTGCCATCTGTACATCCCCCTGGGCGAATCCCCCAACTAGGGATTTAGGTTAGTGCCGTGATTTGGGCAATACCCGCTAAAGCAGTCGGAGGCTGTTGAGGGACTTAGCGGTCTCCGGGTGCCATGTAGAACCAGATCTGGCGCTTCACATCTGCATTTTCCATGGCTTTGCGTGCTGCCAAGATCACCTTGCCAGCTTCGGTCTGCTCAAAGAACCAGCGGGTTCCTGCCCAGGCAGAAGGAGCGGTGTCTGCTAGCTCTAGCACAGCGGTTTCGTAGTAGCCGCGAATGTCTTGCGCAACACGGGCAGGGATGCCACCAATATTGGCCTCTTTCCATGGTGTGCCTTCGGCAATGTTCAAAAAAGCTTGCACAGCGGCTGGGATGTCGTCCGCAGCCACGACTCGTCCTGCTCCCATGTGGTTTCCGCGCTTGGCTACCGACCGATCGTATGCCTGACGCAGACCGCGGGCTTCGTCTACTGCGGCAGGCAGGCTTGGGTCGTGACGCGGTGGCAGCGTGCAAGCCACCATCTCAGATGTGTCGTCCAGAATCTCTTCGGCGAAGTGTTCAACCACAGGCTTGTCAGAGCGCAACAATCCAAAAGCGTGAGCTAGCACTTGATGCTGAAACTGTGCGTCGTTGGGTTTGCCAAGTGGTCGCCCAAGCGGGAAATTGCACCACAGTCCACGCGCAGGCGCAACACCTTCAATGTGGTTTTGGATTGAGCCGAGCGCAACGGTGGCAATGCCGGCTGCTTCAAAAACGTGGGCGAGCGTACTCACGGTACGCGTGCAGAGCGGTCAGACCGGGGTTAGCAGTACTACGTCCACGTCGTGCTCTCGTAGAAAAGCAGCACCGGCTGGTCCACTGTCCATGCGCACTCCTGACAACTCAAACTGGTTGCCTGCATATGAAAGATGTACGTCAGATACCGATCCGATCGTGCCAGCGGCGGCTAGCTCATCTAGCCGGTCAATCGGGAAAACGGTGTTTATGTCGAGACCGAAACCAACGGCGTCAAAGTTTGGGCTCCAGTGGCCGGTTATGTAGTCGTGGCGATCAGCGGACAACACGCGATATCCGACATCAACTGGCGCGAAGTCGTCTTGTTCAGGGTGATGCAGTGAAGCGGAGGTAACGATGGCTACTTTGGCTTCGCTAAGTGGAGGTGGAGTGGTGAAGGCTGCGGTTTCGAACTCGGGGAGATCTAACTCGGCGGTGAGCGTCTTTATATCTGTGTCGGCCATTGCGACAGACTATTAGAGCGGGTTACTCGTTTGCAGCTAACGAGCGCTGGCGCAAACGGCGCATGCCATGCAGCCAGCGATCGGGGTCGCTGGCCTTGCGTTCGACGTATGTCTGCACTTCGGGGTGCGACAAAATCAAGAAGCGTTCCTCACGCATTGCTTCGGTGATTTGCTCGGCCACAAACTCAGGTTCCACGATTCCATCCGTTGCGCCGTCTCCTAGCTGCTGTGGAGCCATGGCAGTGTTGACCCCCTGCGGGCACAGCACCGACACCAAGATGCCGTCGTCGCCGTAAGTGATTGCCTCTATCTCGGCCAGCTTGATGCAGGCCGCCTTCGTTACCGAATATGGCGCAGATCCCACTGCGGCCAGTAGCCCAGCGGCGCTGGCGGTGTGAACCAAGTAGCCCTCACCGCGTGCGAGCATCGCCGGCAGCACCGCTCTTGCGGCATAGACGTGCGACATCACATGCAGTTCCCACTGTTTTTGCCAGGCTTCATTCGACGCCTCTATCACTCCCTGCTCGCCCGCTCCGGCATTTGAAAAGAACACGTCGATAGGGCCGTGCTCGTCTTCTGTGCTGTGCACCAGATCTGTTATGGCGGCTTCGTCGGTTACGTCAAGACCAACCCCTATACATCCCAGCTCAGCTGCGGTTGACATTGCCGCTTTTTTGTTGTGATCTGCAACCACAACTGTGCGCGCGCCTTGCTGTAGCCAATGACGGGCGGTAGCAGAGCCGATGCCTCCCGCGCCGCCGGTGATGATTGCTACTCGATCACGAATTTCCATGTGGTTCTTTGCTTTCTGCTACTGCGCTTTCTGCTACTGCGCTTTCTGCTGCTGCTTTTATGGCTTTTTATGCACGGAGTTTTTTGTGCTTAACGATCTGTGAGCTAGTGAGTCTGGCAAACAATTTGCTCTTGTGCTTTACGTACGCTCATGCGCCTTTGTTTGCAACTGCGGCAGCTTCAGCGGCCCGGTTGAGGTTGAGGGTGGCTAATAAGTCTTCGTGTAGCTCAAACCAGATCGTGTGATAGCTGGAAATAGTCGGTTTGGTGAAGTAGTCAAGCTCGCCTGCGGCTAGCTGTTTGAGGGCGGTATCAAATCGTCGGTGATAGTTGCGGTACCGATCGAGGGCTTCGCTGAGCGAGGTGAGCACGTCTGAAAGCTGATCGTTGAGTGCGATCAAGCGCTTGAGCACGGCTGCTTCGTAGCTCGGGTCGGTGTGGTCGTTTAACCGGCGACCAATCGGCGACGCTTGTTGAGATTCAAGTTGTTGAGAATCACGCGGCTGTTGGTAGTCGGCTGGAACAATCTGCCAATCGGTGCATAGCTGCAGCATGGTTGGGTTAAGTCGGCGAAACTCTCGGTAAGCGGCTGCTACTACTTCACGCGTTTGGGTCTCATCCAACTCCGCTGCTAGCGCTTGTTCTCCTTCGTCGCGTCCATTTGGTGTAAGTATGTATTTTTTAACGCCGTCAACTGCGCGATATACGCATCGCTCGTCGTTGACCAGCTGCGCTAACAGCTGTTCGGTTTGGATTATGGATAGGCCGTGGATTTCGGCGACGGTTGCTACTTCGCCGAGGCCCTTTAGTCGCAGCGCCAGCCAGACCAGTAGATAAGGCTCAGTGGCGTGAGCGGACTGCGGCTGGTCTTTTTGGGCCAAGCGCTAGTGCTCGGATGGACGGGCTCCGAACATGTTCTCTGCGTCCAACTCCTTAGTCAATGCAAAAGCATCGACCTCTTCAGCTGTGTCCACCCAATCTTCGTATTGGATTACACCGATTTCACCGAACTTCTTACGCAGCCAGCCACTGCCAGCATCTAGCAAGCCCAGTTTCTTCAGGTTTGGCACGATCTTGGTAAACAGCAGATGCTGAAACTCACGCCGGTTGGGGTCTTGAAACACGAGCGGCACTATCTCAGAAACATTGGCTCCCATCCGCTCCCATACCTCTTGTTGTAAAAAGCGATCACGCATACGCAGTGCTGCCTCAAAGGCGAACTCTTGACGCTCCACAAGTTCTGCTTCACTCATGTCGGCATACGCCTCTTTAAGCGACAGCACGCCGAATGCCACATGACGAGCCTCATCCGCCATCACATAACGCAGCAACTGCTTCAACAGTGGGTCTTTCGTGTTTTGATACGAAAAGCCGAACGCCGCAAGCGCCAGACCCTCCACCATGATCTGCATACCCAGATAGGTCATATCCCAGCGAGAATCCTGCACGATGTCGTCAAGCAGCATCCGCAGATGAACGTTGATTGGGTAGGTACCGCTTAGTTTTGTGTCCAGATATTTGGAGAACACCTCGACATGACGAGCCTCGTCTACCACCTGCGTAGCGGCGTAGTACTTGGCGTCGATCCACGGCACAGTCTCAACGATTTTGGCAGTGCACACCAGCGCACCCTGCTCGCCATGCATGAACTGGCTAAGACCCCAGTTCTGCGATTCCATCGAGTATTGAACCCACTCTTTTTTCCCCCATTTGGCGATGCTGGTACCGCTGAAATCGATCAGATTGTCTAACCCGCCGCCGTGCTCCAGATACTCTTCTTCGGCAGCTTTTTCCTGATCGACGGGCGTGTCCCAGGGCAGGTCGGTTTCGCCGTTCCACTGGCCAGACTTGGCCTTTTCATAGAGCTTGGCCAGTTGCGGACGGGCACCCTTCTCGTAGTCCCACGTATAAATGGCATCGGCGTTGTCTTCGACGCTATGAATCACCGAGCTCATGTCGCTGTTGCTCATCGACAAGATCTCGTTGAAATCGTTGGCGTCTTCACGATCGATTAGATCGGAAAGATCGGTTTCAGAACGATCTGTATCTGTAACGCTCATACTGTCCTCTCCGCAGATTTACTTGCAAACACTGAAACAACAGCGTAGCCCAGCGTTGAGTGTGTAACCAAGAGGCCGCCGGGGAAGTCAATGTGAGTTAATCGACCGTTACGTCGGCAAACTGATCACGCAGCGATTTCTTGGAGAATTTTCCAGTTGAGGTCTTCGGGATTTCGTCAACTATCTGCGTAGCACTAGGCAGCCACCAACGCGCCATACGCGGCGTCAGATACTCAACCAGCTCTTCATGGGTCAACGTTTCTCCCTCATTTAGTACTACGCACGCCATCGGCCGTTCCATCCACTTCTGCGAAGCCACGGCGATAACAGCCGCCTCAGTCACCTTGGGGTGGCTCATGATCTCGTTCTCCACTTCTACCGAGCTCACCCACTCGCCGCCGGACTTGATGAGATCTTTGGTTCTGTCAACTAGACGCAGATAACCCTTCGGGTCGCATGTTGCTACATCACCGGTGCGCAACCAGCCATCAGAGGTAAACGAATCTGTCTCATCGGGACGGTCGTAGTACGACCCGGTGATGTACGGGCCGCGCACCTGCAACTCTCCGCTGGTCTCACCATCCCACGGCACCTCCCTGGTGGAGTTATCGCTGGAGTCAGGCTCACAAACTCGAAACTCCACGGTCGCCAGCGCAGTACCAATGCCAGAGCGAATGTCGGCCTTAGTGTCTTCGTCGAGGTGAGCTTCGCCCGAGCGAATGTTTGCCACCGACACCAATGGGCTGGTTTCGGTCATGCCCCACGCCTGAAGCAAGGGCAGACCAACTTGTGTTCGATAGCCCTCAGATAACGATTTCGGCACTGCCGAGCCGCCGCATGGAATTGCACGCAAGCTTGAAACATCTCGACCAGCCAGTTCTGGCAACATCGCCATCCAAATAGTTGGTACACCAGCAGCCACGGTTACTCGTTCGGTTTCTATCAACTCGGCTAAGGGTTTGGCAGCCAGGTTGGATCCGGGGTTTACCAGTTTCGCCCCGACGGCCACCGCCGCGTGAGAGAGTCCCCAAGAGTTTGCGTGAAACATCGGAACCACCGGCAAGATGACGTCTGATTCACGAATGCCAATGCCATCGGCAGTCATAGCTGCCAACGTGTGTAGGTAGGTCGAGCGATGGCTGTAAACAACGCCTTTGGGATTTCCTGTGGTGCCGCTGGTGTAACACATTGATGCAGCTTGGTGTTCATCGGCAACCTCTAGTGGAGCTGGGTTGGCGGCTGCAAGAGCGTCCTCATAGTCGAGTATGCGCGGATCGTCAGGAAGCTCTGCGGCATTGCTGGCAGCGGTACTGTTGGCTGAAGCACCGTCGTTGGTGGTGTCGTCCATAACGACGAAATGGCGTACATTCGGTAGTTGGCCGCTTTCGGCCAACGGCCAGAGAACCGCAAGCAACGATCGATCAATAAAAATCACCTCATCGGCGGCATGGTTGACGATGTAAACGATCTGTTCGGAAAACAGGCGAATGTTGAGCGTGTGTAGCACTCGACCTGCGCATGGCACGGCGAAATACAGTTCCAGGTGACGATCGGTGTTCCAGGCAAAGGTGCCCACTCGTCCATTGGTAGATACACCCAGATCGTCAAGCATTCCACCGAGGCGGCGCGTTCTTTGCGCCCAGACCTCGTAGGTGGTGCGTCTTAGGCCGTCGGTAGTAGCGGTAACGATTTCTTTGTCTGTGAAAAGCCGTTCAGCCCGCCGAAAAAAGGCATCCAGTGCTAGTGGAGCATCCATCATTGTTGAATCCATGGAACAAGATTAGCTCTTGGGGCTCGCAGAAGTCTTAAGTAAAAGAAAAAGTTTACGTCAAGATCTAGCCATGTTCTAGCCGTGCAGTTGAGAGTGATCTCCCTAAGTTTCGATTATTTGCCTGCTAGGAGTCGTTGCTGTGGGACTGCCACACTCGATATGCATGTTGTAACGGTGTCGCAAACAGTGTCTGCGGGGTTTATCGGGTCGTATGAGAAAGCTAGACCCGCTGGTAGGTTAATCGTGTCACCCGGCTTCGGTAAATCAGTCAAAAGCGGATTCATGCTGTAAAGCACAAATGTGAACTCTGTATCTGGCACGATGGTTTTGGTGCGAGGGTTTTTAGCCCAGAAAGAGTTCGTATCCGGATAGTTATCTTCTGTCTGGTTCGCAGTTATCAAGTCATCGAAAGCAAAGTTTTGCACGATGCCGTTGAAGGACAAGGTGACTTCCACGAGGCTTTGGCCGCCCGATAAGCTTCGGCGAGTCATCGTGGGTTGACCACACTCATCAGATCCCTCAACCATTATACCGAAATGACCAAGAATGCTAGGGTCGATAGCACAAAGTGTGTCTGATTTGGCACTCAAAGTTAGGTCTTTGTTTGCTATGGAGTCAATTACAAACGCATCACTGGTAATGATGAAGAGTTCCGTGACTTCTTCACTGTCAAGTAGGGCTGTCACAGCTGTGTGAACCGTTGCATCATCATCAAATCCGATTCGAACCGTGTTACGAGGCGTGATCACATCAACTGAAACCTCAGGATCGGTATCAGTGTCGGTAGGTAACTCGAACCAGTCCATATACCAGTCATTACCAGGCGCTCCACCCGCAGCAGCATCTGGTTTAGCTGTAACAGTCAAAACGTTATTTTCTCTCCCATTCGCACCTACCACAGACCAATGCCAGTCAGGCGTCAAATGGGTTTCAACTCCACTACTAGAAGACTTGAAGAGGCGAGTGACTGGTTTTGAAACGATTGCTCGCGTAACACGCGGAACGTCACCGAATGCTGCCACTCGTACCGATGTGGTACGAGATTCATTACCCGCTTTGTCAACAAAAGCGCCAGCATTAACCGTTATACGCTCACCCGCACTCAACGCTTTCACAGCACTTGTCTCAGTTGTGGAACATGTTAAAGGAGTGACTGCTGGGTTAGAAACACCAAACAAGCAAACTTGAAAATCTTTCGTTTTATCCGCACTCTTGTCTAATAGTGCAGCGGTATCAAGAGAAACACCATCTCGTTGCAGCTCTGTGACATCAAAAACAGATGTGGAAGCAAGGTTTGGTTCAGTAACCACTACTCGAATAACGTGCCCGTTATCTGCGGCAATGATGCGAACATTCGGACGCACATTGTCAGGAACCAGTCGCGCAATAGTGTAAGTAACAGCTTCAACCCTGCGGTTATCTCCAGACGCAATAACCCTGGATATCTTCCCACCTACTACCGAAACTACATCACCAGCCCTCAAAGGATCCACCAAAGTGATCTTCACACTACGATCACTACCCGGAACTCGAGCAACCACGTCACCCGCAATCAACGGCCCACCACCAACAGTGTAAAAAGCTTTATTCAAAGCACTGCTTTTATAAACAGCACTCGTAGAATCATCTGACAGTTCCACACTTTCAGAAAACTTGATAGTTACCACACCCTCCGTTTCTCCTGGCTTAGAGAAAGACGCAACAATCTCCGCAGTTAACGGTTCAGACGTAGTAGCAGCGTTTATAGCTGCTTGCATCACACCAGCAGACACCACCGCAGTGCCACCAATCGCAGTAATCGACTGATCAACATAAGCCGCAGTCGCACTTCGTGCAGGAATAGACGCTAAATAATCACTAGTTTCAGCAGGCAACTGATCAGTTTGCACCAACAACACTGCAGTAACCCCATCCGCTCCAGAACCCAAAAACGGTGCCGCCGACACACCATCAGCCGCAGCATCAGCGTTAATCAACGCCACCTGTGAAGCATTCAACGAAACAGTCGCGCAATCATCAAGCGCGTTAAGAACCTCAACCGCAGTAGCGAAACGATTCTCACCACTCACACGCAACACATCATCAACACCAGCTAAAGCTAAATCATCAACCACAGCTTGCGACACAGCAGCCTCACCACCAACCACAACAACACGCTCAACCTCAGCATCAACCAAATAAGCAGCCACCCCAACAGGCAACTCATCAACACGCGTCAACAACACAGGCAACTCAAGCGCATAAGCCAAAGGACCAACAGCAATCACATCAGCAAACGAAACATCAGCATTCACCAACACAGCAGTAACAAGCCCAGACTGGCAAAACACACCAGGCGAACCCAACTCCTCAGCCAAAACAACCGACGACGCATAACGATCAACACCACCCAAACGCTTCACCGAACGCACAGTCACCAACTCACTTAACGCGTCCTCAACCGCTTGCGACACAGCCTCAACACCACCAACAATAAACACATCAGTAATGAACTCATCAACAATGAAATCCTCAACCGCAGCAGACAAACGATTAGGAGTCGTCAACAACACCGGAGCAGACTTAGACGCAGCCAACCCAGCAGCAGCAGCAGCATCAACCACACTCACACCAGACGCCACAATCACAGAATCAACAAACCCACCAGAACCCACCGAACCAACAAACGCCTCAGCTAAAGCAACCGACGTCGCATAACGATTCGAACCACCAAAACGACGAACACTAGACGTATCCGGATCACCATCATGATCAAACAACACCTCACTAGCCGTATTAGCAGCCCCAACAGGCGAACCAACACCCACCAACACCGACAAACCCAACACCACAACAACCAAAACAACCAAAAACCGACGAACCATCACAAAACTCCTACCCCCCCCCCGGCGGAAATCTCAAAACCACAAAACAACCCCACCAAGCCGCCCACAAACCTCAAGCACTCTAGACTATCACTCTGGTAGCACTGCTTTGGCCGTAAAAGAAAAGCGCGCTCAGACCGTAGTTGTTTGGTCTGAGCGCGCTTTCTAAAGCGTTTTAGGTTGTAGGTCTAGCCAGATCGTAAGATTTTCGTATTTGGCAAGCTTGCGCCATAACGTGTAGTGCTCGAGTCAGCGTTTACCGTCACTTCAGTAGCAGTCACATCATGACGGTAGCTCCTCGCAATCGAATTCGCCAACCTAAGTGTTTGCCCTCGTTCAGGTAGAAGGTTATGTGATCTAATCGTAAGCACAATTTTTGAGCTCATGTTGATACCCCTGGTATCCAAACGGCACTCGGCAGGACCAGCCGTGGTTTTTTGCATGGCCGCAGTTATGTTGGCATTGTAGGGGCATAGGCGTGGCTGATGTTTATGAGCGCCAGCATCTCTAAGGTTTTCTCGTCGAGTACCTGCAAGTGTTTTTGGATCATCTTCCGTAAGGAATGACAGAAGCTCTTCTTCGCCTGTATGTACATAATCAGTACCTATATTTTCACCTATCGGAGTGTGATAACGATAGTACCTCACAGGGGAAATCGCGAAGCTACTAACACCCGTAAATGCACCGTTGCTGGAGCTCTGGTCGTTAATGAACGTAGGCGTGTCAAAGGATTCCAGCACATCATTGTATTGCAGAGTGAGATCTATGTCACTCACACCACCTTCCAGGTTTTTAGTGCTGGAGCTTGAGTTAGTAGAAGTTGCACCAGTAATCTGGTTGAGAGCAGCAGGGTTATTTGAAATAGGATTACCGGTGTCTAACTCCATTGTGAAGTTGTTGGTAAAATCAGTATCAGATTCTGCAGCTGTAAGGATATCTGCAAGTGTTGCATTATCTTCAAAAACAATATTGATTGCTGACCTTTCGGTTATTACGTCAATTGAGACACTGGGCTCCGTGTCAGTATCAGCATCAGGGCCTAGGTTAGTCCAGTTTACTTGCCAAGCATTTCCGGCTGCACCTTTAGCTATCCCTTCTTTATTAGCAGTAATTTTTATAGTCAAGGTTTCTTCTAGGTCTGCAACATCTAGAACCTGGTAGTTTGCACTAGCGCCACCATCCGTATTACTTGGAGCTACATAATCACTAGGGTCACTCGTACCGTTAGGGGGAGCATTGCCCAAGATACTGTCGTACTGAGCGTGGAAAGTATAGTTATTGTTAAATGGAAGTTGATTGCCCGAGTTGTAGAAACCAAAGGGGTGTTGGTCGTGTGCCCCTAATGCTTCAATAACGTCGGCAACAGTGTGACCCACAACTGCGGGTATCGCAGGTATCGCAAGTATTTCATCCACCGCAGGCGTTCCCTCGATAAATACTCCTTCTACCGTTTTACCAGGTACTGCAGGCACTGCATCCATTCCGGGTACTCCAGGTACTCCTTCAACGGATTTTCGAGTTGAAATTATGAGTTCATAATTTGGAGAAGTTATATTAGGATTATTCGTGTAGTGCCTAAGCCCGCAGTCATGCAGGAAGTAGGTGATAATTACACCATTAGTGTGCTGTGTTACTGACCACCCACTAAGAGAGTCCTTCAAATTGTTGTATTCTGGTGTGCCTTCATTCGCGGAGCGTACTCTGTAGGTTATCTGTCTTCTCCCTTCTCTAACAGCATTCCCATCGTCCGTGCAAGCTTCAAGAGTGTTAGAAGACCAGTAGGTCTCGTGCGTACTATCTGGGCTTAGAAGTATGTGATAGGGGTCACCCTCCGCAGTCTCCAAAGGCTTATCTCTAGAAGTTAGTAAACGACCGGATTCTGCAACAAAATCCGGATCGCTAAGCGTCCAAGTTGCAGATGCATTTTCTATTACCTTTGGAGTAGAGAGAGACGCTTTTACAAGAGTGGGATGCTTCTCGTTTGAAGTAACCCTTGCGCGTGTTGAACGATTTGTATTACCCTGCACATCTTTTACCGAGTCAGCGCCCACAGCAATAATGTCACCCGCTGTTAGTATTTCAGTTTCACCTGAATCAGGCGCAGTTTTGCATGTATCAACAAACTGATTGTCTGCGTTTACGTTTATTGTTCTATTAAGACCAAAGCCGGCATTGGTTGCAACATATTCTTGATCTTGGACACCATTCAAACAAACAATAGCTAGGTCAGAAGGGTGCTCACCCTGGTAATAGATCTCTGCAGTTGCGGGTAAAGGTGAATCTTTCCAAGTAATTTCAGAAAGCTCAATCCTTTCACCACCCCTATCATTCTTTTCGGTAACCGTTATCGAAAACTCGTGTGCGTTATCAGCAGCAGTTATTTGTACGTTCGGCCGGAGATTATCTGGCTTCGGTACCTCTATCGTAAGCGTTGTGGTCGCAACGAGTCTTTTATCTCCAGATGCAATAACCCCAGATATCTTCCCGCCTATTATCGAAATTACATCGCCGGCCTCAAGAGGATCTATCAAAGTGATCTTCACACTGCGGTCACTGTCTGGGACTAGAGCAAGTACGTCACCCGCAATCAACGGCCCACCACCAACAGTGTAAAAAGCTTTATTCAAAGCACTGTTTTTATAAGCAGCACTCGTAGAATCGTCCGACAGTTCCACATTTCCGGAGAACTTGATAGTTATTACACCTGTTTCTCCTGGCTTAGAGATGGGTGCAGTAATCTCTGCAGTTAACGGGTTCGCTGTGGCGGCAGCGTTTATGGCTGCTTGCATCACACCAGCAGACACCACCGCAGTGCCACCAATCGCAGTAATCGACTGATCAACAAGTTCCGAAGCTGTATTTCGGAGAGGAATAGACGCTAAATAATCACTAGTTTCAGCAGGCAACTGATCAGTTTGCACCAACAACACTGCAGTAACCCCATCCGCACCAGAACCCAAAAACGGTGCCGCCGACACACCATCAGCCGCAGCATCAGCGTTAATCAACGCCACCACTGAAGCATTCAACGAAACAGTCGCGCAATCATCAAGCGCGTTAAGAACCTCAACCGCAGTAGCGAAACGGGAATCTCCGCTAAGACGCGTAACACTAGACACTCCCACAGCTGTGAGATCATCAACCACAGCTTGCGACACTGCAGCCTCACCACCAACCACAACAACACGCTCAACCTCAGCATCAACCAAATAAGCAGCCACCCCAACAGGCAACTCATCAACACGCGTCAACAACACAGGCAACTCAAGCGCATAAGCCAAAGGACCAACAGCAATCACATCAGCAAACGAAACATCAGCATTCACCAACACAGCAGTAACAAGCCCAGACTGGCAAAACACACCAGGCGAACCCAACTCCTCAGCCAAAACAACCGACGACGCATAACGATCAACACCACCCAAACGCTTCACCGAACGCACAGTCACCAACTCACTTAACGCGTCCTCAACCGCTTGCGACACAGCCTCAACACCACCAACAATAAACACATCAGTAATGAACTCATCAACAATGAAATCCTCAACCGCAGCAGACAAACGATTAGGAGTCGTCAACAACACCGGAGCAGACTTAGACGCAGCCAACCCAGCAGCAGCAGCAGCATCAACCACACTCACACCAGACGCCACAATCACAGAATCAACAAACCCACCAGAACCCACCGAACCAACAAACGCCTCAGCTAAAGCAACCGACGTTGCATAACGATTCGAACCACCAAAACGACGAACACTAGACGTATCCGGATCACCATCATGATCAAACAACACCTCACTAGCCGTATTAGCAGCCCCAACAGGCGAACCAACACCCACCAACACCGACAAACCCAACACCGCCGCAACCAAAACAACCAAAAACCGACGAACCATCACAAAACTCCTAAACATAACTTTAATCTTTACCTATCAACCCAAATTAACCAGCACGCAGTTCTTGCCCGGTTACTACCGTACTTATACGGCCACTATAGTCTTCGGCTACACCGGCTGGTAGAGATATGGTGTTGCCTTTAACTGGCAATTCCGACAATGTAGCCGAGTGGAGCACGAAGACTACTTCCTTTACCAGAGTTGGTTCAACAAGAAGGTGGGTTCTTACACCGGTAGTGGAATTTTGCGAGTACGTTTCATTAGCAACTTCACGTATGTTAAGTGGACGATTCCAGCCAGCTGCTGAAGGATAGTTTTCGTCATCTACATTGCTTAGGCGTAAAGTACCGGTTTCAACAGCTGGATCCGCAGGATCTGCGGCGAACTTGAATGTTTCAAGAACATCGTTGTAAGCAAGGGTAACCGTAACTGAGCTTTCACCACCCGAAAGATTTCGGGCAGTGAGTGTAGGTGCTCCACGCTCTATGAAGTGAATCCCATTGGTTGGGATTGTTACATTAGTTAGGAATGTTACAAAATCAATATCTTCGGCAGCTGGGCCAGATGGCCTTGTGCTTGGTTCAATATCAGGCAAGTCATTGGAGGCCGCGGCTGACCCAACGACTGCAACTGAATCAGCAATTTTAGATGTTAGAAGTGCTGCTCCAGAAGATAGAAACCCGTCGCTTGTAATCGCAAAGTTTTCGGTGATGCTTTCATTTTCAAGCAGCGTATCCAAAACATTTCCGAGCGTTGCTTCGTTATCGAACTTAACCTGAATTACTCGGCGGATAATAGGAACGTCAACTTGAACTGCAGGCACTCCATCATCGTTAAGAATGTCTGGCAGTTCGGACCATTCAACTCTCCAAGCGTTACCTATAGCACCAGCAGCTATGCCATCAGGCTTAGCAGTGATGGTTAGATAGTTATTTGAGAGTTCAAGAGTGTCAGAAGCGAATCGACATATTTGCGAGGATACTGTGGTAGGTCCGTTGCAGTCGTATTCATACTGAAGCCAACGCCATTGCGCTAGAGCTTCACCGCCAGGTGCAGCTCCATTGTTGTCGTAGGGCACTGGCTTGGTAACGGACGCTCGTGTAACGCGCGGAGCGTCTTCAACATTTTTAACAACAAAAGTTGTGGTACGGCTGGGATTACCTGATACGTCGTTAAACGCACCTTCTTCAAACGTTATGCGATCCCCTGCTATAAGAGTTTGAGAGCCGTCTGAGCGAGTGTTGGTTCTGACTTCGCTAGTCCTGAGTTCACTTTCCACCGCTACGCCAGATATTGTTTCCCGAATTGTTGGTGTTATCGGGTTTGTGGTTTCAGTAGCAAAATCAGCTGCTGGTTGTGGCGTCGTAAGACAAGATGGGTCAACCGTTCCGTTGTCCTCTTTTCCAAACAGGCAGATAATGAAGCTAGTCAGGCTTGCAACACCAGCCTGTTTAAGTGACGAGGTTTCTTTCACCTCAGATAACGGAGTGGTTATATCCCCTAGGTTTCGTGAATACGCCTGATGGCCAGAATCTACAGACAGACCTGGCACGGCAGCAATATCTGATACAAACTCCCAAGGATTACCAGCTATCCCAGAGTTATGTGCATCCAGTGCCGGTTGCCCAAGGGCCGCAGGATTAGTAGATACAAAGTATTCGATTCGATCCTGCTGATCTTTAGACCACGGCAGAGGCTCACCATTTAGCTTCACCTTTGAAAAGTCAAGATCGCTAGCGATGCCAGCCAAGTTTTGGTCTGTTACTTCAACACGTAACTCGTGCGCACCTGCCGCGGTTGCAATTTGTACTCGCGGCCGTGCGTTGTCTCTCACGCTGGACACGGTTGGTATCGTGTATGTAACACCCTCTACGGAGCGGTTATCAGTCCCACGACCTTTGATCTTGCCTCCAACGATGGTGATCTCGGTGCCATCTGTAAACACCTCTGAATTTCTGAGTGAGATGGACACTGTGTTAATACCCGGGACAATCGGGTCTTCGACAAATCGAATTATGTCGCCGGAAAACGGCCTAGCTCCAGCGATGCGATAATTGCTTGAGTTTATGGCCGTTGACTCGTCAACAAGTGCCGAGAACGTAATCTTTGCTTCACTTCCTAGTTGACCATTTTCGCGAAGCACCTTGATGGTCGCTGTTATTGGTTTTGATGTGGTGGCAGCGTCTACGGCGGCTTGGACTATTTCTTGTGGTACTACAGCGGTACCGCCAATAGCGACAAGTCCCACGTCAATGAACGCTGCGGAAGCGCTACGCAGAGGAATAGAAGCTAGATAGCTGCGCGTTTCAGCAGGTAGTTCGTCGGTTTTCACTAACAACACTGGCGTAACACCAGCAGCAACCAAGCCTGAACCTAGCAACGGTCCAGCAGCCACTCCGTCAGCGGCAGCTTCACCATTAATCAGCGCTACCTGAGATGAAGACACAGTAATATTCGCGCAATCGACAAGAGCACTACGAATCGCTAACGCAGTGGCAAAACGGTTCTCACCACCGATACGAACGACATCAGTAATACCAAGATCGGTTAGTTGTGAAACCACCTCAACAGATACTGAAGTCTCACCACCGATAATGACAATGCGTTCAATTTCGGAATCCGTCAAATGAGCAGACACCGTGTCAGGTAGTCCATCCGCTCTCGTCAACAACACAGGCAAATCAAGCGCGTACGCCAGGGGACCAACAGCGATCACATCAGCAAACGAAGAGTCAACGTTCACCAAAATAGCGCTAAACAAGCCAGAGTCGCAGTACTCACCGGGCGACCCTTGCTCTTCAGCCAGAGCGACCGACGTCGCATAGCGATCCGTACCAGACAAGCGTTTTACCGTGCGCACAGGCGCCAAAGCGGTTAATGCGTCCTCAACCTCTTGAGATATTGCATCAAGCCCACCAAGGATGAAAACTTCGCTTACGAACTCCTCAACAATGAAGCTCTCAACTCCACTAGATAAGCGATCAGGAGTCGTCAACACCACCGGTGCAGACTTAGAGGCAGCCAAACCAGCCGCTGCTGCAGCATCCACCAAGCTCTCACCAGATGCTACAATCACCGAATCGGCAAACCCGCCAGAACCAACCGAAGTGACAAACGCCTCGGCTAAGGCAATAGACGTTGCATAGCGGTTCGCACCGGCAAACTGACGCACTTTAAGCGTGGCCGCATTGCTGTCATGGTCGTACAGCACCTCGCTGGCCGTATTCGCAGCACCAACAGGCGAACCAGCGACCGTCAACACCGACACAGCCAACACCGCAGCAGCCAGCCCAACCAAAAAACGACGCACCATCACAAACTCCTAAACATAAGCAACACAAGGGAACCTAAAACCTGGCAGCACAAAAGACAGCACAAGCCGCGCCGAGCGTAAACCGGCTGATGAAATAACTATCTTAGCCTTGCTAGCGTGACACTATCACCGCTGGCCTAGGTAGATCTACGCTTAGTCAGCTCGGAGGCGGACCGGGTTGGGGTCGCCGCGTCCCGGAGCCTCCATGTCGGGGGAATGGCGTAGCTGGTTACAAGATTAAGCGGCACGTTAATCGAGTCACCGATTGCAGGCAGTTCGCCCAAGCAACCCGAGTGAGGTGAGGTGGAGCAGTGCAGCGGGAGTAAAACGTAACGAACCCGCTCCTCTCAAAGTGAGAGAAGCGGGTTCGTTAGGTTTAGATAGATCTCCGCTTAGCCAGCTCGGAGGCGGATTAGATTGTCCTCGCTTGTTAGCGCAGGCTCGGGAGTGCCGTAGCTGGTTACAAGATTAAGCGGCACGTTAATCGAGTCACCGATTGCAGGCAGTTCGCCCAAGCAACCCGAGTTAAGAGTGAAACTGATTTGTGTTACCAGACTCGTTGGCGCCACTGCGGTTGGCCAGCCATCATTCATTGGGAATTTAATGGCGGCGTTCGCACACGCATCTGAAGCCGCAGCATTGCTAGACATCAAGCGAGCGTAATCAAAGCTCATAAGCACGTCGTTGTAGGTCAAAGTTACAGTGACTGCACTCTCTCCGCCTGTTAGGTCAAGGCGATCGCCATCGTCTGGTTTTGCAGCCCCAAAACTAGCGCCGTCAGCGAAAACAGCGGAAAATGCTGCATTAGCTGTTCCACTTGGGTCAGTAAGTGCGTCACTTGTTACGTTGAAGTTTGCAGCGACTGCTTCGTTATCCAATAGCGATGTGACTGCATTGAAAACTTTCGCGTCATCGTCAACGCTTATTCTGATGAGTTTACGTCCTTCATAAACAAGAACCGAAGCTTTAGGCGTCACGTCGTCAGCTTTAGCGTCAACGGTGTAGTCCCACTCAACATCCCATGCATTACCGAGGGCGC